>NZ_CP051167.1:0-1200000 GCF_012295525.1 Oxynema aestuarii AP17 | reverse complement strand
TTTTTCCCAACCGTCGATCGCGCTGTCCCTTTAACCATCGATTCTGGTAAGGCGATCGGTTGGTCGGGAGTTGCGCTCCGGTCCGAGGGTTCGCTAGAGGCTCGGCGGCGGCGTCGTCTGGGGATTTCAGGAGAATCACTCATGATTTTTCTACAATCTAATAAAGGTTAAATATTGGGTGTTAAGAAGGGAAAAGTTGTTATTTTTTGGGGAATAGCGATCGCGCTAAACTGCGTTGAAGAAATGTTTTGAACGAGCAAGAGTTCGGGAGTATTTTGAGTGAAGCGAAATACCGCTAAACGGGCGCTGTCACCTTGTTTTAACGCGAGAAAGATCGTTTCGCCAACAACGGCGATCGCCCCCCTGGGTTCGAGATTTCCACCTAATTGAGCGATGTCAAGAAAAGCAGCTCGAACGGAAATTGTTGCGCCAGCTTCGATCGTAGAATCGGTACGGGACAGCCAGATCGTACCGTCAGTATGGGTTGTTAAAGCCCACGGACGATCGCCGGATGTGAGAGCAAATGGGTCGATTCCTCGGGGATCGCCGCTCTCACGCCAGCGATCGCGATCTAACTCCGTAAGCTCGATCGCCCATTCTTCCTCGGAGGGGAGCAGGGGAAACCCGAGAACATTGGTTCCAGAGTCGTATGGAGTGCGGTAGTTCTGCACGACAAACCAGCGATCGGCGTTGAAATCGAGCCATTGTGCGCTTAGCTGCCGATCGGTGCCATCAATTCGATCGCGCGATCGCACTTTCAAGTTAGCCGGATCTCCCACGTCAATCCGAAAGATATATGCGGGTTCGACGACGTTATCGAGGAAGTAAGCCATACCCTCACGAATCAAGATCTGCTGGGAAGTTTGGCACTGTTGAGGGGAATGGCGATCGCCTGCGGAACTGCCTAAATCGAGCCAACCGACGGTATTGAGGCGATCGTCCACACAGAGTAAACCGCCATCGGTGGCGAGCAAAAGGGTCTCATCCTTGACGGCAACGGCACCGATCGCCTTAAAGTAAAAAGGCCACAACCGAGATAAAGTGCGATCGCCCAGCCATAAATAAGGACGGCGGGGATCTTCTCCGTCGATGTGAGTCGGTTTTAAGGTGATGACGATTTGTCCCGAAAACTCGAAAACCTCACTTTCGGCGAAGCCGTCTCGCGATTCATCGGGAGGCAGTTCGGCTAACAGATCGACGGTTTTCGCAGTTTGATAAAACCCGGTGTCTTTGTCGTAGTGTAAGTGGCTCAAATGTGGGCGACTGGGGGAGGCGGCGGGTTCCCAAACGTAGAGATCGGGGAGGTCTAGGGATCGAGATCCCTCGGCTGAAAGGGGGCGATCGGCACTGAGATCGAAAATCGGTCGGTTGAAGCGATCGCGCGGCGGGGAATCCGGCGGCGGTTGCTTAGCACTTTGTGCGGTTAACAACTCGAAACTGCCGCGATCGCCCGCGCTGTCGTGCCATTTCCCTTGAAAAATATTATCTGAAGTGAGTTTACCCGCGTAGACCGCGCAGTAGTCGTTTCCGGCGCTGACTTCGAGACTGTGGATGAGGGTAACGCCGCGTCCCTGGAGAATTTGACCGGAAAATCGCGACGGTGGCTCACGATCGCGGGAATAGGCGCTAAAATGGCTGCCCTCTCGGGTGAAGCGGAGGCGATCGCGGCGATCGCCCCGATCGAGCAACCAATCGGTTTCTACTTGAAAGAGTTCGGACATGGGCGATCGCTCTCGTCGTGACGGTTAAATTCTAACCCGAGGCTACCCCGTCCTCAATGTTGTAATAACCCAGGGCGGCGATCGCTTCGAGGGGGCGGGCGATCGAGCAGTGAGGCTTAGTTTGACAGAAGATCGAAAATGTCCTCGAATCAAGCCAAAGGAAAACGTCGGATCGATGTGGATTGCGCGAAAGAGTTGACACCATCGAGGGATTGCTCGAAGCTAAAGGCTTGTTATCTACTGCCGAAATCGAATTCCCAGAGAGTGAGTCACTGACTTTACATTAACCTAGCGGTAGCAATATATCGCCCGCATTTTGCGAGCTTTAGAGGAGGAGAATTAAGCCGGGTCATGACATTAAAAGATTTTCAGGTTGGCGATCGCGATTTAACTGAAGCGCAATTGAATGCGTATCTGGAGGCGGAGGCGATCGCCGTCGATACGGAAACCATGGGATTGTTACCGCAGCGCGATCGCTTGTGTTTGGTGCAGTTGTGCGATCCGCACGATCGCGTCACGGTGGTTCGGATCGCCCGAGGGCAGACAGATGCACCCTTTTTAAAGCGGTTATTGGAAGCCGAAAAGACGGTGAAAGTGTTTCACTACGCCCGTTTTGACGTGGCAGCCCTTCGCTACCACCTGTCGATTGAGGTGCAACCCATATTTTGTACCAAAATTGCCAGCAAGTTAGCTCGCACTTATACCCCCCGTCATGGGTTGAAAGATGTGGTTCTGGAATTAGAACGGGTGGAACTGGACAAAAGCGCCCAAAGTTCCGATTGGGGGAATGCAGACAACCTTTCGGAAGCGCAACTGAGTTATGCGGCGAATGACGTGCGCTACTTGCTCTCAGTCCGGCATAAGTTGATGAAAATGTTGCAGCGAGAGGAACGCTGGGAGTTGGCGCAGCAGTGTTTTAGTTGCATCCCGGTATTCGTTTCTTTAGATTTGCTGCAATACAAAGATCTGTTCGCGCATTAGGCGATCGCGCCGTTAAACGCAGCGCGCCGAAGACTCGATCGGAAATCCGAAGGCTTTCCACGCCGCCACGCCGCCACGCAGTTCGGAGACTTTGCGATAGCCGGCCCGTCGCAATTCTCCGGCGGCGCGGGCGGTTTCTTCGTCGCTGGTGCCGTAGATGTAAATGTCGCGGGTCAATTCTAAAAAGCGCAGGGCGCGATCGAGGAGTTGAGCCCGGGGAATGGAGACGGCGCCGCAGATGTGAGCTTCGTTGAAGTCGTCGCGATCGCGCACGTCTACGATTGTCAGCGCAGGTTCGCCCCAATCCAAGCGCGCTTTGAGGTCGGAGGCGAGCGATCGCGCCTTCAACGGGGGAATCACGGGAATTAAGCGACTGAGAGGGTTCATTGTCCAATTTTTCTTATCACATCTCCCGCAATGTAGCAAGAATTTTTACAATTTGCAAACTTTTCTCATTAAACTGTTTTTCAATTCACGAATTGGGAGAAAAGAGGGAGCCGCGATCGGATATTTTCGAGGATCGGGTTGCGATCTTTAAAAAAGTGAAAGATTATAAGCTGGTGACGATTTAAATTCGTCGTTCGAGAGCGAGGATCTTGCTCGCTCTCGCAGCACACGGGCTGCACTTCCTTCCCTATTTCAGTGGCGAACAGCTTAAGCTGTTTCTCTTTTAAAGAGCATATAGGACTCCTAAAGGATTTGTAACTCAAGTAGGGAGCAAGTGTGACTTTGTAAATTTCGGCGTTTTACACTTTTTTGGTAAAGTTGACACCACTAGCCCGATATCGATCGCAGGTATCCTCAAATACATAGACGATGGCTATAAAACTTTGAAAAAAATCTACTTTTACGGTTTTCTTGTTTCCAATTATTCAGTCATTAGTACAAATTGATTAAGTATGACCCACTTCACACAAGCGCAATTCCCGTATATTTGTACAGAAAAATGTTTCGTCACCCTCATTTGTTCTCGCGATCGCTTCGATAATTTGACCTGCCTAATTTTTCAAAACCCACTGACATAAATTCCCGTCATTTTGAGCGGTCGGCGATCGGGGAATAAAGCCTTTTTCTTACCAGTTGCGGGCGGCAATATCGATGTTATCGACCCACAGAGCCACGTCAGGGAGCCTACGATCGCCGTCCCCGGTTCGATCGCCGAACCACCTTAAGTGAGAAGCCTCGGCAAACGACAGTACGAAACGATCCACCACCAAGCGATCGCCCTACAATTCAACTGCAAAAGGCGATCGATCGCTCACTTCTAATTTACACTCGGACTGTTGAAAAGAAATCATGACGCTCAATCGTCGTATCTTTTAAGATGCTAACTTTTTTGAAGAGTTCGAGGGAACCCGTTACCTTGAAACTAGACCTTTAGACCGGGCAACCGTCATGACCACGCCAACCGCGATCGCCACTTCCAGCACCCCGATGCCCCAACCGCCCCAGTTCGACAGTCTCGACGCCGAACGCCAACATCGCAAACAACGGCTAGCTGCCGCATTTCGCCTGTTTGCGAGCTTCGGTTTTGATGAAGGGGTCGCCGGACATATCACCACCCGAGATCCCGAATATCCAGACCATTTTTGGGTCAATCCCTTCGGAATGTACTTCGGTCACATCCGCGTTTCCGACTTATTATTGGTCAACCATAACGGCGAAGTCGTCCGAGGAAACAAGCCCGTCAACGCCGCAGGTTTTGCGATTCACTCGCAAATTCATCAAGCCCGTCCCGAGATCGTCGCGGCGGCTCACGCCCACTCGATGTACGGTAAAACCTGGTCAACCCTGGGGCGACTCCTCGATCCCCTCACTCAGGATGCGTGCGCGTTTTATCAAGATCATGCCTTATTTGACGACTATACCGGAGTCGTTTTAGACCCCGGGGAAGGCGAAAGACTGGCTCGAACTTTGGGCAGTTGCAAGGCGGCGATCCTCCGAAATCACGGTTTACTTACCGTCGGTCACTCCGTCGATGAGGCGGCGTGGTGGTTTATCGCGATGGAACGCTGCTGTCAGTCCCAGCTACTCGCGGAAGCGGCGGGAACCCCGATCCCCATTCGTTCCGAAATTGCCCATTTGACTTATACCCAAGTCGGAACACCTTATATGGGATGGTTTGCTTTTCAGTCTCTTTACGAGAAAATAGTAGGCGAACAACCGGATTTACTCGAATAAATTGACGATTGACGACTGATGAGTGCTTCGATTTCTTTTCCCGAAACAGATCCGACCATCCTGCGGCAAACTCAATTAATTCTCAACAGTTTTCAAGATCAGTTGGGATATCATTTACTCGAAATAGAAGGGTCGCCGGACACGATCGCGCGATCGCTGTTTGACGCCCCTTTTGTGGTGGTTTCCCACGGAACTGAAGCCGACCCAATTTTTAATTATGGTAACCGCCAAGGGTTGCAATTGTGGGAATTTAGCTGGGACGAGTTTACCCGGATGCCTTCGCGGCAATGCGTCGAACCCAGTGGTTTCGACGAGCGATCGCAGTTGTTAAGCCAAGCCAATCAATGCGGTTATATTACCAATTATCGCGGAGTTCGGATTTCGCGAACGGGGAAGCGGTTTATTATTTCGGATGTCATTCTCTGGAATCTTCACGATGAAACCGATCGCTATTGCGGACAAGCAGCGACCTTTCCCCATTGGACATTTATCGACGAAAACTGTAATGAGTAAACATCCAGAACCCGATCGCCAATGCCCAATTTTTTTAATCTAAACTCTACACTCTAAACTCTACAATTTCTAATGTCCTATCCACCTCCGATAAAAGCGTGCGATCGCCGAGATTCTTGGGCTTACGATACCGTCGCCCGACGCTTGAGCGAAATCTGTCTTAAAATTATTCCAGAAAATGAGTTTTCGCCGGAAATTGTCGGTAATTTGGAAAAATTAGCGGCAGATATTCCTCAAGGTACTATTCGACATCTCCTTGATACAGACTCTAGAGATGCGACGGATTGGCAAAACTATATTCAACCTTATCTCGGTCAAAGTTGGTTGGAGGTTCCCTGGTTTTTTGCCGAAACTTATTTTTACCGACGCATTATCGAGGCGATCGATTACTTTCGTTTACAAATCGATCCGTATTTATTACAAAAAAAGTTAGGATTGGAACGATCGCACAGTTCTATTCAAGTGTTGAGTCAAAAACTCAATCGTAGTCTCAAAGATGCCGATCGCGTGCAAACGATCGCCCTCATTCATGCCAGTTTGTGGGGCAATCGCGTCGATCTGAGTTTGTGGCCTGCCGAACATGGCGATCGCTCGATTAGCGAGTCGGAACAGGAGAAACACCGTATTTTAGCGGATGACAGCGATCGCACGGTAGATTTATTGCAAAAAAGGGGCGATCGCGTCGATTTTATTGTCGATAATGCGGGATTTGAGTTATTCTGCGATCTCTGTTTTGCCGATTTCTTGTTAACTTCCGGTCTCAGCCAGCAGGTTTTCATTCATGGGAAGTCTCACCCCACGTTTGTTTCCGATGCCATGGTAAAAGATGTACTCGATACGGTTAATTATTTACAAAATCATAGCGAGTTAGAGATTAAAAGGGTGGGCGATCGCCTGCAAGATCATCTCGATCGCGATCGCTTGTCTCTCCGGCATCATTTCTTCTGGACTTCGCCTCTGGCGTGGTGGGAAATGCCGTCAGATTTATGTCAAAACTTGGCTGATTCTAATTTAGTGATTGTTAAAGGAGATGCGAACTATCGGCGATTGTTGGGCGATCGTTATTGGTCGTTTACCACTCCTTTTTCCGAAATTATCGGTGATTTCCCAACCTCTATTTTAGCGTTGCGAACGATGAAAGCCGAACTCGCTTGTGGGTTGCAACCGGGACAAGCCGAATGGTTACAAAAAGAGGATCCGCAATGGATGACAAACGGACAACGGGGGGTCATTCAGCTTAGTGTGAAAGCATAAGAGAAAGATCGATGTTCGCCGATCGCTTTTGAAAGGCGGACGCGATCCATCCCCTGGTTGACGTTCCCAAAAATTGAGGAAGTCTGCGGGAGACGTACCGCGTCGGTTAGAAAGTGCTATTTTAGGGAAAATGGCAGCAGATCGAAGGCGATCGCGCGTTTTCTAGCGTTTTCCTTTTTGATTCGGGTTCATCTGCTTCCCGCGATTTCCCTGACCGCGATCGTATTGGCGATTCGTTCCGGGAGTCCCTTTGTTAGAGTTTTGTTGATTCGCACTATTATCGCGGGGATTAGTTTTACTCATTGGTTATTCACAAATCACTGTTTTTAAAGTGCGCCGCGACGTGCGACAATCCGGAAGGTTGGCAAAATTATTTCGATCGGAGGCGATCGCCTCCCATCCGATGGGGCTTCAACGAGTCGCAAAAGGCTAAACTTTTGCTAAAAAGAGGTAAAAGGAGCGTTTTGCGGCTTCGATCTCTTGACCTCGGGCGATCGTGCGATCGCCGACCTGTCCTCGGACTCGCCTGCAATGTTTTTCCTCAAAAAACTGCCTCGCTTTTCCCTGGCTTTGATGTTGGTGACCTATTTTAATTTAGGTTGGACTCTTTCCGAATCTCACTCGGAGTGGTGGATTTGGGTGGCGATCTCCTTATTGATTTTATCGATCGCCGAAGCTTTGGCGGCGCCTTGGTCGTTAATCCGCACGTTCTTAGTCCGGTGGCTGCGATCGGATTTTCGCGCCTTCGTGACCGTGATGTCTGGGGCGTTTTTCGCCGTGGTCTTGCTGTCGTGGATCGAGGTGTCCTCCCAAGGGTTGATTTTGGTCGTCGCCGCCTGTATCGCCCGTCTCGACTTGCAAACGGGGCTGTTTCGTCCTTGGCAGGATTTCTTGATTTTAGCCTTTGTGGCCCTGGTGGGGTTGAGTTTGGGCGGTACAGTTCATTATTTGCTGTTAGACCGCTAAACAAGCCGGAGAAAGCAGGGTTTAAACAATAGTTTAAATATTGGACATCTGATTTTTTTGTGGTAAAATCATTAGCATCTTTAAGCCACGTCAAGAAATATCGAGTTTTCCTTACAAACTCGCAGCCAGTAAAGGGTGTATTCTAACGGTAACAATGGGTAGGTGAGGCGCAACTCCATACACTTACCCGCGCCCGAAACACGAGGCGATCGCCAGATAATCGCGATAATCGAAGGAACTGGCACGGCGATCGCCGATCGCTTTTCGTCCTCGATTTTTTCTAATAGCAGCCATCAAACAATTGAGTGTCAATTGAGTCCAGCCAGCAACAATTCCTGTTTTCAATCGCCATCGATAGGGGATTTCTCAAGAAAAATCATTGACGGGCGATCGCCCTGCGGGTCTTGACCCCGTAACTGACGCGATCGGACGCCGCACGAATTCCGATGAAATCGAGGAATTTGTGGCGTCGATTTGCTAAAACAAAGACATCTCGTTTGATGGACTTGCTTGGAGAAGATCCAAACCTTTCTCGATCTGCCATAAGCAACCGATCTTGGCTTAAACTTAGCTCAATCGATTAGTGCGGGAACTTAACCCAGATGTTTGCCAATAACCCTTATCTAAAAAATCACATTTCCGGCAATAACGCCCATATCAAACGCCTACTGGAAACGAAACAATGCCAGGGAGGCAATCTCAACGATGCGAACTTGGGACGCTTCAATTTAAGTAAAGCCGATTTGAGTGGGGCCAAGTTATTATTTGCCAACCTCAATCGTTCCAATCTCAGCCATGCCAATTTAAGCGGGGCTGACTTGAGTTTTGCCAATTTGGTAGCGGCAGATTTGAATAACGCCGACTTGAGCGGTTTGGATGCCAAAAGTATTAATTTATTTGAAGCCAAGCTGCAAAACGCCGATCTCAGTGGAGGCGATCTCAGTTATGCCAATTGCGTGAATGCCAATTTGTGCGAAGCGAACCTCAGTGGCGCCGAAATGCAAGGGATGAACGCGATCGGCGCCCAGCTCAATCATGCCAACATGAGTGGCGTCCATTTAGCCGGGGCGAATATCGGTCACGCACAATTAATCGGCGCCAACCTTTCCAATGCCGATTTAAGTGACTGTCGCCTGGTGGGGACGGATTTGAGCAATGCGTCTCTCAACGGGGCCGATTTGAGAAATGCGAATTTGTTCAATGCTAATTTAAGCGGGGCCAACCTGACCGGAGCTAATTTAGCCGGGGCCAATCTCGCTCATGCCAAACTGGATGGGGCGATCGGTCTGTACCGGGACAACCCGATGCCGATTCACTATCACGACCACCACGGAACTCACGCACACCAGGCAGGTTCGCCGTACATTACCTTTTCTCAAGCCGGGACCTATCCGGGAACGCCGGGGGGATTGGCGTTACCCCGTCCGGGAATGCCTTAAACGGATTCGCCTGTAGGGGCGATTGGCGAATTGCCCCTACTCAATAGCGAATTTCAAAGCTGGCGAATCCTTCTGGCGGGCGAGATTCGACTTCGACGCGATCGACGATCGCCCCACCGGGCCCTCGTTCGCACCAACTTATCATCTGTTCGACTTGAGGGCGATCGCCTTCTAACACCGCTTCCACTTGAGTGCTTGGCAAGTTGCGAACCCAACCGACAACGCCGAGTTTCTCCGCTTCACGAACGGTAGAAAAGCGGTAACCGACGCCTTGGACGCGACCGGAAATGAGTAAGCGAGTGCAAATGGTTTCGGACATTAGGAATTTGAGATTTTAGCTTTGAGATTTTAGCTTTTAGCTTTTAGCTTTTAGATTTTAGATTGAGGGAATCGGAAAGCTTATGACTTGCCTGGGGCGGATCGACACCCGCCCTGGGTACTTTGGACGATTGAGTTCTGACTTATGCTTCTGAGGGCAAATCAAACAAGACCGTGGTCATATAGTGATGCGCCCAATCCGGGCCGAAAGCTTTTTCGAGAACGCGACGGGTTTTGTCGTTTTGCTGTTGGTGAGTGCAGTAGTTATGCTGACCTTTGAGGATTTGCGCTTTTTTGTCTGGGGTGGGCGGCGTGGCGATCGCCACTCGGGCGTGAATTTCTAAAAAGCTTTTGACGCGGTCGAGAAATTGCGTTTCTTCTTCTCGACCGTCGGGACGGATAAATAAACAATATTCGGAAAAAATATGACCCCATTGGGGTAAGTCGCGCACTTGCGAAAACTCGGCGGGGCTTAAAGCGGCGATCGCCTCGCGATAGGCGTCCGGTAACTGGGGATCGGCGATCGGGGATAAATCGGCGATCGCCGCGCTAATTTGCCCGCGTCCGCCCACTAAATCGGTACCGAACATCGGCAAATCGTATTCGGGACGGGGAAACATCACGCAATGCAAAATATCGAGGCTGTTGCCGACTTTTGCCAGTTCTAAATGCAGTTTACGAAACTCGCGGGTTTGATAACATTTATTTTCAATAACCAGCTTCTCCCCTTCTAGCCGACCTTCGACATATCCCAACTCTTCCGCTAAAGGATAGGGAGATAAGTCTAAATATTCCTGCCACACGCCCTCGATCGTGTCGGCGAGTTGGCGAATCAGGTCGTGTTGTTCGAGTCGTAGTGATGGGGTAGAAGTGCTGGTCACGGTGGTTTTTCCTTTGAGTGGGATGCCCGGTGGCGGATCGATGGGGCGATCGCCCGTCCTCCATGACCGATTATAAAGGGCGGCGGGACCCGACCCAACCTTAAACAACAAATCAACCAACAAGGGGCAAATAACAAATGGAGGCGCCCGTCTTGGGTGCCTCCGAGATCGATCCCTACATTGCTGTCAAGCTCAAAGACTCGAACGGCTGTATTCCTCCGAGGAAGACGACTCAGCCGATTTCGGACTCAACGAAGCTTTGCCATTTTTACTAAATGACTCTTCCCCGATCGGTTTGCGCGCTTCGATCGCCCGAATGGCGCGACTGACGCTTTCTGGGAGAATCACCACCAAGCTGCCGGAACTGGCCTCATCCAGGGCAATTTCGATCGCCTCCGACTCGTTGAGGATCGACTCGAAACGGGCCTCTCGGTTCGCCGATTCGATCCCGCGCACGATCAAATCCGCCGCATCGCCACGGGGACGTCCTCGGGTATCGTCATCTTCTTTGACGATGATGCGATCGAACATTTCCGCCGACAGACGGCCCAAGGTGACGAAATCTTCATCGCGGCGATCGCCCGGTCCGCCGACCACCCCGATCCGTTCTCCGGGCCAGTTGCGCACGAACCCCGCCAACGCTTCGTAACTCGCCGGATTGTGAGCGTAGTCTACCAAGGCGTGATAGCTGCCCAAATTAAACAAATTCATCCGTCCCGGGGTCTGACTCACCGACGCTTGGAACGTACCCAACCCGGCGCGAATCTGTTCGACTTCCACCCCGTGGGCGAACGCCGCCAGAGACGCCGCCAGGGCGTTGGCAATCATAAACGGCGCCCGAGCCCCCATCGTCAGGGGAACGTTCACCGCCTCCTCGATCCGCGTCGTCCAATCGCCCTCGCGAATCGACAGGTAGCCATTTTCGTAGATCGCTGCCAGTCCGCCTTTCGCGGTATGTTCGCGAATCACCTCACTTTCGGGATCCATCGAGAAGTAAGCGACCTTGCATTTAATCTTATTCGCCATCGCCGCCACCCGGGGATCGTCCGCATTGAGGATCGCGTAGCCTTTGGGGGCGACCGCTTCCACCAGTACGGCTTTGAGATTGGCCATTTGTTCGATCGTGTCGATATCGCCGATCCCGAGGTGGTCGGCGGCCACATTTAAGACCATACCCACATCGCAGCGCTCGAACGCCAAGCCGGAACGCAGGATCCCCCCTCGGGCCGTTTCTAAAACCGCGACTTCGACGGTGGGATCTTTGAGAATCAGTTCCGCACTTTGCGGTCCGGTGTTGTCCCCTTTCTCCACGAGGAAATCGCCGATATAGGTGCCGTCCGTGGTGGTGTAGCCCACGGTTTGTCCCGTCTGTTTGACGATATGAGCCAGTAGGCGCGTCGTGGTGGTTTTGCCGTTAGTTCCGGTCACCGCCAAGATCGGGACGCGGGTGGGGGCGTTATCCGGGAAGAGCATGTCGAAGACCGGGGCGGCGACATTGCGCGGCAGCCCCCGGCTGGGACAGACGTGCATCCGGAAGCCCGGGGCGGCGTTGACTTCGACAATGACGCCATCGGTTTCGCGCAGGGGTCGGGAAATGTCTTCCGTTACCACATCGATACCGCAAATGTCAAGGCCGATTATTTTCGAGACCCGTTGGGCGATCCAGAGATTTTCGGGATGGATTTCGTCGGTGCGATCGATGGCGATGCCCCCGGTACTGAGGTTGGCGGTCGATCGCAGGTAAAAGACTTCCCCTTCTTCGAGAATAGTTTCGAGGGTGTAGCCTTTGCGATCGAGCAGACTCCAGGTGGTACGGTCTACCTGTAGCCGGGTGAGGACGTTATCGTGACCTTCGCCGCGATTGGGGTCGCGATTGGTTTCGTCGATCAGTTCTTGAATGGTCGATCGCCCGTCCCCGACCACGTGCGCGGGGACTCGTTCCGCCACGGCGACCAGTTTACCGTTGACTACTAACACGCGGTGGTCGCGTCCTTTGTAGAAGCGCTCGACGATCACCGTGCGGGTTTTCGAGGCCGCACTCGCCGCGTCGTAAGCCGCTTCCGCATCTTTCCAGGAGTCGATATCGATGGTGATCCCCCGTCCGTGGTTGCCGTCGAGAGGTTTGATTACGATCGGGTAGCCGCCGACCTCGTCGATCGCCGCTTCGAGTTCGTCGAGATAGTGAATGACCGTGCCTCGCGGAACCGGAATCCCGGAATCGAGCAAGATCTGCTTCGTCCCTTCTTTATCGCAGGCCAGTTCGACCCCGAGGATGCTACTGCGATCGGTGAGCGTCGCTTGGATCCGTTTTTGATGCACTCCGTATCCCAACTGAATCATCGCCCGGGCGCTCAACGGGAACCAGGGAATCCCGCGTGCTTCCGCTTCGTTGACCAGGGTTTCCGTACTCGGTCCGAGGGCGGCCTGAGCCCACAAATCTTTGAGATCTTCGAGGTCTTGTTGAATTTCGCTTTCGGGATAATGTCCGGTATCGACGATACTGCGGCACAACCGCACTGCAGCCCGCGCCGCATACCGACCCGCCCGTTCGTCGCGGTATTCAAACACGACTTGGTAAACCCCCGGGGTGGACGTTTCGCGGGTGCGACCGAAACCGACTTCCATGCCGACGAGTTCTTGCAGTTCGAGAGCGACATGTTCGACAATGTGGCCCATCATCGTCCCTTCGCGCACTCGGGTGAGGAAGCCCCCCCGACAACCTGGGGAGCAGTAGTGTTCGACCAAACTCGGCAGAACTTCCGTGAGACCGTCGTAAAAACCCGAGATCGTGTTCGACGGTTTCTCGGCTAAGTCCTCTAAATCGAGGCGCATGACAATGAGTTTGTGGCGTCGAATACTCCAGTAGTTGGGACCCCGTAATGTTTGAATTCTGAGTATTTTCATAACTCTCCCCGAGGGTGATGCGCTGTTGTTAGAAGCAATGGAGGGACTGTATCTAGTTTCTGAGTTGGAAAACGGGTCAGACTGTTCGCTGCGAACAATTCGTGCGGTTTACGTTCGGATTGGATGGCGATCGCCGCCGATCTTCGACCCTCGAACCGATGTCTCGAACAGGCGGGCGAGGCGATCGCGAAGGACACGAGGGTTCGGATCCGGGTATAAAGATTGACAACATTGACCTCGGTGGGATTTGAGACCGCGACACTTGACATCACGAGACTCAAATCCCCCGCACGATCGCCTGGAGCGGACGGAGGATAGGAGCGGACGGGTAGAAACATGGCGCGGCTGGATGGGGCGTTAGGGGGTCGGTCGCGATTGGGGATGGACGATCGTGCGCTGGCGCAGGTCGTAGCGATCGCCGTGACAGAGAATGTGAACCCGCAGGTTGTAAAGGCTGAGCGGGTCGCTCGCCGCCACCTGAGATTCGTTGGTGTAGAACATATCGCCGGGATCGACAATATTCACCGTTCCTTTGCCCATCACTTGGAGGGTGCCGTCACTTTCAAACATCGCGCACGTGTCTTCATCGATCCCCACCCCGAGGCGATCCGGGTGGCAGGCGATCGCCGAAAGCAGCCGCGCCATGCGATTGCGGTTGTGAAAATGCTGGTCCACAATCACATCCGGCAGAATTCCCAAGCCCGTCGCCATATCGACTAAGGAACGGTTGGGCGACTCGCCACTTCCCCCCCCGGCAATCATGTGATGGCCCATCACTGCCGCGCCCGCACTGGTACCCGCCAGGGTAATTTTGCCTTCGCGCACTTTCATCCGGATTTTTTCCATGAGCGGGGTGTCCGCCAACAGAGCGCACAAGCGCAATTGATCCCCCCCGGTCATGAATACCCCGGTGGACTCTTCTAGATACTCTTGCCATCGGGGATCTTCTCCCTGGGATCGTTCTCGGATATCGAGCAGCTCGATGGCTTTGGCGCCCATGTCCGCAAAGATCGTGCGGTAGCGATCGCCGATCGCCGACGGTTCGCGCGAGGCACAAGGGATGATGGCAATCCGCGCCTCCACTCCCCCCGCACGACCGAAAAACGTGTGCAGGATCTCGCGGCCATGCACTTTGTCTTCTGCTCCGCCAATCACCATGACAGTATTTTTTAGCGGTTGGGGGATCTTCGGTTGAAGGGATTGTGATTCTAACTGCTGCATGGATGATATTGCTATAGGCCGTGAGTTTAATGAACTGCGACTCTTGTCCGCCCGGCAACCCGGCGTAGCGGTTCCGTCGATCGCTCGACCGCCCGGGGCCGTTTCGGCTGGGGCGATCGCCCCACAAGTGGGAGTCCGGTTGGGTTCCCGATTCACTTGCCCCCTTCGCTCCTGTAGGTTTCGGTCTTTCCCTCCGGCAAAGCTTGCCGTCGGTCTAGAATCCCGTATAGGGAACCAAGGCTCAAGGCAGCACGGACGATCGAATCGTCTCGGATGACGGATCGGGTTGACGCTCGCACCCATCGAGCAAAATGGATGGGATTCCTGCTTCAGTGACCTTGGCTGAAAAGCGAATCGGGAGCGCCGATCCCGATCTCTGTGCCAAAATTCACACCGCCGTGCAAATTTTTAGTTCGAGTCATTCGCTTCCCCCGTCCCGGTCTCCACAGGCTTACTTTTTTACTGTTGAGCCGCGCTCTGCCTTACAGTTTTGGATTGAAAAGGTTCAGTTTTTCTGGGGGGTGCTATTCGTTGCAATAGCATCGGTTTCTATCGAGGTCTTTCGTACCTCTTGGGTAGCTCTCGTGCAGGTTTTTCGGTTCGAGGAGTCTCAGTTTTCAACTCAACAAATTTCAAACCTCACAAGTTACTCCATTGGGGCTTAAAACCTCCGTTATCCTAACATAGAACGACGGCTCAACTCAGCGCGCTCCCTCCACCTCTCGGGGAACGGAACGCATTTGCGATAATGGCATTTGCGACAATGTTTTATCATGCCAGATTCTGGCAAGGAATGTTAGCTATTTCAGCAAATGTTGACCTAGTGGAGTGCCTCGGGGAGATCGCAAAGCGACCCGCCGAGTCCGTCACGGTTTCGCCTCGACTCCCTCAATCCCCTCGCTTCCTTCCTCTCCCACGGCGATCGCCTCGCGCAAAAACCGACGATGCCCCCCTTCCCGGGCGATCGCCCCCTGAATATGTTAAATTTTCGTTACACTTTATAGCCAAAATTCACCCAAGCTCTCGTGCGTATTGATGTCATTACCCTCTTCCCAGAACTGTTCGCCGGACCGCTACAAACTGGGTTGCTCGGTAAAGCCTTAGCCAAACAAATCGCCCACATCAACCTCGTCAACCCTCGGGATTTCACCACCGACAAGCATCGTAAAGTCGATGACGAACCCTATGGCGGCGGTGTCGGCATGGTCATGAAACCCGAACCGATTTTCGCCGCGATCGAGTCTTTACCCGTCTTACAACGGCGCGAAATCATCCTCATGACCCCCCAAGGTCAACCGATGACCCAAAGCTTATTTCGCCAACTAAGCGCCGATTACGACCAACTCGTTTTAATTTGCGGGCGCTACGAAGGTGTAGACGAACGAGTCATGCACCTGGTCACTCGAGAAGTCTCCTTAGGCGATTTCGTCCTCACCGGAGGTGAAATCCCCGCCCTGGCCCTCATCGATGGTGTCGTGCGCTTGCAACCGGGAACCGTCGGCAAACGCGAATCCGTCGTCGCCGACAGTTTCGAGGACGGCTTGCTCGACTATCCCCACTACACCCGTCCCGCCGAATTTCGCGGCCTCAAAGTTCCCGAAGTCTTACTCTCCGGCCATCATGGCGCGATCGCGCGCTGGCGCCGCCAACAACAAATCGAACGAACCCGCCAACGGCGCCCGGACTTACTCCAACAGTGGCAACTGAGTAGCGATTCCCATGACGAATGCCCTTAAATAGGCTAAGACTGAAGGTGAAGACCCCTGTCGGAAACGGCCATGTTAAAGCTCAACGCGATCGTTGCCACCTTACTCACCTTGGTTTTGGTCAACGAGCTCAAAATCGAACCCCATGCCGGAAAAAACATCACTCAGTGGGTTCAAAGTAACTCCCTCGTCCTCGCCCGTCGCAGCAGTGGCAGTTCGAGCCGTTCCCGCTCCTCCGGTTCCCGTTCCCGCAGCAGTGGCAGTTCGAGCCGTTCCCGCTCCTCCGGTTCCCGTTCCCGCAGCAGTGGCAGTTCGAGCCGTTCCCGCACTACCAGCCCCAGCCGCACTACCAGTCCCAGCCGCACTACCAGTCCCAGCCGCAGCAATACCGGGGGACGAGTCCAAGGCGGCAGCTTCAACCGCACCAGTTCACCCAAACCCAGCGCCTCACCCAAACCCAGCCCCACCCCTCGCAGCCAACCGACCACCAGCCCCTCTACCACCAGCCCCAGCCGCAGCAACACCGGGGGACGAGTCCAAGGCGGCAGCTTCAACCGCACCCCTTCCCCTACACCCACTCCCACCCCCACTCCTACGTCCGTTCCCTCCAGTCCGACTTACCGCACTCCCCAACCGCGTTACAACGGCTCCTCATCGGGCAATGTTTATATCATCAACCCAGAAATCGAGTTTGAATCCGACGAACCCAACTACCAACAACCGTACTATCCCGCACCCGCTCCCACTCAACCCTCGGTTGATAACGTAGACTCCGGACTCAAATACAACCCCGAAGCCTCTCCGACCTCGATTCCCAACACCGTCCCCGCCAATCCCGGAACGGGTCAGTACAACCAAACCGCCCCCACTCCTAACTATTCCGGGAATTTAAATACCTCCACCAACGCCCCCAGAGCTTCGAGGGGATTTCCTTGGGGTTTCGTCCTCTTCTTACTGGTCTCGGGGGGCGTTTTAGGTGCGATTTGGTACATGATGAGCAAACGCGGTGCAGGAGCGGCCCCCGCCAACGAGCTAGATAATGATGTGGTGACCGTGAGTAAGCTACAAGTCGCCTTACTCGCCAGCGCCCGCCAGATTCAGCAACAACTCAACGAAACCAGTCTGAGCGCCGACCTGGAAACTCCCGAAGGACGGTGCGAATTTTTACAAGAAACCGCCTTGGGGTTATTGCGTCATCCCGAGTATTGGGTGCGCGCCCAAGCGGTTTCCGAAACAGTGGAGAATCGAGACAAAGCAGGGCAACGGTTCCAAGAATTATCGATTGAAGAACGCAGCAAATTCAGTGCCGAAACTTTCGCCAATGTCGGCGGACAAGTTAAGTATCGAGAAGCTTTACCCGATGCGGGAGATGAATTAGCCTCCTATATTGTGGTGACTTTACTGGTGGGAACGGAAGACGACCAACCGTTATTCGACCAAGTCTATTCCGATGAAGAACTCAAAGCGGCTTTACAACGGGCGGCGGCGATTACTCCGGAGTATTTGTTGGTGTTAGAGGTGTTGTGGAGTCCCCAGGAAGACACCGATGTTTTAACTGAGGAGCAATTGTTAACTCTTTATGGGGATATGGTTCAAATTTAGCAGAACTGCGAGGATTCTGGCGGTTTTGCTAAAATCTAAAATCTAAAGTCCACAGATACGGGTTTTCAAAGATAAATTGTTTGCCAAGACTCAGACTGTTTTATGGTTGGCTGCTGGATTGTGGTCGATCGCGATCGCGGGGCTGGCTTTTTTATGGAACTTGGGTAGTGTCAGCTTGATCGACGAAACCGAACCTTTATTCGCCGAAGCGGCGCGCCAAATGACCGTAACCGGGGATTGGATTACTCCCTATTTCAACGGCGAAACGCGCTTTGACAAACCGCCTCTGATTTATTGGTTGATGGCGATCGCCTACCAGGTTTTCGGGGTCAATGAATGGGCCGTCCGCTTGCCTTCGGCATCGTGCGCCATTGTTCTTACTTTGTTCTTATTTTTGACGGTCCGCACCTTCGGACTGTCTCACCCGTGGCAGCGACAAATGCCGCGATCGAACTCGGTTTCCTCTTGGTTGGGGGCGGGACTGGCCGCCACTCTGTTTGCCTTGAATATACAAGTCATCGCTTGGGGACGAACCGGGGTCTCGGATATGTTACTGACCGCCTGCATGGATATCGGTTTGCTGGCGTTTTTTTGGGGCTACGCGACGGGAGATCCCGAGGAAAAATCGCCCATTTTGGGGGTGGATCTGCCACAACCGTTGCGAAATCCTAACACTTGGTATTTTATTTTTTATCTGGCGATCGCCCTAGCTATCCTCGCGAAAGGTCCGGTGGGGATCGTGCTTCCGGCATTGATTATTGGCAGTTTTCTGCTGTACCTGGGGGAATTCACCACGGTAGTGCGCGAAATGAAGCTCGTTTGGGGACTGTTCCTCGTCGGCGCGATCGCCATTCCCTGGTATGTCGCCGTCATTGTCGCGAACGGGCAAAGTTATATCGATAGCTTTTTTGGCTATCACAACTTCGAGCGCTTCACCCAAGTGGTCAACCGTCACGGCGAACCGTGGTATTTTTACCTTGCCGTCATCTTGCTCGGATTTGCGCCGTGGTCGAGTTATTTACCTTTGGGTTTGGCGCGATCGGGTTTTTGGAAACGGCGACGCTGGCAATCCCAATCGCGATCGCGGCAGTTGACTTTTTTTGCTTTCACTTGGTTTGCTGTTATCTTCATTTTCTTCACCATTGCTGCTACCAAGTTACCCAGTTATGTCTTACCCTTACTGCCTGCCGCCGCGATTTTAACCAGCTTGTTTTGGAGTGAAGAAGTCGAAAATCCTTCGTTAAATGGAGAAGGTCGATCCGGGCGATCGCAAAGTGAAGGCTCCGCCGGATCGCCCCGCCGCTTTTTCCATTTTTCCATCGGTTTAAATCTGCTACTTTTACTCTTACTCGCCGCCGTCTTTTTCTGGAGTCGGCAACTGCTCGGACGCGATCCGTCGATGCCCGAATTTCGCGATTTATTACAATCGAGTGGCTTGGCACTGAGGGCTGCGGCGATTTTAACTATTACCGCAGGGGCGATCGCCCTGAGCTGGTGGCAGGGGCGATCGCGCCCCATTCTCGCTATCAATCTAATTAGCTTTCTACTCTTTTTTACCGTCGCCGTCTATCCAATTTACACTTTATTCGACAGTCAAAGACAAATCCCGATCCGCCAAATGGCCGATCGCATAGTCGAACTCAGACAAGCCGACGAAGAAGTGATTATGGTCGGCTTTGAAAAACCGAGCTTGGTGTTTTATACCCGTCAACCGATTACCTTCTTTCGACGATCTACGGATACGCGCGAATACGTGCAGAATCTCGCCCGAAAATCACCCGCTTCGGAAACGCTAATGATTTTAGGCTATCCCAATAAAATCCGAGGGACAGGTTTGCGTCCTCCAGACTATCAAGTTTTAGCTGAAGCGGGCAATTATCGGTTAATTCGAGTAGAAAAACAGGAGTTTTTGGAATTTTAAATCTCTAACAGCTTATCTATAGCGAGCCACACCCATATTGTGTTGTTTTTGTGGACAACAAATGACTAGAGTTCATCAAGCTGAAGAGTCAATTTTCTTCTGGTGAGCTGTTAGATATTTCAACGAGATGAGTCAAGCCCGTGTTACACCCGTCTCGTCCGTTTCTGTACGGCAATTGACATTTTTTTGAGGACTGTTTGGGCGGTTTTGGCCAAGGTTCTCTTCTGCTACGATCGCCCTTTTTGCCTCAACTTTTTATTCTTCCCCTTTGACGCACGCCATGCTAAGCCTTGTAATGCATAATCTGGCTTAGGAAATCCAAATGAGCTTCTAACTGCTCTACTCTAACTTCTGTCAGGCGAATTCGACAGAAATTAAACCCTGCATTGCCACCTCCACTGCGTTCAAATTCACAGAGCGCATCGCGATATTCGATCCAATCCAATTCTGCTGTTTTTAACAGATTTTTTCGCTTACTGGGCAGTCGATCCATCAACTGCTGATAAACGGCATTCAACTGCCTGTCTGCAATTTGATAATTTTCTCCTAGAGCAGGCGGGATTTGTCCTCTTTCATACCGATAAAGTTCGGCATTTCTAATGTCGGTTAAATTCGCCAAACAGCCGTAATACAGCATCGGTTGCATGGTTCCACCTTCTGCTACACTGCTGTGAAAGGCGCATTCAGAATCCCGAAATGCAATCCAGGCGCGTTGTGCTTTGACTAATTGTTGCCGTCGGTTATTGGACAGTTGTGGGATTAGAGATTGATAGATTTGATTGAGTTCGAGATCTGCCGCTTCCCAACGTTGTTGCTCACAAGCATTTAGTTCGCGTTGAGTTCGGGGATTGTTGCAATTGAGTTGGGGTTGAGCAATTGCACTGAATTGATTCAAGTCCAAGGCGATCGTACTCACTGCTACGATTCCCAATACGCCAAACCATCGCCAAAGCTGATTCTGATTGAGGCTTTTCATCTTTGCTGAATTCTCCTGCAATCTTAATGACTGTATGTTTGATTTTGGTTCTAAGTTCTAAGTCTAAATATCTAATATCTTATCAAGTTTTTAATGAGGATTTAGAAAAAAGTACGACGCCGGAGATGTTAACCACGCGCTTGCGCGATCGCACGTTGAATGAGGCGGCGATTGGCGCACAAAATAAGAGCGTCCGATCGCCCGAACGCCCCTATTTCTTATTCCGCTTTCAGACAGCGACGTTTAGCGTTTCGCCAACTTCTTATTATTCGCCATCTTCCGCAAGCGAATCGATTCCGGCGTCACTTCCAGCAACTCATCCGGCCCGATATACTCTAACGCCCGTTCCAAACTCATCTCCACAGGCGCCTGCAACTGCACCAACTCATCCCCCGTCGAAGACCGGACGTTAGTCAACTGCTTGGTCTTGCAGACGTTCAAATCCAAATCCTGCGGACGATTGTGTTCGCCGACGATCATCCCCTTATACACCTTCGTCCCCGGCGTGATGAAAAACACGCCCCGGTCTTCCGCATTTTTCAAAGCGTAGAAAGTCGCCGTTCCTTCCTCAAACGAGATAATCACCCCATTGCGGCGGGTTTCCACATCTCCGGCTAACGAACGATAATCGAGGAAACTGTGATTCATGATCCCTTCCCCGCGAGAAAGGCGCAAGAACTCACCCCGGAACCCGATCAACCCCCGCGCCGGAATCGCGAATTCGAGTTGAGTCCGACCGTTGACGCCGACGCGCATATCGAGCATTTCTCCGCGTCGCTGACCGAGACGTTCGATACAACCGCCGACGGCTTCTTCCGGGATATCGAGCACCAGACATTCGTAAGGTTCGCAGGGTTGACCGTTGATTTCTCGGTAAATGACCTGCGGTTGGGAGACTTGGAACTCGTAGCCTTCCCGGCGCATGGTTTCGATCAGGATCCCCAGGTGCAGTTCGCCGCGACCGGAGACGAGGAATTTATCCGGGGTGTCCGCTTCTTCGACCCGTAAGGCGACGTTGGTTTCGAGTTCGCGCATGAGGCGATCGCGCAATTGCCGGGAGGTCACGTAACTGCCTTCCAAACCCGCAAATGGCGAATCGTTGACCCAGAAGGTCATTTGTAAGGTCGGTTCGTCTACTTTAATCAGGGGTAAAGCTTGGGGTTCTTCCGGACAAGTAATCGTCTCGCCGATATTGGCATCTCCAAATCCGGCGACGGCGACCAAGTTTCCGGCGGAGGCTTCCTCGATTTCCACCCGACTCAAGCCTTCAAACCCCATTAATTTGGAGATTTTGGCTTTGACGATGCTGCCGTCTTCTTTGACTAAAGCGGCTTGCTGTCCGGCTTTAATCGTGCCGTTGTGGATGCGTCCGATGACGATACGTCCGAGATATTCGGAGTAGTCGAGGGTGGTGACTTGCAGTTGTAGCGGTTTGGTCGCATCGCCAATCGGCGGCGGAACGTGTTCGAGGATTTCCTCAAACAGGGGTTGCATGTCCTGACCGTCTTCGTCGAGGTCTTTTTTAGCGTACCCGTCGAGACCGGAGGCGAACAGGTAAGGAAATTCGCACTGGTCGTCATCGGCGCCGAGTTCGATGAACAGGTCGAGGACTTTATCGACGGCGCCGTAGGGGTCGGCTTGCGGGCGATCGATCTTGTTGACGATCACGATCGGGCGCAAGCCTTTTTCTAAGGCTTTCTTGAGGACGAAGCGCGTTTGCGGCATCGGGCCTTCGTTGGCGTCTACAATCAGCAAACAGCCATCGACCATGCCGAGGACTCGTTCGACTTCGCCGCCAAAGTCGGCGTGTCCGGGGGTATCGACGATGTTGATTAAGGTGTCTTTATAGCGAACGGCGGTATTTTTGGAGAGGATGGTGATCCCGCGTTCGCGTTCGAGGGGGTTGGAGTCCATGACGCAATCGGGAACGTCTTCCCCTTCGCGGAAGATGCCCGATTGTTTGAGGAGGGCGTCAACGAGGGTGGTTTTGCCGTGATCGACGTGGGCGATGATAGCGACGTTGCGAATGGGAAGACTCATATTGCGTGGAGGTTAAATACCAGATGTTGATTGAGATTGGGCGTTCGTTTCAAATAACTTAATAATTTTAACGTACCCGAGGCTCATTCGCGTGTCGCCGCGATCGCTTTTTCCAATTTAGGGGAGTTGGGATACAAGGTAATGCCAGTCGAGGCGATCGGCCTTCCGCTATCCTCGATCGCGGTTAGGGCGGGCAATTTTTTGCCTACCCTACTATAGCAATCCTAAATGATTTGTAACCTATGTAGGGAGCAAGATGCTCCCACTCCCAGGGGTTTCAGGTGGATCGCCCTGACTCGACTGATTTAGGAATGCTATAGTTAACTAAATACATCCACCACCAAACAACTAAATCCAGACAAAAGAGGAGTGGTCAGCGTATCTTGTTCAAACAAGGTCACGACTAATTTGAGCATTCCCCCTTCGCGCCGATAAACTTTAATTTCGATGTTTTGATAATCGCAAATCCAATATTCCTGCACGCCTTGGGTTGAATACAGTTTTAGCTTTAATTCTAAATCCCGTTGTCGATCTTTAGGGCTTTTTGATAGTACCTCAACGACTAACTCGGGGGCATCAGTTAAGTGGCCCAATTCATCTAGGCAGTTTTCCAATCGCCGATCGCTGGCCCAAACTACATCGGGAATTACACTATCTGTTGCTGAAAAAATAATTCCGGGGGCGATCGCCGTTCTTCCCAAACCTGTCTGACGAGACCAAGCTTTTAACTGAGCATAAACATTGCCGACAACCTCTTGATGTTTCCAGTGTGGTGCTCTGGTCACAATGAGGTCTCCATCAATAATTTCATAGCGTTTCCCATCCTCTGGAAAGAGTTCGAGATCGGCGATCGTCCAACGAACGGGTTGAGTGCTTGTCATCCTAAATTCGGTTGACTCGATCTTTTTTTTGATAAAGAGTAAGAGAAAATGAGAGAAATAGGGAAGGAATCTAAATCCCCAATTCAACAGTGAAATACAATCCCCTTCGATCGCCCGAGAGGCATTCCACGCGGAACGCCCCCCGAAGCTCCCATGTAGTTAAACCAAACTCAAATTAGGATAAACCGCCATCACGTCATCGGAAGTGAGGGTATCCCCTTTCGCTTGCGGCGCCCACAGCACCTCAAATGCCAGCAGTTGCTCGCTCGAAATTCCACCGATTTGACGCAAGGCTTGGCGCAAGTCGTCGCTGCCTTGAATTTTCGGCAGGGACAGATCGCCGAGAGTACCGACAATCAGGGTAACGACGATATACTCTCCCGGGCCGTCCATCAAGTTATTTTCTGCGAGTTCGCCCTTCTGACGATTCGCCAGACTGGAACTTTGAGTATCGCGCCGTTGGTTGTTGACGTTCGAGAGCGTTTCTTCCTGGACTTTCGATCGCTCTGCGAGGGCTAGTTGGTTAAATTTAGCTTCCGCCGCATTCAAGCGGGTTTTGTCCGAGGTAGAAGCGCCGTAAACCCAATATTCCGGATGGCGCAAGAGGGCGAGAGTCGCTTCTTGCAGGACTTGGGCTCGTCCGCGATCGCTCGACGTGTCCGCCGTAGCGGCGAGGTTGTCGAGTTCTTCTTGCAACTCGCGCGCTTCGGCGAGCAATCCGACTTGGACTTCGGCGACGGAAACGGTGGGATTGGTATTGTTTTCGACTTCGCGTTCCTCACCGATTTGACGGAAACTGCGGACGAGGAAATTGGCGATCGCGATAAAAATCAAAATCGTAAACAGTCCGCCGAACCCGCCGCCAAAACCGAAGAACGGCAGCAGGAAGGGGAAGCCAAAGCCACCACCGGGATAATAGCCGCCACCGCCGGGACGTTGGTAAGTGCGAGTCGGCGGTGAAAAGCTGCGACCGGGTGCTCTGAACGAACCGCCCCCGATGCGACCGCCCGTCCGTGCGGCTAGGGCGCCGTCCACTTGGCTGAAGACCAGGACGATCGCCAGAAACACGACGGCGAGAGTTTTGAAAAAGGGTTTGATTGACGAACGGAATTTTCTATACATACAAAACCAATGAGTTGATTGGCGAGAGATTGACAGGCTGCGAGCGGATCGCCCGAGCATCTGCACGAGCTTTTGCGCTCCTTCTTTTAATGTATCGCTTTCTCAAGCCACTCTCCCCCGAGGGGGATCGCCCATCGAGTTGGGATAGCCGTACTTCCCTCAAAAACGGGGGTAAAAACGGGCGATCGCCCCCAGATCAAAAGCTAACCTGTTTTTAACCCTCGTCAACCGCCCCCGACAATCGTAACCACTTCCAGGCGATCGCCCCCTCGGATTTCCGTCGTCGTCCAAAACTGACGGTGGAGAATTTCGCCGTTGTACTCCAACGCCACCAAGCGGGGATTGAACCCGAGATGTTCTAGGCATTGCGGCACGTTCAAACCTGCCGGACAGGTGTGGCTTTCACCATTAAGTTGCAAGGTAATTCGATCGGCCATGGGATTGAGAATGTCGTTGTTGGTAAGCACGCAGTGTATCGATGCGATTGAGTTGGGATAAAAAATACTGAGTGACCAAAGTCGGCTGTTCCGCATCGCAGATCGCCCGCACCACCGCCACCCGTTCCGCTCCCCCGGAAATCACCTCATTGAGATTGCTCATATCAATTCCGCCAATCGCAAACCACGGAATCGGTGAATTTTCCGCCGCATAGCGGACGTAATCGAGACCCGCCGGGGTTTTTCCGGCTTTCGTCGGCGTTTGATAGACCGGACCGACGCCGATATAGTCCGCCCCTTCGAGTAACGCGCGCTGCAGTTCCTCGGAATTGGTCGTCGATCGCCCGATAATGCGATGGGGGCCGAGGAGTTCGCGCGCCAGCGCCAGGGGAACGTCTTGCTGTCCCAAATGCACGCCGTCCGCTTCCACCGCCAGGGCCAGATCGACGCGATCGTTAATAATAAACAACGCCTTGTAATCGTGGCAGAGTCGGCAGAGCTTTTGAGCCATCCGCAGGCGATCGCAATCGTTCGAGTCCTTATCCCGATACTGCACCAAGGTCAATCCCCCTTGCAGCGCCGCCTCGACAATCGCATAAATATTCTCCGACGGCGAAGTCACCAAATACAGCCGCGCTTGTTTTAACAACTGCTGCCGTTCGTAGGCGAGCAAAGCACTTTCGAGTTGGTAGACCCGATAGCGCATTTGCTTGAACGACGCCCCCATTTGACGGTTGTAGATCTTGCCGTACTCTTCCAAAACCCTGAGCGCTTCTTCGATGCGGCAGAAATTCGCCGTCAGAACATCGGCGAGATTGTCGCGCTCCTCTTCCTGTTCGTGAGTTAAGCTAGTCCCGGGATCCCCGGACGTATTGCGGGCCGAGCGTAACTCCGGACTGTGCCAACTGCCCAATTCTTGGCGCAATTGCTTGCATTCTGATGCCAGAGATTGGCTCTCTAAGCCAAAACGGCACCATTCCTCAATAATTCTCAGACCTTCGCGAGCGCGGTCTAAATTGGCATCTAAAATGCGGCGAACGGCGGGCTGGGCTTTCAGCGAAACCAGCGCCGATTGTTTTTCGAGACCACTATCTTTGTCACTCATTCCAAATTCTGTAAGCTCGATACTCCCGCCTCTGAATCTTAAGTAAACTACCCCTCATCTATTGCTTAGCAATGATGAGGGGGTTTAGGTAGCCCGCAAGACAACATCGTGCAAAGAGTAAGACATCATCTCGGAGCCTCTAGGCGAGTTGCGGAAAGCACCGCATCGAGTTTTTCAACCTGTTGCGGCGACAGATCCAACTTGCAAGAGACTGTGAGAACTTGGGGCATTGCCAGAAAGTGCTGTTTTTCAGCTCTGATTATAGCAGATTGGCAGCTTTGAGGGCGTCGTAGACGCGAAGTGGCTTCTCGTAGAGTCCCCCTCAATCTGCCGTGCATTCCTCCCTCGCTTCCAATCTTTGATTCAAGCGGGGAATCCTGCGCTTCTTGTTGAATTGCGGTTGAGGATTTTTAGATTTTTTTTGAGAGTTCGCAGTCGATCGCGATTCTCTATCCATCGGTTCTTAAGCTGTGGGTGGATTCTCGATCGATCGCCGTCCGATCCGGGCGATGGCTGAGGAGAGCATCGACCGAACACAAGTATAAATCATTGAAGATCGACAAAGTCTCACAAAAATCGCCTTTGAAATCGCAAATCGACGGAAAATGTATAGAGTCGTGTCAGTTGGAAAGGAATTTTACAAGTTGGCAAAAAACGGATGGGTTCCGGTCCAAGGCATCAATTTTCTAGAAGATTAGGGATCTACAAATTCTTTGGACGGTTGAAAACAATCCCTTTCAAATCGGCGAAACTTCTTCCGGTTTGTGGAATGACGACCCTGAAAAGCCAGGAACGACTGCAAACAAAATCGCTCAAATTCTTCACCCAGGGGGAATTGACCGATCGCGCCTCCCTAACTTCAACCTTAACAACATCGGCGATCGCTGCTCTGTCCAGCCATCGAAAAGATAGAAAATGTTCGACCTCAATCGTAAAATTCTTTGTAAAAACGATCTAAAAAAGATATTAAACAGACCGATCCGCTTTCCCCAAACCCGTTTGTAGAGCAATTCTCCAGCATTGAATCTACCCCGATCGCCTTCTGTTCCTCCGAAATCCTAACTCGGGGAAGCGATCGGGGAGTTTCCGCAGGGAGTAGCCAACCACTAAAATTGGAAATCGAATAGCGCCTAAAGCCCCAAGGAGCAAAGGTCATGTATTCCACATCCACCCCCCAACAGCCCCGTCATTCCCAAAGCGCGTTCGCGAAGCGTCTGCACGGGAGAATCGCCACCCTGGTCGTTCTGAGTGCAGCCCTCGCCAGCAGTCTTTATACCCCGGCGACCCTCGCCGAACCCAGTGCGCCATCCCTGGCCCAAAACGATCGAATCAAGCAAAACACCGAGGCTCAGAGAATCTTTGTCAGCGCGACCGACGGCAATGACAGCACCGGAAACGGGAGCGAGAGTCAACCGTTTAAAACGATTACGCGCGCTTTGCGGGTGGCGAAAACCAATAGCGCGATCGTCCTCGCCCCGGGAACCTACAGCGCCGAGACAGGCGAAAGTTTTCCCCTGATGCTCAAACCGGGAATGACCTTACAAGGCAATCCCGACAATCGAGGTCGCGGGATCGTCATTCGCGGGGGCGGGGATTTTCTCAGTCCGAGTTTCGCGCGCCAGGATGCGACGATTTTAGCGGGGGATGGGTCAACGCTGACGGGGGTAACGGTGACCAATCCCAACCGCCGGGGATATGGGGTGTGGATCGAATCGACGGCGCCGACGGTGACCCGCAATACGTTTACGGAAAGTACCCACGATGGGATTTCCGTCGTGGGAGACGGGCGGGGAAAGATTGAAGACAATCATTTTATCCGCAATGGGGCGAATGGAATAACGATCTACGGAAGCGCCAGACCGGAGATTCGAGATAATTTATTTGAAAGAACCGGATTTGGGATTAACGTCGCTCAAAAATCGGCTCCGATTTTAATTGGCAATCGCTTGGTGTGGAATCGGGATGGCATCTTGGTACAGGGGGAAGCGCGACCGATTTTGCGAAATAACGAACTCGAACGCAACCAGCAAAGTGGGGTGGTGACGATTTCCAATGCCCTGCCGGATTTAGGAACTGCCGAAGAACCGGGGGGCAACGTGTTTCGCAATAACGGGCAGTACGATATTAATGCGGAAGCTTCAAAACAGATTATTCCTGCCTTTGGCAATCAATTGGCGAGCGATCGCACCGTCGGACGGTTAGATTTACGCGGTGTCGTCGATCCGAACCCTCAGACTGTCGCTAGCAATCCTCAGCGCCGCCTACCGCCGTTAAATCGCGGCAGTGCGAACACGGTGAAGCCCGCAACTCGTCCGTTTCCGTCGCCGACAACAACCAATACCCCCGCACCGGAGCCCGAACCGACCCGAGAGATCCCGGTTCCCCGTCCCGGTGCGCCCATCGAGATCCCGGTTCCGCCGCCGGACGGGCGATCGCCAAGCGTTTCCAGAGGAGAATCGCCCGCGCCTACTGGGCAGTCTGCTTCGACCTCTAACCCACGCATTGGCAACCAACCGGGGGATACCTTACCCGTTCTGTTGCCCGTCCCGGATCCGAATGCCCCGTTGGGTAATGGAGGGGGTGGGGTTCCCCAAGTCGTAGTTTCCCAAAATCCCCAGGGTTCTGGCAGTCCGCCGCCGCCGCCCGATCGCGCCGCCGCCTTGGGATTGCGTTACCGGGTGATCGTCAATACGACCAGCGATCGCGACCACGCCCGCATCCGACGGATCGTTCCCGATGCCTTCCGTACCCGGATTAACGGTCGTTTGGTCATGCAAGTGGGGGCTTTCGCCACCCAAGATAAAGTCGATGAAATGCTCTCATTATTGAAGAAAAACGGCTTTACAGGCACCGTTTTGCCGATCGATTGACACCCTCCCTCACTTTAGTCATCTCGCTACGCTTGATGTCTTTCAAGTGGGGGATTCGAGGTCCCTCGCAATACTGGTTTTCTGCTTCGTCAGCCGCAATCATTTATTCAGACTGAATCGAGCCAGCATGAATGGGAGACTTACGAGAGTTACACCAATCTTTACGCTGTCCGAGCGCAAAGTTCCAAACCGAACGGCACATGTCTAGAGTTTTCTCGATCGCGGCCATCTGTTCGGCGGTGGGTTGTAATTTGTATTCGTAAGTCATGGTTAGCATGAAGACAAGATAACTTACATGAGCAGCATTTTTGTCTAAAAGGTTAAAGCATTTGCCAACGATCGGGGCATCGAACCTGCCTACAGGTTCGTTTCCAAGCCCTCCTCCGCCGAGGCGACGATCGCCGCCCCATGGGCTTGCAATGTAGCGACCGAAACCGAATAAAAATACTGCCGATGAAACTGTTCTTCGCGAACGGCGGCGAGAAAACGAGCCCGAGTCCGCTCCAGATCGCCGACGGCATCCGAGATCGGGCGCAAACTCCGCCGTAACTGCACCTGGGGATGTTGAGAGACGATCTCGAACCCCAGGTGACGGAGAGCTTCTAAGTATAAATCAATCGTCCGATCGCCGATCCCTAGTATCTCACACAAGTCTTTGCGTCCGACCCGTTCCCCGGTGCGACTGAGATCCTCAGCCCGGTCGATCGCCTCAGTCCAGACCTCGATCGCGTCGAGTAAATCCGGCGGGTCGTAGGCGATCGCCAACGGTCGGCCCGACCGCCACGCCTCGTGACACCAGAATTGCACCTCGTCCCAACTTTTGGGACACTCGCGCAAAACCACGGCGCGATCGCCCTGTGCGTCTCGTTCCCCTTGCGGGCGATCGCGCCAGTCCAGGATCTTCAAATTCCTGGTCGTAGCGCCGCCGGACGATCCCGCTCGCGCCGCGCGCAAGGCTACGATTCTCACTTGATATTCTTTCTTATAAGCATTGAAATCGAGTTCGACGATCGCGTCGCAGCGCGTTTCCGGAATTTCCTCTTTGTAATGTCCCCACCATAGCCCCGGAAAGCCCTGCGGCGCCGTTTCGTCGCAAATTTTAAACTCAGTCTTGATATATTTAATTTTATTCCCTTTTAAATCTTTAATATTTTTATTCCAAACATGTTTAAACCAACAATTTTCGATCAGTAATTGCGGGACGGGATTGCCCATCCCGCAGGGTTCCAACAGTCTCAGTTCTTGAAATAAATCTTTCCCCAACTCCGCCACGGTACAGATTAAATCCACCGGAATTCCCGAGGCGGCGATCGCCTCATTCTTCCCAAACTGCTCCCGTAGTTCGCGATCGATCCCTTCTTGAAATAACGGAAAATTTTCCACCGCCAAACTCAACCCCGCCGCGTAGGGATGACCGCCAAAACGATGCAATAGATGCGCTTGTTTGCGAACCAATTCGTAAAGGTCGATGCGATCGACCGATCGCGCCGACCCTCGGGCAAATCTCACCGCCCGATCGCCCCGGTCCGGATCGACGCGCAGTAAAATCGTCGGTTTGCCGTATTCTTGGGCCACCTGTCCCGCCACCAATCCGAGCACCCCGGCGGGCCATTGTTCGTCCGCGATCGCGATCGCCGTCGTCGTAGACAAATCCACCCGTTCGAGTTTTTTCGAGACCTGCTTGAGGGTATCTTGCTGCAATTGCTTGCGCCGCGTATTGGCTAACTCCGTTTCTTCCGCCAGTTCGCGAGTGCGTTGGCGGTCGCGACTGGTGAGCAGTTCCACGCAAAACGACGCATCCCCTCGAATGCGACTGACCGCATTGATGCGCGGACCGATTCCGAAAGAAATATCCGTGGGGCGATCGCCGTTGCGGTTGCACAAGTCCAGTAAATAACCGATTCCCGGACGGTGGCGATCGCCTTCCGGTTTTTTATACTCTCGGTGCAGCCGTTCGATGCCCACTTGCGCCAGATAACGGCAATCGCCGCGCAATTCGACCAAATCCGCAATCAATCCGATCGCCACTAAATCTAACAACGTTTCTAACGAATCTTGGGGGACTTCCGGCAGAGTTAGATAAAGTGCTTCGACCAACTTATAGGCGACGGCGACACCGGAGAGGGTGGCGAGTGGACTGTCCGCCGGGAGCGATCGCGGATTGATCAGGGCGACGACGGGCGGGCGATCGGGCAACAACGTGTGATGGTCAGTGACGATCGTATCGATTCCCCGTTCGTTCCCCCGTTCAATTTCGGCGAGGTTGGTACTGCCCGTATCGCACGTGACGATCAGTGTCACCCCCGATCGCGCCAAGCGCTCGATCCCCGCTTCGTTGAGACCGTGAGATTCGCTCAAACGGTTGGGGATGTAGTAGGAAAGCTGGGAAGGGCGATCGAAAAACTGACCCAAACCGTCCCATAACACGCTGGTCGCCGTCACCCCGTCGGCGTCGAAATCCCCCCAAATGGCGACCTTTTCACCCCGTTCTCGGGCAAGCTGGAGGCGATCGATCGCCCGGTGCATTTCCTCGCCAAAGGCAAATGGATCGGACGGGGCGTACTGTTTGGGGTCGAGAAATTGAGCCAAGGCGGGCAAGTCGCGAATCCCGCGTTGCCACAGCAGTTGAGCCGCGTAGCGTCCCGAACATCCCGGAACGTACTTGCGGACGGCATCGAGAAATCGATCCGGCACTTCGACCGGGGATTCGATTTGCCAGGGGCGATCGGACTGAGACACGATCTTTTGAGCGCTTAGATGTAAGTGAGGTCAATTCGGCAGTTGCGAATGTTCCCATTATAGAGTTATCGCGATTCTTCTGCCGTCCCCCCAGTTGCCGGGGGCTGGCGATCGCGCCCTCGTCGCCAGTGGCGATATCCCCAGACGCCACCAAAGACGAAGAGGAATAAAAATGGACTGAAAACTAACAAATAAATGGTCAATTTCAGTAAACCAACCCCGAAACCTTGAAAAGCATCGGTTGCATCGGTCCATGTTTCTTGTAACTGCGACCCTAAAGACGGTTCGACGACTTCGGCGACAGAAACTGGAGCTTGCAAGTTCAAATAAATAGTCGAGTAAGCGACTTGATTGCGTAAGTTTTTCTGCACTGCATCCAGGCGCTCGATTTGTTCGCGAATGTTGCCCAATTCCCGGGCTGCATTGAGAACGTCGCCGACCGAACCGGATCGGTCCATGATTTTTAAAACCATTTCTTCTTGTTTGCGCAAATTTCGCAACCGGGCGTCATTGTCGATCAGTTGGTTGGAAACATCTTCGGCGCTAATGGAACGATTGAGAACCGTTCCGAGTTCGGCGATCGCGTTAATTGTATTTTCTAATTGCTGTTGCGGGACGCGCAGTTGCATCGAAGCCAAATGAGAGGTATTGCTACTGACGGGCTTGTTGTCTTCAAAATTTAAAATATCACCGCGTTGTTGCCGGATAATTTGCGAAATGGCTTCGATCGCCCCGTCAATTTTCTCTACTTTTACCGTCATGGCGGCGGTTTTAATCAGTTGGGGCGGCGTTTGCGCGATCGCCGCCGCTTCAGCCGCTTCGACGGCGGCGGGGGCTTCACTTTGGACCTGATTGCCTTGGGCTATTTGCATTTCGTCCCCTCGGTAGGCGTCTGCTTCCGGGGCCGCACCCATCGTCATTTTGGCTTTATTGGCTTGGGCGCACCCGGACAGGGCGATCGCCCCCAAAAGAATCGCGGCGATCGGCCATTTCCAGCCTTGAGTATAGGAGCGATCTCGAGAGTCTGAGACGTGATGGGAAAGAGACATGAGAACGGATCTCCCTGAAGCGCGAAGTTCAATTCCAAGCTAACTTCCGATTCTCGCTTTCTCCGGGGGCGATACAAAAATTGAAACGAACCCGTTTCCAGTCACCTCCCCGCCAACCCTCTAAAATCTAAAATCTAAAATCTAAAATCTAAAATCCCAAATCTTAACCCCCTCGAACAGAAACCGATACACTCAAAAAAGCTTTCCTTATCGAAATTTTCAAGCCCAAAATGCCTCAAAATTCCGACCTCAGCGAGACCCGCACTACCCCCGAAGTCACTGCAACACCGGACAATGGGAGAGAGAGCCCCTGGGAACGCATTCGTCGTGGTTTGCGCCCGGGACAACGGCAAATGGCGGATTGGCAGGGCGGATCCCTGGCCGTTTCGGCGGTTCCCGGCGCGGGAAAATCGAAAGGAATGGCAGATGCGGCAGCCCTGACGATCGCCCGATCGCAGTTAAATCATCGTCGTCAGCTCGTCGTGGTCACGTTCACGCGATCGGCAGCCGCCAATATTAAAGTGAGAATCCGCCAAGCTTTAGAAACCTTGGGGCTTCCGGCTTACGGTTTCAACGTCAATACCTTGCACGGACTCGCCCTCAATATCGCCACCCAACACCCGGAACAGTCGGGGCTGAGTTTGGAAGAAGCGACCTTAATCGCCCCCAATCAAAGCCACCGGGCGATCGCCCATTGCGTCGAACGCTGGATCGCCGAGCATCCCTATCGTTACCAGCAGTTAATCGAAGGGCAATCCTTCGACGGCGAAGAAACCGAACGCCTGCGCCGTCAGTCGGTCTTACGAACCGACGTGCTTCCCGCACTGGCGCACACGGTGATTCACGAATCGAAATCCTCCGGACTGTTACCGGAAGATTTACTCGCCCTCGCCGAAGCCTCCCAAACGCGGGTTCCCGATGACGATTACGAAATTTTGGCGATCGCCGTCGGATTGTATCGCGAATATCAACAGTTTCTGCGATCGCGCCAACTGATCGACTACGACGACATGATTCTCGCCGCCTTGCGCGTCCTGCGCGAACCGAGTACCTGTCAGATTTGGCAAGAGCGCGTTTACGCCGTGTTTGAAGACGAAGCGCAAGATTCTTCCCCCTTACAATCCCAACTGCTCGAATTGCTCGCCACCGACGCCAACAACCGCGACGCCCCCCCGAACTTGATTCGCGTCGGCGACCCCAATCAAGCGATTAACTCGACGTTCACCCCCGCCGATCCGATTTACTTTCGCCGTTTTTGTCAGCATTGCGAAAGTCGCGGACTGTTGGCGACCATGGACCGCGCCGGACGCAGTAGTCCGATGATTATTGAAGCGGCTAATTTTACCCTGGATTGGGTGAACGAGCATTATCCGCGCGCGTTACAGGGGTTGGGAACGGCGATCGTTGAAGAAGCGTTACCGTTTCGCGCCCAGCATATTCATCCGGTGGATCCGGGAGACCCGCAAAAGGGAGCCAATCCGGCGCCGACGGGGTTGGGTTTGGAACTGTGCGCCCCCCGGGATATCTATGCTACGGTCGGGGCGATCGCCCGTCGGATTGTCGAACTATTCTCCCATACCTCCGAACCGCGATCGGCGGCGATTTTAGTGCGCGAAAACCGACAAGGACGCCTGATTCAAGAGATTTTCAGCAATCCCAAAGCCTACGGTCTCGACTGCGAACTCCTCGATCGCGGTATTCCCGTTTACGATGTCGCCGCGAACGAACGTCTCTCTCACGTTCCCGGCGAAATCCTCGCTTTACTCAATTTTATCGATCGCCCCCACTCGCCCCAGTATCTCAAAGAAGCTTTGCGCGTCCTCGTCAAACGTCAACGCATTCAGGCCCAAGATCTCGACCGCCTCGCCAGTCGTCCGGAACAGTTTCTCTATCCCGGACCGCTCGCTCCCACACAATCCCCGTCGGAACTGGACGCCCGGGGGTTCTGCACGCGCTTGCTCGACGCCCGCATCGCTTTACCTATCTACCAGCTTATTTCGTTTATCGCCGTCGAATTGGATTACAACCCGTCGGAATTGGCGACGGCGGATAAATTGGGGGAACGGGTCTCGCGACAAACGGCGCGATCGCGATCGATGGCGTCGATTTTAGAAGTCCTCAACGAAATTGTGGCGTCGGAAAGTTTTGAAGGGGTAGACGCCGACCGAGATACAGAATCGATCTATACGCGATCGGGTCAAGTGACGATCGTGACCATGCACAAAGCTAAAGGGTTAGATTGGGATTACGTTTTTATCCCTTTCCTGCACGAAAACACGATTCCCGGTCAGTCCTGGGTGCCGCCCCAAGCTCAGTTTCTCGGCGAGTTTACCCTCTCGGAGGTCGCCCGCGCCCAAATTCGTGCCAGTTTGCACGGTCAAAAACAGTTTTATTCCCGCCGTTTGGGCGATTTCGACCCGACGACGGCCATTCCTTCGGTTCGCGAGTCATGGCAGCAAGCGGCAGCTTTGAAAATGGCGGAAGAATATCGCTTGCTCTATGTCGCTATGACTCGCGCCCGGCGCCTGTTGTGGATGTCGGCGGCGGTGCAAGCTCCGTTTACTTGGAGTAAGCCGGAAAATTTACAACAACAAAAGCCTTGTCCGGTGTTTGCCGCGTTGGCCAAACATTTTCCCGAATCGGTCGTCACGGTAGATTAGGATCGCCGCGATCGCCGCTCAATCGTCACGGGTTCTGCCCGCGAACTCGTCTGCTACGCAATACCGACGGCGGCGTTTTTTAGATAAAAAAAAACGCCCAAAAGTTTGGGCGTTTGCCATCAGGGTGCATCTACTAAACAGTAATATAGCATCCTTGATGAGGGGTGTCACCCCCCACCCCGCAATTTTTTTGGAATTTCGGGGGGTAATCGGGGGTTTTGTTAGTTTAATTTGCATAAAATTATTTATTTTTAGTTGTTCTAAATCCCGTCAAGTCAGTCAGGGCAGGCATGACGATCGGGGTTAAAAGGAGGAAATAGGGGCTAAAAAAGTTATAGAATGGGGGCGATCGCCCGTATGTCGCCATCAAATTTCGCGGTTCGAGGGATCGAGGGCGTTTTTTATTTATTGGAAAAATATGCAAACTAGATGTTGTGAATTTTTTAGAAAAAATTTTTTCTCAAGGTCGATTGCGGGCATCGCCACGACGCGATCGCCATGGGGCGCCTGCCGGACGGGTCGGATCCGTCAGTTGGACACGGCGGCGATCGCCTCTGTCGTCATCGAGGCAGGAACGTCGATCGATTGCAGTTTATTTTGACTGTTCGCGATTCTTGCTGTAACGGGTTTCTTGCAACGAATTGCCAATCCCTTGAAGGATCCCGCGACCGACCAAACCGATACCGCGTCCGATTTGAATCAACAGATAACGGGCGCCATTGCCGATGGAGACCAACAAGGCTCGCAATCTCGGGGCGATCGCATCGCGAGTTTCTAAGAGCAAGGTGGCTCCCAGGCGCAGACCCTGCAACTGCTGCAATTCTTGAGTACGCGAGGCATAAACCGACTGACACTCGATCGCGGTGGCGCCGAGGACGAACAGACGATATTGACTTTCAAAAATATCTTTCGGTTCTTGCCAATATTGTTGACGCCGATATTGCCAGGACAGATCGTTACGCAGGCGCTCGATTTCGCGACTCGGCATCCAGCAGCGCTCGTAAAAATTCTGCTTGATCGCTTCGACATCGGCAAATTGATTGAGCAAGGGTTGGATCGCCGCGTTGGCAATTTCGATCGTCAGATTTTCTAGAATCGCTTGAGCGCGTTCTCGCGCGGCGGGGCTATCCCAAGCATGGGCGCGATTGTCGATCGCTAAGGGAATTTTAAATAAGCAATAGGCGCACAAATCGACCACGAAAGGAATGCGATCGAGGATGTCCCGACGCACGATCGCCACGTCTTGCAATAAGGCGGGAACCAATTCAATTTCGCGCATTCCCAGGGTCTCGGGCGCCAAAGTCGGGCGCAGTTCTTGGGGAACGGTGTAAGGATTGTCCCCGTTCAACCACACTTCCTGCACGGCGCCGGGGACTTCGCCGATCCAGAGGGAGTAATATTGACCGAAAAATTCGGCGATCGCCCCTTCCCAAATATCCTCTAAGATCTGCGATCGCTTGGATCCCAATTGGGTCAGTTGGACTTGTGAAAACCGCAGTTGGTCGAGAACGGCTTCGAGTTGACCGACGACGATCGCCAATAATTGTTGTTTTTTCGGCGGACGTAAAATATCGATTTCCATCGGTCTCCCGGTGTTGTTGCGCTTCACCTGGGGGATTTTGGCTAAGGTCAACTCGAATAAGGAGGCGGGGACAAACTCGACGAGGGCTTCGTGATTCGGGTCGCTGAGGGTCAAAGCTCCTGCCGCGCTTGGCGGGGCGGACTGGGGCGCATTGGTGGCAGGGGTAGGGCGGTTCGGTGACGGGCGGCGTTCCCCCATTGCGGCGGATGATGGTGCCGGGGGGGCTAAGATCCGATCGACCATCCAGCGTGCGGCGATCAGTTCCCGTTGGCGTCCTTCCAGAAACCAGCGATCGACATTTGGCAAGGAGGAATGTTGTAATTGAGTGGTAATTTCGGCGAGTTGGCGGTCGATTTGGTGTAAGCCGAGGCGATGGAAGTCCTGCCAGAGATTGCCCAACAAGCCGCCGCGATGGGCGGCGATCGCCAGGGAAGCGCTGCCGGAGAGCGATGGGTGCCAGTAGCTGCGACCTTCGGCCACTTCGCGGATGGCGGCGATCAATTCCGAACCGGGAATGCCTTTGGGACAACTGCCGCGAACGCCGAGGGCTTCGAGGGTCTGGCGATCGGGCGGTCTCGAACTCAAGGCGAGGAGGGGAACGCGGCCAAAGTCGCGATGGAGGCGATCGAGCAGGGTGTCGGCGGTATCGGCATCGAGGCGATCGCCCAACAAGTCTCCATCGGCAACGATCGCGTCGGGAAGATCCGCATCGCCATTTTGATTCTGAAGTAATTCGAGGGTCGCTCTTGCCGTTTGCGCCTCGCCGACGATCTCAAATGCGGGACACGCTTGACACACGGTTTGCAACCCCAACAAGAAAATTGGGTCGCGATCGACGAGGATGAGTTTGAGGGCTGTTTGACTCACGGCAATTCAACGCATAAAGGAACGGAACACTGCGATCTCTACGACCCACTGCCCGACTGCCTACAGGAAAGCCGCCCGGGAGGCGATCGCCCCCAGATCGCAGGCGATCGCCTCTCCCATCGTTGGGGATGGGTTGGGGAGAATGCCGAGTCCTGTTCCTAGGATACCCTCGATCGCGCCTCCCTATTCGATCCCATCAATGGGCAAGGGAGCGTCATTATAGGACTCTTCCGCAGGTGGGGCAGGTTCGGGAGCGGGTTCCTGATATACCGGGGCGGGTTCCTGATATACCGGGGCGGGTTCCTGATATACCGGGGCGGGTTCCTGGTATACCGGGGCGGGTTCCTGATATACCGGGGCGGGTTCCTGGTATACCGGGGCGGGTTCCTGATATACCGGGGCGGGTTCCTGATATACCGGGGCGGGTTCCCGATATACCGGAGCCGGGGCGGGTTCCCGATACACCGGAGCCGGGGCGGGTTCCCGATACACCGGAGCCGGGGCGGGTTCCTGATACGATGCGCGTCGGGCTTCCGCTTGGCGGGCGGCATAAATGGCATCGAGTTGGGCGGACCACTGGCCGATCGCACTTTGAGCATCGTAATACAAGGCTCGTCCGTAGCCAATCTGTGCGGCAGTATCGATCGCCTCTCCGAGACGACCTTCGGCGGCTAACGCTTTGGCGCGATCGAGAATCGGTCGGTCTTGAGCGATTTGGACTTCGGCGACCCATTCGTCGATCTGGGCTTGAGCGTCTGAGTAAAGCGCCCGTCCGCTTTCAATTTGTTTGGCCACGGCGATCGCTTCTTCCAGTTTGCCTGCTTTTGCCAAGTTTTCAGCTTTGGCAAGAATCGGACGATCTTCGATTTTTTCGATTTGGTTCGTCCAATGGGCGATCTCAGTTTGGGCTTCGACGCGCAAGGGTCGTCCCAGTTCGACTTGACGGGCCGTGGCGATCGCCGCTTTGAACCCTTCGATATTGTCGGAGGCGGCGATCGCGCGGGCGGCAGCGAGATGACGGCGGTCTTCGATCGCCTGCATCTGCTGCCGCCATTGAGCGATCAGGGTTTGAGCGTGAATCCGTCGGGGTCGCTCTTTACCGATCGTGCTAGCTTGGTCGATCGCCATTTTGAGAGCCAGTGGTTGTTGCAAACTCGATACTGCACTGGCGAGTTGCAAGGTCACTAAATCTTCTAACGATTGCTCCCAAGTCGATACATTTTCCTGCGCTTGAGCGTAGAGGGGACTGTCGGCTTCAATTTCGCTGGCGACAGCTTTCGCTTCCAGGAAAGCAAACAGGCGATCGCCGAGCTTGTCTCCCATTTGGGAATCCTCTTGAATGAGAGACTTGGCGGTATTGAGTTTGATAAAGTCCTGACTTTCGGCGTAGACTTCCGAATCGGCAGGCACCCATTTCGCTAAAGCCAGGGCGCGATCGTAGCGCTCCTCGTCGGCGAGTCCTTTGGCGATTTTGAGTAATTCCCGACTCCATTTCGCCACCTCCGTCTCCCCCACTTTACGGGCGTGGGTACTCGGGTTGAGTTGGCGTACCAAGTCGATCGCCCGCACGAAGTCTTCTGCAGTTTGGAATCCGGCAATATAGCGCGCGTCGAGCAACTTGTTCCACGCTTGGCGTTCGAGGTTAATCTGTTGCTTGAGTTGGGTATATTTTTCAGTTTTCCAATAAATATTGTCAACTTTGAGCAAGTCGCGGGTGTAGTCTTCCGCTTTTTGCCAAGCTTGACCCTGGATAGCTTGTTGGGCTTTGTCGTAAATCAGTTTGCCCTCTTGCCAGTCCCCCTGCCAACTGTTCACTTCGGCGGCGATAAACCCCGATTCGGGATTGTCTTCGGGAATTTTGGCCACGATCGCCATCGCCCCGTCTAAGTCCCCCCCGAGAAACTGCTGTCGGGCTTTATCCAGCAGGGCTAAAGACCACTCGCCCACCAGTTGCCGACCTTGGTTTTGTAAGGGGTGATCCGGCGGCCAACTTTCGACCAGGGCGATCGCCGCGACTAATTTCTCGATCTCCCCTGACTTGGCGGCTTCCCGGGCGCAGTAGAGCTGGTCTCGTTCCGGTGCCGTTTTGGCGATCGTATCGCAATCGATCGGCGGTGGCATCGTTAACAACCACTGCAAGGCGACCCCCCCGAGTCCCGTACAGACCACGAGCAGGCTCATCCAAACCAGGTGCCAGCCCCAAAAGAATTGGCGGCTTCGTTCCCACTGCTCTCGTACCTTTTCCCGGCTGAACCATTCTCCCAGGGGCAAATCGATCCGGGCGAGTATTCCCTGGAGGGATTTGGCGTTCGCCGAGCCCGAACGATTACTTTTGGACAGGGAGTCACTGGTTGCCGTTCGGATACGCTTTTCCCGCCGCCTACGAATCCGTGGGGCTGCTGGTATGCTAGATTGGTCAAATTCTTTTTTCACCATTGCAACTGAGCTGTCCCTACTTTTACAGACGTCGAACCGCACGTCGTCACCGCGATCGCCCACCCCTCACGAAGGCGAGCGCCTGCTCGCATCCGCCCGGAGTTGAGCGAGTTCAATCGATCTAAAAATAAAATACTGGCCGACACCGATTTAAAACCTGTTTTGACTATAAAACTATTCCATTTTGAGTGACTCTCCCAACTCCTCGGGAGTCTATCTGAAGGTGGAGTACCTCGACTCGGCCCGTTTGGAAGGGGCGATCGCATCTCATCATTGTCCTTGCAGGCAATTGTACTGGGTATGTCAATCGTCGTTTGTCGATCGCCACCCCTGCCGGAGCGGTCGGTACTTATCCCCTGACATTCCATTCTTCAAGCGCTTCAAGGGAATTTACGGTGAGGGCTGAGTAACTCTCATTCCCCAGTTCCGTTTCCTTCGATCTCCCTTGGCGTTGGCTGGCGAGTCTGGGGGGTACGGGTCGCACGGGGGTTCCGAAATGTCTTGACTAAACCACTTCGGTTCCTACGGGAAAGACGGGATCCTCCGAGGGGGAGTCCCGTCGATCCTTTTCGTTGACCGTCGAGGGTCGAGCAAGCCCTCGAACGGGCGATCGCACGGTTCGGTTTGGGCGTGAGGAGAAGCGAAAATGTCGATCGCACCAGGAGAACTCGAACCGACCCCATCGAGAGCCGATCGGGATCGCTGCTTACACGGCAGCACCATTGGCGTCGATCTCCGCACCTGGGCGCTCCTCAGGGTCAGCCGCCGGATTGTCGCCCATCCAGGCGCCCTCGTCGGGGGAGTCGGTTCCCTGTTGGTCGTTGGTTTGCCCGTCTTCTACGGAGTAACCGTAGAAGTTAATCCGATAGTCAACAATGCGAACCCCGGTTTCTCGTTCGACGCGCTCGATAATTTCTGGAGGCAGTTCGACGTAAACGTCTAACAGTCGATTGCTCTGCAGACAGTTCACGTGACTGTGAGAATCGCTGATATTGCCGTACAGGCGACCGTCCGATCGCTCGATGCATTCGATAATTCCTTGGCTGGATAAGGCTTCGAGGTTTTGGTAGACGGAGGTATGGCCGATGGCTTTGCCCGCTTGATTGAGGCGATCGTAAATCTCTCTGGCCGAGAGATGTTCCTGTGCTTGCCAGAGCAGTTCTAGGATATATCTTCGTTGGCGACTCAGTCGCATTCCCAAGGACTGACACCGATGCAGGGCGTCGTCTAAGGAACGGATCGGTTTCGCGCTCGTGGTCTCTTTTTTCATAATCAATTTTTCATAGCTTTATTTCCACGATCCGATGCAAGGAAAGGGGCGCTCGCTTGAGACTGTAGTGCTTTATTTTATCGTAGGTTCCTCGGTTGCGCCCGCGATCGCCCCCCGATGGCCAAATCTGGAGAGAATTGACGCTTGGCGATCGCCCGGGTGCGGTTTGAGGGAATTTTTCTCCTAGCCACCGCGTCGGGATTGACGCTAAAATTTCACTTTGTCAAAACCCTGGGGCGATTCTCCTTTGGAGACGATGAGCGCGATCGCCGTCGCCGATTTCGGGTTCTAGGGCGTCGATTCTCTTAGTTTTCTCATTTGTTATTGTTATTCGTCTTATCAATGGCCATTATTATCTCTGTCTCTGCTCAAGCCATACAAAAACTGGATGTCTCTGCGGCCCAAACGAAGATCGAACAGATCTTGGGTGAGGGGACTACGCCGCCACTCGAACCAGAATTGCGCTTTGAGATCGACTACCCCCGCGAACCCGAAGACCCCCGCGAACTTTCCGAGATTCCCGAGGTTCGACTCTGGTTTATCCGTCTCGATGCTCTCTATCCCTGGTTGCCGATCGTCCTCGACTGGCGCGGCGGCGAACTGGCCCGCTACACGGCGATGTTGGTTCCTCACGAGTTTCACCGCACGGAGGGGATTCAATATAATCCCCAAGCGTTGGAGATTTTCTTGATGCACAAGATTTTCGCGATCGCCACTTGGCTGCAACACCGAGGTATTTCGAGCCAGTCTAAGTTAATGGGCCTGGCACAAATGCTCGGCTACGAACTCGACGAGGGCTTCTTTGACGCGATCGCCCTTCGCCCTTGAGCCAGGGGCGATCGTCGTGCGGCGCCTCTGTGGTCGAATTCTCATTGCAATTATATCTCAAAATCTGGCTTGGGGGGTCAATCCCCTCGATCGCCGACTTCAACTATTCGCATCGGGATCCCTCCGGGAAATCTTTATTTTTGATAAAAAATTATCAAAATTCGATCGAAAAAGATTGCATTTTTCAACAAAAAAGAACGATTCTTGAACATCTCTGATTACGTCTCTCATTTTTGTTGCCCATTCGCTGTTTTTTCTCCAGCCAACCATCCCGAGTTCAGCCTGGGAAGATCGCGATCGCCCTCGCTCGATGACGGTAAACGGTTAGTAAACTGTAACTTTTAATACTAAAAATCCTTCATTTTGGCGAACTCGTCCGTTGACGAAGATTCCAGTATAATTATTGAGGGGAGATCGAAGCTTTCCAAAAAGCCCAGTTAGCCAGATTGAAAAAACTTTCATTAAATCCAAAACATGACGGTGCATCGCGATCCCTAACTTGAAAGTGGCGATCCTGACCGAGTTAGATGTAAATTGTTCGATCGGGCGATCGTTGAGGGTTAACTACAGAAGCCAAAAAATTACCCAATCTTACTCAATCTTACTCAAATCGTGAGAAATTCCCGGAGCATTGACCAATATTTCTAGAAACTGAATTGTTAATAAAGTCATCAGTGGTGGTAAAATTAGCACTAATTAGGCGCCATTGCTAGCGTAGAGCATTTAACTCCATGTTATTAGGGTTTAAAACACAACTTAAAGTTAATCTGACCCAACGACAAAAACTTGCTCGTCATGCGGGAGTGGCGCGTCATGCTTACAATTGGGGTCACGGGTTGTGTTTAGGAATTTTATCACATAATGCCGCTTGTCGTCCCGATGAAAAAATTAAATTTCCCACAGCAATTGACTTACATAAATGGTTAAATAAGTTAGTAAAACTAGAGAATCTGTGGTATTACGAAGTTTCTAAGTGTGCCCCTCAATACGCTCTCAGACATCTCGCCCAGGCGTGGCAAGATTGCTTTAAAAAAAAGAAATCTAGACCTAAATTTAAGAAAAAAGGTAGACAAGACAGCTTTACTCTAGATGGAACCATAAAAATATTATCTGAAAATAAAATTCAGGTTCCTGTTATTGAAATTCTGAAAACTTATGAAAGACTGTCGGGAAATTATCAACCCAAAAATGTGACGATTAGTCGAGAGGCAGATCGCTGGTTTATTTCGTTTAAAATAGATGTCAACGTGACCCCCACCGAGAAGAAAACAGATGTAGTGGGGATAGATTTGGGGATAAAAGCGCTTGCCACCTTATCAACGGGAGTAAGTATAGAAGGAATAAAAGCATATAAAAAGCATTCAAATAAACTAGCTAGACTCCAAAGACAAGTTAGCCGAAAAAGTCTCGGCTCTGCCAATCGAAAAAAGTCCCAGCTTCAAGTCCAAAAACTCCATCGGAAAATCGCTAATCTCAGAAAAGATACGTTACATAAGTTGACCTTACAATCATGCAAGAACCACGCCGTTAATGTGATAGAAAACTTAAACGGATCGGGCATGATGGCCAATCATAAACTAGCTAAATCTATCGCCGATATGGGGTTTTATGAATTCCGACGACAGATGGAATATAAGAGCCAAATATATGGGTCACAATTAATAATCGTAGACAGATTTTATCCATCTAGTAAAATCTGTTCTAATTGTGGAAGCATTAAAGACTCATTACTCTTATCAGAAAGACTGTTTGGTTGCGACCATTGTCATCTCAAAATAGACAGAGATTTAAACGCAGCCAAAAATCTGGAAAAAATAGGTCGAGCTACGGCCAAATTAACGCCTGTGGACAAGAGCGAGCAGACTCCCTTGGTAGAAGCAGGAAGTAAAATCGACTCAAACGTATTGTTCATCAAGCTTTCAGACTTGATGGGTAAGTTTGGGTAGGTTTTATCTAGCGGAACTCCGATACATCGTCTTCAGACTAGATCTTAATTGCAATGGCAGGAGTTGCCATGAAAATCTACGCGATTCCAACTCTCAGTTTGCTGGCTCCCCTAACCTTAGTGACATCAGCCTGGGCCCAACCCAGTTCTGCCGATGTTGAAAAATTAATCCAAACTAAAGCGTGTCAGCGTTGCAACCTCAACGGGGCCGATTTAAGTGGGATTGATTTGAGAGGGGTGGATTTGACCTATGCCAATTTGATTGGCGCCGATTTCAGTCGGTCAAATTTAAGTACCGCCAATATGAGGGGAGCCGATACCACTGGGGCAAATTTCCAAATGGCCGATCTGAGTCGCGCTAATTTGAGTACGACCAATTTGAGTACGGCGAATCTCTTGGGTAGCAATTTAATTGAGGCAAATTTAGATTCGGCAGATTTGAGTCAAGCTAATCTGTATGGCGCCGATTTACGCGGAGCCAACCTCACCGATGCCGATCTTGACGAAGTCAATTTATTGGGAGCAAATTTAGAAGGAGCGATCGGATTAAGACGGTAAATCAACTGAAGGCGAGAAGGAGAGAAACTCAACGAATCGACGATCGCTCGTTTAGCTTCGGTCGTCGATTTATTTTTGAGGCTTCCGGAATGGCGAAAACAGGCTCGAAAAACACATATAACGCCAAATTAGCCAAGGCGCGATCGCTCGCGATGATTTGCTATGATGACTCCTTCTGCATCCTTACCCAGCTCCCCGACGCCCGAATCCAACCCGTCCGACTTACAATCGGGGGAAGAACGACCGATCGACCAAACCACTTTATTATCAACTCAAGGTCTTGAAAAAGATAGCGACTGGCTCGGTGAAAAGTTACACGATTTGTGTGACGAACTCGGACTCTCTAAGCCAGAAGATCTGATTGCCATTGTCGTTCAATGGGCTCACGTTGAGAAAGAAGCCTCGATAGAGCGGGAATTGAACCAAGTTAAAAAAGTTCTCGACGACTCGATCGATTTGGGGATTTTGACGAAGGAAGAAGCGATCGAGCGGTTGGAGAAAAAACGCAAAGATTTGAAAAAACCACCGTTGCTCGATGCTTTACTCAACAATAAAGAGCAAGAAACCCTTTATCGAATTTTAATGGATTCTCAATCGGATATCGAAGCCATTCGCGAAGAAATTAGAATTATTATTCGCTTGTTTTTCGGAAAGCAATAAATACAATTCATCGAAACGTAACGGAAAAGGTGGTAATATTGCCACCTTTTTTTTGATAATTGGCTCGATCGCTTTCTGAATCGTTCCAGAACCCCGGAATTTTTAAGAGGCTGGGGTTCCGACTCATCAACCCATATTAAGAAGAATAGCGATCGAGCATTTTTCGATATTCTTGCATCATCAGTTGACGCAGGCTATCGGGAGCGATAACTTCGCAATCTTCGCCATAGCGTCGAATGTCTCTGGCTAACCAGAAGGGATTGGCGACGCGACGCACCACCTGGCGCACGCCATTCACCTCTCGATCTTCGATATCGATGTCCTTTTTGGGTTCGTAGGCTTTGACCATGCCGCTATAAAAGTGTAAGTGTACTTTTATCGTATCCAAGCCTTCCTCTCGCCAAGAGGCGTCTGTGGGGACGATGGACTGAATGCGATCGAGCCGCAGACAGCGATTGTGACGGAGTTCGGGAAACTGGCTGTCTTGCACGTCCTCTGTTTCGTCGCACCAAACATGCAGGTAGTAGCGTTTTTCGTGAAAGTCGAACTGCGCGTAACGGACAGTGTACGTATACTCTTCTCCTTGGCTGTTGCGATAGAGAACCCGGAACGGTTGGCGGTTTTTCCGATGTTCTTCCACGACAACGCGCCAAGGTTGCCCGGTTTGACCGATGGTTCGCATGAGTTCCTGATGGAAAGAGGGGTCTAGGTCGCCGCGATCGAGCATGAGTTGCAATAGGGTTTGCGCTTTATCCACAAATCCCGTGTCGATGAGGAGATCTGTGGCCTGTTGCAATACAGCTAATTGCCGAGGTGTAAGTACAAAAGTTTCACCGAGTTCGTACTCTTCTTCGGCGATCGCGACGATTAAGCCGGAGATACTGGGGGATTTGCCCCACATGATGCCCAGACGACGGGCGATCGCCTCCAGTCGCGCCTTCGTCCCTGGGGGGATTGACAGTGTGATTGTCTCTTTTTTACGTGCCATTACCAAAAGTGTAATTGTACTATTGACATTCTGGGTCGTGAATGCAATTATAGTTTTAGTGTAATTACAAATAAAGCGCATAACTGCAAATCGCAGTGTTTTTCACTGGGGAGAATCACCAATGGCTCGCCTGGCCGACCTGCTTCCAGGTCAACCTAAATCCCTCGACGAACGGTATTTCAGCGAAATTCGTCCCAAGCTGTACCAACACCACGGCAAACACGCTCAACACGGTACTCGCCGAGGTCGCAGTCTTGCCGAACATCTCGACTCCGCCTGTCAGTTCGTCCTCACGGTCAGCAAAATTGCCGGAGTTCCCGAGGACAAGCGATCGCAAATTCTCGCGGCAACTGCTGTTCACGACTTGAACAAATTTGACGAAAAGGGACGCAACGTCAAAACCTTGGCACGCGATCGCACCTTTCTCCGAGAACAACTCGATCGCGCCTATGTCGCCGACTTGGTAAAAAACGACGCAGATCTCGAACGGGTTCGTCGCCTTATCGAACGTCATTCAGACCACAACGTTAGCGATGGAATGCGATTTTTACCCGAAGATCCCGAAATCGATCGCTGGTCGGCGATGGTGGTGGCGGCGGACTTATTCGACTTAGGAATTGACGACAACTTACGAATTCGCAAAGTTGAAAATAAACTCACCATTGCCCTTCAACGTCCCTGTCGTTTGTTTCGCATCAGTTTAGCAGAAGATCGCGGTTACTTTACCTCGCTGTTGTTGTCCGCTTGCGAAAAAGTCTTGTGCGATCGCGGTTTAACGACGTTGGCGATCGAACCCAACGGTCAAATTTTCCTCGGCGAAACCTTTCCCGAAGCAGACATCGCCCCTGACATCGCTCGACACTGGCAAAAACAGATCGATCGTACCTTCGGTTCTAACGTCAAACAGCTAGTCAAACCCAGCAAAGATGGCATTAAAATCGACACGCAAGCCGTCCAACAAAACCCCGATGCGGCTCTCGATGCCGTTGACGAACTACTCGTCAAAAAAGCCAGCAGTTACAAAGCCGACAAAGTTCGCGAAACCATCGAAAAATACGGTAACGACGCCGGAGAAGATGCCCTCACCGCCGCCGCACAACTCGGATTGCAACCCGTTTCCAATGCCGAAGAATTTGCCATCTCCGAAGGCTTAAAATCTCTCTATCTCAGCTATCGAGAAGCAGAAATCAACCCCAAAGAAGCATGGAATCGCATCGCCGAACAAGTTGGAATTTCTCCCGAACAGCGAACCGCTCTCGAACCCTTTAACCCCCAATACGGACGGGGTTTGTTCGCCGCCAAAGTCGTTTCAGGAGGATTGCCCACCATCTACGAAGCATTAAAAGAGTCCTTCCAACTTCGTACAACTGACGAAGTAGAAGCCTCACAAGAACTCATCGACGCCGTTCGACAACTGCTCAATTTTCCCACAACCAAACCATTACCAGGGATTCAGGAATTAACTGCATACATTGATGCTAATCCTCGCAAGCGATGTTCGCTAGGAACCACATCCAATCAGATTGAAGAACTGATTTCGAGCAAAATGCCGCCCGAAACCAAAGTTCAGGCATTTTCCAATCGTCTTCCGGGCGGAATGAGTGCAGAACCCAAACGGCGAGGCGATACCCTTTCAGCCTTAGCTTATCAGTTAATGGCAGTGGGTGCAAATTTCCCTAAAAGCGTCAAACAAGAACCTGTTTATTTACACTTTGCACTTCCCTCGGGTTCTAATGTGGAACTGCGGCGAATTTGGCGAGAGTTCCTGAAAAAGACTGCCCAAATCAACGAAGATGGAACGGTAACAGTTGACGAACTGGAACTGTATCGCAAAAACGAGACGATCTTTAAAGCTAATAAAGTGGTCGGCTTTGCCTTTCCCAAACGTCCGGATTTCGTCAATTCCACCGTTACAATTCCCGTTCTTTGGGGAGATGTCAATAATTCAGTGGCTCTACTCAAGTCTTTACGACTGGCATTAGAACTCAGTTTATCGTTCGAGATGGGATTTCCCTTTATTCTCAGTTCCAACTTAGAAATTAAACCCACTTGGAACGATTTCGGACAAGTCGAAGGAATTCCCTCTTCCTTACAGCCATTGCTGGGAAGCGGTCAATATCTTCGAGACGGTCATCTTGCCGAAAAAGAGCGTCAAAAAACACTCACCGCCGAGGATGTTTTAGAGCGGTTGCGTTGCGTGGGAGAACTAGCGATTTCTGTTGCTAGTCTTCAGAAAAAAGATGATTGTCTTTACGATTTAGCCCGTGCTACCACTCGCCCCCTCAATCTGTATTACGTTCTACTGCGTTGGGTTTTACGAGAGCAGGACGACCCGAATTTAGAAGCCGTTTGGCGACGTATTCGAGAGCCATTACATCAATTACTGGAGAATCTTATGTCAGACGAACATACTCGGATTTCCGATTATCTCAAACAAGCGGCAAAAATTGCCGAAACCGGAAAACTTCGCGGAAGTTCGTTTCGTCGAACTGCTCAATCCGAACCGTTTTCTGAATTTATTAAAGCGGTGCGATCGAAAAAATCACACATGGACTGGGATACCGTCTTTGCTGCACTGGTTCAGCAATATCACACCCGGCTCGATCGCATTCGAGAGCATGGGGTAGGCGCGACCAAATACGAACAGGTCAAACAGTTTTACGAGGTTTTAAAAAAGCTGTTTGAAGAAGTGTATAACTCTCGTCCCGAACGTCTGCTGACCGACAGCAAAACCCTCGAAGCCGCCTATCTCTTTTTCTTGCAGGAAGCTCGTCAAGAGCTTAAAGCAAAAAACGAGGAATCTTCCGAGGTTCAACCTGAAGCGAAATAGTCTTTAAAATTCGCGAATTCATTTAACCCACCACCGAAAAATACCGGAGAAATTGAAAATGTCGATCGAGAAATTACAATCCTTCCTCGCCCCCAACTACGAAAACTTTCCCAAAGGTCGAACTATTGGCGTAGTCGTACTTCGGACGACCCAATCAGAAACCATTTTCCGAACCGAAGGAACGGGCGAACCCATGTGTCGCGAATCCGTACAAGCCGGAGTTCAAAACACCGAATCGATTCTGCGTTTAGTCATGACCAAACGCAAACAAGTCGCCCCCGAACGGCGGCGGGGACGGGAATTTTTACGAAATCACGAGTTGCTTTATACTGCCCCAAAAAGCGATTCACCTTGCTCCCTCAACACCAACGCGCCTTGTGAAATGTGCGTCGATTGTTTCCTTTACGGATTTGCAGCGGGTGGAGAAGGCGCACAAAAAAGCCGCATTTGGACAGAAGATGCATTTAGCGTATTGCCCTCAACTGAACTCATTGGCGATCGCACCATCAACGCTGTATTTGAAACCGGAACCATGCGGGACGAAAAAGGCAACGCCTCCACCGCTCTCAAAACCAGCGAATACATCAAACCCGGCGTTCACTTTCTCGATATCGCCACCTTAAAAGACGTCACCGCCGACGAATTACGCTACGCCTTGGGCAACCTACTTCTCACCACTCGTTACGGCGCCGTTTCCAGCCGAGTCGGACGCATGGAAAACCAAATTCTCGGCGTATTTGGCGGCATTTCCGAACTGCCCAGTTCCCTCGAACTCGTGCAAGGCGTTTACGATCGCCTCATTGCCGAAAACGTCGCCCTCGAACATCCCTTAAACACAAACGCTCTCATCGAAGCCACCCAATCTGTCATCAACACTTGGACGAACAAACGGGGGATTTCCATGCAACTGTCATCCGAAGAACTCGACGCACTCATCGAGGATATCGATCGCCATTGGTCGCTCGACGAACAAGAAACCTTTCTCAAACGATTGGACGAATCCTATCAACCCTATCGCCAAATCAAACAACAATCGACCAAGAAAGGGCGCAAAAACAAATAAGAGGAACACCTCATGCCACAATCAGAACTCAACCTAAGCGATTCCCCGACCTTTACCACCGCCCGCCTCGTCGAATTGTGGTGTGCTGAACCGGTGTTTTTCGCCTCCCGAGAACTCTCCGACACCTACTATACCGAAGGAGCGATCGGAAACTACGCCCTCGCCTACGCCCTCGGTTGGGCGAGGGCGCCCTATCGCCTGACGGGGAAAGACACCGGACGACCTCGGTATCGAGAAGACCTCACGCCGCTTGCGGGACAACATTACATTCTCCCCGCCTGGCCAGTTGAAAACAGTCCCTCCTATCGTTTTGAGCGGTTTAACGCCCTCTCCGATGCCTACTGGTACGCCATGACGAACAATCGCGTCGCCACCGCCAGGGAAGATTTACCGCTCAAACGAACTGGAAAAAAACCCAACACTTACCGTCCGAGTAACTTTCCCCAAACCGGACGATTGCGAATTATCGATCGCGGAAATCGCTTTCAAACCCTCGTTTTTGGCGAAGGCGAACTTCCTGAATACATCCGCGTGGGCAAATTTACGAGCAAAGTGCGCGTTGACGTGGGGGAAGCATTACCCGTTCGACAATTGCCCGCCGATACCTATCGTTGCAACACCTATCTCAACTCAGCCGATTTGCCACCCGACCTCGAACCGTTCGCGTTCGATTTAATTGCCATTCCGCCAGCCTCTCTGTTGAAAAACCTTCAATTTCATGGTGAAGCATGGCAAATTGGAAACTTCCTAATTCCTGCAAATCTAGAATTTTTAGGAGGAAACTCCCGTGAATAATCTCCACATCACCCTCGAACCCGCCCAAATTGCCGCTTGTACTGAAACCGATTTACCCGACGCTCTCAAAAAAGTCTTTGGAGGCAAGGCTTTACAGCATCAAGTGGATGTTTATAACGCAGCCAAAGACCACGATTTAATTCTCGACCTCTCTGCAACCGGAACGGGAAAAACGAAAGCCGGATTCAGTGTGGTTTTGGAAAATCCGACGCGAAATGTGGTTTACGTTGCTCCTACGAATGCCCTCGTCGAACAACAAACGATCGCCGCCGAAAAATTTGTCAAAGCAGCAGGTTTACCCCACGTTGTGAAAGCGGCTTCAGCCAAGCACGTGAATTCTTGGCCAAACGATCGCGTCGGACGGCGTGCGGGTGAAAAAATCTACAACGTTCTGCAAGATCCTTCAACGCTATTTCCTGAATGTGGCGGCGGTCGTCCTGTTTTACTGGTGACGAATCCCGATATTTTTTACTACGCTGCTTTTTTTCAATACAATCGGCGCGATCGCTCCAACATCGCTAGCATTTTTTACAAAAGTTTCGCGACCGTCATTTTCGATGAGTTTCATCTGTACGATGCCAAACAATTGGTGAGTTTGTTATTTTATTTAGCCGTTTCTCACGTTTTTGGCTATTTCCAAAATAACCGTAAAGTCGTCTTGCTCACAGCCACTCCCGAACCCGCTTGTGAAGAAGCCTTAAAAACGCTAGAAACAGACGGCGTTCGGGTCGCTCTAATTGACGGGAATGGGAAAACTGGACATCTCATTCCCTCGCAAACTGCAGTCAATCTCGAAGTGCGATCGTATCCCGAAAAAGACGAAATTATTCGAGAAATCGTCGGAGAAGTTTGCGATCGCATTCAAAATCGACCCGACGACAACGGCGCAGTGATTTTGGACTCCAAAGATACCCTCAATGCCATTTCAACAGAATTGCGCGATCGCGGTTACGAACATTATTGCGGACGCATTACCGGAGATACACCAAAAGAAGACCGTCCCAAAGCGGCTCAAAAACAAGTCATTCTCGCCACCAGTACCGTTGATGTCGGATTCAACTTCGAGCGTGAAATCGAACGCGATCGCCAAAACCTCGACTGGTTAATTTTCTCCTCGCGCGATCGCTTCTCATTTTGGCAGCGAATCGGACGAGTGGGACGGGTTTTAGGGAAAGTTAAAACCGATATTTCTTCTCATGCGATCGTCTATTTACCCCAAGAAGTTTGGCAACAAGGACTGCAAAATCTCGACGGTTCTGGCGGACGAGAAGCACTCCAAAAAACCCTGGAAAGCTTGGAGTGTATGCAACGACCCTTTCTCAATATTTACTGGCGTTCCGAAGCCTTTTTAGAAATTGCTCGTCCGTTACTAGAACTCGAAACCAGTCTCATCAATACCCCAGGAGAACACCTCATTTCTCAACTCTATCAAACCTTGCAAAGTGTACTCGGTGGAAACCGACCTTGGAAAGAGTATCGACAACGAATGAAGATTTTACAAGGAGCAGAAAACATTGCCAAAACCAAAATTGAGAAAATCCCAAAAGATTGGAAGTATATCAAAGGCGGTCAAAATTGCGTCAAGAGTTTCCTCAAGGCTTATTGTTCTGAAGACTGGGAAGATGTGAAATCTGGACGAGTTGCGATCGAACAACTAGAACAAGAGATTTTAAGCCAGCGATATTACACCGAAAAACTCAAACACTATGCCAGGATTTTACAAATCAGCTACGCTCCCTTATTTCGCTTCCGTGATAGCTTATTTGAAAACGTCAAAATTGAAGATCCAAAAGGATTTCTTCTCGATAATTGTGGCGAAACGAATCTCGATCCTCTGCATCTATTGCGATTTTACGAATTTGTTTCCGACGGCGATCGCATTCTCGTCACCGAACGCGCCAAACAGCCCTACAATCTAAGTTTTTCTCTGAATCTTACCAATCTCAATATCGATCTCGATGAATTTGCCAACACTCAACTGTCGAAACTCTATGCTTTTCAAAACTGTCAAATCCAGCGAGGTATTGGTGAAATGATGCGATCGACTGCAATCATTGCCGAACTCACCCCACCCCTCTTACCCGGTGTCATCGTTAAAGAACATCTAAATAATCGCTGGGCAATTTTTAAACTCAAAAAACAAGGATTAGACTGTTATCCCATCACAGTCTGCGACAATTTTGGGCGAGAAGAAAAATATACTTTCTTTCCGAGTCTTTCAGGAATTTTAGCGATCGCAACCGCAGGATTTGCCTTAAAATGTCCCGACAACGAAGAATTTTGGTGCGTTTAAACCATGCCTCACAGTCTTGTTTTCAACTTCCTTCCCGAAAACCCCATCTATCCCGAATACGCCACCGGAAGACATCTTCACGCCCTATTTCTCACCGCCGTCAACGCCGTAGACTCGCAACTGGCGACTCACCTCCACGAAACCAAAACCGAAAAAGCCTTCGCCCTTTCACCGTTGCAAGTAGTGCGCCATCCTCGCCGAAACCAACGCGCCTCCGTTCCCCCGATTTTGCAATTCCAACATCGCTATCCCATCCAACCCGAAACCCCCTGTTGGTGGCGTGTTTCTCTCCTCGACGACAGCCTTTTCAGAAAACTCAGCCATCTTTGGTTGAACTTAAATTCAGGACAACCTTGGCATTTAGGCGCAGCCAATTTGCACGTTACCAGTATTCTCGGAACTCCACAATCAACGCAACCTTGGGCGAACGCAGCATCTTATGCCGAACTTTACGAAAACGCGTCCGATCGCAACCGTCGAATATCGTTTCAGTTTTCCACACCCGTAGCCTTTCGACAGCAAAAATACGATACCGCTCTTCCCTCTCCGGAATCTGTTTTTAAAAGCTTGTTGAATTCTTGGAAGAAATACAGCACTATCGAACTGCCCGAATTTTCAACAGAATCCATTTTTCCATGCTTCTTTAAGCTTAACACAGAAATCGCCGAATTTGAATTTCGTAAAAAAGGGAAGTCGGGCAAATTTATTGGAGCCGTAGGAAGTATCGACTACCGCATTTTAGGCGATGTCTCTACCGCCACAATTCAAACCTTGAATACCTTGGCAGACTACGCCTTATATTCAGGTATCGGACGGAAAACCACGATGGGGATGGGAATGGCGCGAAAAATGGATCGATAATCCCTAAAAAATAGGAGAACGAACCATGACAGAAATGTTAACAGAAGTGGCGATCGCCTCGCTGAACCATTTCACTTACTGTCCTCATCGGTGTTGGCGAATGTTTTGTGCGGGAGAGTTTGTTGAAAACGCTTACACCGTTGAAGGAAGTACGCTACACGATCGCGTCCATACCCTCGGAGAAGGATTTCGCGAAGACACCTGGCAAGTGCGATCGATCTGGCTCAAATCGCAAAAATACGGCTTAGTCGGAAAAGCCGATCTCGTCGAATCCAAAGCCGGAGAAATCTACCCCGTAGAATACAAACGAGGGCGGAAAAATCCCTGGGAAAACGACGCCTTACAAGTCTGCGGCCAGGCGTTATGTTTAGAAGAATTAACGGGCCGTTCGATTCCCACAGGTTACGTTTATTCCTTGCAATCTCACCAACGACAGGACATCGTCCTCGATGACAAATTGCGTCGAGAAACCATCGCCACCATCGAGTCCGTTCGTCAGATGTTGCAAACCGGAGAAATGCCCCCAGCCCTATACTATACGACCAGCTGTCGCGGGTGCAGTTTGTACGGCGGCTGTTTGCCTCAAGCCGCGTCGAAAGTCGAGCGATATCAAGAGATAGGGTGAAGAGAAGGTCGCCAGAGGAGGAAAGTTCGCAATCTCTCCTCATCTCCTTATCTCCCTTCTTTCTCCCTCAAATCAACACATTATATATAAGAGGAACCCAAAATGGGAACGGTATATATTACCCAAGAAGATGCGTTTTTGGGGAAAGTAGACGAGCGGTTGAGCGTGAAATATCAGCGCGATCGCCTATCAAGATCCGTCGCAGTACTCCGCCCATAGCCGAAGGCTTGGGGGGTGGTGAAGCGACGGGAGGGAGTTGTTCGCTTAAGCCTAGGGAACAAATATTTATTTTCTAAGCTAAGATAGTTTCATGCTGAACATGACCTGGGAATTCAAGCTAGAACCAACGGCGGAGCAGGTTTGTGAGATCGAACACATTTTAGATGTGTGTCGCGATGTCTGGAACTTTGCCCTGCGGGAACGTAAGGATTGGCTGAGTTCCCGCAAGTCCCCAGTAAATGCCTGTTCGATCCGGCAGGAGTTTATCTTGCCAGCGGACGAGCCATTTCCCAGCTATCACGTTCAGTCCAAGCGGCTAACGGTGGCGAAGTCGAAATACCCCCGATTAAAGACTGTTAACGCTCAGGTACTTCAACAGGTTCTCCAAAAACTGGAAGCCTCCTGGGAGTCCTGGCGATTGAAGCGGTCTGGTCTTCCACGGTTTAAAAAACCCAACCGGATGCGGTCGTTCGTCTTCCCCCAGATGCTCAAAAACTGTATCCCCCCAACCCCCCTTGGGAAGGGGGGCGAAGGGGGGATTAAGCTGTCGCAACTGGGATGGGTTCGGGTTCGGTGGTCACGGAAAATTCCTAATTTATTTCAGGCAAAACAAGCTCGAATTGTTCGTAAGGCATCGGGCTATTTTGTCATGTTGAGCCTTCAGGCTGATGTTGATATTCCCGATGTTGCCCCTCACGGGCATCCGGTTGGGATTGATGTTGGTCTGGAGTATTTTCTTTCGACTTCCGATGGGGAACAGGTCAAGCGACCCCGCTTTTTCGATAATCTACACCGCAAGCTGAAATTGCTGCAACGCAGATTGAAGAACAAGCAGAAGGGGTCTGCTAACTGGCTGAAGCTCCAGAGGAAGATTGCGAGAGTTCATCAACGCATTGCCGATACGCGAAAGGACTGGCACTTCAAGTTGGCTCACCGCCTCTGCGATAGTGCAGGGATGATATTTGTGGAAGATTTGGACTTCCGCATCATGGCAAAAGGGATGCTGGGTAAGCACACCCTGGACGCTGGGTTGGGGCAGTTTGTCAATCAAATCTTGCCGTGGGTGTGCTGGAAGCGGGATGTATATTACGGCAAGGTGGATGCTCGTGGTACGTCTCAGGAATGCCCGGATTGTGGGGCTGAGGTACGCAAAGACCTCTCAACCCGGATTCATTACTGCCATAACTGCGGGTCAATCAAACCCCGTGACGTAGCCAGTGGACAAGTTATCTGTACCCGTGGGCAACGGGGAATCAAAAATGCCTGTGGAGTCGAGGCGACGGGGGATCGGGTCACTGATTCTAGTTGGCTGGCTGTGAAGCAGGAAATCTTTGGGGCGACCCAAGGAATCTCCACGCATAATCTTTGATTTGCGTGGAGAGGATGTCAAGGGGAGTGGATGCAGTACAGTGTGTTCGAGTGCGATTTAACGGATACGCAGTACGCCCGTTTGCGGCAACGGTTGCAGAAGTTGATTCGACCGGAGACGGACAATATCCTGTTTTATTTTTTGCGAGGGAAGAATCAAGGTACCGTCGAGCGCATTGGCTGTCCCCCAGGGATTGAAACAAAAAGAAGACGGCGACCATCAATACCGCCAAGCAAGTTGAAATTCACTCAAATCCCTTTTAGGGATTGAAACCTGGCTCATTAGCGGATCGGGCGCCAACGGAATTGTTGAAATTCACTCAAATCCCTTTTAGGGATTGAAACTAATGGCTATTCCAGGGGGAGCGTGCGATTTTTTGTTGAAATTCACTCAAATCCCTTTTAGGGATTGAAACGCCGAGCTTCGGCAACTATGCCGAGACAGGAGACGTTGAAATTCACTCAAATCCCTTTTAGGGATTGAAACAGCAACAGGACTGGCAGTTGGCGCACCACAACCCGTTGAAATTCACTCAAATCCCTTTTAGGGATTGAAACGGGAACCCCAGAAAAGGATGGGAATAGGTGATTTTTAAGCTTGAAATTCACTCAAATCCCTTTTAGGGATTGAAACTCTAGATATTTTGAATCACTTTCATTCACAGTAATCATCTGTTGAAATTCACTCAAATCCCTTTTAGGGATTGAAACGGGCTTGTTCGATCGCCTGCGGTTGCACCGAAAAGTCCGGTTTCGGGTTGAAATTCACTCAAATCCCTTTTAGGGATTGTTTTATAATTTAATCATCGATTTCTTTTTCAAATAGCTTTTCCCCGCACCATTTTAGTAAAATTCATAAAATTTTAGCCATGAATCGTGCATCGATCGCCACTTGGGAACGCGCCAACTCCCAATATACAATCGCTGTAGCGGCGCATATTCATCGCCTCTTAGAACAATATGTCGCCCGCAAACAGAATTTAAGTGTCGATCTTCCTCCTCTCGATAACAGTTTATACGAGAACTTAGGACGGGAAATGAACCCGCCGCCACGGTTAGAAACCCTCTGTCAAAAGTTTGGACTGTCCGCCTTCGAGCGCCAAATTGCGATCGCCTGCATGGCGATGGGATTATTTCCGAGTTTTCGCGGGTTGTGCGCGAACGCCCACGGCTCGCCCCAAATGCCCTACCCCACCTTTACCTTAGCCTGGGAAGTCTTTCCAGAGGCGCATTGGAGCGCCTTTACTCCCCAAGGTCCCTTGCGACGGTGGCAACTGTTGCAACTGGGAAGCGCTCAAGTCGTCACCTTGTGTCCCTTACAAATAGACGAGAGTATTCTGCACTACTTGATGGGAGAACCCTATCAAGACGATCGCCTCGCGGGAATCGTGCGAGGGTTCGACCCCATCGAGAGCGAAATCAGCTCCCTACAACCGTCCCACCGCCAAATTGCGGAACGAGTGACCGCCGTCTTGAGTGCGCCGACGGGTTCCGGTGTGGTTCCCGTGGTGCAACTGTGCGGGACTTCGCCCGTGGAAAAATGGGCGATCGCCCGTGCTGCCGCGCGTGCCATGCAATGCCCCCTCAAGGCGATCGCGGTAGCCCGTTTACCGGACAACCTCCAGGAATTAAGCCAGGTGATGCGCCGTTGGGAACGGGAAGTGGTTTTGAATCAAAGCCTCTTATTAGTCGATGGCGATCGCCTCATTGTCGGGGATCTCCCCCAAACCCAGAACCTGCTTCAACTGATTGAAGACACCCAAACTCCCTTAATTCTGCTGACGGGCGATCGCCTGCACGGCGCCCCTGCTTCCCTCGTCAGCTTCGACGTTCCCAAGCTCTCCCACCAAGAACAACTCGCCGTTTGGCAACAACAACTCACTCAAGTCGGCGTCGAACTCAACGGTCGCCTCGATCGCCTCGTCAGTCAATTTAACCTCAACCCCGCCATCATTCACACCGCCTCATTACAACTCGAAACTCACCATCCTCACGATCGCATAGTCGAACAACTGTGGGACTTCTGCCGCTTGCAAGCCCGTCCCCACCTCGACGACCTCGCCCAACGCATCGACTGTAACGCCACTTGGGACGATTTGATTTTACCGGAAAAAGAAAAAGCAGTTTTGGCCGATATTGCCGCCCACGTCAAACAACGGGCGACGGTTTACGAAACCTGGGGATTTGCTGCCAAAAGTTCGCGCGGGTTGGGAATTAGCGCCCTATTTTCCGGTCAAAGTGGAACCGGAAAAACAATGGCGGCTGAAGTTTTAGCCCGAGAATTTAACTTAGATCTCTATCGGATCGATTTAAGTGCGGTGGTTAGCAAATATATCGGCGAAACCGAGAAAAATTTACGGCGAATTTTCGATGCTGCCGAAACTGGAGGCGCGGTCTTGTTATTCGACGAAGCCGATGCCTTATTTGGCAAACGAACGGATGTTAAAGATAGCCACGATCGCCATGCCAATGTCGAAGTCAGTTACTTATTACAACGGATGGAAGCGTATCGCGGCTTGGCGATTTTAACGACGAACTTAAAAAATGCGATCGACCAAGCTTTCTTGCGGCGGATTCGCTTTGCAATTCCCTTTCCTTTCCCCGACGCCCAGGCGCGCAGTGAGATTTGGCAGCGTATTTTTCCGCCTCAAACACCGACGAACGAATTAGATTTTAAAAAATTGGGAAAACTGAGTGTTGCTGGGGGAAATATCCGCAATATTGCTTTAAATGCGGCCTTTTTAGCGGCGGATGCCGGGGAGGCGATCGCCATGAAACACATTCTCAAAGCGGCGCAAAGTGAATACGTAAAAATGGAAAAAACCCTGACAGATTCGGAAGTGCGCGGCTGGGTTTAGGGATTTTAGAGTTTAGAGACTGTTCATCAAACAAACATTAACGGATCTGTTTGAAAGGAGTGTCCTATAGAGGTTTGGAGAGCAAACCCCTACAGGATTTTTTGATATTTTCTCGATCGACAATCTCTTAGATTTTGGATGGCGATCGCCTGCGCGGTCTATTCCCCTTCGGCGAGACTGGATGCAGACGGCGGTCTCGGGGTTGTGTGGCGCTTCGCGATCGCGTGCAATTGTCAAAGATTCTCAACAGGGTTGAGGACGGCGTTTCTCCAGCCTTCAGAATCTGCTACTGTTTTGATGTAATCGCGCGTACATTATGGGGCAGTTGTGAGGAGCCACATGAACCCTTTACAAGGACGAGATTTTTTGAGCGTAGCCGATCTGTCGCGAGCCGAACTCCACAGCTTGCTCGATCTGGCGGCGCAGATGAAAGATGGAACGATCGCTCCTCGTTGCGAAAAGGTGCTGGGGTTGCTGTTCGATAAAGCTTCGACGCGGACGCGGGTGAGTTTTTCGGTCGCGATTTACCAACTCGGCGGTCAGGTCATCGATCTCAACCCGAACGTGACTCAGGTGAGCCGGGGGGAACCGCTACCGGATACGGCGCGGGTGTTGGACCGTTATCTCGACGTACTCGCGATCCGAACGTTTGCTCAAGAGACCTTGCGCGGATATGCGGATTATGCCAAGATTCCGGTGATTAACGCCTTGACCGATCTCGAACACCCGTGTCAGGCATTGGCGGATTTACTGACGATTCGCGAAACCTTCGGCCAACTCGAAGGGGTGACGTTGACCTATCTCGGCGATGGCAATAATGTCGCCCATTCGCTCCTGTTGGCGTGCGCGATGACTGGGGTGAACGTTCGGGTGGCGACGCCGGAAAATTATTTACCCGATCGCACCATTGTGGCGCAAGCAGAAGCCTTGGCGCAAGGAAAGAGCGAGGTGGTGGTGACTCGGGATGCGGTGGCGGCGGTCGAGGGTTCCCAGGTGCTGTACACGGACGTATGGGCGAGTATGGGTCAGGAAGATCAGGCGGACCGTCGGATCCCGATTTTTATGCCCTATCAGGTGAGTGAAGCGCTGTTGAGTCACGCGGAGGACGAGGCGATCGTGCTGCACTGTTTGCCCGCTCATCGCGGCGAGGAGATTACGGACGGGGCGATTGAGGGATCGCAGTCGCGGGTATGGGATCAGGCGGAAAACCGGATGCACGCTCAGAAAGCATTATTAGCCAGTGTTTTAGGGGCGGTTTGAAGGCGACGGGTCGATCTCATTTGCAGACAAGGGGATCGCGCCGGGGCGATTCTGAGATAGAGTAAAGAGAGCTTTACAAATCTTGAGGATGTTGAGAAGTTTTGAGGGCGAAGCGGGTTAATGGTTTTGCCGTTGACTGGCGATCGCCGCTCCTTTCTCGGATGACAATAGCTTTGTTACCGTAAGCCCGATCCAATCTCTAGACCTATGGCGATTTTCCGCGAATACATTGCCCCTTTGTTAATCGTGTTGGTGTTTTTGGTGGCGCTGTTGGCGGTGAGCGCCCGCATCTTTTTACCTGCAGACATGATGGCGCCCGCACCGATTGAAGAAGAGGTAGTGCCCGACGAGGCACAATCGTCCGTTTCGCGCTCGGATTCCCTGGCGGACTTGCCCCCTTCGCTGTCCGCTTTGGTCAAAGGGCTACCGGAAGAGCCTTCTGGGATGGAGTGGAGTGTCAATTAAGCCAGAGGCGTGAGCCAACAATTACCTCAAGGCTATTGGTTAAGAGAGGGAGGACGCCACGATCGCCCGCAACTGCTCCAATTCCTGAAAAGTAGTTATCGGGAACTGTTCGGCGATCGCGACCTGTCCCACCTGCGCCAAACGGTGGAACAATATTGGTCGCCGCAAACTCCGGTGTGGTGGGTCGAAAGCCCCCGAGATCGCTCCAGGGAGGGCGATCGTCCCGATAACGCGATCGTGGCGGGGTTGTGGTTGGGGAATGCCCTCGATCAGGTGACGGGCGATCGTTACGCCCATATTTTCTTGGTTTACGTCGTCGAGACGCACCGCCAACGCGGTATCGGTTCCGCCTTAATCCGCCATGCGGAACACTGGGCTCGCCAGCGCGGCGATCGTCAAATTGGGTTGCAAGTTTTTATCGACAATCCCCCCGCCTTGAACCTCTACCGCAAATTGGGATATCGATCCCAATCCTTATGGATGCTCAAACCCCTCGATCGCCCCGAAGCATCCACCCCCCACCCCACAGATCGATCTTCCCAGGGCGATTGCTAGCCCGGTCGCCGCCCTCCTCCACCCCCCATCGTCCCATCGAGAGAACTTGCCCAGATCCCCCCCCAGTAGGGTAAAGTGACTGTTATGCATGATGATGACCTAAGCGCACTCAATACAGAGGATGAATTTGAAAGTCCCCTAGATCGGTGGGAGGAAACCGAAGCCCCCAAACCCGATCCAGAGGAAATGCTTCCCCTATTGGAATCGTCCAATCCCCAACAGCGCACGATCGCCGCGCGGGCATTTTGCGAACTCCAAGACGCCAGAGCCATCCCCGCGCTCATTCGTCTGCTGCAAGATGCTTGCCCTTTAGTGCGGGTCAGTGCGGCTTATGCCTTGGGACGCAACGCCAGTCCCGAGGTCGTCGAACCCGCGATCGCACAACTCGGGCGAGAGTGGAACGGATACGTCCGCAAAGGGTTAGTCTGGGCCTTGGGGAACTGTCACGATCGCCGTTCCTTAGCCCCCCTGATCGACGCCCTCAAAACCGACATCGCCGCCGTCCGCCTGTGGGCCGCCAGTTCCCTCGGACAACTCGCGACCGTCGGTTACGATATCGTCGTCGCTGCCGTACCCTCCTTAATCGAGGCATTACTCAAAGATCCGGTGCCCGCAGTGCGGAGTAATTGTGCTTGGGCTCTCGGACAACTCTGCCGCGAACTCCCGTCCAATGTCGTTTACGCCGGGGCGATCGATTCGCTGATCGAAGCATTAGAAAATGACGAAGATATGGGCGTCCGCGAAGACGCGAAATCTTCCTTATTGCGCGTCGGCGATCCGCGTGGTTTACAAATCATTGAAGATTTAGAATTTGAAGGGTTGTTATAACTTCAACCCCTCTTTTCTTGACTCGAACCCGATCCGATGGGTCGGGTGATTTTTTATTTTAGATTTTAAGGTCTCTCATCAACCCAAAAAAAGGGCGCTTGATAGAGCGCCCATGTAGCTTAATAATTTTCCGACTCTTTTACATCCTTCGGATCGGAAAACAAACATTTATCCGAGTCGCAACCCGCCGGGCCCGATTCTTCAGAATAACCGGAATCGTACAAGCTCATGGCTTGATGAAAATCCTCGACCTTGCGACGCTTGACAACCTCTCGGTTAAGTTGCTCGTAAACCTCTTTAGAAATCGGTTCGAACGGCAAGCGCGGGAAGGTTTGCAAGTCCTCAAAACGAGCTAGCAGCGCCGCCGAAATATAACCTTCATCGTCGCGAATCGCTTCGTAAATCCTTCTCCCTAGGGGTTCGACTTCTTCGTTGGTCAACTCGATCGTTGCCGAGGTGTTGTGGGTCGTCCAGTAACGCTGCACTTGCATGTAAAAGTCGAACTGTGCCAGTGCCGAGAATTTAGACACGTCAATGCCATCAGTACCCGGTAAATTCGCCCAGGACACCTCGACGGGAAGCTCGACCAGCCACTCCGTACAGCGATCGTCGAAGGGATCGTCTAACAAGTTGTCATTTTCGTCTTTATCGGATTGAGACGGTACCACGTTGTAGCCGTAATCGATGCAAGCCATCGCCACGGGGTCGTATTTGCGGAAGGTGATGCGACGCACGAACCGTTGGGCTTTGGGAGGATGCCAGCCGGGAGAAGCGCCAGTGAGCAGGGATTTGGTGCCACTGGGTTGCACGGTGGTGCAACGATTGGGGCGCTTGAGGCCGTGGCGATCGCAGTAATCCCAGACCGTTTCATGTACGACCCGATTCCAGCGCGATAAATACTCGCGTTCTTGGCGTTTAAACTCCCGTCCGACAGGCGTATCCGGGCGCCCTTCTTTCCACCAATGCAACCATTCGGCACCGAAAGCGTGGACGAAGAAATCGAACAGTCCGGTAAACGAGACGCCGACAATCGGATCGAGTTGGCGACTGTAACGATAACGCGGTTCTACAAACTCGTGGTTGAGCAGTACCGCGACGGAGAGCGCCCCAGCTCGGAAGGCGTCGTCTTGGGTTTTGTGGTCTTGGGGATCGATTTGATTGAGATGGATCTCACTTAAGTTGCAGTGAAAGTCACAACCGATAATTTCCAGTTTTGTTACCCTAAAGGCTTTTTATCCTTTAGTTCTTACTCTTGATTTCGAGTAAGCTCGGCGCACATTTTCAGCAGTTCGACGCTGCCGGAGACTCGTGGGAGGGTTATATTCTCTAAAGACCGTTACCTTTTACAGCATCTCCAAAGGAGAAAGGAGAAACGGGAGAGGGTCACCTCCTGCGCTCTACGGTGGCAAAGGGTTTTAACCCTTATGCTTACCTCGGTATTCCCTTCTCAGGGTTCACCGATTTTCCCCGGTGTTTAACGTGAGGCAAAATTACTTACCACACGGGTTGAGTCCGAAGCGGGCGAGACGATGTTGGCGTTCGGATTCGTCCAGGTTAGGAAAGGCATTCTGGAACCAGTCCGCGCCGTTGCCTTCACTGTAGGCGGCGATGAAGTCGCGTTTGAGGGTATCGTCGGCGAGTAAGTCGCAATTGGCACGGGCGATCGCCTCCGGCGCCCATTGAATCGCCCCTTCCCCGGAATAATACTGCTTGCGGACGGCGTCGATACATTCTTGCCGAGAGGGTTTGCGATGAAACACCCGGGTATGATTGGCCATGCGCAAGGCGTCGCGTTCGGGGTCGATCCGCCAGTTGCCCTCGGGGGTTTGTTGCCAGAGGTTTTCTTTGGCTACGCCCGCCAGTTCGTCGTTGCTGTCGAACTGACGCATTCCGGCAGAGTTGTGAACGAGCAAGCCACTGGCAATAAATTCGCGATCGCTTTCCACTTCAATATCGAAGGTTTCAGCTTGTCCGGCGGGTACAACTAATTGCACCTCTAAAGGCAGCCAATGAGGATGAACTACCCCTTCAGCAAGCAGGGTATCCCAATTGGCATCGCGCATCGATCCGCCCTTTTTGCTCGGGTTGATAATGCTCTTAGTGTTGTTAACGGTTTTGGCTCGCCAACCCGCAGTCATGGCTTCTTCAATGAATTGATGGGGCAAACTCAAACCGTTTTTCTTCTGTCCGCAAATACGGAATCCCTCGCGTCCCATATGCGGATTTACGAGAGCGACTGCATTGACTTGAGATTGAATGCCGCGAATTTTCAGCCAATGACAGCCTTCGTAAACTGTATCGCGGTTTTTAAGCGTTTTCGGACTGCGTTCGTGTAACGTTGTTGCAATGCCTAAAGACAAGGACAAACGTTGCACTTGCCGCAGAAACTCGATTTTGGTCGAATGTAACAAAACATTCCGCGACGGCCCGGCATCAGCATCCGCTAAACCCGCTAGAAATGCACCGCGAATGTCTTCAGTACCTAGCCAAACAAACTCTGGAATAATGGGAGTTTCCCAAGGCTGTTTGTACTGAACGAGTTCGTCCGCTAAGTCTTTGCGGTGAACTTTAATGTAGGACTGGTTCTCGCGAAAACTAATTGCAGGGGTATAACCCAGGCTTTTGAGAATGCGAAGGCATTTTTGCCCCAGGGGGCCGTTCAATCGCTCGCGAGAAAAGGCAAAAGTGACGCATCCGCCACCACCATTACGACGTTTTGCAGAAGCGATATCTGCATGACCGTCACCGATAAAGAAGCCGACCAGCCAAGCATAGTCAGTGGTCGAGCAGGGCATTCCTTTCCGGTGAGGGACAGAAATCAGGCGATCGCCCGGTTGCAGTTCGCCTGCATACTTCCAAGTATAGGACTGCAAGCCATTGTAAACGGCAACGCGATGGTTAGCCGTACAGCGAATCGCAGTTTCGCGAGTCCGAATCTCGACGACATTTTGTACGCCTTGTACGAATTTATTCGTAACAGGCTTGTACTGTCCAGAAGAAGTCAGTACCAGTTCGCCGATGGCAATATCTTGGATTGGCTTCATGCCTGAAATCGCTGAAACCCTTTCCCCATAAGCGATACAGCGCCGAATATTGCCGGCTACGATCGTTGTTGCTGCTTCATCAATTAACAAACAGCACTCGACCGAATTTAATTTCCGTCCTACGGCTTTATTCAAAATGGCCGCACAGCGTTGGTACAATTGCGGCAACTTCACCGGATTGGCGACGCCCCCAAAGCCTTTGAGGGTTTCTCCGGCGGGACGAATGTCATTGAGATCGACGCAGATGTCAATTTCTCCATCAAAGCGATCGTCGCTGGAGAGTTCGAGTAAACTTTGGTAGGACTTCACCCAGCCTTGGCGCGAGTCGCCGACGGCGATCGTGACTCGGGATCCGTCTACGATGACTTCTGTTTCTTCGCGGCGGTTTTCTTTCGGGGTCGTGCCGACCGTTCCCACGATTCTGACGTCGAGACGGTTGCGAATCGGCGGCAACTGCTCGATATAGCGCGGTTCGAGGACGGCGCCCGTACCACAACCCATCATGGCGAGGTCCATGAGTAAGCCGAAGGCGCGCCAGTCAGAAATATTGGTCGAGGAGCAATTATAAGCCCCGGAGAAATTTTGTGGCTGTTCGATCCACTCGGTGCCTCCCACCCAGAGCCATCGTCCGGAAGAGAGCGATTTTAACTGACCCTGCATCCGATGTAAAAGGCTCAGTTCGCCCTCGGAAAGCTTGCCGAGTTTCCCCAGTCCGGCGATCGTGCGATCGCAGACCTGCTGCCAGGTTTCGCGGGTGCCATCTTGGCGACGGCGGCTGTACGTTCTGAAAAATACCGGGTTAGCGGTAGGGGCGTTTTCTGGAAAATCGCTATTATGGCGTGTTCGTTCCAGTTCTCGAACCATAGGTCGTCATGTCCGGATAGATCGATAGATGCTGCATCTTAACTCAGAACAGATGTAGCGATCAAAGCTTGCCAAAACGCACGAGTTGCACTATGGGTAGAGTAAGCTGACGATTTGACGGGTTTGGGCGATCGATGCCCCGGATCGAGCGATCGCCAGTTTTATCGGAACGAGGGAGCTTGAGGGGTTCGATGCCGCGATCGTTGGCAAAGGGTTCAATCTTTCAACCTCCCTACAGTCCAGAAGGTGACATCCTCCCGACGCTGAATCAAAGATTACAGCGCGGGCTTCCCAGCCTCACGATTGGGTATTCGGGCCCCACGCCACTTATCTAGGTCATAGACCCCCGACAGACCGACTTGACAGGCGGTTTCCATTCCCCAGAGTCCCTGGGTTACTACGTTTTCTAGTCCACGATGCAAAACCATCTCGGCTGCAGCACGTTCGCGTAGCGACGCCGAAGGCGTATCGCGATGCGTTCGATACCCACACTCAGGACAATGATGCTCTCTGACTTCCAACCCTTTGCTCACCGTAGCAAAACAGTTGGGGCAGGTTTGACTGGTGCCGTTGGGATTGACTTTAGCAAAGTAGACCCCACGCTTCCAGCACACCCATTCCGTCAGAGACAAGAACTGCCCGAAAGCAGCATCAACACAATCTTTTCGCAGCATTCCTCGCGTCAAGCCTTTGACGTTGAGGTCTTCTGCAAAGATAGTTTGCGCCCGGTCGCAAAGCTGATGAGCCGTTTTCAGATGGAAATCTTTACGACGGTTCGCAATTCGGTGGTGCATTCTAGCCACTTCGACTTGTGCTTTCTCCCAATTTTGAGAACCCTTCTGTTTTCGTGCCGCTCTGCGTTGCAGCAATTTCAGCTTGCGTTGCATCGACTTGAAAAACTTAGGGCGTTCTTGGAAAGAGCGATCGGAAGCGGTCAAGAATCGCTGCAATCCCAGGTCAATCCCGATCGCCCGACCATGAACCGGGACATCGGGAACCGATATATCCGATTCAAGGGTGACGACAACATACCATTGCGTCCCCCGTACCCTGGACAGTACCCTTACCTGCATCCCCCCTTCGCCCCCCTTTCAAAGGGGGGCGAAGGGGGGATGCAGGTTGATGGGTACTGCCCCTAACTTTGGCAACTTGATTGTGAAGCCATTGATGGGATTGTTCTTGAACTGGGGAAACACAAAGGATTTGAATTGACCGAACTTTTTGAAACGAGGGAATCCATGTCCCCGTTTCTTAAAGGCTTCCCAGGTATCGTGCAGTCTGCGAATCGTGGTCTGCAACACCTGAGAATGTACCTTACCCAGATGCGGGAATTGCTTCTTTGCTTTGGGCAGGTTGTTCTGCTGACGGTGGTAGGACGGGAATGGCTCATTGGCGGGAATGATGTATTCCTTTTCCAGCGAGCATCGGTCTACCGAACACTTACGCGAAGCAATCCAGTCTTTGAGTTCGCGCAACGCGTAGTTATATATGCCTCGGCACGTCTCAAGCCACGACCGCAGTTCAGTCTGCTGCAAGGCATCTGGATAGATTCGGTAAGTGTAGTTCATGGTCAGCATGGCCGGAGTTTACCAAAGGCTATAGCTGCCTGTAAATGCTGGTCTCATCCCCATCGTAGGGCTTGGCTCTTCCCGCAGGGTGGGGATGAGACTTTTCAAGGGGAGTCCATGGATCCCGACGCTGATGCTTCGCATACAGCGCGGGACTTATAGCTCCCCGAACCCCTCAAAAGTTAAAAGCTGTTCCCAGGTTAATACAAACCTGTTGAAGGCACTGCGAGTAGGTCAGCTTTAACCACTCATGCTCTTGTTTGAGGCTGGGAATCTTTTTCTTGATGTCGTAACTAAATAGTCCCTTCCCAGTCTCTTTGTAGGTTTGATTCATCAAGTTCAGACCATAGTTCCACAGCCATCTGCAATTGCCGAAGGATTGCTCCAGCGATTGCTTCTGCTGCTTATTTGGGTATAGTCCGATCGTGACAACTTTGAGCATTAAGGCAAATTAGATTCACCATAAACACTCTACCATAAGTTACTGCCGCAATTCTTCGACGTTGCGCTTCAATCAGAGATTTGAAGGGTGAGATGAATTGCGGATTTGGCTAAATTTGACCTAAATTTTCCCGTTACTTAGAGTCATTAAACGCCGAACCCGGATTCTGTCGAGTGACGAAAAATTCACCAAAAAAGAGAATGGATCGGCCAATCAAGGGGGTAGAAGTAGGGAATTGTGGGAAGCCGAACCCTTGATGAGGAGGGGGTTCGGGAGATGGGGATTTGAAGAAGGCGGCACCCAGATTCGAACTGGGGGATAAAGGATTTGCAGTCCTCTGCCTTACCACTTGGCTATGCCGCCGCGTTTCCAGGTGTTCACTATATCAAATTCTAGCGAACTGACACAAGAGTTGGGAAAAATTTTTTCGTGGGGTTTGGCGATCGCGTCGTGTCGGGGGAAACTGGATCGCAGGTACAAGTTCAGCTCTGGCGTAGCAATCGTGATTCAAACTCTTCCCCTGCACGTGGCTCAAATCACGGATTTACATTTATTTAGCGATCGCAACAAGCGGTTGATGGGAATCGATACGGCTGCATCGTTACAAAAGGTTCTCAGTTGCTTGCGACAGTTGCGACATCCTCAAGATTTGTTGTTACTCACGGGAGATTTATCCCAAGATGAAACACCGGAATCTTACGAATTGCTCGTCGATTTACTCAGTCCTTGGGACATCCCCAGCTATTGGATTCCTGGAAATCACGACGATCCCTCGTTAATGGAGCAAATTTTAAAGACTCCTCCATTTTTCACGGATAAGGTGGTGGAAGCGGGCAATTGGTCGTTGATTTTGCTCGATTCGACCGTGACGGGGTGGGTAAGCGGACAGTTATCGCCGTCGTCGTTGGATTGGCTGGAGTGGCAGTTGGAACGATCGCGCGATCGCCCCACCCTGATCGGTCTCCACCATCCCCCGTTTGCGGTCAATTCTGAATGGATCGACAGTATTGCTTTGCAAAATCCCGACGATTTTTTTGCGATCGTCAAGGGTCACCCCCAGGTCAAGCTGGTGTTGTGCGGTCACGTCCATCAAAATTTCTGCCACCAACAAAAATACTTGCGCTGTTTTACCACCCCTTCGACCTGCGTGCAGTTCAAGCCGGGAAGTGCTGAGTTTGCGGTGGATTCCGCTCAACCGGGTTTGCGGTTGTTCAATTTATATCCCGATGGCACTTGGGAAACGAAGGTGATGCGAGTTAGTTGACGGGGAGGGCAGAACCGATTTCGCCGTTCCAGCGATCGACGGCCCGTTTTAAACTCGGCGTCAGCCAACGATAGTATGCGGGATAGACGGGTAGGCGGCGATCGAGGTGCCATCCGAGAGGTTCTACAATTTCCGAGAGTTGGGCGATCGCCGGATGGGGATAGTCGGGATTGACTTCATCGTGAGGGCCGATTCCGCCTAAATCCCGGGCGCCTGCTTCGATACAGGCGAGTAGAATGTCCGGTTGGGCGACTAAATTCGGGGGGATTTGCAAGCGGATGTTTTCTGGGAGAATGGCGCGCGCCATCGCCACGACGTCGGGTAAGGCGCGATCGTCAAAGCCGGGAAGTGCTTCCTGTTGCCGACTTCCGGGACGGTGCGGTTGCAAAATAACTTCTTGAATGTGACCCCATCGTTGTTGCACGCGGGCGATCGCCTCTAAGGTTTGGCGGCGATCGCCCGGACTTTCGCCAATTCCCAACAATAACCCCGTGGTCAAGGGAATCCTCAACTCACCCGCCCATTCGAGTTGTTGTAGCCGCAGGGTCGGCACCTTACTCGGTGCGTGGCGATGTACGGTTTCGAGCAATTGCGGCGTCACTTGTTCGAGCATCAATCCCATCGAAACATTGACTTGTTTAAGTTGTGCCATTTCTTCATAACTGAGCGGTCCGGCGTTGGTGTGGGGTAAAAAGCCCAGATCTAACGCCAATTGACCTAAATCGTGGAGGTGGCGAATCCACGGCGATCGCCGCGAACTGCCCGGGTGAACTTCCCCACTGAGAATCAGAATTTCGATGACTCCGCGATCGGCGATCGCCTCCAATCGAACTCTCGCCTCCTCCAAGCTCAACCACGGACTCTCCCCGGGGTTGCGGCGAAAATTACAGTAACTGCAACGGTTGAAACACTCGTAAGTCGGCACCACCGTATAAGCCGGAGAGTAGGTCAGAAGACGGCGGCTGTTATAAGCTGAACTTATATTATTCATTAGTTTTAGAAATTGAAAAAAGATTAATAATGCTTTACAAAACTCTATAAACCCTGTAATCTGTAAAACAAGGTAGAGATTCCTCTACCGACTACCTTGAAAAATCAATAGCAATCATACGCAATATGACGACTACCTTACAGCAGCGCGAAAGCGCCTCCCTGTGGGATCGGTTCTGCGAGTGGGTTGCCAGCACCGAAAACCGCCTTTACATCGGCTGGTTCGGCGTGTTGATGATCCCCACCCTCTTGACCGCCACGACCTGCTTCATCATTGCCTTCATCGCGGCTCCTCCCGTTGACATCGACGGGATCCGCGAACCCGTTGCCGGGTCCTTGCTCTACGGGAACAACATCATCTCTGGTGCTGTGGTTCCTTCTTCCAACGCGATCGGGTTGCACTTCTACCCGATTTGGGAAGCGGCGAGCTTGGATGAATGGCTCTACAACGGCGGCCCCTATCAGTTAGTGATCTTCCACTTCCTGATCGGCGTGTTCTGCTACATGGGCCGCGAATGGGAACTGAGCTACCGTCTGGGGATGCGTCCTTGGATCTGCGTCGCTTACAGCGCTCCCGTCGCCGCCGCTACCGCCGTGTTCTTGATCTATCCTTTGGGTCAAGGCAGCTTCTCCGACGGAATGCCCTTGGGCATCAGTGGCACCTTCAACTTCATGTTGGTGTTCCAAGCCGAACACAACATTTTGATGCACCCCTTCCACCAACTCGGTGTTGCCGGGGTCTTCGGCGGTGCGCTGTTCAGTGCCATGCACGGTTCCTTGGTCACCAGCTCCTTGGTTCGTGAAACCACCGAAACCGAGTCTCAAAACTACGGTTACAAATTCGGTCAAGAGGAAGAAACCTACAACATCGTTGCCGCTCACGGCTACTTCGGTCGTTTGATCTTCCAATATGCCTCGTTCAACAACAGCCGCTCTCTCCACTTCTTCTTAGCGGCTTGGCCCGTGGTTGGCATCTGGTTTACCGCTCTGGGTATTTCCACGATGGCGTTCAACCTCAATGGCTTCAACTTCAACCAGTCGATTGTTGACTCTCAAGGTCGCGCGATTGGTACCTGGGCTGATGTCATCAACCGTGCCAACTTGGGTATGGAAGTCATGCACGAGCGCAACGCTCACAACTTCCCCTTAGATTTGGCGAGCACCGATGCCACTCCGGTTGCTTTGACGGCTCCTCAAATCAACGGCTAATTCTTTTTAGCTAAGCTGAAAAGCTAAATAAAAAGCGCCCCCTTTAGAGGGCGCTTTTTTATTGGGAATTGACTTGCTAGTTCAATTGCGGCAGTTCGATAACAAACTCGGTACCTTCGCCGAGGGTCGAGAAACAGGTTAATTGACCTCCGTGTTTTTCTTCGATGATTTGTCGGGAAATTGAGAGTCCTAATCCGGTACCTTTACCGACTTCTTTGGTGGTAAATAAGTGGTCGAAAATGTGGGCTTTGACCTCATTGCTCATGCCTAAACCGTTGTCTTTGAAGTGGATGGCGATCGCCTCACGATCGCCATCCACTTCAGTACGAATAATGATTTGCGGTGGATATAATTCCAACTTCTCCGGACCGCGAACTCGAACGGCTTCGTCTAAAACATCGATTGCATTGGCCAGAATATTCATAAATACTTGATTGAGCTGGCCGGGAAAACATTTGAGTTCGGGTAAGTTGCCGTAGTCGCGAACGATGTCGATTGCCGGACGATCGCTATTGCCTTTGAGGCGATATTTGAGAATTAACAACGCACTATCAATTCCTTTATGGATATTAAAGTCAACGCGATCGCTCGTATCGGCCCGAGAAAAGGTTCGCAAACTACTGCTAATCGTGCGAATGCGATCGACGCCAACTTGCATCGAAGCGAGTAATTGCGGAAAATCTTCGAGCAAATAATCGATGTCGATATTATCGGCATCCTCAGCAATTTCATCCCCCGGATTGGGGAAATGTTGCCGATAAAGTTGCAAGTGCTCGCTGAGATCTTGGAGATATTCCCGGGCGTGGGTGAGATTACCTGCAATAAAGCTCGTCGGGTTGTTAATTTCGTGTCCGACCCCCGCCACTAAATTGCCTAAGGTTGCCATTTTTTCACTTTGGACGAGCTGGAGTTGGGCTTGTTGCAATTCCTGCAAAGATTGTTCTAACGCTTGCGCTTTCTCCCGTTCTCTGGCTTCCGATCGCTGTAAGTGACCGTAAAGGCGAGCATTTTCAATTGAAATGGCCGCTTGAGTACATAACACTTTCAACACTTCGATGCGATCGCGCGTAAAGGCACTCCGACAGCACTCATTTTCTAAATACAGTACCCCGATGAATTTAGCGCGATCGATCAAACAAACACATAAAATGCTCTCCGGTTGATATTCGATTAAATAGGGATCGGTGGCAAATTGAATTTGATGGTTGACCGAGTCGAAAACGAGGGTTTCTCCCGTGCGAAAAACGTAATTAATTAAGGTGAACGGAATCGAGAGATCGTCTGAGGATGAAAAATTTTGGCACACTTCCACCGCTCCCATCGAGACCGTGGAAGCAATTGCAGTTAGTTGTAATCTTCCTTTCGATTCTAAAAGGAGGGCGGATTTAGATGCTCCTGCATTTTCTAAAACCACTTGCATTAATTTAGCGACCAAACTCTCCAGTTCGATTTCTCCGGAAAGGGTTTGTGATGCTTTGAGAATCGAGGAAAAATCTAATGCTTGAGATAAACTCGTGCTGCTCGAAATGCTGTTTGTGAGTAAATGGTGTAGGGAAATAGAGGTGCTATCTGCATTAGTTAATCCGGGATAAAAACCGAGATGACTTTGGAGTTGATATAAAATCGGCCTGAGTAATTGTTCGTATTTGTTTTCCAAGCGATCCACTTTTGCTTTAGCGCCCCAACGGCTGTAACCGTAGTAAGCTTCAATTAAATAAACTTTGGCAATTTTTTCTTTTTGCCAGTTTAAATAAAAGCGAGCAGCTAATTCGTTGGCGAGGGCTTCTTCACTGAGATATTCGTTTTGTTTGGCGGCGGCGATCGCGCGATCGTAAGCCTCCATTGCCGCGATGCGATCGCCAACAATACGATAATATTCAGCTTCAACCAATTCCCATTTATGGGCGTAATTCATCGGTGCAAAATCCGCCCACTTTTCTAATTTTTGCCGATTTTCTGCAACTTTTTGTAAGAGGGCTTCCCGTCGGGGGCGATCGCCCGTTTCGCATAAAGCCAAACGGATCAAAGAATCGTAGAAATAGAAGGTAGGAACTAAAATTGTTCCGGTAATGCCATCTAAATAAGCTTCGGTTTGAGTAGCATATACTTCGGCGCGTTCGGCTTCGTCAAATAAATAACAAAGCATCATTTTTTTGAAATAGGCTCTCACCAAAGCAGCGCGATCGTTGGCAGATTCGTGCAGGGGTATGCTTTCTATTTCGTTATAAACTGACCCCACTAATTCGCAAACTCGTTCGGCTTTTCCGCGCAAATTCAAGACGGCTTGTAGGTCGATTTGATGGTAATATAATAAAGAAGTTTGTTTGAGACGCTTGAGTTCTAGCTCGTAAAATAACATCTCTCGTTCGACTTCGGATAAGTCCGAACCAATGGTAGCTAAAACCATGTTGTAAACGTAAAGAGATGTCGCCCCATATTCTAAATCGCCCATTTCCAATGCGGCGGAATACGCTTGGAGTAAAGGTTGCAAAGTTTCGCGAGCGGGGTCTTTCCAATGTTTGATATTGGTATTGACGACCATCAAAGTTCGTCCTTTCAGTTGGGCAGTATCGAGACGATTTAATAACTCACTGGCCAGTTCTCCAAACTGATAGCCTGTTTCGATATCGCCAAAAATGCCACAGAGCATTAAGCCATAAGTTGCATAACCATAGACCGATTCGGGGGCGTTTCCCTGTTCCATGGATAATTTCACCATTTGGCAAGCAAACAAAGGCAAAAATTGAGGGGCAGCTTGATAGGCGGTACCGATTAAACTAGAGAGGATTCGCATTGCCGCTCTTTGTCTTTCTCCGCGCATCAGTGGCGCATTAACCAAACTTTTAGGCGGGCGATCGCCCAAGGTCGATTTCGTCTGTTCTAGGGCTTCTTGAATGTCAGTACGGGTCGGATTTTCGGGGAAAGGAATGCCCAATTTATCTAAAACCAGTAAAGCCATTTTTAACGCATCTATTTGCTGGTTTTGAGCGGCTTTTGCTTGAATTTTAGTTTCGTAGATTTTAATAATATCTACGGGATGTTCTGCCCGAGCGATCGCCTCGTTCCCCAAGGTTTCTACTGCCTCGAAATCCGTACTTCCATAAGCGGCTTCGGTAGCGGCTTGGTAGAGAGACTGCATTAAAGGATAGTGACGATCCCATCCTTCAATTTCTAATAAAGCAATTCCCTGTTGAAAATATTGGAGGGCTGCAGCATAGGCTGTAGCCGCTTTAGCGGTTTGACCTGCCATTAAGTTTAATTCGGCCAGTTCGATTTTTTTCTGCGAATCTCGAATTAATTCGGCTCCAGTATTTAACTGGTTGACTAACTCGAAAATTTTTGACTCTCGCTGTTCGGGGGAGATTTTTTCTAAGAGGATTTGACCAATTCTCAGATGGGTTAAAGGTTTTTGAGAATCCGGAATCAAACGATACGCAGCTTGTTGAATGCGATCGTGCAGAAACTTGTAAGTAATGTTGTGAATTTGACTTGCGAGTTCCTCGCTTGAACTGCCGTTTTCCGATGTGTGTTGAAAGAATTTGTACAGTTCGCTCACGGGAACGATCGCCCCTTCTTGCAAGGCAAACCACAGGCGATCGGCGGTTTGAGCTTGTGACGATTCGCAGATTAACGCGAGGGTTTCGAGGTCAAACGTATTGCCGATACAAGCTGCTTTTTTAAGTACATCTTGGGTCGATTCTGGCAGTTTTTGCAATTGTGCGGCCATGAAATCGACGACATCATCGGTGAGGGCGAGAGATCGCGTTTTGTTTAAATCGCATTCCCAATAATTGGCGGTGGAGTTAAAGGCGATCGCCCCTGCTTCATGTAAAGCTTTGAGAAATTGCGTGGTAAAAAAGGGATTGCCTTCAGTTTTGCGATCGACTAATTTAGAGAGGGGACGGGCAATTTCAACCGAGCATTTAAGCGTATCTGCCACCAAACAATTGATATCTTCCGGACTGAGTGGCCCTAAGTGAATTGAGTCAATAGAGGCTTGAGCTTTTTCTAGCTCTTGAAGGGCGAGCATTAACGGGTGAGTGGGATAGACTTCGTTATCGCGATACGCACCGATTAACAGCAAATATCCACTGTTGGTTTCGCTCATTAATAATTTCATTAAATTGAGCGATGCTAAATCGGCCCATTGTAAATCGTCGAGAAAAATAACTAAAGGATGATCTGCTGTTGCGAAAACTTCAATAAATTTGTGAAATAATCGATTAAACCGATTTTGGGCGGCAGTTCCGGACAATTCGGCGATCGCGGGTTGTTCTCCAATTAACAAAGCTAGTTCGGGAATCGCTTCGACGATCGCCTGACCGTTATTCCCTAAAGCCTCTAAGATCTTTGATTTCCAGGTTTCTAAGTTTTCCGGGGTTTCGTTGAGCAGTTGGGCGGTCAGTTCGCGAAAGGCTTGGACGAAGGCAGAAAAGGGAATATTTCGTTGAAATTGATCGAATTTCCCTTTAATAAAATAACCGCGTTGTCGGACGATCGGTTTGTGAACTTCGTTAACGACGGCGGTTTTACCAATACCGGAAAACCCTTCTATTTTAACAAGTTTTGTGGCTCCCTCAGCTACAGTATCGAAGATTTTTAAGAGCTGTTGAATCGGTATTTCTCGTCCGTAGAGTTTCTCGGGAATTGTGAAGCGATCGCACCGATCTTGTGTTCCCAGTTCAAAGGGATCGATTTTTCTTTGTTCTTGCCATTGTTGCCAACATTTCTGCAAGTCAAACAGCAATCCACTCGCACTTTGGTAGCGATCTTCGGCATTTTTAGCCATTAATTTATTGACGATCGCCGATACCATGAAGGGAATGTCAGCATCGAGATCGCTGAGAAAGGGTGGTGTTTGAGCAATGTGACAGTGAACTAATTCGATCGCGTCGTCTGTAGGGAAGGGTAATCGAGCGCTCAATAACTCGAAAAGAGTTACTCCTAACGAGTAAAAATCCGTGCGATAATCGATTCCCCGATTCATGCGTCCGGTTTGTTCGGGAGCGAGATAAGCGAGGGTTCCTTCGAGGACGTTCGGATTGTGAATAACTTGGGTTTCTCGGGGTAATAAAGAGGCAATACTAAAGTCAATGAGTTTGACGGTTTTTGTTTGCGGTTCGATGATAATATTGGCGGGTTTGATATCTTTATGGATGACTCTCGCTTGATAAAGTCCGTCTAAGGTTTTCGCTAAGGCGATCGCGATCGGAAAAAATTCGTCCAGCTCGATCGCGCGATCGCCGACATATTCTTTAAGTGATATGGCACCGATATCTTCCATCACTAACGCATAACCATTCCGGTAATTTTCCAAACTGTAGGTTTGGATGACTCCCGGAAAATGAAGCCTTTTAGCGAGAGCGTATTGATTGCGAAATTGAACTAATTCGTTAAAGGTAGGATATTCGCCGTGGGTCAGTTTGACGATAACGGGTTGGTTATCCGATTCGCGGATGCCTCGGTAAACTTCAATTCTGGCGCTGCGATAGAGCCGTTCGCGTAAGACATAACCGGGAAAGGTAGCAGTGATGGCACTCATAGTTATCTCAAGGGGTGATTTACGAACTCCTTTGATAATAGAAAGATTCCCAAAATCACAGCGAAATTCACTCTCTGGGCCTTTTACGAGGTTAAAATCTGTGAAGGGATCGGTCGATCTAAAGGAAGAAATGATAGATATACCTAAATTGGTCGATTTCAAAAGGATACAAGCGCCCGATCGCCCGGAGATAACATCTCGCTCGTTTACGATCGCCCGACCGTCTGCATGTTCTCCCGAAATTCCCTGAAGACTTGCTTAAAATTCCTCGGTCAAACTTCAAGATCGTTTGAGTGAATATCGATGAACTTTCCCTGAATGCCGATTGCTTTTTATTTCTGAAGTTTGAAATTTTAACAACCGTTTGCAAACCTGAAAATCTTTCTCATCAAATTACTCTTAATTCAACATAAAAAAGCATTTTTGTCAACTTCGATACAAATACATTAAAGATAGATCTTTAAAGAAAAATCGGGAATGCAACCCGGTACATTCCCGATCGAGTATCAATTTAATTCAACCCAGGAGAACAGAGAAAGTTGAGCGGTTGAGTTCGGACTGTTCTACTCCGATGCGGTTCCTTACGCCAAACTCAGATCGCCGACATCTTCGAGATCGTAAACGTAGTAGCCGACTCCTTCGTAATTGTAGGCGGGTAACATGCGATCGACCACATCGCGTTCGGTGGCGTCGGGAGTGTAGAAGTGGCTTCCCGTGACCGTGTTGTAGAAGCGATAAAGCGGGATAGCATCGGCTTCTTGAGTATCGAAAGCTTGATAGGCGATGCCTTCGTCTCGATAGGCGGGTAAATTTTGGCGGACGAATTCGGCTTCGGTGTCGGAAATGGTGTAGAAGTGAGTTCCGGTGAAAGTATTGTAGAAGCGATATACCGGGTCGCTGTCCGGGGTTCCGTTGTTGGCGCCTGCAAATGAGGGACCTTCGTAATTGTAGGCGGTCAGGTTGTCGCGGACGAACTCGGCCTCGTTATTGTTGGCGGTATAAAAGTGAGTTCCGGTAAAGGTGTTGAAGAAGCGATAGACGGGGACTCCGGTAATCGGATCGACGCCACCGCCGCCACCGCCGCCGTCGAGGGATTCTTGGGTCAGGTTGAGGCTGTATTTTGTGGAAGCCCCTTCGTTGTCGGGGAGGTTGGCGGTGAGGTCGTTGCTGGACACTTTGACGAGGTAATTCCCCGCGTCGAGAGTGGTGTCGATGCTTTCGTCGCCGATCCCGCCATTGCGCGATCGCAGGATCAATGTCGAGCCATTGCTTTCGTATAATTCCAGATCGGCGTTATCTTCCAATCCCGTTAATTGTACACTCACTTGGCTATCGCTGGGCAGGCGGAAGTTGTACCAGTCGGTGCGATCGCTGCGACCGACAAAGCCGTTATATGTTTGAGTGCCGACTAAATTGCCAATTTGAGGGGCGCTGGCGGCGCTGTCATTATCCGGGTTTTCGGAATTGGCTTCTAAGAGAAACTTCCCTCGGGTTCCTTCGGTGTTGAGAACGCCGACAGTGTAAGGGGTGGTTCCCCATTGGGGGTTGGCGAAGGTAAGGGTTTCGAGTTCGCCTGCACCATTGGTGTCGCGGGTGGTTCCGTCGCCGGGAATCGGCAGTCCGGTGGCGTTTCCGGTCAAACGCAATTCGAGATCGAGGGTGTCATTGAGTGGATAGGCGGTAATTTCTAAAGGTTGATTGAATTCTACGTCGGTCGATTCGATGGATTTGGTCAGTTCGAGTCGCGAGTTGGTTAAGAATTCTTGGGTTACGCGAAAACCAGTCATAATAATGCTCCAAATTGAATAAATATCGTCAAAATAACGGGAGAGGAAATCGTAAAAGCTCGTTACTCTTGAGTAGAGAAGCGCGGTTGGGACTGATGCAGTTCGGTAAAGTCCTTGTCCTGGCGCTGTTTCGGTATAGATGCAGGCGAACGGAACTGATGCAGTTGGGGGAAAATGAGGGAGTAAATCGTTGCATCACGCCGATTTCGCGAGATCTATATGGAGGAAGATAGGGACGGAGGCGGGAGGTTTTCCGAATGAGGCGCGATCGCGAATGAAAAGAGAATGAGAAAATGTGAGCTATGAATTCGAGAGGACGAGACGGATGATTCCAGCGTTCAGATATTGGAAATTACTGCGCCTGGACGCCCTCAATGACGGGCGATCGCTGCCCGTGGCGGAAAGCTTTTTTCAAGGGGAATTTCCCGCAGCGATCGCCCGTCACAGGTTGTCCGCGTCCCAAAATACGGCAATTTACGAGGGGTTGATGGCGTTGTTTCGCGGCGATCGCGCCCGGGGCGATCGATGGCTGGAAGCCAAGGCAGGACTGTGTTTGCGCTGTTATGTTTCCTATCCGATCGTGCGCGCGTGTCGGCAATTGGCGGGTTTGTTCGGCGGTGGCGGCGCCTTCGACTATCGCGAATTACTGCCGTTTGTCCTCGACGATGACGGCGAGGCGATGGCGATCGTCGATCGTGACGGGAAGCAACAACAACGCCTCGATCGCGACGGACAGATTTATGCGGCGCGCTATTCTTTATTTACCGTAGATATTCTTCGCACGTTTGATTTTCAATCGACCTCGCGTTTGAGTTTGGACAATTGGGCTTACTTGCAAACGAAGCAAAATAAAGCGCTGAAAGGGTTTCTAGCCGATCGCGGCTTCCAATATCTCAGCGATTGGGCTTTATTGAACAAGGCGAGGGAGGCGCAGTTGGCGTTACTCCCTGGGGACGATCGCCTGTTGGTGGGAGTGTTTCACGCGGTTTATCGGCGCGATCGCCGCCTACAGCCCAAATCCGGGGGGCGTTGTTCCGATCCAAGTGAGGAGCAATTACAGGAAATGAGCGATCTTTTGCGCGAGTCCGGCAGGGCGATCGCCTTAGCCGATCGCGGGATCGTCCGCCGTTTGAAGCAAATCGCCAAACAACTGCGCCAGTACGAGATCTGGAGTTGTCGCGGCGCCCCGCTTGCGGAACCGTTGGAGGCGATCGATCCGGAAACCGGAGACTATGGAATGCGCGAGTTTGCCGATCCCAACTCGACACCGGATTTACAACGCGATCGAGAACAGGAATTTTTAGCCCGTTTGCACGATCGCCTCGCGGTTGTTTTAGACGGTGCGATCGCTTCGGCGATCGGCGATCGGATTGCGGCACTCCAAAAAAGTCGAAATTATCGCATTTTTGCCGATAAAGCCATTCTCGGATGGCAATTACTCTATTGCGAAGGACTTTCGCAACGGGAGATTGTCGGTCGCTTGGGCATGACCAATCAATCTCAAGTCAGTCGGGTGTTAAATCCGAAAGAATTACTTTCTCGGGTTCGGTTTAGAACCCTCGAAGGCTTGTTAGAAGCGATCCTCGAATTTCGAGAACAATTTGGACTCGGCGGCGATCGCCTCACCCCAGAAGTATTAGAAAAGATTCAAGCCGGATTAGAAGAATTTATCGACCGTCAAGTTTTTGAGGAAGCTTTTACGGAAATGAAAGCTGGAAATAATCGATCGTTCGAGAGTTTATATGCAAAACGCTTGCAGTTCTTTTTACAAGAGTGCCGATGATTGGTGCTCGGTTTAATGAAATTTAGGTGTTTCCGCTTCAATTGGTCTTATGGGTGCGAATCTATCGATAGTCTCTGCAAATTCCTGCAAAAACCACCTTTTGACATTTTGTTTCTTTGCTTACTTTAGGAGTTTTGTACTATGAATTTTTCTCTAAACTCACAAGATTTACGGTTATTTGAGCCGGAGGAAATTGCTTTGGAAGCAGAAGATTTCGATCGCGCCGTGCAGGTCAGCCAGTCTGTTGTTAGCGAAGCAAGACAATGGCAAGTATATCTCAATGTTTTAGGGATTTTGGCGTTAAGTCGATGGGTCGGCGATCGAGCAAAACTCAGTCTCAATTTAGAAAAAGCTTCGGTGTTTGAAGCGGCTTATGCGCAAACTCTTGATGCAGTTTGTAATTGCGAACTCCAAGGATTTAAAGTTTGCGCGATCGTCGCCGAAAGTTATCTCGATGAAACGGTAAAAATACCCAGGATTGCTGTAGATCTTGCTCGATTTGCCGCTCATTTTTACGTTGCTATTGAAGTTTTAGAAGAAAGTGAAACTGCGATCGTCCGGGGGATTGTACGGGGCGATCGCCTGTTGAAATACCGAGAATCGCAAGGGTTGCAAAGTCAGTCAGATTGGACGTATCATTTACCGTTATCTTGTTTTGAAGTGAATCCCGATCGCCTATTATTTTATACTCGCTTTTTAAGTCCGGAGGCGATCGCCCTTCCCGCGATCGAGATCGGGGCGATCGCCGCGTTTGCCGAAACCGAATTGCAGCCTTTACTCGCAAACCCCGATCGCCCGTTGTGGCAGCAGTTAACCTGGGAACGAGGGGTGGCGTTATTGAGCGATCTCAATAGCATAACTTTGTACTATTTGGAGTTACAAAAAATATACAAAGCACCCTCACGAGGGGCGATCGCTGCCGTCACCGAATCTTTTATTAACTTAAATCAGTGGTTGCAAGGTCATTTTGAAAGCGGTTGGGAAAGTATAGAATCGTTATTCGCATCGCCGCAAGTGAGTTTTGCGCGGGGGGGACGGGGAGAAGCAACCAGCGCCCCCGAGGCGATCGCCTCCGTGATTCGGCTGTTAGGGAGCGATCGCCCGGAAGAAACGCGCTGTCAGGCGGCGGGAGTTTTGGGCGAAATCGGGACGGGTTCCCCGGAGGCGATCGCCGCCCTCACCGAGCTCCTGGACACCGCACGGGAAGAGGAAACCCGGTGGCAAGCGGCCCTCAGTTTGGGCAAAATCGACCCCGGCAACCCGCGATCGGGGGTTCGCAAAGCCCGTTTGGTCGATTTGGGCTTGGAATTAGCAGGAGTGGCGATCGCCTCGATCGTGGCGATCGTTCCCAAACCCGACGGCAGGATCGCCGTATCCGCACAAGTGCAGTCAACTAATAGTCTCACAAAACTCCCTCCCGGTCTCAAGTTACAAGTTCTCTCCGAATCGGGCGAAGTCCGTCTCGAAGCACAAGCCCGCAGCGACAGCGCAGGTCGGGGCATCGACAACGCCATTCAACGCCGTTTCAGCCCCCCTCCCAGCAGTCGGTTCCAGATTCGTATCGCTTTAGGAAAAGTGAATGTGACGGAAACGTTTTCCGTTTAAAAGAGTCATTCATTTTAGGAGTTATTTTAGGAGTTGTTTTAGACGCCGATCTCGGATAATTCATCGTCAAAATAGTGACTATTTTTTATTCGCTCTTTCACTTATGAGCCGTATTGCAATTCTTAAAATTCGATCGGGTGACTTCAATGTTGGTTTCGATGTTTCGCTACAAATTTTGCGCCAAGGGGGTTCTCTTTTGGCGGAAATTGAAGGGCGTTTGCCGCCACAACCCAATTTAGACGGATTTTATGTGAGTTGGCAAACTCGTTTTAGAAGTCTGAATAGTTCTTATCGGCGATCGCGGCAATTTAAAACTGCCGAGGATGGCTGGGAAATTGATGAAAGTACGCCTACAAATCGGGCGATCGGCAACGAGATTGAAGCGTGCAAGCAGCTAACAAAAACCTTAGAAAGGGAAATGAAAAACTGGCTGCAAGATTCTGCACGAGGCCAGTGGCAAAAGATTCGAGAACGATTGTTGCGTGAATTTGCCAATCGTAGCGATCCGATTGACTTAACTATCGACGCTAGAGATCCAAAGCTTTGGAAACTGCCGTGGCACGTTTGGGATTTACTCGAAGATTATCCAGACGTTGGCATCAGTTACACGTTTCCGGAGTTCGATCGCCCCAGTCAAATTTTAGCGACCCATAAAAAAGAAAATAAAGTTAGAATTTTGGCGATCTTCGGCGACGACTCCGAATTGGATTTAGAGGTCGATCGCCAGCTTATTTCAGAATTAAAAGAAGCGAACGTCGAATTTTTGAACGCACCGCGACCGCAAACCGTTATCGAACGATTGCGCGATCCTCAAGGCTGGGATGTATTCTTTTTTGCCGGACATAGCGACAGCGAAAAAGATGACGGTCGTATTTATCTCAACGAATCCGAAAATTTAGAAATTGATGAGTTTAAAAATGCCTTAAAAGAGGCGATCGCCCGAGGGTTGAAAATTGCAATTTTTAATTCTTGTGACGGATTGGGATTTACCCGCAAACTCGCCGATTTACATCTTCCCGTAGCGATCGTCATGCAAGAAGAAGTTCCCGATCGAGTCGCTCAAGCTTTTTTAAAAGAATTTCTCGCCGAATATGCGACGGGAACCTCGTTAGTGAGAGCCGTTCGGCGATCGCAAGAACGCTTAGAAGCTTTTCGGGAGTTACCCGGTTGCACTTGGTTACCTGCTCTCTATCAAAATCTCGGTACGACCCTACCGACTTGGGAAACATTACGCGATCGATCGCCCCGCGATCGACCCGCGATCGCCCAACAACTGCGCCGAGTTGCCCTCATCAGTCTCGCCATCGGTTTGAGTGCGATCGCCAGTCGCCATTTCGGGACTTTGCAATCCCTCGAATTAGCCAGTTTCGACCTCCTGATGCGAAATCGGGCGATCGAAGCCCCGGACGATCGCCTTGCGATCGTCGCCCTCACTGAAGAAGATTTACAATTTCAAGACCGCATGGGTTGGCAACGAGAAGCCAAATCTCTCAGCGATCTGGCTTTGTACAAATTATTAGAAAAATTACAAACTTACCGACCGAGAGTTATCGCTTTAGACCTCTATCGCGACTTTCCCACAGATCCGGACATTCCCGAATTAAAACAACACTTTAATCGTCCTAATTTTATCGGGACTTGTCTGGTCGGCGGCACCCGCGATCGCCCGATTGGCATTGCGCCACCGCCCGAAATTGAAAGTAACGGACGCTTGGGATTTAGTAACTTTCCCCAAGATGCGAATGGCGTGATTCGCCGCCAATTTTTAGGGATGAGTCCCGATAATACTTGTCCGACCAGCCAATCCTTGAGTTTGACCGTAGCCTTGGCTTATTTGCGATCGGAAAATATTACGAATATCGGGTTTAATTCCAACAATGAATTAGAAATTGGTTCGGTCATATTTCCTAAGTTGACTGCTGAAACGGGAGGCTATCAGTTACCGAGGAGTGAAGCTCAAGGCTATCAAGTTTTATTAAATTATCGCGCCGCAGAAGCGATCGCCCCCCAAGTAACTTTACAACAAATTTTAGAAGGGAGAATTGACGATCGCTTACCCGAGTTAGTTACGGATAAAATTGTTTTAATTGGCACGATAGCCCAAACTTATCAAGACTGGCATTTAACCCCTTACAGTAAGGGGCAGTGGCCGCAAAAAATGCCCGGGGCGATCGTTCACGCTCACGGTATCAGCCAGATTGTGAGTGCTGTTGTCGACAAGAGACCGTTAATAAATACGTGGCCGGATGAAATAGAAATGCTTTGGGTTTTGAGTTGGTGTTTCCTCGGTGGAATCTTGATTTTGTTAGTCGTTGAAATTTACCCCCTTTCAACAAAAGAGCGCTGGAATTCTTTTCAGATTATTGCGATCGGCTTTTTCAGTACAGCCGGGGCGATCGCCGTTTTATCTGCCTTATCTTTTTTGCTATTTGAGTTAGGTTTGTGGGTTCCGATCGTCCCGGCAAGTTTGGGACTATTGTTGACTTCTGGCGGAATTATTATATCTTATTTTTGTTTGAATGATAAGAGTTAAACTGGCAATATGACCGAGCGTAAAAATAGCAATTTATCAATCCATTAATAGATCTCAAAACCTTGAGAATCGCAAGGTGTAAAAATGATTAAATACTTCAAAAAATATAGCTGTCTAGCGATCGCGTTTACTATCTTATCTTCGATTGTTTCGGCGACAATCTTTGTCCGAGCTGACGAGCAAATTGTTGATTTTTCCGGAACTGGAAGACCGAACGAACAAACCGACGGAGGAAGTCGCGGTAATTGTGGAGGAGCGATCGCCTCTAATGACCAATTAACGGCTTTAGTTCCTCAAACTATGAGTTTGACTGTATCCGAAGCGCCCACATTTTGGGTTTATATTCCTGACGATCCCAAAAATTTAGAATATAGTGAATTAATCTTACAAGATGAAATTGCCGAACGACCGATTTATCGGATTCGTTATCAACTTGAAAATACCCCTGGAGTTGTACGAGTGAATGCTCCGAGCGATCGCGAATATCAACTCGAACCGCAAAAACTTTATCGCTGGTATTTTAAAGTTAAATGTACCGGAGGTAATCAAGTAGCAGTTGGCGGACTGATTGAGAGAGTAACATTACCCCCATCTGCACAAAATAATCGCGGCTATCTCGACAATAAAATTTGGCATGAAATTTTAACTGAAGTTGGTAATCGTTTGCGTCTTTCTCCGGATAATTCTGTCATTCGAGAGGAATGGAAGTTGCTTTTAAATGCGCCAGGGGTGAATTTAAACCATCTCGGCGATCGCCCCCTCGTGGCTTGCTGTGAAATGGAGGAAGAATAGGCGGCAAAAGTCTCAAATTATCCGATCGCTTAAATCACGTGTTTTATAACCAATTACCGACTAAAATAAACGGTGCCCAATAATAAGGACGGTTCCATTTTTTATCGGTATCTTGGTTTGCTAATAAAGACAATTGTGCTTGACGCAAAACTTCTGCTTTTCCGATATTTTGATTGGCTTTTATTTGAATTAATTTCCGATAAAACTGCTCCATAAACTGGGCGGTGGATTCGTCGTTGACAGACCATAAGGTGGCTAAGGTACTGCGCGCGCCTGCTTTGACAGCGACCCCGGCTAACCCGAGGGTGGCGCGATTGTCTCCAGAGGCGGTTTCGCAAGCACTGAGGACGAGTAATTCGATCGCGCCGACCGCACGATCGCGATCGCGTTCCAATAAGTTATTCAAGCGATCGATATCCAGGAGTGCATCCCAAGTTAAAATAAAAGTATCTTCTAAATTAGAACTAAATTGACCGTGGGTGGCTAAATGAACGATATTATAATTCGATTTTTTGAGCTTTTCTTGTAATTCAGGGGTCACAAACTCTCGATTTAATAAAGTTTGTGTTTTCGGTAAAATTGATTCAATTTCGGTCAGTTCAATCGGCACGTTGGGAAGGGGAGAAAATTTTAAATTTCGCTCTTGTAAGGTTCTCTCTTCGCTGAGTCCGGCGGTTAAAGGGGTCAGTTCAAGTTCGGTCAGAGGACGAGGATTTAATAACTGCAATCCCGGGGTGAGGGCGATCGCGTATTTTTCGATCAGATAGCGATCGCCGTCGTGGAGGACGGACATCGGTAGATTGCGAAGTTGACTGTCTAAAACAAATACTAATGTATTGATAGAATTCGCTTCTAAAAGACTTTCTCCCGGTCGAATTAACCAATCGTAAAACTGTTGGGAGAGTTCCTGAATCTCGATCGCGAGGCGCGTGCGATCGCTCAAGCGATCGCTTAGTTCATTTAAGGTTTCGCGGATTTGCGATTGCGAAATCCAGGTACGATAGCGCTGTAATTCCTGTTTTTGAGGCAGTTTGACAATGACTTCAACGCGATCGGTTAAGACGATCGCGTAGACGACCGCCGAAGGGATTTGTGCCTGGTCTACAACCCGATCGATTTGTTCGGGTTTGGCATCCAAACAGGCTTCGCGAAAAAAGTCATTGAGTTCGGCCAACTGCAATGCTTCGATCGCCTTTCTCGCTTGTTTCAAATTGGCTTGAGAAACTCGTTCGGGTTTTAATAATAAATCTACATATTCTCGATAGACGGGTTCGACACTATCGCGGAAATTAAATTGAATGTCGGGATTAATCGCCACTAAGTCACCGCGCAAGATTTGTAAGTTTTCAAAGGCCAAACGATAAGCGGCGATCGCCCGATCGCGATTGCCTTTAATTACTTCGAGTCGTCCTAACTGCCATTGCCAGCGATAACCGAACTCTGGACTGTTCAAACTTTCGGCAATTTGTAAAGCATTTTTAGTTAATTCTTCTGCTAATTTTAACTGTTGTTGCTGTTGGGCGATCGCCCCGGCATAGCCCGTAATTTGCGCCTGTAATCTAGGATTGCCAATGCTTTCAGCTTGTCGGTCGGCGATCTGCACTTGCGTTGTAATCTCGTCCCACGAAGGTAAATTAGTTGGTTTAAAGTTATTTTGATTTTCAGTGTGGCACCCTCGGAAAATTGGAGACGCTAAATCCAATGGCACCGGGTTATGTTGAGTTTGCAAACAGGCCAAACTGTGAATAAAGTTGAGCCGTAATTCGATCGCCGTCGAACTCGGAGGCAGTCGGTCGAGGTCTTCCCGAATTTTGGATAAACTCATCGGGGATAAAATAGCGGAATTTTGGAGGCGATCGCCAGCGACTTGCAAACTCAATTGATTCAGACGGGCACGCAGTTTTAAAACGGGATCGGAAGTTTTTATTTCTGCAGTTTGATAACGATCGATCGCCCGTTCGACTTGTTCGAGAATCCGGTGGGTATTGCCCAAACTTAATAGTAAACTGGGTTGCAGATCTAAATATGGTTGAGTTCGAGACCTTTCTAGGGTATAATTAAGAACAGCTTTAGCATGTCTGGGATAACCGACGATCGCCAAAAGATCGCCCAATTCTTTTAATGCGAATAAATCCGAGTCCGTAGGGGTAAGGCGATCGAGTTTGGATATCAATTCATCCGGTTTTTGCCGTCCGATCGCCTCGCAACGGGTCGCATCGAGGTCGAGGAGACTCAAAATTGTCTCGCAAGAACGGGGATAAAAGCCCAACCGTTTAAAGGCTTGAGCGCGATCGATCGCAGTCCGTCGGACGGCTTCGCGATCGCCCAAGCGATTGTAAAGTTCGATCGCCTGTTGCCAACTTTCTAAGGCATTTTCCGCCCTGCCGAGGGCCAATTGCAAACGACCTCGAACCCGGTAGGCATGGGCGATCGCGTCTATTTCTTCCCGGGTCGTTCCGGCGAGTAACCCGAGGCTGTCGGCGATCGCCTCACGGGCTTTTTGCCAGTCGCCGAGGTGCTGGTAACTGAGGGATAAATTATTGAGCGATCGCGCTTGGTTGAGGCGATCGCCCCGACGGGCAAAAGCATCGATCGCTTCTCGCCAGCGACGGACGGCGCGATCGTACTGCCGCGATCGATAAAATTGTCGGGCGTCTTCGCCGAGTTGGAAGCCGTCAGCTTGCGCCTGTACTACAATCGCCACGGGGGTTTGAGCGATCGCACGATGGGTGACGACTGGCAAGAGGAGCGAAAAAAGCAGCAGCCCTGCGATAAAAATCCGTCGTTTCACGATCGATCGCCCTCTATCGAACTTCATTGATTTATTGATTTATTGATTTATCGTTAATCGTTGCATCCCGGCAGGGGGTTGACCCAGTGTAACTCGGTCCCGGTCTTGCCTGCGGTGAGAACCACGCGCCCTCGTTCGTCCAAGTGCCATCCTTGCGCCGCCACGATCGCCCGATCGCGATCGATCGTTTCCGGAGGGGCGATCGCCTCGGGTCGAGCACTCGGGGGCGACAGTTCGATCGGATCGACGTGCGATAAATCCCCAACGAGGGGATCGCCGGGATTGGGGGGTACTCCGCCGCGTCCGGTCACCACAAATTCACTCTCGTCCCCTTGTCTACAAGGGTTTTGGGCGATGAGTGCTTCCGGATCGACGACTTCGCCCTCGGAGACCTGCGCCGGATCGACTTCCAACTCAATATCTAATGTAAGATCCCCCGCCGCCACGATCGTGCTGTCGGGAGAAACAAACGTGGTTCGCGCCCCGATCCGAACGTTGCTGCCTCCTTGGGGGTTGGCGGCGTCGGTTCCCAAGAAACTGCGATCGCGTAACAACAAAATCTCACTTTCTAAATCGATATTCCCTTCTAACGTCGGATTGCCACTTGCACTGCCCGTGGCCAGGATCTGGCTGTCTTCCTGCACGAAAATATCCCGGGCGCGAATGGCGATGCTGCCCCCCTGCCCGTTTTCGGAGGCTGCCGCCAAGGAACCCCGCCGGGTCAAACTCACATCGGCTTGCCCGTCGCCGGGAATGCCTGCAATCTCCAAATTACCCGGACTGCCGTTGTCTAAGCCGCGCACGCTGATTTCGCCTCCATCGGCGACTTCGAGCGATCGTGAGACCTGCAAGCGCACGTTACCCGCATTGCCGATGCCTCGGGAGGCTGCCGCCAGTCGTGCCCCGTCGAGAACGGCGATCCGACGGGCGACCACGGTGATATCTTCGGCATTTCCGATCGCTTCGGCAACCTCCACCCGCGCCAGCAAGCCACTGGGTTGCAGGTTGTCTGCCGATCGCCCGATCGCGACGACGGATTCGGCAGGTGAATTGGCTTCAAACCCCGTCACGGTGAGTCTTCCGGCATTTCCCCGGCCAAAGGTGGAAGCGACGACTTGGGCGCCGCGAGTGGTCAGCAGTTGGGGGGTCGAGATCGCCACGTTTCCGGCGTTACCGCTCCCCGTCGTGAGTGCGGATATTTGTGAGGAGTTAGTCGTGTTGGGGGTGCCGTCGAGGGAAGTGAGAAACCCGATCGCCTCGACCGCTTCGGCAGCGCGAATCTCGATATTGCCGCCGTTCCCCGCCCCGAGAGAAGACGCCGCCACCCGCGCCCCTCCTTCGACGCGCAGGCGATCGACGAACAGTTCTAAATTGCCTGCATTGCCCGTGGCGCCGAGGTTTACCCGAGCTAGCACCCCACTGGGTTCGAGTCCGTCGGGCGATCGCCCGCTCAATCTCACTTCTTCTGCGGTCACTCTCACCGTTCCCGCATCCCCGGCGTCGAAGGTTTCCGAGGTCACTTGCGCCCCGTCAGTGACGGTGAGCCGACCCGTGGCGATCGCGATCGTGCCTGCATCTCCCGGTCCGGCAGTCACGGCGGAGATTTGCGAGGGTGCCGGGGTGCCGTCGGGAAACTGGCCGATTCCGAGCAGTTCCACCGCCTCCGATGCCCGGATCGCGAGATTGCCGCCGGATACTGGAGTTTCCGAGAGGGAGGAGGTCGCCACCCGGGCGCCCCCTTCGATGCGTAACACCCGAGTATCGACGCTCAAATTACCGCCGCTTCCGGTTGCCCCCGGTTCGACGCGGGTTTGCAAGGCGCTGGGGGTGCCGTCGGCGAGGCGATCGCGCAATTCCACCCGTTCCGATGCGGTGACGGTCAGGGTTCCTCCCTGTTGCGACCCCAAGGTGTTCGCTTGGATTTGAGCGCCGCCGCTTAAAGTGACTTGCCTGCCTCTCACGTCAATCCGTCCGCCCCCCGCTCCACTGGTACTTACCGAGGCGCGATCGGCAAGAAAGATATCACTAAAGTTATTCGCGTTAGTATAATTTGGAGTCAGGCCGTCGAGGGCAATTTGGCTGTCAGGGCCGACACTGCCGAGGGCGATCGCCCCTTGGCGGGCGGTTAAATAGCCTCCGTCGAGGGTTAAATCGCCACCGAATAAGCCCAATGTTTGCCCGGGTTCGACTTGCAAGCCGACGGTCGCCCCGGTTGCGTCGGTGACGCGCGATCGATTGACGATCGCCGCGCGATCGCTGCCAAATTGCAAGCCCGTGGGAACGTTGACGGTCAGTAACGGCGCGTTTTGCGGGGCGATCGCGCCGAATCCCTCGCCGTTGTCGAATAAGATTTCGGCGGCAGTTGTGGCTACAAATGCCCCGCGCAAGTCCAGGCGCGCGTTCGGACCGAAAACGAGACCGTTGGGGTTGAGTAAAAATAAGTTGGCGTCGCCCAAAACCCCCAACGTACCGAGGATCGAGGAGGTTTCGCCCCCGGTCACCCGGGTGAAAATGGTTTCGATGCCCGTCGGGTTAGCAAAGTATAGCGATCGCCCGTCGTCGATATTAAATTGTGAGAAACTGTGAAAAAGATTCGCTCCGCGCACGGCGCCGCCCTCGACGCGATCGCTGGTGGCGTCCGTGGGGACGACTTGGGAGTTTTCGGCGCCGAGGGTATTGTCGGGAACCAGTTGCGCGTGCCCCGGGGTGGCGGTCAGGGCGATCGAACAAGCGGCTAGAGAAAACCAAAGCGATCGCATGGTAAGAAAAACAATATATTTACTAGAGCCAGAGCGAGCTACAGGAGATTCGCAGCTTCGTCGATTTTTCAGCAAGAACATTGTAGCCTATCCGCAAAAATTTAGGGGAGGAAAGGGTTGATTGACATCCTCAGCGCCGAAGGAAAGACGGTGATTCCCAAACCTCACGATTTAGATTCGGAGTTTCTTTCCCTGACAGGTTTTTCGCCGTAGGGGTGGTTCGCGAACCACCCCTACTCTTTTCCGGAATAATATCCTTCAAGTCTTACACTCGCTCCACAGGCGGTAACGGTGTGTCCCACCGCCAAAAGATTCTGTGCGGCGTTGATATCTCTGTCGTGAACTGTCCCACATTGGGGACAAGTCCACTCTCTGACCTGCAACGGCATCAAATCCATTTTTTGTCCGCCGAATCCCCCCTTCGCCCTCTTATTAAGGGGGGTTGGAGGGATGGCGAGGATTTTCCACCTTTTCGCCATCGCTAGTGATGGCGAGATGGGCAATTCCCACATCGACACCGATATAGTGAACAGTGAACAGCTTTTAACTTTTAACTTTTAACTTTTAACTTTAAAAACGTCCCGAAGGTTCGAGTCGTACCGTGACGGTAGAGGGTTCTGCATCCTTGGGAAGTTGACGACTCCATCGGATGTCGCACGCAGCCGAGGGTTCGGCGCAAGAGGGACTCTTGCTCGTAGCTGGGATAGAAGCGAGATCGGAACGCTCGAAGTGTCATTTTGGCAGTTTAATCCTCTTTGCCGATTTTACTGTCAAGACGCCCTAGAAGGGCGGAGTTTGCAACCCAAAATTTTTGATAAAAATATCGCCCCATTCTTCCGGGGTGAGGCAATCACTGCGGCGATCGCTTTTCCAACCGCTTTGGTTAAATCCTCATTTTCCAACTCTACCCGATCCGGGTCTTTGCCTTCAGTTAAGACATCGAGAATATCGTCGAAAGCATTGGCGGTATTTCCTGCCGCCACACTGCCTAAACCCGTCATCAAGAGCGATTTCCAAACAATCTCCGTTCCCGTCGAGAGTGCTGGAAATGCCAAACTACCAAAGACACAGACCGATCCAAGACTTAATTTAACGAGCGATCGCGCGACTGCCATGGGCGATTTGCCTTTTTTTGCTTCGCTCTTTTAGTATAAGCGAATGGCGGCATCTACGGCAGCACTCCGCTCGGGGAGGGCGATCGCGCGCGACCTCACACAGATAGCACGTATAAGTTTCAGGCGGTATCCTAACGCGGGCGATCGTTAAGCACCGCCCCAATTCCTTTGCGTTGCCATTTGCGAAAATCACTCGATCCCGTTGGCCAGGACAGACAATCGTGGGGAATTCCCAGAGAGTGGGGTAAGCACGAGTTACCATCTGGGTAGCCCAACTCTCTCGGTGTTGCTATTGTGCCTTGTAGGGGTTAAGTTACCAAACCCCTACCATTTTTTATACTAAAAGTTGAGAATTGCCGGAGTTTCACCCAGTTGAAACCCATGTCTATCTCACATTGCGGTGCTCTTTCGCCGTCCTCGGCGAAAGAGCACCAATTTCGTGCTGCAACGGGTGCAGAACTTGACCGAATCGGGCTGTTGCGGTTTGGCACATGTTCCGGTTTGGCACAATTGGCACTCAAAAATCGCGATCGCCGGCGATCGCCACCTTTTGCAAATCCAGACAATCCAACCGGATAAACCGCTCTAAAACGAATAAGTCAACAAATCTTGTCAAAGTCCGTGGCAGAAATTGATAACGAAGCGGGCGAAAACCCTTAAAATAATCTGGATTTAGCAATCGCTCGGGAAGAGTTCGGCTACAGTCATTGCCCGAGGGCGTGCAACGTACCCACCTCGAACGAGCGTTCTGCTCGATGGCGATCGCCGTAAGGGCGAACCGTCGTTTGTCCTTACCCACCTTTGACGAGTCGAAGTATAAAGCCTATGCCCCGTCGCGACGACCTCCACAAAATTCTGCTGATTGGCTCTGGCCCGATTGTGATTGGGCAAGCCTGCGAATTTGATTACTCAGGGACCCAGGCGTGTAAAGCGCTCAGGGAAGAAGGCTACGAAGTCATTCTAGTCAACTCCAACCCGGCGACGATCATGACCGATCCGGAAATGGCCGATCGAACCTACATCGAACCATTAACCCCGGCAGTGCTCGAAAAAATCATCGCCAAAGAACGACCCGACGCCATCCTGCCGACAATGGGCGGCCAAACGGGGCTGAACCTGGCCGTCGAACTGTGTAAAAAAGGCATATTAGACAAATACGGCGTCGATTTGATCGGAGCGAAACTCGACGCGATCGAAAAAGCCGAAGACCGCCAACTCTTCAAAGAAGCAATGGCCCGGATTGGCGTCGCCGTCTGTCCCTCCGGGATCGCCCAAACCCTAGACGATGCGAAAACCGTCGCCCAGCAAATCGGCACCTATCCCCTCATTATCCGTCCCGCCTACACCCTCGGCGGAACCGGAGGCGGGATCGCTTACAACCAAAAAGAATTCGAGCTGATGGCTGCCGCCGGATTAGACGCCTCCCCGGTCTCCCAAATTCTGATCGAGCAATCCCTCCTCGGCTGGAAAGAATACGAACTCGAAGTGATGCGCGACTTAGCCGATAACGTCGTCATCATCTGCTCGATCGAAAACCTCGACCCGATGGGCATCCACACCGGGGACTCGATCACCGTCGCTCCGGCGCAAACCCTCACCGATAAAGAATATCAGCGCCTGCGCGATGCCTCGATTAAAATCATCCGCGAGATCGGGGTCGAAACGGGGGGATCGAACATTCAGTTTGCGGTCAACCCGGTCAACGGCGAAATCATCGTGATCGAAATGAACCCCCGGGTGAGCCGTTCCTCGGCGTTGGCGTCGAAAGCGACGGGTTTCCCGATCGCCAAATTTGCAGCTAAACTCGCCGTCGGCTACACCCTCGACGAGATTTCCAACGACATCACCCAAAAAACCCCCGCCAGTTTCGAGCCGACCATCGATTACGTGGTCACCAAAATCCCGCGTTTTGCCTTCGAGAAATTCTCCGGGGCCGATCCGGTTCTGACCACGCAAATGAAGTCTGTCGGCGAGGCGATGGCGATCGGTCGGACCTTTCAAGAATCGTTCCAAAAAGCCCTGCGATCGCTCGAAATCGGGCGTTACGGCTGGGGCTGCGATCGCGAGGAAGTCCTGCCCAGCTTAGAACATATCCGCTCCGGTCTGCGAACCCCCAACCCCGATCGCATCTTCACCGTCCGTCATGCGATGCTCATGGGGATGACCGTCGAGGAAATCTACGAACTCACCGGGATCGACCCCTGGTTCCTCGACAAAATGCAAGACCTGATCGCCACGGAAAAATTCCTCAAGCGCACCCCGCTTAAAGACTTGAGCGAATCCCAGATGCGCGAAGTCAAACAACAGGGCTACGGCGATCGTCAAATCGCCTTCGCTACCAAAACTAGCGAAGACGAAGTCCGCGCCTACCGCAAATCCCTCGGAGTCGTCCCGGTTTACAAACTCGTCGATACTTGCGCCGCCGAATTTGAAGCCTTCACCCCCTATTACTATTCCACTTACGAAGACGAAACCGAACTCGAAGTCTCCGACAAGCGCAAAGTCATGATTCTCGGTGGCGGTCCCAACCGCATCGGTCAGGGGATCGAATTTGACTACTGTTGCTGTCACGCCTCGTTCTCCCTGCAAGATGCGGGCTTCGAGACGATCATGGTCAATTCCAATCCGGAAACCGTTTCCACGGACTACGACACGAGCGATCGCCTTTTCTTCGAGCCCCTCACGAAAGAAGACGTGCTCAACATCATCGAAGCGGAAAACCCGGAAGGGGTCATCATTCAATTCGGCGGTCAAACCCCGCTCAAATTGGCGGTTCCCCTGCAACAGTTCCTCGATCCTACAAGCGGTCTGCAAAGTCCCGACGCCAATATTCAAACCAAAATTTGGGGAACCTCCCCGGATTCGATCGATACCGCCGAAGACCGGGAACGCTTCGAGAAAATCCTCGAAGAACTGGCGATCGAACAGCCCCCCAACGGCATCGCACGCAGCTATCAAGATGCCCTGCGGGTGGCGAAAAAGATCGGCTATCCGGTGGTCGTGCGCCCCTCCTACGTCTTGGGCGGACGGGCGATGGAAATTGTCTACTCCGACGCCGAATTAGAGCGCTACATGACTTTTGCGGTGCAGGTCGAACCGGACCACCCGATTTTGATCGATAAGTTCCTCGAAAACGCGATCGAGGTCGATGTAGATGCGATCGCCGACGCTACCGGGCGCGTGGTCATCGGCGGGATTATGGAACACATCGAACAAGCCGGCATTCACTCCGGCGACTCCGCCTGTTCGATTCCCTATACGTCTTTACAACCTGCGGCCCTCGATACGATCCGCGAATGGACCGTCAAGCTGGCGAAACGACTGCAAGTGATCGGCTTGATGAATATCCAGTTTGCAGTGCAAGGGGAGCAGGTGTACATCCTCGAAGCCAACCCCCGCGCTTCGCGGACGGTCCCGTTCGTGTCTAAGGCGATCGGAGTTCCCCTCGCCAAGCTCGCCTCCCGGGTGATGTCCGGCGAAACGTTGGAAGGTCTCGGCTTTACGGAAGAGAAGATTCCCCAACATATTGCGGTCAAAGAAGCGGTGTTGCCGTTTAATAAGTTCCCGGGAACCGATACTTTGTTAGGACCGGAAATGCGATCGACTGGGGAAGTGATGGGGATCGATACGGACTTCGGCAAGGCGTTCGCTAAGGCGGAGTTGGGCGCGGGGGTCAGTTTGGCCCTCAGTGGCACGTTCTTCGTGTCGATGAACGATCGCGACAAGCCCCTCGTGGTCCCGGTGATTAAGGAGTTGATCGAGTTGGGCTTTAAGATTGTGGCCACCGAAGGCACTCGGCGGGTGCTGCAAGAACACGGAATCGAGGCGGTGGACTTGGTTTACAAGCTCCACGAAGGTCGTCCCCACGTGGTGGATTGGATTAAGAACGAGCAAATCCAGTTCATTATTAATACGCCGACCGGGGAAGAGTCGCAAACCGATGCCCGTTTGATTCGTCGCACGGCGTTGGATTACAAGTTGCCGATTATTACGACGATTGCCGGGGCGAAGGCGACGGCGGCGGCGATCCGAGCGCTGCAAACCGATCCGTTGGACGTGAAAGCGTTACAGGATTATATCGCCGAACCGGAAGCGGAGTTAGTTTCGTAAGCTAGCGATCGCCATCGAGGGTTAAACCCCCCGTTCGAGACCTACAAAGCCCTGTCTTTGTAGGTCTCTGTTTATGAGCGGGTCGATAATTTCCGGCGTTTCGGGGGCATTCTAGGTCTAGCAGGGGCGATCGCGATCCCCTCTCCCCGGTTCGTCCCGCGTCGGCAATCCCTTTCAGGAAAAATTTATTCTATAAACGCAAGTTTTTTCATCCATAGAAACACATTATCCTAAAAGACTTTCTGTTTTTTAAAAGTTGCATTAAAATGAATAAAAGGAGGAAAAACTATCGGGAAGACCCCCGATCGACTCCCGGACACCAGCGAGGCGCTCGGAGGGGGGAAACCCAGCACCCCTGCATTGTCCGGCGGGCTTGTCAAGCAATGATTTTACAAAACTTTACACGAAGATCGCTCAGAAAAGCCGACCCGTCCGTTCGCAATCGGCTCGTTTTGTTTTACAGGATGCATTTAGGAACGGAGTTAGTGGGTAATCTCTAGGTAATTGGCGCGCGATCGCGGGGCGGACCCGCCAGGCGATCGTCGAGCCTACGGTAGACATTTCTCTCAGAAATGTTACAATTTTTAACATAGACAAGTTTGAGTTAAGAAACATTATGACAACCACCACCATCATCCTCACTGTTTTAGGTTTGGTTCTCCTCTGGGTCGCCCAGGATCGATCGAGCCGTCAGGAGCAGGTGCAACCGGAGTTGATTCCGGTGCGCGTTAGAGACCGCCAGAAATAGAGAGTTTGCCCTTTCCAGAGCGGCGATCGATCGTTCTGGGAGCGAGGGGGGTTTGTACGCTCACAGTGGCAACCAGCTTGGCATCGAAGAGCTTGAGGTTGGTTGCCAGCGCGTTTTCTCAGGGCGATTGAGGTGGATGGCTCAGCCTCCCACCGATTTAATAAAATCCACATTCATGCAAACGGACAGGCGCCATGAAAACTGCTCAAAGTTCCACAGACTTAGTTCGCACTTACCTGCGAGAAATTGGCCGGGTTCCCTTGCTGACCCACGAGCAGGAAATTCATTTAGGGAAGCAAGTGCAGCGCGGGAGTGCATTGCAAGAACTCAAAGAGACCTTAGCCGAGAAGCTGGGGCGAGACCCGACCGAAGCGGAGTGGGCGCGGGAAGCCGAGCTGTCCGAGGCGGAGTTAGGGCGCGAGTTAGCACAAGCCGAAACCGCCAAACGCAAGATGGTCGAAGCGAACTTGCGCTTAGTCGTGTCCGTGGCGAAGAAATATATCAAACGCAACGTCGACCTGCTCGATTTAATTCAAGAAGGAACCATCGGGATGCAGCGTGGGGTCGAGAAATTCGATCCGACCAAAGGGTATCGATTTTCGACCTATGCGTACTGGTGGATTCGTCAGGCGATTACCCGGGCGATCGCCGAAAAAGGTCGCACGATCCGACTGCCGATTCATATTACCGAAAAACTCAATAAAATTAAAAAAGCCCAACGGCAACTGTCCCAACAGTACGGACGGGCTGCGACCATCGGCGAACTCGCCGAAGAGTTAGACTTATCGCCCAAACAAATTCGCGAATATCTCGAACGGGCGCGCCATCCACTTTCCTTAGACTTGCGCGTCGGCGACAACCAAGATACGGAATTGGGAGAACTGCTCGAAGATACCGGACCGTCTCCGGAAGACTTCGCCACCCAATCGGCCCTGCGCTCGGATTTAGAGCAACTGATGGCCGATTTGACCCCGCAGCAGAGACAAGTATTGGCCTTGCGCTTCGGCTTGGAAGACGGGCAGACCATGACCCTGGCCAAAATTGGCGATCGCCTCAACATCAGCCGCGAACGGGTGCGACAGATCGAGCGCGAAGCCCTGACCAAACTGCGCAAGCGCAAAAGCGACATGGGCGAGTATATGGCCAGTTAGCTGACGGACGGGGGATGCCCGGACGCAGCGCCTCCAGCCTCCTCACGCGAGTGTAGGGGGCTTTTTCCGTCGCCGAACCCGGGCGATCGCCCCAAACCGCCCCCCCGCACGGCAAGATACAATAAACTGAAAGCAAACTTGAAGCTTGCAGCCCCTTGCAAGCTTTCCTCGACAGACAAACTGGCAGGATTTCAAGATGCAATCGACAGCCAAAAGCTGCGACAATCAGTTGTCAGTTTGTTTTCTGATGGCTACAAATAGCAAAAGAAAATCATTACGACTCGATGCGATCGGCAACAGGTAAGAGGTGGAGACAACGGCATGGGCAAAGTAGTCGGCATTGACCTAGGAACGACCAACTCAGTAGTGGCGGTAATGGAGGGAGGCAAGCCGATAGCGATCGCCAATGCAGAAGGAATGCGGACCACTCCCTCGGTCGTCGGTATTAGTAAAGACGGAGAACTGCTCGTCGGGCAAATGGCCAGACGACAAGCAGTCCTCAACCCCCAAAATACCTTTTATGCCGTCAAGCGCTTCATGGGTCGGCAATATCGGGAACTGTCCCCCGACTCCAAGCGCGTTCCCTACACGATTCGCAAAGACGACGGCGGGAACGTCAAAATTCGCTGTCCGCGACTGAAGCGAGATTTCGCCCCGGAAGAAATTTCGGCGATGATTTTGCGCAAACTCGCCGACGAAGCCAGTCGCTACTTGGGCGAACCCGTCACCGGGGCCGTGATTACCGTTCCGGCGTATTTCAACGACTCCCAACGACAAGCCACCCGGGACGCCGGACGAATTGCCGGGTTGGAAGTCAAACGCATCCTCAACGAACCCACCGCCGCCTCCCTCGCTTACGGTTTGGACCGCCGGGACAGTCAGACGATCCTGGTGTTCGACCTCGGCGGGGGAACCTTCGACGTGTCCGTGCTCGAAGTCGGCGACGGCGTGTTTGAAGTGAAATCCACCAGTGGGGATACCCAACTCGGGGGGAACGACTTCGATAAAAAAATTGTAGACTGGCTCGCCGAACAGTTTTTAGAAAGTGAAGGGGTAGACTTGCGGCGCGATCGCCAGAGCTTGCAACGGTTGCTCGAAGCCGCCGAAAAGGCGAAAATCGAACTCAGTGGCGTTCAAGTCACCGATATCAACCTGCCCTTTATCACCGCCACCGAAGACGGACCGAAACACCTCGAAACTCGGCTGACTCGGAGCCAATTCGAGGGCTTGTGCGGCGATTTGGTCACCCGCTTGAGAATTCCGGTGAAACGGGCGATCGCCGATGCGGGACTGACCCCGGTTCAAATTGACGAAGTCGTCTTAGTTGGCGGTTCGACGCGCATCCCCTTAGTACAGCAACTCGTCCGCAGCGCGATCGATATCGAACCGAATCAGAACGTCAACCCCGACGAAGTCGTCGCCATCGGGGCCGCCATTCAGGCGGGAATTTTGGCCGGAGAAGTCAAAGACGTGCTGTTACTCGACGTCACCCCCTTATCCTTGGGACTCGAGACCATCGGCGGGGTGATGAAAAAACTGATCCCGCGCAATACGACGATTCCGGTGCGGCGATCGGACATTTTCTCCACGGCGGAGAACAACCAAACCCTAGTAGAAATCCACGTCCTACAAGGGGAACGGGAAATGGGGGCCGATAACAAATCCCTCGGACGCTTCAAACTCACCGGAATTCCCCCCGCGCCGAGTGGGGTGCCTCAGATTCAAGTCTCCTTCGACATCGACGCCAACGGAATTTTGCAAGTGTCCGCTTTGGATAAAATGACCGGACGCGAGCAGAGTATCATCGTCCAAGGGGCTTCTACCCTGAGCGAGGCGGAAGTGGACCGGATGATCCGAGAAGCGGAGGAATTTTACGACGTCGATCGCGAACGACGGGAACGGGTCGAGAAACGCAACCGCGTCGAAGCCCTCGCCTATCAAGCGGAACGGCAGTTGCGCGAGGCGACCCTCGACTACGGGATTCAATTCGTCAGCCCCCATCGGGCCCGGATCGAAAGTTTGATCCGGCAATTGCGCGAAAGTCTCGATCGCAACGACGAACGGGGGATCGATTTGGCGGAATCGGACCTGCAAGATGCCGTTTACGAACTCAATCGGGAAATTTATCAGCAAACTCGGGAAGAGGAAGACGAAGACGGGTTATTCGGATCGATCCGCCGGGTGTTTACCGAAGAATCGCCGATTCGGGGTCGCGAACGCGGTGGCGATAACTTCTTCGAGTCGGCGTATAACAGCCGTCGGGAGAACTATCCCGTCGAAGAGCGCCCGCGCGATTATGCCTCGGGAGATTACCCGCGAGATTACCCGCGAGATTACCCGCCGCGCGATTATCCCCCGCGCGATTATCCCCCGCGCGATTACCCGCCGCGAGAGTACCCGCGTAGCGGACGCAGCTATCCCGAAGGGGAGCGACCCCCGGCCCGGCGTCGGGGACGGCCTTCGCCCTACGGCAACAATCGATACAATAACCCTTACGAGGATGAAGATTGGGACGACGATGACGAGGATTGGATTTGAGCGATCGCCGCACCCCGGCGGACGTTCTCGGCGACGGATCGAACCCGTCGAGTCATCCCTGCGGCGGGCGATCGCGATCGCCCGTTCGGTTACTCACCCCTCTGAGATCTCCACTCTAAACCTGTAAGATGCAAAACTTTCGGAACTATTACGAGATTCTGGGAGTTGCCAGAGATGCAACCAGCGAAGAAATCAAGCGAGTCTACCGACGCCTAGCGCGCCAGTATCACCCCGATCTCAATCCCGGTAATAAAGCTGCGGAAGAGAAATTTAAAGATATCGGCGAAGCTTACGAAGTGCTTTCCGACCCCAACAAACGGGCGCAATACGACCAATTCAGCCGCTTTTGGGGTCAAAAAGGGTTTCAAGGACGCAAAGCCAGCCGCGCCAAAGCCGCCAACGGACGCAGCGCCGTCGGGGGCGATCGCCGGGGCGAGGATGTCGATTTCAGTCAATTCCGCGACTTTAACGCCTTCGTCGAAGAACTGCTCGGACGCCGTTCGTCAGGGGTGCGAAGCGGAGTTTCCACTGCCACCCGCAGTTACGAAACCGCCAGCCCCCGCAGCAGCGCGCGCACGGCGTCTCGGGATTATTTCAAGCCGGGAACGAGCAGAACCAGTTATACGGTGCCGCCGCGCACGACTCGCCGCGATATCGAAGCTCGGTTGCGCTTACCCCTCGAAAAAGCCTATAGCGGCGGATCGGAGCGCATTCGTCTCGAAGACGGGCGATCGCTCGAAGTGACGATGCCCCCGGGAATGGTGACCGGACAGCGCATTCGCCTGCGCGGTCAAGGGATGGGCGGCGGCGATCTCTATTTAAAAATTACCGTCGAACCCCATCCCTTTTTTAAAGTCGAAGGGGCGGAAATTGCCTGTCAGGTCCCCCTGACCCCGAGCGAAGCGGCGTTGGGCGGTCCGGTGGAAGTGCCGACTTTGGACGGTTTGGTGAAGATGACGGTGCCGCCGGGGGTGCGATCGGGTCAGCGCTTGCGCTTGGCGAATAAAGGCTATCCCACCGGAAGCGGCAAACGGGGGGATCAGTTGGTCGAAATTCAAGTGTTAGTTCCCAAACAACTCAGCGATCGCGAGCGGGAACTTTACGAACAGTTGCGCGAAGTGGAAACGTTCAAACCGCGACAAAATCTTGTGGTGTAAAGGCTAAAATCGGGTACAACCCCACTCAAATTGCCAGCTCGACGGTCAGGGTTAAAATGTTTAAATTTCTACCTGAAGTTCCTTAAACTTACTCATTTTTTATGCTCAAACAAAGATTTGAGTAAGTTTAGAAGGACTGAAGCCGCAAAAATCGCGGATTTCACCATCTCCATTGTTTTCTGCTCGTCTTTATGGTAGCTGAACTTAGCCGAACAAAAAGATAGTTGAGGAGTTAAAAAAGTCAGTGAAAGGCTTTAAGACCAAGCTAGACTTAAATAACCGACAACGAACGCTGATGGCGAAACACGCAGGAGTTGCTCGACACGCTTGGAATTGGGGACTCGCTACCTGTAAGGAAACATTAGAAGCCGGAGGTAAACTGCCAACCGCCATAGACTTACACAAAAGATTAGTCGCCGAGGTGAAAAGTCAGAATCCTTGGTACTATGAAGTCTCCAAATGTAGCCCTCAAGAAGCGTTGCGAAACCTAAATAAAGCGTTTAAGCGAGTTGGGCAAGTCAAAGGAACAGGTTTTCCAAACTTTAAGAAAAAGAATGTCAAAGAGAGTTTTTACCTGGAAGAAAGCATTAAAATTTCCGGTGATTGGGTGAAGCTACCTCGGATCGCTTGGGTAAAAAGCCACGAACAGTTACCGCCAGTCCATCCTAAAAACGTCACCATAAGTAAACGAGCAGGGGACTGGTATATTGCCTTCAAAATTGATTTTGAACCATCCCCCCAACCCCCCTTTGAAAGGGGGGCGAAGGGGGGATAGGGAGCGGATTGGGGTAGATGTAGGAATTAAAACTCTCGCCACCCTGAGCGATGGTAAAACCTATCCCAATCCGAAAGCTTATCGCTAGGCTCAGAAAAAACTGGCCAAACTCCAGAAAGAACTAAGCCGCCGTCAAAAAGGAGGTAAAAACCGAGAAAAAACTAAACTCAAGTTAGCTAAGGCCCACCGACGCATCGCCGATATTAGAGCCGACCATTTACACAAGTTAACAACTTACTTAGCCAAAAACCACGGTGAAGTAAAAAGTAAAAAGTGAAAAGTGAAAAGTGAAAATGTCAGGAATGCTCAAAAATCACAAGCTGGCTGGTGCGATCGCGGATGGTGGGTTTGATGAGTTCCGTCGTCAACTTGAATATAAATGCGAGTGGTATGGGAGCAAATTAACATTGATTGACCCGTGGTATCCCAGTTCGCAGATCTGCTCTAACTGCGGACACCAACAAAAAATGCCCCTGGATCGAAGACAGTATGATTGTCCGAACTGTCACGTCTCCATAGATCGTGACTTAAATGCGGCAATTAATCTAGAAAACGCGGAGAGCTCAGCCGTGTAAGCAAGCGTGATGGAAAGGTCTCGGAAGATCCAAGCTAGGAACTAAACATCAAATGATTAAGTTTGAGTAAGTTTTAGAGAGCGGTGTCGGGAATCACAATTCATTTCAGTGATTTCAAGGCGAGAGATTCGTGCTAAACCAGAGGCAACCCACCTCGCGATTCGATCGCCTTCAGTCGCGGTTCGGGCCACAGTTGTGCAAGTCGAACCGATGAGAGCGGCGCTTAACCTCCTTACACGAACCGATCGCTAGGAAGACGCTCATGAGATCGCGATTCTCACCTCACCTCGCTGGAGTTATTGTCGGCAGTATCGTCCTCGCTGCCGTCTGGGGACTCGTGCGCGCCGAGCAGCAGCGCGATCGCCAAAAAGTTCGCACGGAAGTCCTCAACCAATTGAGTGCGGTGCGCGCTCGCTTGGAAACCTCGCTCAATTCCCGGCTATTTCTCACCCGAGGTTTGGTCGCCTACGTCTCCATCCATCCCGACCTCAACTCCGAGGACTTTCAACGACTGGCCCGGGGATTGAGTGTCCAACAAACGGGAATTCTCAATCTCCAACTGGCCAAAAACAACGTCATCTCCCATGTTTATCCCTTGGAGGGACACGAAGCCGCCCTCGGTTTGAACCTTTTAGAATATCCAAAAGCGAAAGAAGCCACCTTACGGGCGATCGCCACGGGCAAAACGGTCGTCGCCGGACCGTTGGATCTGATTCAAGGAGGGGTCGGTTTTATCAGTCGCACCCCTATTTTTTTAGCGAGGGACAGGCTAACCGCCGCCGCCAGCCCCGCAGCCGAGCGCGGCGAATATTGGGGCTTGGCGGCGATCGTCATCGATCGCGATACCTTAATGCAAGAAGCCGGATTGTGGGAAATGTCAGCCCCGCCGACGGCGCGCTCTTGGGGCGATCGCGTACAGCAATTTTGGTGGCAGTCCACCCTCTCGCTCGATTACGCCCTGCGCGGGAAAGACGGGCTGGGCGCTGCCGGATCGGTATTTTTCGGCAATCCAGACCTATTCGAGCAAAACCCGATCCTTTTGGACATCTCCCTTCCCAACGGCAGTTGGCAGTTAGCCGCCATTCCTCGCGGCGGTTGGCAAGGGTACCATTCGCGCTTGTGGGGCTTGTACGCTTTGGGCGCATTGCTGGCACTCTCTTCCGGGGGGTGTATTTTTATTTTGGTGCGCGAACCCCATCGCCTCCAACAGGGGATCGATCGCGCCACCGCCGCCCTGCGCGAAAGTGAAGAACGCTATGCTCTCGCCGTCGCCGGAGCTAAGGACGGTCTGTGGGATTGGGACCTCAACCGCAAGCGCATTTACTTTTCGTCGCGCTGGAAGGCGATGCTCGGCTGCAACCCTTTGGAAATCGGCGATCGCCCGGAGGAGTGGTTGGGGCGCATTCACCCGGAAGACCTCGATCGCGTCCGAGCCGAAATCGACGCGCACCTCTCGGGTCAAACCCCCCATTTTCAAAGTGAATATCGCCTGCTCGACGCTGGCGGCGATTACGTCTGGATGCTGGCGCGCGGTTTGGCGGTGCGCGACGAACGAGGGCGGGCGTACCGTTTCGCCGGATCGCAAACGGATATTACCCAAAGCCGCAAAGCACAAGAAGCGTTGCGCCTGTCGGAAGAAAAGTTTTCCAAAGCCTTTCGCTTCAGTCCCGACGCGATCGCGATTACCACCCTCGACGACGGGCGCTATCTCGAAGTGAACGATGCTTTTTTGGAGATTACGGGTTACACGCTCGCCGAAACCCTCGGAAAGAGTGCTTTTGACTTAAATATCTGGGTCGATCCGGGCGATCGCGATCGCCTCTTGCAACAACTTCGCCAAGATGGCATCGTTCGCAATTGGGAAGCTCATTTCCGGCTCAAATCTGGCGAAATCCGCATCGGTTTGTTTTCTGCGGATATCATCCAGCTCGACGGGATCCCCTGCTTGCTCTCCCTCACCCGCGACATTACCGAACGCAAGCGCACGCAAGAAGCCCTCGAAATCTCCCAAGCGAACTACGAAGAAATTTTTAACGCCGTCACCGAAGGGATTTTCATTCACGACCCGCAAACCGGAGCGATTCTCGACGTCAATCGCACGGTGTGCGAAATGTACGGCTATTCCTTAGCCGAAATCCAAGCCCTCGATGTCGGCGCGTTGAGTGCCGAAGTCGAACCCTATACCCAACCTCGGGCGATCGAGTGGATTCGCAAGGCGGTCGGCGGTCAGCCGCAACAGTTTGAATGGCTCGCCCGCGATCGCGCGGGAAAGCAGTTTTGGATCGAAGTCAATTTGAAACAGGCGTTACTCGGCGGTCAACATCGCCTGGTGGCGGTGGTGCGCGAAATCGGCGATCGCAAGCGCGGCGAAGAACTGATCCGCAATATTGCCGAAGGGGTTTCGGCGGAAACCGGAGCCGCTTTTTTGCGCTCCCTAGTGCAGTATTTGGCCAAAACGTTACAGGTGGATGGGGCGTTTGTGGCGCAACTGTGCGATCGCAATCGGCTCAAAAGTCTTGCGGTCTCTCTTCACGGCGAAATCGTCGATAATTTTGAGTATCAATTGAAGGGTCAGGGGTGCGGCTTGACCCAAGGCTCTCAGATGTGTTTCGCCAAAGGACAAAAGTGCGATCGCTTTCCGAATCACGAGCTATTCACCCAGTTGGGCATCGAACATTATTTGGCCTCGCCTTTGTTTGACTCCAACGATCGCTCCCTCGGGTGGCTGGTGGTCATGCATTCCCAACCCTTCAAACGGGAAGAAATGGCCACCTCTTTACTGCGGATTTTTGCGATTCGCGCGTCTTCGGAACTGGAACGCACTCAGGCGGAAGCGGAATTGCAACGGGCGAAAGAAACAGCCCTGGCTGCGTCTCAAGCAAAAAGTCTGTTTTTGGCGAATATGAGCCACGAATTGCGAACCCCTCTCAATGCGATTATCGGTTACAGCGAAATGCTGCTCGAAGAGGCCGAAGAGGAGGGGAACGAACTGTTGATGACGGATTTGAAGCGAATTCAAACCGCAGGCAGGCATTTACTCAATTTAATTAGCGATATTCTCGATATTTCTAAAATTGAAGCGGGCAAGATGGAGCTGGCGTTGGAAACGTTCGAGCTTCGCAGTTTGGTCGAATCGACGATCGCCACGACCTATCCGGCGATCGTCAAGAATCGCAACCGCTTGCGGACGATCGGCTTTGAACGGAGTGAGGGCGGCGATCGCCTCGGCATGATGTATGCAGATCTCACAAAAGTCCGGCAAATTCTGCTCAATTTAGTCAGCAATGCGGCCAAGTTTACCACCGATGGCGAGATTTCGCTCGAAGTGCGCCGAGAACCGAACCCCAACGAGGGCGATCGCGCTATCTTTATCGTCCGCGATACCGGGATCGGCATGAGTCCGGAACAAACCCGCTCGATTTTTAAAGCCTTCGTGCAGGCGGATCCCTCGACGACCCGGCAATATGGCGGGACGGGCTTGGGATTGGCGATCGGCCAGCAGTTCTGCCACATGATGGGCGGCGAAATTACGGTGAGCAGCGAATTGGGCGTCGGTTCGACCTTTACGGTGACTTTGCCGACTGAAGTTAAGGCGCCCCAAGACAAAACCCGGCCATAAAGCAGTGACAGACATCACTGTAAAAGTGTCCAAAATAAGCGATAGTGGTACAAAAGACTAAAAGTTTAGCGTTGCGTATTTTATGGTTATGAGTGTCTCAGCACACAGCCCCGATGCAACCCTGGAGAAGATTGTCGAGCGCATCTTCTCGACCCATCAGATTACCCGAGCCGACCAACAACGGTTTATGACGGCTCTGCTGTCGAAAGATTCCCTCACTTCTAAGGAGCAATCTCACATCGATCGCGTGTTCGACGGTTTGCGTCGAGGACTGTTACGAGTGGTGGATTGAATGCGGTTCCATGCTAACCGCGATCGCTCCCCACCGCCAGTCCTCACCCCCTCGACCTGCCTCAACTTCCCAGTCTGTCGGCTTTTTTCCACTTTCACTCGTGCCGTTACTGACGAGTGTCACCGCTCCTAGTTTTTCTTTTAATTTTTTTCAGAGATAATAACCGACGGAAGCCCATCGAGCTGCGATCGCCACTGCCCAAAGCCCGTCAGCTTCCCAAATCTTCCGAGTTCGTAATAACGAGCTTGAAGCTCCCCTGTGGGATCGACGGGTTACAAAGCAAGAAATTGGCATATTCCGTCATCCCATCTGACGATCGGGTGGCCTATGTAGACTTGAAGGTAAAAGGGCTGGTTCGTCATCGGCGTCTTGCCCAGTCGATGAGTGACGCAGGATGGTCAACATTCAGGTGATGGCTTCAATATTTTGGTGTAAAGTACGGGAAAATCACTTTTGCAGTGCTTCCCCACTACACCCGTCAAGAATGTTCGAGCTGTACTCAAGTTGTGAAACAGTCCCTCTCAACTCGTACTCATATCTGCAAATGTGGGTGTGAGTTGGACGGAGATCGCAACCCTGCCATCAGCATCTTGCAACGTGGACTCAGTACCGTGGGGTACACGGGAACTTTAACCCTTGGGGACATCAGCCCTCTAGGATCGTTGGATAAGTCCGGCGATCTTACGGCAGGTGGACGAACCAAGAATCCCCGCTCCTTTAGGGCGGTGAGTGTCAGTTCATAAAGTCTAATATATCCATCGGCCCCTCCCATGCCCTTATTTCAAGCACCGACAGAACTCAAAGAACGCGCCCGACAAGGCGAACCCGAGGCGATCTCCGCGATCGTCAACCAAGCCATTCAATCTGAAGGAATTACGGCGAAAGCGGCGATCAAGGATGGTTCTTTACTGCTGTTGTTAGAGGCGGCTCAAATCCCCGATCGCGAATCCTTGGTTCCCTTCATCCAACAGGGGTTGAGGGAATTGGCGATCGAGCCGTATTCGACCATGAAAGTGTACGGGCGCCAGCAGGGGCAACGGCATCCTGCTTGGCAACAGGAAATCGAAATCGAACCGCCGATGTCCGTACCCGTGGAAGAAGACGACGACGATATCCCCGACGATGAGTTTGACTTGTCCGACGAAGGCGACGACATGGCGGGGGCAGGTTTCGAGCTGGTTGGCGACGAGGATCTCGCCGAGGATATGGAAGACGAGGACTTAGGCGACGAGGACGAACATTACATCGAAGACGATTACAACCTCGACGACGAGTTAGAAGAAGACGGAGAAGTTGGTTTGGAGGATGAAGAACCCTCCGCTAAAACAGGCATGAATAAGAAATTGGCGATCGCCATTCCCGTCGTTGTTTTACTGCTCGCTGGCGTCGGAGTAGGCGGTTGGTGGTATTACCAGCAGCAATTCAATCCCCAACAAGCGACGCCGAGCACCCCCACCCCAGAGGGTGGGTCTCCCGCCGCCACCGAAACCCCCACTGGGGAGACGACCCCCGCACCGACGGCGACCGAAACCCCCACGCCGACGGCAACGGAAGCCCCCGCCGATCCGTTTGCGGAAGCCGTGCGCAAGGCGACCCAAGCGGCTCAATTGGCACAAACTGCCGAAACTCAAGCCCAGTGGAATGAAGTGGCGAATCTGTGGCAACAGGCCAGCGATTTGATGAACGCGGTTCCCGAGTCGAGTGCTAATTATTCCCAAGCTCAACCTCGGGTAGAAACTTATCGGCAAAATATGGAAGTCGCCAGACAACGGGCCGCGAATAGTCCTTAATTTTTGCCCCAGGTTGTTTCTAGAGAGGCAGCCTGGGTTTCTCACTTTTGTCTTTCGGGTCGCGGCCAGGGCGTATCCCCCGAGGGGAGCGATACGGGCGATCGGCAACTTTCGGAGAGAAATCTAAGAAATTATACAATCTCGGAATATTAATTTCATTAAAAGATATTGAAGAATTGTACCGACAGTCAAACGCCCATTTATCCTAATTCAAGTTAGTTCATCGGCGATCGGGTAGGCGTAAGCTGATGCCCGATCGTCAATTGTTGCTTTTTCCATAGCTTCAATACCAAAGACTTTGATTTAGATGCTTCTGTGATTTGTCTCGATCGCAACAACAAAATCACCAACTGCACCAATCTTGTATATTTTGGCAATCTTAGCCATCGTTTGGGTGCAATTCAGCATTTAGACGACAATCTCACCGGAGAAGGAGAGGGAGAGGACGAACAAATTCTGGTGGATTTACCCCGAATTCCTGTTGAGATTAACAAACTGGTGTTTACCGTTAATATCTACCAGTGTTTAAAGCGTCAACAAGATTTCGGACAAGTGAAGAATGCCTTCATTCGCTTAGTGGATATGTCCAACGGTAAAGAATTGGCGCGATATAATCTCTCGGGTTGTGAATACCAAGGAATGACAGATACGATTGTCGCTGAAATTTATCGACATAATAACGAGTGGAAAATGGCAGCGATCGGGAACGGCGTTAAGATGAACAGTTTAGGGGATTTAGTTCAATCCTACTACTTAGCCTAAGCTTACCGTTTCTCAATTCTATCCGGGTAGATTGGGTTGAATTTGCAAAATCCAACAATAACAAATATTGACTGCTTTTGTTGGGTTTCCTGTCGTCAACCCAATCTACGCAACGATTTACTCTAAATTCTGTAAACAGCGATACATCAACCTAAAAATCGGACAGTTTCCCTGAATTCGGTTCATCGAAATATTTTCCAATAACTCCGATGAATGTTGCCTTTTGTTGTATTCACAGAGTTCTCCATCATTCTCAATCGTTTGAGCTTGGATGGAGGCTTCTACAATTTTCTCGGAAATCTTAAACTGACAAACGCCAGTCTCTTCATTAAAACCACCGTAAATTTCGGGAGCTTCAAAATCAACTCTCGCTTCGTCTCTGAGCCAATTTCTCATCCGAAGCCATTGATGTTTTGGAAAATCTCGGTGTTTGCAGTTTCCCCAATCTGCAATTATCCAAGATTCGATTTCTGGCGATGCAAAGCCGATGATAATTTTCGGTTTAAATCCAGATTCAGAGAGGCGATTTTGGATATTTTCATCCAAGTTTTGCATGGCTTCATCGAGGCTTTCTCGAACTCGCCGAACATAGTAATTTCTGATTTCTTTAAACCCCGGTGAGTCAACGAGATTGCAAATTTCGCCGTTCCAGCGACGACAATCTAAATCGTCAATGATGAGAATTGCATCGCATAAAGTATTTTTGGCTAATCGCTCTTCGAGCGAATGTCTTTCAAGCAGAAAAGAAAGTTGCTCGGAAATAGATTTTAATAAGGCTTTCCCCGTGGTCGATCGCACCATAGGAACGTTACGATTTGGCTTCCCTATTGGCTTTACCAGTTGAGGAAGTTGTCGATCGAAATGATAATTCCGAAAGGTTTTTTGGAGGAGTTTCACCAAGCCACTGTATTCCGGCGGTCCGCCTCCCGCAAACAACCAAATTACCACGGCCACGCTCCAATACTGGGGTCGCCAACTCGATAGAGATCGCCGAGTTCCCATCCCTCTTGTAGGCGAGATTGAAACTGATTTTGTTCGATGCGATCCATCGACGCAAAACCGCGATTATTTAAGTTATGACAGATGACCGATTCAGAACGATCGGTAAAGCGATCGAGTAGGTCTGGACTATGAGTTGAAACGATAATCGTCGTCTGTCGCGACGCATATTCAATCCACCCCGCCAAAACTTTCATCCAGGCGACGTGAATCCCCATTTCCGGTTCGTCAATCACCAGTAAAGACGGCAATCTGTGAGATAATAGAATGATAGCCCAGCAGAGCATTCTAACTGAGCCGTCAGACATATCTCGTAAATACAAAACCTCATCGAGTCCTTCGACGACCCACTCAATTGTTAAATTCAAACGTCCCGCTCGGGTCGATCGAATGCGCCGCGTCATCGGTAAAAACTGCTTGACAGCATCGTTGAACTGGTCTTCAAAATCGAAGCTTTCATTACAGAGTTCGTCCAAAACGGCGGCTAAATTTTCTCCAGTTTCGGATAAATGCAAATTTAACGCTCCCGAGCCGATTTTAGGTTCGGATTCGCGAATCTCCTTTAAGTTCATATTGTTGGCATTATAAAACCGCCAACTTTCAATCCCGTTGAGTAAATGTCTGCGAACTGAGTAAATATTAGATCTAAGCAATAACTCTCGAATTTCTTCATTTTCTTGTTGAATCAGTTCGTTAATTACTAAAAGCCCGAGAGAATCAAGTGGCACATTAGAAATGCGCTGAAATTTTTGACTTCCATCTGGTTGAAGAATTGAAACTACACCAGTGTTTAATTGATGGTTGTGTAACTTATAGTAATAAAAGGGGTTGTTTTCATCCCCATTAATCGGAGAATAGAGAAGTTCTTCGTGAATTTCAGCAGAGTTAGTCAATTTGCTGATAAATAACTTTATTTCGAGATAAATTGGTTGATATCGGGTTTCCTCAATTCCCTCGAATTTGTACTTGAGGAGAACGGTTCCAGGTCGATCGAGGTTAAACGAGAGTACGTGAGAACCGCCGAGTTCTTCGCAAGCATAGCGAAAACCGCTAACGGAGCCGAAACTTTGAGATACTGATAATTGTAAAAATCTAAGCAGTGCGATTAAATTGCTCTTTCCCGAGCCATTCGGACCGACTAAAAGATTAAGTCGATCGAACTCTAAAGGGGTTTCGTAAAAGTTTAAATTTTTATAGTCTTTTGCCCATATTGACAGGAGCGACATAATGATGTATTGAGATTCAATTTGGAGGATCGATTTTATTTATATAGGGAATCTTAGCATAGATGCCGATGTAAGGTCGGTGCGTGACGAGGGGTTAGCTTTCCCGAGAGTTTTCCGGTTTTCAAGTCACTTACCCTACGGAATACTAGATTTTAACGATACTTATTCGAGAACCACTATAATTGTTATTTCAACTCAAGAAAATCATACACTTCTAGCGCATACGAACGTAGAAAATGTATCGGCTCGGGGAGAAATTGAGCCGTTGGTAGGTCGGGAGTGGAAGGTGGCGAACCAAGCGGGTGAAGAGGTTACCTATTCGGGACTTTGCTGGACTCCGGGGAGTGTGGTGGATCGATCGCCCGACTTCACAATCAACGAACGGGGCATTTGGCAGACTTTAAACTAAAATTTGACTTACACTGGCCGATCGCCGCCGATGTGTTCTCCGATTTGTTCTAAGGCGATCGCCCGAGTGGACGAGCTTCAAGGGTATCCTGAAAGTATTCTTCGCCGTCCTTGACCAGCATCGAGCGCGAGCAATGACCCAAACGACCCTCCTACAACTGGCCAAACAAGGTCAGCCGAAAGCGATCGCGGCTTTAATCAACAAGTCGTTGCAACCCAAAGGCATCACCGCCAAAATCTTTCTCAAAGGCGAGTGTCTGCAAGTGATCTTAGAAGCCGATCGCGTTCCCAACCAACAGATCCTCGCTCCTTTTGTCAGTCAAGGACTCCAAAACTTGGATCCGCCCTCGATCCAGCTCGTCAAAATTTACGGGATTCAAACGGGCAAAAAGTCCCCCGCTTGGGTTGAAAAAGTGCAACTGAATGGGGCAAATCCGGGCGATCGCCCCCTTTCTTTTCCGACCACGGTGCAACAACCCCCCCAACTGCCAGCACCCGCCCCTCCACCGCCACCTGTCACCCCCGTGCGTTCCGCTCCACCTCCACGAGCCACTCCCCCACGTCCGGTCACTCCCCCAGCACCACCGACCCCACCGACGCCACGACCCCCCGTGACGCCAGTCCCCGCCCCGGCGGCGATCGAGTTCGAGCAGATGAGCGCCGAAGATTGGGAAGATTGGCTGCACGATCGCCTGCGCCTCCCCACGAAAGGCAAATGGAGCATCGCCTACTATTACGCCCTGCCGAAATTAGCCGATCTGCTCGTCGAATTCGTCCCCTCCTACGGGGAAGTCTCCGACGGGGTGGCCGTTCGCTATCACGGCGAATTGGCGTACTTATTACTGACCCCAAAATATTTAGCCTGTTACTGGTGTCCCGATTTTTCCAGTTATGTCGAACCCGGGTTTATCATCCGATTGGATAAGATCGCCAAAATTGTCGCCAGTAAACGAGGATTGGTAGTTCATCAGAAACGATCCTCGGCCAAAGTCTATTTTACGCACCCGAAACTCGGCCATGAATTTCTCGGCGATCGCCTTTCCAAATGGGTCGCCGTCGATCGCAAACCTTGGATTGGCGGGGATATTTACGAATTAGCTTATTCCCTCTACGGGATCTTTGCCTTAGTCGTGACGATCGCCTTCAATGTAGCCGGATTGTTACTGCTGCTTCAATATTTGTTGCAAAGCTTTATGGCAATTCCACTTTAGCAAAAATCTAAAATCTATCAAATCTCCAATCCTCAGTTAGACTGGAGTCAACGTAGTTTTTAAACAGAGCGAGCGATCGCCGCCGACGCTGTACCTCGGGGGAATGAGTCAACTTAACCCGCCCCCACAATAGCGAAAATGGCGATTGTCGTTCTCCGGTGAGGTTCTCATGAGTGAAGACGCGAACCCTCCCCCGCTCAAATCCTCGATCGATCGCACGTTTGAAGCGATCGATCGCGCCCTCGCCGACGCCGACACCGATTTAGCCTTGCAAGAAGTCGGGATCGTGCGATCGGTCGGCCACGGAATCGCGCGGATCGACGGTTTACCGACGGTGAAATCCGACGAATTAATCCGATTTCCCGATAACCTTTTAGGGATGGCCTTCGATCTCGACCGCCACCAAGTCGGGGCGATCCTGCTCGGTGCGGGGGAATCGCTCAAAGCGGGCGATCGCGTGCGCCGGACCCGGCGAGTGTTAGACGTTCCCGTGGGTAACGGCCTAATCGGTCGGGTGATGACGCCGACCGGGGAACCCCTGGACAATCGCGGGCCGATCCAGTTTGCCCGTCGTTCTCCGGTGGAACGGGAAGCCCGCCCGATTATGGACCGTGCCCCGGTCACGGTTCCTTTGCAAACGGGCTTGAAAGCGATCGATGCCCTGATTCCGATCGGTCGCGGTCAGCGAGAACTGATTTTAGGCGATCGCCAGACCGGAAAAACGACGATCGCCCTCGATACGATCGTCAACCAACGAGAAACGGGAGTGATTTGTATTTATTGTGCGATCGGTCAGCGCAATTGGGCGGTGGCACAATTTATCGAGGAGTTGAGATCGCGCGATCGCCTGCAAGATTGTCTGGTCGTGGTCGCGGCGGCGGAAGATCCTCCGGGATTGCAATATATCGCTCCCTATGCGGCGACGGCGATCGGGGAATATTTTATGGAACAAGGCCGCGATGTCCTCGTAGTTTACGACGACTTGACCCGCCACGCCCGGGCCTATCGCGAACTGTCGTTGTTGCTGCGTCGTCCGCCGGGACGGGAAGCCTTTCCCGGGGATATTTTCTACATTCACTCCCGCTTGTTAGAGCGATCGACCCACTTACGCCAGGAATTGGGCGGCGGTTCCCTCACGGCGTTGCCGATCGTGGAAACCCAAGGTCAAAATCTCTCGGCGTATATTCCCACCAACCTAATTTCAATCACCGACGGTCAGATCTACCTCTCGCCGGACTTATTCCAAAAAGGCATATTACCGGCGGTCGATGTCGGGCGATCGGTCTCCCGGGTCGGCGGGAAAACTCAACTGAGCGCCTATCGTTCCGTGGCGGGAGATTTGCGCTTGTCCTATTCTCAATTTCAGGAATTGGAGGTGTTCTCCCGCTTCGGCACCCGATTAGATGAAAGTACCCGCCAAACCTTGGAACGGGGCCGCCGGGTGCGCGAAGTTCTCAAGCAACCGCCCTATCTACCGTTACCCGTCGAGGAACAAATCGCGGTTTTGTTAGCGGTGACTAACGGTTTATTCGACGAGTTGCCGTTAACGGAGATCCGACAGGCGGAAACGGCGATTCGCGATCGCCTCCGGCAAGCCGTGCCCCAAGTGTGCGATCGCATTCGCGCTAACGAGGTTTTGAGTGAGGGCGATCGCCATACCTTGTTGGACGAAGCCCGTCGCGCTTTGCAAACCCTGTAAATTTCGATCGCGGAGTGGCGCCGATGACAAATATCGAGGATTTAAAACGGCAAATCGACACCAGTCGCGATTTGCTCTCGGTGGTCAAAACCATGAAAGCCCTGGCTGCGGTGAGTATTCGGCAGTACGAGAAAGCCGTCGAATCCCTCGCCGAGTACAACCGCACCGTGGAAATGGGGTTGCAGGTGGTCTTGAGAACCCAGGTGCAACCGCGATCGCTCCGTCCCGGTGCTGGCGAGTCTTTTGCGGCGGTGGTGTTCGGTTCCGATTGGGGAATGTGCGGTCAATTTAACGAACAAATTGCCAGTGTGGCGATCGCCGCGATCGAGCGGCAGTCGGAGCGATCGCGCGATCGCCGGATTTTGGTGGTGGGACTGCGCGCGGCGGGGGCTTTGGAAGCGGCGGGACTCCAGGTAGACCGACAGTTTGCGGTTCCCAGTTCCGCCAGTGCGATCGCCACTTTAGTGCGCGAAATTTTGCTGGCGATCGATCCGTGGCAGGAACGGCAGGCGATCGATCGTTTGGTGTTGTTTTACAACCAATCTCGCGGGAGTTCGGCCTATCGCCCTTACCAACAGCAAATTTTACCCCTCGATCGCCCCTGGTTAGACCGGCTCAAATCCAGCCAATGGCCGACGCGGATGCTTCCCCAGTTTACCCTCGCCCCCGATCGCCTGTTTTCGGCTTTAATTCGCGAATATTGCTTTGTTTCGCTGTTTCGCGCTTGTGCGCAATCCCTCGCCAGTGAAAATGCGAGTCGGTTGGCGTCGATGCAAATTGCCGAAAAAAATATCGGCGATCGCCTCGAAGACCTCAACGTGCAGTATCAGTACGAACGCCAAAACTCGATTACTAGCGAACTGCTCGATATTGTCTCCGGATTTGAAGCTTTAAGAGAGCTATCCTGACGGCGGCGCCCCAGCGATCGCGCACCAACAAAAACCCCCCTTGTTAAGGGGGGTTGGGGGGATCTTTCCTTCGTGAGACCAAAGGTCTCATCGACCTACAGAGAAGGGCGAACTCGTGGCCCGCCCTTCTCTCGTAACCCATACGAATCGATCGCGAGGTTATCCAATCGAGCAAGTCAATTGCTGAGATTCTTTTTCAAGCATTTGCACCAGATGCCGATCGCCCCGTGCTTTCGCTGCTTCCAAGCGCCGTTCCAAACTGCGGCAGATGCTCTCGCGATGGGCTTTGGCGACTTCAGCCAACATTTCCTCGTGGGGGTTGTCCATTGAAACCGCGATCGCCGCCGCCGGAACTGAGGCAGTGACTGGGGTGCGGCTGCCGAGGGTTTGTCCCGTCTGGTAAGGGACGCCGCGATATTTGAGCGTGGCAACGGGTTGGGGGACGGGAACGTGTCTCGGATAGCGCACGGTCCAAGCATTGCCGCGATATTTCCCGCCGAATTCGCTTTCCATCATGTCGATCGTGGGGGGTTCGTAGTCGTAACCGATGCCGCGATAAGTCAGTTTCATATCAGGTGTCCCGTTCATATTACAGATATAGTAAAGAGAGTTTGCGAGGCCAAGACAGCTTCACTTCTTTTTTCTGTATTCTATTTTACTGTTTATTTCGGATGTCAACAATCTTTAAAAAAATTTATATTAAGCGGCGCAACTGGCGATTTTACGTGGGCTGAGTTTTTCAGAAAAACGGGAGGAGTTGGGAGAGGCGATCGCCTCATTTACCATTCGATCTTGCTCGTACTCTCATTTAAACGCAGATACGGCGATAAGCTCGGCGATCGCGCCGTTGACAATCGTTCGCGTTCGTGATAAGTGACGGGTTAAATTTTGTTACCAATCGATCGCCAAACTGAGAGGAAAAGTCAGGAAATCGACAAAAAATTGACCGTTCGAGGGTTGCAGAGGCGTCGCCGGAGGGGCGATCGCCTCATTTCCCCAGTAGTTTTTTACCTAAATCCTGCAATTGTCGGCGTTTGCTGGGTTTTTTCTGTCCTTTTTCTCGCGCTTGCTTTTTGGCGATCCTCTCTTGGGTGACCGCCGCCAAAGTGCGCCGTTTCGGTTGGTCCGGTAACTCGAAATTCGGCGGTTCGGGGTCGTACCACCAGCGCAGAATCGACCCGCCACAACTCGCCGCGATCGCCCCCAAAGCGATACTCAAAATCGCCGAATAGCCCAGGAAGTAGAAGCCAAACATAAAGAAGATCCACAGCTTCCACCCCAGGGCGATCGCCGCCGTCGTCGGATCGACTTTTTTCTTGTCTTTTTCTTTGTCTTTTTCTTTGTCCTGCGCCATCCCCTCGCCCCCGTTTTGAGAAAGTCTCCCCTCGATTGTAATTCCTCACATATCCCGGAGGGGCGATCGACATTTCTTCAGAGTTGTTTCATTTTCGTCCTGGTGGCGCGCGGCGATCGCGCTTTACTGGGCGATCGTCTGTGAGTCTTGAAATTCCTCAATGGGTTACCTCGAAAGGCTCTTACAAACTTGTAGAGCTACATCAATTTTTAAAAGCCGAAACAGCTTACACAAAAAAAGGGTGGAATTGACTCCACCCTTTTCTATTTCCCCTCTAACTGAGCAACCTACTCGCCGACTTTCCCCTGTACGCCTTTAACAATACGTGAGAGTTCGCTCTTTTCATCCACAGAAATGCGACTCGGCGAACCGCTAATAATCCGTTCGTAGTTGCGGAACGAATCCTTAATCTCCGGCCCGTGTTCGCTGATCGTATACTCGCGGATCCCTTTATCGTGCCAGGATCCGCGCATTTTGAACACGTTGATCGCCCGAGACATTTCGCCGCGAATCTCCACGTATTGCAACATGATGATCGTGTCGGTAATCGTGGAAATATGGGAGTCGGTGATCGAGTGAGACCCCATAAACTGGTCCGTGGTATTGGTGAAAAACCCGGTAATTTCCTCTTGTTTGGCGTATCCGGTCACGCCGATCACGAATTGGCGGAAGGCATTGTTACTCACCCCTCGCGCCAACGCGGACAGGGAATCGATCGCGATTCGCGACGGTTTGAACTCGGCAATTTCTGTTTTAATAATCTGCAAGTGATCTTCCAAACCCGCCGATTCGGGATAGGCGCACATGATTCTGAGCAAGCCTTTTTTCTCCAACTCCTCAAAATCGATGCCCCAAGAATAGGCATTTCTCAAAAGTTGGGCGCGGGATTCTTCGTAAGCGAACATCATCGCCCGTTCGCCGTTCATGCACGCATCTTCGAGAAACTTGCTCACCAGCAGGGTTTTCCCGGTTCCCGTCGCCCCGGTCGCCAGAATGATCGAATCTTTGAAGAAACCGCCGCCACACATTTCGTCGAGGGTCTTGACCCCGGAAGACACGCGGGCGTTGGACGATCGCTGGGTGAGGCGCATGGCGCCGAGGGGAAAGATATTAATCCCGTCGGTGGTCATGGTGAAAGGATATTCTCCCTTCATGTGGGTAGTCCCACGCAATTTGAGAATTTCGATCGTGCGGCGGCGCCGTTCGCCTTCGAGGACGTTACGCAGGATGACGACGTTATCGGAAACGAACTCTTCGACGCCAAAGCGGGCGACCGGACCGTATTCTTCCACCCGTTCGGTGGTCATGATCGTGGTGGCGCCGACTTGTTTGAGGCGGGCGACGAGGCGGAAGATTTCGCGACGGACGACGGAGGCGGCGTCGTACTGTTGGAAGACGGCAGTGACGGAGTCGATCGAGACTCGGCGTGCTTTATACTTGCGGATGGCGTATTGGATGCGTTCGATCAGGGCGGACAGGTCGAAATTACCGACGACATCTTGACCTTCGGGGTCGGGAGAGGCATCGAGAATAAAAAGTTTGCCTTCATCGACTAAGTGCTGCAAATCCCAACCAAAGCTGGAGGCGTTTTTGATAATATCGGTGGGAGATTCCTCGAAGGTGACAAATACGCCGGGTTCGTCGAAGTAGGTGATGCCATTGTAGAGAAATTGAACCGCAAAGAGGGTTTTTCCGGTACCTGACGTTCCGCTTACCAAGGTGGTGCGACTGACGGGCATTCCGCCATGACTGATATCGTCAAACCCCTCAATCATGGTCCGAATTTTGGGGACTCCTACGGTGGGTAGTTCTTCTCCTAGTCCGGATGGCTTCTTAGAATTCATAGCTTTGGTGGTTCACAGTGGCAGGAATACCACGGACAAATGATAGGTGGTTGTGGGAGGGTGGCGATCGCCGGATACGGCAATCTCGGGTTGATTAGTTTATCAATCCAATTCTTGATCGCGCAGTTCTTCGTACAGTAAGTCCAAGCCGATCAAGACTTTCTCGCGATCGGAAAGATCGCCAATAATCTTACGCACGGGAGGGGGTAAGATTTTCGATAAAGTCGGGGTGGCCAAGATTTTATCTTCTTCGGCCAATTGTGGATTTTTGAGAACGTCGATCACTTTGAGGGCGTAGACCCCTTGGAATTCTTGTTCGAGAATATTTTTCAGGGTTTTTAAAGCGCGGACCGAGTTGGGGGTGTTGCCCGCGACGTAGAGCTTGAGGACGTAAGTTTTTTTAGGAGGACTCATAGATAAGATCTGGGTCGTAAATTGAGGGAAGAGCGAAACCGAACAGGGCGTATTCCGGGACTGACATCACGATTCTCTCGGGATCGAACGTCGATACATTTCGCATAAATGAGCGATGATGTCAATCAAAGTCAGCCGATAGTCGAGGAGAATTTCTTCGCTGCGACCTTCCAATTTTAATTGTTTAGAAAAATCGTCCATTAGCTCCATGTGAATTTCGACAATTTGGGTGACGGAAATATCGGAGAGAAAGGCCATATTGACATACTCGTCAATGCGTTGATTGAGGGTACCGTCATCGGCAAAATAGTACAAGACAATTTCTCGATAATCCGCCTTTAATTGTTTTAAAAAGTTGTCTCTTTCTCCCGGAGAAAGGTTGCGAACAAAACGCTGTGGGTTTCGTTTGTAATACACGCCTAAGTATCCTAGTCGCTCCCTGAGTTTTTCGGCGAGACGACGCTGTTGGTTCAGCAAAAAATTTTGAGTGGCTGGATTGGTTGGGGTTTGGGAGTTAGCCACGGGGCGATCGCCGAGGCTCACACTCGGGGAAAGATTGAGAAATTGGGCGATCGCCCGTTCGATGCTGCGGGGCAGTTCGTCGAGATTTTCAACCCACAAGTGAACTTCTGCCGTGTGATAAAACAAACTAGGATAAACTTTGCTGCCATTTCTGGCTCCCCCGGCGACGGGGGTCGGCGTTGGCGTTTCGCCAGAGTCTGGGGAAGGGTCGAGGGGAATGCTTTCTTCTTCTAAATGCAAGATCGTTGCAGGCAGAAGAATCCCTTCGGCGTGCAACTTTTCCGATAGAATTTTCAAAGCCGAATCGGATTGTAAAATCAAACAATCGAGTTGCTGTTTGTGGGCTAAAACATACTTTAAAAACCCTTCGACTGACTGAAAAGAGTTCGCGAGGTAGCGATCGCCCGCCAAGTAAGCATCGAGCGATTGGGTGAGGTTCTCCTCGGTGGTGAAAATGCAAATCGATAGTTGGGAATGCAAAGCCTTACCCGATTAAACAAATAAATAACAGCCGATTTCAACAGTCCGGAGCCGATGGCGACTCGCTAAAACAGTCAACTTAAGATTGATTTAAACCGATAAAGAAGCTCTATAACTTATTGTAATAGCAATATCCTCGTCCGTTCCGTTCGAGATCCATAATTGAGTTGTACCTCCTGACGTTCTCGTTCTCTAGTTTGGGCGGCCATACCGTGCGAGGGCATCGTGCTGGCGTCAGAGAAAGCGACGGCAAAGTTGCGGCCTGGGGGTCGCTTCCCCGTCACGATCGCGCTTGGGTTCGACTGGAGATCGCCGCGTGACCGTCGTCCGCCGCGTGCCACCTTCCCAAAAGCGCACTCAAACTGACCCGATCGCCCGTGTCGAAGTTGCTATTATCCCCCTAAGATTCCCATAAGATCGATCGTGTCCACAATCCCCTTAACTCTCAAAGCCTTTGTCCGCCCCACCTGGGTTTGCGCGCAAACGGTCAGTATATCAGAATTGCATTCGCGCTTGGGCGACTGCCGCGCCAGCGAGTGGCCGGGAGATCGCCTGATTCTCGTAGACCGCCAACAGACCCCCGTAGGGACGATCGCCCTCGCCCGACTGCTGCCGTATTTACTCTCCCCCGGCGATCTCGACCCCAAACCCGCTCCAGAAGATCCCTTATGGGAATGGGCCGCCGATGCGATCGAACCCGTGGAAATTTGGGGTGCCGGAGTGCCCTGGGTAGAATTTTGGCAGCACTTGCACTCGCAAACCCCCGGATCCCATAGCGTCAGCCAGTGGGCGATCGTCGAAACCACCGGAGAAATCCTCGGACTACTCGATCCAGTCTGCCTGCTCGATTTTGCGGCCAGAGAGATGCTACCACCCGGCACAGATTCCGCCAGCAACCCGGTCGAGACCGATTCCCATGCCCTGCCCCCATTAGGCGATCTGCTCGAAGAGATGCCCTTGCCGATGAAATTGCAAACCCACGGCGGCCATATTTTATCCGAAAATCGGGCATGGCGGCAGCAATTTAGCTCCGGCGTGGCAGACGAACCCCATCCCCAACCAGCCGATCGCCCGGAAAAAGACAGTGCGGGATCTTGCTCGATGCCCGACGGTCAAAATGCCGTCTGGCAGTTCGTCCAAATACCGATCGGCATCGTCATCGGCGGCGACTCGCCGAATCGAACGATCGCCAGAACCCCGAATCTGCGACTGTTACACCCCCAACCGGGGATCGAAAGCTCCAATCCCAATCTCAGAGCGCCCCCCATTCGCGAAGCGACGCCTAACGCCTACGGGGACACTAAGCGCACTAGCGAAGCCATGCCGAAGGCTATAGCGCACGCGACCCGATCGCCAACGGCGTATCGCCCCGGCGCCGAAAACAGCTCGGAAACCAACGAAACCTTGTGGCTGATCCTGGCTCAAGATGTCAGCGATCGCCAACAAGTCGCCAAAGAACTGGCGGCCAAAAATGCCGATTTAATCCAACTCAACCGACTCAAAGACGAATTTCTCGCCTGTATCAGCCACGAACTCAAAACCCCGCTCACCTCCGTTCTGGGTCTGTCCACCTTGCTCAAAGACCGCGCCCTCGGGCCGCTCAGCGACCGTCAAGAACGTTACGCCCAAATGATTTATCAAAGCGGGCGCCACCTCATGAACGTCGTCAACGACATTCTCGACCTGACCCGGATCGAAAGCGGGCAAATGGAACTGATTCTCGAACCCGTCAACCTGCACGATGTCTGTCAACGCGCCCTCGAACAAGCTCATCTCTCCCTTCCCGAAGCCGAACAACGCGAACGACAAGAACACGTCCCCTCCAAACCGGGCGATCGCATTACCAGCCAATTCACCTTGGAGATCGAACCCGATCTCACCAGCGTCGTCGCCGACGAACTGCGCTTGCGCCAGATGCTCTATAACCTGCTCTCCAATGCCGCCAAATTTACCCCGCCAGAAGGATCCATTACGCTCAAAGTCAATCGCTGGGGCGGCTGGATTGCCTTCACCATCAGCGACACGGGCATCGGCATCCCCGCAGAAAAACAGCATCTCATCTTCCAAAAATTCCAACAGTTAGAAAATCCCCTCACCCGTCAATTTGAAGGCACCGGGTTGGGGTTAGTCCTCACCCAACGTCTGGCCCGGGCTCACGGCGGCGACGTTACCTTTATTTCCACGGAAGGTAAAGGCAGCCAATTTACCTTACTCCTGCCCCCCTCTCCCCCCCAACCGACCACCGCCCTCGGCGAATCCGGACCCCTCTCGAATCGCTTGGTTTTACTCGTCGAAGTGGTTCCCCAATCCATCGATCGGTTGAGCGAACAACTCACCGCCTTGGGCTATCAGGTGGCGATCGCCCGGACGGGAACCGAAGCCCTCGAAAAAGCCCGCCGCCTCCAACCACAAACGATCTTTCTCAATCCCTTACTCCCCTTACTCTCCGGTTGGGACGTGCTGACCTTACTCAAATCCCAGGGACAAACGCGCCAAATTCCGATCGTGGTCGTCGCCACCGAAGCGGACAAAGAACGAGCCCTGCTGGCGGGGGCGGACGGTTTCGTGCGAACCCCCATTGACGAACGGGCCTTAGCCGCTCAAATGGCTCAGATCGTCCCTTCCGCAAACGACCGTCACGATCGCCACGATGCTCCGGGAGGACCGTTGACCCACTTGACGATCTTGCATTTGCGCCCCCTCGAAACCTGGCAATCCCTCGATCGGGCCGACTTTGCCCCCAGCAGTCTCGACGTCCAACCCCTTCACTCCCTGCTGTCCGCGCAAATTGAGGTAGAACGGGGTCTCCATTACCGGGTCTTAGAAGCCGAGGACCTCGAACAAGCGGAACTGCTGGCGCGAGTCTGGCAAATTGACGCGATCGTGCTTGAAAGTGGCGAACATCTGCACGATCCGGTCACCTTTTTACGCAAATTCAGCCAATATCCGATTTTGGCAGGTCTTCCTCTCATTCCTCTCGAATCGGAAACCACCCGCGCCGCCTATCAAGTTCCCGGTTTGAACGTGTTTCCCTGTTTGCAATATCGCCCGGACGGCGAACGGCATTCTACTCCCAATATTGCCGCGTTAGTCCAAGTGATTCACCTGGCGACGGGGAAACATTCCAAACCGACCGTTCTGGTCGCCGAATTGGCGATCGCCGAACCCGGCGCGATCGCCCCTACCCGGTCGAGTGGCGAAAATGAATGGCTTTCAGCCTTAATTCAATATCTGGAAAAAGCCGGGTTTCAAAGCGCTTTCGCCCGGTCTTGGTCGAAAGTCTGGCATCGCATCCAAACTCAAAGCGTCGATCTGCTTTCCATTTGCTGGCGCGATTCCCCGGCAAGTCCCGAAGTGCTAGAAGTCCTCGATCGCCTCAGTGAAACCCCCAAGCGCCCGCCGATTTTAGTCTTCGATCGCCGCGAAGTGCAGCCGTCCGCCCCGTCGGACACCGATCGCGACCCTCTCGAAGCGCGCTTGCGGGCGATCGCGACGCGCATTTTGCCCCCTTCGGCGTCCATGGGTGAATTGCGCTCGGCGATCGAAGAAACGTTGAAGGGTTAGGGGTTGAGCGGACTCAGGAGTGAAGCGCTACGCGGATCGCTGACGACAGGAGGAGGGCCTGTCTTGATTCGGTTGTCGGTCAGTTCGCCGATACTGACGTTTTCTGCGATCCGCGCGGTTCGGCGCTCAGTTTGGTCGATCGGGGGCGATCGCTGTGGAGGACTCCCAGGTTTGCTCGATTTTAATGCCCCTACGGGTCATTCCCTCTAAAAATAAATCGGTCGGCAAGAGGCGTTCGACGGGAAAGACCCCCGGTTGTCGCACGCTTCCTTCTAACAGGCGTTGGGCGATCGCCCCGGCCCCCATCCCGGTGACGATCGCGGTATCCGGATGGGCGACGCTGGTGCAAATGGTGGCAGGTTGGCCGTTTTTCCGTCCCGATACTCGCGATCGCACGACGACGCCGATCCCGAAGGCGCGATCGGTGAGTGCGGTCATCGCGTAACTCACATAAGAGAGGAATTCGACGACGGCATGATTTTTTAACCAGGCGGCAGGCGATCGGGCGACGATCCAGGTGAACCGATTATACAAATCCGGGGCGCTGCCGAATTTGGCGATCGCCGTCTTCACCGGGAACGATTGGGGCAGGGTGTAAACTTCCGGCATGTCGAACCAGTACACGCCGATCTGGCCGTAAGGCGCGCCGAAATCTACGGTTTCGCGATCGCTGTAAGGCTCGACAACCTGCCATTTGCCGTCAATCCACGCCTCAAAAGGGGCTTGCAACCCGAGGAACGTGGTTCGCATCACCGTCACCCCCGCGCCACCGGACCCGCCGACGACGTAAGCGATCTCGATGGTTTCCGCTTCGTCGAGTCGTTCGACGCCGTAACGGGTCAAACTGTTGGAAACGCCGGGAAAAATCCCCGTATTGATGGCGGCGGTTATCCCGGCTTCCCGGGCTAACTCACTTTTGGCGAGGGCTGTTTTCGTGAACGTGCGATCGTCGCTGACGTCGAGATAGTTAACGCCAGCCGCGATACAACTATCGAGAACTCGTCCGTCGCGATCGTGAAACGGGCCGGCAGTATGGATCGTGAGGTGAGACTCGCCGATCGCCCCCCGGAGGCGATCGCGATCGTTCAAGTCCAATTGCAGAAAGTCAACCCGTTCGCCTAACTGCTGGCGAACGGCTTCCCCTTTGGCCGCATTGCGCCCGGTAATGGTAAGGTGGGCGTCGGTATGTGCGAGTAAATCCCGCGCCACACTCGATCCGATTCGTCCAGTTCCCCCAACAATCAAAACGCGATCGTTCATTACGATTTGAGAATATTGATAAAACGATGCTTTCAATGTCTCTCATTTGCGGCGATCGGACAAATCGCCTCCAGCAATCGGCGCTAAAATTGAATCGTTCCGGTGCGATCGCCCCCCGAACTCCCCATTTAGTTAAAATCTAAAATCCCATGTCCGCCCCTCTCCCGCTTGACTCCAAAATCGACGGCGTAAAAATTTACGCTTCCGGCGCTACAGTGACTCGGATCGCTTCATTGCCTCCCGATTGGAGGGGCGATCGCGTCGAAATTGCCGGACTTCCCCTCGTTTTAGACGATCGCAGCGTCCGCGCCCGTATTGAAGGTAGCGACAGCGCGATCGCCTGCGATATCGCGATCGGTCTCGCCGTTCCTTCCCGCGAAGACCCTGGGGAACCGCCCCTAGAAACAGAAGTGAGAAAAGCGCGCTTCAAAGTTAAACAATTACAAGATACCCTTCTCGCGATCCAACGAGAAATCGCCAATCTCAATACCTTGGAAGTCCCCGATCGCCCGAGAGGGGAAGCTGGAAAATCACCGCCGCCTTCGCCGATGGGGGCGCGTCTGGCGTTATCTCACTTTGCACAAGAGCAAGTGCAAGCCAAATTCGTCGAAAAACGGGAAGTGGCGATCGCCTTGCGAACGGCGACCCAAGCCCTCGCCGACTTGGAACGACAACAACAGCAAGCGTCTTCAGCGCGCGAAGCGCAACCGCACGAACTGCGAAAAACCGCCATTATTGGACTTTCTTGGACCGATCGCCCCGCCGAGTCTCCCCTTCAACTCGTTTTAGAATACTTCGTCCCCGGAGCGCGCTGGACGCCGAGTTACATCTGTCGCTTGAACCGCCAGGACAATCGCGCCACGATCGCCGTGCGCGCCTCGGTGTGCCAAAGAACTGGAGAAGATTGGAGCGGGGTGCGCGTCGAACTGTCCACCGCCGAACCGTCGAGCTGGTGCGAGTTACCAGAGTTAGCTTCCCTGCGGATCGGGCGATCGCAACCCGCACCCAAGCCCTCGGGATGGCGACGCCCGCCCGTCGGCGCCGAAAATTTATTTGAAGATTACGACCGCCAGAAACAAGCCGCTAAATTGGCTGTCTCTACCGAGGCGATCGCCGTGTCTCCCTCATTCCAAGCGGCGATCGCTCCCTTAACTTCTCTCGATCTCACAAGCAGCGAAAGCTTTGCGGCTCCCGCCTCCAAGCAGGTGGTAGATCGATCTTTCACTCAGGCTATAGATCCATCTCTCAGTGAAGATCTTGAAGAGATTGAGGAGCTTATTGAAGAGCTTGATGACGACGGGATGAACTACGATTCTCCTTTGGGGGCATTTGCTCGCTCTCCAAAGGCATCGATCGAAAAAGCGCGATCGGCTGGACAACAGAGGCAACGGCGATCGCCCGTCTCCATGCCTCCAAGCCCGATCCCCGAGACCGTCGAAACCATCGATCGCCTCACCTACTCTATCATGCGTCTCGGCGCTCCCGAAGATGGGGCAGAACGCGGAAAACTCAAGGTTTCCAGCCCGGAAGACCGCTATCTGGAATTCCTACAACGGCAAGATCTCAAGGTTCCCTTCCCAATTCGAGGGGTTCTCAATAACGCCCTTGCCGAAGCCAAGCGCTGTTTTATGGTACATCTGCCGCACGGTTCTCATGAAGTGAGATACAGCGCCGGATCCTTCGATTATGCCTATGCTGCCGAAGGACGCCTCGATATTCCCAGTGACGGCCAATTTCACGCGATCGCCCTCCTGAGTCGGGACGCCGAGGTGAAGTTGCGTTATATCGTCGTCCCGCGTATCGACCCCAACGTTTTTCGGATCGCCCAACTACTCAACCCTCTCGATGCTCCCCTGTTAGCGGGAATGGCCGATATTTATGTCGATGGCGAGTATATTTTATCCACAGAAATGCCGACGATTCCACCACGGGGGGAAATGGAATTGGGATTGGGAGTGGAACAAGGGATCCAAGTTGCCCGCAATACGAATTATCGCGAAGTTCGTTCTGGAGAAACCTTAGTGGCGTTTAACGAGTTGCGCCACGAAATCGCGATCGCGATCGTCAATAATTTGCAACGGGCGATCGCCATCGAAGTGCGCGATCGCCTGCCCGTCCCGGCAGAAGGTGCTAAAGTAGACGTACAAATCGATCGCGTCGTCCCCGAATGGGAAGTTTACAATCAACAAGAACGCGGTCGGCCCATACGCGGCGGCTATCGCTGGAAAGTTGAAGTTCCGGCGGGCGATCGCCTCAATTTAGAAGTCGATTATACGATTAAAACCTTCGTCGATAGCGAATTACTCGGCGGCAATCGTCGGGAATAAGAAAGGAGGACAGGGAGATGTCCGTGCGATCGCAATTTCTAACGTTTAAAAATACCCGTTTGCACTATCTCGAAGTTGGGGCGATCGCGGCCAAAACCGTACTGTTTTTACATGGAGCAAGTTTTAAAGCTCAAACGTGGCAAGAATTGGGAACCTTGCAATTATTGAGCGATCGCGGTTATCGAGCCATCGCGTTAGACTTACCCGGCTACGGCCAATCGGAAACCGTCAACGCCAATCCCCAAACGTTTCTGCTGGACTGCCTCGACTTGCTAAAAGTCGAGAAAACCGCAGTTGTTTCGCCTTCGACGAGCGGTCGGTTTAGTTTGCCCTTCCTCGTTGGTCATGGCGATCGCCTGTTTGGGTTTGTGGCGATCGCCCCGGTTGGCATTCCTAATTTTATAGAAAAGCTGCAAGGTAATTCCGTGCCGACGTTAGCAGTTTGGGGCAGCAACGATCGCATTGTCAGTCCCGAACAAGCGGATTTACTGGTCAAGGTAATGTCGAATGCGCGAAAAGTCATTTTTAAAGAAGCCGGACATGCCTGTTACATGAGGGCAACTGACCCATTTCACGAGGAACTCTTGGCATTTTTGGAACGTTGCACTTAAGCGATCGAGAACTTTTAAAATCAATGAGGTACAAATCCGATCCCCCTAAATCCCCCTAAATCCCCCTTAACAAGGGGGACTTTACTCGACTCCCCCCTTTTTAAGGGGGGTTGGGGGGGATTGTGGATCTAATCGCGAAACGCTATCAAGGATTTCTCAGATGAGTGAGGTAAACAAATGAGAAATATATTCAAGGGTAGAAGTTAAACAATCGCACACCTTTTCAGGGTTATCGCGTTCTTAACACAATCGCTATAACTTCAACAAGCAGCTCAAGTGAGGTTATCAAATGAACGATTTATTTAAAGGTTTCGAGCAACTTTTAGAACTCGCTAAAACCCTGGAAGAAAAAATCGAACAAGGGGAAATTCGCACCGACGTTCGGGTGCGATCGAGTAGCACCATTCCCCGTCAAGGCAGCATTCCCCGGCGCCCGCCGACACCAGAACCGGAAGTCATCGTCACTCCACCGCCGCCGGGAGAGACGGGACAGACCGCGACCCACGATCGCCCGTCCCATGGATCGCCGAATTTATCCCAGATCGGCGGCTTGAGTGAAGTTATCCGAGAATTGAGAGAATTGGTAGAAATTCCGCTCAAACGTCCGGAATTATTAGAAAAATTGGGTTTAGAACCGCCGCGCGGGGTCTTACTCGTCGGACCGCCGGGAACCGGGAAAACTCTAACAGCGCGATCGCTCGCCGGAGAACTCGGGGTCAACTACATCGCCATCAACGGCCCGGAAATCGTCGGGAAGTATTACGGAGAAGCCGAAGCCCGCTTGCGCCAACTGTTTGAGAAAGCGGCGCGATCGGCGCCCTGTCTGATTTTCATCGATGAAATCGACTCCCTCGCCCCCGATCGCGCCAAAGTCGAAGGAGAAGTCGAAAAACGGATCGTCGGACAATTATTAGGCTTGATGGACGGTTTCGCGCCGACGGAGGGGGTCATCGTCCTGGCGGCGACCAACCGTCCCAACCATCTCGATCCGGCCCTGCGGCGTCCGGGACGCTTCGATCGCGAGGTGAGTTTTGGGGTTCCCGACGATCGCGCCCGCTTGGAGATCTTGCAGATTTTGACGCGATCGATGCCCTTAGCCGAATCTGTCGATTTAGAGGCGATCGCCGCTAAATGTGTCGGTTTTGTGGGTGCAGATCTCAAAGCACTCTCTCAAAAGGCCGCTTATTTCGCCTTACGTCGTTTAGTTCCCGAATTAGACGCGCCGATTCCCGAACAGATGACCGTTACCGAAGAGGATTTTAGGCAGGCGTTAAGGGCGATCGAACCGTCGGTGTTGCGATCGCTGGCCCTGGAAGTGCCGCAAATTGCCTGGGACGAGATCGGCGGATTGGACGAAATCAAGCAAATTTTACAAGAATCCGTCGAAGGTGCGTTACTTTACCCCGAACTCTATCAAAAAACCGGAGCCAAAGCACCGCGCGGCATTTTGCTCGCCGGACCGCCGGGAACCGGGAAAACTTTGTTAGCGAAAGCGGTGGCGGCGCAAGCCAACGCCAATTTTATCAGCGTCACCGGGGCCGAATTGCTCAGTCGCTGGGTGGGGGCGTCGGAACAGGCGATCGCCGAATTATTTGCCAAAGCGCGACAGGCGGCCCCTTGCGTCATTTTTATCGACGAATTGGATACGATCGCCCCGTCTCGGGGGTCGAATGTCGGCGATTCCGGCGTCGGCGATCGCGTCGTCGGTCAGTTCCTCGCCGAACTCGACGGGTTGCACTCCACCCCGAACGTGATTTTAATCGCGGCGACCAATCGACCGGAGGCGATCGATCCGGCCCTGCGGCGTTCCGGACGCTTGGATTTGCAGTTAACCGTGGATGTACCCGATCGCGCCACCCGGCTCGCTATCTTGCAAGTTCACAATAAAAACCGTCCCCTCGATCGCGTCGATCTCGGCGCGTGGAGCGATCGCACGGAAGGTTGGAATGGAGCCGATTTAGCCTTGTTGAGCGATCGGGCAGCCCTCTCCGCCATCCGCCGCTATCGCCGCCGGGGAATTACGGATCCGGCGCAAATTACGATCGCCCCTGAAGATTTCGAGAACGCCCGTGCAGAGGTGGGCGATCGGCATTTGGAACCCTAAGTATAGCAATCCTAAATGATTTGTAACCTATGTAGGGAGCAAGATGCTCCCACTCCCAGGGGTTTCAGGTGGATCGCCCTGACTCGACTGATTTAGGAATGCTATAGTTACCCCAGTAGTTACCCCCTGTTTATCTAAACTCTAAAACACCCTCGAAAGATGGGCGATCGTGGTAGATTTTGCCCTGCTTAACTTCCGGTTAACAATAACTACAATTGAATAAATTCAAAACCTCGCGAATATAACCCTGCGATCGCCGTCGTCCAGTCGATCGATCGCGATCGATCTGCTATAGCGGTTTTCAATCCGTTGCATCTAAGATCGACCTTGTCAAGTCGCCAAATTCCTATAGGGACAAGAGACATAGCAATGCCGATTTAAAATAATAAGATTTATGAGTATTTCTTAACTTCGATCGCCGAAATCTAGTAAAATTCTTCCAGGCGCGCGGATCTGTGGAACGCCGCCCAAGCGATCGCCAGGAGTGCTAGGGAGATCGGTCAAGGAGGAAACGGGAACAATGGCGTTAGTCGATCGATGGAATACCCTAAAATGGGATCGAGAACAACAAATTCAACATCGCCAGCGAGAAGTCCAGGCGATGTTAGATGTCCTCGAAAGCGAACGAGAAGCCAACAGCACTCAACTACAGCATCACCTCAGCGAGTTATTCGGCGAACTCGCCGAGGAAGAAACGCGCCAACAGGAAGAATTACAACAATTTTGTGACGAGTTAGATCGTAAAGTTAGCCAATTTATCGACGATCGCCGCAATTCTCGACAGAAAGAAGCCGAGAAATTGGCCAAAGAACTCGCCTTGTTCTCGCGATCGCTCGCAGAAAATACCCGTTTTTCAGTGGGCGAAATGGGTCGCAAACGACAACTGCAATGGCTGAAGTTATCCCAAGAGTTACAATATTTTAGAACTCAATTCGAGTGCGATCGCCCTTCTGCAAATGGTCGATCCTTCGATGAGGATAGCGACGTGAAACAGCAGACGCGCGATCGCCTCGAAGAAGACTTAAACGAATTCGTCGAAATCCTGCGATCGGATATCGAAAATCGCCTGCAACAATTAGAACAATTGCAAGCAGAACGGCTACGCGGAATCGAAGAAGTTCTCAACAAAATGGAGTACAATCGTCGCAAAGCTTTCTATAAATTGCGCGATCGCCTGCTCGAATTTGCCCGGGAATTACTCAGCTATCCCGGACAAGTCTATTCCTCCGTCGGGAGTCCGCCATCGGTCTCGATTCGTCCCACCAATCGGAAAATTCCCGCCAGTTTAGAAAGCGATGTTTATGGCTACATTCACCAACAAAAAGGCGCCCGTCTGGCTGATATCGAGTCCGCTTTAGGGATGGAACGCATCCAAACTGTACAAGTTCTGCGATCGCTCCTCGTCCAAGGCATTATTATTCAACGAGATCGCGTCTATTACACTCAAGAAGAAATGAGTCAGTAATTTACTTTAGAATTTTTCTTGGTTACCTTGTTTGTTTTGCCTTTTTCCTCCTAACTATCGTGCTACAAACTCGTCCCAAAGGATTTGTTAACACGCCTTTCATCGATCGCCTGGTCACGCGATCGCTGCGTTATTTGCGATCGGGTTTTTCGATCCACTTGCGCGGTCCGGCGGGAACGGGAAAAACGACCCTAGCTTTACATTTAGCCGATCTTCTCAATCGTCCCACGGTCTTAATTTTCGGCGACGAACAACTGAAAAGTTCCGATTTAATCGGGACGCAATCCGGGTACCACCGCAAACAAGTGGTCGATCGTTTCATTCACAGCGTCGTTAAAATTGAAGATGAATTTGGAGAAAACTGGCTCGATTCTCGTCTGACCTTAGCTTGTCGGGAAGGATTTACCCTCGTTTACGATGAATTTAACCGATCGCGCCCGGAAGTCAATAATGTTTTACTATCCGCATTAGAAGAAAAATTACTAGTTTTACCTCCGAATATCCAGCGATCGGAATACGTTCGCGTCCATCCAGAATTTCGGGTTATTTTTACCTCCAACCCGGCGGAATATTGCGGCATTCACGACACCCAAGATGCCCTCGTGGATCGCTTAGTAACGATCGAGTTAGAAGAACCGGACGAACTGAGCGAGATCGAGATGTTAGTGTGTAAATATTCCTTCGATCGCCGCGATGCGGAAACGATCGTGCGACTGGTCAAAAGGTTTCATCAAGAAACAGAAAGCGACAAAACATCGGGATTGCGATCGGCATTGGCGATCGCCAAAATTTGCCAAGTTCACGATATCCCGATTCGGTCAGATTGCGAAGCGTTTCGCGATTTATGTGGGGATGTTTTACTCTCGCGGGCTGCAATTTCTTTGTCGAAAGCTCAAGGGTACCTCGATGCACTTTTAGACCGTTTGACCCCCGAAATGACGGGAGAAAATGCCGATCGAGCTGCGGATATTCCCGTTAAAAATCAGCCGGAATCACCGAGGAAGAGTCCCGAGGAAGCGATCGCGCCGACGGTCGCTTACGAACTCGAAATTTACGATTATTTGCAGCACAATCATGGGGTGAGAGTTTCGGCGATCGAATCGGCGTTAGGGATCGATCGCGTCGAAGCGGTTCGAGGGTTGCGATCGCTGATTCAAAAAGGGTTAGTCGTTCACAAAGACGCCCGTTTGTACGTCTCTAGTTCTGGACTCGATTAGGGGCGATCGCCTTTGAGTCAAGGTTCCCATCCTTCAAATTTGAAATCCAATAGAGATCCAACTGATGACAAAACAAGAACCTTCCACGATCGGCGATACGCCTACGGCGTCGCTGGGCGAACGCGCCACCCCCAAAACGGCGCTCACTCACGTCCCCTGCGCCTACTGTCGGGGAACGGGAAAAGACCGATATCAGATCATGTCCCCGTTATCGACCTGTCCGGTCTGTCACGGCAGGCGATCGCACGAACTCCCCTCACCTGTAATAACCTGTGCCTACTGTCGCGGCACGGGCGCCTCGCCGATCGGCGCCCGCAACCCCTGTCTCGCTTGCGGGGGCAAAGGCGTGCAGGGGCGATCGCCCGAATCGTCGCCGTGTAAGGCGTGTGGCGGCACGGGACGGCAAGGATCCACGGGATTTTACTGTCACCCCTGCCACGGTTCCGGGCGCCAGAGTTGAGTCTGTAAGCCTCAAGGGAACCGAACGAAAGCGTTACCCTGCCAATCGAAATCTAGAATCTAAAATCGACAATCCAACATCCGATCGCCTCAATCCTCCATCTGTCCCATGCGGCGCAAATTGAGAACGTCGCTCATTTGTCGGATTTGGGCGAAGGTGCGATCGAGTTGGTGGCGATCGCAGATATCGATCCCCAATTCGATCGCCGCAGGTTTACCCATGTAAGTCTTGACATTGGCGCTGCGGACGTTGACATTATTATCTTTCAATCGCGACAGAATATCGTTGAGCACGCCGACGCGGTCGAGGACTTCGATCGAAATCTCGACCGGATAGGTTTGGGCGCGACCGCTTTCTTCGTCGGTGGGATTCCAACTGACCGGAAGCAGGCGATCGCCGGAAATGCGGTCTAAGTTGGGACAACCCTGACGGTGAATCGAAATGCCGCGATCGCGCCGAGTAACCGCCCCGACGATCGCCTCCCCGGGAACCGGACTACAACAGCCCGCCAAATGGTATACCAATCCCTCAACGCCAATAATCGGCGATTTGCCCGACGGTAAGGGACGCGGCGCTTCGCGCAGGGCTCGCGAGGAGGTCGAGGGGGTCAGTTCGAGTTGTTCGTAATCTAAACTATCCGTATCGTCTTCCGTAGGGCGGTGAGTTTTGACTGCCTCGCGCAGGCGGTTGACCACCGAGTTCAACGTGACTTCGCCGTAACCCAAGGCGGCGAGTAAATCCTCGACCTCTTGATAGTTGCAGCGTTGGGCGACTTGGTGCATCGATTCGGACTTGAGCAAGGATTCAAACCCATTTTTACCCATTTCCTTTTCGAGCATTTCTCGCCCGCGCGCGACGTTCTCATCCCGGTGCGATCGCTTGTACCACTGGCGAATTCGGTTGCGCGCCCCAGTCGTGACCACAAAGTTCAACCAATCCAAACTCGGATGACAGTTTTTCTGGGTCATCACTTCGACGATATCCCCATTTTTTAACGGCGTGTCCAGGGGAACCATGCGATCGTTGACCTTCGCCCCGGCGCAGTGGTTGCCGATTTCGGTGTGGATGCGATAGGCAAAATCCACGGGAGTCGCCCCCCGTTTGAGAGAAATCACGTCTCCTTGCGGGGTAAAAACGTAAACATCCTCGTCAAATAAATTATCTTTGACGTTATCTAGATATTCCTGAGCGTCTTTGAGGTCGCTTTGCCATTCGAGTAGTTGTCGCAACCAGGTAAATTTCTCGTCATCCGAGGACATTTGGGCGACGCTGGATCCGGTTTCTTTATATTTCCAATGGGCCGCGATCCCGTACTCCGCAACTTGGTGCATTTCTAAGGTACGAATTTGGATCTCGATCGGGCGTCCGGTTTGACCGATGACGACGGTATGTAAGGACTGGTAACGGTTCGGTTTGGGCAAGCCGATGTAATCTTTAAACCGACCGGGAATCGGACGAAACACGTCGTGAACGATCGCCAAAGCCCGATAGCATTCTTCGTTATTTTTGACGATCGTCCGTACCGCAGCGACGTCGTAAATTTCCTGGAATTTCTTATTTTGCCGTTGCATTTTTTGGTAAATTCCATACAAATGCTTGGGCCGTCCGCTTACGTCGATGCAGTCGATGCCGACTTGTTTGAGGCGATCGCGCAGCACTTCGGTCACGTTGGCGAGTCGCGCTTCGCGATCGGTTCGTTTTTCCGCGACTAACTCTTGCATCTCCCGGTACGATTCCGGTTCGAGATATTTAAACGCGAGATCTTCTAACTCCCACTTAAACCGACCGATTCCCAGTCGGTTCGCCAACGGCGCGAAAATTTCTCGGGTTTCTAAGGCGATCCGCCGTCGTTTGGCATCGGGAAGCGAATCTAAGGTTCGCATGTTGTGCAGGCGATCGGCCAATTTGACCACGATCACGCGAATGTCTTTCGCCATCGCCAAAAACATGCGCCGGAAATTTTCCGCCTGTCGTTCGGTTTTACTCGAAAAGTTAAATTTAGATAACTTCGTCACCCCTTCGACCAATTGTCGCACTTCCGGCCCGAACATTTCCTCGATTTGTTCGGGGGTGACATCGGTATCTTCCACCACGTCGTGCAGGAATCCTGCCGCAATCATGGCGCTACTTCCTCCGAGATCGCGCAGCAATCCGGCAACGGCGATCGGATGTATGATGTAAGGCTCGCCCGATCGTCTTCTCTGGCATTCGTGCAGGCGGTAGGCAAACTCAAACGCCCCACAAATTAAGGCATTTTCTTCGGACGACCAATCTGCCGAACTGTTCGCCGAACCCTGTTCGCGATCGATCAAACAGGAATTCAACCAGTCGGGAATCTCGACTTCAAACGAACAACTCAATGCGGGGGGGTTCATAACCATAATGCTTAAAGATTAAGAATAGAAGGACAATTGAATCAATAATTTGCCCAATTTTACGGCATTTCTTGTATCGAAGGATACAGAAAATTCGATAAAGTTTAATAAAGACGCGAAAGCAGACACTCTAGAAAGGGAATGCTCGACGGGATACGCTTGAGATCCGTTCGCCGGATCTCAGGGTGAGTTGAATTTTTTATCAACAAAACGGCTCAAAACTATGAAGGCGTTGAGGAGCTTTATGCCGTTTCCTAAAGCCTCTACTCTACTACTATAAACAAAATTCTTTACATCATGCTGCCTGAAGTTCACTGTCAAAAGTATCGACAATTTCAGCAAGTCGTCGAGGAGTTACTCGCACTCGCCAGCGAGACTGAAGGGGATAGCAAGACCTTGAAAGTGAAGGTCTTGGAGATGCAACAGCTTTTTCAAGAGCAAATTTTAGGATTGGGGATCGACGATCTCGACCCGAGTGTTGCCTCCTGTGTACAGTCTTACCAGACAGAAATGCACAAACAGCAGCGTTTGCTCGGAAATGAAGTGTTATTCTTGCAAACTTGCCAGCAACCCCAAACCCGCGCCCGACGACTGGCTCAAATCCGGGAACGGTTGGAGGCGTTGAGTCGTTATCTGGTGGTGGTTTTGGGAGAAGCGAGTCAGGAGGATGCAAGGCGATCGCCGCCGGGTCACTGAGAACGAAAGGGTTCAGTGCTCGATCTAAAATCTAAAATCTAAAATCTCAAAGCCAAAATCTAAAATCTCAAATCTCAAATCTCAAAGCCAGGAGTAAAGATTGTGGAATGTCCGAAAGATAAAACGGTTACCCTAGTCGATGTGGTACTCTCAGGGGATCTCGACGCCCACGAATGCCCGCGATGTCAGGGAAATTGGATTTCTTCGGCGGAATACGAACGCTGGCAGGCCGATCGCCGCCCTTCCGGGGTGAGTGTCCACTCGATCGCCGCCCAAGGCGATTTCAATTTCCGACCGTCGGAATTTGATAGTAAAGCGGCACTGTGTCCGGAGTGCAAGCGCTACATGACCCGGGCGCGGGTGATGGTGGATCGGCCTTTTTATATCGAACGGTGTCCCAATTGCAACGGAATCTGGTGCGATCGCGGCGAATGGGAGATCTTGGAAGCGTTAGGACTGCACGAATCGATCGAACAACTCTTTTCAGGAGACTGGCAAGCACAAATGCGATCGCTACATCACAATCAAAAAGAACGTCAGGCGACCATCGAGAAATTAGGCTCGGAAGTGGCGCAAATGGTCTTCGATCTCGCCGAAGTCTTAGAAAATCACCCGAATGGAGAGTTTGGCGTCGCCTATTTGATGCGCCGTTTCGACAGACCCCAGGAAGCGGCGGGCGATCGCGCGACGAACCCACCGCCAAGCTTGTTTTAATCTCAACTCTCAACTTGAAAATTTCCATGAGCGAAGCTTTACTTTCTGTTGAAAATCTGCGGGTCGCCTACGCGGGGGGACGCGGTGCGACGAGGGTCGAACCCAACTGGGCGATCGACGGCGTCTCGTTTTCCTTGGGGCGCGGGGAACGCTTGGGTTTGGTCGGCGAATCCGGTTGCGGGAAATCGACCTTGGGACGGGCGTTGATGCGCTTGTTACCGCGATCGGCCCGGGTGGAAGGTCGGATCGAGTTTAACGGCGAGTCGGTGTTCGACTTAAATGCAGCTCGACTGCGGCAATTTCGCGGCGAAGTGGTGGGGTTGGTGTTTCAAGACCCGATGACGCGCCTCGATCCGTTGATGACCATCGGGGATCACTGTTTGGAGACGTTGCAAGCGCACCAACCGCAGTTACATAAGCGCGAGGCGAAGCAGAAGGCGATCGCCACGTTGGAGGCGGTACGGATTCCGGCGGATCGCTGGACTCAGTACCCCCACGAGTTTAGTGGGGGAATGCGCCAACGGGTGGCGATCGCCTTGGCGCTGCTGCTCGATCCCAAGGTGATTATTGCGGACGAACCGACGACGAGTTTGGACGTGACGGTTTCCGCAGAAATTTTGCAGGAGTTGACCCGCTTGTGTCGCGATCGCGATCTGGGATTGTTGTTAATTTCCCACGATCTGGCGATGGTCTGCGAATATTGCGATCGCATTGCGGTGATGTACGATGGCGAAATGGTCGAACTCGGTCCGAGCGATCGCGTCTTGTTCGATCCCGAACACGAGTACACGCGATCGCTCCTCGAAGCGGCGTTACACGTTCACGCGATCGAGGAAAAATCCCCGAATCCGGTTCCCGTCGTCGAACCTTCATCCGCCGCCCCTTTATTAAAGGTTGAAGATTTAAAACAACACTACACCCTCGAACCGAATCTCATCGAGCGTTTGTTGGGCAAACCCGCACAAACGATTAAAGCCGTCGATGGCGTCAGTTTCGAGTTAAACTCCGGTGAAATCCTCGGTTTAGTTGGCGAGTCCGGTTGCGGCAAAAGTACGCTCTCGCGCACGATTTTGCAGTTAATCCGCCCGACGAGCGGCCAGGTGCGCTTTTTGGGCGAAGACCTGACCACCTTAACCCGCGAACAAGTCCGTCGCCATCGGCGCCAGATGCAAATGGTGTTTCAAGACCCGTTAGCCTGTCTCAATCCGATGATGACGATCGCCCAAAGTATTGCCGATCCCCTGTTCGTCCACAAGTTGGCGACGGCGGCCCAGGCGAGGAGAGAGGTGGAACAAATGCTCGAACGGGTGGGACTGACGCCGACGGGGGAGTTTTGCGATCGCTATCCGTCCCAACTCTCCGGGGGTCAACAGCAGCGCGTGGCGATCGCCCGGGCGTTGATTACCCATCCCAAACTCGTCATTTGCGACGAACCCGTGAGTATGCTCGATGCGAGCGTGCAGAGTCAAGTGTTGGAGTTAATGTTAGATTTGAAAGCAGAATTCGATTTAACTTATCTATTTATTACTCACGACCTGTGGGTGGCGCGCTTTTTGTGCGATCGCATCGCCGTCATGAATCGCGGCCAAATCGTCGAAATTGGCGAAACGCACCAAATTTTCAACCATCCCCAACATCCGTACACCCAAACCCTCTTAGCTGCGGCGCCGTTATTAGCCAAAACCGCTTAGCAGGTCGAACCCAAAGGGCGAACCGGGGTGGTCGTCACCCCGGTTCGCCCTACAGTTCTAGAAATTCTCTAAGTTAAGCCAATCCGACTAACTTGAGACTGTAATCCCACATTTTTTCGCCGCGTTCGTCGTCGCGTGCTTGTGGAGAGACCTTCTGCACGAAAGACTGACGGTTTTTCTTCTGGCGGTTGCCCCAACTCCAATAGACTCCGGATTGCTTGTACTCGGGATCGGCGACCACCGCCGCCACCCGGTCTCCGGCTAATTCTTGGGAGACGTAGCCTCCGGTGATGTACTTCTGGAAGATCGGGAAAAGTTTTTGGAACAGGGGATAGTGATTGCGGAACAGAGGAGTATCCGCAACGCAACCGGGGTAGAGAGAGGAGAAAGTAATCCCGGTCGCGTCGTGATAGCGGCGATGCAGTTCGCGCATGGTCAGCACGTTGCAGACTTTGCTATCTTTGTAGGCTTTAACGGGTTCAAATTTCTTGCCGTCTGCCATAGTAATCGGTTCTTTGAAACCTTCGGCAAAGCCTTTGAGTTCGCCCAAGTCGGGACGCGGGGGGATTTTACCGCCGAGTTCGTCGGGGTTGTGGGTGACCGTTCCTAAAATCACCATGCGTTTGTCCGTACCGGGCGATCGCTTCATATCTTCGAGCAAGATATTGCACATGAGGAAATGACCGAGATGGTTGGTGGTCATCGTCAACTCGTACCCTTCCGGACTGCGCAATGGCTGTTTGATTAAGGGCATGTAAATCGCCGCATTGCATACCACGCCATCGAGAGGGCGTCCGGTCGTGCGAAAATCGCTGATAAACTTGCGGACGCTCTGCAAGGAACCGAGGTCAACGTGTAAAATCGTGTAGTTTTCCTCGGGAATTTCGAGGTCTTGAGCGGCTTGTTTGGCTTTTTCTAAATTGCGGCACGCCATAATCACGTGCCATCCGCGTTTGGCGAGGGCTTTGGTGGCGTACAATCCCACCCCTGATGAGGCACCCGTGACGATAGCTGTTTTCATCCGATCTTGTTCCATTCTTTTTGCAACTCCGTTGACCGCCGTTGATTGTCTCCAGAATCTCGCAAGAGAGAGATGCTGGCGTTGATTTTTCGGAGGTTTCTAAACTTATTAGGATATGGGGAAAACAGTGCGATCGCAACCGCCGATCGCCGTCGTTTTTTTGACAAGGACCCCCAAAAGCGTCATATTTTCGAGGCTGTTTCGGGAGTCTCGGCGATCGCGACCCGAGGAGGGGACTCGAACGGCGATCGCGCCGACCCTTCGATCCGACCCGATATAGGACAAAGATATTAAATTTTCTGTCATTTTTGATACGTTTTACGGTTCTCGTGGCTTAATGAAGGTAACCTCAACTGTTGATTTGGAGGGGGCGAACCTTCTCTTGTCAGATTCTTAGGCCGAGAAGCTAGCCATCGATGCTTATGATGACTCCCGATCTCGCCAATGCCCTTTGGATGGTTGCCATCGTCGTTCTGTTTACGGTCGTTTACTGTCCGCTTCTGTGTTGGTTATTGCCCACGCGAACTCGCATTGTATAATCCAGACTTAAAATAATTGATTGCAGTCCCACGGCGATCGTCGTGGGATTTTGCCGTGCGAGATCGTTCCCCCGATTCACTTGGGTAGAATCAAGCGACCCCATCGAGGAATCACGGGCGATCGCCCGTGAAGTAGATTAGGGAAGCTTGGGAACTTCACAAGTCGAATCAAAATCATGAAAAAATCGAGCCGAACATTCTTACGATTCGCCGCTTGCAACATCCTGGTATCCAGTCTTACCGCCTGGGGACTGCCCGCACTCGCCCAGCAAGATTTACAACAACGAGTTAATTCGATTGAATCCGTCGAACAAGTCAAACAAGAACTGCGCCAGCTCTTTGAATGGCGCGACCAATGCGGTACGGGAAGCTGTTTCAACTCCTCTTCTACAGGAATTTGCGAAACCGTTGCCGCCTTGGATGTGCGGGTCAACGGTCAAATTGTCGGGGGCATGATTTCCGACGACCCGGGACTGCCCATTTCCGAGGAAGATCTCGACTTAATGCGCTTGATTTTCGAGCAGTGCAAACCTACCAACTACCAATATTGGAATTGGCCGATGATGCTGCATGTCTGGTACGTCCCCTCAGAAGAAGTCGATAACGAAATTAAAAACCGCTTGGGATTATTCCTCAGATAGTCTTTAACCCGGTAATTACTGGTAAAACCTAGTAATACTGTGTATTAGGTGCTATCTTACCTGGCTCTGGCTAATTGCCAGAGATTGTTTTCAAGAAGACATTGATACTGCCATTAGCATCCCGGTCGATTCTATGGGAGCAATTGGGGCAGATAAATTTCTTAGAACCGCCTAGCCGATTGTGAATCTGCCCGCATTTTGAGCAGGTTTTGCTTGTATATTCTTCCGTGACTTCTATTACCTGGCAGCCTCGTTTAACCGCTTGGTGAACCAGCCTCTGTTTAAAGCGGTAGTGCGCCCAAGTGAGCAAAGAACGTGCTGTTTTATGGTTAATCTTTCGCTTGGCTCTGTAGACCATAGACGATGACTTAAAGTCGGGAATCATGACCTGGGAGTAATTAGAGGTCAAGAAAGCAGCAGTCTTTTTGTGACATTCATCAACCAGGTTTCTAATTTTTATTCTTAGCTGCCGAGCCAGCTTTCTTCGCTTGAATCTTTTGCGCTTATTGTCTCTACCTTTAGCTTTAGCAGTTTCTGACTGAATCCGATCTAAACGCTTACAGAGCTTGACAATGCGCGAGATTGAGCCGTTGCCTAGTGCAATGACCTTGTTGCCGTCAAAACCAGTCAAAAAAGTTCTCACTCCAGGGTCTAGGGCGATCGCCTGTTGATGAGGATTGGTCAGCCTTTCCTCTTCGACGGTGTAGGTTATAAACCATCTACCTCGATCCAAAATGACATTAAAATCGCTCGGAATCGCTTCTGGTATTTCTTCACTGGCATTGACTTTTAGCTCCTTTAGCTTAATTCCTGACTCGGTTTTGTGCGTTGGGTAGGTCGTGCCCCCTCTCCAGTTTTGAGACTGTAACTTAAAGGATGAAACGGGTTGACGGCAACTCCGAAACTTTGGCCTCAGCTTGTGTTCTTTGGGAGTGTTTTTAAAGGCGGCATGAGCGTCGAGCACCGCCGCTCCACGCAAATTAAAGGGAGTTGAATTTACCCATTCCGGGATCTTCGACATCACCACCTGACGCAAGTCATAAGCACTAGGTAATTTAAGCCCTTCAAAGTAAGTATCGCGTAATCTTGCCATTCCGGCGTTATAGCAATATCTGCTAGCTGCCAGCCACTTGCGCCAAGTCATCTTTAATTTGGTTTCAGGGTAAACCCGGATCTTCTTTGATTTGAGACTTGTATTTCCTGAGTCCATAGAGTCGGCAAGAGAAGACGTGAACGATTGCCAGTATGTCTTCCACCATTTCTTTTTCTGGACTAAGTTCTGTGTTGTTGCAAACCACGAGTTCTGTATGGTTGAGTTCGCAAATCCATTTGAGCAACTCAAATCCAAATCTTGCCAATCTGTCTTTGTGCCCGACCACAAGCTGTTCGACATCTCCTGACATAACTCGTTCCAGGATGGCTTTAAATTTTTTTCGATTGTAGTTGAGTCCTGACCCGATTTCTTTGATGACTTCGGCTCTTGGGTAGAGGCAAAGTAGGTAATCTGCTTGCCGGTCAAGGTCTGCTTTTTGCTTGTGACTGCTGACTCTGGCATAGATGATCCTGGCTCTATTTTTCTTTCCGGCAATCGAGGATATGTCATACCTGCGATGTCCAGAGGGAATTCTAATTGCACGTATTTTTCCTTGTTTGTCCCAATTTCGCAGGGTCTTCTCAGAGACTCCGAGAATTGCTTGCGCTTCTTTCGGGGTGACATATTTTTTCGGCATCTTGGTGGTAAAAATTCACAATTTAATCCTACCACTTTGGATGGCTAATTTTCCGGAATATTCTGGAAAATTAGCCATCAGTCCGTGAACGAAAAAGCCCGAACTCGGTACGGGATTTCCCTCCCTGTTCGGGAGGATGGACGTACCGAGTTCGGGCAATTGAAATAGATCGAAAAAAATCGAAAAATTGCTGGGTCGTTTCAGCGCAATTCACGAAACATGAAACTAATTACCGGAACATGCTGCTGACCGAACTGTCTTCATGAACCCGCCAAATCGTTTCGCCGAGTAAGTTGGCAACAGAAAGGACAGTCAGTTGCTCGAATTGTTTATCCTCGGGAACGGGAATGGTATTGGTGACGATCACCTCTTCAAACACGCCACTGGAAAGCCGTTGGATCGCAGGTGGCGAGAAGACGGCATGAGTCGCACAAGCATAAACCTGACGCGCTCCTTCTTGACGCAGCAAGCGGGCGCCTTCCGTAATCGTGCCTCCCGTATCGATCATGTCATCGACTAAAACAGCCGTTTTCCCCTTGACATCACCGATGACGTTGAGGACTTCAGCGACGTTATGAGCTTGGCGCCGCTTGTCGATAATCGCCAGGGGAGCGTCGTTGAGTTTTTTAGCAAAGGCTCTCGCCCGGGCGACACCGCCCACGTCTGGGGAGACGACGACGATATCGTGAAGTTCTTTACTGGCCAGGTAATCTAAGATGACAGGGGAGGCATAGACGTGATCGAAGGGGATGTCAAAATAGCCTTGGATTTGAGCCGAGTGGAGGTCCATCGCCAAGATGCGCGTGGCGCCCGCTTCGGTAATCAAATTAGCGACTAATTTGGCTGTAATCGATTCGCGTCCGGCGGTTTTGCGATCGGCCCGGGCGTAACCGTAGTAAGGAATTACGGCGGTGATTTGTCGGGCGGATGCTCTACGACAAGCATCGATGACAATCAGTAATTCCATTAAATGGTCGTTGACCGGGTAGCAAGACGGCTGGATCAAGTAGACATCGCATCCTCGAATCGATTCTTGGATTTGAATATAGAGTTCCCCATCGGCAAACCGCTTCCGAATCATCGGCCCGAGGTCGATTCCCAAGTAGCGGGCGACTTCTTGAGCGAGTACGGTATTCGCCGAGCCGGAGAATAGCCGCAGTCGGCTATGATCGGTGACGGTAGCCAGAGATGGATGACGAGTTAATGTAGCAGAACGGATCACGGCAGACCCTCGAAGCGCTTTCATTCAACGCAATCTTATCATCTCGATTGCTACATATACATGCGAGTTTTTACGAAAATTACCAAAAAATGAAAATAATTTCTGTATCGTGCGCGCCAATTTAAAAGAATTTTTATGATTCGATCGCGGGGGAATGAGGGGGGGAGCGATCGCCGTTTTTCGATAAACTTGCCTGCCATTTGTCGGCGGTCGCGGCGGCGTTTTCTCCACTTTTCCGGTGTGGCTCGGGAAAATAAGAGACGGTTGTTCTGGATGGTTCTCTATAGTTACCATAGAGTTTATAGGATGGTGACGGAATGCTAGAACGAATATAGACCGAGACCGAGCGGACCGTTCCCGGGGGCGATCGCGGCGATACAGTGCATTGTCAACACAAATTTTTAGGCAAGATCCGGGAACCAACTTTCCCGGTTGCGGTCGGGGAGGCGATCGCGCGATCGCAAAAATCAACCCCAACCCCATAACTCAATCAAACACTCATCATTTGGAGATCGTTCTATGAGCTTAAAAGATCGGATCGCGCAAGACCTCAAAACCGCCATGAAAGCGAAAGACAAACTGCGCCTGGAAACGGTCCGCAGTATCAAAAAACTCTTACTGGAAAAAGAAGTTAGCCTGCGCCCTTCCGGTCAAGAAAATTTGACCGAAGCCCAAGAAATCGAACTGCTCGCCCAACTCGCCAAACAGCGACGGGATTCGATCGAACAGTACGAAAAAGCCGGACGGACCGATCTCGCCGAGCAGGAAGCGCAAGAGTTGAGCATCATCGAAGAATACCTACCCCGTCAGCTTTCCAATGCTGAAATCGAAGGGATTATCGACGAAATTATTGCCCGAGTCGGTGCAAGTTCGCCGAAGGATATGGGTAAAGTCATGGGAGTAGCCATGAAAGACCTCAAAGGTAAAGCCGACGGTAAAAAAGTCCAAGAACTGGTAAAAGCCAAACTGGGCAATTAGTTGACCAAACTCCCTGTTTTTTGTTCTTTATAAATTGCTATGCAACCACCGATTCCCACTGGTACGATCCTGCAAAATCGCTACCGCCCGATCGCGATTTTAGGTCAGGGAGGATTTGGTCGAACGTATCTGGCTGAAGACTTGGGACGGTTTAACGAACACTGCGCCCTCAAAGAGTTCATCCCCAGTCAAAGCAGCGCTTACGCGGTTGAGAAAGCGGAAGAACTGTTTGCGCGAGAAGCCACCACCCTCTATCAACTCGAACACCCTCAAGTCCCGCAATTTCGAGCAACTTTTGAAGAAAATGGCCGTTTGTTCCTCGTGCAAGATTACGTCGAGGGCAAAACTTATCGAAGCTTGCTCGAAGAATGCAAAGCCAATGGTCGCGCATTTTCTCAAGGGGAAGTGTTGCAATTGATGCAGCAACTTTTACCCGTGTTGGAATATATCCACGGGCGCGGAATTATTCACCGAGATATTTCCCCGGACAATATTATTTTGCGCGATCGCGATCGCCTGCCCGTGTTGATCGATTTCGGCGTGGTTAAAGAACTTGCAACCCGCTTGCAGGGGAGTACGCCGCAAGCGACGAGTGTGGGGAAGTTGGGTTATGCGCCCAGCGAACAAATCCAAACCGGACGGGCTTACCCGAGTAGCGATTTGTACTCCCTGGCGGTGACCTGCGTGGTGTTGCTCAGCGCCCGCGAACCGCAAGAATTATTCGATGATATCCAATTGGTTTGGCATTGGCAGGCGTTTGTCAAGTCTCCGGTCTCTACGGAATTGGCCACGGTTTTAAATCGAATGCTCAGTTATAAACCGGGCGATCGCTATCAGTATGCCCGAGAAGTGGTCTTGGGGTTGCAACCCGCGATCGCCGCCCAACCCGCGATCGCGCCGCCTGCGGTGGCCGCCAGCTCGACCAGCCCCTCGGAAATGCGGACTGTAGCCGTAGGACACAGCCCGGCAAGCCCTGCGAATACGACTCAACCCCAAATTTCTCCCGCGACGGGAAACGACGGCGACGATGACGCATTTTGGAGCAATCCGATCGCGATCGCCGCCGCGATGGTACTCCTCGCCGCGATCGCCGGGTTCGGGTCCTGGGCGATCGTCAGCAATACCAGAAATCGCCAAAACGAACCGCCTACGCCGATCTCGACCGCTTCTCCCCTGTTCTCCGATCTCGATACCCCTACCGCACAACCGACTCCGACTCCCACCGCCAGCGCTTCCCCGACGAAAACGCCGACCCCGAGTCCCACCGACTCCCCGAGTCCGACCGCTTCCCCCACGCCGTCGGAACCGCCGGAACTTCCCCCCGCCGAACCGTCGATTTCCACCGTCGCCCTCAACCTGGAGGGGGAAAACGCCAAATCCGTGCAGGGGAACGTTAAAGAAAATGAAATTATCCAATACACGATCGACGCAGAAGCGGGAGATCGTCTGAGCGCCTATCTCAGTGGGGACGGCGTGTTAATGAACGCGATCGGACCGGACAGACAACCACTTCCGGGGGCTTCGAGAGGAGTATCGTTGTGGGAAGGACCGTTAGATCGGGCAGGTCAGTACACGATCGAGCTACTTCCGTTACCGGGATTTCCCAATAGCAATTTTGAATTAAATCTGCGCTTGCAAGAAGCCTCGACCCCAGAACCGACGCCGACACCGATCGCGACTGCGACCCCAGAACCGATCCCGGAACCGATCCCGACGGTACAACCGACGGAAACGCCGAGGGCGGCGATCGATCGCGAACGGGTACCCCTGCCCCCGCAAGGGAGGACGACGGTTTCGGGGACGACGAGTGCTCGACAAAAGCGCTATTTGGTCAGCGTTCGACGGGGACAAGCTCTCAAGGTGGAACTGTTGGAGGGGGCGGTCGGTTTGAGTATTCGCTATCCCGACGGCACTTTAGTGGAGAATGCGGAAAAGTTGGTGCAGTGGCAAGGGGAAGTCCAGGTTAGTGGGCAGTATCAAATTGATGTGGTCGGTTCGGGGGGAATTCGTTATGCGATTGCGATCGACGTCAGCGAGTAAGGGACGGTCGATCGGGAAAATATATAGCGATTCTCGCAAAGATCCGATAATTGTTGGGAGGAGTGCGAGTTTCTAGCTCCCTGGTAAATTAGCGAGCTGGAAGCTCGCACTCCTGGATCCATTTTTATCTATCTACTTTATCAATCCGAGAAAGGCGATAGGTGTGAAAACTGCGATAAATTCCTCAAGTTTCTATCTTATGAGTGCATTACTAATTACTGCGACCGATACCGATGCGGGTAAAACGGTGTTGACGACGGCGATCGCCGCTTACTGGCAACGGTATTGTCAAGATCGGGCTCTCGGTATTATCAAACCGCTTCAATCGGGAACGGGCGATCGCGAGATTTACCGCCGCTTGTTCGATTTAGATCAATCTCCCGAAGAACTCAATCCGCTCTATTTTTCAGCCCCCCTCGCCCCTCCGGTGGCTGCTGAAAAGGAAGGACGGCGGGTGGAGTTGGAACGGGTTTGGCCGATTTTCCAGCAGTTGGAACAGCGCAAAGCGTTGGTTTTGGTGGAAGCCCTCGGCGGTCTCGGTTCTCCGGTGACTCCGGAACTGACTGTGGCGGATTTAGCCCGAGATTGGCGCTTACCGACGGTGTTGGTGGTTCCGGTCCGCTTGGGGGCGATCGCCCATACGGTGGCGAATGTGGCCTTGGCCCGACAGTCGGGGGTGGAACTGAGGGGAATTGTTCTCAACTGTACCGAGGCGCGCACGGAGGAGGAAATTGCGGATCTGACGCCTATTGAGGCGATCGAATCGTTCGTGCAGGTGCCTATTTTGGGGGTTTTACCCTATTTTGAAAATGCGGAAGATTTGTCGAAACTGGCTGCCGCCGCCGCGCAATTGGATTTAGAGCGATTGCTACCGATTTCTCTAGTGGCGAAGGGATAGGAAGTAGAGGAAGAAGTAAAAGAGGAAATAGACGGGGCGATCGCCGTTCCCTGGGGTTTTCTGGGGGTCTCGCGGGAGGGGCGATCGCTGGCGATGGTTGAGTTTCGTTGTTTCCTGAATAAAATAAGAAAAACTGTACTCATTTTTACAAAAAAAACTCATGCTTTCTACACCACTCGATCGCCATTGTGCGGATGAATCCCGATTGCGACCGGAAATCCACAATTTGCAAATGACGTTAGTGGAATGGCGCCGTCATTTGCACCAACATCCGGAATTGGGGTTTAAAGAAGTACAGACGGCTGAATTTGTCAGTAAAAAGTTGCAAGAATGGGGGGTCGAACATCAAACGGGCATCGCTAAAACGGGGATTGTCGCCACAATTCGCGGCAGCAAACCCGGTCCGGTGTTGGCGATTCGCGCCGATATGGATGCTTTGCCGATTCAGGAGGAGAATGAGGTTTCGTATCGATCGCGTCACGACGGGATCATGCACGCTTGCGGTCACGACGGTCACACGGCGATCGCCCTGGGAACGGTTTACTATCTTTCCCGACATCGCGACGATTTTGCGGGAACGGTGAAGTTTATTTTTCAACCTGCGGAGGAGGGTCCCGGCGGCGCCCAACCGATGATCGAGGCGGGGGTTTTGGAGAATCCACGCCCGGATGCGATCGTCGGTTTACATTTGTGGAATAATTTACCGTTAGGCACGGTGGGGGTTCGCAGTGGGCCGTTGATGGCGGCGGTGGAGTTGTTTCGTTGCACGATTTTCGGCAAAGGCGGGCATGGTGCGATGCCGCATCAAACGGTAGATGCGATCGTTGTCGGGTCTCAAGTGGTGCAGGCGTTACAGACGATCGTCGCCCGCAATGTGGATCCGATCGAGTCGGCGGTGGTGACGGTGGGTGAGTTCCACGCCGGGAGTGCGAACAATGTGATTGCGGGGAAAGCGCAATTGAGCGGTACGGTGCGTTATTTTAATCCGAAAATGGAGGATTTAATTCGCCATCGGTTTGCGGAAATTATTGCGGGAGTTTGTCACAGTCACGGCGCCCGTTACGATTTAGATTATTGGCAGTTATATCCGTCGGTGGTCAACGATCGCGCGATCGCGGATTTAGTGCGATCGGTGGCGGAACACGTGGTCGAAACCCCGGCGGGGATCGTACCGAAATGTCAGACCATGGGGGGTGAAGATATGAGTTTCTTTTTGCAAGAAGTGCCGGGATGTTATTTCTTTTTAGGGTCGGCGAATGAGTCGAAGGATTTGGCATATCCCCACCATCACCCCCGTTTCGATTTTGACGAGACGGCGTTGGGGATGGGGGTGGAAATGTTCGTGCGTTGTGTTGAAAAGTTCTGTAGTTAAGTGGTTTTGATGGCGAGGGATTGACGGTAGTTTTTTCTCGATTTTATGGGTGTTTAAGGGATGGTCGAGCCAATGGTGAAGGGGAGGGCGATCGGGATTTAGCAAATTTTAAAATTTGAGTTCTGTTGAATTGATGGAGGTGCGATCGTGCTTTTAGGGGAGGTGCGATCGTGCTTTTTGTTTGTCGTTTTGGTGGGCGATCGTTCTGCCATTATTTCAATCCCTCGCCCAGCAGCAATGGCCTTGAAGGGGCGGTATGATTAGTTTGTTGACAGTTAGAAGGAATTTCAATCCCGTTGCCGGGATTCATTGAATTGAAAGAGGCACGCGGCAACCACTCGCTAGCCACCCGCGTTTCAATCCCGTTGCCGGGATTCATTGAATTGAAAGTACATCGTAATTCGCTTGTGTCCACTGAATAAGTTTTTTGTTTCAATCCCGTTGCCGGGATTCATTGAATTGAAAGCCGAGTGCGATCGCCTCATTCAAGCGGGTCAGTTCGATGTTTCAATCCCGTTGCCGGGATTCATTGAATTGAAAGTGGAAAAAGCTGCCGCCGTTTTGAATGACCCCTATGCTTCAATCCCGTTGCCGGGATTCATTGAATTGAAAGAAAAAGATCGGCAGACTCTAGCTTTCCAGTCGGGTGTTTCAATCCCGTTGCCGGGATTCATTGAATTGAAAGACGAAGGCCGAACTGCTGGGGCAAAAAGTGAGACTGTTTCAATCCCGTTGCCGGGATTCATTGAATTGAAAGCCTGGCATACGAAGGTTCTTTCGTTCAAGAACGTATCAAGTTTCAATCCCGTTGCCGGGATTCATTGAATTGAAAGGTAATGTGAACCCTATTGCTGATTAAGCAGAGCTAGTTTCAATCCCGTTGCCGGGATTCATTGAATTGAAAGAACTTCTCTCCTGCTCAAATGATGCAGTTGGAGAAGGTTTCAATCCCGTTGCCGGGATTCATTGAATTGAAAGCTTAGGGGAAACTAGGTTTCATAATGGGGTCGATTTTCGGTTTCAATCCCGTTGCCGGGATTCATTGAATTGAAAGAATCCAACCCCGGCAGGTTCGGGGAAAGCCCAACGGTTTCAATCCCGTTGCCGGGATTCATTGAATTGAAAGCCACAAGGGGAAGGGGACGAAGGGGGCGGAGGATACGGTTTCAATCCCGTTGCCGGGATTCATTGAATTGAAAGCCGCCAAGGTGTTTCCTGGCCTCAAATTATCGGTTGACGTTTCAATCCCGTTGCCGGGATTCATTGAATTGAAAGAAAGCAGGGAGGGAGGCTACTGGGTTGCTGGGGTTCTGTTTCAATCCCGTTGCCGGGATTCATTGAATTGAAAGTTACTCAATGGGGTTTGCCTCGGCGTTCCAAGACGAAGTTTCAATCCCGTTGCCGGGATTCATTGAATTGAAAGGAAACCTCCAGCCAGCGCTACGGCAACGGAAGTTTCGTTTCAATCCCGTTGCCGGGATTCATTGAATTGAAAGGCGACGACGGCGATGCGACGCATTGGCTCCTGTGCGGTTTCAATCCCGTTGCCGGGATTCATTGAATTGAAAGTTGGAATCGATGACGGGAACGCTTGAAGCGGAATATGTTTCAATCCCGTTGCCGGGATTCATTGAATTGAAAGAGATGATCGTCCTGTGGAAATGCAGCAGGCATACGAAGCCGTTTCAATCCCGTTGCCGGGATTCATTGAATTGAAAGGGACGATGGCTCGATAGGATCGGCGAAGTATGCCGTGTTTCAATCCCGTTGCCGGGATTCATTGAATTGAAAGTCTCGCCGAGATCGTCTCGTCGAACTTTAATTCATTGTTTCAATCCCGTTGCCGGGATTCATTGAATTGAAAGATTAAACCTTTACCTGTAATACCTCCTTGTTGGGTCTCTAGTTTCAATCCCGTTGCCGGGATTCATTGAATTGAAAGGATATACCTGTGGATTAAGATATCTAGTTCAATCCGTTTCAATCCCGTTGCCGGGATTCATTGAATTGAAAGTCGGAAACCCTCTCTCACGAAATCCCTACCCTCACTATTTCTTGCCGTTTCAATCCCGTTGCCGGGATTCATTGAATTGAAAGAAAATCTAGACCTGATCGACAAGGAAATCGAGGCGAAAAGTTTCAATCCCGTTGCCGGGATTCATTGAATTGAAAGTGCGATCGGCGGAGGATACGAATAAGATGATTCAAGTTTCAATCCCGTTGCCGGGATTCATTGAATTGAAAGATATTTCCCTTTCGGCGTCTAGGGTTTGGTTGCGCGCCTCGTTTCAATCCCGTTGCCGGGATTCATTGAATTGAAAGCTTCCTCGCGCATAAGTATGCTCTATTCGAGGAACTATTTGTTTCAATCCCGTTGCCGGGATTCATTGAATTGAAAGACGGGACGCCCCTCCTGCTCCAATAAATGGAAGATCGGTTTCAATCCCGTTGCCGGGATTCATTGAATTGAAAGAATGGGCGCTAAGCTTTTGGGGTTGTATAAGGAGTACGGTTTCAATCCCGTTGCCGGGATTCATTGAATTGAAAGCGAACTTGAGTGAAGTGAATTTGAGCTGTTCATCTTTGTTTCAATCCCGTTGCCGGGATTCATTGAATTGAAAAGGTGGTGGTGGCGATTCAGAAACTTATTGTCTATATCGTTTCAATCCCGTTGCCGGGATTCATTGAATTGAAAGTTTAGTTCCTTCCTTTTCTACCTCCCCAATTTGCTGTTTCAATCCCGTTGCCGGGATTCATTGAATTGAAAGATTCTCGCCTACCCCGATGGTATCTCTTTTAGTACCTGTTTCAATCCCGTTGCCGGGATTCATTGAATTGAAAGAGGGGACCACTACGCGCTTAAAGCGCGTGAATACTCGTTTCAATCCCGTTGCCGGGATTCATTGAATTGAAAGGTATCTCATCTCGCCCGCTACCTCTTCGAGGGACTTGGTTTCAATCCCGTTGCCGGGATTCATTGAATTGAAAGTACAAAACAATGCTCGTCTCGAAGTGCGAGACGGTCGTTTCAATCCCGTTGCCGGGATTCATTGAATTGAAAGTCTAGATGGGGTATCGGTTCCCGATTCCCTGGTCGAGTGTTTCAATCCCGTTGCCGGGATTCATTGAATTGAAAGTAAAGGATTGCATCGGCTAGGGATGCGCCACTGAGGTTGTTTCAATCCCGTTGCCGGGATTCATTGAATTGAAAGAAGAGCTGGATCTATTCGACAAAACTTAAACCTGAAGAGGTGTTTCAATCCCGTTGCCGGGATTCATTGAATTGAAAGCTTAAAGGAAGCCACTTAAGCAATGGCGAGCTTCCCATGTTTCAATCCCGTTGCCGGGATTCATTGAATTGAAAGCATTCTCTCCTTCGGGGAGGGAATGACAGAGTCGCGCCTCGTTTCAATCCCGTTGCCGGGATTCATTGAATTGAAAGCTTTATCGATCTAAAGGCGGACTTCCTTTGGTTAGTTTCAATCCCGTTGCCGGGATTCATTGAATTGAAAGCCGGAAGTCCCTCCGTCAGGATGCGGATAGGCGCGTTTCAATCCCGTTGCCGGGATTCATTGAATTGAAAGGAAACGGAGACCAAATACCATGGGATACTTCAAAGAAGTTTCAATCCCGTTGCCGGGATTCATTGAATTGAAAGCCTTATCGTTCTCCGAAGAAGAAATTTTAGCCATAATAGCGGTTTCAATCCCGTTGCCGGGATTCATTGAATTGAAAGTCTGGAGGGGCGATCACGCCAACTGCAAATTGAGCTGTTTCAATCCCGTTGCCGGGATTCATTGAATTGAAAGGTACATCGCGGTATTGAGACGAAGGCGATTCGTTTCGTTTCAATCCCGTTGCCGGGATTCATTGAATTGAAAGAGGAAATTACCCCGCCTTTCTAACTCTAAGTTAGACAGTTTCAATCCCGTTGCCGGGATTCATTGAATTGAAAGCCTTTAGATGATGCGCGGCGGATTGCCGTACAAGAAGTTTCAATCCCGTTGCCGGGATTCATTGAATTGAAAGCTTGTCCTTCTCACTTCCTACGTAATTCTCGACAGTTTCAATCCCGTTGCCGGGATTCATTGAATTGAAAGTTGTAGACGAGACTTACAGGCCAGATTACTGGAAAGGTTTCAATCCCGTTGCCGGGATTCATTGAATTGAAAGTCGAGAGTGCCACTCTCTGCAATGTCGATCTCGAGGGGTTTCAATCCCGTTGCCGGGATTCATTGAATTGAAAGGCCAAGGAGCGTTCTGGCTTATCTGTTCCGCGATGTTTCAATCCCGTTGCCGGGATTCATTGAATTGAAAGTAAAGGCGAGTTGATATCAAATTCTGTTATATTAGTTTCAATCCCGTTGCCGGGATTCATTGAATTGAAAGACGATATGGGTCTAGGAAAAACGATTCAGGCGATCGAGGGTTTCAATCCCGTTGCCGGGATTCATTGAATTGAAAGACTTAAGCATAAACACTCCAAAACAGGGCGGCTGCAGTTTCAATCCCGTTGCCGGGATTCATTGAATTGAAAGCATCCGAGAAAATTTAGAGGGGGACAAGGGAAGTTTCAATCCCGTTGCCGGGATTCATTGAATTGAAAGCTCGACAAAAAAGTATACAAAAAAGCATACAAAAGTTTCAATCCCGTTGCCGGGATTCATTGAATTGAAAGTGCTCGTCTCACATACTCGATTGCGCTACGAAGATGCGAGTTTCAATCCCGTTGCCGGGATTCATTGAATTGAAAGCCAGAAGCTTTAATAGTCCCATTGCTTTTTGCGTTTCAATCCCGTTGCCGGGATTCATTGAATTGAAAGAATTGCTGGAAGAGGTAATTATTTTATCATCCGCTTGTTTCAATCCCGTTGCCGGGATTCATTGAATTGAAAGCTTGCGCATGAGTATGTCCTGTTCGAGGAGTTGTTTGTTTCAATCCCGTTGCCGGGATTCATTGAATTGAAAGCTGTAACTCCCCGATAAAATTCTTGCAGGCCGTGAGTTTCAATCCCGTTGCCGGGATTCATTGAATTGAAAGATGAAGAGTATGATGGGTTCTTCGACGCCTTACTGTTTCAATCCCGTTGCCGGGATTCATTGAATTGAAAGAAACAAGAATTAATTGAATTCATCGAAAGTGTCACGGTTTCAATCCCGTTGCCGGGATTCATTGAATTGAAAGCGTCAATCTGTCGGCGATCGCTTCGGCTTCCCTGGGTTTCAATCCCGTTGCCGGGATTCATTGAATTGAAAGATATCCCACACCAACTTAGTGAGATAGGGTGCGTTGTTTCAATCCCGTTGCCGGGATTCATTGAATTGAAAGTAGTTCTTCCTTTTATTCAATTCTTTTTTGTGAGTAGGTTTCAATCCCGTTGCCGGGATTCATTGAATTGAAAGTTCCTAATAAATTTTCAATAGGAGTTTTATTTAATGTTTCAATCCCGTTGCCGGGATTCATTGAATTGAAAGTCCGGAGACACTAGTACCTTGCAACGAAGCGCCTAGTTTCAATCCCGTTGCCGGGATTCATTGAATTGAAAGACCGGGTGCTGAAACGTACACCCAGAGAGCCTTGGTTAGCCGTTTTTGGCGGGAGTCTACTCAAACCCCCGTTTCAGCCGTTGGCCTTTGGCTAACCGAGGCACCCAAAAACTCCGAAACTATTCACTTGTAAAGGTTCTGGCCGTTTGGCGGGACCCCCGGGGAAATCGACCCCGCTTTCCCCCGCCAGAAATTGGCTTGGTTCCCATCATACGATCGTCACCGTTTCTTGTCTAGGGGGTGGCATCCCATAAACGATCGTCTTGCGGACTGCCATCGCATCCAACACGTAAATGCAAACCGCATCTTCCGCAGGCTTAATCAGTGTTTCGATCTTAATCTGCAAACTGGCGAATTGCTTCGCATCGAGAAAGCACTCAAATAAACTATACTGCTTCCACGTCCCGTAACCACAGAGAAGATCGTGCAAGCGCTGGCGGCGCTTATTTCCCGCCGCCGTCGCCGGAAGATCGTACACTATTAAATAGAGTAAATCTTTCATCGCACCACCAACGGTTTGTAAGGGACTCCCTCCTGTAAATGTCGCGCTAGCAACCGCGCTTGCAATTCGATCGCCCGACGGTAGGTACACCGATAGTCAAACACCGGATGCTGAAACTCGGCATTCAATTTGCGCTCGAACGCCTGTAAAAACGCTTTGCGCGCGCCATCGGCGAGGCGGTAGGCGCCCAAACTTTCCGTAAAATCATCGGGCTTAATCTCTTTGTGAGCTAACACCGATAGGACTACATTGTCCGCCACCAAAGGGCGAAACTCCTCCATCAAATCCAACACCATTGCGGGCTGTCCCCGGGTCGTCTCGTGCAAATAACCGATATACGGATCCAATCCCGCCAAGTGAACCGCCGCCGTCACCTGAACCCGCAACAGTCCGTAACTGAAACTGAGCAAGGCATTCACCGGATCCGTCGGCGGACGGCGATGACGACCGGGAAACGTCCACGGGCCGGGTAACATCGCCTCCCACCGCGCGAAATATTCCCGCGCCGCCAACCCTTCCATCCCCCGGGTTTGGTCGAGGGTCTCTTGCTGGGCGATCGCCCCTCGGCGCTGTTTGAGGGGATTATCTTTCTCTCCATGTCGGTACAACACGTTGTACTGATTGTATATTTTTCCGGCGACGATCGCCTTGACCAGCGTCAACCGTTGCGAGGGATCCTCATGGGCCGCATATTGTGCCAAACGTAACTGACCGTTGCGCGAATATCCCGGCAGCGCCGATCCCAAATACTTACCAAATATTGAGAGATAGTGAATCGGTAAGCCCAATTCCAAGGCATAACATAACGCCTCTCCGGTGATGCTGGGATTACCCATCAACACAATTTGTTCTAGGGTTTGTGCCGGAATCGATTGCTTGTTGACCGAGCCATCTTCGGCGGCGATCGCCAATTTAAAAGCTTCGTACTTTTTGCTCAAAACCGCATTCGGTTGGGTGACATATAAAACTGACATAGTTTTGACTCAAATTAGACTCAAATTCACTCAAATTCGTGTAACTTCTTGACTTCTTTCGGCAGACAAATATTGAATAAACTGCAATCGCGACATTTTGCCAATCGCTTCAACGGTGGAGGCATTAGCTCGTTCACCGCTTGCCGTGCGGCGGCGATCGCCTCTTCCGTTGCCATTCGCAATTGCAGGGTAAACTCTACTCGTTCGCGGCGGCGATTACCGTGATAGAAAATCTCCCCATATTCAATCGAACAATTTAATCGTTCTTCCAAACATAAAGCTGCCGCGCACAATTGAAAATGGTCGTTGAGATGGCGCGCCATGCGACCTTTTTTATATTCCAAAGGGACGCGGATAGTTTCGCATTCTTCCACCGCATCGACGATCCCTTTCACCTGGAGGCGATCGCTCCAAACCCACTGCTGGCGGTGAATTAAAAGATTCCCTTCCCGAGAAACATTTTCGCGATCGATATTGCGGTGCAAATGAGTTCCCATCAAAATATGCTCGTTCTCTTCCATTTCTCCAAGAACGTATTCCCAATAAAAACGCCGAGGGCAATATTCCCAGGCATTGAGATAAGACAAAGGTAAATAATCATCCATAATTTTCACCTAAACCAATCAAAACTATCGGCTATTTTCAATCGAATAAAAAATCGGTAAGTAGATTTCCGTTTACTGTCCTATAGCAGTCGTAAATACAGCACTCGGGCGTCTGATGCGGTATGCCCATCCCCCTATCCCCCCTTCGCCCCCCTTTCAAAGGGGGGTTGGGGGGATTTCGGGGGGAACGAGGAAAGTCCCCCTTTTTAAGGGAGATTTAGGGGGATCTAAATGTCTTGCATAGCAGAGGAAAATCCTGTAATAGCAGTCCTGTAGGGGTTTGGTAACTAAACCCCTACTACTCTAGGGTTGGGTAACCAAACCCCTACTAGATTGAGTTAGGGTTTCCTACCTAAAACCCTTGGAAGTGGTAGCATCCTTCGGCTACGCTCAGGAAGACTACTCCCTAGCTGGTTTACAAATCATTTAGGCTTGCTCAAGCCACTCAATCTGTCATTCCTGCTTATGCAGAAATCCATCAACCCTTACTTAAAACTTCAAGCATTAAAAATAGCTATTTATAGGGTTTCTTGAACTTGCGTTTTGGTTTTCCTTTTGCCTTCTTTTTCTCCATCACCCGAGTTTGTCCCATTCCCATTGTCGTTTTGCGACCCACTCCCGCAAAAAAAGCATATTGTCCTAAAATTGTCGCCATGCGCGCCTGTTCCGAATCGCGAAAACGATAGCGAATCCACCCTTGGGTACCAATTTCTGCGCCCCCTTCCAAACGCAGTGCGTGCGTTCTTAACTCATACGCCGAAACCACCCCTTCCCATTCAATCTTGGGAAACTGCAACTCTGGCGGCGCAAACATATTCCAACGACGCTGCAAACTTCCAAACACTAATTCCGTCAGGGGGAACGTCTGAATATCTTGTTTTTGTTTAAAACTCGTCGGCGACGTGAAATTTAATTCAATGCTTGAATCACTTTCTTTAATATTTGCCAACGCCGAATAAGACGAAGAACTCGCTAGCGGATGACTATCGGCAAACATATAAGTCCGCGTCATCAAAAAGGGGAATTTTGCTAAAATTAAAGGTTCCGTACCCCACTCACTCAATCCCCGTAACAAGGGTTGGACTATATCTCCGTCTAGAATGCAAATTCGGACGATAAAATAATCCCCCGATTCCGTTTGCGTCGGACGACGATTTCCGATTAACCCTGAAACGCTCAAAGGCGAACTTTGTCGGTCGTGAATTGAGGCAGAAACTTCGGGATTTCCTAACTCGATCCAGCGCAAAACTTGGGCGTGAAGGGCGCGTCCTAACGTCGCTGGCGGCTGTCCGGAATCGATCGCCCGGAGTTCGACCACAATTGAATATAAGCTATCGGAATGAGCGGGTAAATTAACTGACATTGGCAATCTCTCGCGCTCCATACGCAACACCAACAGGCAAACATACCTCAGCTTTCAGTTCGGGAAAATCGCGGCGAAACCTGTCCCAATCGTCTCCCTTTAACTCGCAATATTCTCCCGATAATTGCGCTTGAGCAATTAAACTGACTGGAGGCATAACAATTCGATTGTAAAGTAAAATTTCTTGACTTTCGGGTAAGTCTAGCGGATTGAGGGGGTGATGACAAGCATAGGTTCCCGAACGCAAGGCGATCGCCGAATCGGGAATTTGATGCGAGTCTACTTTCACTTTTGCCATCCATTTTCCCAACCGAATCCAACGCGGAAGGTCGATTTCTTTTTTCGAGTAAATATAGGTAGAATATTCACTACCCACGCCGAGTTCTTTAGCTCGACCGTAGTTGATCGGATAGTTGCGACTGGCTCCTTTTTCGCCGAACTTTTTAGATCTGCCATAGTAATTTACTTGAGCCGCTTTAAAGGTATTAATCTGATAAAAATACCGTTGTGGAAATCCCGGAAAAACATAAATTCCTTGTGGATTTAGATAAAGCAAGTTCTGCTCGAACTTCGGATCTAAATACCCCGGTTTTTGGATATATTGACCGAGATTTGCATAAGAAAGGGGGATGTAAGTATCTCCAAAAAAGGCGTAAGATAGCGCCCAATTATGCAAATACTGTTCGGTTTCATAGAGAATCCCCATTTCTCTCGTCGCAAAAAATACGTTGTCGTGCAGGGTTAGCTGACAGTAATATAAAACCATGATTGGACTCCTCTAAGGGGGAATGGGGTATCTCGCAGGGCTTGGAGATACCCGGATTTGATTTAGATTGAGATGGGGTTATTTTTTCCCAGATTTACCCGATCTTTTACTGGATTTGGCACCGTAATGATTGCAGTAAGTTTCGGTTTGCTCGTACAAATTGGCGAGCATTTCAGTCAATTGTTCCTCATCTTTGTAAATTTCCGAAACTTCATCGAGAAACTGTTCGAGGTCGTTACCCATAAGTTTGTGACTAATGCGAATGGGTTCGTCTTCTAGCAAGCGATTGACTACCGTATTGGCTACAGTTTTGAGATCGGCGATCGGAGCGTTCAGATCCCCTTTCAGTTCGTCGTAAAGGGCTTGAGTGAAATATAAATTACTGAAGATTTCACCGTCAGTTAAAAGAATGGCGATCGGATAATTTCGCATGGTTCCAGTGCGCGTTTCTTGGGCGCCATACCGCCGAGTTCGCAGCAAGTTTCCCAGCACGTAAAGAAACCCTTCATAGGTGGGATCGCGCAAGGTTTCGACGGTAGGAAACGTGACTTCTGGGAGGACGTGATCGAGTTCGTTAATCGCATTTCGCATCTGACCCCCTTCACTCATCGTTCCTGCTTCAGAAGGCCCGTTGAAGATAAAACTCCGATGGGATTGTTCGTAAGAACTGAGGGAAAATGCCGAATCGGAATAGACTTTCGATCGCTCCGACCCGCTATCGCCGATCGCAAATCCGTAGATAATACAATCGGGACATTGTTTGCAGGATTTCTCGCCATTATATTGACAATAATTCTCCGCATCTGGGTCGCCGGAAATGAGCGAAACCGATCGCAAAAGTTCGCGACCCGCCAACCGTTCGGGAGTGGTTTGTTTCCGTTTGAACAAGACTAAGCGACTGATGGTGTCCGTGGTGTTAATTCCCGCTTGAGTGCGCGCGGTGTTGAGAACGCCATCGGTCTGAAATACGGGGAAGGACTGACTGTGGCGCAGCAGGATAAAATGAACGTAATGACCGGACGCCAAGCGCGGAAAGTCGTTGGCAAACTCATTTTTTAAGGCATTGAGTTGAGTCATAATTGAGGTTGAACTTCTCTAAAGTTGACTGAAGGTTAATCGAGGAAATCGAGGCGATTGACTCAAGAAGGACTGGCTAAATCCCGTTCGTTTTTCTCTTGCAAAGCGAGCCAGCGATAGGCAAATTCAGCACCGGATTTGAGACGGTTGCGGTTCTCTTGCAAGAGGGCGCGATCGCCGCGATAAAGGGTTCCGAATAAATCGCAGACACAAGTTTGCACGAACCGATGAATCGCTTCGAGTTCTTGCTGTTGGCGGGTGGCAAAATCTACGGATTTATCCATCATTAAGGGACGGGTATAAATGTTTTGGCGATCGATCGCATCTTTCAACAATCCGGCTCCTTGTAAGATCAAATCTTCTTCATTAACTTGGGTAGGAACGGACAAAATCGTTTCCAATACTTTAGAAAATGGCAGTAAAATAGCGTGACTGGAATCGGTGACCTTCACTTGATAAAAGGTTCGATATTGACGCACTAATTCAGTGATAAAGTTGAGCTTTTCTTGCATGGTTTTATCCAAATCCGACCAAATTCGAGCAAAGTTCCAATAGCGTTCTACTTCCTCCGGGGAAGGATCGTGTTGGCGTCGGCGTAACCCTTCGCGCGCGATCGCAAAAATATTTAAAACATCGGTCATGACCTCGCGAACAGTTCTGTTAAGTGCTCCCCAGCGCGCGTCTGACTGGTGAGCGCGATTGTCGAGATGCAAAGTATACACGACGAGCAAGCGCGTGAGAACGGAATCGAGCTGTTCGGTACGCACTTCTGAGGGACAGTGGAGTAGAGACCAAAATCCCGCTACCCCATCGAGGACCGCCGAACCGCAAAACTCGCGATCGCTCCGATACAAGGGGACGTTGCTCGCCGTCGCCACAACCCTTACTCCGAGAAGCTTTGGTAAGATCGTTGCTAAAAATGCGGGGTGAACCCAAGCCTCGGTCACCGTTTCCCCCAGGGTCGTAGTATACACTGTAGCCATAAAGGGCAAATCTTTACTATCGTAACTTCCCTTGGCAAATCGCCCGATTTCCGCATCTTCGCGGAGCCACAGCCAGTGAGAGAGTTGACTCACTTCTAGTTCGTGGTTGAGCCAATATTTGCGAATTTCCCATAAATTGACAGTTTTGAGTTCTTCCACCAAGACCCGAATCGCTTTAATCATTTGGGGCGCGTAAACATAGGCGGGGAAAATATATAAAAAGACGGGTTGTTGTTCTTCTAATTTGCCCGCCCTCGCCGACCAAAGGGCTTGACGCAAGAGCATTTCTAACGACCAAATTTTAGAAATTCCCCGTTTGATTTTGCTCCCGCCGAGGGTGTTTTTATTGCTGTATTGCTGGGGTTTGAATAAAACGACGGAATCGAGTTGATCTTCTGACGGAAATTCACCGGAACTTAAAGAACAAATAGGCTGTTTGGCTTTGCGAGTTTTGGCGATCGCATAGGCATTTAATTCTTGGCCGAAGGGCGGTAGTTCTGTTTTTATTCCCGAGAAATCGAGATAATATTGCAGATAGCGATCGAAGACCTCCTGCGTCGGACTGGAATAAGCGGGCAAACTGTTATTTTCAGTAGCCCAATCGGCGAGACGATCGCCAATTTCTGCGAGTAATTCTGTGGTTTGTTCGAGGTCGAGGGTGCTGTTTTTGCTGAAGTATTGCGCGGCGGCTAAATACCAGCCATAATTGACCCCGCCGATGTTAATTTGAAGGTCTTCCGGGTTGAAGATTGTAGCGAGATCGAGGGCTTCTAGCATCCACGGCCCATAGTCCTCGCAGTTGCCGAGAAATTCTCTCTGAATGACGATAATAAATTCGGCGAGGCGATCGCTGCGTAAATCTGCCCCTTTTAATAGTTCTTTTTCTCGATCTTCAGTAATCAGACCGCGTTCTACCAATTTAGCTAATCGCTTTGGTGTTGCCGGATTTTTAGCATTATTAACTCGGGCTGCAATGACGTCGGACAGTTGGCGAATGAGTTGGGCGGGAGGAAATAGTTCTGAAGTTTGTGGGGCAACTTTTAGCCCTTTACCATCTCGCCGAAACCCGACATCGCCGTCGAGCATTTTATTACCGAGAATGAGAGCAATTTGTTCCCAGATAAATTGTTTTAAATCGGCTAAATCGGGAGAACTAAAGTTTTTTGGAGCTAAATAAACGACGCCACGCGCAAAAAAAACGATCGCCTCCCACCCCAATTCCCTCGCATAGTGGAGGGTGGCGTTGTGAATACCATTAGTCAAAATCCCGAGACTGTCGCGGAGGCGATGGTAAACTAAAGTTTTACGAATTCCGAGTAAGTTTAAATGTTCTTGCAGTCGTTCCCCGGCGGTTTCCGTGGCGATATCGGCGGGGTCGTTTAAGTGAACGGCGATATCACTCCATCCGAGGAGGTGGCGTAAGGGGTGGGTGAGGCGTCGGGAATCGGCGATCGCAAATTCCGGCCAGTTACTGGGATAAGTATTTGTACCGCACTTGAATTGAGTATTTTGTGCTAAAAAGCCGATATCCGATAAGTAAGTTTCCCACTGCGGCCAGAAGGCGCTAAAGTTCAAGCGAGCGCCTATTTCGCGACATAACGCCAAAATATCGTCAATTTCGCTAGCTTTTGGGGCTTCTTCACCCTGTCCGTGACAGTATTTATTATAATCGTGCAAGGTTATCCCCAGACAAAACAAGCGTTTTTCTTCGTCGGATAGGGAGGTGGGCAGGTGATGTTCTGCTAAATTCCAGCCCAATAAGAGGGCGTTGAGGACGTGAACGCAGAGGTTCTGATCCGGGCGATCGCTCCAGTTTCGGGCTTTTTCGGCGGCAAGGGGATCTTTCAGGGTACATAATATATTATAGTGTCGATCGCGATCGCCGCCCAAGGCGGTCATGGAGCCGAATTCGCGCTCTACTGCCGGGAGAATAATATCGATATACTCACATAAGATCGGGTCGGTTTCGGGATCGAGGCTCGTCAGCAAAAGCTGTTGCATTAAGGTCTGCATCGGGCAAGTCCTAAAAAATTAACGACTGGGGTTGAGTCCGGCAAAAGCGCCGCAGCTTGAATTTGAGGGCGTCGAGGAGGAGGGCATCGCGATCGAAGGCGCAAGCATAGGCGTTCCCTCCGGCATCGGTGAGGCGGTACAGACCGAAGTGTGGACCGAGTTGGAGGGTATAGCTCACTTGCCAGTGGCTGCTCGGTTGGCTGCGATGGACGGGAACGAGGAAAGCCAGTAATTTACGGCGTTGCAAGCAGGTACTCACTTCTGGTTGCGGGTGACCGACGATCGCCAGGCGATCGAGTAACGTGAGTTCGCAGGTTTTCAGTTCGTCGGTATCGCGCTGGGTCTGCAAGCTTAAGGATTGGCGGTTGTCGAGCCATTCTCGCACTTTTAGATAGACATGAATATAACGATCGTCGAAGGCGTCGGGGCTACAGTCTGCCGTCCTTGCCGCTTCTAGGAAGGTTTCACGATCGCAGCGCTCGATCCAGGTGTAGGGCAGCAAGCGCAGTAAGTCGTAAGTATAAATCCGGGAACCGTCGGCGATCGCCGCCTGAATCGCCGTGGCGCCGCGAAAACGCAACAGTTCTTTCTGGGTCGCTTTGCCTACGGGGTTTTTACCGAGGGCAAACCAGCACTTGCGGTAACGGTCGAACCGATCGCCGTAGACTCGCCCTAGATCTTCCCTCATCCGATCGCGCAGGATCTCACTCACTTTGTTGCTCTCCCGGCTGATTTCGGCGAGCATCCCGTGGGCTTGCAACGGTCCCCACTTCTGGCGGTACTCGGCAAAGGACTTGGGCGGGTCGAAGGCGATGGCGATCGCCTCTTGGAGTTCCGGGCGCCCGACGGGTTCCTGGCGATCGCCCCATTCCCCCAAGCGGGGCATCACCCAGGGCATCTGCTTGGGAATCAGGATCGCGGCGCGATAGTGAGAAAAGCCGGGATGGCGTCCCAAGCGTCCGAGGCGCTGCACCACCGTCGCCGCGTCGCTGCTTTCAAATACGAGCAGGTTAATGCGAAAGTCCACGCCGACATCGACGGCGGAAGTCGCCACCACTAACACCGGGTCGGGAGACGCTTGCAGTTGGGCTTGAATGCGCCCCCGTTCGCGGCGATCGATGCGCCCGCTAATTTCGCACACGGTGACCCCCGGCAGTCGTTCCGTGAGTTGGGCGATCGCACGATTGACCGAAGAGATCGCGTTGAGGACGATCAGCCCCCGTCCGGCGCGATCGCCGCGAAGCCATCGGTCGAGGCGGTCGGCGCTTTCCACCAGCCACTGCACTGCATCGCCGTCCCCCAATTGGACAAATTCCAGCTCGACGGGTTGGAGGATTTGCCGAAAACCGGGGGTGGTTTCGTTGGCATAAATCCCTTCAATTTCGGCGATTTTAAACTCGGCGCGGGCGAGTTGGGCGATAAAGTCCGGTTTGGGGGTAGCGGAGGTGAACAGGAAGCGGCGCGGGCGTCGTTGCTGCTGGCTGCGCCGAATTAGGGTCAAGCTGTTGAGGGCGGCAGCTTCCTGATGGGGGCCGAAGATGTGGAATTCGTCGAACATCCACAAATCGGGCCATTCCGCGAGGGCGAGGGGTAACAAAGCGCGATCGAAGGCAGCTTGACGGTAGCGATAGTGGGTGATGTAGTGAAAGATATCGGGATTAGTGAGTAGGATAGGAGTGTGATAGATGGCGTCGAGGAGTTCTTGAAACTTGTTGCTATCTCGTTCTCGCACGCGGCGGCTGAGTTCTTCGCCGTAGAGGCGATCGACGCGATCGCGGCTCTGGAGTCCGAATAGCTCGTGATAGCGTTGTTGCTGGCGGGTTTGGTCTTCGACTAATTCGATCGTCGGATAGAGAGCCATCAGCCGAAACTGAGGGTCGAGTAAGGTGGGTAAGGTGCCGCCGAGGGTTTTGCCGTCTCCGGTCGCACTTTTGTTAAAGATGAGGTCGGCGTCGCCAAAACGCACGGCGGCAAAGGTTTGAGCTTGGTGAGAGGACAGGGGACAGGTCGCCCCGGGGGGCGGTTGCAAGCCGGGGGCCCGTTCTCGCACTTGACAGTGCCGATCGCATCCGAGGGGACAGCGACCGACGCCGGGATTGAGTTGGGAGTGCAAGCCGTGAAGACGCAGTTTCATGGGAGTTTCGGGGAGATGGCTCCGTTGGGCGGCGATCGCGGGTGACAAATTGGAAGAGTATGATTCCAAACTGGGGAGGGGCGATCGCTGGATTTAGCTTTGTATTTAGCTTTGTATTTAGCTTAAGGCCCTTTCGGCTCAACTTGTTGTCAAATAATGAATATTATCCGGAAAATTTGTAAAAATAAGAGGGTGGATTGAGGGGATTGGGCGATCGCATGGGTCAAAAATGCACTCACATCACTGACGCGCTCTACATTCTTCGGAAACTGACGGAACGACCGTACCCGCGCGAGGAGTTGATCGTCGTACTCGGGGAGTTTCTGGAACAGACCGATCGCAAACCGGGAGATGTGGCGCAGAAACTGCATCGGATCGTGAGGGAGTTGCGCGATCTCGGTTTTGCGATCGACTGCGCCCCCCACCGTCCTTACACCTTGGTCGAGTCGAACTTCCCGCTCATTTTGTCGGCGACTCAACGCCAGTCGTTGTACTTGGCGGTTCAGTTTTTAGAAGATATGGGGTTTGCGACCCAAGCACAACAGATCGCCGCTTTGGTGAATTTGGACGCAACCGACGCCCCCCCGGACATTCAGGTGGATTTTTCGCCGCCTACGGACTACAGCAATCCGGACTACGAGAAGATTTTGCACGCTTTGCAAGACCGATGCGCCCAACAATATAGATATAGAATCCACTATTGCAATAGCCAAAAGCAGAATTTACGCTTGGACTTGGATCGTTCGGAGATCCGCCTCCACGATGGGGCACTCTATTTATTTGCATTCGTCCCGGATTGGAAACCCAAACCGCGAGGGGGTCGGGTGCATAACGTGGAGAACAATGGTTTGTTCCGGATCGATCGCATTAAATCGGTGGGGGCGCCTTCTACGGTGGGCTGGGTGTTCTCCGAGTTTCCGACCCTGAAGATTCGCTATCGGATGAGCGGACCGTTGGCGACGTACAAACCGCGTCGTGTTCAAGAACGGGTCGTCAAGCGCGATCTCGTGCGGAGGTACGTGGAGATTGAAACGGTGGAGGATTATTTGTTTTGGTTCCGACAACGGATTTTCAGGTATGGAGCGAATGCGCGGGTGTTGGATCCCCCGTGGTTGGCGGCAGAAATTGGCGAGGAGTTGCGACGGGCGGCGGCTCAGTATCAGGCGGGGGATTCTCGGGAGAATTCGAGTTAGAATATTTGGGAAAGTTGTGGTAGAGTATTTCCAAGCCAAATTTTGGCGGCGGAAAGCGGGGTCGATTTACCCGGGGGTCCCGCCAAATGGCTAGAACCTTTACAAGTGAATAATTTCAGAGTTTTTGAGTGTCTCGGTTAGCCGAAGGCCAACGGCTGAAACGGGGGTTTGAGTAGACTCCCGCCAAAAACGGCTCACCGAAGCGCTCGGGGTGTACGTTTCAGCACCCGGTCTTTCAATTCAATGAATCCCGGCAACGGGATTGAAACAACAGCAAGCAGACGTCACAGTCTGGTGACCAGACTGGACTTTCAATTCAATGAATCCCGGCAACGGGATTGAAACGAGCAATCGAGGAAGGCCGGAGAACCTCCTTTACCTTTCCTTTCAATTCAATGAATCCCGGCAACGGGATTGAAACGAATAGCCCCGAAAATCCCCACTGATTAACTCAGTGGCTTTCAATTCAATGAATCCCGGCAACGGGATTGAAACACAAGGATCGCCGATCGCGCCCTCGTCGGAACGCGACTTTCAATTCAATGAATCCCGGCAACGGGATTGAAACTGGCGGGCGATCGCTGCCGACGAGCGCCTCGCCGACTTTCAATTCAATGAATCCCGGCAACGGGATTGAAACAGTCCTTAGGTCTTACCCAGAGACAGCTATCGGACTTTCAATTCAATGAATCCCGGCAACGGGATTGAAACATGCCCTCAAGGCTGCGAGAAATGCGACCTGTAGAACTTTCAATTCAATGAATCCCGGCAACGGGATTGAAACTATTACTAATAAGGGTACAAACCCCTAGAGGACTAGACTTTCAATTCAATGAATCCCGGCAACGGGATTGAAACATTCAATTAAATGATTGTACTTGATGACTTCTTAGGACTTTCAATTCAATGAATCCCGGCAACGGGATTGAAACGAGGTCGGCACCCTCTAAATTGGCACCGCTAAGGTTCTTTCAATTCAATGAATCCCGGCAACGGGATTGAAACTCACGGCCTGCAAGAATTTTATCGGGGAGCTACAGCTTTCAATTCAATGAATCCCGGCAACGGGATTGAAACCATAGAACCCGAACTATCGATTAGAACGTATAGACTTTCAATTCAATGAATCCCGGCAACGGGATTGAAACGCCTCACTTCAAAACCGAGACCTTACGAGTCAAGGTATCTTTCAATTCAATGAATCCCGGCAACGGGATTGAAACAAGAATTTCTTCAAGGTCCCGACCAGTGCGACTCAGCTTTCAATTCAATGAATCCCGGCAACGGGATTGAAACTTGTGAGGAAGTAAACCAGCCGAAAAATGCTTTGATTCGTCTTTCAATTCAATGAATCCCGGCAACGGGATTGAAACGAACCGCCTATCGCCCCGCGCCGTACATGTCGGGGCCTTTCAATTCAATGAATCCCGGCAACGGGATTGAAACCTAAACCCAGGGGAGTATACAGCCATCCGAACGGGGACTTTCAATTCAATGAATCCCGGCAACGGGATTGAAACTCCCCAAAAATCGCCTATTGGGGGCAATGGGAAGACAAGCTTTCAATTCAATGAATCCCGGCAACGGGATTGAAACGCCTCCGCCATCTCTAATTTCGCCCCAGGTGTTGCTCTTTCAATTCAATGAATCCCGGCAACGGGATTGAAACCTATATCATTTCCGCGTTCCATTATTATTTCTCTCAACTTTCAATTCAATGAATCCCGGCAACGGGATTGAAACCCTCCTTTGCCTTTTCGCCTGCTTACCTTAGGGGCTTTCAATTCAATGAATCCCGGCAACGGGATTGAAACGCTTTAGCCTTGGCGGCAGCTCGAAGCTGGCGGATCTCTTTCAATTCAATGAATCCCGGCAACGGGATTGAAACCGAGCCTCTAGCTGCTCCCCGAGGCGGCTATCGAAGCTTTCAATTCAATGAATCCCGGCAACGGGATTGAAACGTCCACCCCCGTCCCCGGAGGACGGAATTATACCATTCGATCTTTCAATTCAATGAATCCCGGCAACGGGATTGAAACAACCCCGAGCTTTCTTTGCAGCACTCAATAAATGACGAACTTTCAATTCAATGAATCCCGGCAACGGGATTGAAACATCGACGAAGGGTATACAGGGGAGATAAAGGTCGCTTTCAATTCAATGAATCCCGGCAACGGGATTGAAACCAACTACCAGGTAACGGGCTTTACAGCCACGACGGACTTTCAATTCAATGAATCCCGGCAACGGGATTGAAACGGAAATTTCGAGATTTACACCCCGGAGATTGGCCCCCTTTCAATTCAATGAATCCCGGCAACGGGATTGAAACTCGGGAAGCATTTGTTTCCTTGGAGAAGATCCGAGGACTTTCAATTCAATGAATCCCGGCAACGGGATTGAAACGTAGAGAGTGGCGCCATTGAGGTTAGCGCCAATTAGGTTCTTTCAATTCAATGAATCCCGGCAACGGGATTGAAACAACACCTTTTAAGCTGGATCCACGCAGGTCGGCGCCGTCTTTCAATTCAATGAATCCCGGCAACGGGATTGAAACAATAGCTTTAATAGTCCCATTGCTTTTTTCAAAGGCTTTCAATTCAATGAATCCCGGCAACGGGATTGAAACAGGCCGGAGACAGTTCCGATTACTTTCCTTAAAGGCTTTCAATTCAATGAATCCCGGCAACGGGATTGAAACCCCCCCGGTAGGGATGAGGTAATCCCCATCCGAATCCTTTCAATTCAATGAATCCCGGCAACGGGATTGAAACTTTACGGCGATAGATAGTCGCTGCTCCTCTTTGGCTTTCAATTCAATGAATCCCGGCAACGGGATTGAAACTCTCGATATGCATTGCCAAACTTGGCGGGGGGCTGCCTTTCAATTCAATGAATCCCGGCAACGGGATTGAAACAAGAGATGCAAGCGGCGATCGCCCGATCGCCGACCCTAAAAAGATCCGCTACAATGAACCCGATAGCTCACCCTAAAACCGATGGGTTTACGTTTGGAAAAAGTTGTTCCCTGGGGGCGATCCTTCGACGAATATCGCCGGATGTTTGCCCTCTCCGACGACGACCTCGACAGGCGCATTCTCGATTGTGCGGGCGGTCCTGCCGCTTTTAACGCCGCCATGAACCGCCGGGGAACCCCGATCGTTTCGTGCGATCCCGTCTATCAATTTAGCGCCGCAGAAATTGCCCGACGCATTGACGAAACCTATCCTGTCATCGTCCGAGGGGTCGCCGAAGACCGCGATCGCTACGTCTGGGGCGACATCCACTCCCCGGAACATCTGGGAGAAGTGAGACTCGCCGCCATGCAACAGTTTTTAGCCGATTTCGAGCAAGGCTTGCGCGAACGTCGCTATATCGCCGCCGAACTCCCGAACCTCCCCTTTAACCCCGGCCAATTCGATCTCGCCCTTTGCTCTCACTTCCTGTTTAGCTATTCCGTCCCCCTCTCCTGGGACTTTCACCGGGCGGCGATCGCCCAACTGTGCGAGATCGCCCGGGAAGTTCGCCTTTTTCCCTTACTCGACAACCATTCCGGACAAACCTCGATTCACCTCGACCCCGCGATCGCCTATCTCCAAGACGGCGGCTATCACGTCGAAATCTGCCCCGTCAATTACCAATTTCAACAAGGGGGCGATCGCATGTTACGCATCACTCACCCTTGAGTCCTCCGATCTCCCCTCTCTCCCACTCTTTTAACTTCTATATCCGGCAGACTTATGCAAATTCACCGTATCCACTCCGGCGCTCCCTGGGAATCGCAAGTCGGTTACTGTCGGGCGATCCGGGCGGGCGATCGCCTCTTCGTTTCCGGCACCGCCCCCATCGACGAAAGCGGCGCCGTCTTCGCCCCCGGAGACGCTTACGCCCAAGCCAAGCGCTGTTTGGAAATCATCCAGCAAGCCGTCCGCGAGTTGGGCGGCGTTGGGGCGATCGTCGTCCGCACTCGCCTGTTCGTCACCGATATCGGACGCTGGGCCGAGTACGGACGAGCCCACGGCGAATTTTTTTGCGAAAATCCGCCCGTTACCACCATGGTCGAAGTGCGATCGCTCATCGACCCGGAAATGCTCGTCGAAATCGAAGCCGAGGCGATCGTCCCCGCCGCCGACTGACCGCGACGGGCGATCGCCTCAAGCGCCGCGCGCGATTCTCCTCTGGAGAGGCTACGCGATCGCCAACGACAGGAACCACGAAATCGCCGACCCAAAGCCAAACGCCAACAATACGGCGATTTTCAATAACTTCCCTTGGGATTGCGCCTGTTCCAACTGCTTCGCCAACTGCGATCGCTCCTCGGTATAACTCACCATTTGCGATTCTGCCGTCGTGCGATCGCTCTCGTACTGCTTGAGTCGTTCTTGCAGTTGCGTCCGTTCCTGTTGCACCTGCTGCAACTTATCCTGAACTTGAGACAGTTGCGATTGCAAATCCGATTGCGCCGCGTGGGATTGCGCTAAATGACTGTCGAGATCCGCATTTTTGCGTCCCGACTCCTCCAACTGTCCCTGCAATCGATCGATCTGCTCCTGCAATTGCGAGGGGGTCTCTCGCACCTGCTCCAACTGGGTGCGCGTCTGCTCCAACTGCGACTGCAACTCCGATTGCGCCTGCTCGGTTTGCTGCAACTGAGCCCGGGTTTCTCCCAACTGCGATTGTAAATTCGCCCGTTCCTGCTCGATTTGCGCCAATTGCGATCGCGCCGCTTCCAATTGCGAATCGACCTGAGTCTGCGCTGTTTTCACCGCCGCCAATTCCGCATCCAGTTGCGATCGCTGCCCTTCCACTTGCTCCAATTGGGTGCGAGTTTGAGCTAATTGCGATTCTAACTGCGCTTTCGCGTCGCTTGCTTCTTGGATTTGAGTTAAAGCGCGATCGCGTTCCCCTTGTAACTCGGACTTTTCCGACTCCAGGCGACGACAAAGTTCTTGCAATTGAGCTTGCTGTTGTCCGGCGCCGTCTAATTGTCCTTGTAACTCGGACTTTTCCGACTCCAGGCGATCGATCTGTTCTTGCAATTGAGCTTGCTGTTGTCCGGCGCCGTCTAATTGTCCTTGTAACTCGGACTTTTCCGACTCCAGGCGACGACAAAGTTCGCGCAAGCGATCGACCTGTTCTTGCAATTGGGATTTTTCCCCTTGGGTCTCGTTGAGTTGTGCGCGAACGCGGTCGAGTTCCGAACCCAGTTGAGACCCTTGACGGTCGCGATCTTGTAGTTGAGCTTGGAGGCGATCGATCTCCCCTTGTAACTCGGCGGCGCGATCGCTCGCTTCTTGCACTTGAGTTTGCAATTGCGCTTGTAAACGAGCTGTTTCGCCTTCTCCCGCTTGCGATCGCGTCCGCAGTTCGTCGAGTTGCGTTTGTAACTCGGAATGCGCTTGTTGAGATTTTGCTAATTCTGCTTGCAAGCTCGACCTTTGCGCGCGAACTTGTTGCAGTTGGGTTTGACTGTCGCTTAACGCTGCATCGAGGCGATCGCGATCGGCGATCGTCGCTGCTAATTCTCCTTGCAAACTGCTGAGTTCTTCACTGGCGGCGGGTTCCGCTTCCGGTTCCGGTTGCACTTCCGGTTCTGGTTGCACTTCCGGTTGCACTTCCGGTTCCGCTTTCGCTTCCGGTTCTGGTTGCACTTCCGGTTGCACTTCCGGTTCCGCTTCCGGTTCCGGTTCCGGTTCCGGTTCCGGTTGCACTTCCGGTTGCACTTCCGGTTCCGCTTTCGCTTCCGGTTCCGGTTGCACTTCCGGTTCCGCTTCCGGACTCGGGACGATCGCCTCGGGAAGCTCGACCTCAGTTAATTGTAATCCTGCTTTTGCCAATGCCAAAATTAACTCTTGGTTAGCTCGAATCCGAAACCAGTAGTAAATCGCCGATGCGGTTTCCGGGGTCAGTCGATCGATCGCGGCGATCGCCTCCGGTTCCGCGTGGGCCAACTCTCTTACCGTGGGAAAAGCGTGCGCCAAACTTTGCGCCGCATGGCGTCCGACGTTGCGAATGCCCAAACCGTAGAGAATCCGCGACCAGGGTAAAGATTTAGACTTAGCGATCGACTTAACCAGCTTTTTCGCGGATTTTTGGCCCATACGCTCCAACTCCACCAGTCGATCCACGGTGAGATCGTAGAGATCGGCGATCGAGGAGACCAAACCGCGATCGATCGATTGCTGCACCAGTTTTTCACCCATTCCACTGATGTCCATCGCTTCGCGATGAGTCCAATTGCGTAAAATGGTTGGCAGCAAGGCGGGACAAGAGGAATTCGTACAGCGCATCCGGTCGTCCCCTTCCAAGGCGATCGTGGGGGAACCGCACTCGGGACATCTGTTCGGTAAACTCACCCGTTTGGCTTGGGCCGGACGTTTTTCTGCCTCGACGCCGACGATTTCAGGTATCGCCTCGGGGTTCTTGGCGTCGATGACGACCGTATCGCCAAGGTGCAAATCCAACGCGGCTAGGCGATCGCTTCCTCCAACCGTGGCTTGGGAAATCGAGCGATCGCCGCATTCGACAGCGCGCACTTGGGCGATCGGGGTCAAGATCCCGTTGGTTTCCACGCGAATCGTTACAGCTTCAACTTCCGTACGGATTGCTTCTGGGTGATTTTCGGACGTCACTGATTCAACCTCCTGGGTTCCTCGGGTGCAAAATAAATCAGATTTGGCAAGTTTTGGCAAAGTTTGGCGTATTTTTGTCGGCGATCTCGCGACTCTCGATATGTCGCGGTCTCCTCCATCGCCAAAAACACGACAGCGATCGATTCAAAAATTCCTATTTAAGAGATGTTGCGAATCGCGCGTTCTATATTGACATTTTGCCCGCTTTATTCTTTATCAACTGCCACGGGTTTTGATGTAACATTTCTACACTTAAAAATGCTTAAACCCGTTTCTATCATAGGTTGAATGGGTCACTTTGCGATCGATCTTTGGCAAAAGGTAAGTTCGCCGGAGGGTTGCGAGTCGATGTTTGGTGTTGTCCGGTGTTGTCCGGTGTTCTCCGGGGGGCGATCGCAGTGCAACCCAGGGGTAGGGTTGAGGTTTCTCAAGCGGAGGCGAACGCGAAAGCGTCGATCGAGGAGAATGGCGATCGCGCTCATTCGTTCATTTTGTTCGCCAACCATTCCACTTTGCGGTTGAGTTGTTCGATTTCGTCGAAGAGTTTGGCGAAAACTTCTGTTTGTTGGACTTGGGAGAGGCGATCGCTGAGTTGGTGAACTGTTCGTTTCAAGCGAGACAACTGGGGAACTTCCGGTCTGGCATTGAATTTCGCCAATAAGTTATCTAATTTTTGATTGAGATGACGTTCGTTTTTTTTCAAACTTTCTAAATCGGCATTCAGTTGTTTGATTTGCGGCCAAATTAACTCCCGTTGGTTCGTTTCCATTTGGCCGATGGATTGTTTTAATTGTTCGTACTGTCTCCATTCAGGAAGGGGACGTTCTAGCAAAGACTGAACTGCAGAATTAAGGGATTGAATTTTACGTTCGATATTGTCCAAATTAAACGGTTCGGTAAAGGCATTAATATCTTGACGAATAGCACTTAATTCCGATGAAAGTTTTTCTTGTAATTTGGTATTTAAAAAGTTCGTTTTACTTTCTAAAATCGTGATGCACAGTTGCAATTTTGCCAGTTCTTCTTGGAGTTCGTTGGTCGGACGCTCGATGGGGGGTTGAGGCGGAGGGGCGATCGTCGGCGTGACCTCGCTCAAGCGGGTATTGACTTGCGAGAAATAATGGGTCATTTGCTCTTGACGATCGCGATCGAGGCGCTGTCGGTTGGCGACATTAAACGCCAAAGCGACGGTCAGGGGGAATGTAGCGTAGGCTACCTCTCTCAATAATACAGCGATCGCCGTCCCCACAGCGCTGCAAAAGATCGAGCTGTATTCGGCTAAAGCTAAAGGATGCTGTTGTCTTAAAATCCGTTGGGATTGCTGTAGATATTCCCTGACTCGCATGGTGATCGTCCGATGGCGCGGGTGAATATCTTGAAATGGTAGCAAGGGAACCGACCCGGCGACGGTTTTAAGAGCGATCGCCTTCCGCTTTGTAGGGGGACAAATCGGGGGCGATCGCCGCCAAGGATCCCGGCGTTACAGGCGATCGGCGACTCCCTAATTTCGAGGGATCGAAAACTATTAAAAACGAATACAAACTATTGACAAAAATAGACGGAATTGTTATGCAGGGCTTGCACCCTTAAGGTGGGGATTCGATCGTGGCTTATCAAAAGTTACAAAAACCTGGGAGCCGCACGCCTATTCCCCAGGCGGTCAAGCCTTCTTCTTTCCATAAACCCGCGACCGACGCGGAAACGGAGGCGATCGCAGTATCGTCCGCCACCAGCGAAGCCCTGCCCGAATTTACGCCCTTACCTGCGAATTGGGCGCAAACCCATCCCCTGATGCGGAGCATGGAAGCGCCGGAAAGCGGCGATCGCGACCCTACCCCAGACGTAGAGGTGGCAGTCAACCCACTCCTCACCCGTGCGGCAGCTCCGTCCGTCGCGGGCGATCGGTCCGCCACCCCGAGCGTACCCACCCAACTCATCCAACGCGACGACGAAGACGCCAGCGAAGACCGAGCCGCCGACAAAGCCGAAGCCATTTACGACGCCCTCAACTGGTGGGATGACGAAGAAGCCGCCCTCGCCGCCCTTTCCGGTCACGATAGTGCCATGCGATCGCGCATTGCCAACGCCTTCGCCCGCGAACACGGATTTTCCCTGCGCTCCTATCTCAAAGACCAACTCGGCGGCGACGACCTCGTCAGGGCGATCGCCCTGCTCGACGCCAGCCACACCCACGACCCCCACACCGCAATCGCCCTTGCCCTCATTCCCCTGGGAACCCGAGACGCCGAAATCTTCCGCATCTTAGAAGGACTCTCCCTCGCCGGACGCCAAGAACTCGAAACAAGATACAATCGCAGCTTCAGGGACATCGGCTCCGGAAGCCTTAAAAACGACCTCAAAGACGACCTTTCCGGCTGGCGCGAACAAAAAAGCCTCGCCCTCCTCCACCGCGACCTCACCAGTGCCGACCACCTCTATTTCGATAGTGTCGCCATTACCGGAACCCACACCGATTCCGTCGTCAGTCGCATCCAGCGCGAATGGCAAAACCCCGCCAACTTCGCCAACTTTGAAAACGACTGGAACCGCTACGTCCGCAACCAATCCGGTTGGAGTGACGAAACCTGGACCGACGAAACCCTTTACCAAGCCATGGACGGCGAACTCTCCGGAGACGAGTGGGGACTCGTGAAAGCCGTCCTCGACGGTTACGAAGCTTACAAGCGCGGCGAAGCGGCGGCGGAGAGTACCGCCGACCCGGGAGAACGCCAACGCCGACTCGAAGACGTTCGCCTGCAAGTCGCCGAAGATAGCTTGACTGCCGCCACCAAAGGAGCTGGAACGAACGAAAGCGAAGTATTCCGCGCCGTTACCGAAATTCGCCAAATCTATCAAGGGCGGATCGATCGCGCCCGCCAAGCCGGAGACGCCGAAGGGCAAGCCGAAGCCGAACGCGCCTGGGAAGACCGACGCACTCGCCTGATGCCCTTCATCGAAGGAGAAATGTACGCCGAAGGTCACGAGTACCAGCGCGTGCGCCTCCTGACCATGGGCAATCTCGACATCGCCGATGAAGTCTATCTCGCCGGAGAAGCCCACGACAACGATCGCGTCGTCACCCTGGTCACCGATGCCTGGGCTAAAGGTAATATCGGCCAACTAATCGATCGCGCCGCCGACCCCAAAACCGACGAGACCGGGCAAATCGTGCGCCCCAGTTTCCGCATCGGCTTCGTCATTCCGATTACGAGGGGAGCGATCTGGTCGCGGATGATGACCTTAGTCAACACCGATTACGACGAAATCGGACGGGGGGCGAATCGCCTCAAACTCGAACTCGACCAAGGCGATTCCGACAGCGACTTGAAAAAAGCTTACGATTTCCTCAAACATAAAGACCTCAACGCCACCCGCCGCAATGCGGTAATCGATCGCTTCGCCGCCCAAAACCTCGGCGACGAAGGCGGCGGTAGCGGCATCGATCGCTTCGTCGCTTATATTTTCCGGCGCTACGAAAGTTCTCACACTTGCTACGAGTTCCAGGACTTGCTGCAACCGACTGCGGACCCGCAAGAAATGACGACTCGCGCCCGAGGACGGCAAGAAGCGTCAGAAACGGGGGTGATGAATACGGCGCTCAACGTGTTTGTCGGCGCTTACGATGTCGTCAGTGGGGAAGATACCGCCGAAGTGGTGGGCGAATCCGCCGATCGCCTCGAATTCATCGCCGCCCAAGCGGGGGCGCGACCGGACGAACTCGAAGCGATACTCGCCATTACCGGAGCCAGAGACGCCCAAGCCCTCGCCAGCCTCGAATATACGGCGTTTCGCGCCCGCTTGGACGAGTTGCGATCGCTCCAACGCAGCATTGCCGAGGCGATCGCTACCACCGTCGAACTCGTGGTCGAAGCAGCCCTCACGATTGCTACGGGGGGGGCGGCTGCCGGGGCGTTACTCGCCTCTCTCTCTTCCGCCGTCGCCGGAATGCTCGTGCGCGAGATGCTCCTCGGCCAAGATTACGACGTGCTCTCCGGTGAAAATGCCCAAAAACTGGTTACGGCGATCGCCTCCCACGGCTTTAACTCCGTCGGTCGCGGCGCGATCGACGACGTCCTCAATCCCGAACGCCTGCGCCAGTTGAGCCGCGCCGAAACCTTCCTCGCCGACGCCGCCAGCGAAGCCTTTACTCAAGTCAACTTGCAAGTGGTCACTGCCGGATTTGAAGGCAAATTCCCCACTGCAGAAAGTATCGGCGCCGCCGCCCTCTCCGCGATCGGCAATACGGCGGGGGCGGGAACGCGCGGCTTACTCGGTCACGGACTCGACGCGCAACAAATGGCTCGGGTCCAACGCCTGCGTCACAGTGCGGTCCAAAACATCACCCAGCAAGTGATTAGTGGGGTGTCCGAAGAAGGCGCCGCCCTGATCCGGACGGGAACGGGCAATCTCACCGTGGTCGATCTGGCCAGTCGTTTCGCGTCGCGTACCGCTCAATCGGTCGGTCGCGGCTTGACCAACAGTGTCGGCGAAGTCGGCGGACAAGCGGTGGCGACCCGTCGCGAAACCCGCCGACACGAAGCAGCAGAAATGGAGGACGGGGGAGAACCGGGTCGCGATTTGAGCGAAGCCGCAGCCCGTCCCCCAGTCACGGGGGAGGAAGTCGCCGGGGCGGCGGCGGGGGTTCCCCGATCGCCCGGATCGGAGGAAGGGGGCAATTTGGAACAAGTGCAAGCGGCGCGATCGGCGATCGAAGATTTACAATTGCCGGAAGCGACGGTGATGATGCCCCCGGAACGGCGCAGTCTCAGCCTCGACGAGCAGGTGCGCTACATCGGCGACGCTCAAACGATGTACGAGAATACTTGGCGGGAGGATCCCTCGCGAGAAGCGGCGATCTACCGCAACAGCGAAACGGGGGAATATATCATCATTCAGGGGGATTCGGGGGAGGTTTACGTCGAAGGAAGCGGGGGAGAACGGGAAGCCCCGGAAGGCGGTGGGGTCTCCCAACGGTGGAAGGAATTACTCGACGGGCAAGATGTCGGTCATTGGGTATTGATGGCCCATTCTCATCCGGTAGACCCGACGACTGGGGTGGTCTCGGACGTGAATCGCTTCCCGAGTGGCGCCAGTGGGGATTTTCAGACGGTGTTTTGGGCGTCGCAGATGGCAGGCGGGGAGGCGCGATCGTCTACGATTCACTACAAAACGCCACAAGGCCCCAATTACACCCGTTTCGGCTACGATCCGCAGGCGGACAGTCCCTATTGGATCGAGGTTCCCGACCCGGAAACGGGCCGGCGACAACGGCAAGAGTTTGCGGATCTCGAAGGGTATCATGCTTGGATGCGCGATCGCTTTAATGTGGATTTGGGCGAGGTTCCCGACGCCATGCGATCGCCCGGCGGGGACGAGTGGGATGAAGATACGATCCCCGATGCTACCCTTCCGGAGGTGACCACACCCCGATCCTAGGGCGGCTCCGGCCCTCCGGTACAATTGGGCGATCGCCTCAGTTCGAGCGGTTGGGCGGGTTCTCTCGCCAGTCGCGGACCCCAATATGGCGTTTTTGCCGCCACCATGCCCGACGGAACTGAAGTGGTGGTCAAGGTTTATCCTCCCGAACTCGCCGATAAATTTAACGAAGAACTCGTCGGCGCCCGTGCGGCATCGCAAACCTCCGTCGGCGCGCGCTTTTACGGTCTGGTCGATGTCGGCCCCAACCGTCTCGCCTTTGCCATGGAACGGGTGGCGGGCGGCTTTGCAGATGCTCCTCACGGCGCCACTCCCGAACAGGAAAGTGAAGCGAGTCATTATGCTTCCCGGGTGAGCGATCGCACCTTAGCCGATATCGATACTTATTCCCAAGAGCTATTAGACCTCGGTTACTACGCTTCAGGAGAAGTTCAAGGATCGATCGACGATTCCGGTCGCTGGCGTCCCATCGATTTACAAGGGATCGATCGCCTCTCCTCCGATCCGGTCGAAGCCCAGGAACAACGCGACGAGCACGCCAGTAATATCGGTATGGAACGCCGCCATCTCGAACGCCTGCGCGATCGCCATCGAGGGCACAATCCATGAACTTTCTCAAATCTACAATCTAAAATCGAAATTTCTCCGTGCACGATTCCCAATGCAGCACAAACCGCTATAATAACTAAAGCAAAGTCGTTACGAGTTTAGATAAACCCTTATGGCAACCCCCAACGTTGAAAACCTAGTCATTATCGGATCCGGACCAGCCGGATTTACCGCCGCGATTTACGCCGCCCGAGCCAACCTCAAACCCGTCGTCTTTGAAGGATACCAAATGGGTGGTTTGCCGGGAGGTCAACTGATGACCACCACGGAAGTCGAAAACTTCCCCGGGTTTCCCGAAGGGATTACCGGGCCGAAATTAATGGAACGGATGAAAGCACAAGCCGAACGCTGGGGCGCCGAACTCTACACCGAAGACGTGACCTCCGTAGACTTGAGCCAACGTCCGTTTACCGTGCGCTCCGACGAGAGAGAATTTAAAACCCACAGCATTGTCATTGCCACCGGGGCGACGGCGAAGCGCTTGCACTTACCCAACGAGGATAAGTTCTGGAATAACGGGATTTCCGCCTGTGCGATTTGCGACGGGGCCAGCCCGATTTTTAAAAATGTCGAATTGGCGGTCATTGGCGGCGGCGATACGGCGGCGGAAGAATCGGTCTATTTGACCAAATATGCCTCTCACGTTCACTTACTCGTCCGTCGCGACGAGATGCGCGCCTCCAAAGCGATGCAAGACCGGGTGTTGAGAAACCCCAAACTGACCGTCCACTGGAACACGGAAGCGGTCGGCGTTTTCGGTCAGGAAGGCGGACAGATGGAAGGGGTGGAAATCGTCAACAATCAGACGGGCGAAAAAAGCCAATTGAAGGTACGCGGGCTGTTTTACGCGATCGGACATACGCCGAATACGCAGATTTTTAAAGGACAGATCGACCTCGACGAGAAAGGGTATATCGTCACGAAACCGGACTCGGTAGAAACCAACGTCACCGGAGTGTACGCCGTCGGCGACGTTCAAGACCACGAATTCCGCCAAGCGGTGACGGCGGCGGGGTCGGGATGTATGGGGGCGATGCTCGCCGAACGCTGGTTAGCAGAGGAAGGGTTGGCGCAAGAGTTCCATCAAACGGAGGAGTCCGAGAAGCCTCCCGAACCTGAAAAAGAGGTGCAGGCGGATACGGAAGCGACGTTTAATCCGGAAGAAACCCGCCACGTGGGCAGTTATGCTTTACGCAAGTTGTATCACGAGAGCGATCGCCTGTTGATGGTGAAATACGTGTCGCCGACGTGCGGTCCGTGTCACACCCTTAAGCCGATTTTGAATAAGGTGGTCGATGAGTTTGAGGGTCGGATTCACTTTGTCGAAATTGACATCGAGCAAGATCCGGAGATCGCCGACAATGCCGGAGTAACCGGAACGCCGACGATTCAGTTTTTCAAAGACAAAGGCTTGGTCGGTCAAATGCGAGGGGTCAAGCAAAAGAGCGAGTATCGCCAGATGATTGAGAATAATCTCTAGAGATTTGCGCGAAAACTTCACAGAGACGCGAGAAATCGCGTCTCTTGTTTTGTGAAAGTATGGTTGAGGGGGAGGCGCGATCGCGCTCGTCGTCTCCAAAGGAGAATCGCGGGCGTCAACAAACCCATCGGATTGCTGTATGATTTTCGCGTAGATTAATCGCAAATCTCAAATCGAAACGCTCTAATCCGAATGGCTTTATTAAAAAAAGGCTTGCCCGACGCCTTGCAAGCAACCCAGCGCCCGACCTTATCGATGCAATTGATGTGGGTGGGATTGAGTATTACATTAATTTTTATCGCGATCGCCCTATTCGCCCCCCTGTTACAAGATTGGGGCTGGATTGACGACCCCAGAGAGTTTCTCGCCAATCCCGTCCACGAACCTCCCTCCGCCGACTATTGGTTCGGGACGTCCCGCCTCGGGTACGACGTGTTTTCGCGAACCTTATTCGGAACCCAAGTGGCGTGGAAAATCGTGTTACTGGCGACGGCGTTAAGTATGGCGATCGGGGTTCCCCTGGGATTGGTGAGCGGCTATCTCGGGGGAAAGTTAGATCGGGTGTTACTGTTCGTGATGGATACAATTTATACATTACCCGGTTTGCTGCTCTCGATTACCCTCGCTTTTGTGGTCGGTCGAGGGATACTGAATGCGGCGATCGCCCTGAGTATTGCCTACGTCCCCCAATATTACCGAGTAGTTCGCAACCACACCGTCAGCGTCAAAACCGAACTGTTTGTAGAAGCGGCGCAGGCGATCGGGGCGCCCACCTCGCGGGTTCTCTCTCGCTATTTATTTCTCAATGTCATTCAGAGTGTCCCGGTTTTATTTACCCTCAACGCCGCCGACGCGATTCTCGTTTTGGGCGGTTTGGGCTTCCTCGGTTTGGGATTGCCCGAAGAAATCCCCGAATGGGGTCACGATTTGCGTCAAGCCCTCGATGCCTTATCTACAGGGGTCTGGTGGACGGCCTTTTTCCCGGGCTGTACGATGACGTTGATGGTGGTGGGTTTGTCCTTATTAGGGGAAGGGTTGAATGAGTTGGTCAATCCGAAGTTTCGGCGAGAGTAGGGAGTGGGGGGATCGTGACAGTAGCAGGCAGGATGCCTGTCCCACCGATGAATATTGTTGCTTTCTCAGCGCCTTAATTCAGCTATCTACAATCTACAATCTACAATCTACAATCTACAATCTACAATTCTTATGGACCAAGTCATCGGTGTTGACCTCGGTGGAAGTGCGATCAAACTCGGGCGATTCGATCGCGAGGGCGAATGTCTAGAGTCTCTCACTATAGAAACGCCCCAACCAGCTCAACCGGATGCCGTACTACAGGCGATCGCACGAGCAGTAGAAACGATCGATCGCGATCGCGCCGCCGTGGCGATCGGTCTGGGAACCCCCGGTCCCGTGGACGGAACGGGTCGCATTGCCAAAGTCGCCATCAACCTCGACGGTTGGCAAGATGTTGCCGTCGCCGACTATCTAGAAGCCAAAACAGGCAAACCCACCATCCTCGCCAACGATGCCAACTGCGCCGGATTGGGGGAAGCCTGGTTGGGGGCCGGGAAACGCTTTCGCAACTCGATAATGCTCACCCTGGGAACCGGAGTCGGCGGCGCCATTATCCTCGATGGCGAACTGTTCGTGGGCCATACCGGGGCTGCCGGAGAGTTGGGATTAATTACCTTAAACCTGTACGGTCACGAATGTCATAGCGGCAATAACGGGTCTTTAGAACAGCACGTTTCCGTACAAGCCATTCGCCGCAATACAGGAGTCTCCCCCGCCGAACTCGGCCACATGGCCCAGGCGGGAAACCGGGAAGCCCTCGCCTTTTGGGAAACCTACGGACACCAACTCGGCGCTGGATTGGCGAGTTTAATTTACGTTTTAACCCCAGAAGCGATTATTATCGGCGGCGGGATTAGCGCCAGTGCGGAATTTTTCTTACCCCACGCCAAAGCGGAAGTCGAACGGCGGGTGATTGCCGCCTGTCGGCCCCATTTAGAAATTTTAGTGGCCGAACTGGGCAATAGTGCCGGAATGGTGGGGGCGGCAAAGTTAGCGTGGGGTTTGGCGAAGATTTGAACAACGTTTGAACTTCATGATGGTTGCGGTTCCTTTATTCGTTACAATATGTAACGAAACTTATGAGATCAACGTCAAGAATGCGGGTTGCGATCGCTGGTGCCGGATTGGCTGGATTAGCTACCGCCGTCGAGTTAGTCGATGCGGGTCACGAAGTCGAAATCTTTGAATCTCGTCCCTTTGTCGGCGGTAAGGTCGGCAGTTGGGTCGATCCAGAGGGCAATCATATTGAAATGGGATTGCACGTCTTTTTCGGCTGTTACTTCCAACTGTTCGACTTGATGAAGAAAGTCGGGGCCTTTGAAAACTTGCGCCTCAAAGAACATACCCACACCTTTATCAATCGCGGCGGAAACATCGGCGAATTGGACTTTCGGTTTATCACCGGGGCGCCATTTAACGGGTTAAAAGCCTTTTTCACCACCTCTCAACTTTCCGTCATCGACAAATTGCAAAACGCGATCGCCCTCGGAACCAGTCCCCTGGTACGCGGTTTGATCGACTTCGACGGGGCCATGAAAACCATCCGCGATCTCGATCGCGTCAGCTTCGCCGACTGGTTCCGCCAACACGGCGGGTCCCAAGGCAGCCTCGATCGCATGTGGAATCCGATCGCCTACGCCCTCGGCTTCATCGACACCGAGAACATTTCCGCACGCTGCATGTTGACGATCTTTCAATTCTTCGCCGCCAAAACCGAAGCCTCAGTCTTGCGAATGTTAGAAGGATCTCCCCACGAATACCTGCACAAACCGATCGTCAACTATATCGAAGCCCGAGGCGGCAAAATCCACCTACGCCGTCGGGTCCGCGAGATCCAATATGCCGAAACCGACGGCGAAACTCGCGTCACCGGGATTGTCGTTGCCCAAGGGGACAGCGAAGAAACCATCGAAGCGGATACCTACGTGTTCGCCTGCGACGTTCCCGGCATCCAGAAAATCTTACCGCCCGCGTGGCGCCAGTGGCCGGAATTTGACAAGATCTACAAACTCGATACCGTCCCTGTCGCCACGGTTCAACTGCGCTTTGACGGGTGGGTGACCGAACTCGACGACCCGCAAAAGCGGCGCCAACTGCAAGAAGCTGCGGGAATCGACAATTTACTGTATACCGCCGATGCGGACTTTTCTTGTTTCGCCGACCTCGCCTTAGCCAGTCCCGGGGACTACTATCGGGAAGGGGAAGGATCGTTGATGCAACTGGTACTCACTCCGGGAGATCCGTTTATTAAAGAAAGTAACGAGGCGATCGCCCAACACGTCCTCGAACAAGTCCGCGAACTGTTCCCCTCCGCCCGCGAGTTAAACATGACTTGGTATAGCGTCGTCAAACTCGCCCAATCTCTCTATCGCGAAGCCCCGGGCATGGATCCCTACCGTCCGGCCCAGGAAACCCCCGTGGCGAACTTCTTCCTCGCTGGCAGTTATACCCAACAGGATTATATCGACAGCATGGAAGGGGCGACCCTGTCCGGGCGTCAGGCTGCCAAGGCGATTTTGGCAAATCTCGATAAAATTTTAGGGAAAACAGAAACATCGGCGATCGCCCGCTAATCGTACTCGGTTTGTCGTTCGCCGACGACGAACGGCAAATCCTCACCCCTTTTGCAAACTATGACCGATTGGTTAGAACATAGCGTTTTTGTCGAAGTCGATACCCCCATTGATTTCGTTTGGCATTTATGGTCCGATCTCGAACAAATGCCCCGATGGATGAAATGGATCGACTCCGTTCGCGTTCTCGAAGACGATCCGGACTTATCCCGGTGGAAATTAGCCTCCGGGGGTTTTGAATTTACTTGGCTGTCGCGTATTCTCAAAGTCGTCCCCGAACAGATCATCCAGTGGGAATCCGTGGACGGTCTACCCAATCGCGGCGCCGTGCGTTTTTACGATCGCCACGGCAAAAGCATCGTCAAACTGACCGTCGCTTACGGAATTCCCGGGATTCTCGGTCAAGTCATGGATAACCTGTTTTTAGGTCGGGTGGTCGAATCGACGATCCAAGCCGATTTAGAACGGTTTCGGATCTACGCGACCGACGCTTACGCCGCCGAGTCTTGAGACGGGCGATCGCCCCTAAGCCCGTTTGCGCTTGCGCGACAGCCAGCCGAGGGCGCCCACTCCGGCGAGGGCGATCGCCGAAGACGGTTCCGGAACTCGAACCGAATACAACGTCGTCGTTCCACTGACCTCATTCGCCACCGCTAACAACGGGCGACCCGTCGGACTATCAGCCGCCGCAATAAACAGCAAGCCTTCCGGACCGAGATCTCCGACCGCATCGAGTTGTTCCCGGGAGGGTTCTTCATCCTCGCCGAAAACATCCTCGTTAAACAAAGCGGCAAAATTGCGATTGTTGAAATAATCGACAAAAAACGGATTGTACGGGTCAGTGACATCGTAAGCGATAATGCCGCCAATCCGTTCTAAACCGATAAAGGCATAAGTTTTTTCTAAAATCCGTCCCAAGGTAATGCCTTCCGGTTCGGGGCCTTTATTGTCACTGCGATTGTCAAAGGATTGGTTGGCGTCGTTGTTGGAGTTGAAATCGTCCGGGAACAGTTCGGCGGTAATTCGTTCAAATTCGTTGCCGCTATCGAAAATCAGATTGCCCAGTTCGTCCCAAATCGAGAACGATCGCCCGCCGAAGGCATAGAGTTCGTCATAGTCGCCGTCGCCGTCGATATCTCCCATCGTATTCGTGATTTCCAAGCGCCCGAAATTGCTATTGTCCTGGATTTCTGCGGCGTTGGGGAACAGATCGGGATCGAGGAGGACATCGCCGACGGAAGTTTCTTCGACCAAGCTTTCGATTTCGTTCCCCGCTTCGTCTTCAAAGAGATATTCGCGGCTGTCCCCTTCGTTGGCGGTGAATAAGAAGGTTTGACCGCCGAAGGTGTAGGAGGCGATTTCGTCCGGTTGGTAGATTCCGAACAGATTTTGTAAAGTTCTGGAGTTAATCCCGCCGTCGCGATCGCTCGGATCGAGAGCATTTTGCGGCTGGCTGTAGTCTTTAAAGCCTAAAGCGAATAAATCGGTGAATTCCCCCGTTAACAGGTCGAGAACGGCGATCGCGTTGTTTTCTTGTAAAGTAACCCAGGCTTTCGTCCCGTCTGCGGACACGGCGATCGATTCCGGTTCGAGGTCTTGGGCGACGGTGGCATTGGGGCCGAAAATACGGATGCGATCGTCGATCGCGATATTGTTAAACAGTTTAAAATCGGCAGTTTTAACGTTGGCATCGGTTAACGAGGCAATATCCGCCGCCAACTCGATAATACTGACTGACCCTTCCGGATCGTTGAGGTAATCTCCACTCGGTTCCCCTTCGTTGGCGACGAGAATTTTACGGCCATCGGGGGTGAAGGTGAGCATATCCGGCAAGGCGCCGACGGTGAGGGAGTTTAATAAGGTGCCGTTGCTGTCGAAAAATAGGACTCTACCGGGGTCTTGCAAGTTTTTACTTTCGACGGCGGCGGCGAGGATGCCATCTTTAAAGGCGATGCTGTTAATTCCGCCGACTTCAAAATCGAGACCGAGGTCGAGGGTGGTCAAGTCGATGAAGGGATTGGCGGCGACGGGGTAAGGGTTGGTCGGATCGAAGATATCGAGAATTTCGATGCGTTGGGTACTGTCGTTGGTGACGAATAAGCGTTGGGAGAGGGGGTCGTAGGTGGTGATACGGGCAGCACTATCGTCGAAAATTCCGGTCTGGTAGGTTCCGATCGGGCGTAAGTCGAAGGCGTTGGCGGCGGTGGCGAGACTCGTCCAAATTAAGGCGGAAGGAAGGCTAAATTTGAGCAGTTTTCCGATTGAATGCGGGAATGTTTGGGAAGAATTGGAGATTTTCATTGCGGATGACCCTCGTGAAACAAACAGCGTGAGTGAAGGTTGAAGGGGGCGATCGACGGTTCGGGGTTTTTACGGATAAAGCCCGTCTGCGATCGCGCCATCCTCTCGATTGCCGTTGTCGGGGCGATCGGGAGGCTAAGGTTGTCTGGGAGACTCTCAAAAGGTGTCACGATCCGCGAAAACCACCAAAATTGGCTCGGACGCCGGGTGAACCCCCGGGGACGATCTCCCCGTTCGGGGAGGGGATCGCCTTCCCGAAGGCAGATGTTGGGTCAAGGTTGGCAAGTGGGGGGAGTTGACCCGACGACCGGGGGCGTCAGCGACTCAAGTTAAAGCAGTATTCTTAAACGTCAGATGGACGGAGCCGATCGCGATCTCTTGTTATCTCCGAGAATATACTGAGATTGTCGCAGATGAGATCGCCAAAAATCAAGATTGAGGGGAGAGCTTCACCAAGTTTTCACGTAAAATTTACGTAATCTTTATCAAAATCGATCGATATTCGAGGGGAACTCAGTAAATTCTTCTATCCGCCAAAATGTTGCAAAAATTGATAGTTTTCGAGGCTACGATCGCCGCGATCGCCGATTTCCTAATCGCGGCGATCGGCCACAGGTTTCGATGGTGAGAAAATCTACTCGAACGATCGCGGGCGATGGCTCGGTTGAAAGATTTAACGGATTGACAAAATTGATAAAATGTGTAACTAAACTCTCGATCGAAATCGTCATTTCGACAGAGAGTCGGTTAGGATCGCAGCATCACGAGGGAGACGAAGCGGCGCGCCGTTGGGGAGTGCGACGACCAGACCGGGCGATCGCGGGGCATCCTTGAGCCTCGGGGAAGGGGAAGCAACCCGCTAAGATCGGCGTGGGCGATCGATCGTCAATCTCCTCCCTCAACGATCGCGACCACGGACGAGCGATCGGCAAACCGAGAAGTTTTAGGAAAGCGATCGCCTTCCCGGTGTAGAGATCGATGGCGTGAAATATCCTGTCGGCAGAGGCTAAGGCCGACCTCGCATTTGCCGCGATCGGGGCATTGGACTCTCGAAGCGTTTCAATCCTGGAGACTTGAACAGCGATGTTTCAAAAACTTTTAAAAAACTTGATGCTCGTCGGTTTGCTCGCAACGATCGCCAGTTGCGACTCGCAACCGACACAGATCTCGACCGACGAACCGACGGCGCCCCCGACGGGCAAAGCCCTCGTCATTGCCGACGTGTCCAACAACCCGGCTAAAAAAATCAAACGTTACCAGCCGATGGCCGATTATTTAGCCAAAAACTTGTCACAGTTCGATATCGGGATCGGCGAAGTCAAAGTCGCCGGGGATTTAGAGACGATCTCCAGTTGGCTCAAATCCGGAGAAATCGATATTTACTTCGACAGTCCCTATCCGGCGATGCGCGTCAGCCAACTTTCTGGAGCTCAAGCGATTTTGCGACGCTGGAAAGATCGCACCCCCGACTACTACACCATTATCTTCACCATGGGCGATCGTGACATCAACAGCCTCGAAGACCTCAAAGGCAAAACGATCTCCTTTGACGAACCCAACTCCACCTCCGGCTACATGTTACCCGCCGCCTATTTAATCGAAGCCGGATTGAACCCCGTCGAGAAAAACTCCGCCGCCGATACCGTCGGCGAAAATGAAGTCGGGTACGTCTTCAGCGACGACGACGAAAATACGATTCAATGGGTAATTAGCGGTAAAGTTGCCGCAGGCGCCCTCGATATCGGCACCTTTGAAGAAATTCCCCCACAAAGTCGCGCCGCGATGAAAGTGCTAGCGGAAACGGAGAAAGTCGCCCGTCATATCGTCATGGTCCGACCGGATATGAATCCAGAAATGGTAGCCGCCCTCAAAACGATCTTGTTAGAAATGGATAAAACCCCCGAAGGGAAAGAAGTCCTCGATATCTTTGAAGACACGGCAAAATTTGACGAATTCCCCCCGGAAGCTAGCTTCCAACGAATGCGAGAGTTATACGAGCAAGTGGAAAATCGGTGAATTTCATGGGAATCAATAGCCACTCAAAAGGCTCGCTGGCGACCAAGCTGACTCTGAGCATGACAGGCTTGGTCATTCTTGTCGTGGCGGGCGTAACCGGGCTATCCCTTTACCGAGAACAACAAACCTTTCGCAAAGAACTCCAACAACAAGCGCAAATCCTCCTCGATGCCCTCAGCGTCACCACCTCCGATTCGCTTTACAATCTCGACGCCGACTTCATGGAAGAAATCATGGAACAACTCGGCGCCGATCGCGTGTTGGTCGCCGGACGCATTTACGATCGCGAAGGACGGGTCGTGGCGGATGCTTACGGGGAGGATGTTTTAGTTTATAACGTCGAACCGGATCCGTTCGGTCAAGCGTTACTCGCAAGCAACCGGACGACGTTTCAATGGGAAGCCGACCAACTGCTCGCCGGAAAGGCGGTTCTGGTCGGTCGCCAGCGCTTGGGGGCCGTCAGTGTCGGCTTATCGACAACGCCGTTAAAAGAAAAAATGGCCGTGGTTCGCTATCAGGGGTTGGCGGTGGCGGCGGCGGCGGCGATCGCCGGAACCGCGATCGCCCTGTTGCTGAGTCGTTCGATTACCGAACCTTTGCAAGAAATGACCGTCGCCACCAAGCGCCTCTCGTCCGGGGACTTATCTCAAAAAATTGCGATTCGCAGCAACGACGAACTCGCGGTACTCGCCGAATCGTTCAACCGGATGACCGACCAATTGCGTAGCTCGATCGAAAGTCTCGAACAACAAACTGAGGATTTACGCCAAAGTGAAGCGAAAAACCGCGCCTTGCTCGATGCCATTCCCGATTTAATGTTTCGTTTTTCTAAAAGTGGTGAATTTGTCGATTTCAAAGCGTCGCGCAATGGGGATTTACTCAGTAATCTCGGCAATCTGTTAGGGAAAACACTTTATGAAGTGCTGCCGACCCACGTCGCCCACAAGTATATCGAACACGTCGATCGCGCGATCGCCTCGGGGGAAATTCAAGTGTTCGAGTACGAGTGGTTTCTGCACAACCAACGCCATCATTTTGAAGCCCGCTTAGTGGTCAACGGCGGCGACGACGTGTTGGCGATCGTGCGTGACATCACCGAAAGCAAACTCGCTCAAATCGAACTCGAACAAGCCAAAGAAGCCGCCGAATCCGCCAATCACGCCAAAAGTCAGTTTCTCGCCAACATGAGTCACGAGTTACGCACTCCCCTCAACGCCATTCTCGGTTACAGCGACCTGTTGCGCGAAGATGCCGAAGATTTGGGCTATAACGATTTCGTTCCCGATTTGATGTTAATTCGCGAAGCTGGAGCGCATCTGCTCAACATCATCAGCGACGTTCTCGATATTTCCAAGATCGAAGCGGGAGAAATGAAAATTTATTTAGAACGCTTCGATATCGTCACCCTGATCGAAGAAGTCGAAAGCACCATCAATCCTTTAGTCCAGAAAAATAATAATACCTTCGAGCTCGACTGTCCCGCCCAAATGGGACACATGATCGCCGATCGCACCAAGGTGAAGCAAGTGTTACTCAATTTACTCAGTAACGCCGCCAAATTCACTCACGAAGGTCGCATTACCCTGCAGATCAAACGGACTCCCGTCGCCGATTCTTCCTCGGAGGCGATCGCTCAACTCCCTCCCAGTCCTTCCGACAACCCCGCCAGCGATCGTTCCCCGACCGAAACCAACGGGAGGTTATCTGCAAATCCCGTCCCCCAAGCCTCGGAATGGGTGATCTTCGAGGTCGCCGATACCGGAATTGGTATGACCCCAGAACAGATCGATAAAATTTTTCAACCGTTCATTCAAGCGGATATCTCGACGACGAAACGCTATGGCGGTACGGGTTTGGGCTTAGCGATTTGTCAACGCTTCTGCGAAATTATGGGCGGGGAGTTATTCGTCACCAGCGAAATCGATCGCGGTTCCACGTTTACTTTCCGCCTTCCCGATGTCGTCCGCGACCCGCAAGAAGCACTGACCCATTGTTGAGATTGTAGATTGTAGATTGTAAATTGTAGATTTTAGATAGATTGAAAGGGTTAACCCTTGCGCTTTTATGGGTAAACGCCTCGAAAGCGGTTATTCTTCTCCCCGAAACAATGGCTAAGAAAAAACAAAAATTCCCCTATCTCGTCGGTTCCAAATGGACTGCGCGGCAAAAAACCTGGGGATGGCGACATTTTCAAGTCGTCAATCGCAAAAATGACGGTAAATGGGTGTTTGCGGAAATGGTCGCTTCTTGCGATCCCAACGTCCGGTTTTGGTTGAATGCGCGACAACTCAAAGATGAGAATTTGTGGCAGGCGGGATGGCAAACCTTGACGGAAATGGGGCAGGAACGGGAGGGGTAAAGGGGGACGATCGCGGCGCCCTTCTGGTAGATTATGGGATGCGTCCAGTGATTGAAAGTAAACATGAGTGCTGCGGTTTGCGTTGAGAACGTCCGGAAAATTTACGATCGCACTCCCGTCGTCAACGGGTTGTCATTTGCGATCGCCCCGGGAGAAATGTTTGGCTTACTCGGACCCAACGGCGCCGGGAAATCGACCACGATCCGGATGTTGACGACCCTCACCCGCCCGAGTGAAGGGACAATTCAGGTGGCGGGATACGATGTCCGTCGCGATCCGATCGCCGTCAAACAACAGATTGGGGTCGTGTTGCAACAAACTAGCGTCGATCTGGATTTGACCGTTTGGGAAAATATGGAGTTTCACGGACGTTTGCACCACATTCCCAAAACCGAACGACAGCAGCGCATCGATCGCGCCTTGACTTATGTAGAATTGAGCGATCGCCAGGACGTGAAAGCGAAAACCCTTTCTGGCGGGATGAAACGGCGGTTGCAAATTGCCCGGGCGCTGTTACACGAACCGAAGATTTTGTTTTTGGACGAACCGACGGTGGGACTCGATCCCCAAACCCGACGGCGTTTGTGGGAAATTATTCGCGATCTCAACCGCCAGGGAATGACGATGCTGTTGACGACCCACTACATGGAAGAGGTCGAGTATTTGTGCGATCGCATCGGGATTATGGATGCGGGAACTTTGATCGAGTTGGGAACTCTCGACGAATTGCGCCACAAACACGGGGGCGGTTTGGTGATGAAACAGGTCGGCGATCGCTGGGAATACAAGTTTTTTCCCGATCTCGACGCCGCCAATGCTTATTTTGAGGCGCAACCGGATAAAACCGGGTTGATGGTCCGCCCGTCTAATTTAGAGGATATTTTCGTCGAACTCACCGGACGCCAGTTAGATTAGGCGATCGTCTCCTTTTACAGCCCCGGAACAATTTTTATAAAATCCTGTTACACTTAAACGGTGGGTTGCACGTCCGCGCGGCGGCGTGCGATCGCCCGACCATCAGCTTTATCCCCTACACGAGCGATCGCCCTTTTCATCTAAAATCTAAAATCTAAAATCTAAAATCTAAAATCTAAAATCTAAAATCTAAAATCTAAAATCCCCTATGACTCGTTTGGCGACCACAATCGAAGCAATTCTCTATTTAAAGGGTAAACCGTTATCTCTGGCCGAGATCGCCGAGTTTGCTCAATGTGACAAAGAAGATGCTGAAGAAGCTTTGATCGAGTTGATGGGCGATTACGCTCACCGCGAGAGTGCGTTGGAAATTGTCGAAAGTAATAAAGGATATACCCTTCAACTTCGCGAAACGTTTCAAGATTTAGTACATAGTTTAATTCCCGCCGAATTAGGGGTCGGGGCGTTGCGAACTTTAGCGGCGATCGCCCTCAAAAAAGGGTCTATGAGTCAAACCGAATTAGTCGAGTTACGCGGTTCGGGAGCGTACCAACACGTTCAAGAATTGATTCAACAGGGTTTCGTTCGACGTCGCCGCCAATCTGACGGGCGTTCTTATTGGTTGCAAGTGACCGATAAATTTCATCAGTATTTCCAAACCGAACAACTTCCGCAACAGCTTCAACTTCCCCTGACGAGCGATCGCGATGAAGAAGCGGAAAACGGGCTGGAAAATCCCTCCGAAACCGCTCCCGAAACCGCTCCCGAAACCGCTCCCGAAACCCAAGCAACCGCAGCCAACCCCGCACCCGTCGGTCCCCTTCCCGAAGGGTAAAAAGGACGGCGAAGGGTCGCTATAGAGGGGAATTGAGGGCGATCGAACGATAACTTAACGATAACTTACCGTTGCAAAACCCAGGGGGAATTTTACCCGCAAATTCACGGAGTTCCTCGGATTTATCCCTCGCAAATTGATAGGTTTCTTCACATTTGCCAAGTTGCGAAAGACCTTCAATAGAATAGATTCAGCGAGAGAGACATTCTCGGCGATCGATCCAAAACACTCGAAGAAAGTTGGATTTTAAGAGTCCGTCCCTTGCTGAAACTGTTTCGCTTGCGTGTCGTTACTTTCCAGAGTGGTGACATTGATAAATCCTTGAGAATAGCCTTTCTCAATTCAGGGCAGATCGAGCAACTTCACCATCATCGAACCTTTGGGTTTTGCACTCATGAAATTGATCCTTACTCCGATCGCGATCGCTGTCATGTTTTGCCCGAGGGCGATCGCCATTCCTCTCGATCTCGAACGCGAACGCGAACATTTCGACCCCGAACCCATATCAATTCAACCCCTCCGCATCGGACAAGCGACGCCCCCTCCCGATTCTACTCCCTCGTCTTCTCCCGGTTCCTTACACCGCAAACAGGGGAACGAACAGCGCTTTCAACCCCAGCGCGTACCGTTTCGTCCCCGTCCCAACCAAGGCAAACCCTCCGCCGCCGCCTCTCCCGGCATCACAATTATGAATCCTTCCGGTTACGGCGCTTCGTGGGGAACCCTCGGTATTGGTTTGGGTTTGCAAGAACGCACCCGCTTTACTGAAGATGCAGATGGGGTGATGGGGATTGGTATGGGATTCGGCGACCCGCGTAAAAATGTTGGGGTGGCCCTCGGCGTCACCGTCACCGACCTGTGGGGAGATGCCTTTGAGGATGGCACCCTCAGCATCAAACTGCACCGCCGTTTACCCGCAGACTTCAGCGTGGCGGCTGGAGTACAAGGGGCCGTGCGCTGGGGTGAAACCGATGGCGGTTCCTCGGTTTACGGCGTCGTCAGCAGGCGCTTCGCTTTGCAAGAGGACCCATCCAAACCCTTGAGCCAATTATTTTTATCTGTCGGTGTCGGCGGCGGACAATATCGAACCGAAGACCAAATCGATGATGGGGTCGATACGGTGGGTCTGTTTGGGTCCGCCGCCTTGCGGCTTTACGAACCCGTCAACGCCGTGGTGGAATGGACCGGACAAGATCTCACCGTCGGTTTATCGATTGCACCCTTTCGCAATGTTCCCATTGTGATTTCTCCCGCTTTGACCGATATCACGGGCAGTGCAGGGGATGGAACCCGCTTTATTTTGGGGATCGGTTACGGTTTTTCTTTCGATCGCTTCTAGATCGCTTCTCACGGATCGTTCGGGTGGGGTCGCGACCGTCAGGGGCGATCGCCTCCCGGGTGCATGTCTCGATCGCTCGTTTCGGGATCGGATTTTCTTGTAAGATAAGTAAACAGCGTTAAACAGCGTTTCAACTGTTTTAAAACAGCTAGAACTTACCGCGTTCTCGACTGCGTTAACCATGGAGGGAACGCGAGGGTATAAATAAGTGGCGCCTCTCTAAATTTATCTTGATTTATGCGATCGCATCGAGCCTGACTGAGCCATGAAGAAAGCGATAGATCGCGTGTGAATTGGGTCATGTTTGGGTGTGTTTGTACGGTGACTGACCATCGTCAATGGTCGTCCTTTCAATCAATTTAAACGGGAGTCTTTTTATGTATTCGCTTCGATGGTTTCTTACTCCGGCGATCACTTCATTTGGCGTCATTCTGTTGTCTCAATTTCCCACAATTGCTCAAAATCAAAGTGACGTAACCGGACCGAATGTCGATCCTCCTTTAAATCAAAGTGACATTACCGGACCGCAACCTATTGAAATTTCACCCATCGACCTCATCGAACCCCTCGAAACCGAAGAACCTAACAATATTATTGACGAAACTCCCCCAGTAGACGACGCGATCGTTGACAATCCTAACCAACAGCAACCTCAAAATAATTCAACCCCCAATAATCCCATCGATACTGTCCCAGTTGACAACGATTCCGACAGTCCTGGATTGCCTGTTTCCGATGGCAATGTCGTTCCAGAAAATCCGACTGATTTTTCGGAGAACCCTCAAAATAATTCGGGAGAGCCATCGATCGCCGATTCGACTACAACAACTGAGAATAGTTCTGAAAATATAGACAATATCGATCGCAATAATTCCGTACATGTAGAAACTTCTCGACCGATAGAAGCTTCTATTTTAGATGCTTTCTTCGGAGATGAGAACACCGAACTCGAAGTCGATCGCCAACGGTACGAAAATTTAGTGGCTCAATCGGACATTCCGACAACCCTACAACTTTTTGAGGAATTTTATGCTCTCGAATTTAGCAACTTTTTAGGCATTGAATTATTTGGAAAAGTTGCCCAAGTCGATGAAATTGCCGCCAAACTTTATGAAATGTGGCAAGTCACTGGGAAAAAAGCCGCTTTTTTGTATATTTCCTCCTATGAAGACCGTCTCGAACTGTTGTTAATCCCTCCGGTTCCTCCCTTAGATGGAAGCGAAATCACCCCCGTATCGCGATTAAAAACTATTCCCAAGCAACAACCGACGATCGCCCAAGGGTATCTCGAAGAAGTAATTTCTCATAGTGAAAGACATGTGATTCCTAACTTGTCTTCTGAGATTGTTTCTAAAGAAATTGGTCTATTTCAGAATGCCATTACCGATCCGAGAAAACGAGGATCGAGTCAGTATTTACCCCACGCCCAACAACTTTATCAATGGTTTGTCGATCCGGTCAATGTCAGTTTGCAAGAAAAAGAAATAGATATTCTTGTTTTAGCAGTCAATCAAGGATTGCGATCGGTGCCTTTTAGTGCCTTACATGACGGCGATCGCTTTTTGATTGAAAAATATGCTTTGACTTTAGTGCCGAGTTTTGGACTGACCGATATTAGTTTTGTGGACTTTCGCAACTCCCCGATTTTAGCGATGGGAGCTTCGGAATTTAGCGAGTTGAATGACTTACCTGCGGTTCCCTTGGAGTTAGAGGAAATCGCCAATAGCGGCTTGCCTACCGATGCGTTCCTTAATGAAGGCTTTACGGTGGAAAACTTTCTCCAACAAAACGAAAATAAACAATATCGCGGCATTCATATCGCCACTCATGCGGAGTTCAGACCGGGAGCACTGTCCAATTCTTATATCTATTTTTACAACAATAAAATTGGACTCGATCGCCTGAGAAAAATTACGGATCGATTGGGATGGAATTTAACTACGACACCCGCGATCGAGTTACTGACTTTAAGTGCGTGTCGGACGGCTTTGGGAGACCCCCAAGCTGAATTAGGTTTTGCGGGATTGGCGGTTTTGTATGGTGCAAAATCGGCTTTAGCGAGTTTGTGGTATGTCAGCGATGAGGGGACATTAGGCTTAATGGGAGAATTCTACAATCACTTACAAAATAATCCCTTAAAATCGATCGCCTTGCAGGAAGCACAATTAGCAATGTTGAGAGGAGAAACTTATTCAGAAAATGGATTGCTGCATTTTTCCAACGGGCAGACCACTGCCTGGGAAGACGAGACAAAGTCTCAACAGAAATTCGATTACTCCCATCCTTATTACTGGTCTGCCTTTAGTTTAATTGGGAATTGGAATTAGGCGATCGCTCTTACGGGGATAAGGGGCGATCGTCTGGTTTTAAGAAATTTACATATCTTTTAAGAAAGCGATCGCCCCAGACTCCCGAAAAACTGATAGGATGCGATCGCGGCTTCTCAGGATTCACACGATACGCCGAAGGCGTCACGAAGCTATCGACGCCTCGATTCCAAGACAGCAAAAGGCAAAGGATACTTCATGAAACCCGGCTTTTTCTGGTGGAGAGCGATCGGCAGTTCCGCGATCGCTTTACTGCTCTTCTACATCACTCCAGCTCGTCCTCAAACGGGCAATCAATCCGATATCACAGGTCCGACACCGATAGAAATTACCGAACCGGAAGAGTTGCTAGCACCTGACGAAGAGGATCCGCTACTGGAAGAAGACCCGCTACTGGAAGAAGATCCATTTTTAGAAGGGGAAGACCCATTTTTAGAAGAACCGCCACCCCCCCCAGAAGAGGGACTGCAACCCCCACCGGGAGAAGGGTCGCAACCCCCAGGAGAAGGGTCGCAACCCCCACCGGGAGAAGGACAACAACCCCCATCGGGAGAAGGACAACCCCCACCGGGAGAAGGACAACAACCCCCACCGGGAGAAGGACAACGACCTCCCGGAGAAGGACAACAACCCCCACCGGGAGAAGGACAACGACCTCCCGGAGAAGGACAACGACCTCCCGGAGAAGGACAACAACCCCCACCGGGAGAAGGACAACAACCCCCACCGGGAGAAGGACAGCGACCTCCCGGAGAAGGACAAAGACAACCGCCACCGCCGAGAGACGAACGCCGACCGGAACCGCAACTCGAACCGCCGCCACCCGCCGAACAACCGCCACCGCCGCAGCAGTCAGAAAATCAACCGCGAGAAGCGCAAAAACAGGAACCCGTATCCCAGCAACCGGGGGGACGAGAAGTCGATCGCCCCGCCTATGAAGCCCAAATACAACAAGCGGATATTGGCGTGGCGGTTCAGACCGTCGAAGAATTTCAAGCGGTCGAGTTTCAAGATTATTTAGAGGTCGATCTCTATGGAAACGTGCCGTCTTACGAAGAAATTTCGCGCACGTTAGGGGATTTAGAGCGAATGACCGCTCAAAAAACTGCTTTTATTTATGTTTCCGCACAAAACGAGCGTTTGGAACTTTTGATGGTGACGGCGCCCTCCGACGGGGATTCCACGGCAGCGATCCAACGTTATCCCGTGTCGGGGGTATCGCGCGATCGGGCAGTTGAGACCATTGCAGATTTTCGCAAAGAACTCTTTAATCCAAAACGGCGCAGTACCCGAAATTATTTAGAGTATGCCCAACAACTGTATCAGTGGATCGTGGCACCTATGGCCGCCGATTTAGCCGCCAAAAATATCAGCAATTTAGTATTTTCGATGGATTCTGGCTTGCGAACGATTCCATTAGCCGCCCTGCACGATGGCGAACAGTTTTTGATCGAAAAATATGCAGTTGCTTTAGTTCCCAGTTTTGGTTTGACCGATGTCAGTTATGTCGATATTCGTAATACGCCTGTATTGGCAATGGGATCGGAAAAATTTAATGGCTTGCCTGCTTTGCCTGCGGTTCCATTAGAAGTTTCGAGTATCTTTCAAATTCCTTGGTTCGGCGAAGGTTTTATTAACGAGCAATTCACCCTCGATAATTTTAGAGCGCAAGCGGCAACCCGAAACTTTGGGGTGATTCATTTAGCCACTCACGCCGAGTTTAAACCGGGGAGATTGGAGAATTCTTATATTCAATTTTTCCAGAAAAAACTGAATTTACGCCAATTCCAAGAATTAGCCCAAGAATTGGGCTGGACTTCTGTAGAAAATCCGCCAATCGAACTGTTAGTTTTAAGTGCCTGTCGCACGGCGTTAGGGGAAGAACAAGCGGAATTAGGTTTTGCTGGATTGGCGGTTCTTTCTGGGGTCAAGTCGGTGTTGGGGAGTTTGTGGTACGTCAGCGATGCGGCAACTTTGGGATTGATGAGCGAGTTTTACCATCATTTAAGGAAAACGCCGATTAAAGTCCAGGCGTTACGAGAGTCCCAGTTAGCGTTATTGCAAGGGAAAGTTGAGGTAAAAGATGGGTTGTTATATCTGTCTACTGGAGAAACTTTGGCACTTCCTCCCGAACTGGCTCAGTTTGAGGGAATTGATTTTTCTCATCCCTATTATTGGTCGGCGTTTACTTTAATTGGCAATTGGAATTAATCGCCTTGGGAAGGGCGATCGCTTGACTTCGACTACCTTTTCGATGAGTATCGATTTGAACGATGAAAATACATCGAATCCTTTGGGTAATTATCGTTACTGGTACAGGGTTGGCGATCGCGACTTGTCCGGGATTGACACAAACGGGAAATCAATCGGATATTACCGGACCGAATATGTCGGATATTACCGGACCGGATCTCGAAGATTTCGGATTTGATGAAGAGTTTTACGAGGAATTTGACGAGGAATTTGACGAGGAATTTGATGAGGAATTTGATGAGGAATTTGATTATTTTGATGATGAAATCGATCGCGGCGAATATGAAAGTCAACTCGAACAACTCGAAATTGATATTTCCCTCGAATTTATAGAAGAATACCAGGCGATCGAGTTTAGCGACTATTTAGGCGTCGATTTATTCGGTGAAATTCCCTCCCTTGAAGAAATCGCTAAAACGTTGTATGACTTGTGGCAAACCACCGGACAAAAATCGGCATTTATTTATGTGACGTCCCGCGATCGATCGTTAGATATCGTCACCGTTTTTCCCGATGAATCTTTATCTCAAAGTTTAGTTTCTTCTAGGGTAAAGCATCCAGAAATATTAACAAATATTTTTACTCAAGACCGACAAAAGCAATTTACGCAAAAAGCGATCGTTCCCGATGTCGATCGCCAAAAACTTTTAGCAGATGTAACGAAATTTCGCCTACAAATTCTTTCTCCACAATATAGAAACTCGCAACAATATTTACCCCTTTCAAAAAAACTATATCAGTTACTTATTGCGCCGATTGAAGATCGACTAAAAGCAGAAAATATTCAAAATTTAGTGTTTTCGATGGATTCCGGCTTGCGATATCTGCCTTTAGCCGTGTTGCATGATGGCGAACAGTTCCTGATTGAAAAATACGGCGTTTCTTTAGTCCCCAGTTTTGGTTTAACCGACATCACTTATGTAGATATTCGCGATCGTCCCGTGTTGGCCATGGGGTCGGCGAAGTTTGAAGGCTTGCCTGCCCTTCCTGGAGTCCCTTTAGAAGTAACAAATATCTTAGAAATTCCTTGGATGGGGGAAAGTTTTATTAACGAACAATTCACCCTCGATAATTTCAAACAACAAGCTGCCAGTCAAAATTTTGGAGTGATTCATTTAGCTACTCACGCCGAGTTCAAACCGGGGAGATTGGAGAATTCTTACATTCAGTTTTTTGAAGACAAATTAAACTTAGTTCAATTTCGACAATTAGCCCAAGAATTGGGCTGGACTTCTGTAGAAAATCCGCCAATCGAACTGTTAGTTTTAAGTGCCTGTCGCACCGCGTTAGGGGAAGAACAAGCGGAATTAGGTTTTGCCGGATTGGCGGTTCTTTCTGGGGTCAAGTCGGTGTTGGGGAGTTTGTGGTACGTCAGCGATGCGGCAACTTTGGGATTGATGAGCGAGTTTTACCATCATTTAAGGAAAACGCCGATTAAAGTCCAGGCGTTACGAGAGTCCCAGTTAGCGTTATTGCAAGGGAAAGTTGAGGTAAAAAATGGGTTATTATATCTGTCTACCGGAGAAACTTTGGCACTTCCTCCCGAACTGGCTCAGTTTGAGGGAATGAATTTTTCTCATCCCTATTATTGGTCGGCGTTTACTTTAATTGGGAATTGGAATTAGCAATTTCGGTGCGTTACGGCGGGATTTTGGATCGAGCAAATTATTTTGGTAAATGATAGCCGCCTAACACACCCTACCAAGCGATCGCCCCTCAAAAAAACGATCGCATTTCTGGGAGGGCGATCGCTCTCTGAAAAAAAACAGGGGATCGAGCGGTAATGTAGGGGCGATTCGCGAATCGCCCCTACAACAAATCCCGCTTTTTGGAAAACGATCGCACTCTGGGAAAAAGAGGCGATCGCATTTCTGGGAGGGCGATCGCTCTGAGGGAAAAAAGGCGATCGCCCCTCAAAAAAACGATCGCATTTCTGGGAGGGCGATCGCTCTCTGAAAAAAAACAGGGGATCGAGCGGCAATGTAGGGGCGATTCGCGAATCGCCCCTACAACAAATCCCGCTTTTTGGAAAACGATCGCACTCTGGGAAAAAGAGGCGATCGCACTCTGAGAAAAAGGCGATCGGATTCTGGGAAAAAAGCGATCGCACTCTGAGAAAAAGGCGATCGGATTCTGGGAAAAAAGCGATCGCACTCTGGGAAAAAGAGGCGATCGCTCTTTCTCCAACCCCCGAAACAAATTTAGCCTTGGATATTGCCCAAAGCCTCACTCCTCATCTCCATCATCTAAAATAGCCTCAATGTCCCTTGCTCCATGAATCACCCGGATAATTTCCACGCCAGTATCGGTAACTCGGTAAAAAACCAGATACTTCTTAAACCCTTTAATTCCCTGCTGCCGAATATCTGCCAAACCAGGATTAAAAAATTAGCAGATTTTCCCCATTCCTGGCATTTTTCCCAGTTGTTGAAAGGTACTTTCTGCCGCCCGTAAAAAGCGATCGGATGCATCCAAGTTATCTTCAGCGATGTAGGTAGCCAAATCAATTAAATCACGGATGACTTGCGGGCGTTTACCAACGTTGCTCATCAGTCCTCAGTTGGCTGCGAGCGTTTGGCTAATCTCTCACGTACCGCCGAGCGAATATCTTGCCAATCTTGCGGTGCGATCGCCGTTGCAGTTCCCGATTCGAGACCTTCCAACAACAGAGTTTCCAGCCTTTCCGTAGCTTTGCGCTTCTGGTCTTGACGCACCAACTCCCGGAAATATTCGCTCAAGGTGCTATACCCCTCCTTTGCCACAACCTCTTCCACATACGCTCGCATCGAGTCAGGTAAAGAAATGTTGATACTTTTCATAAGCCTCAGTTCGTGAACTTTCTGACTCGATTATGGCAGTTTTTGCCATTTTTTGCCATTGACGGGATTGGATGTGGGAGAAAGGCGATCGCACTTTATAAACTCAACAGCCCTCCGGAAACCGTTTCTCGTGTTAAACTAATCCTTAACCACAGATAAGCTCATCAAAAAAACAGCGTATGGAAATGGTAATTACCGAACATATTGAAATCACTCCCGGTGTTTGTGGCGGCAAACCAAGAATTGCAGGGCATCGGATTAAAGTACAGGATATTGTTATTTGGTATGAAGAAATGGGGATGTCTCCAGATGAAATTCTGTACCACCATCCATCGATCTCATTAGCAGATGTTTATGCAGCTTTAGCATACTATCACGACCATCGAGAAGAAATCAGGCGGCAACTTCGAGAAGATGAAGCATTTGCCCGCGAGATGCAGGCACAGACTCCTTCCCTTCTTCAGGAAAAATTAAAGCATCGAAATGCCTAAAACAATTCGGTTTCATTTAGATGAAAATGTCAGCAATGCCATAGCAGAGGGTTTGCGACGGCGAGGCATTGATGTAACCACAACACCAGAATCCGGTCTTATCGGCGTGTCAGATGAGGAACAAATCGCTTTGTGTAGAGAACAAGAGCGAGTCATTTTTACTCAAGACACAGATTTTTTGCGAATGGCGCAAATAGGAATCAGTCATCGGGGAATTATTTACTGTCAGCAAAAGACTCGCTCGATAGGCGATATCGTGCGCGGGATAACTTTGATTTGGGAATATTTAGAATCGGAAGAGATTCAGGATAAAGTTGAGTTTATTTGACGAGAAAGTTCAGCTTAGAGGAGGAGAAGAGATCGCACTCTGGGAAAAAGAGGCGATCGCATTTCTGGGAGGGCGATCGCATTCTGGGAAAAAAGGCGATCGCCCCTCAAAAAAACGATCGCATTTCTGGGAGGGCGATCGCTCTCTGATGGGAAAAGGGCGATCGCTCTCTGAAAAAAAACAGGGGATCGAGCGGCAATGTAGGGGCGATTCGCGAATCGCCCCTACAACAAATCCCGCTTTTTGGAAAACGATCGCTCTCTGCAAAAAAGGCGATCGCACTCCGGGGAAAAAGAAGCGATCGCATTCTGGGAGGGCGATCGCATTTCTGAGATTTAGGCAGTTCTCCCTCACTGGAAGCTAGATAAAAAACGGACCCTATTCTTCATCCTCAAATATTACCGGCCAAAGTTCTTCCACGACTAATTCCCATTCAGGGAGTAATTCTGGCACAGTTAAAATATCACCATTGCCCAAAGTTTGTACCGAAGTATCGGGACGGTAAACTTCGACTAGGCAAGTATCCGGGTCAATTAAGATAGCAACTTGTACGCCTTGTTCGAGATAAACCTTAATTTTTTCCCGCAGTTTTTTGATGCGATCGCTTTGAGATTTAACTTCTACAACTAAATCGGGAACGAGAGTAGCAAAATAACGAACGCTTCTGGGGAGGCGACTGCGCAAAACAAAAGATACATCGGGTGCTTTCAGGTCACTATTGGGTAAAATAAACCCACCAGCAGAGTCAAATACCCGACCGAGACGGCGGGGTTTGACCCAATTGCTTAGTTGACTGGCAAATTCGACGGAGACTTCACTGGCGATAAGATCCGATGGATTTTTAATAATAATCCTACCTTCTTCCAGTTCGAGTTGGCAGTCCAAACCAGCGTCGCTGAGGATTGACTCAATCCGTTCCACGTCTTTTATAGTCATCTCAGGCATAGTGGAGAACTCCAATTGCGTTCTGATGATTTATTGTAACAAGAAAAGAGCGATCGCTGTCTTGGAAAAAGGCGATCGCTCTCTGGGAAAAAAGCGATCGCTCTCTGGGATAAAAAGGCGATCGCTCTCTGGGAAAAAAGCGATCGCACTCTGGGAAAAAGAGGCGATCGCATTCTGGGATAAAAAGGCGATCGCACTCTGGGAAAAAGGCGATCGCATTTCTGGGAGGGCGATCGCTCTCAATCGAGATGTAAATAAATTAGCCCCCCTTTCCAAGGGGGGTTGGGGGGATCCCACGCCCGATCGCCTCTTAGTAGTGTCGCCGGAAATCCCCTCCGAAAGAAGAGTCAATCTCCACTAAAATAGAAATAAAACTATCTCAATCCCTATCATTCATCGAGAAACCAGGGGGTATCGTGACAAAATTTACTAACTCCCAATTTCACCTGCCCTACAATCCAAAACTTGTCTCCATTGCTAAACAAATGCGGCAAAACCCCACACCTGCCGAGAAAAAACTTTGGCAGGATTGCTTGAGAAAATTTCCCTTGCGTATTTTGCGACAACGCCCCATTGATAATTTTATTGTTGACTTTTATTGCGCGAGTTTGAAGTTGGTTATTGGAATTGATGGCGAGAGTCATTTTACCCAACAGGGTCAAGACTATGATGAAGAGAGGACGCGAATTTTAGAAGGATATGGGATAACAGTAGTTAGGTTTACCAATGTTGATGTGTTGCAGAATTTTGAGGGTGTTTGTCGGCAGTTAGAGCGTTGGATCCCCCCAACCCCCCTTGGAAAGGGGGGCTTTTAAGAGAGGCTGTTGTTTGTGGGAAAAAGGCGATCGCTCTCTGGGAGAAAATAAGCGATCACATTCTGGAAAAAGAGCGATCGCTCTCTGAGGAAAAAGGCGATCGCTCTCTGGGATAAAAAGGCGATCGCTCTCTGGGAAAAAAGCGATCGCTCTCTGGGATAAAAAGGCGATCGCACTCTGGGAAAAAGAGGCGATCGCACTCTGGGAAAAAGAGGCGATCGCACCGATTAAAAGCTTGTAGGGTGGGCAGGGCGACTAGACTGGATGCTGGTAACAACTGATTCTATAACCCTGCCCACCCTACTACTAACACACCCTACCAAGGCAAAAAAACGCTTTCTTTAAATTCAATTACTTAACCTCTAGTTTAATTTCCAAGCTTTGTAATTTTTCTTGTAGCCATTGCTCAAATAATTGATTTTGCAGTTCTTGTTTGAGTTTAGGATCGTCTAGAGAAGCATCGAGGAATTGTTCGACGCGAAATAATCCGTAATTTTCGTCAATTTCTAGCGGCCCAATAATTTCCCCAACCGGAGAAAATTCTATCGGATTTTTGAGGATATCGGGCAAGGTGCCACGACTGACCGGGCCCATCATACCGTTCACTACACGATCGTCCGTAATCGAATATTCTCTAGCGAGGGTTTCAAACTTTCTGGGGTCTGCTAAGAGTTCTTCGTTTAATTTTTGGGCGAGGGCTTTATCGTTGAGGATGATGCGGGAGAGAACGACGCGATCGAAAAATTGTTTTTGCGTTTTAAAATATTCCTCGATTTTGGGTTCGCTAATCTTAGCTTTTAGCTTATCTAGTTTCAGGTCATTGGTGATTCTCTGGCGAAAATTCACATAACTGATGCCATTTTTCACCAGCCAATCTTGAAATTTGTTCTGGTCAAGTAATTGATTATTTAGGCGAAAATTTAGAATGGTTTGTTCTAATTCCTCTAGAGCAATGTCAATGGATTCCAGTTCATCCAGTTCATGGGTGAGAATATATTGGCGCAAGATTTCTGAGAGAAATAGGCCAAATTTACCCGACGCTTTCAGATAGCCAATGGCTTGACTCAGAGAGATGGTCTGATTGTTAATCGTTAAAAAAGGGATAGAGTCCATATTTTTCCGCTGTTCACTTTCCAAGAATTCCGGCAAGAGACTGAGAAAGCATTATCCCAGTCTCTTGCCACCTAACTAGGGACAATAGGTGGCATGAATCACCTTAACCGTTCACTCTCCAATAGCGAAAATATGTTTTAATCTCGTTCCAACTCATTTCTAATATGCCCGGTTTGAAAGCGGAGTCACCGGGTTCTGTTCCGCCATCTAATCCCCAAGGATTAAACAGTTTGAACTTCCCAGTAGACTGATTGTAATCAACCATTGTGTAAGCATGACTAGAAACAACAGGAGAGCCATGTGTGGCCTCTTTGCCTAAAGAGCTAAAGTTAACTAATTTGCCAAAATTAAAGGCGGTGACAACGCTACTAGCTGTAGATGATGAAATGGAATGCCGGGTGCCACTTTGGTTGTTAATGTGAGCCACTGAAACATTTGTCCAACCACCTTCAATACCTTTGTAAGAATTGAGTCCGTGAAGGTCAATTCCTTCGTCTGTTGTGTACCGCTTCATCCAACCCGCTTCATTCATTTGAGCATAGGCTTTTTCTGCTAAAGCGACCCACAACTCATTGTTGGAATTTTTGTAAGTATGGCCATTACCCACTCCAGCAAAAGGAAGCGATCCATTGTTTTTATTGGTCGGTAAATAGCGATCGACCGTTACATAGTCAACCTGACCATTATTATAGAAACGCACGGTATAAGTGCGGTTTCCATCCTCGTCAATACCATTGTCAATAAACATATCTTTAATGACGTTAGGTGTCTTCTGGGCAACAGCGGCTAATGAGGCTAGGTAGTAACAATCTCCAACGGCTCCTTGTTTTATATCTTCGTAACTGATGCCATTTTGGAAAAGTTGACCTTCTGCATAACGATACTCAACGTTGGATGCACTGCCGTAAGAATACTCTCCTTTGGGTAACGGATGATCTTGGCCTAAGAAGTGCTTTTTAATCAGCTTGCCAAGATGTTCCCCACTGCTGCCAGCTTGTAAGTTACCTAGATAAGTGCCTCGGTAACTCTTGTTGGCTGGGTTTCCGTGGGAAATCTTGGTGGACAAGATTTGCACATAATCGGGCATTTTAATGTAGTCTTTGTTGCTGGTTAAAGTTTGCAGGTCGGCAAATTCGTAAGCATCGACTACCCCACTGTCTGTAGCATTGATGAAGATATCAATCATATCTTTGCGATCGAGTTCACCATCTTGGAAGCGCGATCGGGCTAAAGAACGAATTGCCGCATCTTTAATGTTCTGCTCAAACCAATCATTGATAACTGTTGCTTTTGTGGAAACATTAAATTTAGTCCACTCACTCCAGCCGTCAACGCCATCACTGGTACGGACATGCAATCCATCAATACCGGCTACTGCACCGCCAACAAAGCGAACTGTATCCAACTTATCCGCATCTACATAGAAGGTTTGACCGGCTGCCTGTTTGACACCATTGACCGTGAAATAACCACTGGTACTGCTGCTGTTGCCATCGAAGAAGGCATAGCGAGTCATGGTATCTCCATCCGCATCAGTGACACTGAAGGATAGTTTCATGGATTCATTAGCATTCACGGTTTGGTCACTGGCTGTCACCACTGGATTAGAACCACTTTGAGTTTTCATCAAGTAGTCTTGCCAGGTACTCCACCCGTCAATTCCATCAGTGGCAGATACATATACTCGATCGTTACCAGCCACAGAACCGCCTACGAACCGAACTGTGTGTAGTTGGTCTGCATCTACATAGAAAGTTTGGTGGGCTGCTTTTTTGACACCATTAACTGTGAAATAACCGCTGGTGCTGCTGTTGTCACCATCAAAGAAGCGATAACGAGTCATGGTATCTCCATCGGCATCAGTGACGCTAAAGGATGGTTGGATACTTTGATTGCGCTTCACGGTTTGGTCAGTAGCACTGACAACGGGCTTAGAACCACCTTCAGTTTTCATCAAGTAGTCTTGCCAGGTACTCCACCCGTCAAGTCCATCAGTGGCAGATACATATACTCGATCGTTACCAGCCACAGAACCGCCTACGAACCGAACTGTGTGTAGTTGGTCTGCATCTACATAGAAAGTTTGGTGGGCTGCTTTTTTGACACCATTAACTGTGAAATAACCGCTGGTGCTGCTGTTGTCACCATCAAAGAAACGATAACGAGTCATAGTATCTCCATCGGCATCAGTGACGCTAAAAGATGGTTGGATACTTTGGTTGCGCTTCACAGTTTGGTCGGTAGCACTGACAACGGGCTTAGAACCACCTTCAGTTTTCATCAAGTAGTCTTTCCAGTTACTCCAAGCACTGCCATCATAGGCTCGGGTGTAAACATAATCGTTGCTGTTGCTGCTGCCACCAACAAAGCGAACGGTATTGAGCTGGTCTGCATTTACATAGAAGGTTTGACCGGCTGCCTGTTTGACACCATTGACGGTGAAATATCCGCTGGTGCTGCTGGTGTTGCCGTCAAAGAAGGCATAGCGAGTCATGGTATCTCCATCGGCATCAGTGACGCTAAAGGATGGTTGGATACTTTGGTTACGCCGCACTGTTTGGTTATAAGCGGTGACTACGGGAGCCCGGTTGACTTTTTGAGTGGTAATCGTGGCATCATTGGAACCCCAAGTTTGACCATCGTAAGCCCAGATGCGAATTTGGTCTGTCCCTGTTGCGGAACCGCCGACAAAACGCACGGTGTTTAACTTGTCAGCATCGACAAAGAATGAGCTAGTCTGTTTGACTCCATTGAGAGTGAAGTAGCCACTGGTGCTGCTGGTATTGTAATCAGAGAAATAGTAGCGTGTAATTTGATCGCCATCGGGGTCACTGACATAGAAACCAGGATTGATACTCGAACCAGAGTTCACGGTGCGATCGTATGCGGTGACTACCGGCGCCCGGTTGGCTTGTTGAGTGGTAATGGTCGCATCGTTGGAACCCCAAGTTTGACCATCATAAGCCCAGATGCGAATTTCGTCAGTTCCGGCTGCCGAACCGCCGACAAAACGCACGGTGTTTAGATTGTCAGCAGCTACAGAGAATGAGCTAGTCTGTTTGACACCATTGAGCGTGAAATAGCCACTGGTGCTGCTGGTATTGTAATCAGAGAAATAATAGTAACTGATGCGATCGCCATCAGGGTCACTGGCAGAGAAACTCAGACTGTTACTCGAACCAGAGTTTACGGTGCGATCGTATGCGGTGACTACCGGCGCCCGGTTGGCTTGTTGAGTGGTAATGGTCGCATCGTTGGAACCCCAAGTTTGACCATCATAAGCCCAGATGCGAATTTCGTCAGTTCCGGCTGCCGAACCGCCGACAAAACGCACGGTGTTTAGATTGTCAGCAGCTACAGAGAATGAGCTAGTCTGTTTGACACCATTGAGCGTGAAATAGCCACTGGTGCTGCTGGTATTGTAATCAGAGAAATAATAGTAACTGATGCGATCGCCATCAGGGTCACTGGCAGAGAAACTCAGACTGTTACTCGAACCAGAGTTTACGGTGCGATCGTATGCCGTGACTACGGGAGCCCGATTGACTTGTTGAGTGGTCATCGTGGCATCTTTATATCCCCAGTCTTGACCATCATAAGCCCAGATCCGAATTGGGTCTGTGCCTGCGGCGGAACCACCAACAAAACGCACGGTGTTTAACTTGTCTGGGTCTACATAGAATCCGCTAGTTTGTTTGACACCATTGACGGTGAAGTAACCGCTAGTGCTGCTGCTGTTGTTGTCAGAGAAATAGTAATAACGGATTTGATCGCCATCGGGGTCGGTGACAGAGAAACTCAGACTGGTACTCGAACCAGAGTTTACCGTTTGGTTATAAGCTGTAACGACTGGGGCTTGGTTAACTTTTTGAGTGGTAATTATGGCAAATTGAAGTCCCCAGTCTTGACCATCATAAGCGCCGATGGAAATTTTGTCAGTACCAGCTACGGAACCACCAACAAAACGCACATTGCTGAACTGGTCAGGAGTCAGAAGTGTTGAATGTTAAGAGAAATTTGACAAAAAAAGTCCCTAATCAAGTAAAATAGGGGCAATATTTCGATAAATACTTAACAATGATTGTATCAAACTTTCCTGAAATTCTCCAAAAACATCTAAGTCATCTGCCCCAAGACGATTATCCAGTACTAGACACTTTCAAGTTTGTCTCAATTTGGCTAAATTTCATTTTAGACCAGAGTCAAACAACGATGAGAAGTTTGTTTAAAAGACTAAATATTCGCGGAGAATCCGTAGATATATCAACCTTCTCAAAAGCCAGTAAAACTCGTAGTCCAGAAGTTTTTCATCGATTGTGGGATGAATTGAAAAAAGAAGTAGCCAAAAAATCCCAAAATTCAGATAAAGAGTTGATGATATTTCCTTTAGATTCAACCATTATCACTTTGACGAGTAAACTCTTATGGCATCAAGGATATCACCAATTGAAACTGTTTAGTGGCATTAACTTAGTGACAGGAAACCCAGGAGGAATATCAATTCATTTGGGTCAAGGACACGATAGCAAATATGGAAATGAAACGATAGAAGCCACGCCGGAAAACGGAGTCGCCGTAATGGATAGAGGTTTTTGCAGCTTAGAAAGAATTGCCCAACTTCAAGCTCAAAAAAATCGCTACTTCGTCTTGAGAATCCGAAAAAACATTAAATTAGAAATGTTAGAGAATGGGGAATATTTAATGGGGACAGGAACAGCACAAGTACAAGGAAGAGTAGTAATGTTTTGCGACCGGGAAGAAAAAACTGAATTTCGCTTAGTGACGAATTTGCCAGAGACAGGAGAAGGAGGAATAAGTAACGAAGAAATTGGTGAATTTTATCGACTACGCTGGCAAATTGAATTGCTGTGGAAGTTCTTGAAAATGCACTTAAAGTTGGATAAATTTATCACGAAAAATGTGAATGGAATGGAAATCCAGATTTATTGCTGTTTAATCGGATATCTAATTTTAAAATTAGTAAAAATTAACCAAGAATGGGGTTCATCATTATTAGATAAGTTGCGATATTTACAGGCTTTTATGTGTGAAAAGATTAGTTATGTCCACTGGTTTAGAGAGCTAGTTTTCCATCACTGAAATCAGCTTTTCATAGGATTCTTGTATCTATTTTATGCTAATTCATTAGTACCGTTCAACACTTCTGGTCAGGAGTCACAGAGAAGAGATTGGTTTGTTTAACCCCATTGAAAGTGAAATAACCACTGGTGCTGCTGCTGTTGTTGTCGTAGAAATAGTATTGGGTGATGAGATCGCCATCAGGGTCATTCACATAGAAACTCGGACTAATACTGGCACCGGCATTCACTGTTTGGTTATAAGCCGTAACTACTGGTTCTTGGTTTAAAAAGTAGGATCCCGGATTACCAACTAAACCGAGTTCTTCCCAGACAGGATCGATTTCCCGTTTGATATCCCAAACGTTAATCACCTCATCCTCAGATACTACATCTGAAATATGAGAATCATCTTCTGAGTCATCTATCTGAGTATCTTCTGCGATCCATATATCAACAAATTCTTCTTTAATTTCTTCCTCTGTAATAACGGGATCGTCAATTGTCAAAGGAACATCAGGCACATACTCATCATCCGTGTTTTCTTCGTCTAAGATCGGGTCTTCGATGACTACATCATCTAGATCGGAATCATCATCATCAACTACTGGGTCGGTATCATCTTCATCAACTACCGGGTCGGTGTCATCTTCATCAGTAGAATCATCATCAACTACTGGGTCGGTATCATCTTCATCAACTACTGGGTCGGTGTCATCTTCATCAACTACCGGGTCATCGGGGTCTTCTGGCTGTTCGTCAATCGGTTCTTCCGGTTGTTCCGCTACCGGATCATCGGGGTCTTCTGGCTGGTCATCAATCGGCTCTTCCGGTTGTTCCGCTACCGGATCATCGGGGTCTTCTGGCTGTTCGTCAATCGGTTCTTCCGGTTGTTCGGCTACCGGATCATCGGGAAGTTGTAAAGTAACATAATCAATCAATTCCTTACCTATATCACTCGTGCGCCAATCCTTCTGTGGATCGACCACATCATCTATGTGAGCCGCAACGCCTTTCGCTCCTCGCACTTGGAAGATAATATCGTTGTAGTCGCGATCGGTACCCGCATCGACGCGCAAATCTTCCCAAGCAAAGGCACTTCCATCCCCAGTAATATCGGCAACTTGGCCGACATGATACTCGTCATCGGGATTGGCGGTGGCGAGGGAAAATAGGGGACGACTGGCACCACCGATGTCGGGATCGTTCGCCACGCGGTCGATCGCCCCATTCGGAACCATCATGACAAAAAACTTGTCCCCGGGGCGCATGGCAAAGGTTTTCACCCCTTGATAATCTCCCCGATTCCACTGGCGTTCGCCGAGGGAACCCTCGAATTTTGCCCCTTGGCTGAGGTCGTCGATCGCAATGTGACCCAATTCTGACTCACTTAAGGCACGGCGAGCCGCCTCTTGTATAAATTCGACCGAACCCGGTTCGTACTCTTCCATTCCGGACAAACTGACGATCGCCACCTGTCCCTGATAGCGTCCGCCATCGAAGAGGTAGTCAATACCCACTTCACCGCTTTCACCCACGGTGAAGGTGCCTACGTCAAAATTAATCGGCGATTCGCCAGTATCGCCATCGACCACCGGATCGCTGTTATTATTTCCGGTCTCCTCCGTCGCCGCATCCTCACCAGAACGGTTTTCGGTTGGATCGCTCAACTCGGCTTCCGTCTCCTCATCGCTGCTATCGGAACCCTCTTCACCGGAATTCTCTTCCAGAGGGTCGGTTAATTCTGCTTCGCTTCCCTCATTCTCATTACTACTATCGGAATTATCCTCAGTCGTCCCTGCTTCGTTATCGTCACTGGCTACCGGGTTATCGACGTCGGACTCGGAAGACGGATCGGAATCAGGTTCTAAGGTATCTTGCGGATTTTCTGCGATCGCCTCCGGTTCCGGATCGGACTCACTTTCATCTTCTCCCGCCTGTTCGGAAACCGTTTCGTCGCTTGCCGTCACTTCGTCAGTTTCACTGTCAGAACTGACCGGATTGTTGGACATCCCTCCCATTTCGGTCGGAGGTTCCTCACTATCCGTGCTTAGATCGTTCCCCTCTTCATTAACTGAGCTCTCAGTGGAGTTTTCAGGACTTTCACCATCTTCTAAATCTGAATCTCCCTCATTGATGACCTTATTCTCACTTTCTACAGTGTCGCTGTTGTCTTCAAAATCAGAATCAATTTCACTCTCGTTTGAATCTAAATCATTCTCATTTACAATTGGCGATGAGTTCGTTGTTTCCTCACTTGCCTCATCTTCACCTAAATCTATATTTCCATCGTTATTCTCGCTAGACCCCGAAACCTCGTCCCCTGCCTCCGTTTCCGCTTCGCTCTCCATCCCCGGATTAATGAGCGGATCGGGTTCCAAATCCCCGGTCAGACCGCTCCCCTCCTCACTGATGGGTTCTTGGGTTACCGGATCGAGATCGGAATCCGTCGTTAACCCTTCTTCACCGACATCGATCCCGGAAAATGAACTACTCTCCGCTTCATCCCACGAGTTTGCCGTTGGATAGGGGTTGAGATTCTCATTCGATTCTCCACCGATCGCGCCCGTTTGATTCAACGAACTCTCTGGTTCACTCGATCCGCTCTCCGGTTGACCTACGGAGAGCAGATCTTGTTCTAACCCATCGAGTAAAGGATCGCCGCCAAAACTTTGGTCGAGAGGATTGTTGGTCGAGATGCCATCGGACGTCATGATAATTATCCTTGTTGCTGTGGGACACAGTCAGAAAACAATCAGAAAATAGACAGGCGGCATGGTTCGGTCGGGATCGAGAGAGATCGATCGCCCTATGTCATATTTATTGGGAGCGTGGCTGGCAAATTATGCAGCCAGAGCAAAATCAATTGAAAAATTTTTGAAATTTTTTTTGAAACCCCGAGTGCCGGAACGGGCGATCGCCTTACTCTGGCTGGGATTGAGGGGTTTTATCTCTCACCGAAAATCGCGTGGGTTCGACCAATAAAGTAATGTTGTGCTGACCGACGACCCGAACCAATTGACCGGGAGAGATGACGGTTTCTTGCAAACAGCGTGCGGGCCACCAGGAACAACGAAACTGCACCCGACCCAATTGATAGGGGTAAATCGGTTCGTCCACGATCGCGATCGAATCGAAATCGGACGGGTTCAATTCAGAGGATGGGTTCGATACCGGATGCTGGAACAAAGATCGGGTCAGCCACTGCCAAAAAGTAGCACTCATGAGGGTCAACCTCCGTTTCTGTCAAAGTTTTGCCGCGATCGCCCCCAAGATGCACCCGAATCGACGAACGAGAACTGCGAACGTTTAACGTTTGGCGATCGTCTTTGAAAACTTTATTGGGATCGTCCGACAGTCATCATGCAGTTTTCCCCCTCGATCGATCCGGCGCCCCCTCTTGTATAACCCCTTCATCTTGCAAAATTGAGGGGAAAAATTCCGTCAAACTGCATAATTTAACCCTTGCTCTTCCAATAAATCAATGGCAGGCTTAAAGCTATTGAGGCCACTCAAGTATCCCGGGTTATATACAAGAGTCACTTAAATATGGTCTACTTTCCAGAACCGCGTCACTTCGCCGAACGATTTACAAGCGTTTTGGCATTCACGAGTGAAGGAGGGCGTCTCATCCCACGATTGCAGTCCCAACCTCGACTGCGGCGGAATTTCGAGCTTTATCGAGCCAATCATCCCGAATTCGCGCTGCTGTGCGATCGCCCCTCCCATGAAGCCGAGACCGAATTAGCCCTCTTTTGGCGCGATCTTGCCATTAACGGCAGTCCGGACGATCGAGAAGCATGGGAATCTTTTCGCCGGGAACAACTGGCGATCGCCCATTTAATTAGTTTTTTTGAACGAACTTGCTGCCAAGTTGTTAATCAGTCAGCCTCTCATTGCCCCGAACTTCCCATTGAAGATTCTCTAAGTATTCTGCGAGGAACGGTCGGTAACGAGCAACAGTTAAAAGAGTGGCTTGAGAAATACGATCCCCAACGAGGAGCCCTTTTAGAAACCTATATTCATCAAATTCTACGCAATACGCTCAAAGCTGAATTGAATTTTGGGCGCGTCTCCAAATGGAGACGGTTTTATAAAACCAGTGAAGAAGATCTCAAATATGCCTTAGAAATGAATGGTTATAGAGAACCACAAATCACCCAATTTTTGTGGGGACGTAAGATTTTCAAAAAAGTTTATCTCATCAATCATATTCAATCCCCCACCCGCATCTCAGGAAGTAAATGGCTCGAACCCAAACTTGAAGATTTTCAAGAAGCTGCCAATTGTTTTAATGCAGAACGAATCTTACCTTCAGTTCCTTTAGAAATTTCTTCTTACTCCATCGATCTCAGTGCCTTACAACTCAAAAGATGGATGGAAAATTGTTGGGAAAGCTTGCGGCAAACCAATTCAAACACTCTAATCTCTACTGCGGAAATCCCCGATCTAGAAACTCCAGACAGTCCAGACAGTCTAGACACTCTAGAAACACCTCCATCATTGTTCTCGGGATTTAGTGATTCTCAATTAGAACAGGAACTCAACCAGTGTAAAAATATTCTTAAAATTCAAATTGGTAAATCAAGCATTCCCGTCGATCCGGATAAAGTTTTATTCCTTTATTATGGAATCAACTTAACTCAATCGGATATCGGCAAATGTCTGGAAATCCAACAATATAAAATCTCTCGGTTGGTGGCTAGGTATAAAAGGCGATTGGCAAAGTGCTTAAAACAATCTAGCAACCCCGATGGATGGATTCTTCAGTATGTGCGTCGCTGGCTGCGATCGAAGTATCCTACAGCCGATCGCTCCGATTTGATTGAGAAGGCGTTAATTGAAGCAGTTGAGGCTTTAGACAGTGAAGACCGTCGGTTTTTAGGCGATCTGCTAAGACGCGATCCCTCTTTTTCCTCGGGTTTTCAAGAGGAATCACTAAATTCTGAAGAATTAGCTACACTGGAAAAAATCGAAAATCAATTAAAACAACAACTTTTGTACGAACTAGAAGGATGGATCGATCGATATATCAATTCTTGGTTGGAGTGTTTTTATCGAAATGCCTTGAACACTTTGTTACAGGAAGTCACGAACAGTGATTTACTCGAAACTTTGACAATAGAAAATGGATCGGGGTTATCCCACCAAGATGGCAAAGCCAAAAACTATAACACATCAATTTCCTTAGAAGTTTTGGAATTATATCTCCAAAACTGGTTGACGCAAAATCTAGGTGTTTATATAGAAAATTTGAAATCTTGGGAAAAAATATCCCGAATCCTTTCACAATGGCTAGAACAACAAGATTGGAATCAATACTCATAAGGGGAGAACTATGTTGAAAGATCGTCGCACTCATACGGGTAGAGAAACTCATACCTTTTCGATTTCTATTCCTAAAATGATTAGGGAAACAGGATGGCAACTGGCTCAAAATCAATCTAATCCATTAAGTCGTTACACGGCTTATCTCAATCGAATTTGTCTCGATACTTTATTACCATTTTTTCACGAATGGACGGAGGAAGAAGGACTAGAAAAGCCTTTGAAATGGCCCCGGGAAGAGCAATTATTTCAGTCTTTAGAATTTGTCTCTGGAACTGCATTACAAATTGGCGAGATTAGAATCGTGTTAATTCCTTACGAAATTGAGGAATGTAGGGAGTTTGTAGTTCCTCAAGAATGGGTAGATTGTCCCGCATATTGTGGAGACTACTATTTAGCTGTTGCCGTTAATTTAGATCTCGAAGAGCAAGAAAACTGGCTGAAGATTGAAGGGTTTACCACTCACCAACAACTGAAAACAGTCGCTCATCATAGAGAGAGCGATCGCACGTACACGATGGAATTCAATGCATTAGTTCGCGATTTAAATCTTATCGATTTAACGGATAACTTAAAAGTTCGCGAACCTCTCCCCGATCTCCCTCAGATCGAGCCTGGAGAAGTCGAGCAGTTATTAAATATGTTGGGCGATGCAGCTCTCTATTCTCCTCGGCTTAGAACTGATATTTCTACCGATAAATGGTTGAGCTTGATAAATCATTGCAGCTATCAAAAAAAACTTTACGCTCGCAAGATGGGAGAAGATTTAACTGAGAAAAACAACTCTACAGAACCGATTACTTTAAAAAAGTGGTTGGGGGCGATCGCCGAAGAAACTCAAAAAATATTAAAAGAAGGATGGCAATCTTTTGACAGCTTGTTTGAACCTCTAGAACCTAGTCCCGTTCGCGGTCATTTAAGTATAGACAGACACTTAACAGAACCAATTGACTCAAAATCGGAAGCTGCTATTTCGCCGATTATTTCTTTACTAGAACCCTATCAAAAGAAAAACTTACGCTATCATGCGGCAGGAGTTTTAGGAGAAATCGGTCGGGGACATCCAGAGGCGATCGCCGCCTTAAGCGATCTCCTCAAGATAGAAAAAGATGAGGAAATGCGCTGGCAAGCTGCTTTAAGTTTAGGAAAAATAGATCCGGGAAATCCAATATCGGGAACTAAGAAAGCAAAATTAATCGATTTGGGTTTACGCTTACATGCTCGTGAAATTGCCTTAATTATTGCCATTATTCCCAAGGATGAGGAGCGATTAGGAGTTTTCGTGCAGGTGCGATCGGTCAATGAAGAGTTGCCTACTGGATTAAAATTGAGTATTCTATCAGAGACTGGAGAAGTTATTCCTAAGTTAGAGGTTGAAGCTCGCAGCGATACGGCAGGAGAAGGAAAAGATAATTCAATCCAACTCCGTTTTACTCCACCCTCGGGAACGATATTTCAAGTTCGAGTGACGTCGAACGATCGCGAATTCACTGAAACGTTTATCGCCTGAGTTCAGAAGGTTAAAGGGTTCATTATGGTCACGATCGCTTTTCTCAAAGTCGATACGGGGAATTTACAACAGGGATTGAGTTTTTCCGTTCAAATAGAGCAGAATGGACGCTTAATTTTCGAGCGATCGCAGGCCAGACTTGCGCCCAATTCCGAACTGCAGATGCTCTATGAAACTTGGTCAGACAAATTTGTCACTCTCAGACATCTTCGAGGGTGGGAGATTGACGAAGCCTTACCCACAAATAGTTCGGTTAAAGACGATCGCGATGCCTGTTTGGACTTAGTACGCCGAACAGAAGCTAGTCTGAAAAACTGGCTCATTGAAGGGGGGAACGAACATTGGCGAACGGTTCGTGAAGAATTGAAAAGCCAATTCAAGATCTATAGCCATGAGTTTTATCTTGTCATCAAAACCAATGACAAGCTTTTGTGGAAATTACCTTGGTATGCTTGGGATTTATTAGAGCAGTATCCCGATGTTGGCATTGGCTTTATGTTGCCCGATTTCCAAGCTCCTTCTGGAGGGGCGATCGCCCATCACGAACGTGTTCGGATTTTATCGATTTTAGGCAACGATCGCGGTTTAAATTTATCGCCAGACCGCGAAGCTATTCAAGGGTTAACAAATACCGAGCCGCATTTTTTGGATAAGCCCAGTGCTCGCAGTTTAATTGAAGCCATTCGAGATAAAAGAGGTTGGGATATTCTCTTTTTTGCCGGACATAGTGAAAGTCTGGGCGATCGCGGTCGAATTTATATTAACGAACGGGAATCGTTGGAGGTATACGAGTTTAAAAATGCGTTGCAAGCGGCGCGCGATCGGGGTTTAAAATTAGCAATATTTAACTCCTGTCAAGGTTTAGCATTAGCCAACGAATTAGCCTCTTTAAAAATTCCGGCGATCGTCGTTATGAAAGAAGCGGTACCCGATCGTGTCGCCCAACGGTTTTTAAAAGAGTTTTTGACCGAATATTCGAGTGGCAAACTTTTACAAACTGCCGTCCGTAAAGCGCAAGAGGCATTAGAAGCGGAAGGAAAAGAGTTACCCGGCGCCACCTGGTTACCCATCGTTTGCCAGCATTCCGGTCAGTTTACTCCCCGATGGCAAGATTTATTAAGTACGCGCCGATATCGGTATCCGAAGTGGCGATCGCGCCGTATTTTACGTAAACTAAAAACGGCGGCAATTGCCAGTCTTTTAGTTTCACTGGGAGTCATCACCATTCGCTCTTTTGGCTGGTTGCAACCTTTAGAAATGTGGGCTTACGATCGCGCCCTCCCGTTACGATTAGCCGAAGATCCAGACGATCGCATTGTACTCGTTACAATTACCGATGACGATTTAGAACGTTTAAATGAAGGCGAGAGTATTAGTGACGCAACGACTTTAAAAATTCTTCAAAAAGTGAACCAATATAAACCTCTAGTAATTGGATTAAATATTTATAGAGACCTAGAATCATCGCCAGGTAGATCGGAGTTAGAAAAATATTTTCAAGAATCCAATAAAAATATTTTGGGGGTTTGCCATTTTGAAGACTCTGATAACTACACCGGAAGTCAACCCCCACCTGGATTAGATCCAAAACGTTTAACTTTTACAAATTTTAAACCCGATTCGGATGGAGTCATTCGTCGTCATTTATTAAACATTACACAAAACGGATCGAAAAACTCCTGTACGAGTTCTAATTCTTTAAGTTTTCAATTAGCTAGATGGTATCTTTGGCAAAAAAATAAAAAAATAGATCGAAACAATCATAACGATTCAGTCATTTTATGGGGGGATACTGAAATTCAGCTACTACCACTCGATCGCGCGATCGGAAGTTATCAAATTCATGACGGAAAAGGCTCTCAAATTTTACTCAATTACCGAGCAGGAGATCCATTTATAGAAAAAATCAATTTAGAGCAGCTTTTTAACGAAAAAAATATAAATATATTCAGCAATAAAATTGTTATTATTGGATATTTATCAGAAAAAATAAAACAAGAATTCCACGATTTAACGCCATACGGAGAATGGCCATCTCTACTGATTCATGCTCACAAAACTAGTCAATTATTGAGTGCAGTAGAAAATCGACGACCTTTACTGTATTTTATGCCTCCTTTTTTCGAGCATCTTTATATTTATCTATTAAGTTTAATAAGTGCAATTTTTGTTAAATTTTTCAAATCAAAAATTATCAAACAAATGAAAATTTCTTTGGTAGTATTGTTTCTAATGATTAGCTATGTTCTATCTTTAAATTTTGGTTTATGGCTTCCTTTTATTCCTGCCTTGTTTTCTGTTTTGGCAACTTTGATGTATTTAAAATACAGTAAAAAATAATTTTTCTTGTAATCGGAAGGATAAGAAATGAAAACCAAAGTCAATTTCGTTGTTTTATTCGCCACTTCTTCTTTGAGTATATTAACTTATTTAGTCGGTATTTCAGCCGGAAACATCTTTGGCAAAACTAGCAATAATTTAAACAACTTCTATAAAAGTGAAGAACCTCCACTTTACGATCCTCCAGATAGAGGAAAACCTTCAAATACAACTAATGGTTCCGAACGAGGTGATTGTGAAGAATTGGTTGCGTCGCCAATTGCACTAACTCCTTTGACACCAGATAATCAAGATCCGGGAATATCTCAATTACCTGAAGGTTTTACCTATACAATGGGTTGGACAATCGAAGAGTACCCCACTTTTTGGGTTTATATTCCTGAAATTTCTTCTAATATTAAAACAGCTCACTTGAGAATTATAAATCTGATTGAATATCCGATTGAAATTGCATTACCTGGAGAAGTGGGTATTTTTTATTTTCGCTTACCACTCGGTAAGCCTTTACCGATAGGTAATGAATACCAATGGTACTTTTCTTTAGTTTGCGATCCGACAAGTCCGGCTAAAAATCCAACAGTTAATAGTTGGATCGAACGGATCGATCCGACTCAATTACAACAAGAATTAGCCCTCAGTGATGATGAAGAATCGCATATTTACGCGAGAAATGGAATTTGGCACGAAACCATCGCTCAATTAGCGGAACAGAAGTGCCAAAATCCTCAAGATCCGATGGTGTCTCAAAACTGGCGTGAATTTTTAGTCCAAGTAGGATTTGAAGAAATTGCAAATGAGACCTTGCATTGTTCTCCCTTAGTGGTGAAATAAATAGATTGGGGAGGCTTCAAGAATTAAAAAGGCTTTCCCAATTCCCAACTAAAACATAAGGAGCCCAAAATAATGGATCGTCATAGATATATTCCTGTTCTAGTAATTTAATTTGGCTTTGGCGGAGTGCTTCAGCTTTAGTTAATCCTCGTTCGATTAAATTTCGGTAAAATTCTTGCATGAGTGTTGCTGTTGAGGTATCGTTAACAGTCCATAAAGAAGCCAAGGTACTGCGTGCACCAGCTCTAATGGTTACCCCTGCAATTCCTAATGTCGCACGGTTATCATTTTTAGCCGTTTCACATGCACTCAAAACCAGTAATTCTATCGGTCTGCGATCGCCTCTTTGCAGTAAATTACTTAATTCTTCTAAATCAATAATTCTGTCGTCCTCATTACTTGAAGGATCGGGATAAACAATTAGAAATGTTTCTTGAGGATTAGAACTGAACTGACCGTGAGTTGCTAAATGCACAATTGGGTAGTCTGAAAACTGCGTTGCGTTTTCTAAACTATTTAAGGTTAAGTCTTGGTCTAATAAAACTTCTGATTGAATGATTTCTTGAATCGTTTGAAGTTCATTTTTTACTGCAGGTAATTCCGGTAAGTTACGAAATTGTGGATCTACAGAAAGTCCCCCCAGAAGTGTAGTTAAGTTTTCGGGGGGTTGAGAGACGGGAATATTTAAGTTCAAAGATAGGGCGATCGCATATTTTTCAATTAGATATTGCTCTCCGTCATAAAGACTCCCTATGGGAATACTTCTTAAGTTCCCATCGAGAACAAAAACCAGTGTTATCGTTTCGTCATTCAAGATATTCTGTTGTTCGCCGGGAGCAATTAACCAATCATAAATTTGTCGAGCAATATTTTTACCTTTTTGACTAAAACCTTGCGTTTCTAATTCTATGCGGAATTCTTTTAAACGAGATTCTATCGATGCTTCCTCAATCAATTGAGGGGGATAATGATATAATTTCCCTCCTTCTAATTCGACAATGACTTCCAAACGATCGCGCAAAATAATGGGGTAAATAACAGCAGTTCCTGGCGGGATAATCTTTTGGGGTACGACCGTTGAATCCAAGCGGCAATTGAGATAGTTTTCTAATTGAGCCAGTTGTAATTTATCAATTTGTTCGCGGGCTATATTTAAGTTTTCTGTTTTCGGATTTTTCAAAAGAAGATCGACGAAATCTCGATAAACTTGTTCGACATTATCTCGAAATGAAAATTGAATATCTGGATCGATTTTAAGCAGATCGTTACGAAGAATATCGAGGTCTTCAATCGCTTTTTGATAATAGGAGATCGCCCCTTCTCGATTCCCTTGACTCGCCAATAAGCGTCCCAGTTGCCATTTCCACTGATAAGCCAGATCTCGCGCTGCTATAGCTTCAGAATCTTCAAGTGCTTGTTCGGTAAGCTGCTTAGCTTCTTGCCAATTTTTTTCGGTTAATTCTTGAGAGTTACTGGCATAAAATTCGTAATACTTAGCTAAAGTTCCTTTTGCTGTAGAAATGAGCCGTTGATGATTTAGGGTTTCCGCATCTTGTAAGGCGGTAATGATGAGAGTTTCAAGTTCTTTGTCGGACAAAAAATTCAAAGCAGGGCGATCGTTTTCTTGTAATGAATTGCAGTTCATTAAACTGCACGCCAAATCAAGCCTCACTCGAACTAAAGTAGCACTGGAGTTTAAAGTATTTAATTCAGATTGGATAGTTGCAACTAAATCGCTAATTTTCTCGTCATCGATCGCGAAATCATCGGACAAATAAGATTGTAAAATACCGAGATTGGCTAAAACTTTTAATAATGGCTTATCGGCAGTTATAGTTACTTTTTGATAGAGCTGGACTGCCTTTTCTAAAGTTTGTTTTGATTCTGCTTCTAAACCGTAGTTTTTTTGGCGATTGGCTAAAGCTGCAAGGGTATGTCCTAATTGTAGGAAATTCAAACTTTGTAATTCCGATGAATTGAGGCGATCGCTTAATTTCAGACTCTCATTCAACACCCATTCCGAAGCTTCCAACTGCCCGATCGCCCGTAACGCATTGCCCAAACTTCGTAAGCCAAGCGCCCGCAATTCCAAATTTTCAATTGCTTCAAATTCTGCGACAAATTCCTTTAATTCAGCCTCACCTTTCGGTAAGCGATCGCAGGTTTTCCCTGGCACTCCCAACCCCTTCAATAAACTATTGCAAGAACGCCGATAATGACCCATTTGCTCTAAGGCTAAGGCTTGATTAATTTGCGTTCCCAAAATGCCTTTCGTATCATTTACACTAGCGTAATCCTGCTCGGCTTGCTCCCAAGTTTCAAAAGCGGATTCTGCTTGTCCGACTTGTAATTGATACTGTCCTTTTGTATTGAGCGCGAGGGCGCGAGTTTGCCTTTCGGCATCGGTTCCCCCCGTTAGGGGAAGGGCTTCTAAACTGGATAAAATTGACCGTTCGGCAGCTTGCCAATCCCCAATTTTTTGATAAACTAAGGATAAATAACTCGACGCGATCGCCTCATTCAAAACTTTTCCCTGTTGACGATATAAGTCGCGGGCTTGAGTTAAAGCCGTTACCGCATTTTGATAGTCTCCAGTCTCGTAAAATTCTCGACCGCGTTCGACCAACTCCGAACCCTGTTGGGAAATATTCGGAAGTTGGGAAACTTGGGTGGGATGAGCCGAATGAGCGAGGATAGAAACCGGAGTGATTCCCGCTAACAATAAACCGAGAAGACTCCAAATTAAATATGTTTTTACTCGCTTTAAAAAGGAGTAAAATTGACGGAGAAATGCACCCCATTTTCTTGCCATGTCCGTTCCCTCGAATCGATCTCTATTAACGGAAGTCCCCAATCTAAACGAGCTTGAAATTTATTGCTCAGTTGTAATTGTAAACCCAATCCGGTTGAAATCAACGTGTTACGATCGCTCTGTGGACGATCGCCTTCATCCCAATTCCAACCGACACCGAAATCGACGAAGGGAATCAGGCTCAAACTGCCGCCCAAACGGGGAAATGACCATAAGGGATATTGCAATTCGACGGACGCCAAAACGCCATTATCAGTTAATAAAGAATCTTGACGATAACCGCGCACGCTATTCGACCCGCCGATTCCGAATTGTTCTAGGGGGAGTAAGGCGCTGGTGGAGAGCTGAACGTCGCCGCGAACGAGGAGTAAAGGAGCGCGGCGACCGGGTGCGGGATTGTCTTGCAAGCGCCGCACCCACTGTGCTTGTCCCCGCCATGCGAAAAAGCGGCTATCGGGTCCGTCGTCGTTGGTGGTGGCGTCGAATACGCCCAATCCGAGGCTAAATTCGGAACGAGCGGCGAAAATTTGGCGGTTGTCTTGTCGTAAGGCTTCTTGGAAAAAGCGCAAGGCGGAAATTCGCGTTTCGCCGTCGCTTTCGGCGCCGGGAGACAGGGGAAAATCGACGCCTAAAATCGAGGTTTGGCTTTCGCGACGGGAAGCGGTGAGACCGAGGGCAATTTCAGTTCGCACTAAGTCTCGCGCTTCAGATAAAGGAAGGTCGGGATTGCGGGAGGCGATCGCCTGGATCACGGGTTGACGGTAAGTGATTTCGTAATTACGCGAATCGGCTTCGATGTCAAGTTCGTTAAAGGGTTTTTCGACAATTTCGCTGGCTCCTCGGCTGTAGAGGAAGCTGAGGCTACCGTTACGGGAGTTGACGGGCAGGGTGTAGGCAAAATCCCAGGTGTTGCTACCGTCGGTGTTGGCATAGTTGACGGTGGCGAGTCCGGCGAGTCCGAGGGGGTTGTATTGGCTGAGTTGGGCTTGGCGGCGAAAACTGCCGACGGAGGGGACGCGTCCGTTATCTAAAGAGAGTTGAGAGCGCCAGGGGTTCGCTTCTCTCACGCGGATTGTGAGGAAACTGGTTTGGGGGCGGACGCCTTCGGAGAGTTCGGCGGAGAGGCTTTCGATGCGCGGGTCGAATTGCAGGGTGTAGAGGGCTTCGAGGAGGCGATCGCGGTTGAGGAGGTCGCCGGATTGAAGTCCGAGGCGGTTCTCGATATATTTGGTGTAGGCGGAGCGGTCGCGATCGATCGCCTGGATATCGATTTTGGCGAGACGGTTTTCTAAAACTTGGACGGTGACGATACCGTTGCGGACGGTTTGGGGGGGGATGACGGCGAAGGTAGCGAGGTAGCCGCGATCGCGGTAGAGTTGTTCGAGTTGCGATCGCACTGCGTCGAGTTCGGCTAACGTGAGAGAGCGATCGCGGTAGGCGGCGCCGATTTCGGCAAGTTCGTCTGGGGTAAACGCACTGCTATTTTCAATTGCAAACTCCCTCACGGGCAAGGTTACGGCGGTTACGGCTGTGGTTGGGCTGTCGGTCGGATCGAGGGTTTTTGTAGGGACGAAGGGAGGACAGGCAGGAGATAAAAAGGGAGACGGGCGATCGATCGCACTTGTCGTGGAAATGAGGCGGTATTCTCCGGTCTCGCTGCGTTCGATCGCGTTGGCTTGCTGGGGTAAGTGAGATGAGCGATCCTCGGGATTTGGAGGGGAATCGCTGCGGTTTTCGGGCAGTTCGTCGGTGAGACTCCAATCTTCCCAGGGGGCGATCGGGTCGAGGCGATCGCCTGGAGATTGCGGAATACCGCCTTTTCCGGTTTCGAGATATTCGCTGCCACGGGCCAAACGGCAGGGGTCGCGATCGATCAGTCCGGCGACATCGACGATTTCTTCTTCAAATTCCACCGTCCCGCGATTGGGGTCGATATCGGGGGTGTTGAGTCCAATTTCACCGCTTAAGGTCGGATCTGTGCGCGAAATTGCCGTCAGATCGCTCGTTTCGGGTAAATCTGTGGTGGGATCGAATTGGCTCAAGTCCCCGTCGAACAGCCGATCGAGTTCCTCCCGCGATCGCACTTCCAGTCCGAAAATACCTTGTGCGGAAATTCCAATGACCCCACCCCGACCTTCAAAAGCATTGGAAGAGATATCACTATTTTCTAACGCAGCAATAATCTCGGTGTCGAGGTCGATATTGCCTCCATTGCCTGGAAAATCTGCCGTTCCCGCCGTGGTCGAGAGTTGACTTTGACGGCGCAAAAATATACTGCGCGATCGCACGATAATATCTCCCCCTTCGCCGGAAGCGGTTTCTGCGGTCAGTCTTCCTGTATCGAGGCGCAATTTGGGGGTAATCACCGTTAAATCCCCCGCCGAACCGCCACCGGATGCCGCATCTACTGCGACTTTGCCCCGTTCGGCGATCGTTAATTCCTCACTTTCGATTTGCAAACCGCCTGCATCGCCACTATTCCCGGTGACCACAGTAATCCGGCTGGGTAGAAAGCCGTCCGCATCTTGTGAGGGTCGAGGTTGCTGTAGGGGGAATGCAGATCGTCCCGTGACCGTAACGGATTCGTTCGCATTGACCGTCACGGACCCCCCTCGTCCGTCGGTAAATGTATCGGCAGAAATTGCCGCCCCTTCTCGTACAATGAGGCGATCTGTTGTTACGGAAATATCGCCTGCATCGCCTTGATTCGTGCTATTTTCTCCTATCTGTTCCCCCGATTGTGGATCGAAAATTGGGAAGGGTTGAGACTGACTAAAAAGTCCACTAGGAATACCCGTTGCATCGGTTCCAACTAATTCTATAGTTTCCGAACTGGTGACATTTAAATTACCTCCCCGTCCGGAACCGACTGTATTCACCGAAACTTGAGCACCTCCTAGAATGCTCAAGTCTTCAACATTAATATCGATCTGTCCTCCCGATACATCTGTTGTTGTTAATGCTGTAATTTCTGCGCGATCGCCGAGGCGTAGAAATCTACTAATAATCTGGATATTTCCCGCATTTCCCGTTGCTGTAGGGGTGACAAAAGTAGCGATTCGACTCCTTGCAAAGCTCCCTTCAGGATTAGTAGCAACTCCGCTTATTTCTAAGACTTCGCTATTGGCGATCGTGATATTTCCTGCATTGCCAATGGCGGAAGTTGCCGCAGAAATCGTTCCTCCTTCTGTTATCGAGAGGCGATCGCTCGTAATTTCAATATTACCTGCATTGCCCGTTGCTAATATTGGCGCATCGGGAATCGGTTCGACAATACTGGTGATACTACTCAGACCTGCAATTGAAAACCCACTAATTTCTATCTCTCCCGCCCGAATTTCTAGATCGCCTCCTCGACCTGCTGCAAAAGTGCTGGTTGAAATTTGCCCGCCATTTTGGAGGCGGAGGCGATCGGCTTCTACCCTCAAATTTGCTGCATTACCATTGCCCTCTGTTTGTCCGAATAAACCTGCTGCAAAAAAAGGATTGAAAGGCGCATTTGGAGGTAAGTTTGGAGGGGTTGGTAATTCTAAAAATCCGCTAATTTCGATATCTCGGGCTTTAAAAGTTAAATCTCGTCCGGGTAGGGATCCATAGGTACTACTCGTAATTCCAGAATTCTCTACAATTAGACGATCGCCCCGTGCTTGAATTGCTCCTCCACTCCCCGGTTCATCCATCGGCGATCGCGGGGGAGCTCCACTTGCATCGACTATTGAATTTTGGAATAATTCAATATTGCCAAATTGCCTCACCCCATTATAATTAAAAGAAAAACCCCCAGAATTGGGAGTTAAATCGATCGTGCCATCGATCGCACTACCGAGCTCAATTTGTCCCTCAAATGCTGTAAGATTTCCATTTTGAAAACTCAGATTTCCCCCCAATAATCCTAAGCTTCTCCCCGGGGCTACGGCTAACCCTAAAGGGGCGCCGATACTATTCGGCGGCAATCCGTCCGGTCTAACTTGAGAACGATTAATTATCGTCGCTGAATTATTTTCAAACTGGAGTTGACTGGGTAAACTAACGGTTAAAATAGGATTTTCTATAACTGGATCGGTCTCGAAAAAACTGCCATCTTCAAAACCAACTCGATTCGCTGTAGTCGCGAAGAAGGAACCGCCAATCTGTAATTGAGCGTTACGTCCGAAGATGATTCCATTGGGGTTAATTAAAAATAAATTAGCGAATCCATTTGCGGCGATCGCGCCATCAATATTAGAAATAGAATTCCCAGTAATTCTTGAAAAAATTGTTTGAATGCTCCGAGCATTATTAAAAAATACATTTCCTCCCGTTGGGATAGAAAATTCATCAAAGCTGTGAAAGAGATTCGCCCCTCTCGTCGTTCCTCCATCAATTTGGAAGTTATTGCGATCGGAATTAACAACTGAATTTTCTGGAAGCGTAGAATCGGGGATAATTTGCGCGATCGCAGGTAATGCATCCCCCCAAAAAGCCCCAATCAAAAGACTTCCAGAAATCCAGCAAAAACGAGATAGCTTGGTTCTTTTTTCAGCTCTCATAGTTGATGCACCCCAAACATCTATCCATCTTCAATCAGCCAAATTTCTGTAGGGACACGGCAATGCCGTGTCCCTACCTTTGCTACAAAAATATTACAATCCTTCTGTAAAGTTAATACAAATTGCCCGGACAGTAAACTTAATTGTAGATACCATTTCTTATGTTAGCAACCTAATGAAAAATTAGTTAGTAGTGATTTTAAAGATATCAACATTATTCTGCCTTTATTTCAATTAATCCTAAACGAGAAATGTCATATAATTCCCCATTCCCTGCTATCTCGTAATGATTAGGTGAATCATTCCAGACTCCTTCATTGGGGAAGTTTTCAATATTATGATTCATATGAACAAAATCCTCGCCTCCTGTCTCAGGTGATTTATTATTTGGTTCTGAAGGATGCCAATTTAAATAGCTTATAGGGCTACCATCAACCCATTTAAAACTTCCCTCTTGTGTACCATAAATTTCACTGTCTGTTAATCCCAGCCAATATTTTATTTCTTTACCAAAAGTCTCAAGCAGCCAATTTTGTTCATCAGCATCATTAATGATTACTAAATTCCCCCCGAGAGCTTTAGCCTGTTCCTGAGCCCCCAACCAACTATCAGCGCTACTTACAACGTACCGATTGCCTGTGTTGGGATTAGTGTAAATTGGTTGGGTTGTATCAATCAGTTCTATTGAATCGTTAATAATAGTATTAATTTCCTGACGTACCTGAGCCAAAGTTGCACCTGCTTCCAAACGAGAACGCCAGTAATCTAGCTCATCTACTTCAACATCACGCCCCAAAACATCCTCAAAAATCTGAGCGATTACTGTTTCAATCTCCTTGTTACCTTGCTCATTCCCAGCCGCTTCAATGATTTCAGGGCGGAGATCCTCTAAACTTTCACCATTTTGCCAACGACTTTCCCACTCAACAAATTTATGGACATCTCGACCAATCACTTCATTAGAAATTGTATTAATTGGATGTTGGTCGCTCAAAACTATAGAATGGCTACCTCCAGTGCCAATTTCGTAGTCACCTTCAACGAGTTGAATAGTGATGGTTTCATCATCTTCTAACTCATAATCTCGTTTGGGTATAACACCAACAGTTGATATGTTTTGTCCTGCCTCAATGGTTACACTTCCAGACAATTCTTTATAATCAATCTCAGGAGTTGCATCACCACTGATAGAGTAATTAACTGTAATTGGCGTACTTAAGGGCTCTCGGTTGAGTATGACAATAAACTGTCCTGCATTGCCATTTTCATTAGCTAAAGCATCAGTTACTTCTAAGGTAATAAGTGGTAGACTATCTTTAATCGTAACAACTGCATTATTTTCATTTCCCAGAACGTATGTACTCTCTTCACTAAGAGTGATTTCGATCGTTTCATCTTCTTCTACTGCTGAATCCTTAATCGCATTAATATCAATCGTGGTCGAAGTTTCTCCCGCCGGAATCACTACGGTTCCCGTGAGGGATTGATAGTCGTCTCCATTAGTCGCCGTCCCTGCAATTTGATAATTGACGGTCAAGGCATTTTTAGAATTGCCAGTACGAGTGACCGTAAATTCACCTGGAGTGCCACTTTCCGACGCATTGGGTTGAGTCGCGGTAATATTTACAGTGGGTTTAGTCCCGTAAAGATTTAGCTGCCAAGAAATTAACTCACCTTCAATTTGATTGTCGTTCTCGTCATAAATTTCTAACGTCCAATCTCCTTGTGACGATTCTCCCCAATGACGAACGGAAGTCATCGTCCAAGAATTCGATTTGGGATGAACTTCATAGGTTTCACCAATGCCATAAGGATCGTCCCCAATCGATTTCATTAAATGCGATTCTGTCCCATCGGGAGACTTGAGAACGATTTTTAAATCTTTCCAATCACCATGAGCGAGATTGAGCAAAACCTCGGCATGTTCGACGCTGATATCTTCAGTAATCTTAATAGAATCGCTCGTTCCTTGGCTGTCGAGAATGTCTTTAAAGACATTTTTGAGTTTATTTTCTGCGCTTACGCGAACCTCTTCTGCGACTGGCGTCCAGTCTTTGGCGGCGGTGACGGCGGCGACGGGATCGACGGCACCAAATCCGTAGTGCGGATTGACATGATATCCCCCGCCATTTTCTTGCCAGTCGGGATGTTCGGGATCGTTTTTATATGCAGTTTTAGCGAGAATATGTTGGACGTCTCGTGCGGTTAAATCAGGATTCATTTCTAGCATTAAGGCAATGACCCCAGAGACAAAAGGTGCGGCGGCGGAAGTGCCTCCAAAGTCACCAACAAATCCCGATTCAACGGTTGTAGTTGGGATTTGATAGTCTTCACTGGCATTGTCAGAAAAGGCAGAGATGAATATTGATGCACCTCCCGTACTGTAAGGTGCGTAATCATAATCGCGGGTAATAGCACCGACGGCGATCGCTCCACGAGAATTAGCTAAGTTGTTGTAGTTAATATTGCCAATATTAGCTCCATCATTGCCCGCAGAAAATACATAAATATTGCCGAGTCCGTCACGACCTTCTTGATATCCTTTTTCGATCGCGCTTAAGGCTAAGGGGATTTCCCGCATGTACTGCGGTCCCCAACTATTATTGAAAATATCAATTCCATGGTTACGATTTTCTTCTGTGGAAGCAGAAGTTCCATCGAATAAAGCACTAGCAATCAACCATCCCTCAGAATCATAAGTAGGGTTAACCGCATCAGTATTCCCGATTAATCGCAAGCCAGCAAATCCAGCTTTTGGAGACACCCCAACTAACCCCTCACCGTTTTCTTCAGGTAACGCAATCCCAGCAACTGAGGTGCCGTGAGGATTAGCCGTTTCAATTTTTAACGACCATTCCTGAATCAATTGCTCGAACTGCTGTTGCGCCTGCTGCATTTCTCCTTTATTTCTGAACGGTGTTTTCGGTTTAATTTGTAATTTCCACATTCCTGCGGGATAATTACTCTCAAACTGATCTAAATTGAGTTCTATCCGATCTGCATCTCCGTCAAGATCGAGTTCAGGTCTTTGGGAGAATTGGAAATCGTGCCATCCGGGAAAACTCCACCAATACCCGGCAAAACTGCGCCAGTCAAAGGGATCGATATCGGGTCTGGCCGGACTGCGTAAAATGAAATCAAAATCTTGTAAATTGGGTAAATTATTTCCTCCTTTTCCTCCTTTTCCTTTTTGCGACATCTCAAACGCAACGCTTAAATCGGTAATCACTCCGGTTAGGTTGACCGGAAATTGATATTGAATTCCTTCGATCTGACGTACCGTTGGTGTTTCTTTAGAAAGATCGAATTCAAAGGTTGTTTCTGAGTAAGGCAAGGGATCGCTGTCGTTATCGCTAAAATCCCAACTCAATTCAGGATAATATCGTTCTTGGGGTAATTCTAAATGGGTATATTCGAGTCCATCATCGACAATCCCGATGACAATACCCTTACCTCGCACGGGTTCACCTGTCCTCGGGTTAATCAGATCCCAAGCGGCTGATACATTGGAGTCGATCCCGGATTCAAAGTTCGTTTGAAACGGCCATTGTGTATTTTCAAAAAGATAATCCTCTGGGACGTGCATCAATTTCAGAGGAACGGGAACCTCGGGGTAAGCAAATTCAATGCCATCAGTTTCGGCGAGGAGATTGCTGATATATTCTGGCGAAGTCTGAGGTTGTGGACCGGATTCAAATTTGAAAATATAAGTATTGGGAAGTTGTCCGGTTTCGCCTAAATTCACGGCTTGAAGTGAGGCGGCTAATTGTTCGGCGGACTGTCCTGGGGTGACCCAAACGACCCACTTGTCTGTTTTTGCTAATTCTTCTGCACTATAACGGCTTAAATTGGCGGCGGCGGCGGCGTCGAGTTTGAATTCGTCGGAGAGTTGAAAGCTGACGGGATCGCTAATTAGAGAAAAGCGATCGCTGGCGACGTTACTTTCGAGTCCTTCGAGATCGTAGGCGATGGCGCGCAGTTCGTAGGTTCCCGGCGCTAAGTCGCTCAAATCGTAACTGAAGTCAAAGGTTATTACTCCATTAACGTCGATCGCAAATTCCGTGACCTCTCCTGCATCAATAATTTCACCGTTACCGTTGACCAGTTCAAATTTAATGCGATCGAGGTCGCTGGCGCCGTCGGCATCTTCGACTTTCCCCCCAGAAAAACTGAGGATTTCGCCGTTGGTATACAAGGGGAAAACATCGAAGCGTAGATTTACCGGAGATGAATTATTCGGAGGTTCTCCAGGAAGTGCTGGGGTCTGAGGCGGAGTAACGATCGGTGGTTGCTTTCCTGGGGTTTCCGGGATTGTCGGTTCGACGGGGACAGGCTCGACGGGGACGGGCTCGGATGTGTCTTCGGTGACGGTGAAGGATTCGATGACAACTCGGCTGGGTTTCCCGGCGCGATCGTAGGCGCGCGCTTTCACGCGATACGTTCCTGGCGGTAGCTCTTCGTCCCACTCGTAGCTAAAGCTGGCGGCGGTCGTGTCGGAATCGTCGGCTTCAAACTCGGTTACAGACGCGATCTGCCTCCAATTTTGACCTGCCGTTTGTAAGGATAAGTCGATGCGATCGAGATCTTCAAAGCCGTTGCGATCGCTCACAGTTCCAGCCAGCATTTTTGATTGACCGGACTCACCCCCGGAGATCGTCAAGTCGAGATCTTTTGGCGGAATATTATTATTTCTCGGTTTTAATTCTTCCGGTTCTTGTGCGATCGCAATGTCATTATTTTCAGGTGAATCGTTCTGTTCGTTCTCTGGAAGATCGAGCGCTTCCTCTGGAGGATTAGTGACTTCATCTTCTGGAAAATCGAAAGCTGCTGCTACTGGGATATTATTAATTTCATTTTCTGCATTGGTAGATTCCTCACTTTGAGGATCGATCGGTTCTTCTACTGATGTATTTGATGGATTGCTAGTTTCGTTAACAGGAGAATTTTGCGGCTCCTCCGTGGCTGTTTCTGGAGCGGCGATCGCCTCGGATAGCTCTTTTTCAATATAAATAAAACTATCATTATTATTATTGTCTTTATCCTGTTTCCCGCCTTCCCCTTCAATGGTTAAAATAATCCCATCGTCGGTGTCTTGTTGGCGAATATATAAACCATTGCCGATATCGGGAGCGATCGATAAAACAGGTCGGTTACTGCCATTCAGATTAGGATTATCAAAAAACTCTTGGATCGTTCCTTTGGCAAGAACCATCAAGCCAAACCCATCTCCCGGCTGCATGGTCAAAGTCTCGGAGATTCGAGCATTAATATCTTCTAGAGGCTGAGTTAAACTCTCTTCCCAAGAAAATTCCCCGGTACTGGCGGATAAATCTTCTAAATCAGAAACAGTAAGTTGTCCCCCCAATAAAGAATTACTTAAGATCCGCCGTGCGGCTTCTCGATAGTAAGTGATTGAATTTTCGGCAAAAGCTTCCATTCCTTGCCGACTATACCAGCCACTTTCAAAAATGTTTTTATCGCCGTAAGCAATATCGAGATTGACGGTTCCATCTTCAGTGACGAAATAGCCTGAATATGTCTCCAATCCTGTTAAGTTGTCTACCCCAAAAGTATAGTCTACTGAGGATTCTAAAGAAGTTAGCTTGAGGGAATATTTTCCTGGCAATAAGTTGTTTAAATCAAGAGAGTTTAAACCTTCTGTACCGCCTAATTCTTGCGATCGGATAACTTGTCCGGCGCTATTCTCTAAAACCGCACCGATCGCGCCTCCCAAATGACTGAAGGATAGATACCAATCGTCTTGTTCGCCAACGATTAACGCATAGGTTTTTGTAGACCCGGTTAAACCGAAATAACCCGAATATTCGGAGTTTGTAGAAATAAAAGTATCATCAATCCCTGACATAACCATCCCCCCATCAGCTTGAATTCGATCCCGGATATTGCGGGTTTAAAACTTTGTTGTTGTAGTCTGCATAATACAGAGTCTGGAACAAGCCCGTAAGTGGTAACAATTTTGCCGTTTTATATATATGTGAATCTTAAGTCTTGTCATCGCTCGTTATTTTCTCACCAATAAAAACTTTACAGAAACTTTAAAAATTAGCCGATGTATTTGAAGTTTTGAGATCGGTTGTTCTCCCCATTGACGGCATAAGTAACCCGGCGCCAGGTGCGATCGCCCTGGGGTCGAGGCTCAAGTTCGAGATCGTCCGATTGGATCGAGTGGTCTGTAACATATTGGTAGAGTCCCGCTCGCGCGCGCTCGAAGTTTCCCATTTAACCTCACCAAATGAGCCATCGATCCTTTTATTGGGAGAGGCGATCGCCGATTATGCACTTTCTCCCTCAACGGGTTGCCAATTTTAAGGAAAATCTACAATCCAGCGATCGCGGCGATCGCGCCGAACATCTCAGATCCCTTATCGAAACAAGCGAGGATGAAATCGCCATCCAGTCCGCGCGAGAGGTCTGATTCGCCGACCGGGAGCGATCTGTCGGTTAGCTTTTCCGGTAAACTATAGGGTGAAAAAGCAACCGAAGGAACTCAAAAATATGCGAATTTTAATTATGGGTGGCACCCGTTTTATCGGGGTTTATCTGACAAAAATTCTGGTTGAAAACGGTCACGACGTTGTCTTATTCAACCGAGGAAATAAACCCGCTCCCGTGGAGGGAATCCGGCAAATTCACGGCGATCGCAAAGATGCGGCACAAATCAAAGAAAAACTAGCCGATGAAAGTTTTGATGCTATTTTTGACAACAACGGGCGCGAATGTAGCGATACCCAACCCCTAGCCGATTTATTTGCAGGTAAACTCAAGCATTTTATTTACATGAGTTCCGCCGGGGTCTATCTCAAATCCGATCGAATGCCTCATGTAGAAGGCGACGAAGTCGATCCGAAAAGCCGTCACAAAGGCAAATTTGAAACAGAAACCTATCTCAAAGAACGCGGTTTACCCTTCAGTGCGATTCGTCCGACTTATATTTACGGGCCGCAAAATTACAACCCCCTCGAAGCCTGGTTTTTCGATCGCATCGTGCGCGATCGCCCGATTCCGATTCCGGGAAATGGGGCGCATATCACCCAACTCGGTCACGTCAAAGATTTAGCGCGAGCGATGGCGGCCATTCTCGGCAATTCTGAGGCGATCGGGCAAATTTACAACGTTTCCGGCGATCGCTTCGTCACCTTTGACGGTTTGGCCCGCGCTTGCGCGATCGCCGCCGGAAAATCCCCGGATACCCTCGATTTAGTCCACTACGATCCCAAACAATTTGACTTCGGCAAACGCAAAGCCTTCCCCTTGCGCGTCCAACACTTCTTCGCCGACATTCACAAAGCTAAATCCGAACTCAATTGGCAACCGGAATACGATTTAATTTCCGGTTTAAAAGACTCGTTTACTAACGATTATTTAGCCTCGGGAAGCGATCGCGCCGAGGTCGATTTCTCCCTAGACGATCAAATTCTCAAGGCAGTCCGTTAGGCGATCGGTCTGGCGATCGTTTTGACCGCCGAAAACCCTATTCATAGAAAAAGAGGGAGAATTCTCTCTCCCTCTTTTTCTGGCGATCGATTCAAATCCGACCGCTTTAGCGAACCCAACGAACCCGTTACTGCTGCAACATTTGCTCGACTTGTTGCTGTAGCGCTTCGTCTTCTTGCACGGCGGTCAGGATTTCATTAAAGCGATCGAGATCTAAGCCTTGATTTTGAACCGCTTGTTGTTTTTGCTGCTGCACTTCCTCCTGAATCTCGATCGCCGTTTCGACGACGCGCTCAAAACGCTGTTGTTCGTCGGCAGAAATGGCCGGATCCGGTGTTACCGTGGAATCTTGCTGAGCTTGATAAATTTGACCGAAGCGTTCCCGACTGAAGCCTTGATTTTCGATCGCCGAGGCAATGCGTTGCTGGGCCGTTTGTTCGAGAACTAACAACTGTTCGATCGCCGTGGCGAACTGCTCTAACTCTTGGGAACTAATCGAAGCCGCATTAGAGATTCCTGCTTGCGCCACGAGAGTTGGGGGTTGCGCCTGCGCCGGAAGACCCATCGCTCCCACAAACGAGAAGGCGATCGCGGAAGCTGCGGTTAACAGATATTTGAACACGGAAAAACTCCTTAAGGTTTGCTTTATCAACATGCAAAGACGCCTGGCGATGCACGTTAGCTCGAACAACTGTCAAAAAACCGTATTTTTTTTAAGGAAAATTTTTGTTATCCGAACTCATCTAGCCTAATCGTTTTGATAAGGAAGTGTCAAGGTAAAAAAGATTGTAGATTTTTCAGTTTTAATTTTAGATACAGCAGTTTTCGCTGTTGGGCGGTACATTTCGATCCCCCTAAATCCCCCTTAATAAGGGGGACTTTCACTGCCCCCCTTATTAAGGGGGGTTGGGGGGATCTTTGCCTCTTGTACCTCATGACAGCGTGAATTGCTGTAAGCTTTTTTTTCCAATTTCATCGGTAAAATTCGGTAAAAGTTTGAACCGATCGCCCTTTAACGAACCCCCCAAATTTTAATGGTGCGATCGCCACTACCACTCGCCAATGTATGACCGTCGGGACTGAACGCTACGGTTTCCACCCAACGGGAATGCGCTTCGGGAGTTTCCCAACGCTGTCCGGTATCGACATCCCACAAATTAATCCGACCCGTAAAACTTCCACTGGCCAGAGTTTCGCCATCGGGAGAAAAAGCCACCGAAAACACAATTCCCGCATGACTGAGTAAGGTTCCCGTTTGTTTTCCCGTTTCTAAATTCCACAGTTTCACTGTTTTATCGGCGCCGCCACTAGCGAGATGTTTGCCGTCGGGAGAAAAAGCCACGGAAAACACTTTACCGACATGTCCGGACAGATGCCGCCAAATCGACGCATTCAGTCCCCCCGACGGAGTGTTTTCTAACTGCCAAAGTTTGATCGAACCGTCCTCGCTGCCACTGGCGAGGGTCGTCCCGTCGGGAGAAAAGGCGACCGAATAGACGGTACCGACGTGTCCGGTGAGGGTTTGTAGTAAACTGCCACTGGCCAAATCCCATAATTTGATACTCCCTTTCTCACTTCCGCTCGCCAGGAGGGTACCGTCGGGACTGATGGCGACGACGAAGGCGCCGGAACTGCCGGGAGACAAGCTGGCGAGTAACTGACCCGTGGCCAGGTCCCAAATTTGGATGGTGCCACCATAGCTGTTACTGCTGCTGACGAGGGTGCGACCGTCGGGACTGATGGCGACGGAGGAAACGATTTGTCCGGGGTTCGGCGAGGTTAAAGTACGGATCGGCTGTCCGGTTTGCAGGTTCCAAATTTTGATCGTGCCGTCGAAACTCCCACTGGCTAATAGTTGGCCGTCGGGACTGATGGCGAGCGATCGCACGTCTTGGGCGTGTCCGGTGAGGGTATTAGATAATGTAATATCTTCTGTTACCTCTTCTGGGGTGTCAGTGGTGGCTAAGGTGGCGATCGCCCGCTCTTGAGGACGATCGATCGCCGCTTTGACCGGGGTAACCTCCAACGTCGATCCCCCATCGATCCCGAGACGCCCGACCTGTTCGGCGGCGGCTTGTTGGTACTCGTGGAGGCGATCGATCGCATAGCGATAGATTTTGACCTCACTCAAGCCCACTCCGGCGATCGCCGCGATCGCGCTCGCCGCCATCAACGGGCTGGCGATCTTTCTCAACCCCGCCACAGACGGAGACTTTCGCCGTCGCCCTCGGGCGGGACTCAACCCCATCGGGACCGGTTTTCGGTGGCGGTTGGCGCGTTTGAGGTCTTCGAGTTGTTGCAGCAACACTTCCGTATTCGGCGGGCGCTGACCGGGCAACCGGGCCATCAAATAATCGATAAAGTCCGCCATTTCACGGCTGATGTGGGGAGCGGCGACCCGCCATTCGAGGCGATCGGTATGGGGGTCGTAAAAATCGAGGGGATGGCGTCCGGTGAGCAGGTGAACGAAGGTGCGCCCCAAAGCGTAGAAATCGGACTGGGGCATGGTTTTACCGTTTTCTTGTTCCGGCGGCGCGTATCCCTTCGAGGCGATGACCGTCCCTTTCTGACCGATCGCCATTTTCGCGAGGTAAGTGGTACTGACGGCGCGGGCCGAACCGAAGTCAATTAACGCCAGTTGTTCCGTGGTGCGACTGCCGCGCACGATCGCCGCCCGCAACATGATATTACTAGGTTTGAGATCCCGGTGAAAATATTGCTGGGCGTGGACTTGGTGTAAAATTTCCGCCAGTTGGCATAACCAATCGATCGCCTGGTTTTCCGTAATCGGGATGTTACCGCGATCGTGCAACCATTCTTCGAGGTTCTGCCCTTCGATTTTCTCCATGACCAGGCAGTGAATGGGGGTGCGGCTGTTGTTGGCAAAATAGGTAAAATATCCCCAAGGATCGACCCGGGGAATGCCGGGATGTTTGAGGCGTTGTAAGACGGCGGCTTCTTGTTGAAAGAGGGCGATCGCTTTGGGATTGCTTTCGACGAGGACTTTGAGGACTTTGGGGGTTCCTTTTTCGAGGGCTTCGTAAGTTTTGCCAAAGCCCCCGACGCCGAGGAGTTTGACGACTTGATAGCGCCCTTGCACGAGCAGTTGAGAACCGCACTGACGACAAATACGGTTGTAAGCGTTGAGCGGATCGGTCGGTTTCGGACAGTTGGGGTTAATGCAGTGGCTCATAGAGCGCTACGAAATGGCTCTGGGAAAAGAAGGCGGCGATCGCCCCTCTCCGAGTTATATAGTAAACGCAAGGACCGCGATCGCGCTTCCCCCCATCGCATGAAATTGGCTCTTTCTCGAACATCCAAAACTTCAAATCTCAAATTCCATGTCTCGATCTTGGCTGACGCAATTGCAACAACAATCATGCATCGCGGTGATTCGCGCGCCGGAATTAGAATTAGGACGACAACTCGCCCACGCCGTCGCTTCCGGGGGAATCCGCGCGATCGAGATTACCTGGAATAGCGATCGCCCCGCCGATTTAATTGCCCAGTTGCGCGCCGAACTGCCCGACTGTACGATCGGGACCGGAACCTTAATGACCGTGGACGACGTAGAAGGGGCGATCGCCGCAGGGGCTCAATTTCTCTTTTCTCCTCATGTCAATGCGGACTTAATCGCCCGGGCGATCGCCGCCGAAGTGCCGATCGTCCCCGGGGCGCTGTCTCCCACGGAAATTGTCACCGCGTGGCAAGCGGGGGCGACGGCGGTTAAAGTGTTCCCAATTTCTGCCGTCGGCGGCCCGAGTTATATCAAAAGTTTGCAAGGCCCCCTCGGTCAAATTCCCCTGATTCCCACCGGGGGAGTGACCTTGGCGAATACCCCGGAATTTCTCGCCTCCGGGGCGATCGCCGTCGGTTTGGCAGGGGATTTATTTCCCAAAGAAGCCGTAGATCGTCGCGATTGGACCGCGATCGGCGATCGGGCCGCCGAGTTAATCGCCGCGATCGCCCATACCCGCGCGGCGATCGCCCCCTGACGGCTGAAATTGAACTCCCTTCCCTTGTAGTCATTGATTACAATCAAAAAACATCGGGGGACCGCCGTCATCCGGTAGCCCCGTATCGGAACCTACCGATCGCCACGTCCATCAAAACGCAAAAGTCCACAGGAGGTGTTTGACAATGAAGGGTTTTCTCGATTCGTTTCCCTGGCGTCGCACTGCTACCACAGGTGCAGGACTCGCGATCGCGATCGCCACTCTAGGGATGGCGTCCTTCCCCGCCCCAGCGCAGACGCTCTACCCCGACGCCGACACCCTCGCTTACAACCTACTCGAATTACAACAATCTAACCAGCGTTGGATTCAAATCGATCTGACCCGACAACGATTGATCGCCTGGGAAGGTCCCCAAGAGGTTTACGCCGTCGTCATTTCCACGGGGAAAGAGAGTACCCCGACGCCAACAGGTCTGTTTGCCATCCAAACCAAGCACGAAATCGCACGGATGCAAGGCCCCGGTTACGACGTGCCAGATGTTCCTTTCACGATGTACTATTATCGTGGCTATGCTATACATGGAGCCTATTGGCATAACAATTTTGGTACCCCCGTCAGTCACGGTTGCACCAACGTCGCCGTGAATCACGCCGAATGGTTGTTTGATTGGGCCGATGTCGGAACCCCCGTGGTCGTACATTATTAAGCGGAGTAGGCAAGAGACAGCAATCACCCAATTTAACCAAGATCTAAACTCTAAACCCCTAACTCAACTGCACCACAGGCCGATCGCCCACCAGGGTTTCATTCGTGAGCAAATCTTCCACCGTGATGCGTAAAAAGCGATCGCGGTCTACGCGGAAAAAGACCTTGACGCGATCGCTACCCGGGTTTCCTGGCGGGGTGAGTTGGGCGATACTGCGGGCGCCGTCGCGATCGTTGAGCGGTTGGACGCTTTGGGTTCCCGACGCCAGAGTGCGCGTTACCAAGCGATCGCCGTCGAAATAGACCTCAGTTCCCCCGGTTGGCGCCCCCAATTCGCCGATAATCAACTCGATACTCGGCTGATTGTCTACCGACGCCCCGAGAACCAGTTCCACCGGATCTGCCATCGGATACGCCTGACCGGATTTAATCAGGGGATGCCAATCGTGGCGCTTGTTGCGGTGGTTCCAGTAGCGGATTCCGTAACTGTGGTAGAGGAAATCTTGGACTTCCACCCCGCGATTTAACTGGAGAGCCCCCGTGGCGATCGCCTCGAACGGGCGATCGCGTCGGACTTTTGACTCGTCGAAATATTCCCCGATCCAGCGTTGAACCGCCGGAATTTGCGCCGTTCCGCCGATCAACAACACCCCATCGATATCGTCCACTTCCACCCCCTGACGGCGGGCTTGTTGCAGGACTTGAGTCATCGCCTCATCCAAACTGGCGAAAAAGTCGTGTTCGGCGAGGATTTGCTCGAAGCCGTCGCGATCGAGCGCCAGTTCGTAACTTTCTAAAGTTTCGTCGTTAAAATAAACCTCTTTTGCCTGTTTTTGCAGCGACAGCGAGATTTTCAGCCGTTCCGCCAACCGAGTGGTCAGGGGCGTTTTCTCGACCCCTTGAGTTGCGGCGAAATAATCCACCAACCAGTTATCCAGATCGCTACCGCCCAAATTTTTGCCCGCTTTGGCTAAAACCCGGGCGGTTTTTGCCTTCTGTCCCGAACTTTCCGCGAACATTTTTTCGCCCCACTTGAGGATAAACCCCAAGGGACGATTCCCGGCAGTTCCGTCGAGGCGAACCAAGGATAAATCTAACGTTCCACCGCCGAAGTCCACCACTAACAACAGTTCCCGTTCGGCGAGTCCGTATCCCAAGGCGGCGGCGGTCGGTTCGTCCAACATCCGCACTTGTTCCACCTTCAAATGTTGGCAGACGCCGCCCAACCAGTGGCGATAGGCTTCAAAACTATCGACGGGAACGGTTACCACGAGAGAATCGACGGAGAGGGGAACGTCGCGAATCCCCTGCAGCAGTTGAGTCAAGAAACCGCGTCCCACTCGTTCAAAGGTCATGGTTTGACCGTCGAGCTCGGGTAAAAAGCCTTGAATGTCCGTTCCGATCCCGCGTTTGAAGCTGCGGAAAAAGCGCGGATCGGTTTTGAGGTCGAGTCCTTTGTCGCGGACCGCCTGACCGATGACGAGGCGATCGCGGCTGGCGTCTTCGACGTAAACTAAGCTGGGAATCAGGGGGGGATTTTGCCCGACTTGCCAGGTCAAACCGGGTAATTTGACCAGTTCGGCTTGTTCGGTCGCCGGATTCCACCGGGCGATAACGGTGTTACTCGTTCCAAAATCGATCGCGATGGACATGGAGCCAACTGATACGGGGGGTTAAGCTTCATTTAGCTTATCGGATTGGTGGCATTAAGCCAATACAGACGGGGGAGATTGACGGGCGAGAATGACGGTTTGACGGTCGTGCTATAAACAAATTGAAGCAACGGCGATCGCAGTAATTGGGAAGAAATGACGATGGGTTACAAGTTTTTATCGGCGATGGGAATTGCAGTGAATATGGCCTTTTTTCCATTCACGGCGATCGCCCAGGAAATCCCGAGTGAATTGAGTGAGGGGATGCCCTACTCTGAAGCGAGAGAATTGATTTTAGAGGAGGGTTGGCAAGCCCCGGATCTCCGACCGTCCAATCCCTTAAACGGATCGGAGGATTATCAAGAAATTGAAAATTGTTCGGGAACCGGAGTCGGCTATTGTCGCGGTTATTTTGTCAATGCTGACGGCGATCGATTAGTCGTCATTACAGTGAATGGGTCTGAAAATCCCGATCTTTCTTCATGGTGGATAGAAACGGAAAAAGAAGAATTTTGAGAGACTGGTTATACAGCATTTTCCTCTGCTATGCAAGACATTTAGATCACCCTAAATCCCCCTTTGAAAGGGGGGTTGGGGGGATAAGGGCATCGGCACTGTACCTCACCAGACGCCCGAGTTCTGTAAAGAAAATATAAAAAAATCTAGTAGGGGTTTGGTAACGAAAACCCTACAGGTGACGATCCGGCGATGGCTTCCTCTCAAACCGGGCTTTTAATGTTTCTTTTATAAACCGTCTCTTAGAGCTAAGTAGATTCTTAATTTGTAGGGGTGGCAATGCCCCTATAGTTTTAACAAGCACTATTGTCACCAGGTGGAGTTAACCAACAAATTTTTTCAGAGGTGTTTCAGCAAGCAAGCGTACGCCCAAACAGGTAAACATAACGGCCAAACTTGTATAGGCTAAACGCAAAAAGTTAAAGTCTCCATTGAAGAGGGGAATAAATTTGGTAACGTTATATTCGGCGTGCAGGTAATTGGCTCCCGACCAAAAGGCAAGCTGCCAATATTTATGAGTTGCAAAAATACCGAGGGAGTATTTCGACAAGAAACGGACGATCGCGGGTAAGTTTTGCAAATTAAAAGAATAAACCAATCCAAATAAAGTTAAGGCCATCCAAACCATTGAAGAACGACCGTAAATATTAAGGATATTTCCTTGCTTCATTAAGATGAGGTCTTGCAAAGAAATTGCTATATATAAAAACAGAAATAGATATTTAAATTTAACTATTTTCTCGGTTTTATGAACCAAAAAATAAACAATTGGGATGTAAATCAAAAAATTATCTAATCGCCAATAGGGAATTTGATAATCTAGCAGTTTTGAGATTTGAAAATAAATGACAAATAAAACTACTAAAGCAATGGAAAGTGGGTTTTTAAGGGCATGGGGTATATAATTTTCGTACAACCACAGCAAAGCACTCAGAACGATCAAAACCATTAGAAAATATAAAACTGAATCACCGACCAACGGTAAACTCGGACCTCCCAACCATAAAACTGTAAGTTGATTCCATGCAGGAATCTGAGTATTGAGGTTTTGAGCGGCGATCGCCGCTACAACGATAAAATAAATCCCAGATTGCACGATCGCCCAAAAACCAAACAACTTAAGCAAGCGGATCGCTCGTTTTTTTAAATAATCGATATTTTTAGTAAGTTTTCGATAGCCCAAAAACAAAGAAACGATAATAAATAAGGGAACAGCTCCCATTGTAAATTGATTTGAAAACACCCAAACAGTTCGGGAAACTATCCAAGGAATTGAACGATTTAATTGGGTGGATTCAGAAAACAGAATTGGTTGAAAATGAAGGTAAAGAACGAAACAAATAGCAATGGCCTTGAGGAGATCCAAGCGAAGGTCTCGGGTCGGTTTCGAGGAAGATTCGGAAACTTTCACGATTTGCTGATGTTCAACTGATAAATTTATTCACTTTAAAATAGAGAGGAAGCAGCTACCCCGTGGGGCGATCGCCCTAATTTTTACCCGAAATTTGAATAAAAAAGATCGCCGCCAATACAATTAATCCCAATAAGGCCAGAGGAACCCAAAGGGCTTGGGGAAAAGATGGGTGAGAAAACATCATGCCAACTCCGATCGCAGCGTCCTCAATCGCGGATAATTGCCAATACGATAGCAGACCCAGGCCGATCGCCTTGAACCCCTGGAAAGAGAAGCGCTATAGTCGCAAGTAACGCCAATCTCAGGGGAGATCGCCGCCGATGAGTTCATCTACTGTCGTCACCTGGTTGCAGGAACGAACGAGCCTAGCTATTTTATCCGAACGAGTGTTAAGCGCGATCGCCGAACTCGTCCAACCTCGGGAACTGGCGGCGGACAGCGAACTCGCCGCCGAAGGTAACCCGCCAGACGGACTCTACATCCTCCAAAACGGTCGCTTGGGCAGTTCCCTACACCAACCCAACACCGCCGCGACGGCGGGGCGATCGCCCGCCTCCTTGCTACCGGGAACGACCCTTTACCTCGCCGAACTCTTACTCGATCGCCCCTGTCCCACCACAGTTACCGCCCTCACCGACGTTCGACTCTGGTTCGTACCCGCCGACGACTTTCGACAACTAGCCGATCGCTATCCCGAAATTAACCAAACCCTTTCCCGCCAACTCGCGGACCAACTCGACAGTCTCGCCGACGCCTTCACCTACGAACGCGATCGCATGGAAGCATTGCGACCCTATCTCGTTCCCAAAGCCAAACGCGGGATCGTCGGCAAAAGCCGCTACGCCGTCCGCCTGCGATCGCAGATCCGCGACGCGGGAGACGATCGCGGCGCCGTGTTCATTTTCGGCGAACCGGGACTCGAAAAAGACAACACCGCCGCCCTCATTCACTACGGTTCCCCCAACCGCCGCCAACCGATCGTCAAACTCAACTGCGGCATCTTGCAAACCAGTGGCGCCGAACTGTTCGGACGGGCGGGAGGCAAACCGGGACTGATCGAATGGTTGGAAGAAGGCACCTTAATTCTCAACAATATCGAAGAACTGCCCGAAGAACTACAACCTCAAATCGTCCGCCTGCTAGAAAGTGGCACTTACATCCCCGTTACTCGTTCCGGCGAACCGACCCAAACCCCCCGAGTTTGCAACGCCAAAATTATCTTTATCGGCGAAAAACATATCCCCGAAATCGAACACCAAGTCACTCATCGCATCAAAGTTCCGCCCCTGCGGGTCAGAAAAGCCGACCTCGGCGCCCAAGTCGATTACTATATCAGTTTGTACTGTCGCGCCAAAGGCATCACCAAACCGCGCCTGACTCCGGAAGCCTTGCGGCGCCTGCAAGCCTACGACTACCCGCAAAACATCCGCGAGTTACAAAGTTTGGTAGAACGGGCCTTAGTCCAAGCGGGGGAAACGGAAGAACTCACGGAAGAAATTGTCTGGCCGTCACAAAGTAAGAAAAAGCAATTTCGGTTTAATTTACTCAATGGTTATCCCGGCTTGCGCCACTTTTTACGCAGTCCCTGGTGGCCCGATCGCATTAATTACGGCTTTACCCTGACCTTTTTCGCGATCGTCGTCGCTATTTTATGCTTCGGACCGCAAACCCGAGACCAAAACTTTGCTTTAAATCTATTTTGGGCGTGGTGGTGGCCGCTTATTTTACTCCTCTTTCCCTTTGTCGGACGCTTGTGGTGTGCGGTTTGTCCGTTCATGATTTACGGGGAAGTGACCCAAAAGTTATCGTTATGGTTGTGGCCGCGATCGCTCAAACCGTGGCCGCGACAAGTCGCCGATCGCTGGGGCGGTTGGTTTCTATTCGGTTTATTCCTGTTAATTTTCCTCTGGGAGGAACTCTGGAATTTAGAAAATACCGCCTATCTTTCTGCCTGTTTACTCTTATTAATTACCGCCGGGGCGATGATTTTTTCCGCCATTTTCGAGCGCCGTTTTTGGTGTCGCTATCTCTGTCCGATCGGCGGCATGAACGGCATGTTTGCCAAACTGTCTATGACGGAATTAAGGGCGCAGCAGGGAACTTGTTCGGCGGAATGCACCACGTATCAATGTTATAAAGGCGGTCCACAAAAAGGAGAAGGGTTGGAAACCGACGGCTGTCCTTTATATTCCCATCCGGCCCAGTTAGAAGATAATCGCGATTGCGTCTTGTGCATGACCTGTTTAAAAGCTTGCCCGCATCGATCCGTCGAGTTCAATTTACGTCCGCCCGGGATCGAGTTGTGGACCACCCACGTGCCGCAATCGCATGAGGTAGCATTAATGATGCTACTCCTTGGCGGGGTCTTTCTGCACCGCTTGCCAGAGATCGAGGCGCAGTTGAATTTAAGTCTGGATTTGACTCAATTTTGGCCGCATTTGGGCTGGTCGGTAGCGGCGCTGGCGATCCCGGTCTTGGTCCCGATCGCCGCCCACGGGGCAATTTCTGCCTTCAATTCCTCGGTCAAGCCGAAGCGCTTTCTCGAATGGGCTTATGGCTATTTACCCCTGGTGTTAGCCGGGAATTTGGCCCATTACTTGCGCTTGGGTCTGACCGAAGCCGGACGGATCGTTCCGGTGACCCTGGCGACCTTTGGCTTGAGTGGAGAAGGTTGGCCGATCTGGGTGGCCCATCCGGCGGTGGTGGAATTTTTACAGGGAACCAGCTTAATCGCAGGGTGGGTGTTGACGGTGGTGTTGACCCAAAAAATCGCACGCCAGCCGTGGCGATCGCTGCTTCCCCAACATCTAGCGTCCGGGATTTTGGCGATCGCCTTGTGGTCAATTATCGTCACGTAGCAGTAAAACGATAAGATGCCCAATGCAATCTCTTGGGAGATCTCGTAGGAGTTAGCCAATCGTGCGGAATCGAGTTGTCAATATCAAAGCGATCGGGGTCGGCGGCGGGGCGTGTAATGCCATCAACCGGGCGATCGCCCGCAATCTGTCCGGAGTCGAATTTATCGCCGTCAATACCGACGTACAAGCCCTGTCGCAAGTACGCGCCGACCGATGTATTCAAATCGGCGATCGTCTCACCCAAGGCTTGGGAACCGGGGGCAATGCCGAACTCGGCTATAAAGCGGCGGACCGCGATCGCGAAAAGATCGCCGACGCCTTAAAAGATAGCGATCTGGTCTTCGTCACCGCCGCCATGGGAGGCGGAACCGGAACCGGGGCCGCCCCGGTCGTCGCCGAAGTCGCGAAATCGATGGGGGCCCTGACTGTCGCCGTAGTCACCCGTCCCTTTACCTTTGAAGGGAAACGGCGCGCCGGAATTGCCCAACAAGGGATCGAAGTCTTGCAAAGTCGCGTCGATACCCCGATCGCGATCGCCAACGATAAAATCCTCTCCCTGATTTCCCCGGATACCCCGATGCAAGAAGCTTTCGGCGTCGCCGACGATATTTTAATCCAAGGGATTCAAGGGGTTTCCGATATTATTACCATTCCCGGGATCGTTAACGTAGACTTCGCCGACGTGCGATCGGTCATGGCGAACGCCGGATCCGCCCGTCTCGGGATCGGTGTCGGTTTCGGTCAGTCCCGCGCCACCGACGCCGTCCTCAACGCCACCAGTTCTCCCTTACTCGATGCCTCCATTTCCGGCGCCCGAGGGGTCGTCCTCAACATCACCGGGGGCAACGATTTGACTTTGCACGAAGTCCACGCCGCCGCCGAGGCGATTTACGAAGTGGTCGATCGCGATGCCAATATTATTTTCGGTACGGTGGTAGACGATCGCCTCGACGACGAAGTGAGAATTACCGTGATTGCCACCGGATTTGAAGCCGGACAGGCCCAATCTACCCATCCCGTTCGTCCTCCAGTCGCGACGACTCCGCCGAAACCCACCCAACCCGTCCGCCAACCCCTCAAACCGACGTTACAAGCGCCACCGCCGCCGCCACCACCAACCCCCGCCCCGACCCCGGACGGTCTGGATTTACCGAATTTCCGCCAACAACGGCGATCTCGTCAGGGATTTTAGATTGTAGATTGTAGATTTGTAGATTGTAGATTGTAGATTCCGGATTCGACATGGGGGATTGGAGATCGATCCTGCCTTCTCCCTTCTCCCTCCCCCCCCTCTCCCCTCAACTTTGTTATCCTGGAATCTGCCCTCTGTTTTGTTCTATTTTTCATTATGCATAGGGTATTGACCGGGCCATTGCGCTTGGAAACGGCAACGGTGGCGATCGCCGACTTGCCCGAACACCTGCACGGGATTAAAATTATCCAGTTATCCGACTTTCACTATGAAGGCTGGGGACTGTCGGAACAACTGCTGCAAGAGGCGATCGCCACGAGTAACCGCGAAGATCCCGATCTCGTCGTTCTCACCGGAGACTACGTCACTCAAGATCCCGCCCCGATTCGTCAGTTAGTCGATCGCCTCAAGACCTTAAAACATCGCGCCGGGATTTACGCCGTCTTGGGGAACCACGACATCAAACCCCCGGAAGCTCAAGTTAAAATCATCCAAGCCCTCACCCACGCCGGAATTCGCGTGTTGTGGAATGAAGTTGCCTATCCCTTCGGCAACGGACTGGCCCTGGTCGGAATGGCCGATCTGTACTCGGGAGAGTTCAAACCCGCCCCGGTTTTAATGCCGATCGCCCCCAAGACTCCCCGGATCGTTTTATCTCACAATCCGGCGACGGCGGAGATTTTGCGAAAGTGGCGCGTCGATCTGCAACTGTCCGGTCATACCCACGGCGGACAAATTGTTTTACCGATTGTCGGACCGATTCCCACCAAACTTAAAGCGATTCGTTCTTGGGTTCCTCAACTTTTGCGTCCCTGGTTGCCGTGGATGCAAGATTGCTACAAAGTTTACAATCACTGGCATTGGTGTGAGGGATTTTATCGAGTTGGCCCCAATGCTCTTTATGTCAATCGGGGATTGGGGACGTATTTTCCCGGTCGCTTCTTTTGTCCCCCAGAAGTCACCGCAATTGTTTTGAAATCTGGACTGTCCGAATAGGATCTTTATCCCGGTTCGTGGCGATCGCCCCCTTCGGATAACACATTTCGTCGAACCCGTGGCAAAATGACTTGCAAAATTAAATGTAAATCCGATAAATTAATCCTATTGCTTCCTCCATAAATCGCGTTTTTGGCTCCTCACACGGTAAAATGAATTCCTACTTTTTGCGATCGCTCCAAGCAATTCTTTTTCTGTTTTTGAGCTTGAGTTTGTTGGGATTGACCGCCTGTAGCCCCACTCCTACGGATTCCGCTCCCACCCCTTCTCAAGGGTCTCCCAACCCTCGCCCAACCAGTACGCCCAAACGAGTGCATCCCGAGTTCGTCAACGCCCAGCTCGATTTTTCTTTGAAGCTCTTTTCTCAAATTTACGCAGGGCAAAAAGAGCGCAATATTTTTATTTCTCCGTCCAGTATATTTCTCGCCCTTTCGATGACCTACAATGGAGCCAGTGGCGACACCCAAACGGCGATCGCCGATACCCTCGGGTTCGGCGAGATGGATTTAGAAAGAGTTAACCAGGAAAATCTCAATTTTCAGAATTCTTTAGAAAATGCCGACGATCGCGTTACCCTCAACATCGCCAATTCCCTATGGCTCAATCAGAACTTACAATTTTTACCCGATTTTGTGCAAAGAGTCGGCGAATCGTACCAAGCCAAAATCGAGCGAGTTAACTTTAGCAATACCGCCGTTACTCGCCAAATTAACAACTGGGTAAAAATGCAAACCAATGGCAAAATCGACAGTATTGTAGATCGTCTCGACCCCGATACTTTGATTTTACTGGTCAACGCACTTTATTTTAAAGGAGAATGGAGCGAACCCTTTCCGGAAGAAGAGACGACCGAAGCGCCATTTACTTTACTCAATAATGAGAAAAAACAAATACCTTTAATGAGCCAAAGTGGGGACTATCGCTATTTAGAAACGGAACAGTTTCAAGCGGTGAATCTCCCCTACGGTAAAGGTCGCTTTAGTATGTACGTGTTTCTCCCGAAAAAAGAGGTGAGTTTAACTCAGTTTTATGAAAGTTTGACTGTAGAAGATTGGAAAGAATGGATCCCCGAACTGCGATCGCGCCCGGGAACTGTCAAATTGCCTCGGTTTAAATTAGAATACGACCTCGCTCTCAACGAGACCTTAAAAGCATTGGGGATGGAAATCGCTTTCGATCGCGATCGGGCCGACTTTTCCAACCTCGCCGATCTTGAAACAGCGTATATCGATCGCGTCCAACATAAAACCTTTGTAGAAGTCAACGAAGAAGGAACCGAAGCCGCCGCCACGACTTCGGTAGGCGTTACTACCGCCAGCGCCCCTATGAATCCGTTTGAAATGACTGTAGACCGCCCCTTCTTTTGTGTCATTCGAGACAATCAAACCGGGATGATTTTGTTTATGGGATCGATTGTCGATCCAAGTTGAGCTTAGAGTTTAGAGGTTAGGATTTTAGATAATTAGAGCGAGAAAGTAAGACGGTGCGATCGGTTAAGGGTGGGCAAAATGCCCGCCCTACCGATCGAGGGTCGAATCCTATTTTCTAATCGGCTCCACATATTGGGTATTGGCGCGGACAAAACAATCGGAAGTGCCATTTCCTTCGGAACTTTCTACATAAATCCAGGGTTTACCTTGGGGATCGAAAGTAATCACAAAACCGCCAGGACTGAGTTCGGCTTCAAATTCTTGATTGGTTTGTAAGGTACCGACCACGGGCCAATTACCGATATCGATCGGGCCGCCCGTCGCACTCCATACTTCATCGATCGAAGCCTCACTCATGCGGCAATTTAAGCCGTTGGGGTCGGGATCGACAACTTTCCAATAAGTATGGTCCGATTTGCTCGCATAGTCTCCCGCTTCGTTGCTGCGGGGGAACACGGAACTGACACGCCGCCGTTCGTCGGGGGGTGGGGTATAGCGATCGTCGGGGGGTGGGGTGCCTCTCCCTTCTAACGGGGGCGGCGTTCCCGGGGGTTGGGTGGGCGGTGTCACCGGAGTTGCGGGGTTGGCGCGGGGGGGCGGCGTTTGGCGAACTTCCGGGGTAGCGGGGGGTGCGGGACTGTCCGGCGGTGGCGGTGGTGGGGTCTGGGTTTCGCTGGGGGTGGGACTGGCGGCGTTTTCGACATCGGCGGGAGGGGAACCGCAACTGAGACTCGTGGTAGCTAACAGTCCGGTAAGGGCCATGAGGGCGATCGCCCGCGACGAGGGGCGCGAGAGTTTAGTGGAACGAAATAGAGGGTGGAAATTCATCATTGGTCCTCTGGCTGCTAACAATATGGTGAAACGTAATGTTGGAACGTAATGTTGAAATGTAAGGGTTTATCTCGATCGCTCGGTCTCACTCTTTCTCTATTTTCGCGATCGATCGCCTAAATGTGGGCGAATCCCGGACAGTTTGAGAATCTCCACAGTCTCCACACTCCAAACTCTAAACTCTAAAATCTAAACTCTAAAATCCCAACCTACTCGTTTCCCGAACCAAACCGATAGCCTTTGCCGTAAACCGTATGAATCAGGGGTTTGTCGCCGGATGCTTCGATTTTACGGCGTAACAGACGAATTTGAGCGGCGAGGACGTTGCTACTCGGTTGGCGATCGCTCCCCCACAGATGTTGGTAAAGTTGCTCGTGGGATAGCAGTTGACCGGGATAGCGCATGAAATACGCCAGTAGTTGTGTTTCTTTTTCCGATAACTCGATACTGCGTCCGCCGCGATAGGCGAGTTGGTTGTCACAGTCGAGTTCGAGGTCGTCGAAGCGCATTCGCTCATCGTCCGGGGGGGGTTCCCCGGGGCGCGATCGCCGCAACTGGGCTCGAACCCGGGCGAGCAGTTCCCGCAGTTCAAAGGGTTTGACTAAATAATCGTCCGCCCCCGCATCTAAGCCACAAACGCGATCGTCGAGAGTATCTTTCGCCGTGAGAAACAGGACGGGGGTCAAATCCCCTGCTCGTCGCAGTTCCTGGCAAATTTCGACCCCGGACAGTTCCGGAAGCATCCAATCGAGAATCAGCAAGTCGTAGCCCCCCCGAGCGGCTAACTGGCGCCCTTGCGGCCCGTCGTAAGCGACATCGACGCGATACCCTTCCCGTTCGAGAACTCGGGAGAGGGGATCGGTCAGTTCGATTTCATCGTCTACTAAGAGGATTTTCACGATCGCAGTTATCCTTGCAAGAGTCGAATCGGTCGGCTATCAGGTACTATTTTCGTGGACGTTCACGCCTTTGACCAAACTTTCTACCCCTCATGATTACCGTCGCCCTTCCTAAAGGTTCTCTGTTACGCGATAGCATCGAATTGCTCAAGTCGATCGGCTTCGATTTTAGTGCGTTTCTCGATTCGTCGAATCGGCAATTGCAAATTCTCGACCCGACGGGAACGGCAAAAGCACTGCTCGTTCGGGCCCAAGATGTCCCGGTTTACGTGCAGTACGGACAGGCCCAGTTGGGAATTGTCGGTTACGATGTCTTGCGCGAGAAACAGCCCCAGGTCTCTCATTTGTTGGATTTGGGGTTTGGGGGCTGTCGCTTGTCCGTGGCGGTGAAAGCGTCGAGTCCGTATCGGCGATCGCTCGATCTCCCGGCCCACGGTCGCGTCGCCTCGAAATTCGTCCACTGCGCCCGAGATCACTTCCGCCAGTTAGATTTACCTGTGGAAATCGTGCCACTTTATGGGTCCGTGGAACTCGGCCCGATTACGGGAATGTCCGAGGCGATCGTCGATTTGGTGTCCACCGGGCGCACCTTGAAAGAAAATGGCTTGATCGAAATCGAGATTCTGTTTGAAAGTACGGCGCGCTTGATCGCGCACCCGTTGAGTTACCGCCTCGCCAGCGATGGCTTGGATCGGGCGATCGCCCAAATCCGCGAAGCAGTGTTAACCCCCGCTCGATCGTAGGATATAAGTTGCATCGGCGATCGCGAACCGATCGCGGGCGATCGCGTAGCGGACGATCTCGATCTCGCGAGAGACGAGTTGGGGGTCGTAAAACTTGAAATGACCCTCGTAGCGCATCCCCAATTTTTCCATCACCCGGCGCGAACCGAGATTGTCCGGATAGGCGATCGCCATGACGCGATCGAGCTGTCGCCACTCAAACCCGTAGCGTAGGGCCGCCCGGCCCATTTCCGTCGCCAAACCGCGCCCCCAGTAAGGTTTCGCCAGCATGTAGCCGATTTCGACCTCGGTGGTATCGAGGAAATATTGCAAACCGCAATATCCCATCAACTGGCGATCGCGGCGATCGACTGCCGCCCAAAAGCCGAAATCGTGTTCCCCATAATGGGCGAGGATCCGACCTAAATTTTCCTCGGTTTGAGCGCGGGTCATCGGCTGGCGATCGCGCATGTAATACATCACCTCTCGGTCGGCCCGAATCGCACACAGATCGTCGAGATCGGCGGGCCTAAACGGTCTGAGCAACAGGCGATCGGTTTCAATTTCGTGCATTTTCGGTCAACTCCCGCCCCTGCGTTACATTGGAAAAGCTTTACAGCCGATCTACTTTACAGCCGATTTACAGGATAGGCGATCGCCCGTTCCCCGCCGTCCCTGTCCGACAACCGACTCCTCATCCTCCATCTCGCCGTTAAATCATGCCTTCTCCCGCGTCTCCCAACCCCGCCCAGCGATCGCCCCGTCGCGAGAACGACTGGCGATTATTCCTGCGACTGATTCCTTACGCCCGCCGCAGTGGCAAACTGCTGCTGATTTCCCTGATTTTGCTCGTCCCCCTTTCCCTCGCCGGGGCGATCCAACCCATTTTAATCGGTCAAGCCGTTTCCCTGATTCGCTCCGAACCGAATGTTTTCGGCTTTTTGCAACAGTTGAGCCTGTCTCAAGGCTTAAATCTACTCGCTGGCTTACTCTTACTGACGATCGTCTTGCGCTTCGCCCTGCAAGCGATTCAGGGATACTTAGTGCAGGAAGTCGGCCAACGCACCACCGCCGAAATTCGTAACGACCTGTTCGTTCACATCACCTCTCTCGCGGTGAGATTCTTCGATCGCACCCCCGTCGGCAAACTGATCACCCGCCTGACCAGCGACGTCGAAGCCCTCGGCGAAGTCTTCTCCACCGGGGCGATCGGGATCCTCACCGATCTCTTCTCGATCGTCACGATCGCCGTACTCATGTTTTGGCGACAGTGGCAACTCGCCACCCTCCTCGTCTTGATGCTCGTTCCCGTCACCGCCTTAGTCGTTTACTTCCAACAACGCTACCGCAGGGAAAACTACCGAGCCCGGGACGAACTCTCCTCCCTCAACGCCATGCTGCAAGAAAATATTAGCGGCATCGGCGTCGTCCAAATCTTTCGGCGAGAACGGTTTAACGCCCAACTGTTTCGCAAAAACAACCACCGCTACATCCGCGCCGTCGATCGCACCATCTTTTACGATGCCTCCGTCTCCGCCACCCTCGAATGGATCGTCCTCGTCGCCGTCGCCGGAGTCCTCTGGTTGGGCGGTCGTCTCGTCCTGCAAGACACCCTCACCGTCGGCGAACTGGCCGAATTTATCCTCTTTTCCCAGCGCCTATTCGACCCCTTACGCCAATTCGCCGATAAATTCACCGCCATTCAAGCCGGGTTTACCGCGATCGAACGGATTACCGACATTCTCAACGAACCCATCGAAATTCGCGACCCCGAATCCAAAATCCTCACCCTGCAAGGCATCGCCGGGAACGGTCATTCCCCCGACTCCAGCCAAAACACCCATTTAGGCGAAATTCGGTTCGAGCATGTTTGGTTCGCCTACAAACAAGACGATTACGTGCTCAAAGACCTCAACTTCACCATCAAACCCGGGGAAAAAGTCGCCCTCGTCGGCCCCACCGGGGCGGGCAAAAGTTCGATAATCCGCCTGTTATGTCGCCTCTACGACATCAGCAACGGTCGCATCCTCGTCGATGGGATCGACATTCGCGACCTGCGCCAAGCGGAATTACGCCGTCACGTCGGCGTCATCCTCCAAGACGGGTTTATCTTCGCCGGAGATGTCAAAAGTAACATCAGTCTCGGCGAAACCTATCCCCCCGAGATGATTCGCATGGCGGCGGAAAAAACCAACGTCGCCGGGTTTATCGAAGACCTCCCCGACGGTTACGATACCCAACTGCGCGAACGCGGCACCAATTTGTCCGGGGGTCAAAAACAACTGCTCGCCTTTGCACGAGTTGCCATCCGCGACCCGCGCATTTTAGTCCTCGACGAAGCCACCGCCAGCTTGGACGTGGGAACCGAAGCCCTGATTCAAGAAGCCCTCGATCGCCTCTTGGAAAAGCGCACCGCCATTATTATCGCCCACCGCCTCTCGACAATTAAAAATGTCGATCGCATTCTCGTTCTCAAACGCGGCGAACTGGTCGAAGCAGGCAATCACGAGGAACTACTCGCTCAAAATGGGTTGTATGCCAGTTTGTACAAGTTGCAAATGTTGGGAAAATAGTTCGTTCTCGGATCTGATGGCGGCTATCTTCGCCGCCTTTCCCCTTAATTTGGAGGCCATCGCCGCGCGATCGCATCTCCAGCAGCAACACAATCTTAAAATTGAGCAAAAAAAGCACGGTTTAACGGTGTTTTCCTTTACACTGTGGCACTGATTCTATCTGATTTACGAGCTCGTGCCAGAAAATTTTGTCAATTCCATCGAACTCCTGTTGCTTTTGCTCAATCCGTTTTTGATGAGCATTTATCTGATCGACTTAATCGAACAGTTTAACTTTCAAAAATTTATCCGCGTTTTGGTACGGGGTGCCAGCATCAGCACCTTTGTCTTTATTGTCTTCGCTTGGTTGGGAGATGCGATTTTCTCCGACCTACTACACGTTCGTTTTGCCTCTTTTTTAATCTTTGGCGGCGTCATTTTCGGCATTGTCGGCATTCGCTTCGTTTTCTCCGGAACCGAAGCTTTACAATCGTTACGCGGCAATCCGGAACATATTGCCGGATCGATCGCCATGCCGTTTATGATCGGACCGGGAACGGTGAGTGCGAGTGTTTTAGCCGGGACTAAATTAACGCCGATTTGGGCTTCAATTGCGATCGCCACTGCCTTAAGTTTAACCGTGATTTCAGTCGCTTTGCTCAAAAGTCTTCACGATTTTGTCAAAGAACGCAATCAAGCATTAGTAGAACGCTATATCGAAGTGGTCGGGCGAGTGACTGCCTTAATTATCGGAACCTTTGCGGTAGAAATGATTTTACAAGGCATCGATTTATGGTTGGGTAAAGCCCCGGTTCCCTTTTCTTAATCCCTTTCAAACCCTTGTAAAAAATTGCGACAGGCGGGCAAAATACCCGCCTATTTGAGTTTACCGATAGGCGATTTGCTCGAAGCGATCGACGAATAACTTCAAGGTGACGAGATTGACTGCCAAACCCACCAGCCAATACAGCCAAAATCCCGTCTCTCCTGCGCCGAGAATCCATACCGTTTTTGCGACCCAATAATGCGGGAAAATTCCCATTCCATATTGCCAAGGTTCGGGAATAAAATAAGCGGCGATCGGAATTAAAAAACCGACGGTTCCGATCGCCTTCAATAAGCCAAATCCCTGCACCTTATTTTCTGCAAAACAGAAGAAGAATAATGCCACAATTGGCGCCGACAATGCCGCTACGAGGGCGATCGCAACGACCGACCAGAAGGGAAAGTCTACCAATCCGGCGATCGGAATATTAATGAGGGTTAAAATAACACTCAAAATCGTGGGAATGGCAATGCGATAAACTAAATAAACAGTTAACGGTAAAGGCGTCACTAAAAGTGCCGTCAGCGTGCGTTCGTCCCGTTCGTCTAATAACAAAAAACCGATCGCCGTCCCCATTAACATCGGCGTAATCACGACAATTACAAAACTGACAATCAGGGGATAGTAAAGGGTCAGATCGAAGAAATTAACAAATGCATCCGCCGCGAGAGGGGTCAGCCAGCGTATTAACAATGCATAGACTATCGGTAAAATAATGAGATAGCCTAAAAAGGAGTCGCGTTTGATGGTTTTGAGGTCGGTCATCCCCAACCCTTTAATGGCTTTAGAAACGGTCATGTTTCGCTCTCCTTTAACGGCGTTCGCCGTTGACGATGAAATAGTGAAAACAGCGATATCCCCAGGCGTAGGTGAGGGCGATCGCCGCCAGCGAATAGCCAATACCGTAGAAGATTTGCCAGGTTGCAATTTGTTGAAATCCTGCTTTAATTAACAGCAATGGGGCTTGAGTGGGGATGAGATAAAAAAGCGGACTTTTGACGATCGCGAAATAGTCTAAAAACGGCATTTGCAGCAGGGTTAAGTAGACTAAAGACGGTAAGAGAAAGTCAGTTATTGACTGATAGCGAAAGACGACGACAAAGCAAATCAAACTATAAAATAACCCCATACTAATGATGCCTAACAGCAAAGGAATTGGCTGAAAATCTAAGCCGTAGGTGAAGATGACGATCGCCAAACTTTCGACGGTGGCGAGAACGGTGAGGGTGAAGGTTTTCGAGATTAAATATTCGTTCACTCGCAAAGGAGTTAAGATTAAACTCTCTAAGGTTCGTTCGCCTTTTTCAAATAAAATACTCCCCCCTGCAAATAGATAGGTACTTCCGGCGATCGCCACTAAGAATAAGACGGGAAGGACGACGGCGAGAATTTCTTTAGTTAAAAACTGTCTCATGGCGACGATAAAAACGATCGCCACCACCAGACTGACGCTGTAGAAGTTATGGCGAATTTGCAGTTTGAAATCGATTAAAATAGTTGAGAGTAAGCGACTCATACTAAGGTTTTTCCCGTCACTTCGATAAAAATATTGTCGAGAGTTGTTTCTAAAGTATGCAAGGTTTGAACGTCGCGATCGCGCAAAATTTGCAGAAATTCTGAATTATTCCCCAATCCTTCTAAGGGAAACTCTCGACTGATGAGATGGCTATTTTCTCCATATTCTACCCGCACTTTTCGTTCGCCATATTGCAGTTTTAAGGCTTTGGGAGAGTCGATTAATTCGATATTACCATCGACAATAAAGGCGACGCGATCGCAGAGGCGATCGGCGACGGTCATATTATGAGTGGTCAGAAAAATGGTGGTTCCTTGCGCTTGTTGTTCGCGAATTAGATCTTGAATGATTTTGGCGTTTACCGGGTCTAAACCGGAGGTCGGTTCGTCGAGAAATAACAGGCGAGGTCGGTTTAATAAGGCGCGAATAAAGTTGAGGCGCATTTTCATCCCTTTGGAAAACTGGGAAACCATGACGTCCGCATCTTTGGCGAGTCCGACTCGTTCTAATAACTGTTGCGGATGTTCGGTTTTGCCGCCATAAAGCGATCGGAAATAGTTTAAGTTTTCGAGGGCGGTTAATTTTAAGTAATGATTGGGCAGTTCAAATCCGACGCCGATGCGTTCGTAATAGTCGCTTTTCCAAGTATCGAGGGATTGGTTAAAAACGGAAATGCGACCGCCATATCCTTTTAAAAGGCGAATGAGAATTTTTTGGGTGGTGCTTTTTCCGGCCCCACTCGGTCCGAGGAAACCGAATATTTCTCCTTCGGAAATGTTGAAAGTTAAGCCTTTAATGGTCGGTTGAGAACTGCGAGGATAGGTAAAGGTGAGCTGTTCGACTTCGATGCAAGAGTTCGCCGAGTTCGGGGTCGATTTTTGCGGTGCAACGGTGTTGAGATCTCCGGCGAGATCGGATTTTACGTTAGTATTCACGATGAATGAAAACCTGAGTGAAAAATGAATAAAAAGTGGGTTAACGAGTGAGTTAACGGCGATCGCTCCCTATTGTTCGTTCCCCCTCGGGTTACCCGGCGATCGCCTTCCAAGCTAGCCCCTGTTTTTGGGCCTGTCAAGTTCTATGGCGATCGTCAATTCAAGGATCGAAAAGGCGAGAAAGTATAAAAAATGGATAAGAAAAAAACAACGAGAGGGGATGGGGTCTCGATGGGTGGGTTCGCATGACTGAAACTAACTCAGGAACTAACCCAGGAATGTCGGTGATTTCTAGGAAAATATCGCACTTTTTACTCAAATGGGAACCAAAAAGTCTCGATCGCTTGTAGTGTCTCCGAAGCGGATCGCTTGAGTGAGTCTATTTCATGGCGATCGCCGGATTTATCCTATATCGAACACAATTCTTAAGCTTACTTAAATAATTGATAAAGTTATGGGAGGGGCTGACAATCGCCGGTTGCCGCTTGGGGAGGGGAGTTCGTCGCTCCTCGACTGAGAACTACAATCGCTGGCTACGAGGGAGTTTCGGCGACTGGCGCTTGCCGCGCGGGTGCAGTCCGTCCGGCGGGCGATCGCCCTTGGCGGATCGGGGGCGATCGTGCGACTGAAAAAGTCCGGGCTGTGGGTGTTGTTTCTACGGAGGTCGCTGCGATCGCCCCCGATTAAGATTGAGGAGACAAGTATCCCCCTAAATCAAACAAAAAATCGACTTCTCGCCAATCTCAACGCGCGATCGACTTCTGGGCTGAGGGCGCCGATCGTGATGAACTTAACTTATCTTCTCCTTAAGATCGCTATCTTCTCCCCGAAACGATTGCCCCTACGGGACACTAACAGAAGAAAGACAGATTCGTGAATTCCTCTAGGATCGAGCCGACGGGCGTTTTTGAGGAAGCGCGGGCTATTCCCGAGATTGAGTCGAGAAGCCATGAGTGACAACTTTATTCCATTAGACGCCAACACCTATCAATCCATGCAACAAGAACTGACCACCTTGCGTGAAGAAGTCGTTCGCCTGCAACAAGCTCAATTCAAAACCCCCTTTCACGCTGCCAGACAGCGAACCTTATTTAACGCGATCGGTACGATTCGCGCTTCCCTTAACTTAGATACGATTTTTGAGAAAACAACCCGAGAAATCCGGCATCTGTTCGAGTGCGATCGCGTCGGCGTGTTTCGCTTCGATGCGGCGTCCAACTTTACCGAAGGAGAATTTATCGCCGAAAATACCGATTCCAAATACCCCTCGATCCTGGGAACCCAAGTGCGCGATCGCTGCTTCGGCGAAAACTATGCCACGGAATACGCCGGAGGTCAAATCCAGGCGATCGCCGATGTCGAAACTGCCGAGATGAGCGACTGTCACCGGGACATCCTCAGCCGCTTTCAAGTGCGCGCGAACCTCGTCGTTCCCCTCACTTGCTGGGGACGCTTGTGGGGGTTACTGTGCGTGCATCAGTGCGATCGCCCGCGCCAGTGGCAAAGCGAAGAAATCGACTTCATCCAACAAATCGCCGCCCATCTCGGGGTTGCCTTGCAACAAGCGGAATTACTGCGGCGCACCAAACAACAAGCCCGAGAACTGCAACGACTCAACCGCGAACTCGAAAGCGCCGTCCGCGATCGCACGGCGGAACTGATGGCGACCAACCAAGCCTTAGAAGCCCAAACCCGGGAACGGGAAGCGGTCGATCGCGCCTTGAACTTCCAAGAAATTCGCCTCGCCCAAATCGCCCGCCATCTCCCCGGTGCCATTTTCCAATTCACCAGTCGTGACGACATCTGGCAGATCGAATACATCAGCGAAGGGATCGAAGCCCTCGCCGGAATTAGCCCCGAGGAAATGGTCGCCGACTTCAACCGTTTCGTGCAACTGATCCATCCCGACGACCTCGAAAGCTATACCCAATCGGTCCTCGAAGCGGTCGAACGTCAAACCCCCTGGCACTACCAAGGACGTTTGATCCGACCCGACGGCGAGATCCGGTGGTGGCAGGGGGATTCCACCCCCACCCGAGACGAACGGGGAAATATGGTCTTTTGCGGCGTTCTGCTCGATATCAGCGATCGCAAACACGCCGAAACTGCCTTGCGCCAGCTCAACGAAGAATTAGAAGCCCGCGTCGAACGGCGCACCGCCGAATTAGCCGACAGCGAACGCAAATTCCGCTTGCTGTTCGAGCAATCTGCCGACGCTATTTTACTGCTCGACGAAACCGCGATCGTCGATTGCAACCAAGCTGCCTTAGAGTTACTCGGTTTTAGGCATAAATCCGAAATTGTCGGACTCCCTCCTTGGGAAATTTCCCCGACCAAACAGCGCGACGGCACCCCTTCCCGGGATAAAGCGCGATCGGCGATCGCCAAAGCCCTCCATAAAAGATCCCACCGTTTCGAGTGGCTGCACTGCCGTACCGACGGCGAAGTTTTCCCCGCCGAGGTCGTGCTGACCGCGATCCCGTTCGGACGGCGTCCGATCTTGCACGCCGTTTTGCGCGATATCAGCGATCGCTACCGCGCCGAAACCGAGCGCGATCGCTTCTTCAACCTCTCCGCCGATTTACTCTGTATTTGGGGCTTTGACGGCGCCTTCAAACGGGTCAACCCCGCCTTCGAGCGCGTCCTCGGCTATTCCCAAGGGGAACTCGAAGGCACGCCCCTACTCGATTTCGTCCATCCCGACGATCGCCGCGCCACCCTCGACGAGCGCGATCGAGTCGTGTCCGGAACCGTCAGCCGCCGTTTTGAAAATCGCTACCGTTGTCAGGACGGTTCCTATCGCTGGTTGGCGTGGACCGCCGTTGCGTTTGCGAAAGACGGTCTGGTCTATTCCGTCGCCCGCGACGTCACCGAACGCAAGCAACTCGAAAAAGAACTCGCCTTGCGCCAAGCCCGACTCGATGCCTTTTTCGACAATGCCCCCGTCGGACTGATTATCTTAGACCCCGAGTTGCGCTGCGTTCAGATTAACGCAGCCCTGGCGCGCGCCCACGGCTTACCTCCCGAGGAGCATCTCGGCAAATCGATCGCCGAGGTCTGGCCCGGGATGGGGGAACAGGTTGCCCCCGCTTTTCGCCAAGTCCTCACCAGCAATACCCCGATTTTAAATCGCGAAGTTTTTGGCGAATTGTGCGATCGAAATCGTCAATTTTGCCATTGGACGATCTCTTTCTTTCCCTTACCCGGGGAGGGCGATCGCGAAGTGTCTCCCCAGGAGAATCGCCCCAGTGGCGTCTGTGCGGTCTTTGTCGAAATTACGGAACTCAAACGGGCCGAACAAACCCTGCGCGACAGTGAAGGACGGTTTCGCGCCTTGGTCGAAGCGACCTCCCAAATCATCTGGACCACCGGACCCGATGGCAAGGTCAACCAACCTCAACCGAGTTGGTGTGCGTTCACCGGGCAGAATTACGAAGACATTCAAGAATGGAAGTGGCTCAGTGCGGTGCATCCGGACGATAGCGCCTTCACCGAACGCGAGTGGGCGAATGCGATCCGTCAAAAAGCACTGTATCAAATCGAACATCGCTTGCGTCGTTTTGACGGCGAATATCGTTATATGAGCGTGCGCGGGATTCCGGTTCTCAATCACGACGGCAGCATCCGGGAATGGGTGGGAACCCATACGGATATTACCGAACGCAAACAGGCGGAAACGGCGCTGAAGCAAACGACTCAGAAGTTGCAAGAAGCCCAGCGTCTGGCCCATATCGGTCATTGGGAATTCAATCTCAAAAGTGGGGAGATCTTTTGGTCGGAGGAGGTTTTCCGGATTTTTGGACTCGACCCGAGTGAGAAGGTGCCGACGTTGGAACAACATATCAAGCAGTACGATCGCGACGATCGCCTCGCGTTTCAACAGACGATTCTCGAAGCCCTCGAACATGGGGAACCCTACGATCGCGAGTTTCGCATCGTCCGTCCCGACGGCTCGTTGCGTTATATCAATCAGAAAGGGGCGATCGAGTGCGACGGCGAGGGTCGTTTGGAGCGTCTTTACGGGACCGTTCACGACATCACCGACCGCAAACAAGCGGAATTGGCTCTCACTCAAAAGGCGCAGGATTTAAAAAATACTCTCGACCAGTTACAACGGGCGCAAAGTCAATTAGTTCAAAGCGAAAAAATGTCCGGTTTGGGTCAGTTGGTGGCGGGAGTTGCCCACGAAATTAATAATCCGGTCAATTTTATTTACGGGAATTTAACTCATACCCGCGAATATACCGAAGATTTGTTAGAGTTGATCGGGCTTTACCAACAGTGTTATCCCGATCCGGTCGAGGAAATTTGCGAGTTAACCGATCGCGTCGATTTGGAGTTTTTAATCGAGGATTTACCGAAGGCGATCGACTCGATGCAAGTTGGCGCCCAGCGCATTCGCGAAATTGTGGCCTCTTTACGTAACTTTTCTCGCTTGGATGAAGCGGAAGTTAAACGGGTAGAGGTTCACGGCGGGATTGAAAGTACATTGACGATCCTGCACAATCGGCTCAAACCCAAAGGCGATCGCCCGGGAATTGAAGTGATTACAAATTATGGCGATCTCCCCGAGATCGAGTGCTATCCGGGTCAACTCAATCAGGTGTTTATGAATATTATCGCTAACGCGATCGACGCCCTCGAAGAGCGCGATCGCTACCGCAACCCGGAACAGCTCAAAACCGATCCCAGTCAAATTACAATTTGCACGGAATATCTCCCGTCGGAACAATCCGTGAAAATCACGATCGCCGATAACGGCCCGGGGATCCCCGAAGCGATTCAACCCCGCATTCTCGATCCCTTTTTTACCACAAAATCTATCGGTAAAGGAACGGGGTTGGGCATGTCGATTAGTTATCAAATCGTGACAGAAAGGCATGGCGGAACGTTACAATTTATGTCAAAAATTGGACAGGGGACGACATTTGTGATGACCCTTCCCATCTCTCAAGGAACGACTTGAACCCTAAAACTGCCCTCCCCCGACTCGAACCCTTTGACTTGCAATCGCGATCGCCCACTCAAGACCGCCGCGATCGCTTCGCGACGACTCGGGCGTATCGCGATCGATCCCTGACCTCTGTCAATTTCAACTCATAAAAATGCTAAGACAACTTATTTTATCCCACCCAATTATGAAAGACGCTCATTTTCCTTTTCAACTTAATTCCCCTCCCATGAATTCGGGGGAAACTCACCCCAGAATTCAACGGTGCGATCGCCAGGCTTACTCTCACGGTCGGATTGAAATTTTATCGGTCGAAGTCGCTAAAAATCGATCGCCCTCTCTCTATCAAATTCTCGAAGATCGCGGCTATCGCGTCACGGCGACTACCGAAGGCGAACTCGCCCTTTCCCTCGCTCAAGAATTGGTTCCCGATTTGATTTTACTCGCCGTAGATTTGCCCGACTCGAAAAGTTACGAAATTTGCCGTCAGTTAAAAGAAGATATCGCTCTTAAAGATATCCCGGTTTTATTTGTGATTCCTGCCTCCGAACCTGCTTCCAAAAGCGCTATTTTTGAAGTCGGCGCTGCGGATTATCTGCTCGCACCTTTCGAGGTTCGAGAAGTATTGAGCCGGGTGGATCGTCAGTTAGAGTTAATTGCAGCCAAACGGGAAATTATGCAACTCAATATTCGACTGTACGAACAAGTCGATCGCCGCGCACAACGGTTACCTTGGGGTCGCGATCGTCGTTTGAATCCCTCGATTTTCGACCCCCTCACTCAATTGCCGATGCGATTGATGTTTTTAGAATATCTCGAAGCCGCTTTAGGACGAAAACGGATCGATCCGGCTTATTCTCCGGCAGTGTTATTTTTGGAGTGCGATCGCTTTAAAGTCCTCAATAATTCTTTCGGTCACGATGTCGGCGATCGCTTACTCGTCGAAATCGCCCGTCGCATCCAACCTTTATTAACCCAAAATGACGTGATGGCCCGTTTGGGAGGGGACGAGTTCGCCCTGTTTCTCGACGACCTGCAGGCGGGCGATCGGTTTAGCGCGATCGCCGATCGCATTTTGGAAGTGCTAGCACAACCGTTTTTGATTCAAGGCTACGAAATTTTTATCCATACCAGTATCGGGATCGCGATCGGCGATCGCGATTACCAGCGCGCCGAACATTGGCTCAGAGATGCCGATACCGCCATGTTCCGCGCCAAAAGCCTCGGTAAAGGACGCTACCAACTCTTCGACCCGTCGATGTACGCCAGCGCCTTGCAATTCCTCCAACTCGAAGCCGACTTGCGACACGCGATCGAACGGAACGAGTTTCAACTCTACTACCAGCCGATCGTTTCTCTCACAACAGGTAAAATCGTCGGCTTTGAAGCCCTCTTGCGCTGGCCCCATCCCACGCGCGGTTTGGTGTCCCCGGTCGAATTTATTCCGATCGCCGAAGAAACCGGATCGATTGTCGCCTTAGACCGTTGGGTCTTGCGCGAAGCTTGCCAACAATTATCTCAATGGCAAACTGAAGGATTAATTGACGAGAAAATTGCGGTCAGCGTCAATTTTTCCGCCCGCCAATTTTCCCAACCGGATTTAATCGAATATATCGATCGCATTTTAACGGAAACTCAGCTCGACCCGCGCTGTTTGAAACTCGAAATTACCGAAAGCGCCATTATGGAAAATACGGAATCGGCAGCCGCGATTTTACGCCAGTTGCGCGATCGTCACATTCACCTGAGCATCGACGATTTTGGGACGGGATATTCCTCGTTGAGTTACTTGCATCATTTCCCCGTCGATACGATTAAAGTCGATAAATCTTTCGTCCAACGTCTCGATGGCAGTCCCCATAATTTAGGGCTGATTCCGGCAATTATCAGCATCGCCCAAACGATGGGAATGAGCGTCATTGCCGAAGGGATCGAAACGGTGGAACAATTGACCCAATTGCGAGCGCTCAAATGCAATTATTCTCAAGGATTTCTGTTCTCCCAACCCTTGAAGGCTCAAGAGGCGATCGCCCTCTTAACTATGGCTCCGCAATGGTAAGTTTTATCCAAAATTTTCTCTCTACTTCTCGACTTTATGAGTAGGAATAACACTGAAGTTAAAATCAGATCGCGAGTTAATTCTTACTGGCGATCGCCCCGAATAACGATCGATCCTATCTCGTCATTCGAGCCAATCTCCATTGTTCCTAGTCTCGTCTCAGTAAACTTCCCTAAACACACTGCACCAGCACGAATGTTTTAAAATCAACTTGACGAGCGATCTCCCAGCATATTGCTCCTCAAGGAACAGGGGGTAAGGGATTATTTTTAAATTTTATTTTCGATTGATTTGATTTTCTCATCTTGGTAAACGAATCAAAAATTCGTCAAGAGTATAGCAGTTCTAAATCACGTGAGTCCGCGATCGATCGGGGAAAGTTCGCCAAATTTCCGTAAGGACACGGCATGGCCGTATCCCTACAAATCATCAAGTTTACAACTGGATTGACGATGGCTATAGAAGTGGTGAATTTTGCTAGATCGTACCGTTTTTCAAAAATAATGAGAGAGATCGAAGCTAGGGACACGATATTGCCGTGTCCTTACAGGCGATCCATCTTAAATTTCCCCGAAAATCGAGGTTAAGGGATTTCACTTTCAGGCCATTGATAGTAATGTTGCAGACAGTGGCGGATAATATTTTGGTGGCCGAAGGCGAGGTCTTGAGCTACAGTGGGGGCTAACTCCAACCATTGTGTTTCGGCCACTTCATCGAGAGGAACTTGAGGAGCGAGTGGCGGTAATTGTTCGACCCAAAACATCAAGGGAAACCATAAGGTTACATTTTGAAGGCGTTGGGGGACGCTGTAGACGAAATAGGGTTGTTCGAGATTGCCTTTAAATTGTCGGCTGTTGGCTTGAAGGTCTAATAAATTTAAGCCCAATTCTTCATAAACTTCTCGTAAAAGGGCTTCGCCGACGGTTTCATCCCAATCGAGATAGCCGCCGGGGAGGGCCCATTTCCCCCGTTCGTCGGGGAGACCGTCGCCGCGTTTTCCTAACGGGACGAAATGGCGATCGCCTCGGTCGTCGGTTAAAACAAATAATAAAATTGCTAAAACGGTAACGCTGCGGCTGATCCATTCAATATTACCGTCGCGTTCGATATACCAGTTCAGTCGATTGTTAAATTTCATGGGTGTTCTAAAGTTGAATTGAGTTAAGTTGAGATCGAATGGTTGTGTTGATTGGGGACTGGACGATCGCTTGGTTCTAGTTTGACTGTACTCGATCGGCTCAAGCGATCGAGCGCGGGCTGCTGGCAGTTTTCGATGGGTTCGTGGCACACTTTGGAGAGGCTCTCGCTGGCGTTGGCGAGCGCTGTGTAGCCCCCGTTTTTTGATTTTCGATCCCTATGACTTTTCTGCATCCCTTGAGAGTTTGGCGCCAACTTGGGCGTAGACCGATTCCGCTCAGTTTGACCTTAGTCATCCCTTTCGTGCTCGAAATTATCGTCGTGGTCGGTTTGGTCGGATACGTCTCTTACAAGCAAGGCGAGCGCAATGTAGACGAACTGGCCCAACGACTGATGGGAGAATTGGGCGATCGCATCGAACACGATCTCAAAACCTATCTTGCCATTCCCCATCGCATTAACGCCACCAATGCGGCAGCCTTGCGGTTGGGACAGTTAAGTGCGGAAGACGTGAGGGCGTGGGTACCGCATTTCAGCGAACAGCTCGACATTTTTAGCCAAGTCCACAGTATCGTGTTCGGGAACGCGCGGGGGGCGTTCGTGGGGATCGAACGGCGATCGCAACCGGAACGGGTTTTGATGCTGTCCGATGGGTCTACAGATTATACGTTAAATACATACGGCTTCACCGATGGGAACGATCGCGGCGAACTGATTTCCGCCACGCCGAACTACAACCCGCAAGAACGGCCCTGGTACGAGGCGGCGATCGCCGCCGGGGAGGGAACGTGGAGCGAAATTTTCACCCAACTAGACACTAAAGATCTCACCTTGGCGGCGGTACGCCCGGTCTACGATCGCGATCGCCAAGCGATCGGCGTCGTCAACAGCAGCTTGCACTTGGCGCGGATCGGGGAATTTCTCGCCGAACTCGATATCGGCGAAAACGGACAGGGGGCGATCCTCGATCGCCAGGGCCGACTGGTCGCCACCTCCACCGGAGAACCCCTCGCCCAACTCGCGGACGGACGGGTGCGACGAGTCCGCGCCCGGGAGAGCCGCGATCGCCTCACCCGGGAAATCGCCCGCCACCTGGCACAAAATAGCACCCAAGGGGCCGCAGACCGCCCGTGGCAGTTGCAGCTCGACGGCGATCGCTACTTCCTGCGTACCTTTCCCTACCGCGATCGCTGGGGATTGGACTGGCAAATCGCGATCGTCGTACCCCGCGCCGAATTTACCAGCCAGATCGCCCAAAATTGGCGCACCACCGTGGGATTGTGCCTGGGGGCCCTCGTCGTCGCCAGTGGAGTCGGCATCGTCACGGCCCGTTGGATTGGGGCGCCGATGCGCCGTCTGAGTGCGGCCAGCCGCCGCATGGCCCGGGGAGAGTTCCCCGAACGGGTGCGCGGGTCGCGCATTGCGGAAGTGCAAGACCTGGCGATCGCCTTCAACGCCATGAAAGACCAACTGCAAAGCCACGCGCGATCGCTCGAAGCGAGGGTGCAACAGCGCACGGAAGCCTTAGAACGGGAAATCAACGAACGCAAATTACTCGAAGACAAGCTGCGATCGTCGGAAACCGAGATCCGCGAATTTTTCGAGGCGATGACCGAAATCGTCTTGTTAGTAGACGCCGACGGAACCGATATCAAAGTCGCGCCGACCCATCCCGATCGCCTCTACCCGCCGGGAACCGACATTCTCTCCGAAACCGTGCAACTATTTTTCGGCGATCGCGGCGAGATCGTTTACGATCGCGTCCGCGAAGCCCTCGACACCGGACAAATCGTTAACTTCGAGTATCAACTGCCCGTCGGCGATCGCCCGGTGTGGTTTTCCGCCAGTCTGTCCCCGACCGGAGAAAACACCGTCGCGTGGGTCGCCCGCGACTTGAGCGCCCTCAAACAAGCCGAAGCCGCCTTGCGCGAGAGCGAGGAACGCTTTCGCACCTTGGTCGCCAACATTCCCGGGGTCGTGTACCGCCGGGGGGTCGGCGAGTCCGGATCGGTAGAATTTATCAGCGATGCGGTCGAAAAACTGACCGGATACCCGGCGGCGGAGTTTCGAGGCGATCGCCCCCGTCGCTGGCTCGATCTGATTCATCCCCAAGATCGGCTCACCGTCGTCGAACGGGTCGCCGAGGCGATCTCCAAGCAAGAACCGTATCTCGTCGAATATCGGATCCGCCACGCCCTCGGCGAGTGGCGCTGGTGTTACGATCGCGGTCGCCCCCGAAGCGATCGCGACGGTACCTCCACCTATCTCGACGGCGCCATTTTCGAGATTACCGAGCAAAAACAACAAGAACAATCCCTGCGGGCGATCGTCGAAGGAACCGCCGCCACCACCGGACGGCAATTTTTCCGCTCCTGCACCCGGTACCTCGCCGAAGTGCTGCACGTCCGCTACGCCATCGTCACCGAAGTCGTAGACGAACGAAGCACAAAAGTTCGCACTTTAGCCTTTTGGCTCGGGGACGATTGGAGCGAGGATCTCGAATATTCCCTCAAAGGGACCCCCTGCGAGCAAGTCATCCGCCAAGGCACGATTTATTACGAATCCCGCAACGTGCGCGACTGCTTCCCGGGCGATCGCGAACTCATCGATCTCGGCGTCGTCAGCTACTTAGGCATTCCCTTAGTCGATCTGCGGGGCAACATTCTCGGCCATTTGGCCGTCCTCGACGTGCAACCGATGGAGCGATCGCCCCAACAAGAACTAATTTTACGGATCTTCGCCGCCCGCGCCGGAGCCGAATTGGAACGGCAGCAAGCCGAACAAGCCCTCCAACGACGGGCGATGACCGACAGCTTACTCAGTAGCATTTCATGTGCCTTTCTCGACCGCGACGCCGACAGCGCGATCGCCCTGACCTTGCAAGTCCTCGGGGAATTCAGCGAAAGCGATCGCTGCGCCCTCGTGCGCTACAGCAGCGATCGCCAACGGCTGAGTGTCACCCACGAATGGTGTCGTCCGGGGGTCGCGCCGACCGCCGCCGACTGGCAACAGCGCTCGGTCGCCGAGCTTCCCTGGTTGCACGAACGACTGCTGCGCGGCGAGATCGTCCACCAGGGCGATCGCGACTGCTTACCCCCGGAAGCCGACCGCGAACGGGCCGAATTCGAGCGGGCGGCGATCGTTTCCGCCCTGCGAATTCCCACGATTCACGCCGGAGAAACCTGGGGGTGTCTCGCCCTCGACGCGGTGAATACGGCCAAAGAATGGACCCCCGAACAGCTCTCGGTGCTCAAACTCGTCAGCGAGATCGTGGCGATCGGTCGGGCCCGTCACGAAGCCGAACTCGCCCAACAGCAAGCCACCCAAGCCGCCCAAGCCGCCAACCGCGCCAAGAGCGAATTTTTAGCCAACATGAGCCACGAGTTGCGAACCCCCCTGACCGCGATTCTCGGACTCTCGGAAGTCTTGCGCGACGAAGTGTTCGGACCGCTCACCGCCAAACAACACCAGAAACTCGCCACGATCGAACAAAGTGGCGAACATCTGCTCGAACTGATCAACGACGTGCTCGACTTGGCCAAAATCGAATCGGGCAAAATGGAACTGCTATTTGCACCTACGGACATCCAAGGGCTGTGCGATAGCAGTCTCGCCTTTATCCGCCAGCAGGCCCACCAGAAACAAGTGAAACTCTCGTGCGACATTCCCCCGCGTTTGGGGAAAGTGACCGTGGACGAACGGCGAATGCGCCAAGTGCTAATTAATTTGCTCAGTAACGCGGTCAAATTCACCCCGGAAGAGGGACAGGTCTGGATCGAAGTGCGCGGCGATCGCGAGGCGGAAGTGCTGCATCTGAGCGTCGTGGATACGGGAATCGGCATCGCCCCGGAAAATATCGACAAACTGTTCGAGCCCTTCGTGCAGTTAGAAAGCTCTCTGGCGCGCCGCTATGCGGGAACGGGTCTGGGGTTGGCCCTGGTGCGCCAGGTGGTCGAACTCCACGGGGGTAGCGTCTCCCTCGCCAGTACCGTCGGCGAAGGCAGTCGGTTTACCGTATCGGTTCCCTGGTCGTCGGCGACGCCCCAGGAGCGACCCGAAACGACCCTGTCGGCGGCTCTGACTGCGGAAAACAGGCGATCGGCGCGCAATCCCTCGGCCCAGTGGTCGCGGGTGTCGATTGTCGAAGATTCCTCCCCGGTGGCGGAACAAGTCGCCCGCTACTTGTCGGAATTGGGGGTCGGCGAGTGCGAAATTCACGCCTTGGGAACGGGAACGGTGGAAAAAGCCCTCGAATTTAAGCCCGAGGCGATTATTTTAGACTTGCAATTACCCGATCGCTCCGGGTGGGACGTGTTGGGCCAACTCAAGGCCCATCCCGAAACCTGTCACATTCCGGTGTTTATTATTTCCGTAGTAGACGAACCTGTAGGACTCGACGAACTGGGGGTGAGTGCGTATTTAGTCAAACCGTTCTCCCGCCAGCAGTTTCAACTGGCGTGGCGCAAGTTCAGCTTCATGCAGCAGCGTCACGAGACGATCGCCCCCGGGGAAGAGGACTCGCCGTTACTGGTGTTGGCGGAAGATAACGAAGCCAATCTCTCTACCATTGTCGAATATTTGGAAATCAAGGGCTATCGGGTGGCGATCGCCCTCAACGGACGCGAGGCGATCGAGCTGAGTGAGGAACTCGGCCCGGACTTGATTATCATGGATATTCAGATGCCGGAAATGGACGGTCTCGAAGCGACCCGAGAACTGCGATCGCGCCCCCGTTTTGCCCGGGTGCCGATCGTCGCTCTCACCTCCCTGGCGATGCCCGGCGATCGGGAAAAATGCCTCGCCGCAGGCGTCGATCGCTATCTCGCCAAACCTGTTAGCTTGAAAAAGCTCGTCGCCGCGATCGAAGAACATCTGGCGATCGAGCGCACCTGACCCCTTCGGCCCGAGCGATTCTCCCTCGTACCTACTATGACAGACACAGAAGCCAAACAACACTCGATTTTACTCGTTGACGACGAAGCCAGTATCTTTGAAGTCATCGAAGGCTTATTGTATCGAGAAGGTTACCAATTAAGTTACGTGTCGAGCGGTCGCGAAGCCTTAGATCGCATCGACGAGATCGAACCGGACGTGATCCTGCTCGATTTGATGATGCCGGAAATGGACGGGATCGAAACCTGTCAGCAGATTAAAGCCAATCAACGCTGGTGTCACATTCCGATTATCATGGTTACCGCTTTGAGTTCTAAAGAAGATTTAGCGCGCTGTTTGGAAGCCGGGGCCGACGACTTTTTAGCCAAACCCGTTAACAGTTTGGAATTGCGCGCCCGGGTGCGATCGATGTTACGCATCAAGCTGCAATACGACGCCCTCGCCGCCACCCAGCGCTTGAGAACTCTCAATTTATTTAATGCTTTTGCTACGTGAAGCGGGGGCGATCTCCGACCGACGCGGTAAGGCGATCGTCAAGGTCGTCCCTCGGTCGAGTGCGGAGGTACAGGATAGCTGACCGCCGTGTTTTTTAATAATTTGATGGGCAATCGACAGGCCCAACCCCGTTCCCGACCCGACAGGTTTGGTGGTATAAAACGGGTCGAAAATCCGCGATTGTAGGGATTCGGCAATTCCCAAACCGTTGTCGCCGATCTGGATATAAATCCCCGCATCGCCCTCGCTTGCTCCGGTCGTTCCCGTTTCGACGGTGATTTTGGGCGTAAAATGGGCGTCGGTTTTCGCTTTTTCGGTCAAGGTATCGATCGCGTTTTCCAGCAACCCGATAAACACCTGATTGAGTTCGCTGGGATAGCATTCAAATTTGGGTAAGTCCCCGTAAACCGTAGCGACGGCGATCGCCCGTCGTCCGTCGTCGAGTTGCAGGCGATGTTCGATCAGTTGAAGGGTATGGTCTAATTCGCGATTGAGATCGACATTTTTAACCTGGGCTTCATCTAAATGGGAAAAATGGCGCAAGGCGGAGACGATCTTTTGAATGCGATCGGCGCCATTTCTAATCGAACCGAGCAAGCTTTCAAAGTCTTCCCGAATAAAGTCTAGCTCGATCGCTTCGATGGTTTCGATGACGTCCTCGGGCGGATCGGGATAGTGTTGTCGATAGCAGTCGATCAGCTCGAATAAAGCGTCGAGATAATTGAGCGCCGGGGAAACATTGGAGGCGATAAAGGTCACCGGATTGTTAATTTCGTGGGCGACGCCGCCGACCATTTTACCCAACGAGGCCATTTTTTCGCTGTGGATGATTTGCGCTTGGGTGCTTTGTAGTTGGTTGACGAGGGCTTCGAGTTGTTCCGCTTTCTCCCGTTCGCGGCTTTCCGACTGGCGCAAGGCGATTTCGGCGCGCTGGCGTTCGGCGATTTCGGTTTGCATTTGCTCGAAGAGGGAACATTGTTTGAGGGCGATCGCCAGGTGAACGCTCAACTGACGCAAACAGTCGATCTCGAAGCTTTCCCAAGGGCGCGGTTGGCGCTGATGGGCGATTAACAAGCCCCACAAGTGCGGATCGGCGTTCTCGTCTGGCTTAAAACTGCGCTCTTCGACGATCGGAACGACTAAATTCGCCCGAACCTCCAAACGGGCCAGCAGTTCGACGTGACAGGGGGTTAAATCGCTCTCGTGGATATCGGCGATCGCCCGAATGCGGCCCTCGCGATAGCGGTCCACGTAAGTGCCTCGAAAGCACGGATCGGCGATCGCCCGTCCCAACAACGAGGGACAGTCCGAGGTGAGGGCTTCGGCGCCGATAAAGCCGTCCCAATCCAGTTTGAAGCGATAGACCACCACGCGATCGACGTTTAAATACTGGCGGACTTCCTCGACGACGGTTTCCAGGAGGCGATCCATCGACAGGGACGAGCGAATGCGGTCGAGAATGCGGGCGATCGTTCGTTCTCGCTGCAAGCGTTGCTGTAGCGCCAGTTGCGCCGCAATGCGATCGCGCGCTTCTAAGGTCAGGGCGCTCATGTAGGCTAGATAACTGACAAAATTCTGTTCTTCGATCGTCCAGTGGCGCTGATTCCCGACGGTTTCCAAGCAGATGACCCCGACGATCGCCCCATTATGATAAATCGCCACGTCGAGCATCGAACCGATGGAGAGGGGAATTAAATAAGATTCGGCAAAATCCCGGGTGCGCGGGTCGTTGAGGGCGTCATCCACCGCCACCGCTTCCCCGGAGGCGATCGCCTCGAAATATGCCGGATAATCGGCGACGGCTAGTTTCAGACCCCGGCTAAAGCGATCGCGTTCCCGTTCGTAGAGGTAGATGCATTCGATCTGCGATCGCTCCTCGTCGTACAGCCAAATACTGCCCCGTTCCAGTTCTAAGGTTCGCGTCGCTAACTTGAGGATGTCTTGAAAAGCCCGATCGCGATCGCCTCGGTAGATACTCGGTAATTTCGCCAAATCCACCAACCCCTTTTGTTGGGCTCGCACTCGGGCGTCGTTTTGTTGCAGGGCGAGATTGAGCTGTTCGAGCTCGGAAGTCCGACGGCGGACGCGCTCTTCCATTTCGTCGTAAGCTCGGCGCAGCAAGTATTCTGACTCCTGACGTTGCAGTTCTGCCGCCGCCCGAAAGGCGAACACCCGCACGATATTTTCGCTGTCCGCTTCATTTTGCCACGGGCGATCGGAACACAAGCCCAAAATCCCGATCGCCTCTCGATCGTTGTCGAGTAAGGGAATACTGACACAGTAGGAATTCTCCCGATCGGGTCGTTCGTACGGTAGGGAGATGAAGCCATCGGTGCGATCCGCAGTTTCTAAGTTAACCGGATTGAGGCAATAGTTCTCGGCGACGCAATACGCCGCAGGCGTCGCTTCGCGATCGCGCGCTTCCCGGGGCCACACCGCGATCGGAATCGGCACGATCGGTTCGCTGTTACTCAGACGTGCGACGAACACTTCACTCACGTTGAGAACTTTAGCGAGATTTTCGACAAAAACCGGAAAAAATGCCTCTCCCGTCACCGATGCCGTTCCCGCCACAATCCGATTTAAGGCGGCTTCCGCTTGTTGCCGTTCTCGAATTTCTGTTTGTAGTTTTTGGTTGATCCGTTCTAATTCTTGGGGCGTTTTTAACGATAAAAATTGCGGGATTAAGGTGACCATCGTCCCGGCAGTGTAACAGGAAACCAGGGCGGTGATGCCCTGTTCCACTCCCGAGAGCCAGTACGCCGGATACCACAAGGTCCAAACGTCTAATAAATGCCCTAATCCACACAGGATAATAAAGGCGCCGAATAATTTAAAAATGCCTAAAAAAGGAACATCTCGACGTTTGTAGATAAAATAAATGAGCATCGACGGAATCGAGAAATAGGCGATCGCGATCGCCGTATCGCTGACTACGTGCAGGCCGACTAAAGGGGTTTGCCACAAATAACAGTGGCCGTGGGGCATATACAGATCTGGTGAAATAATTTTTTTGAGCAGTTCAAATAACATGAGTTTAGAGGGTACGATTCACGGAAATAAACGGTTTGCCCTGGTATACGACTTTCCCGCAAAATTTTAGCGGAGACATAAAAATATCCGTCACGGTTCGAGGGGGATCGATCGCGATCGCCCCCTGAAACCCCTGGGAGTGGGAGCATCTTGCTCCCTACATAGGTTACAAATCATTTAGGATTGCTATAGATCGTTTAGAAAGACGTTGAAAACGCTGGTTCTTTAAAGGGCGTTCGCCACAGTCGAGGCGATCGTTTCAGGAAAGAAAAACAGGCAACAGCCAACAGCAACAAGCAATTATCTTAAGGAGGAGAAGACAACATCTTCTGGATTGAGCGACGAACGGATTATTACAGTTTACCGCGCTTTTCGATCCGGATCGCGATCGCTTTGTCGTCTATTTTGTAGTCTCTCGTGGCTTCAAAAGTAGCTCGTTATCAAAACGTTCGTTTTTGGCGGCGGCTGACGATTGCAAAGTAAAAACTTATGGTAAATTCTCATTCCATCAGCCAAACCCGGGTTTCGCCGCGCTTTTGAGGTCGTCGAGGGAGGATTTTTCGTCGGAGTCGAGCAAGATTGATTTATATTTAAAGTAAAGTCGAGCGATCGCGTTATTCAAACAAAGTTCTAATAATCGATCGCAATTGATGTATACATTTAATGGGATAAAAAACTACAAATCTGATTTTTTAACCGATGAAATGATTTCCTGAGCGATCGCCACGGTAAAAATACGGATTGGATTCACATTACTTACTTAAAACCACGTAAAACACCGATAAAATAATCGATAACCGACGGTCTTTACAGTTTTATATTCATCTTTTTCAAAAGAAGAATTTAACCGGATACTCCTCCCCCGAATCTCCCCAGAGTCGGGAACTGCAACGGCGATCGTCAACGAATAACTCCGCGATCGCCACCCGCTCGACTCGGGTGTACGCTCCCCCAATCTTTAAGTTTTTAAAGTTTTCACGGAGATTGAGGGATAAGTGAATTGACCTCAAATGATTTTAGGTACAATAAAGTTAGTAGCTACGATTCGTGTTCGGCTCAGCCTGTCCTTCTAGAGGGCATAAATCCGGTTGGCGATCGCGGAGCGTCTCCAAAGGAAAATCGCCGAACACTCCCCCCCTTCTTTCACCGTTAATTGGCGAGCGAATAACCTACCACTAGATTTTCAATCGCTCGTTTCCACTCGTGTACTCAGAGCAATCCGATCGTTTAAAACCCTACTTTTTATTCGTTTAGACCTGGATCGAAGCCTAAAAGCGGCCTCGATTTTAGCAACAGGTCAATTTTTAAAAAAATTGAGAGGATTCGATGGAAAACTGGAATTTCCTTTCGAGCAAATCGGAGTCGGGATCGCACCGAGAACGGCTGGTCGAATGCGAAGCTAAATGCCGTCAATTAAATCAAGCTTTGCAACAAGTCTACGACGCATGGGAGCGATCGCGCCTTCGCGAAGCCGAAGAGAGTATATATCTTATTTTAGACCTGACCGGAAACGTTCTCACCCTCGGCGGCGCCGGGGAACAAATTTGGGGGTACTCCAGAGAAGAGCTTCTCGGCGCTTCGCTCTTGCAGTGGCTCAATGAAGAAGATCGCGGGAGCTTCGAGACGATGCTAGACGATTTTAGACATCAAAGCCGATCTCAGGGGCATTGGCAGGGGAAAGTGCGCCACGGCGATGCGACAATATCCCCTATTCGCGCGATCGCCCGCAAAATTCCCTTAAATCACACCCTCGACCGCGCCGGATCCGAGGCGATCGCCTGTTGGCTGTTGCCGACTCATCCCCCGCCGCCCAACTGCCCTACGCTTTCAAAAACGATTTCAATGGACTTACACGAGCTGATTCTCAGCAATATAACCGAACCCGTTTTTATCTGCGACCATAGCGGGGCATTTACCTATATTTGCCCGAATCTCACCCATTTATTCGGTTATTCCCTCGCCGAAATCCGCCAACTCGCAAATGTCAGCCAACTCCTCGGCCCTGGCTTTCTCCAATATTTAAAGGACTGTCATTTTTACGATCGCCCGGTCGGGGCCGAACTCCATAACCTCGAATGGGAAATCCGCGATCGCGACAACCGCCACCACCATATCCTAATTACAGTCAAACGAGTGGCGATCGACGGCGGAACCTTACTCTATACCTGCCGCGAAATTACCGAATACAAACGAATTCAAACCGAATTAAATCAATATCAACAACATCTAGAACAACGAGTCAGCGAGCGTACCGCCCAAAATACTGCCTTAATCGACTCGTTGCAAGTCGCCAACCAGCGACTCAAAACCGAAATTATCCGCCGCCGCCAGGTCGAAAAAGCCTTGCGCGACAGCGAACGGCGCTTGAGTTCGATCGCCGCCAACCTACCGGGGATCGTCTTTCGCTACATCGTCCACGCAGACGGAACCCATTCCCTCCCCTATATCAGTGCGGGAGTTTGTGAATTTATCGGCGTCACGGCGGCAGAAATCGGCGACAATCCCGATCTGTTTCTCGAAAGCGTTCATCGCGACGATCTCCCCTCCCTCCTCGATACCCTAGACCATTGCTGTCAAACCCTGACCCCTCTAGACCGCGAATGGCGGATGGTGTCGCGCGACGGGACGGAAAAATGGGTGCGCGGAATCGCCCGAGTCTATCGCGAAGACAATGGCGACGTGGTCTTTGACGGGGCCGATCTCGATATCAGCGCAACCAAAGCCACCGAACGGGCCTTATCCGCTAGCGAAGCGAAGCAACGAGCCTTACTGGCGGCGATTCCGGACATGTTGTTTCATGTCGATCTCGACGGCAACTTTTTAGATTTCATCCCCGGACGGGAGGTTAACCCCCTGGTTCCGCCGGAAGAATTTTTAGGGCGCAACATCCACGAGGTGTTACCCGAGGGGTTCGCCAACCGCATCGAGGAGCACTTACAGCGTTGTTGGCAAACTCAAACCGTCCAATGGTTTGAAACGGATCTGTGGCAAGACGGTCGCATCCGTCATTACGAAGTGCGCGTCACCCCGGTGGAAAACGAGCAGTTGTTGACAATGGTGCGCGATGTTTCCAACCGCAAGCAGGCGGAACTCGCCTTGCGCCAACAGATGCAGTGGAGTCACCTGCTGTTGCATTCCACCCTCGATGGGTTTTTGGCGATCGCCCCGAACGGACAAATTCGCGAAGTCAATCCGGCATTTTGCGCGATGACGGGTTACGAGCGATCGCAACTGCTGCACATGAGCTTGTGGGATTTGGACACGAACGCGCGCAATTCCGACGGGATGACCTATCTCGAAGGCGCTTCCCAATTCAATTCGGTTCGCTGCGAGACTCAATACCGCCACGCGAACGGATCGGATATTGCCGTGGAAGCGAGCATCAGCTTTGTGGAATTAGCCGAAGAGCAGTTATTTTTCTTGTTCGTGCGCGATATGACCGAACGAGTGCGATCGCAGGTGGCGTTAGCGCACAGTGAAGCCCGCTATCGGGCGATCGTCGAAGATCAAACCGAGTTAATTACCCGCTTTACTCCCAATCTTACCCTGACCTTTGTCAACGAAGCGTGCTGTCGCTATTTCGGCTGTACGAAAAAAGACATGCTCGGCAAAAGTTTTATCCCCTTAATTACCCCGGAAGATCGCCAAGCGGTCTTAGAAGCTTTGCGTTCTCTGTCTCCCGAGATCCCGACGGTGACGATCGAACAACGGTTAATCGTCGGTGAAGGGGAAATACGCTGGATGCAGTGGAACAATCGCGCCTTTTTCGACGAAAACGGGCAGGTCGTCGAACTGCAGGGCGTCGGACGCGACATTACCGATCGCGTTGTGGCGGAACAGTCCCTTCAAGAGAGCCAAAAGTTTATCCAAAAAATTGCCAAAACGGCTCCGGCGGTGATTTACGTGTACGACTTGGTCGAAGAACGCACGATCTATCTCAATCAGAAACTGTCGGAAATACTGGGGCGACCGGAGATTAACAAGCAAGTCTTAGAAAGGGGTTGGCCTTTACAACTGTTACATCCGGAAGATGCGCTCAAGTATGGCGAACGCTTGCAAGAATGGCAGAGGGTGAAAAATACTGAGGTTCTCGAATGGGAAGTGCGGATGCAACATGCGGACGGACGGTGGCGGACGTTGCGATCGCACGATACCGTCTTTAGCCGCAATCCCGACGGAACGCCCCGCCAAATCTTGGGGATGGCGATCGATATTACCGAAAGCAAACAAGCGCGACGAGAACGCGATCGCCTGTTCGAGATCTCTTTAGATTTGATCGCGATCGCCGATTTCGAGATGGTCTTTCACCGGGTCAATCCCGCCGTGGAAACGATCCTCGGCTATACCCCCGAAGAATTTGTCGCGTTCACCGGATTCGATTTAATTCACCCGGACGACTTAAGCTCTACGGAGGTAGAGCTAGAAAAACTCAAAAGCGGTGAATTATCGGTCGGCCTTGAAAATCGCTATCTTTGCAAAGATGGTTCCTATAAATGGCTTAATTGGACGGCGGTTCCGGTACTGGAAGAGGGCTTGATTTACACGATCGCCCGGGATGTCACCGAACGCAAGCAAGTCGCCGCCGAACGCGATCGCTTTTTCAACTTATCTCTCGATACGATGGTCGTTTTGGGATTTGACACTCGCTTTAGGCGAGTCAATCCCGCCGTCATGGAAGTTCTCGGCTATACCCCGGATGAATTTCTGTCCCTGTCCATTTTCGATATCGTCCATCCCGACGATCGCCGCGCCACTGCCGAACAATTGAATCGGTTAAAACAAGGCCAACGAGTGGCGGGCTTTGAAAACCGCTACCGGGATAAAGATGGGTCGTATCGATGGCTGTCGTGGTCGGCGTTCGCGATCGTCGAAGAGGGCTTAATTTATGGAGTGGCGCGCGATACGAGCGATCGCAAGCGAGTGGAAGAACAATTACGGGAAAGTCAGGAGAAATATCGGGTTCTGTTTGAAATTTTCCCAATTGGCTTGGCCATTTGCGATCCTAACGGCCAAATCGTCGGTGCCAACCCGGCGATGACGCAGATTTTGGGGATCGACGAACAGGCGTCTTTACAACGGGCGATCGACGATTACCACTGGCAGATGATTCGCCCGGACGGAACGCCGATGCCTCCGGCGGAGTTTGCCTCGGTACGGGCCTTGAACGAAGGGCGATTGGTCGCCAATGTGGAAATGGGTTTAATCAGACCCGACGGCGAGATTGCCTGGCTCAATGTCACTGCAGCGCCGATTCCTCTCGAAAAATACGGGGTGGCGATCGCCTTTACCGATATCGGCGATCGCAAACGCGCCATGCAAGAACTGCAACGCCGAGAGCAAGAATATCGCACCCTCGCTGACAACACCCCGGATATCATCGCCCGCATCGACCGACAACTGCGCCACGTTTACGTCAATCCGGCAATTACCAAAGCCACGGGCTTACCTGTCAGCCACTTTATCGGTAAATCCAACCGCGACTTGGGAATGCCCGAGGATCTGTGTCAGGTGTGGGATCGGACGATGTACGAAGTGTTCGAGACTGGGGAAGAACGGACGATCGAATATGAATTCCCGACTCCGGAAGGCAAGCGCGTCTACCAGTCCCACCTAGTGCCGGAGTTTTCTCCCGATGGCGCTTTAGACTACATCCTCGGTTTAGCGCGAGATATCACCTCGTTAACCCAAGCGAACCAATCGTTACAGGTGGCGCGGGCGCGCTTGGAACATTTACTGACGGCGAGTCCGGCGATGATTTATAGCTACAAAGCCTCTGCGCCCTATCAGATCGGCTTTGTCAGTCCTAATATTCAGACCTATCTGGGTTATGAGGTCGAAGAAATTGTCCAAAGCTCCAACTTTTGGCACGATCGCGTCCATCCGGACGATCGCGACTGCATCGAGGGGTTGCTTCCCCACTTATTCGAGGTCGGCTCTCACATCCACGAATACCGCTTTCAACACAAGGATGGAAGCTATCGCTGGCTTTACGATCGCCTCCAACTCGTCTGCGACGACGAGGGGCATCCGTTAGAAATTATCGGGTCGTGGATCGACATTACCGATCGCAAACAGGCGGAGGAACGGGCGATCTTTCTGTCGAAGGCGATCGAAACCTCCAGCGATGCGGTGGGGATGTGTAACCCCCAAGGGGTCGCTCTGTATCACAATTCTACTTTTATCAATTTATTCGGCTATACTGTCGAACAATTGGCGGAAGCGGGCGGTCCGAGGAGCATTTACAGCGATCGCGAGGTGGCCCGGGAGGTGTTCGAGACGATCCGAGGTGGGGACAACTGGCGCGGCGAGGTGCAGATGCACGATCGCCACGGACACTTGTTAGATATCCTCTTGCGCGCCTACCCGATTAAAAATGAGGCGGGGGCGATCGTCGGTTTGGTCGGCGTCCATACGGATATCGGCGATCGCAAGCGGATTCAGGAAGAACTCGCCCATCACGCGGCGGAGTTGGCGCGATCGAATGCGGAGTTGGAACAGTTCGCCTATATCGCCTCTCACGACCTCCAAGAACCGTTGCGAATCGTCAGCAGTTATACGAAGTTGTTGGCGAAGCGTTACGGCGATCGCCTCGACGCCAAAGCGGAGAAATACATCAATTACATTACCGATGGCAGCGCTCGAATGCAGCAGCTCATCGAAGACCTGCTCGATTATTCCCGAGTCGGCACGCGCGGTCAAGAGTTCGAGCCGATCGAAAGTGAGGAGATCTTGCAACAGGCGATCGCCAATTTGCACGTCAGCATTCACAAAAATCACGCCGCCATTACCCACGACCCCTTACCCGCGATCGTCGGCGACGCCAAGCAACTCGCCCGCCTGTTGCAAAATTTAATCTCCAATGCGATTAAATATAGAGGGGAGCGATCGCCTGCGGTTCACGTCTCGGCCCGCCGTCAGGACCGCACCTGGGTCTTTTCGATCCGCGACAACGGGATCGGGATCGATCCCAAACACCACGATCGCATTTTCACGATCTTTCAACGCCTCCACACCCGCGAAGAATATCCGGGCACGGGTATCGGGCTGGCAATTTGCAAAAAAATCGTCGAACGTCATGGCGGTCGCATCTGGGTCGAGTCCGAACCGGGAGAAGGGTCAATTTTTTACTTTACCCTGCCCGATTCCCCGGCGCCGACTTAGGGTCGTTCCCGGGGGCCGTTCGCATCACCAACAGCGTCGTCGTGAATGACAACGGGATGGAGACCGGGGATCGGGGCTTCGATGCGGCGGGGAAGCAGCTATGGGGAGCGGATGAAAAACCGTATCGCTTTCGCAAAATTGCCGATACGGCGGCTCAAAAGTGAGATTATCTGTTTGAATTTATGAAAAGAATCGTTTTCTGTGACTTTGACGGCACCATTACCACACAAGATACATTTGTGAAGATGATGCGCGAGTTCGCCCCGGAATGCGCTCGCGATTTGCTCCCGGAGATCTACGCTTTGCGCTTGAGCTTGCGCGATGGCATCCGTCAGACCCTCGAATCGATTCCCTCGCGGCGCTATGGGGAAATTCTCGACTTCATCCGTCCGGAACCGAGGCGATCGGGTTTTGTGGAGTTTCTCGACTTTCTCGACGCCCGCAACGTCCCTATTGTTGTGGTTTCCGGCGGATTGCGCGGCATGGTCGAAACGGTTCTGGGGGATGTGCGATCGCGGATCCTCGCCATCCACGCCGTCGAAGCGGACACGAGGGGGGAATATTTGCGGATTTCTTCTCAGTTTGAAGGGGGAACCGAGTTGGTCGCCAAGGTCAAGGCGATCGAACATTATGCCCCGGAACAAGCGGTGGCGATCGGCGATTCCGTCACCGATTTGAATATGGCCCTTCACGCCCCGATCGTCTTTGCCAGAGAACGACTCGCGGACTATTTAGAAGCCCGCGATCGCCCTTATTTCCCCTGGAATGACTTTTTTGACATCCGCGATCGGCTGCAGCAATTATGGGAAATATAGAACTTTTGTTGTTATATAAAATACTTCAACTATCTTCTCGTCACTCATCCAATGCCAACAACTCCAAAGTCTTCGGATCGCGCTCCCCGTCATAAAATCGCTCTAAGGCTTGCACGAACACCCCATCGGCGGGGGATGCCACCGCGAATAAGGTCGCACAAGATCGAAATTTCAAGTCGTCGGGAGACCCGAAGATCTCACGAGCCGATCGCCCCGGAATCTGCAACACCGTTGTCGTGCATTCCCGCAAGCGATCGCCCAACACCGGATGAGCTAAATAAGCTCTCGCTTCGGCGAGGCTGTGGATGGCGTAGCATCTGGACGTAAAACTCAAGCCCAAGCCTCGATATTGCGGGAAAATGTACCACATCCAATGCGATCGCTTCCGTCCCGCTTTCAGTTCGCCTAAAGCGCGCTCGTAGCTTATGGCTTGCGCGTCGAGGAACCGCTTTAAGTTATACGGATCGTCTTGCATCTGCGTTTCGCTCCCCTCTATCCGCTTACGGTTGTGATTGATTCAGGCATGTTATAAATGAGATCGAGATCGTGTTGTATACTCCCTAATCACTTGATTTACTAAAAAAAAAGTTTTTTTCTCATCTTCGATCGCCTCAACTAAAAATCTACTTTTCAGAGAGTGTAGGGCATTGAATACATCAGTTAATGATATTGACATATGTTTACAAAGATGTCCTAAAGTCACTGGTTTTTCTTCTTCCGTGAGGCGATCGAGAATTGCTTTTTCTGAATCTGTCAACCGTTTGAAACTATCATTTAATAAATCGGCTAGCGCTTCAGGAATGACCGGAGTCTCAAATTGCAAAAATTCTGCAACTCTCCCCCCACACAACTCCTGAATTACCGTTGCAGTTAGTTTCAACCACATCGGATTTGCATTGTAAGTATCAATTAAAGTTTTCCAACTTTCCTCATCAGTGAGCTGATATTCCTTAAGAAGTGCTTCAGCCGCTCCGATCTGTAAACCTCTTAAAACAAGTATCGGGTCATCCTTATCTTTTTTTTGATAAGCAGCAACCTCTCGTGGTTTTTCCGAGCTAATTAATAGAAAACAACTATTATGGTTAACTTCTGAAATTAGTTTAAATAAGCGTTGATAACTCTCAAGTTCAGGCTGATAATCTCCGGCGAGTTTTTGGCTGGAAAATAATTTCTGCAGATCGTCAAAAACAATTAAACAGCGATATTTTCGTAGGTAGTCGAGGAGTTGAAAGATTTGATTTTCAAGCGGATTGGCTTCAAGCGGATTGGCAACGTTTGATTTAGAGAAAAATTCGAGTAGGGTACGGAGGGTCACTTCTGGAGGAGGAGAAAAACAGAGACTTCGATAAATAATATAATCAAATTGGGGTTTAATCTGTTGTAACAATTGAACTATTAGAGTAGTTTTGCCAATCCCCCTAGCTCCTAAGATAGTAATCAGCCGACTATTTTTATTGAAAATCGAGTTTTCTAAGATTTTGAGTTCTTCTTGTCTCCCGTAAAACCCGCTAATTTCTGGAATTTCACCCAAGTATTGATAGGGTTGGCTTCTTCCTTTTTTCTTTTTATATCTAGGTTTATTTGTTTGTGTGGCTTCACTACAAAAATTTACATTATTAACAGTTACATGACCTACGTTTTCGGCGGAAAAATCATTAAATTCTACTTTTTTAATAATCGAGCGAAAGTTAGATTTATTAATTTCTTGACGTAATTCTTTTGATAAGATTTGCCAAAGTTCCGATCCGGTATTTCTCACATGACCTTCACTTTGATAGGTTTCTGCCGCAATTTCCGTATAGGTTTTTCCTTCAACGGTTCCGCGTAAGACCGCTTCTTGCAGATGGTCTAAGTGCTTGCCCGTTTTCATAAAAATGAGTGAATCGGCGAGTTTTAGCACTTCGTTAATGTCCATTAAGATAGGGGAAATACTCGATTTTGTGAATTATACCCTATCTTCCTGATATTTCTGACATTTTTGCTGACATTTTCGAGCTGAGTTCGCCGTGAAATGGTGACATTTCAGCTCAGGGAGGTCGTTTATAGTAAAGAAGAAAGTATTCTGACGATATTGATGATGGGAAAATTTCGTTCAGTCAGGCGGTGGTTTTCCATTGGGATACTGTCGGCAATTTTAGGGACAGCTATCCCACCTGTAGCCCAAGCCCAGCGACCGATTTATTTACTCGACCTGGAATGTGTTGAGGTTTGGAGTTCCTCCATAAGGACAACCTTCCTGGAAGGATCTGATATTTCCATAGGCCGAGAACTATACACCAGTATTATGAACGCAGTCCCTTTTGGAATTACCTGTAGACTGCCGGGGGGTCCCGGAACAGTAGAAATACAGTATGGAGTTCCAGATACATCCAGATTACCACCAGCCCTGATCCAGGTTTATGTGGATGGCAGTGAAGTGGCTCGACAGGAAGGGGAGCAGGGAAAGATTAGTACATTGCTGGTGGACGTGAGTAACGGACGAAGCCTCGCCATTGATGTTAATTGTACCCGAAAAGATAACTGTAGCACAGGCGCGTACCACTTCTTCAGGTTCCATCTGAACCCAGGCGCTCGTTCTCCAGGGAGTCGATAAGTTATGACTCTTAGCCGTCGTCAACTCAATCGAATGATCGTCTGGGGTGGTGCTTCTGTTGTTGCTTCTAAGACTTGTGGTATTTTTTTCCCCAAACCTGCCGAAGCCTATTCCTTAGACTTTCCCCTCAGTCGCTTTTCTGCGAATGGTGTGTTTAGGGGACTGCGAGAGTATTGTGGAGTGCAACCTCTTTCCGGGGTTTTATCTTCGATTTTGCAAGGAAATGGAAATACGAATAGCGAAATTCCTACAGATGCGGCTCGCCGAATTCGTATTGCCGACCAAGAATTTATTAGACGAAATTTTACCAACAACCGAACCGAGTTAGCCCAAAATGGCAGTGGAGTTGAATCGAGTATTAGTCGGTTGTGGGGTCGGCAAAAACAAGAAAGCGTGGGTGCTAATGTCGGTTTTGGCTTTGTCCAGAAATTTCAAGATCAATATAGTGATGCGAAAATTTCTGGGCCAACATTATGTGGAATTCATAATGTCCAAAAAGTGCTGGCCGACCAACGGTTAACTCCGCCCGATATTGCCAATCTTCTTTTACCAACGCGCTCTACTTTTGACGATTGGGGTTCTTGGGGTGGGGATACCGATGGCTCTGTGGGTAGAAATCCAAATGTCGCTTTCAGTCAATATAATTCTTTAACGGGAAGGGTTACATCTCGCTATGAGTTAGTAGAACCCGGACCCAAGGGTTTTGGTCGGGTGGAGTTTACGGTGGAGGGCAGAAATCAACCGAGGCGAACTATATTGTTGACGGTTAGATTCTAGGCCATTGCAACTTGACTTACAGAGAACCTGTGTTAATACATGGGGTGTTGACATAAAAATAATTAATTTACTGGATGCATCTCGTGGCTTTAAGCCTTCGTAATATAACTGGGACACGGTATGTCCGTGTTCTTAAGATTTTAAATATTTTCAACATTTTGAAATTTAAGAATTTAGGAATGCGATCGTGGTTCTCACGATCGTGATAAATATCGTAGTAAAAGTAAAAAACTCTCGCCCCTACGGTCATTGCTAGTAAGCTAGAAATGATGGGTTTCACTTGATTAATAAAATATTTCGAGGTGAGTATCATTCACCTCGAAACAATCTTGTAATTCTATCTTGCTTTTACTTTTACTGTTGGAGTTGACTAGCCATTTCTGATGCTTTTTGAGCATCTGCACTCATTCCTTGAGCTTCAAATAAACGGGCTGCTTGTTGTAAATCGGAAATAGCCCCTTGGCGATCGCCTATTTTGGCTAAGGTAATACCTCGATTTGCATAGGCTTTTGCATAGTTCGGATTCAGTTGAATCGCTTGGGTGTAATCGGCTAAGGCAGCACGATAATTGCCAATCCGAAAAAGAGCTAAACCTCGATTGAAATAAGTATTCGATCTCCCGGGATTGATGTGCAAGGCTTGATTAAAGTCATCAATTGCTTGTTGTTGATCTCCCAGATCGGATAAGGCTAATCCTCGGTTATTATAAGCGGCGGCAAATGTACGGTCTAGACGGATAACTTGGGTGTAATCGTCAATAGAACCGAGTAGATCGCCCATCTCTGCACGAACTAAGGCACGATTATAATAAGCATCGGCATAAGCGGGAGCGATCTCAAGAGCTGTCGTGTAATCTACTAAACTTTTACCTAAATCATCTAGTTCAAAATAGGCTAAAGCTCGATAAAAAAACGCTTCTGAGTAGTTTTGTTGGTTTTGAATTGCCTGAGTAAAATCGGCAATAGCACCAGAAAAGTCAGCGCGATCGAATCGGCTTAAACCGCGAACGTAAAAAGTTTGTGCATTATTGGGGTTATCGACAGCAATAGGTACGTTTGTAGTTGGTGAATCGTCGATCGCGAATGCCGAACGATTTAATCCTACTTCTGACAATTTAGAGAGAAACATATTAATCGGAATTGCTGAATTAAATCCCGTTTTTGTTGGCGTTCTACCTGTAGGTTTGCCTTGATTATCTAGCACCCAATCGTAATCGCGATCTCCCTGTCCATGAATTCCAATAACTCGGCCTTCACTATCAAATACAGGTCCTCCACTCATGCCACCTTTAGTAATAGCGTTGTAGCGTAAAGTGTAACCTGAAGGATGGTTGTCGAGAAGGCTGGTCACAAATCCTGGTGAAAACTCAAAATTACGGTTAGTTCCAACTTTTTTATTCAAAATATTAGCTGGATATCCAAAAACAAAAATTTCAGAGCCAATAGCTGTTCTATCTGAATTGCTCAAGGTGACAACAGGATAAGATTCGGTACTACTAAACGTTACGATTGCTAAATCTGGTTGATTTTGATTTTGCGCTAATCGGACAATGCTAGTTACTGAATAATCTTTTCCGGTATGAGTACGAATGTTATAGCTGAATTGAGAATCATCAATAACATGGTCGCAAGTTAAAATTGTATATTTTGTACCATCTTTGGCAATAATGAATCCAGAACCGCTCCTTATTGCCTTACTAGATTCGCCATTAATTTGAACAGTGACTGGAACAGCTATTTGAGCAATTTCTTGGGCAGATTTAGCAAAAATGGGTGACGGTGCAAATGTAACAAGCCCAGCAACAGTGATGGTTCCTGCTAGAATAGCGGTGAGAGAATCAAACTGGGAATAATTTCTACTCATGACTTGTTATTTCTCTGGAGTTATGCTTATCTACCTTAAATATTAAAGGTAAAAATAAAACATAGATGGTAGATCGACTCCAGAAATTGTCAGATTTTGAATAATTATGATATTTCTGACAATTCTGATATCAAATCAGTAGAGTGAGTGGATTCCTGTTTCTGCGGAAATGATAGATTACTTGGGTTTAATACCATTAGAATCACCGGAAAGGACACGGCATTGCCGTGTCCCTACCCAGGATCGATGAAAAAGTATAAGTCAGCCTACTTTAACGATTCTGAAAAATTCTGAAAAAACGATAAACCCTTTCCATCGGCGGGATGAAAAGGGCTTTATACAACAGCAAGACTAAAAACCGTGACGTAAAACCGATCCATTTCTTAAGTGAGATAATGGAGTATCTCGGATAATCAAATGGCGTTTGGCATCGAGGTCGATCGCCCCTTCTTTACGCAACTTACCCAACATGCGCGTGACTGTAACCCGACTCGTCCCGATCGCGCTGGCGATATCTTGGTGCGTTAAACGAACCAGCAACCGGGTTCCTTGTGAGACAGGTTGCCCTATTTCTTGTTTTAATAGCAATAACAACTGATGCAACCGATCTTCCACTCGTCGCTGACCCGCGATCGCCAACATCGCTTCCACTTGGCGCAAACGGCGGGCGAGTTGGGGTAACATTTCTTGAGCCAGTCTGGGAGAGGATTCGACTTCTGTCACCGAAAACCACATTAAATAAACATCGGAAAGGGCTTTAGCTTGATACGTTTCCAGACAACTCAACCACAAGCTAAAACACATTGACGGACCCACCCAACCGAGTAAACCTTCTTCGCCTGTCGGATAAAGGGTGCTCAGTTGCACTAAACCCTGACCGACTTGCCAAACCCCTTGTGCTAAAACGGGGATAGTCTCTCCTTTGGCGTAAAAATGCAGTCGGCGTTCTTCTCTGGGATGGCGCCGTTCTGTTTCTAGGACAGCTTTTAATGTTGGGGGCATATTTGTCTCGACCAGTCAAGAACACTGGTTACAAACCTTTGGGTTTCAGGCTACCCGGTTAAGGTAAAGCCCAGGTAATGCTTTGATTACCCCCACACTAAACTTTCGTTAATTCGTTAATACATTTGTAAAATCGATATCGCAATTATCAACCCCATGGGGTACGAATTGCATCGCGGACTTCCCCTTTTTTAAGGAAGATGGACGGGGATCTCCCCTACTCCATCACCAACAAAAGCGAGAGAAAGCAATTCAAGTTCGCTGGTAGTTTTGCGATCGCGCAATAGCAGACCTCCTCTCTCGACCCGCGATCGCCCTAGAAACCTTTTTGACTTCTGCGAGCAATTTGGCGGAAATTATAAAGTCCAAAAATAATCCAAAATGCCAGTAAAGCCCCCGTCAATATTAACACTTTCACCGAACCGAGTTCGACAATTAAAGCAGGAGCCGCAGCCGTAAATAACCCCCCACCGACTATCGGCTCGAAAAACAGTTGTTTGTACGCGAAACTTTCAAACGCACCGGAACGATTTTGCGGATCCACCATTCTCAATAACACAATTCCAGTCGCCGTCACCCCCATCGATTGACCCACATCTCCGATGCCGCGCTCGAACCAATAGGACGGCAAAAGACGCGGACCGAGAAACAGAAACGCCCAAATATTCCAGACAATCCCGGCAATCGAGAGAATCAGAAACGCGAGGAAATTCTCGCCCAAAACTTGCAGCGAAATCGAAGCGAGCGCGGTAACGATGGTCACGTCTAAAGCAACTCCGGCAATGCGTTTCATTAAGTCGGGATCGACCAACAAACTGCGACCCAAACGCACCATTATTAATTGAAAAATTAAGCCGCCGACGAGAGCCATTGGAAACAGGGGAACGTAGGTCATAATCTCTGTACCACCGCGACCCCAGGTGACAGCTTCTAAAGAAATTAACCCTTGTAATAGCAGCCAACCGATCGCGATCGCGATCGCCACAAATCCCAAATTTAACGAGAGCGGATCGATGAGCATATCTCGCATCAATCGCGCTCTCGCCGCCCGTATTTCCGAGGTAGGATCGTGTGCCGTTCCCTCATTCGACCCTGACGATTGCGCCGTCGAAGAGACGGCAATATGACCTTTGCGCCGTCCCCACGCCGATAAAATCGTCCCGGAAACGATCCCGGAAACGATGCCGACCGTCGCCAATCCTAATGCTAACTCCGCCCCTTCAGGAAAGCCTAACTTATCGAAAGTAGCGGCCATTCCCGCAGCCGTTCCGTGTCCTCCTTCAAAGGCAATTTCGATCAGCGCTCCGGCGATCGGATCGAGACCCAATAGCGGCGTTAAAATTAACAGGGTCAGTAATAAACCAACTACATATTGACCCCAAGCAAGGGTTTGACCGAAAGCGACTTGAGGGGATGCTTTTCGCCAAATTTCCCGGGGACTGGGAATCGCTTCGCCGAGAAAAAGGGTGGCGAACACGACATTAATAAAAATTCCCGGAGATTGGCTCCAAACTTGGCGCATGGTTTCGGGAAATAAGCCTTGAGCGAGGGGAGACTCGACGGGAACGATCGCCCCGAGCACTTGCGGCCCGCATAACAAGGCTAACACCCCCGCCACGATCGAACTCGGGATGAATAACGATCGCAAAATCCCGATATGCTGTCGGATGGACCGCGCGATCGCGATTAAAATTCCGAGCACGATAAAGGCAAAAAAAGCATCGACTAATTCAAACACGATCTCGATCGCCCCCTAACTATCTGGTTAATATAGAGCTGAGCTTGAGAACCCCAATTCAAACCCATTTAAAAATCCAATAAATCCAATTGCTCCACAGGTTCCGATTCCACAGTTTGCTTGTCTAAATGACGCGCTCCCTTTCGCAATCCGACCGCTATTTTACTGTGTTTTTCAATTTGTCCCATCACCTGGCGTGCTCGTCGAATCACTACATCCGGCAATCCCGCCAGACGACCCGCTTCGATGCCATAAGAACGGTCCGCGCCTCCCGGCTGAACCTGATGTAAAAAGATAATGCGATCGGGTAATTCTTTCACCGTTACTTGATAGTTTGCCACATTAGAAAGAAGGGACGCCAGTTCGTTGAGTTCGTGATAGTGGGTGGCGAAAATCGTCCGCGCTTGAATTTCCGTGGCTAAATATTCCGCAACGGACCAGGCGATCGAAAGTCCGTCAAACGTCGCCGTCCCGCGTCCGATTTCATCTAAAAGAACGAGGGATTTTGAGGTCGCGTGATTGAGAATATTCGCTGTTTCATTCATTTCGACCATAAACGTCGATTGACCCGTGGCTAAATCGTCTACCGCACCGACGCGAGTAAAAATGCGATCGCAAATCCCCAACCGCGCCGAAGTCGCCGGGACGAAACTCCCCGTCTGCGCCATCAGTTGAATCAAGCCGACCTGGCGCAAATAACAACTTTTGCCACTGGCATTCGGTCCGGTGAGAATGATTAAATCCGGACTCGGCGAGCTTTCCGACCGTCCCAAGCGCGTCGAATTGGGAACGAAAAAACCCTCGTTAATCGATACTTCAACCACCGGATGGCGTCCGTCCACGATCGCGATTTCCCGTCCGTTCACCATTTGCGGACGGCAGTAATTGCGTTCGCTGGCAATTTTCGCCAAAGCGCACAACACGTCAAGGGCGGCGACGGCGCGGGCGACTTTACGAATCGGTTCGGCAAAATTGGCCACCTGCGATCGCAATCCGGTAAAAAGTTCGTATTCCCGGCGGTTGAGGTCGTCGCGAGCCGTTAAAATCCGCGATTCGCGCTCTTTCAACTCCGGGGTGATGTAACGCTCCTCGTTCGTTAATGTTTGACGACGGACGTAATCTTCCGGCGCGCGATCGCTTTTCGAGCGCGCGATGCTGATGTAATAGCCAAAAGTCTTGTTATAACCGACCTTTAAATTAGCAATCCCCGTGCGTTCCCGTTCCGTCACTTCCAAATTGGCAATCCACTGCTGGTCCGCCTCGACTTGCGCTTTCATTTCGTCGAGCACCGTATCCACCCCCGAACGAATTAAGCCCCCTTCGGTTAAATGCAAGGGTGGATTTTCGACTAAATACTGGCGTAACTGTCGTCCGAGTTGTTCTAAATCCGGATTGACGGTTTCCACCGCTTTTAAATAGCGGGAACGACCTTGCGCCCCGAGTTGCGCCAATTGCGGCAGTTGCCCCAACGAATCCGCCAGGGAGACTAAATCGCGAGCGTTGGCGGTCCCGGACCCGGCGCGACCCGTGAGCCGTTCGAGGTCGTAAATTTGGCGTAATTGCTGTTGGAGACTCTCGCGCAAGGTCGCATTCTCGACTAACTCTTGAATGGTGTCTTGACGCGCTTCGATCCCTTTGCATTGTAAGAGCGGTTGCAGCAACCACCGCCGCAGGGTTCGGCTTCCCATGGCGGTGACGGTTTTATCCAAGGCCCAGAGTAGGGAACCGTGAAACGTCCCGTCGCGAACCGTCTGCACGATTTCCAAGTTGGAGCGGGTTTGGCGGTCGATGGTTAAAAAGTCGCTAATCGTGTAGGTGCGAACGGGTTGGAGGGGAATCGAATTTTCTTTTTGGGTATCTTCGAGATATTCGAGCAAGCCTCCCGCAGCGCGCACGGCGAGGGGTAAGTGTTCGCAGCCCAAGCCTTCGAGCGATCGCAGGTTGAATTGGATCAGAATGCGCGATCGGGCCTCCGAGCTTAAAAATACTGTATTCGATCGCAAGGAATAACAAAATGAGGGGGGCAACCCTTCGGGTAAATGGGGCGACCCTTCCCCCGGTCTGAGCAAGGTTCCGGTCAAGTCCGGCGCGTTCGTCGGAATCAGGACTTCGGAAGGTTGCAGTCGGTCTAATTCTTGGGCGAGGTGTTCGATTCCTTGCGCTTGGGTAGTGAAAAATTCCCCGGTAGAAATGTCGGTATAGGCCAGTCCCCAGTGATGTTTGGCGACGACCACCGCCGCTAAAAAGTTATTGCGTCGGGAGGGCAACATCTCTTCTTCGAGCAAGGTTCCGGGGGTGATCACCCGGGTGACTTCCCGACGGACTAAGCCTTTGGCTTCTGCCGCATCTTCGACTTGATCGCAAACGGCGATCGCATACCCTTTCTCCATTAATTGCATGGCATAACGGTCCAAGGCATGATGCGGCACTCCGGTCATCGGAACCCGCCCGATTTTTCCCCCTTGTTTGCTCGTCAGCACCAGTTCGAGTTCCCGCGCCACCGTAATCGCGTCTTGAAAGAAGGTTTCAAAAAAATCGCCGACCCGATAGAGCAAAATGGCGTGAGGATATCGGTCTTTGACCTCTACGTAATGCCGATACATCTCCGAAAGCTGTTCCCGGTCGATCTCTCGATAATCGGCGTTGCGAATTTCTGCGAGGTTCGTTCGCAAGGGAGCAGCATCGCTCGGGGTAGATGCGGAGGAATATGCACTCATAAGAAAACGGCTTGAGGGTCAGTCTTTTCCAAACTTTATCTTAAAACCCCTCGGACTCCACCCCAAAAGTTTTAAGTTTGAAGGACTACACTTTTTCGTCATCTCAATAGCTTGAAGTTATTATTTTAGAGAGATTTGAATCAATTTTGAGACATAAAAATTTGAATCTCCATTTTTAGAAAAAACTCGCCGAAACCTTGCCAAAATCGACAGAAAAAAAAATTTTTGACCAAAAAGGTTGACAAATCCTGGAAACTGAGTCAGTATGATTAAGGCCAAGCGCAAGAGCGCACGGCGCGACCGCGAGGGACTGTAGTTCAACTGGTCAGAGCACCGCCCTGTCACGGCGGAAGTTGCGGGTTCGAATCCCGTCAGTCCCGTTCTCAAGTTCTCAAACTCTAAGAATCGTAGATTTTAGGTTCGAGTTCGGACTCTAAGATCTACGATGTTGGTGTCAAGCTTAAGCAGAGAGAGAATTTTCCGTGACCGTTAGAGTTCGGATAGCACCCAGTCCGACTGGGAACTTACATATAGGAACGGCCAGAACGGCTGTTTTTAACTGGTTGTTTGCCAAAAACCAGGACGGCCAGTTCATTTTACGGGTCGAGGATACGGATCTAGAGCGATCGCGACCCGAGTTTACGGACAATATTTTAGAAGGGCTCGACTGGTTGGGTCTAACTTGGGATGCGGGTCCGGTGTTTCAGTCCAAGCGCCTCGACCTCTACCGCCAGATGGTACAAACCTTGTTAGATCGGGGCTTGGCGTATCGCTGTTACTGCACGCCGGAAGAACTCGACGAGATGCGATCGCAGCAGAAAGCCAAAGGTCAAGCACCCCGATACGACAACCGCCACCGGGACTTAACCGCCGAACAGATCGAAGCCTTTGAAGCGGAAGGCCGCACCGCAGTGATTCGTTTTAAAATTGACGACGATCGCGAAATCGTCTGGAACGATCTCGTGCGCGGTCGCATGGTCTGGAAAGGGAGCGACCTCGGCGGGGATATGGTCGTGGCGCGCGCGTCGAGTTCCCAAGAGATCGGACAGCCCCTTTATAACTTAGCTGTCGTCGTCGATGACATCGACCTGCGGATTACCCACGTCATTCGCGGCGAAGATCACATCGCCAATACGGCCAAACAGATCTTACTTTACGAAGCATTTGAGGCAGATATTCCGGAATTCGCCCATACCCCTTTGATCTTGAATCAATCAGGTCAAAAGCTGTCGAAACGCGATGGGGTCACCTCCATTTCCGATTTTAAAGAAATGGGGTTTACCGCCGAAGCGTTAGTCAATTACATGACCCTGCTGGGGTGGTCGCCGCCGGACAACCAAGAAATGTTTACCTTGGCAGAAGCGGCGAGCAAATTTAGTTTCGATCGCGTCAACAAAGCCGGAGCTAAATTCGATTGGGATAAGCTCGACTGGCTCAACAGTCAGTACATCCACCGAATGCCTGTAGACCAGTTGACCGATGCGCTGATTCCCTTCTGGCAAAAAGCGGGTTACACCTTCGACACCACGGCCCAGCGCCCATGGTTGGAAGCGTTAACCGCCTTAGTCGGTCCGAGTTTGACGCGACTGACCGACGCGATCGAAATGAGCCGCACCTTTTTCGTCAGCGACGTGGAAATGACGGAAGCAGGGAGCGAACAGCTCGAACGCGAAGGCGCTACGGCAGTTCTGGAAGCCATCCTCGATGGCATGTCGAATCAACAGACCCTGACCGAACAAGAGGCTCAAGATCTTATCAAAGAGGTCACGAAAGCCCAAAAAGTCAAAAAAGGGTTGGTGATGCGATCGCTGCGGGCAGCGTTAACCGGAGATGTGCACGGACCCGACCTGATACAATCGTGGGTACTTCTCCACCAGCGCGGTCTCGATCGAACCCGCCTGGAAAAAGTCCTAAAGGTTCATGTAGAAGAGGCTAGTGCCTTGACTGGAAATCCTTCAACCGAACAACCGAAAGACACCCAGACCGATGCTTCGGCTTCCCCTCCCGGTGGAGCGACTTCGGCTTCTGTCACCCCCGATGCTACGACCAGTCAACTCGACGGGATTAAAAACCAAATCGTGACAATTTTGTCCGATCTTCCCGAATACGTGACGGCTTTTGTCAAAGACTATCAAAAACCGCTCGTTACCGTCGGGTTAATTTTAGCGATTTTGGTCTCCCTCAGAGTGTTAGTGGCGGTACTCGATGTCCTCAACGGCATTCCTTTAGTACAGCCGACCTTTGAGATCGTGGGTTTGAGTTATTCCATTTGGTTTGTCTATCGTTATTTGCTCAGCGCGTCCACGCGCAGCGAGTTATCGAGCCAACTCGAACAACTCAAACAACAAGTCGCTGGCGACAAAACTCCCAAAAACTAAGGGTTTTACGGGAGCAAAACGGGCGCCTTGCACCTGGATGAGACTCGATCGAGTCGAATTCGACCCGATCGCGGGCGCTTGAGAAACCCCCTCGATCGTGTTGCTGTTTCCTCACACGCTCGTCGAGGGTTGCGATCGCGCAACCAACGCTCTCTACACTTGTGTTTCTAAGCGTTACCCGAGTCCCTTCGGGGGCGATCGAGCCGAATTGATAAATTTTAATCTTTCTCGATGATGGACGCACCACCCGGGCGTCCATTTTTACATGGGTCTTTACTCGGGCGATCGCCCCATCCCACGCCCTTTCCGGGGCGAAAGTTGCTCCGATCGCCCTCGTTACGTTAAATTTAGTTAAGATTATGATAGAGATTGACGATCTGGCCCTGTCCGGGGGAGTCTCGACTCGCCGGAACCCTCCCGGGGAACCGCGATCGCATCCCTACCCAAATCCCTATAGATAAGCAGCTTTTTCTTATTCCTGCATCCTATCTATTGACTTGACTTTCTTGTCCCAACCGTCTAAACCCTATTGCTTATGAAATTTTCTTGGAGAATACTCGTACTGTGGTCATTACCCGCCTTGGCGATCGGCTTTTTCGTCTGGCAAGCAGTTTTCGCGCCGACGGGAATCGATGCGGGCAATAACGCCGCCAGTACCCGCATGAGTTACGGGCGCTTCTTAGAATATCTCGATGCCGGACGAGTCGAAAGCGTCGATCTGTACGAAGGGGGCCGCACGGCGATCGTCGAAGCGGTCGATCCCGAACTCGACAACCGACCCCAACGCTTGCGCGTAGACTTACCCGGAAACGCCCCCGAATTAATCACCCGCTTGCGAGCATCCAACATCAGCTTTGATTCCCACCCGCCGCGTAACGACGGCGCCATCTGGGGAATCTTGGGCAATCTCCTCTTTCCCCTGTTGCTGATTGCCGGGTTATTCTTCCTGTTCCGGCGATCGAGCAACGTTCCCGGCGGTCCGGGCCAAGCCATGAACTTCGGCAAGTCGAAAGCGCGCTTTCAAATGGAAGCCAAAACTGGCGTCATGTTCGACGACGTCGCCGGAATCGAAGAAGCGAAAGAAGAACTGCAAGAAGTCGTCACCTTCCTCAAAAAACCGGAACGCTTCACCGCCGTGGGCGCCCGCATTCCCAAAGGCGTTCTGCTCGTCGGCCCTCCGGGAACGGGTAAAACCTTGCTGGCGAAGGCGATCGCCGGAGAAGCCGGAGTCCCCTTCTTCAGCATTTCCGGCTCGGAATTCGTGGAAATGTTCGTCGGCGTCGGCGCGTCTCGCGTGCGCGACTTGTTCAAAAAAGCCAAGGAAAACGCCCCTTGCATCATCTTTATCGATGAAATCGATGCGGTCGGTCGCCAACGCGGCGCCGGAATTGGCGGCGGAAATGACGAACGCGAGCAAACCCTCAACCAGTTGCTCACGGAAATGGACGGCTTTGAAGGCAATACGGGCATTATCATCATCGCCGCTACCAACCGTCCCGACGTTCTCGACCAAGCCTTATTGCGTCCCGGTCGTTTCGATCGCCAAGTCGGCGTCGATGCTCCCGATATTAAAGGACGCCTGGAAATTCTCAACGTCCACGCGCGCAATAAAAAGCTCGCCGACGAAATCTCTTTAGAGGCGATCGCCCGCCGTACTCCCGGCTTTACCGGAGCTGATTTGGCGAACTTGCTCAACGAAGCCGCCATTTTAACCGCCCGTCGTCGCAAAGAAGCGATGACCATGCACGAAATCGACGACGCGATCGATCGCGTGATCGCCGGAATGGAAGGAACGCCGTTGGTCGATAGCAAGAGCAAACGCCTGATCGCCTATCACGAAGTCGGTCACGCGATCGTCGGAACTTTGGTCAAAGACCACGACCCGGTACAAAAAGTGACCTTAATCCCGCGCGGACAAGCTCAAGGCTTGACCTGGTTTACCCCCAGCGAAGATCAAAGCTTGGTCTCGAAATCGCAACTGATGGCACGGATTATGGGCGCTTTAGGCGGTCGGGTCGCGGAAGAGGTGATCTTCGGCGATGCGGAAGTGACCACGGGCGCCGGAAATGACTTGCAACAAGTCACCGGAATGGCCCGTCAGATGGTGACCCGCTTCGGGATGTCCGATCTCGGTCCGCTTTCTTTGGAAACCCAACAAGGGGAAGTCTTCCTCGGTCGCGATTTGATGACGCGATCGGAATATTCCGAAGAAATTGCCGCGCGCATCGACGCTCAAGTGCGATCGATCGTCGAACATTGCTATGAGGAAACCCGCCGCCTGATCGGCGAAAACCGCATGGTGATGGATCGTCTCGTCGATCTGTTAATCGAGAAAGAGTCGATCGACGGCGAGGAGTTCCGCCAAATTGTGGCGGAATATACTGAGGTTCCGGAAAAAGAACAGTACGTCCCTCAGTTATAAGTTGTCGTCTCATTGAGTGACGCGATCGCCCTGTGCGTCGGTATTTCCGAGGGGCGATCGCCCCAAACCCCCCTCATCGATCTGAAGGGGGGTTTTTGATGAAAGGGGTAGGCTTACGAGTGCGCCCTTCCTTGCACGATCAACACGCAACAGGGGGCGTTGTGACTGACGTGATTGCTGACGCTACCGAGGAACATTTCGCTGAGTCCTTTGCGACCCCGACGACCGAGGACGATTAAATCTGCTGGCCACTGTTTGGCCCGATCGCAGATCCAATGTCCCGCATCGCCGATGGCGCGATCGACTTCTGTCGCCACTCCCGCATCGATCGCCTGTTTGGCGTATTTTTGCAGCAGGCGATCGACTTGTTCGATTTCTACTTGCAGTCGTTCTTGTTGCACTTGGGGCAGGGTCGCGCCTCCCGCCGGAGATAAGCCGATTCCCGTCCCGACTAAGGGGGCGACGTCTCCGGCGGTTTCAAAATGAATCGTGTGAAAAATTAATAAACTACTGTTATATTGCCGGGCAATATCTACCGCTTTCTCGAAGACCAGATCCGCTTGGGCGGAGCGATCGAGGGCGACTAAAATTTTTTCAAAACTCATAAGTTCTCCTGGTCGATCTCTCGGCAAACCGGGGCGATCGCGCACTATCTCTCTTTTTAGGGTATCAGTTCCCAGCCAACTCCCGGACAACCGCGCGATCGCCCCTTAGCCCAGGGTTTACTGAAAAATTAAGATTTCTTAACCCCTCCTCGACAAAACCCGTGCTAACCTAGATTTTAGTAACAAATGTTACTGAATTTATTTTAGCTTTATGAAAATCGAGGATAACAGCCATGACCAGCCAAGAGCGAGCCAGATTTCTTGCCAGCCGTAACCGCCAGCGCCAAAAACAGCGTCAAGAGTCGATGGTTACCCGTTTGGCGGACGAATTGGGGTTGAGCGATCGCCCCGACGACGCAAAATAAAAGCGATTTACAAAAGTTGAGGGGATCTCAAAGTCCTCTCGATTCAATCGACAGGTCGGATCTGAACCGTTAGATCCGACCTTTTTAATGCCTTTTGAGTCTATTTTCGATGGCTTTAAAGCTTGACAATCCCTAGCTGAAAACAAGGAATCGCGAGGAGGTCACCCGGTCAACTTATCGGTCAGATCCAAGCCCCTTTTAATTTCTCTAACGCTGATTTGTTCCGCTTTAAGAGCTGTTTTGAGTAAATGCATGGCTTGTTGTGGATTGCCACTGCCACAAAAGAATAAATCGGCAGCGAAATAGCCAAATTCAGGCCAAGTATGCAAGGCAATATGAGATTCGGCGAGGGTAGCGGTGGCGGTGACCCCATGGGGACTGAATTGATGGACGCATAAGTTAATCAGGGTGACGCCTCCGGCAGCGACGGCTTCGATTAAAGCGTGGCGAATGCGATCGGGATCGTCGAGTAAATGAGCGGGACAGTTCCAGGCATCTATAATTAAATGAATACCAATTTGTTTCATCATCAAAATTTTGGGTCTGAAACCCCGTCCCTTCGACTTAGCTCAGGGCAAGCTTTCTAGGACGGCTTTATGGTACTATAGCAATGGTTAACGATCCCCCGTGACGCAGACGTAACAGACAGCCTAAACGTGACGAAACCTGGTGACAACCAGGGGCACAGAAAGCTCGCTAGACCGGGATAAGAGGACGGGGCAATAAAAAGTATAAACTGTCAAAGTTTTAACCTTAGAATCCACCTAAAAATTGCAATTTTCTGTTGGAGATTTCAACACGTAAGAACTGCAGGACTTGCGGGGATAGTCGGTGGAGCGAACGTAAGGCTATAAAACTCTTTAAGGGTGGAGGCGGTTGCCATGAAACAGAAACCTAAATCGTGAGGTTTAAGAATCACCCTGGCTTTAGCCCGGTGAGGAGGTCAAGGAAATGAGCTAAACAACACAGCCAGCCCCACGAACTAAAAAAGCCCCGGGTTTGAATAACCCAGGGCTTTTGCGCTTGATATTTTGTTATGGAGCTAAGCGGACTCGAACCGCTGGCCCCCTCAATGCCATTGAGGTGCTCTACCAACTGAGCTATAGCCCCGTCAGGCGCTTTACTATATTGGCACGACCTTACAAAATTCGTCAAGCATTTGGAAAAAAATTTTTTCTGTCTTTATATCGATCGCGCGAAAGCCTCAGTACGCCGAGGGATGGAGCTTACCGGACAATGCGGGTTAAGGCAAAAGGATGGCATAGGGTTCGAGATCGAGGGAACGCGGATCGAAGTCCATATAGGCTTGTCCCCCCGCGCCGAGGTTGCTCCACGGGTCGATCCCGATCGCGTTGACCAGTTCGGGGGTTTGGTCTACTAAATGGCGATTGGCCATTTCGTGGACGTATAGCATATAGTCGCCCATCAGGAAGTAAACGGCCATCATTGCTGCTGCCGCCATCGCGACTAAGGTGCCTGCCAACATCAAGGAAAACTCGTTTTGGTCAAAGGCTTCCTGCATCAAGTGTAAAGACCAGGCCACTAAGGCAATAACAATTATGAGGATGAAAATCATAACTTTACATATAAGGGCCTAAGACTTTACATATTTTAACATTGACTCAGAATAAGGTTCGGGAAGGATAGCAAAATTTCTCTAAAGATTAACCCTATAAGAATTTATAGTAGGGGTTAGAGAATCGATAAAATCGGCGAATCGGTTCGCAGGCGATCGCGCCGCCGAGCCGAGAAAAGCTTCAGGTTTCCTTTACAGTTCGCCGAGGGTCGCAGCCGACGATACCGATCCGCTTGGGGTTGAGGAGTGGAGGATTAATCGCGGACGGGAATCTGGCGATCGCCTAAATACGTCTTAATTTCACCGACGCTAAGTTGACCGTAGTGCAGCAGCGACGCCAGTAGAGCCGCCTCGGCGCGACCGTCGGTGAGCGCTTCGTAAATATGCTCGCAGTTTCCGGCGCCGCCGGATGCAATCACCGGAATTTGGACTTGTTCGGCGATCGTGCGCGTTAACTCCAAATCGTATCCCGCTTGGGTGCCGTCCGCATCCATGCTAGTCACCAACAGTTCTCCGGCGCCCCGGGCTTCGACCTCTTTCGCCCAGGCGATCGCGTCGATGCCCGTATTTTCGCGACCGCCGCGCACGTACACGTCCCAACCCGGATTTTGCTCCTCCGTGCGACGGCGCGCGTCGATCGCCACCACAATACACTGATTGCCAAAGCGCTCGCTGGCGCGGTTGACAAACTCCGGATCGCGCACTGCCGCCGAATTGATACTGACTTTATCGGCTCCGGCGCGTAACAATTTCTTAATGGTCTCTAAGGATTGGATGCCGCCGCCGACCGTGAGAGGAATAAACACCTGTTCGGCAGTTCGGTAAACCACATCGTAAATAATATCGCGGTCTTCGTGAGTGGCAGTAATGTCGAGAAAAACTAACTCGTCAGCTCCGGCTTGATTGTAAACTTGAGCCAGTTCGACCGGATCGCCTGCATCTTTAAGGTTGACAAAATTCACGCCCTTAACGACGCGACCCGCTTTGACATCTAAACAAGGTAAGATTCGTTTGGCAAGCATAGGAAATTGTAGAAAATCAGTGGCTGGAAGAACGGCGTTCTGAGAACTGCAAACGCTCAATTATAAAAGGATTGTGGCAGGATTTCGGTACGTGGGACGATCGCCTACGGCTGAATTGGCGAGCATGGGAATCGCCGATCGGATCGCTGACGAGGCGATCGCGGCGTCACAGTCTAGGGTCACCTTTTCACTAAAACTCCCCGAACGCGATCGCTCCGTGAAATCACCTCATTCTGATAGACTGTGGAATGGTTCAACGAGAGGAACACACAGGTTAAAGTTGGCAATGGAAATAGGTCAAAAGGTAAAAATCTGTCGGCTTCGCGATCGCCTGTCCGGCCAGATGGTCGAGCAGATCAAGAAAAATCCCGTCGGTACGATCGCCGAATACAAAATGACCGATGGTAGTGGCGTCGGCGTCATTGTCAAATTTGACAGTGGTCTGGCCACTTGGTTTTTTGAAGACGAAATCGAAGTGGTTAATTAGGCCGTGATTTTACCGAGAGGCTGCATTCGGGCAGCCTCGATCGCCAGCAAGCATTACCATAGGAAATGCTTCGAGTGGCTTAAGGGAAAAAATCATGGCCATAATTTTAACCTTTTTGGGTAAAGGAGGCACCGGACGCACCACGGTGGCGATCGCCGCCGCCAAGCGTTTGGCCAGTGAAGGCAAACGGGTACTCCTCGCGGGACAAGATACCAGTCCCGCGTTTGGTTTATTACTCGGCGCCTCCGTCGGCCCCGACCCTCAAGAAATTGCGGCAAACCTCAAAGCCGTGCAGTTAGAAACGGCAGTGTTGTTAGAACGCAGTTGGGAACAACTGAAAAAATTAGAGGCGCAATACGTTCGTACCCCATTTTTCAAAGAAGTTTATGGCCAAGAACTGGGCGTTTTGCCGGGAATGGACGAGGCGTTAGCCCTCAATGCCATCCGGGAATACGATGCCAGTGGCGAATACGACGCGATCGTTTATGACGGCAGTAGCGATCGCGCCACCTTGCGAATGTTGGGAATGCCGGAAATTTTGACCTGGTACTGGCGCCGTTTTCGCGGCGTGTTTAGCGGTTCCGAACTCGGTAAAGCCCTCTCCCCGTTCGTCCAACCTGTTACCAGTGCAGTCTTTAACGTCGGCTGGACCACCGAGGAAATCGGCGGTCAACCCGCACGAGATGCTAATGACTTACTCGAACGCGGTCAAGCCGCCGTCGCCGATCCGAATCGCGTCTTAGCTTACTTAGTGACCTCGGCGGAGGAAAGTGCGATCGCCAGCAGTCGCTATTTATGGGGCAGCGCCCAAACCGTCGGTTTGACCGTCGGTGGGGTGATTTTGAATCGCAGCTCATCCGTCGCCGCCTTGGGCGATCGCTTCGATCCGTTAACCGTCACCCCATTCCCCACCCGTCAGGGCAACGACTGGGAACCCCTGATCGATGCCTTGCCGAACTTCGCCCAAGGCAGTCGCGCCCCCCGTCCCGTGGAGATCGATGTCGCTTCCGGTCAAGTCCGCCTATTCTTACCGAGTTTTGATAAAAAACAGGTCAAACTCACCCAATACGGTCCGGAAGTCACGATCGAAGCAGGCGACCAGCGCCGCAACGTTTTTCTACCCCCTCAATTGAAAGGCAAACCCGTCAAAGGGGCGAAGTTTCAAAACGGTTATTTGATCGTTTCGTTTTAGTCCCTTTTCTCGATGCGCGGCGATCGCGCGATACACCTTAAGGCATCTTGTCTTAAGGTGTTTTTATATGAAAATTATTTTGTATAAAAAAGACATCGCTACTTATAGCATTTTCCTCTGCTATGCAAGACATTTAGATCCCCCTAAATCCCCCTTTTTAAGGGGGACTTTCCTCGTTCCCCCCTCTATCCCCCCTTAAAAAGGGGGATAGAGGGATCGGCTCCGTACCTCATCAGACGCCCGAGTGCTGTAATGCTAATACAAATTTTCACTTTAATAACACATTTTTGTATAAAAAATATCAAAAACAATATATGTTTGCCGTTACGGTTCGATCGCCACGGCTGCGCCCAATCAAAACAGCTCGAAGACTGAGAAAATAACAAAGGTACTCCCACTCGATTGACTCTCTATCTTCCCCGTAGAATCATGACCGATGGCGATCGCTTTACCCCGCAACTCACCGCAGACGGCTCCTTTACCTTTTTCTCCCCCGAATTTGGCGAAAGCTTTCATTCTCACTTCGGCGCGCGACAAGAAGCCCAATCTAAATTTGTAGAACCGACCCAGTTAGCCCTCAAAGCCCGTAGCGGCATCGTGCGGATCTTAGATGTTTGTTACGGCTTGGGATATAACAGTGCCGCCGCCTTCGCCACCATTTGGGCCGTCAATGCCGACTGTCGGATCGAATGGTTCGGACTCGAATCCGATCGCCGCGTCCCCGAAGGGGCGATCGCCCATCACCTGCTCGACCCCTGGGGATCGGCGATCGTCGAAACCTTAAGCCAGTTAGCGCGCGATCGCGAAATTCACACCGACCGACTCGACGCCCGCCTCCTCCTCGGCGACGCCCGCCAAACCGTCAACACCGTCATCGGCGCCAACTTTCAAGCCGACGCCATCTTTCTCGATCCCTTTTCGCCGCCGCAGTGTCCCCAACTGTGGACCGTCGAATTTCTTCACTTACTCTCCCGTTGTCTCCACCCCCACGGGCGACTGGCCACCTATTCCTGTGCCGCCGCCGTGCGCGCCGCCTTAATCGCAGTCGGGTTATCGATTGGTTCCACCCCACCCGTGGGACGCAAAGCACCGGGAACCGTCGCCAGTTTCAGCGCGATCGCCGAGTCCCCCTTATCGCCACAAGAACGGGAACACCTGCAAACCCGCGCTGCCATTCCCTATCGCGATCGCCAGTTGCAAGATCCAGCCTCTGAGATTATTCGACGGCGGCAACTCGAACAACAAACCTGTCAATTAGAACCCACCTCGCGATGGAAAAAACGATGGATGCTCGCCTCAACCGCTCCCGATTCCGCTCCCAATTCCCCGGGAAAACTCGATGAAAATTTAGCTTAAATCTTCTTCATCTTTCCGTTAACAGTCACTTTCAAGTTGTGTTGACTTCCTGCCGACGATCGCCCGTAAACGATCCAATTTTCAAGAGACGACGATGCGATCGAGCGGCGATCGCCCCCGAATTGGCAGTTGAAAACCCCAGGAACCTCATTGCCCCGCTCCATCCGAACCCTTTGAAAGTCATCCCAGTTTGTGCGACACTAAAACTAGAGCGATTTCAGTCGCCACTGAAAGTGTTGGGGCGCCTATTTAAACTCAGTACAAGTTCCGGATTGCCCCCCTCGAACTTCCAGGACTCATCCAAGTCCCCTTCATCCTCGAACCTATTTTGTTCGAGATCCCCGCCCGAGAGTTAAATCTCAATGCTCGAAGGTAGAAAGTTAACATTAATTTAAAAAACTTCATTAAATCGAGCCTAAATTCCTCAAATTCCCGGCTTAATTTAAGTAAGATAGCCGATCTAAATTGGATGAGTATGGACGATAATGTCAAAATAGAGGCATAAAACTAAAAAAGGAAATCATTCTTTGAAACTGAAACCTCGATTTTGATGGAGAACTTATCGAAATTACCCATATAAACCGATTACCAATAGAGCAAGCAAGGTGTTTGTCCGTGAACTCCCTCGATTCAGAGCGTTCTAAAATACTCGTCGTCGATGACCATCAAGCCAGTCGCATGACCGCAGTCGCATTATTATCTGTCGAAGGTTATGAAATGCTCGAAGCAGATAGCGGTCCGGCGGCTCTTGAGTGCATCAAAAAAACCAACCCCGATCTAATCCTCTTAGACGTAATGATGCCAGGAATGGACGGGTTTGAAGTTTGTCGTCATCTCAAACAAGACGAATCGACGCGGTTAATTCCAATTATTTTCATTACCGCCCTCAACGATCGCCGATCGCGGATCCGAGGTATCGAAGCAGGCGGCGATGACTTCCTCACCAAGCCCTTCGACCACCTCGAACTCTCGGCGCGGGTGAAATCCCTCGTGCGTCAAAAACGACTCAACGAAGACCTCGACCACGCCGAAAAAGTCCTCTTTTCGATCGCCAAAACCGTCGAAACCCGCGATCCCAACACCGGAGACCACTGCGAACGACTCGTCGCCCTCGGTCGCGCCTTCGGCAGTTATCTGAACCTGTCGCGACCGCAAATTCGCAATTTAGAATGGGCCGGATACCTGCACGACATCGGTAAAATCGGTATTCCCGATGCAGTGTTGCTCAAAAAAGGCAAATTCGACGCCGAAGAATGGGCGATCATGAAACAACACGTGCTCATCGGCGAAAAAATCTGTCAACCCCTGCGGACCATGAGCGGCGTCCGACCGATCGTGCGCCATCATCACGAACGCTGGGACGGAAGCGGCTACCCCGACGGACTCGTAGGCGATGCGATTCCCTACATGGCTCAAGTCTTTCAACTGCTCGATATTTACGACGCCCTCACCAGCGAACGGCCTTATAAAAAAGCTTTTTCCCCCGAAAAAGCCTTAGCCATTCTCGATGAAGAAGTCGAACGCGGCTGGCGCAACCCGAAACTGGTTGAAAGTTTTAAAGATTTTATTTGCAATATCCACTTGCAAAACGCCGCCGCGATTCCCGAGTCCGAACCCAGTCCACTGGTTGCCACCGGGTGAAAGTATTCGGCCCGTTCGCCCCGGACGGTGACCCCCACCGGAACCCGCCCAGAATAGTTTAGCTGGGATCCGCCTTGGGCGCGGATGGATCCTAAAGCGCGATCGCCTCGGCAAGGAGAATCATCCTAGAGGCAAGAAATTCTTGGGGAGAGGAAACCGCTACGGTTGTTGGCGAAAACCTGCTTCACTAGGTTCTATCGTAGAACTAAGAATCCCCCGTGCTTGCGGCGGGGGAGTGTCAATCACAAGTAGATCGGCTCAGAAAAGAATGGTAGCAGTAGCGATTTTAGCCGCCGGACGCGGAACTCGTATGAAATCTAACTTACCTAAAGTCTTGCATTCTTTAGGTGGGCGATCGCTAGTCGAACGAGTGCTAGACAGCTTATCCCAAATCCAACCTTCCCGGCGATTAATCGTAGTCGGTTATCGTAGCGAGTCCATCCAAAGCGCCCTCGCACCGATTTCCAACCTCGAATTTGTCGAACAACGAGAACAGTTGGGAACGGGTCACGCCATCCAACAACTCATCCCCCATTTACAAGACTTTCAAGGCGACTTACTCGTCTTGAACGGCGACGTCCCCCTATTGCGACCGAGTACGATCGCCTCGTTACTCGCCACCCACAAACAGCAGAAAAACGCCTGTACCCTGCTGACCGCCCAAATGCCCGATCCCCAAGGATACGGGCGCGTTTTTTGCGACAGTCAAAATCACCTGCAGCAAATTGTCGAAGATCGCGACTGTACCGACGCGCAAAAGCAAAATCGGCGGATTAATGCTGGCGTGTACTGTTTCCACTGGCCCGATTTGGCCGACGTACTGCCCAAACTGAAAGCAGAAAACGACCAACAGGAATATTATCTAACCGATGCGGTCAATTACTTAAAGCCCGTGCGCGTCGTCGAAGTCGAAGACTATCAAGAAATTCTCGGGATTAACAACCGCAAACAACTCGCCACCGCTTACGAAATCCTGCAAACCCGGATTAAAGACAAGTGGATGGCGGCTGGCGTCACCCTCGTCGATCCTCACAGTATCACTATTGACGATCCCGTAGAAATCGGCACCGACGTCACCATCGAACCGCAAACCCACTTGCGCGGTCAGACTAAAATTGGTTCCGGGAGTCGCATCGGTCCGGGCAGTTTGATCGAAAACAGCACCCTCGGCGAAAACGTTACCGTTCTCTATTCCGTGATTGCCGATAGCGAGGTCGGCGATGGAACGCGGGTGGGGCCTTACGGACACTTGCGCGGTCGCGCCCAGATCGGGGGCGAATGTCGGATCGGCAATTTTGTCGAGATTAAAAATACCACCCTCGGGCGTAGCAGCAACGTCGCCCACCTGTCCTATCTCGGGGATACCACCACGGGCGATCGCGTCAACGTCGGCGCCGGAACGATTACCGCCAATTACGACGGCTATCAAAAACACCGAACTGAAATCGGAAGCGGTACTAAAACAGGCTCCAACAGCGTCTTAGTCGCTCCAGTTCGCATCGGCGAAAACGTAACGATCGCCGCCGGATCCACCATCGTCGAAGACGTTCCCGACGATTCCCTCGTCATCGCCCGTCCCCGTCAAATCGTCAAACCGGACTGGCAACCCAAATCCGCCCAACCTCAAGGGGAATAAGCTGCCGAACCCGGTATTTAACGGGCACTCGACTGCCAAAACGTTTCCACAGTCCCGTCCGGCTTGAGAACCAGGCGTAACTGCCCGCTTGGGGCGCCCTCCCACGGCGATACAAACGGTTCTCCGAGTAAGGGAATCCCGGTAATATCGATATGAGTTTTCGAGGCTTCCCCGAGGGGGTCGATCGCCGCGATCGAGCCGTCGGCATTGAGCTTGAGCCGATATTCTAAGGTCGGCTCGAACCCGGACGGCGGTTGCCAGCGTTCTTGAAAATACTGTTGGGCTTCGCGGACGGAAGAGGGTTCGTTAAAGACCGGGGGCGGCCCCGAGGGCGATCGCGCCGGAGGTAAAGCGGCGGCGTCATCCGGGGCATTTTCTTCCGCAGACCCAGCCTCACTCGTCGCTTCGAGTTCTTCCGGCGGAACCGCCGCCACATCCTCGCTCAAATCGGGGATGGGAGGAGGTTCCTCCCGGACTGGCGACGGCGAGGCGCTGGTTGGCGTTGGCGGCGCAGTGCCGATCTGGTCTACCGTCGGATCCCCTGAAATTCGAGGGGTATTGGGGGGCGCACTTTGCCCCTGGCTTTGCCCTTGGCGCGATTCCGAGGTCGAGGCATTCCCCCCGTCGGACTCCGGTGCGGGTTCGATGCGTAACTCCACCCCCCCACCATTTTGAGGCGTTCCCGTAGCGTCTGGAGGCGCTGTAGGCGATCCTCCTGGGGAGTCGCTGCGCGATCGCCCTTCCTGGGGAGCCGGACGGGTGGCCAAATTGTCCGGTGGTGCCCCCGCTTCTGGGGTTCTCTCCAGTTGGGGCGCGGGTTGGGGCATGGCGATCGGCGGGGGCGGCGGGGCGCCCGTTTGCTCCGAAGGCACTGGAATCGGACTGGAAAAGGTCGTCGGCGGTTGAGTCGGCGCGGGTGCCGCCCCCGGGGACGCGGGAGGTGAGGGCAGGGAAGAAATCGTTTCCGAAGTCGCGGGGTCTTCGGCGTCCCGGACGGGAGATCCGGCGGTTTCCCGGACGGGATCGAAGGGACGCTCGATCGCGTACCACGTCGCCGACCCGACCCCGACCGTTACTAAGGCGATCGCCGCGACCCTCAACCAGGCGGGGGACGGGCGCCGTCGGCTCGTGTCTCCCCAGTCCGGTAGCGCCGTCAATTCGCTGGCATAACTGTCTAAAGCACTGGCTAAATCGAATAGTTGTAAGGTGCCGAGATGAACCACCGCACCGGATTCTTCCGTCGCCAATTCTCCCAAATGCAATTCGTGGGCGACCAAGCCCTTGGGATGTAAGGAAATCTGCGTTCGCGAAGCGTCTCCCCAGGAGAATCCCTCGGCGACTCCAAAGGAGTATTGCTGCTCCTGCGAGCGTTCGCGGAGCGTCTCCCCAGGAGAATCCCTCGGCGCCTGTAAAGGAGTATCGCCGCTCCCTGGCGGCTCCGGGACGAGTTCCAAATGGCGATCGGGGGCTTCCTCCTCGGTCGGGGGTGTCGCACTCGCCGGGGCGATCGCCTCTTGCGAGTGTTCTTCTCCCGCGTCCCCCCGCACGAAATCCGCAATCCCATCGGCCCCTTGGGCGGGGACGGGCGATCGCCCTATCAAGTCGCGCACGTAAGTCGATACGGCTTCATAAAGATTTTGGAGACTGTCGCCGTCGCCGCGCAAGGTGATTTGTTGCTCTTCGGGAATTTGCGGGGCGTCGAAGCGCAATTGAAAGTGCACATTCTTGACAACAGGTTGACCGACCCAGCGCGACAACGGCGAACTCGTCGCCCGAATTTCCAACGTACACGTCGGGGGGGTGTACCGTCGCAAGACCGAATTAAACGAAGGCATAAATTAGGATAGGTTGGAGAACGAATAACGAATCGATCGCGGAACTAGACTCAAGACTCGTTCGATGTTTAGGGAGGCACGACTTTCTACGGTAAAAAACAGGTCAGTTATCTCTTGAAAAGGAACTGGGGATAAAAACATTATCGGTTGACTTTTATTTCGATCGTCAATCTGCGAAAGTTATTGATTTTTGGGTTGTTAAAATTTTCAAGATTTTCAAGATTTTCAAAATAGTTAATCTTTTATGTCGATCGCGACAAAAAATCGCCTTGTTTTAAAAGAAAAAACCACAAAGAACACAAAACTCGCACGAAGCCCACTTATTTGACGGGGAACGAGCGATCGATCAAGGCCAGCCAAAGATGGCGATGACCGTTAGAGCCACTGTAAAACAGCAGGTCGATTAATAATTTTAAAGCTAAATGACTTAAATAATCTGGGGAAGTTTCTTCTCCATCTTCCATCCGTTCTTGATAAGTATTACAAAACTTATCGAGATAGTCACCGAGTAGGGAAGCTTCGTGGGGTTGACGATCGCGCTCGGTGAGTTGTTCGAGTAAGGCAACGGCGCGCCGGATCAATTCTTGATGTTCCCGGGCGAGATGGCAGATGGCTAAGACGAGCGATCGCGCTTCCTCGACATCTAATTTCTTGCGCCCTCCCTGACTTTTGCGTAAGGGATTCGACTGGCGCAAGCGCCACAGGGAGACCCGATCCATCAACATCCCTTCGAGTTTTAATTCCACGGCGGCGCGCAGGATCGCCTCGGACCCGATCCCGGCCAAAGATTCCAAAGTCAGCAGGATCAGGTCTAAATGAGTTTTAATATTGTCGAGTTCGGAGGGAGACGGAGGCTGGGCGTGCGCCAATTCCTCCCGTTGGATCGCGGAAGTTGCAGATAATTGACCGGGCTTTTTCTGGCCGTTTTTGGCGTTCGCCGCCCCTTTTAAAATCGAGCGCATCGCGTCTAACTCCCCTCAAAACAGTCTCCGGCACCCTCGCACTCCCTCTCTCCCTCTGTCTTCCTCAGCTCGTCTCTCATTTGAGGTAAGCCACGGTCACCCCACTGCCGCCTTCTTTTTGGTCGGCCAATTCGTAGCGCTCGATCGCGCCGTGTTGTTTCAAGAACTCGTGGACCCCCTGGCGGAGTTTGCCCGTACCTTTGCCGTGGACGATCCACAAGGCCCCGCCCACGGGGATCTGTTCGGCGATCGCCCGTTCGAGTTCGAGTTCGGCATCGGCGACCCGAGATCCGCGCAGATCGAGGGTATTGCGACTCGTTCGCACCGTCGGGGCGCTCGGCGACGGTGCGGGCGGCGCCGTGCGGGTGCGATCTGCGGGGGGTTTCGTTTTTGGTGGGGCTTCTACCTTTTCTCCGTCCAGAGATTCGATTTCCGCAAAGGAAACATTCATTTTCATCATCCCGAAGCGAACGCTCACTTCACGATCGCCCTCTTCGACCGCCAGCACTTCTCCGGTTTGCCCGATTTGGGGAATGCGGACGCGATCGCCCACTTGCGGGCGAAATCCCGGTTTCGGACGGCGGGCGCTCTGCTGTCGCGACGGCAAATAGCGCCGCGCCACCTCATCGACTTCCGCAGTGGCTGCGTTCGCATCTTGTCCGGTCGGGGTGCCTCGTTGCAGGCGGCGGATCGTGCGGGCGATCTCGGCTTTTGCTTCGGCGATCGCCGCTCGTACGGCCTCTTCTTGCGACTGTTGCAATTGTCGTTCCCGATCTTGGAGCGACTGGGCCCGGGCGGACACTTCGCGATAGAGACGCTCGGTTTCGGCGAGCAGTTCCCCGGCTTCTTCCGCTTTGGTTTCCTGGCGTCGCCGTTGGTCTTCCAACCCGGCGATCGCCCGGTCGATCTCCTGGCTGCCCGTCGGCGCGATCCGAGCCGAAGCGAGATCGACAATCTCCGTGGCGAGTCCCAAACGGCGGGCGACGGAGAGCGCGTTCGAGCGTCCGGGAATCCCCCATAACAAGCGGTAGGTCGGCTGCAAGGTGCGATCGTCGAATTCCACCGAGGCATTCTCGAAGCGCTCGTCTTCGTATTTGAGGACTTTGAGTTCGCCGTAGTGGGTCGTGGCGACGCACAGACGGACGCGATCGGCGAGGGACTGGAGTAAGGCGATCGCCAAGGCACTCCCTTCCGACGGATCCGTACCCGCCCCCACTTCATCGAGCAACACCAGGGAGCGATCGCTCATCGCTTCCCAAATACGAGTAATCCGACGGATGTGACCGGAAAAGGTGGATAAACTCTGTTCCAGGGATTGCTCGTCTCCGATATCGGCGAGAACCGCATCGAACCACGGCAATTCCACAGGTTCGCGCGCGGGGACGAACAGCCCCACTTTTGCCATCAGCGCCACCAGTCCCAGGGTTTTCAAGGTCACCGTTTTCCCCCCGGTATTCGGTCCGGTAATGGCGACGACGCGCACCTGCGGGTCAATGTTGACATCGATCGCCACCACCGGATCCCCGTGTTCGTGTCGGTGTTGCCAGACGAGCAAGGGATGGCGCAGTTGACGCAGCACGATCGCCTCCCCCGCTTCCGGGCCGTCTTCGTCGATAAAGCGCGGCGGATTGCCTTCCAGCCATAAAGAATAACGCGCCCGGGCGCTGGCTAAATCGATCGCCGTCACCACGGCGAGCAACCGTTCGAGATCTTCTTGGACTTCGCCGACTCGTTCGGTCAGATGGCGCAAGATTTTTTCTTCTTCCGCTTGTTCCTGGCGGCGCAGTTGTCGCCCTTGGTTGTTCAGTTCTACGGTGGCGTGGGGTTCCACGTAGAGGGTCGCGCCACTGGTGGAACTGTCGTGAACGATGCCGGGAATTGCATCTTTTTGCGGCGCTTTGACGGGAATTACGAAGCGATCGCCCCGTTGGGTGACGATCGACTCTTGCACCGCATGACTTTGCCGTTGCAAAATTCTTTGCAAGGTTTCGTAAATCCGGTTGCGCACTTGCCGCGCCGCGCTGCGAATTTCCGCCAGTTTGGGGCTGGCGCGATCGGCTACGGTGCCGCGTTCGTCGATGCAGTGGTTGATCTCTTGTTCGATTTCCGGATAAGTCCGCAGTGGTGCCACTAAGGCTTGTAAAAGCGGTACCTCATCCGCACTCTCGATCGCCCGTCGCAGTTGTCTGGCCCCGGATAGGGTCGTGGCGATCGCCAGCAACTCTTCCCCAGAGAGCATTCCATGGATAGCGGCGCGTTCTAACGATTCGCCGATATCCTCGATGCCCTCAAAAGACAAGCCATTACCGAGGCGACTTTCGAGGTCGTAAACTTCTTGGGTTTGGGCGAGCAGTTCTCGGGAACGCTCTCGACGATCGGGTATGGGTAATTGTTTGGCCGCCAGCGCGCCCAGTTTGGTCGCCGCAAAGGTCGCCAAATGCTGGCACAGGCGCGGCCACCCCAACAGTTCTAAGGTCTCGGACTGAATCAAAGCTAAAAGACTGAATTGCAGTTGAACGAACTGACTAATTTTGCAATCGACGAGCGCGCTCGACCTCAGCGATCGCGAGAGTGGCTTCCTACTCTGAGATCGGGACTGAGATCTCGGCGATCGGCTCGTCCCGGGGTCGCCCCGGTCAAGGGTCTTCGTCCCTCTTCTCTGAGGTGGTCCGAACCATATTGCTCAACCCACTTGGCCGATCGCTTCGGACAGATTGCAATTCCTTAATATAGCAGAAGTCCCTGCTGCGAGGATCGGGCAAACGAAGGGATGCGGACACCCCGTCCTCAGTTGAGGCGTCTGTCCGCATCCCTTCGGCGATCGAAACTTACAACTCGACGCCTCGGTAAATGACGCTTTACCGGGGCGTCGATATTCTTCAGTTGCCGCGATTATGGCTCTGGCACGTTACAGCCTTCGATCTCGACCGAGGCTGACTCGATCCTCTCCCCTGAATTAACCTGCACGAATCGTGCAAGTGATAGCGTCCGACTCCTCTGAATGCCCTGTCGCCCTAGGTGATTTGGCCTTATTGCTAAGGCTTGACCGTTTCGGTAAAGGCTTTGTGGCGAGGAGCGACGTAACGGTGTAGGAAGTCTTCAATTTCTCCAATTTCGCGCCCGTCACATTCGGCAAACATTGCTTCGAGGGCTTGAGTGTCTCGCTCGTTGAATGATGCAACGAGTGGGTTTGAAGACTGGCAGGTCATGGTAGACATACTCGATTTCCTCGCAGACGGGCATGAAGTTTTCGTGAAATATGAGCCGACCTTTTTTAAAGATAAGGTAAAGGAGACGGCGATCGCCTCAGTGTAAGCACCCAAGTTTACCGAATCGGTGAAATTGCTCAAAATCCCCGAGATAATACGGATATAGGGAAAATAGCCAGTTTTCCAGGTTGCAACTCTTGGCATCTTTGGCGATCGCCCCCGCTCCGCTTTCTCGACCCGAGCGGGGGCGATCGCCGCTTGGCGGCGCTCAAATCCTTGGTGGGTCTAATTTTAGCCGTCCGTCTCCCCGCCGTGTTCTCCAACTCTATTTGCCTTCCCGGCAATTTTGTTGCAAATTTGATAGTCTAGCTTAAATAGTCTTGGGAAAGCGAGTAGAAGCAGTGGATATTCAAATTGGTCGGGGCAAAACAGCTCGCAGAGCATACGGAATTGATGAAATTGCCCTGGTTCCCGGCAACCGAACCCTCGATCCGGCGTTGGCAGAAACGACCTGGGAAATTGGCGGTATCCGCCGGGAAATTCCCATCATCGCCAGTGCGATGGATGGTGTCGTTGACGTCCGCATGGCGGTTCGACTCTCGCAACTGGGCGCCCTGGGGGTACTCAATCTCGAAGGCATTCAAACCCGCTACGCCGATCCCGACCCGGTTCTCGATCGCATTGCCTCGGTGAGCAAAGAAGAGTTTGTCACCCTGATGCAAGAACTCTACGCCGAACCGATTAAGCCGGAGTTAATCGAAAAGCGCATTCACGAAATTAAAAGCCAAGGCGCCATTGCTGCGGTCAGTGCCACCCCGGCTGGAGCGATTCAATACGGGTCGGCGGTCGCCAAAGCCGGAGCGGATTTATTTTTCGTGCAAGCGACGGTGGTTTCGACAGCCCACCTCTCTCCAGAATCGGTCGATCCCCTCGATTTAGGCAAATTCTGCCAAGATATGCCCGTTCCGGTGATTTTGGGCAACTGCGTCACCTATGAAGTCGCCCTTAACTTAATGAAAGCTGGAGCTTCCGGCGTCCTCGTCGGCATCGGGCCGGGAGCGGCGTGTACCTCTCGCGGCGTCTTGGGAATTGGGGTTCCCCAAGCCACCGCCGTCGCCGACTGCGCGGCAGCACGAGAAGACTTCCATCGCGAAACGGGTCGCTACGTCCCGGTGATCGCCGACGGCGGCTTGATTACTGGAGGCGATATTTGCAAGTGCATTGCTTCCGGCGCCGATGGCGTCATGATCGGCTCTCCCTTTGCTAGAGCGGCTGAAGCCCCCGGACGAGGCTATCACTGGGGGATGGCCACGCCGAGTCCGGTTCTGCCTCGCGGGACGCGCATTCGGGTCGGGACTACCGGAACCCTCGAAGAAATCTTGCGCGGTCCGGCGCGACTCGACGACGGCACCCACAATCTCCTCGGCGCCCTCAAGACGAGTATGGGAACCTTGGGCGCGAAAAACCTGCGCGAAATGCAACAAGTTGAAGTTGCGATCGCCCCTTCACTACTCACGGAAGGGAAGGTCTATCAGAAAGCCCAACAATTAGGAATGGGTAAATAAAGGCCGGGTAAATGTCGGGCAAATGTCAGGCAAATGTCAGGCAAATGTCAGGCGATCGCCGATTCTTTGAAAAAGTTTAAGGCGAATTCCAAGCATGACAGCGATCTGTAGCTTAGAATAGAATATAGCGGAGACGCATGTTTCCGTTCACTCCTCACACCACACTCCGCCCGGACTTCTGTTCGGGCGGTTCCTTTTGTGGCCATCGGCGATCTCCGTGTCCGACGCCTCGCCGCTATTTTGGAAGCCAATGCCTGATATCAGAAGGCTTTGCTCGCAGAGATGGTAAAATTACGAAGTGCTCTCGTAAAGCCCCCGTTGAGAAAACGGAGGAGCTCGGCGCGAGACTGAATCAATTCAGTCGCCCCATGGCACTATAGTTCTTATCAAGGCGGTTAGGGCATCAGCCGCCGAACCGGGAGGCAACGTAAGACGGGCTTTGCCTGCGGTTGCTGTTTGACCGGAGAATTCCCCGCCTCCTAAGCGGGGGAGTATGTCAAGGGAGAAAGGACGGGAACTCGAAGTCCGTGTAGCGCCAGCTCGCGGATGGAAGGCAAAACCGGGGGGTAGTTCGACCTGCCGATTGTCAAAGCTCGTATCCGTCACGGTCGGATCGAGATCTCAACCGCGCCCGTCTGCGGTGGGTTGGAGCTAGACCCGAACGCTTCCTCGCAGAAGAACCCTTCGGGCGATCGCGTGCGACCCACCCCCTCCAACTAAGTAGGGCCGGGATTCGTCTACATTCACCCGGGGTGAGATCTCGCCTCAACGGCGGTCAGACATCACCCGTCCGAGCTAGTTAAATCGGCGAACCCACAATCCCCGTCTCTTGAGAGCAGGGAGTGTCAATCTCTTAGAAACCCTATAGTAAAGGATTCAAAGGCATGTCAGCAGCCGCACAAGTTACAGACTCTAGTTTTAAACAAGAAGTGCTTGAGAGCAACCTACCTGTTTTGGTTGATTTTTGGGCGCCCTGGTGCGGTCCGTGTAGGATGGTAGCTCCAGTGGTCGATGAAATCGCCCAACAGTACGACGGTCAGGTGAAGGTTGTCAAAGTCAATACCGATGAAAATCCCAATGTCGCCAGTCAGTACGGGATCCGCAGTATTCCGACCCTGATGATTTTCAAAGGCGGTCAACGGGTCGATATGGTTGTCGGTGCCGTTCCAAAAACAACGCTGGCCAATACTCTAGAAAAATATCTCGATAAATAGAGTTCTATCCCTGTTTGTCAATTGCTACACTCTACCCAACTCAGCCTGTCGGGCGTATTGGCGAGCTATTTAAGTTTCCAGGGATCGTTCGCCCCACGGACATTTCCCTTCTCAGGAACGCTTTTCCTGTAGACCCCGGCTCAGTTGCTCAGTTTGGTATGGTGGGCGTCTGCTCGGGGATCGCCATTGGTTTTCCCGCCCTGGTGTGCGTGCTAGGACGGGATTTTTTATGGACGAAAGCGAGGCGATCGCCCGCTCCCAAGCCGACCGATCCCCGTTGGGGATCGCTTTTCGCTAAAATCAAAATGCAGCCTCGGACAGGTTTATGGCTCAATCGCTTTATTTTGACGAACTCGACACCCTTGAGGCAGATCTCAAACGCTTGATTGAAGATCTGCCCAGTTTGAAGCATAAAAAATGGATCGGGCGATCGCTCGCCAGCCTCGTCCGGATCGCCTCGGAAGACATCGATCGCCTCGACTGGAAAATTTTGAGCGCTTCGATCCAAGACCTCGAAAGCGGTTTCCAAATTTTCTACCCCTACCGCCACGTTCGCAAAATCACCGTATTCGGCTCGGCCCGCATCGAACCAAATACCCCGGAATACCAGATGGCTCGCGATTTTGCCCGCCGTCTGGTCGGACAGGGATTCATGGTGATGACGGGCGCCGGAGGCGGCATCATGCAAGCGGGGAACGAAGGGGCCGGAAAAGGTCACTCCTTCGGACTCAACATCCAATTACCCTTCGAGCAAGATGCCAATCCTTATATCGACACGGACAACAAACTGATCGAATTCAAGTATTTCTTTACCCGCAAGCTCTTTTTCCTGCGCGAGAGCGACGCGATCGCCCTGTTTCCCGGCGGGTTCGGCACCCAAGACGAAGCCTTTGAATGCTTGACGTTGGGGCAAACCGGACGCTACGGCCCTTCTCCCATCTTACTGATCGACGCCCCCGGCGGAGACTATTGGAAAGATTGGGATGCCTATATCCGCAAGCACCTCTTAAAACGGGGCTTGATCGGCTCCGAAGACTGCAACATCTACACCGTCACCGACGATTTAGACGTGGCGTGCGACACGATTCGCAAATTTTACCGCGTCTACCATTCCAGTCGTTACGTTAAAGATTTATTCGTCATCCGCCTCAAATCCGAACTCTCCGACGAAGCCGTCGAACAGCTCAATACTGAATTTAGCGATATTTTAGTCAAGGGCAAAATTGAGAAAACGGGCGCCTTACCCGCAGAAATGGGGGACGAAACCTCCGAATTGCCCCGCTTGAGTTTGTATTTCAACCGCCGCGACGCCGGACGACTCTACCAATTCATCCACCGCATCGACGAACTCGCCGTCGCCGATTCCGAGGAGTTACTCCATCCGGAGCGCAAGTAAAGCCCGATTGATGAGAGAATAGGTCAACGTGTCCTTTACAAAACTTTATCTGAAAGATGGCTGAAATTCAGTTTTCCCAAGGCGTGAAAGAGGAAATCGTCCCCGAAGTCCGTTTGACCCGTTCTAAAGATGGTTCCCAAGGGACGGCAACCTTTTACTTTCAAAACCCCAATGCCTTAGCTCAAGACAGCACCGATGAAATTACCGGGATGTACCTGATCGACGAAGAAGGCGAAATTACCACCCGGGAAGTGAAAGCGAAATTTGTCAACGGTCAACCGGAAGCGATCGAAGCGATTCACGTGATGAAATCGGAACAAGAATGGGATCGGTTCATGCGCTTTATGGAACGCTACGCCCAAGAAAATGGTTTGGGCTTTAGCAAATCGTGAACCTGGCTTCCTTTCCCGTCCTCGCTCGCGATCGCCCCTACTCATGACTTCCATTCCCCACCCCGATTCCGAACCGATCGCCGTTCGTTGTGCGGCGATTACGGTCAGCGACACGCGCACCCCCGACACCGATCGCAGTGGTCGGATCGTCCGAACCCGACTGGTCGAAGCGGGACACGCGATCGCCGCTTATGAAATTCTCAAAGACGACCCGGTAGCGATCCGCGATCTCTTGATGACGTTGGCGTCCAGGGACGATCTCGACGCGATCGTTTTCAACGGGGGGACGGGAATTGCCCCGCGAGATACCACTTACGACGCGATCGCCTCCCTGTTAGAAAAAACCCTGCCCGGGTTTGGGGAGATCTTTCGCTCGTTGAGCTATCACGAGATCGGGTCGCGGGCGATCGCCTCGCGGGCGATCGCCGGGGTGTACCATTCCAAACTCATTTTTTCGATTCCCGGCTCTACAGGAGCCGTCAACCTCGCCTTAGAGCGCTTGATTTTGCCGGAACTCGTACATTTGGTCTCCCAGTTGACCCGTTCTCCGGCTTAGGAACTTTAGGAAATAGGGGCGATCGCCCTCGGTCGGGGTGGAACTACTGAGCCAGTCGGTCTAATTTTTCCTTAATCGCCAGCCGCAATAACGAACGCAGCAACAGCAAGAAGGCGATCGCCGAGATCGCGAAGGCGACGATCGCCCCCGAACCATAGGGACCGAGCAACAACACCGCCCCGGCGAGAAACGTAAAGCCCGACAGACAAGCATAAATTAAACTTTTGACCGATAAATTCAAGCGATTTAAGGCGCGATCGCTCTCAATCGATCTCACTTGCAATTGCAACTCTCCCGATTCCAACCGTTTTTCCAAACGGGTCAGCAACACTTCCGCCGCACTCGGTTTTTGAAAGCGCTCCTTGATAAAATGGCGCGTCTGTTGCGCCAACTCCGAAATCGCACCGACCTTTCCCCGTTCCAGGGTAATACTTTTCACGAAAGGCTGCATACAAGCCCTCAAATTATATTGCGGGTCGAGGGTTCGCGCGATTCCGTCGAGGGTCGTCAGAGATTTAATAATAAACGTCATTTGGGCGGGCAAGCGGAAGGGCTGCTGCTGGAACATCGAATAGATTTCGCTGCGGATTTCCCCAAATGCCTTGACGTCGATCGGTTTTTCCGTAAAGTTTTCTAGCAAAAAATTCAGCAAGCGACGCACCGGACGCATATCGCTGACGGGAACGATCAAGCCCATTTCAATTAAAGCTTTCAACACCGCATCGGTGTCCTTTTTCAACACGGCGAAAAAGGTGCGAATCATTCGATCTTTAGCTAAGGGCTTGAGTTCGGCCATCATGCCGAAATCGTAGAAAATCAAGCGTCCGTCGGGAGTGACCGCCATGTTGCCCGGATGGGGGTCTGCTTGGAAAAAACCGTCGAGCAAGAGTTGTTTTAAATAACAAGAAATTCCCAGTCGATTAATTTCGCAAACATCCAAGCCCATCGCCTCGATCGCGTGGCGATCGTCAATTTTCGTCCCCGGCAGATATTCCATCGTTAAAATGCGTTTGGTGGTATAGCGCCAGTAAATTTTAGGGACGAGAACTTGACTGTTGCCTTCAAAGTTTTCTCGGAAGCGATCGGCATTTTTTCCTTCGATTAAATAATCGATTTCTTGGGACAGAAAGCCGATAAATTCTCGGTAGATCTCCTTGAGTTCGTACTTTCTCGCCCAGGGAAAAAAGCGATTGGCGAGTTGGACTAAATCGTAAAGAACTTTGAAATCTAAGGCGAATAATTGTTCGAGACCGGGACGTTGAACTTTGACGATCGCCTCTTCCCCGGTATGCAGGCGAGCTTTGTGGACTTGACCCAAACTGGCGGCGGCGATCGGGAAGGGGTCGAAATCCCGATAGAGGGCGTGCAAGGAATGGCCCAATTCCGACTCGATCGCGGCGATCGCCTCTTCAGAGCTGAATTCGGGAACCCGGTCTTGTAACGTCGCTAGGGCTTTGACGTATTCGAGGGGGAGCAAGTCGGCCCGAGTCGAAAGGGCCTGACCGATTTTGATAAACGTCGGTCCCAAGTCGATCAAGGTCGCGACCAGCCACCGGGCGCGGCGATCGCGCCGTCCGGCATCGTGAGGAGCGACTTTGTTATCCCACCACGTATAAAAGAGTAATTTACCCGCCGCCGTAAAAATATCGATTTGGCGCTGGAACAGCGAGTATTTAGAGCGCTGCCACCGTAATGGCTTGTTTGGATTGACCTTTTGGAGCATGTCTTAGCGTTGTCGAGGGGGAAGTCGCGCCTGCAAGCGACCCAAAATTCCCGGAGAAGATACGATCTAGATTATCGATCGGATCGGGGATTCGCAAACGCCGTGGACGAAGATTGACGGGCCGAGGCGATCGCGGACGGGTTCAGGTCGGCGGCGTTTCCGTCATTTGCGGTAAGGTCAGGGTAAAACAGGTTTTCCAGGCGGAATCCTCGGCTAAGGGAGTGCTGGAGACCTCGATCGCGCCGTTGAGGTGTTGGACCAAGCATTTCACCAGGGCCAGACCCAACCCCGTACCGCCGATCGCCTGTTGGGTGACCCCCTGACCGCGCCGGAATTTTTCAAAAATATGGGGCAGGTCTTCGGGAGAGATCCCGGCGCCGATATTGGTCAGGGAGAGGATCGCTCGATTGCCATCCGGTTCGATCTGGTGGGTGGCGCGCAGGTAGACGGTGGTGTTGGGGTTGGAGTATTTGCCCGCATTGGTGAGCAACTCGACGAGAATGCGATCGAGGCTGTCCGCATCGGTTTTGAGTTTGAAATAGGTTTTGGCCAAGCCTTTAGGCGCCCGTCGCGGCAGGTCGATTTTGAGGCGCAAGCCTTTATCGACCCATTTTTGCTCGAAGGGTTCGACCAACGCCGCCAAGATGCGTTTGAGGTCGAGCAGTTCGAGTTTGATGGTGGCGCGATCGGATTCTAACTCTTGCAGTTTGAGTAAGTCTTTAACGAGATTGCTTTCCCGGGACCATTCGGTTTCTAAAATATCTAAATATTTGGCTTGTTTTTCCGCAGGAATCCCCGGCTGACGCAGCATTTGGATGGCGACTTTCATGCTGGTGAGGGGGGTGTTGAGTTCGTGAGAGAGGGTGCTGAGAAACTCATCTTTCATTTGATTGAGTTTTCGCAGTTGTTCGATTTGCTGACGGGTTTTTTCGTAGAGTTTGCCTTGGACGTCGAGCGATCGCTGCAATTGGGCGGTTCGTTCTTCGACGAGGGCTTGTACTTGTTGAATGGTTTGGTTTTGGAGAATGGCGGTACTCAGTTGGGCGGCGATCAGTTCGGCTAATTTGAGTTCTTGGGGCAGCCAATCGCGGGGGGTGTCGTGTTCGAGGGCGATCGAACCTAAAATGCGACCGTGACCGAGACTGCCGCCACTAGAGGCGACTAACGGCACGATACACAGGGCCGGGAACCGTTCCGGATCGAAGATCGGCGCCCAGGTCAAATCGGGATGGCGGGCGATCGCGTCGGTGCGATCGGCGATCGTCAGAGGGATCGGGCTTTGGGCAAAGGCTTGCTGGCACCAGAAACAATCGGACAGCCAAAAGGAGCCTCCCTCGGGGGGGGAGTTCGGCTCGTCCTCGTCGGAATCGCCCGGTTGCGAGCTTTGACAGGCGACGGTGACTTTGGCGCGCGGTAAAGGCGGTAGGGAAATTTCGCCGTCCTGGGGGGAGACCGAGGCACTTTCGCTACCGCGTAGGGAACTGCGCGCGAACGAGCGACTTTTGAAAAAGGGGTCGGTGTATTTCAACATCAAAATCGAACCCCTGCGGATCTTAAAGGTGCCGATCAAACTGTCGAGAGCTTGCTGTAGGATTCGATCGACGTCCGTCCCGCGATGGATGGCGAGGGTCAGTTCGTGAATCGAGTTTTGATAATGGGTTAGCACGTTGACTTGCTGCTGGTAGGCGGCGAGTTCGCGATTGCGAATGGCTTGTTCGAGTAAAGCCGCCATCGGTTCGGAAACCGCACTGAATTTTTGCATGTCCGATGCACTCCAAGCAAAAGAAAGGCCGCACGTTGAAGGGTCGATGTCGTCTGCCGATGTTGTGGAAAGAGCGGGGGAGGAGGTGCGGCGAGTGGGCGATCGCAACACCACCAGGGTTCCGGCGATCGCCCCGCGCAATCGGATCCCCATCCCGGACAGTCGCCGGATCGAGTGCGCCGCGACGCCCAGGAGTGCGTCCGTCGTGACGTAGAGATCGCACTGTGCGATCGCCTGTTCCCAAGGGGTGCGCTCGATCGCCCCTCGCTCCCGTGCCGACAGTCGTCTTGACGAATCCGACGAATACCAGAAGGTCGCCGTCGGGGCGACCCGCTCTCGTGCGCCCGTCGATTGAGGCTCGGCGCCGCCGACGATCAGGGCGGCACAATCCGCATCAAAGGCTTCTCCTACGATCCGTGCGATGCCATCGAGGGAACTCGGCGGGTCGTGCAGGTCGAGAAGTATTCGGTTAATCAGTTTTCCTAATGGATCGGACTGAAACTGCTGCATGAATTGAGCTGGAACTTCGGGCGTCACGACGGCGGACACGAAAGGTATGGAAAAAGACTCGGCCATTACGTTTAGGCTCTCGATTTCCTCGCTTGACATCTTCACTATTCGGAGTTGGCGCCTACACCCGCAATCCTGCGGGTGACGTCAGCAGCTTTCAACTCCCTGGCGAACCGTCAATGCTTTCCCCTCAACGGCAATCTCGATTCGCCGATCTGTTCGAGTCCCTCTGGATTGGAACGGGAATGGGGGAGGCACGGAGGATCCTGATGTCAACCCTATCGGAGAATCTGGGGAGTTTCCATTTTGTCTCAATCTTCCCCTGAATGGCGAGTTCCGGACAATGGCGACGCAGAAATAAGCAGTAGTTTGTTGCGAAATCGGATGAGCCTAATGTCCGTCGGAGATTCAATTGGTTTTAGGTTACCCACCACACAGGTCAAGTAACAGGAGGAGGGAAAGGCGGGGCGATACGCCGGAGGCGTCGCTTCTCGAACGCGCGATCGCTCGTGGGGAATCTCTAGTCTACCCAACTCCGTGCCAATGAGGCACAATTGAGGGCAGAATCTGCTTTTCGCTCGGTAGAAACTCCTTTTGCTCGAATGCCAAACCCATGTTAGCCTCACCACCTTTTGATTATCCTCAAGAATCGAGTGCGATTGTTTTTGCTTGTAAGGGAATTATCTAAATGGGACGAATTTTTATTTCTGCAGGTCATGGTGGCTACGAGAATGGCTCGATCGATCCGGGGGCGATCGCCGGAGGGACGACAGAAGCCCGCGAGATGATTCTCTTGCGGGATTTGATCGTAACCGAACTACGCTCGAAAGGGGTCGAAGTGCTGGCGGTTCCCGACGACTTGAGTATGATGCAGTCGATTTATTGGATTAACGCGCGCGGCACTCAAAACGATGTGGCGATCGAAATCCACGCCGATGCCTTTGCCAATCCCGCCGGACGCGGCGCCAGCGTTTACTACATTGCCAATAACACGGAACGCAAGAGCCATGCCGAACAACTGTTGATGGCCCTGTTGCGTCGCGTTCCCCAACTTCCCAATCGGGGCGCGAAAGCCGATACTACCACCAGTCTCGGCAGTTTGGCCTTCTGTCGTGCGGTGGCGATCCCTTCCCTGCTGATGGAAGTGTGCTTTTTAACCAATCCCGACGATCGCTATTTACTCCTCAACCGCCGTCGCGATTTTGCGATCGGCATCGCCGAAGGACTCGTCAGCATCTTACGCGGTACGCCGCTTCCGACCCCTTCGCCGCCGACGCCGCCACCCCAGCCCGTCGTCTATCCGCCGATTAATATCAGTATTAACGGTCAAAATTATGGCGAGCAAGGGGTCATTATTAACGGTAACGCCTACATCCCGATCGACTTAGCCGATAGTTTTGGGGTCAATTTATCTCAACTCTCATCGATCCGACGAGTAACGTATAGAAATATTGTATATATCAAGGCGATCGAGCTGCGCGAATATCAAATTTCCGTCGGTTGGGAAAACGAAACCCGCACCGTGGTCTTGCGATCGATTTTGCAACTGTGTCCGGGATATCTCGATCGGATTATGGGACACGGCAATACCTCGGAAGTCCAATTGCTGATGTTCCTCAAATCCAATAACGAACAGGCGATCGTCGATTTCCCCGACCTGCCCAACCTCTATCGAGAAGAAGCCAGCATCGAAGGGGTCAACTACGATATCGCCTTCTGTCAAATGTGCCTCGAAACGAACTTCCTGCGCTTTGGCGGCGTCGTCAAACCGATTCAAAATAACTTTGCCGGACTCGGCGATGTCGGCGGCGGGCCCGAAGGTGCCTCCTTTCCCAGCGCTCGTGTCGGCGTGCGCGCCCACATCCAACACCTCAAAGCCTATGCGAGCAACGAACCCCTCGTGCAAGAACTCGTCGATCCCCGCTTTCGGTTCGTGGCGCGCGGGATTGCGCCGTTAGTCGGACAGTTGAGCGGTCGCTGGGCCGCCGATTTAGACTACGGCACCAAAATTATGGCCCTGTTGCGGCGCCTGTACGAATCCGCCGGGATGTTTTGAGTGACTTAGGGGCGATCGCCCCCAAGTCGATCTCGCGTTGAAATCCGGCGCCGCTTCTCCCTAAACTGGAGACTTGTCAAGGGACTGCTGGCTGCAAAGCCGTCGGGGATAGCATCGTCATCTCAATAGCACTACCGTCGCTCGGGAGCGACCCATTCCCACGACGACTTTTGTATAGGGGGCCAGGTACGCTATGGGGGATAAAATCAGCGTCAGCGAGTTAATCCAACTCTACTCGTCGGGTCGCAGAAACTTCCGCAATACCGATCTGAGCGGATCGGACTTAAAGCGAGTCAATCTGCGCTGGGCTGACTTGCAAGGCTCTAACTTGCGATGGGCCGAACTCCAAGGCGCCAACTTACAAGAAACCAACTTGCCCTGGGCCGACTTACAACGGGCCAATCTCTCCGATGCGACGTTGCAATATGCCATCCTCAAGGAGGCCAATTTGCGCGGGGCTTGCTTGCAATGGGCCGATTTGCTCGAAGCGGATCTCAAAGGTGCCACCCTGATTAAAAGCGAGTTGCCTTGTGCCAACCTGCGAGGCGCCCGCTTGCGCTTGGCTAAACTGCAGGGGGTCAATCTCGACAAAGCCAATCTCTACGGGGTTGACTTGCGAGTCGCCAACCTCGGCGAGGCCCATTTGTGCCATGCAGAAATTCAATATGGCAAGTTGCAAGGGGCGCATTTATGCGGGGCGAATTTAACGGGAGCCAATTTACAGCAAGCCAATCTTCAAGGGGCGAACTTGCAAGAGGCGAAGTTAATCGGGACGAATTTGACGGGAGCCAATTTACAACAGGCCGATTTTCAACGGGCCAATCTCGAAGATGCTAAGTTAATTGGCGCTAATTTGGAAGGGGCGAACTTGCAAGGGGCGCGCCTCCCGGCGATCGAAAATATGCAGGGCAGTTATTGGAAAGGCGCTCACATCCAAGGGGTACAATTACCCCGAGGCGAAAAACTCAACAGTGCGATCGCCGCCGATGGGTTCATTCCGGACTTGCGCTCCCTATCCCCGGTCGAATCCGTCGATCCGGCGGTGAGGGCGATCGCCCCGGGGGTCGATCCTGTCGATCCTGCCGCCTTGCCCGCCGATCTCGCCGACTTGCCAGAAGCTGCACCAGAGCCGGAAACCGACGCTCCGCCGACGATGGAGGCAGATCCGAATTTCTCGGCATCCGATGTCAGTAAAACCGTCCGGGAGGCGATCGCCCTCCGTCGCGGTCCGCTTCTGTTCCGTCAAACCCTACTCGCCGCGTATAACGGACAATGTGCGATTACCGGATGCAATGCGGAACCCGCCCTGGAAGCGGTCTGTCTGCTGCCGGACTATCCGGACAACTTACAAGATGCTTCCAGGGGCTTGCTGTTGCGGGCGGATTTGCACAATTTACTCGATTTATCCTTGCTGGCGATCGAACCGCACACCCATACCGTTCTCGTTGCCCCCCAACTGCGCCAGACCAGTTACGCCCAACTCCACGGTCAACTGTTGCGCCCGCCCCTCGATCCGAGCTACGTTCCCAATCGAGAAGCCCTGCAATGGCGTTTCGATCGCTGTCCGTGGATTTGAATCGCTGCCGACGATCGCCCCCGCTTTAGATATACCCGGGGGGTTTCACTAAATAGGTCGCCCATTGCTGCTCGTCGGTCTCTTTATTTTTCTCTAACGGAACCGCCAAACGCCAGGTTTTGCCTTCCCGTTGACGTTGAAGATATAAATCGAAGGGATTGTCGCGCTCGCTAAAACGGCGATCGCCCGTTCGCCCGCTCAAATTGTAGGTGCCTTGCACGTGATAGGTCAGTAAATCACCGACTTTTAACGGATCTTCTCGCCGGATCTCCACCCGTTCGATTTGATAGTCGGGAAGCCGACCGTCGCCGTCGGCATACTGACTTAAATGTTGTCTCAATTGGGCTTGAGTTTGATTTAATTGCAGGGCGATCGCCCGTTGCACTACGTCGCGGGTCGGCTGAAACCCGCCCACACTAAAACTGACCGTGCAAGCATTGAGCAAGCCGATTAAAATGGCAACGATCGCCAGTTTGACTATGACTTTCATCTTTCGACCTCCCGCGCCCATCGGTTTCAAAATCGCCTATCCAAAATCGCCCATCAATTTGAGCCGTCCGCATTCAATGTTATCGCTAAAAATTAACCTGCCGTTAATAATAACGTGACCCCAAACAAGGCCACGATCGCGCCGAGTGTCCCCCGCGCCGTCACCCGTTCGCCCATCAAGCGCGCCAGGGCGATCGCGAATAAAGGACTCGTGGCGCTCAAGGTTTGTGCAATGCCTGCCGGAGCGAATTTTAACGACATTTGTTGTAGCCAGATTCCCAAATACGTCCCTAAAAAGGCGGCGATCGCGATCGCGCCGAACAGCCGTGGCGACGTTAACCCAGCCAACGATTGCCGGGTTCGGCGATCGCGAAGCGGCTCCCTTGGAGCATCGCCGAAACTCAACCATCCCAGCAACACCAGCATCCCCGCACACAACCGCAATAAACTACTCACCAACGGATCGATCGCCGTTTCCGCTAACGCCCCCCGGGATAGGATCGCCCCGGTCGCTTGCGCCAACGCCGAGATCCCGCCCCAAAGGATCCCGCGTAGGGTTCCTTGACGGTCGGCGGGACTGACCCCGACGCGTTCGGCGACGATCGCCCAAGCGATCCCCAACATCGTCACGACAATGCCGAACCACGCCCGAGGACTGAGGCTTTCTTGAAGAACGGCGATCGCCAGTAACGCACTCAGAGGCGGCGCCAGGGTTTGCAATAACAACGCCCGCCGGGGATCGAGGGCATTGAGCGAGCGAAAAAATGCCGTATCTCCCACGCCAATCCCGATGGCGCCACTGAGTAACAGGGATCCGACGGCGAGGCGATCGAGGTCGGCCACCCAAATGCCTCGGTCTGCGTCGATAGCGCCAAGGGCGATCGCCGTCCCCAAGGTCAGGGCGATCGCGATCGCCCCTTTGGCTAAATTCAAAACAAGCGGTGCAATTTGCGCCCCAACTTTGCTGTAAATAACGGACGCTACGGTCCACACCATCGCCGCGCCGAGGGCGGCGAATTCGCCTTGAAATCTCAATTCATCCCTCGCTGCGCCGTTGACTGCATAATCGAACCGGGAACCGAATCGCGATATTGCGGAGCCGTCGTTCGGCGAACGGGGTCGAAATTTCCCGCGATTCGGTCAAATATTGTAAAACAATCTCTAATTCTTTTACAGTTTTTGAAGAACGGTAACAGATGCAACCGTTGGCCCTTTGACAAACTGCTATGAAATATTCACAATCATAAAAAAGACGATTTGTAGGAGGTGGAAATGACCTACACCTTTGACATTTTAGGCATTTCTCCTGTTATTTCTTTCTTTAACCAACAACAAGTGATTGCCGATCGCCCTTCTCCTTCTGGAGTTGAATATCTGGCCACCAATAAATGTACTTTAGATGCGTTTCTCGAATCGGTAGAAACGGTTTCGACCCAAGCTGAATGGAATTTAGATCGGGTCGTCGAAACGGTGATCGAATTTTGGATGAATAATCCCGATAGTATTTGGTATTGGAAAGAGCGCTTGGAAGATGCGGGCGATCGCAATCTGCTCGTCGGTCGGGTGGCTGAAATGGATTCGTTGCGACATACATTTGAATCTTTATTTCAGGAATAAGATCGACGGTTAAACTAGGGGCAAGGCGATCGCAATCCCTACCCAAACGAGCTGTTTTCCATGATTTTATCTAACTTTTTATCCTCTCTAAAAAATCATCATTCCTGATTCCTGAAACAGCGATCGATTCTAGGATGCCTAGAATCGATCTTTTTTTCGCTCATTTGGCGCGGCGCTTACGGGCGATCGCCCCCCCGATCGGCAATCGTGCCGTCGGGTAACAGTGCGCCTCTCACATCCGTCCCGGCGAGGGCGTCGCGATCGAGGTGCGCCCCGAGCAGATCCGCCCCCAACAACCGGGCGCCTTTGAGAATCGCCCCTTTCAACCTCGCCCCGCGCAATTGGGCGCGCCGCAAATCCGCATGGCGCAAATCCGCCCCGCGTAAGTCCGCCCGAGTCAGATCCACCCCCGCCAGTCGGGCGCGCTGCAGTCGGGCGCCGAGCAAGCGCACCTCGGGACCGAGCAGGTAAACTCCGGCGGCGATCGCGTCGAACCCTTCGGGAAACTGAGTTTCGGCATCGACCAACGCCGCACTCAACTCGGCGTCCTCCAGGTCGCTAGCACTCAAATCGGCCCCGCGCAGGTCGGCGCGCACCAAATAAGCGCCGTTTAACTCCGTTTCAGTTAATTTCGTCCAGCGCAAGTCCGCCCCCGCCAAATAGGCATCGCGCAAGTTCGCGCGCGCGGCGATCGCGTAAGCCCGCCTCGGTTGCGGATCGAAATCCTTGGGAAATCGGGTCTGCACGTCATAAAGCGCTTCGGCGATTTCCGTCCCGCCGAGATCGGCCCAGCGCAAATCGGCCCCGCGCAAGTCGGCCCCGCGCAAATAAGCCCCGCGCAAATCCGCTCCTTTGAAGTCGGCCCCGCGCAGGTCGGCCCCGCGCAAGTAGGCGGCGCTGAGGTTCGCCTCGCTGAAACGAGCATCGCCCAACTCGGCGCGGGTCAGGTTGACCCCACTCAAGTGAACGCCACTGAGGTTGGCTTTGGGGAAGTGGCGATCGCCTTGGGCGTAGCGTCCCAGCAATTCGTTGGGATCGAGGGGAAGGGGGACAGCCAATGCGGCGAAGGGGTCGGCGGTGGAGTCGGTCTCTTGGGTTTCGGGATCTATCTGTGTCATCGTCACTCTACAACTTAAAAGCGATCGCTCATCGTGAAGTGAGCTTTGGCATCGCCATCATCGTTCAAAGCAAATTCCAAGCGCACCGGACCGAAACGAGTTAAAGCGCGCACGCCGACGCCAAAACCGAAGCCGTTGCCCGGTTTGTTCCGCACTTCGGCGGGTTCGCCGACAACCGTATCCCCGGAACCGAGATCCGTGGCGTAGTCTACGAAGACGGTTCCCCCCAAGCGCGACACCAGGGGCACGTTGAGATCTTCGACAATCGGAAAGCGATATTCGGCGGTTCCTTGCACGAAACTGCGCCCGGATCCGACTTCGCCACCGCCATAACCGCGCACGGAGTTGGTTCCGCCCAAACTAAAAGCGTCGTAGGGGGGAACGTCGCCGATAAAGGTGCCGCCTTGCAGGTTGAAGGCTAAGGTATGGGAACCGAGGGGGACGAATTGGCTGTAACTGGCGCTAATGCGGTTAAAGAGGATTTCTTCTTCGCCGATGGGAACGGACTGCTCGGTTCCCAACCGGAAGCGGTAGCCTTGGGTGGGCCACCAGCGATCGTCTACGCGGTCTTGAGAGGCGGCGAGGCTGACGGTGAGGATGTTGTCGATGCCTTCGTCGTTGAGGGTGAGGCGATTGCCGAATTCGTCTCGGGAAAAGACTTTATCGGTGGCGGCGGCGTTGCGAATGGCGACGCGCTGGTAACCGACTCCGGCGGAGAGGGTGAGTCCATTTTCGGCGATCGGACGAAACACTTCGATTTTACCGCCGAGGCGATCGACGAAGGGGTCGTGGTCGTGAATCAGTTCGGCTTCCGGGTCGCCTTCGCGAAAGACATCTTCGGGTTCGCGGGTGTTGAAGATTTGGACTCGGAAGCCGGGATCGAAGGGATTGCCTTCGGTCCAGGGGTCGGTATAGGTTAATTTGCCGCCGAGGGTGCGTTCGCCGCCTTCGAGGTCGAGTTCGATACTGTGATGGTTATCGCCGATTTGGGAAATGTCGAGGTCTAATTTGCCGTAGATGCCTTTGCGAGAACTGTATTGCGGCAGGACGAGAAAGGAAACTTGGGGGCCGGGTTCTTCTTCGGTGGCGATTTGGGATTCGTCGATTTGGGCGATCGCCCCACCGCGATCGCCCTGCTGGGGAGGGCGGTGTTCTCCGACGAGATCGGGGAAACGAGGGCGCAGTGGAAGGCTGACGGATAACCCTTGGGGGTCGTTTCCGGTCAGATCCCGGGCGGAAGGGGATGAGTCGATCGCGCGGGCTTGAGAGACCGTCCCCGAGAGGGCGGGCGCGATCGCCTGTCGGCTCTCTCCCAAAGGATCGGCGCTTTGCGATCGCCCTGCTAAGGGACAAGCTAAAACTAAAGCACTGGTGCTGGCGGTCAACGCAAGCCATTCGATCGCGCGACCCACTCCGTTCTTGACGCTCATGCCGTTCACTCCCTCGATGTGTCCTAGATGCGCTTAGCAAATTGATGAGGATACCAAGACTAAGGTTAGCCCACCCCGTCCCTAACTCCTAGCACTCCACGCACAAAATGGACTTCCCAGAGAGTGAATCGCGGGCGATCGCGCTAAACTGAAGCCCAAGTCACCGATCGAGCTACTCTCTTCAATGAACGAGATTAGCGCGATCGCAATCGCGGTGCGGTCGCTTTCGAGGTGCGCGGAGATCGCATTATTGCCTATCGGGAGTATTTGGCGATCGTCGTCGTTCCCCGTGGAGCCTGACGCTTCAGTGGCGCGTTCCGTCGGGCATCACCGCGCCGCGCAATTGCGCCCCGTTGAGGTTACTATTCCAGAGGTTCGCTCCGGTAAAGTTAGTATCTTGCAAGTTCGCCCCGCCGAGATCGGCAGCGATTAAGTTAGCACTGGACAGATCGGCCCCTTGTAAGGTGGCTCCGACCAAGCTGGTACCGACTAAATCCGCCCCACTGAGATCGACGGCGGTGAGATTGGTATTCATTAAATCGGCTTTGTTCAGGGTCGCTTTCCACAAACTGGCATGAGATAAGTTGGCATCTTTTAAATCGGTTTTGCCCAATTCGGCGAGCATCAGATTGGCCCGGGTGCAGTCGGTTCCGCTCAAGTTCGCTCCGATCAGATTGGTTGCCGTTAGTTTGGCATCGGTTAAATTTGCTCCGGAAAGATTGGCGGTTGAGAGATTGGCTCGGCTGAGATTGGCATCGGCTAAGTCCGCATTACTCAAGTCGATTTCCGGTAAGTTTGCTCGATATAAATTGCAGCGCTTGAGGTTGACTCCCCGAAAGTTTCTTTCGCCTCGTGCGTAGCGTTTTAAGAGTTCTTCAGTATTCATTCAATCGCCCGGTATAGTGATCGAGTTCGAGGGATTTGGCTTCACTTGTTTTGGGTTGAATTGAGAGGCTCGAACGACAAAACATTGAAGGGTTTCGGGGGAAATATTACTACTTTAAATCCATTTTTACCCGAACTCGCGGACGGAGCATCCAACCCCGATCCGCAACGAGGGATCTGGGTTTGCACTCCGGGAACGACGGCTCCGAGGGAGGGGGGATTCCGACGCGACCCGTAGCCTTCCCCTCACAAAACAGTTCAAAAAAAGAAAATTGGGGACGGTCGATCCCCAATTTTCTGACAAATTCAGCCCCTTTCAAGCCGTAAGGTTCGAGCGGGGCGATCGCTGCGATCTCGTCGTGGTTTAACGCAAGCTCGACCTAACTACAAGCCAATGCACGGGTTACTTGAGTCACGGGTGTCGGTCTCCATTGCTTGTTAGAAGTTATCGGTCGCGAGCGGGTGAAGAAGCGGCAAAGCTTACCTCAAAACGCCAGTTGAAGAGTTTAAGACGCCAAAATGCATCGGTCTTCAGATGTAGCGGTCCGGAAGCTTGGTTAACGATAGCGTCTTTTGCGTCGAGCGGCACTCGCCTTCCTTTTCCGTTTTTCTAAGGGAGTCTCGAAATGGCGACGGCTCTTGACATCAGCCAAAATCCCCGCCCGTGAAACTTGACGCTTGAAGCGGCGCAACGCCGATTCAATGCCTTCGTTTTCACCAACTACTACTTGGGTCATTCTTCCTCCTTGACAGTGAAAGGGTTTTAGGTGGCCAGAACACCTACCGTGAAACTGGCCTGTTTAATTTTATAACTCGGGATAAGCCAGCAAATGCATTTGCTCGTTTATCTTTAATAGTTATAACAATTTTTGAGGCCAAACAACCTGTCAGTGAGGTCAGCAATGCCCCGCTACTTCTCCCGGACTGCGGGCGATTCGCCGTCACGAGGTCGGCAGCACCTGCAAAGCTTTTTGCCCGGGTTTAACCGCGTCGGGAGAAGCGATTTCCGTAGCCGCCGTTGTTGCGATCGTAATTCCGGTTGCCGCCGGGTTTGGATTCGCGCGGTTTGGCTTTGTTGACTTTGAGCTCGCGTCCCATCCATTCGGCGCCGTCGAGGGCTTCGATCGCCGCTTGTTCGTCCTCTTCATTTTCCATTTCTACGAAACCAAAGCCCCGTGGCCGTCCGGTATCGCGATCGACGGGTAAATTGACCCGTTTGACCGCACCGTATTCGCTGAAAACTTCTTGTAAATCCTCTAAAGACACACTATAGGATAAGTTACCTACGTAGATCGACATGGATACCTCCAAGGGAAAAAATGTAGCGAGATTCAGTAACGGAGATATGCGTGCCGATCGCGCCAAGGCGTTTCCTCTGGCAATTCTCTAGCTACCAGCAAAACCTACGTCTGAATCCAAGGTCATGTAAAATACTTTAGCACAATTGTACCGTTTGCCAAGAGAGGCAGACGCACGTCTTAGACTTAGGCTATTAAGGCGCGAGGATCTTTAAAAACTCTCGGTTTTGAATAATTTTAAATTCCGGTTGCCTGGGGCGATCGTGCAGGTCTTGGGCGTTGCATTTTTTGCCGAGTTTTTTATTGAGATAGTCCCGAGCAATTGACTCGCACTCCAGGCAAGAAATTCGACCGTTCGACGGCGTAGCGCCCTGGGGGAAATCGCCTTCGATCCGTCGGACGATCCCGGCAATTCATTGGAAAAGTCCCTCGCGATCGATACCGTTTAACGTCCCTCAAAAAGGGGGCGCCTTAACAACAGCTCGACAGCAACCGCGATCGCCACCAACCCAGTCAGGGCGTCCGCGAGCCCGAGAGGCGATCGCCTTGGCCGATCTCCGACCCGCTCGAAAGCCAGTTAACATTAAAGGGAAGAGTCCCTCCTCGGTCATTTGTCGTTCTCCAGCCTGCAAGTGGCCTACTTGTCGGAGATGGAGCGATCGCGCCACCGAACTCCGGCTGAGCTTGTAACGTTCTCCATTCACCAACGGTCGATCGAGCTATCGGACATGATTTGTCAAGATCAAACCGGGGTGCGAAAAGCGGGTACGGTCTTCGCCATTGACCTCTCGAACGAGGGAGGCGAAACCTTCGCCGTACCTGGGAGCCGAGGCGGATCCCCATCCATCGGTGCTTTCCCCCTCAATGAATAATACTCTCTTGAGGATGGCTGTAGGCAATCGCCGGATCGAAGCGATCGGAAACGGGTATGATTCCACGCACAAACAAACCGTCATGTTGGCGATTGAAAGCCATTGCGATTAGCACGCCAACGGTCGCGATCTTGACGATCGTCGTGAGATTGACCGGACTGTTACAACTGTTAGAATGGGCCAGTTTCGATTTATTCTTTCGGATCCGTCCTCGGGAAGCTCGTGACGAACGAATTGCGATCGTCACCATCGACGAATCCGATCTGACCGAGATCGGAAAATGGCCGATGTCCGACGGGTTGCTCGCGCAAGCGATCGATAAGATTAAAGCGCAAAATCCCCGGGCGATCGGCTTGGGACTGTATCGAGATTTGCCCGTAGAACCGGGACACCAACAACTGCTCGCCACCTTTAAATCGACGCCGAATTTGATCGGAATTGAAAAAGTTTCGGAAGAATCCGTCGCCCCACCCCCCCTATTAGCGAGCGAAGATCGCGTCAGTTTTGTCGATCTGATTCTCGATGCGGATGGGAAAGTCCGCCGGGCCTTAGTTTCTCTCGAACCGGAACCGAATCGGATCGTCTTGAGTCTGGGAACGCGCTTGGCGCTGACCTATCTCAAAGCCGAAGGGATCGAGATCGAAGCGATCGCCGAACACCCCGATCGCATCCGCCTGGGAAAAGGTATTTTTCACCCCTTTGAAAAAAACGATGGGGGTTACGTCAATGCCAACGATCGCGGCTACCAAATGTTATTGAACTTTCGCGGTCCGGGCCCGAGTTTTCGGACGATTTCGATCGGCGATGTCCTCGACGGACGCATTCCCGACGGTTTGATGGGCGATCGCGTCGTGTTCGTCGGCGTCACGGCGCAAAGCCTCAACGACTTTTTTTATACTCCCTTAAGCAGTAACGATCGCTCCACCCTTTCCGGCGTCGAAATTCACGCCCACGTGGCCAGTCACATCCTCGCCAAAGCCCTCGACGGGCGATCGGGAATTGAAACCTGGGACGACGCGATCGAGGGCCTTTGGATTGTCTGGTGGGCGGGGTGGGGCGCGCTGGTCGGTTCGATGGGATTGTACCACCGCCGTATCGTCGCGGCTACGGTGTTGCTGGCGATCGTGCTGGTGGCGATCGCTTACGGGTTATTTTTACAAGGCTGGTGGATTCCCGTGGTTCCTGGGGCGATCGCGATCGCCGCCGCCGCCGTCCTCGCCAATAGTTATCTCCTCTGGGAAAAATTGAATTTCTCCCACCAGCAGTTAGAAGAGTACGCCCGGACGTTAGAACTGAAAGTCAAACAGCGCACCCAAATTTTAGAACGGCGCAGTCTCGAACTCGAACAAAAGAAAAATCAACTCGAATGGCAAACCCTGGAGCTAAAACAGGCAAAAGAGGCGGCAGAAGCGGCCAATCGCGCCAAAAGTGTTTTTTTAGCCAACATGAGCCACGAACTGCGATCGCCGCTCAACGCAATTTTAGGGTTTTCGCAGTTAATCGGCCATCGCTCGGATTTAAAAGCGGAAGATCGCAAGCATTTGACCATTATTCACCGCAGTGGCGAACATTTGCTGCGTTCGATCGACAATATTCTCGATTTTTCTAAAATCGAAGCCGGACACAGTCACTTGCACCTGCAGGTTTTCGACCTTTACCGCGAATTGGACGATTTAATCGATTTATTCGAGTTGCCCTCGGCAGAAAAAGGGATCGCTTTGGAGTTGGAGCGATCGCCGGATCTGCCCCGATGGATTCGCGCCGACGCGGTGAAATTGCGCCAAATCGTGCTTAATTTACTGGGGAACGCCCTCAAATTTACGGAAAAGGGCCGTATTATCTTGCGCGCGAAGGTTCTGGCTCTCGAATCGTCGGCGGCGAACCCGGGGGGCGAGGGATCGAAGGGCGACGGCGATGCTCCTGCACAGATCCTAGGCGAACCCCCGGGGACGGGGCGCCCGTGTCGGCTGCATTTTGAAGTCGAAGATAGCGGTGTGGGGATCGCTCCGGAAGAATTGGAACAGTTATTTCAACCGTTCGTCCAAACCGAAAGCGGTCGGGCGATCGGTCGCGGGACGGGCTTGGGATTGGCAATTTGCCGACAGTTTGTAGAATTCATGGGCGGTCGCATGGGCGTTCGCTCCCAAGTCGGGCGGGGCAGTTGCTTTGAGTTCGATCTGGATGGGTCGTGGGTCGAGTGCGAGCCGCCGGAGGCGAAAGCCAGCCCTCGATGGCCCGTCGCTTTAGCGGCGCAGGTTCCGCCCTATCGGATTTTAGTGGCCGACGATCGCCCCAGCAACCGCCAATTGCTCGTCGAGTTACTCCAACCCCTGGGATTTCAACTTGCCGAGGCCCGCGACGGTTGGGAGGCGATCGCGATCGCCGAGCAGTGGCAGCCGGATTTGATTTTAATGGATTTGCGGATGCCGAAGTTAAATGGGTACGAAGCCAGCCAGCAGATTAAAGCAAAGATGGGGGAGAAAAAAACGGCGATCGTCGCGTTGAGTGCGATTGGTGGGAGTGAGGAACGAACGGCACGGGCGGCGGGATGCGATGATTTTCTGTGCAAACCCTTTCGAGAATCGGACATTTTTGAGACGATCGAGAAGCATCTACAGGTCCGTTATGTTTATGAAGAAGCGAGCAAGCCCGAACTCGAAGATCCTTCGCGGGAGTCGCGTTTCTGGGAAGAACGAGACGGACGATTGCCCTCGGAGGCGATCGAGCGATTGAAAACGGCGACCATTCGTTGCGATTTGGAATTACTCGACGAGGCGATCGCGTCGAGTCGTCAATATAATGTACCTTTGGCCGAGCAATTAACACAGTTGGCTGGCGAATTTGAATACGATCGCATTTTAGAATTGCTCGCCAAACACGAACGAACCTGAAATCGCGCCAGTTTGAAATCGCGCTAGGTAGAGGTCGAGTGGCATTCTCTTTTCGCCCGCTTCGACCCTCGGGCGCCTGGGCTCGTTCGAGCGCATCGGGGTAGCACGTCCCGTGTCAGCTTCGAGGTTCAGGAGGCAATTTGGGATCCAAGGGAAAAGCTCGTCGCTCTCGACCTGCTAACAATTTGGGCACAATAACAATATAAATCTCTACCCCATAAGATTGAGATGATTGGCGAATCAAATTCTGAATGCAAGGGTAATTTATTAGTGGTGGACGACAATCCCGCCAACTTGCATCTGTTGAGTCACATGCTCTCGAAGCGGGGTTATAAAGTTCGTCCGGCACCCGACGGCGCGATCGCCCTGAGAGCGGCTCGATCCTTGCCACCAGACTTGATTCTGCTCGATATTATGATGCCGCGCCTCGACGGCTACGAGGTCTGCAAGCAATTAAAAGAGGATGAAAGTACGCGCGAAATCCCGGTAATTTTTATCAGTGCGTTGCACGAAGTTTTTGATAAAGTCAAGGCGTTTTCTTTGGGGGGAGCGGATTACGTTACCAAACCGTTCGAGATCGAAGAAGTCGTCGCTCGCATTGAAAATCAATTGCGCCTGCGATCGCTGCAAAAGCAACTCGAAGCTCAAAATGCCCGCTTGCAAGAGGAGATCCGCACCCGACGGGAAGCGCAAGAAAAGTTTCTCAAAGCCTTTCGCGCCTCTCCGGACGCGATCGCCCTGGCCCAATTACCCGACCCGGACGCCTCTTTACTCGACGCGCGCTATCTCGAGATTAACGATAGTTTTTGCCAGTTTTCCGGGTACGGACGCGAGGAAGTCATCGGGCGCACGCCGGGAGAACTGAATTTATTTGTCGGCGAGAATGCGGGGGTCGCCGTCGGTCGGGGGTTGGCGGGGGACGGGAGCCAAAACGACGGCGCGGGGCATCTCGAACTAACTTATCGCACGAAGTCCGGCGAGTTGCGAACGGGATTGCTGTCTATCGAAACAATCGAACTTCAGGGACGACGTTGCGTTCTTACGATCGGTAAAGATATCACCGAACGCAAACAACGAGAAGCGGCTCTCGCGTCGATCGCCGAAGGCACCGCCTCGCCCGTCGGGGGAGACTTTTTTCGGACCTGCACGCGATCGCTCGCGGAAGTTCTCAACGTGCGCTACGCCTTCGTCAGTCAATGCGACGAAGCCGGAACCCGGGCGCGCACCCTCGCTTTTTGGCAGGGCGATCGCTGGGGAGAGCCGTTCGAGTACGACCTCGCCGCGCGCCCCTACGACGCCCTCGAAGCCGGGAAACCGCTCTACTGGGGAGAATCTCCTCGGGGGTTGCCCTTTCCCGACGCCGAACTCGCGACCCGTTGGGGCGCGGTCAGCTTGCTCGCCCTGCCCCTGCTCGACTCGGACGGGGGCGTGCGAGGCCATCTGGCGGTTTTCGACACCCAGCCGATGCCCGACGATCCGAGTCGCACCTCGATTTTCAAAATTTTTGCCGCCCGGGTCGCGGCGGAACTGGAACGACAACAAGCGGAACAAGCCCTGCGCGAGAGCGAACAATGTTATCGCTCTTTATATAATCGTACCCCGGTGATGCTCTACTCCACCGACGCCGCCTTACGGATCGTCAGTGTCAGCGATTACTGGGTCGAATTCACCGGATACCGCCGGGAAGAGGCGATCGGCAGGCCCGCCGCCGAGTTCTTCACCCCCGCATCGCGCGATCGCCTCAACGAACGGGCGATCCCCACCTGCCTCCAAACTGGAAGCGTCAAAGACATCTCCCTGCAACTGTGCAAGCACGACGGTCAACTCGCCGATATTTTATTCTCCGCCGTCGCCGAACGGGACGAATCGGGCCACCTCAACCGAATTCTCGCCGTCACCATCGACGTGACCGATCGCAAACGCGCCGAACAAGCCCTCAAAATTAGTCAAGAACGCCTCCAACTGGCCTTAGAAGCGAGCGGTTTGGGCTTGTGGGACTGGAACCTGGTGACCGGACAGGTCTATTTCGATCCCAACTGGAAGCAGATCCTCGGTTACAACGTCGAAGAACTCCCCAACGAAGCCGAAACCTGGGACCGCCTCATCCATCCGGAAGACTTTCCCTCCGCCAAACTCGCCCTCGATCGCCACTTGCGCGGCGAAACCCCCCTCTACGAGGTCGAATTCCGAATGCGAACCAAAGCGGGTAACTGGAAATGGATCCTCTCTCACGGCAAAGTGGTGGAGCGCGCCGGAACTCGGGCGGAACCGGAGGCGAGATTGCGTCCGGTCCGCATTACGGGGACTCACAAGGATATCGACGATCGCAAAGCGGCGGAAGCGGCGGCGCGACGACTGACCGAGAACTTACAAGAAGCCCAACGGATCGCCCATATCGGCAATTGGGAATTCGATGCTAAAACTGGGGACTTATTTTGTTCCGAGGAAATGCTGCGGATTCTCGGATGGGACCGTCACGGACGCCAACCGAGTTTGAGCGACCTGCAGCAGAAAATTCATCCGGACGATCGCCAAAGCTGGCAAGAACGGATCGACAACGCCCTCACCGCCGGAAATTCTTTTGAAATTGACTTTCGCGTGACCCGTTCTAACGGCCAAATTCGCTATCTCAACGGCAAAGGCGAGGCCCGACGCCATCCGGAAACCGGGGAGGTCGAGCGGGTGTTGGGGACGGCGATCGATTTGAGCGATCGCAAGCAGGCGGAAATGGCCCTGCAAGAAAGTGAGGAACGCTTCCGCGCCATCTTTGAAAATGCGGCGGTCGGTATTGCCCAAATGTGGCCCGAGGGTCAGTTCGTCAAGGTCAATCCGGGATTGTGCAAGATTTTGGGCTATTCGGAATGGGAATTAAAAACGCGCACCTTTACCGATATCGCCCATCCCGACGATTTGGCGATGGAAATCGAGTATAACTTGCAAATGCTCGCCGGGGAGATTCACAGTTACGCCGTCGAGCAGCGTTTGTTACGTCACGACGGGCAGTATGTCTGGGTGAATCTGACGATTTCGCTCACCCGCGATCCGCTCGGGGAGCCGAAGTACGCGATCGCGATCGTCGGCGACATTACGGCGCGCAAACAGGCGGAATTGGCCCTGCGCCACTCGGAACAACAACTGCGCGAACTGTTCAACCGCGAGCGTCTGGTGTTTGCGATCGCCCAGCGCGTGCGCCAGTCGCTCAATCTCACTCAAACGCTCAGTACCGCCGTCGAAGAGGTGCGCCAGTTACTCGAAACCGATCGCGCCGTGGTCTACCGTTTTGAAGACGACGGCACCGGATCGGTGGCGATCGAATCCGTGGCGCCGGGATGGATGCCGTTGTTAGGTCGCGATCTCGAAGACAATCCCGCCAACAATCCCGATTTCGCCCTCTACCGGAGCGGTCAAATTGCGGCGATCGATAACATCGATACCGCCAATTTCGACGAGGATCGCGTCCGCTTTCTGCGATCGTTACAAGTGCAAGCCCATCTCGTCGTCCCGATTATCATCCATCAAGATTCGAGCCGGGTGCAAGACGATGTCCCGGAGGAAGAAGCTTCCCAATTGTGGGGCTTGCTGATCGCTCACGAATGTCGCGGGTCGCGCTGCTGGAGTCAGTTTGAAATCGACCTGCTCTCCCAGTTGAGCGTCCATCTGGCGATCGCCATCCAACAATCGACCCTGTTCGAACTCTCTCAAGCCTCCCGAGAAGCGGCTTTAGAAGCCTCCCGGCTCAAATCTCTATTTTTGGCGAATATGAGTCACGAAATCCGCACCCCGATGAATGGGGTGTTGGGGATGACGGATTTGTTGTTGCGAACTCAACTCAGTCCCGAACAGCAAGATTTCGTGCAGACTTTGAAGATAAGCGGTCAAAATTTACTCGATTTAATTAACGACATTCTCGATTTTTCCAAACTCGAAGCCGGAGAGATGAGTTTGGAGGTCACTGAGTTTAACTTAGTCACTTGTTTGGAACAAATTCTCGATTTACTCGCCCTGCAAGCGCAGAACAAAAATTTAGAATTAGTCCTCTCGGTAGACCCCCAGGTTCCTCAATACATCCGCGCCGATGCCTCGCGCCTGCGTCAGGTGTTGACCAATTTAATCGGCAATGGGATTAAATTTACCGAATGCGGCGAGGTGGCGGTGGAAGTCAGCGCGATTCTCCAGTGCAGATGCTCCGGCGTAGCCCCTGGGGAGGCTCTCGATGAAGGTGAAACTGACAGCGAGGCGGATACCGAGGCGACCCCCTGGCTGCGCTTTGTGGTGCGCGATACGGGAATTGGCATCGACGCCGAAGCACAAGGCAAGTTGTTCCAATCGTTCTCCCAAGTGGACGGCTCGACGACGAAAAAACACGGCGGAACGGGTTTGGGGTTGGCGATTTGCAAGCAATTGGTGGAGTTGATGGGAGGGGAGATCGGGGTCGAAAGTACGCCGGGTGAGGGGAGTTGTTTTTGGTTTGAAATTCCGATCGCCCCAGGGACCGCCAGTCCGACTGTGGGGGCTTCCGAACCGTCGGTAACGACGTTAGCAGGTTTGCGCTTGTTAGTGGCGAGCGAACGGGCTGTGGTGCGTCAGGCGATCGCCCGCTTGGGGAACAATTGGGGGATGGAGGTGACGCCGATCGATCGCGCCTGGATGTTGCTGCCAACTTTGAATCAGGCGCGATCGCAAAATCGCCCGTTTGACGTCGTGTTGCTCGACGTGCAGATCCCAGAAGGCCCCTCTATGGACTTACTCGGGGTGGAAATTCCTTCTTCGGAAACGAAATGGGTGTTGCTGACGCCGTTTAATCGGCTTCAGGATGCCCAAGTATTACTCGATCTCGGCGCTCGCGATTACGTGACCAAACCCGTGAAAGCGTCGCGGCTGTTCGATTGTCTGGTGCGGGCGATCGCCTCGGAGTCTCCGTTCGCGTTCGCTCGGCAACTCCAAGCGAGTCAGGAGAATGGCGCTCGCGAGGCGGGGGCGGATCGCGGCTCTAGGAGTTCGCACCCCTCGCCAACAACCCCGAGCGCGTCTTTCGGTCAGCATCCACGGTTGAAAATTTTGCTGGTGGAAGATACGCCGATCAATCAAAAAGTCAGTCTCAATCAGCTTAAAGTGTTGGGCTATCAAGCCGATTGTGCGAATAACGGGCAAGAAGCCCTCGATCGCATGGCCGAGCAGGAGTACGATTTGGTGTTGATGGACTGTCAAATGCCCGTTCTCGACGGTTACGAAACCACGCGGCGCATCCGCCAACAAGAGGGGAACGACCGCCACACGATCGTGATCGGTTTGACGGCTTACGCGCTCAAGGGCGATCGTGAGAAATGTTTGGCGGCGGGGATGGACGACTATCTGAGCAAACCTGTCAGCCTCGAAGATCTCACCCGGGTTCTACTCGACTGGACCGCCGCGATTCAGGCGCGAACGATCCCCGAGACGCCTCAGCTTCCTGTGGCGAATCCGGATCTAGCTTGCGACACCCTCGAACCCGAGCAAATTTTCGATCTCGAATGGCTCGAACAAATTACCCAAAACGATCGCCAGTTTCAAATCGAAGTGCTGCAAACTTTTTTGGAAGATACACAATTGGAGGTCGAACAGGCTCAAGTGGCGTTTGAGGCGTCGGATTGGCAAACTCTGTGCCAATTGGCTCACCAAATTAAAGGGGGTGCGGCGACGATCGGCTTGCGGAAAATGCCCGAAATCGCCGAGGGGTTGGAACGGCGAGCGGCGGAGGAGGACGGCTCCCAAGTGACGCCCCTCCTCGGCGCGATCGCCGATATTCTCACGAATATTAAACGCTATGTCGCTTGTCTGGAGCGAGATTTGAGTTGATGGCCCCGATCGAGTTTGACCGCCGCTCCGGTATCGTCCGTGCGATACGTCCACTCTCGTCGTGCGCTGCGAATGCTCACTTCCCACCCGGAAACGAGGGCTTGAGTGCAGAAGCGATCGGGTTCGGCTAAGCCGAGGCAGCCGTCGGGCCAGGTTTCGCGCTCGGCGGCGACGATCGTGAGGGCGTTTTCGGGGATCTCGGTTTCCCGGCTGAGATCGGCGAGAACGGCACGGGCAACGGCTTCGGGCAGTTCTGGGGTCTCGGCGCGGGCGATCGCCCCCCAGGGCGAACCGAGTAGCAAGAGGAGCGCGCAAACCGTGGCAACCCGGGCGATCGATCGCCTGTTTTTAGATTTGTTTGTCATTGTGCTTTGACGAGTGCTTTTGCGAGTGCTTTTGCGAGTGCTTTTGCGAGTGCTTTTGCGAGTGCTTTTGCGAGTGCTTTTGCGAGTGCTTTTGCTGGTTCGATTCTAGATAAAAATTGCGCCGATTCCCCTAGGGAGACGCAGATCTGTTCGCGAAGCGGCTCCCTTGGAACAAGCAAGAGCAAAAAAACGCGGAATTACGGATCGATTTTGGCCAGGATGCGAGCGTAGCGAAAGCTGGAAATGATAAAGGTTAAAATCAGGGCGATCGCCACAGTCAAAGCCAAGAAATCGTAAACAGAAATTGTCGCAAAGGGTAGGGCGATCGTTACCGAACCGACAAAATAAATAATGACATTTAAAATAACAAGCAGCAACCGCACTTCCGTCGGTCCAATTTTACCGTAAGAAATTTGGAAAACGCCATCGACACAAGTGCGGACGTAAACCAGAATCGACATTAACAAATAACCGATTAATCCCAAACAGGCGATCGAAAAGGTGAAATAGGGCGAGCATCCCAACCCCAAAACGATCGCCAGTTGGGCGATCGCATCCACCGTATGATCCACAAAAAAACCATATTTCGGTCGTTCGATGCGGCGATATCGCGCTAAAGTTCCGTCCAAACCGTCCCCAAACCAATTGAGGAAAAAACCCACATTCGCCAACCACAAAAAGTTAGAATTCCACTGGGTCGCCCCATAACTCGCACCGATCGACAGCGCCCCTAACAGCCCAATTCCCGTTAACCGATCCGGAGTAACCCAAAGTGGCATCCGCGCGGCAAACCACTGCAATAACGGTCTTTCTAAAGGGGCGAGTAAAATATCGTTAACTCTTTGATGCGATTGAATATCCATGTTAACAATAGCTTTTGAGAAAAATTATACAGCACTCGCGCGTCTGATGAAGTACAGTGCCGATCTCTTTATCCCCCCCAACCCCCCTTTCAAAGGGGGGCGAAGGAGGAAAGTTTCCCTTTTTAAGGGGGATTTAGGGGGATCTAAATGTTTTGCATAGCCGAGGAAAATGCTGTAACCTTTTTCAAAAATCATGAGAGAGACGAGGTTAGGGACACGGCAATATCGCGTCCCTAAAACCCATATTTTTACAACCTATTAACAATTATTCAATATTAATTGAAGTCGGTTGTCCCGCCTGGGCCGTCGTCGTCGGAATGCGCGGTTGACGATACTCGGCGTACAGGCGATCGCGCCAGGTGAAAAAGGTTTCGTATAGCGGATTGTCCGCAATTCCCGGCACCCCTTTACCCTGCAATTGTTCCGGTAAATCCAGATAGTTTCCTTCCGGGAATTTCAACAACATCGACAAACCAGCCACGCTAAAATCAGCCAGCGTCGGCGTATCCCCGGTTAAATAGGGGCTGTCTTGCAACAACAAGCAAAGGGCCTCTAAATCCTGCTGAATAGCCGTTTCCGCCGCTTGTACCGCTTCCGGACTGGCACCAATGCCAAATCCAACCGCCTGCAACACCTCCGAGGGGACCGCTTCGACCAAGTTTTTGACCAATTCCGGCGTATTCGGCGGTAACAGCGCACTGCGGAAGCTTTGGTCTTTCAACCCGCTAAACAGCAGCAGGCGACTTTTGGCGCCAATCGACTCGTCGGCCCATTCTTCCATCATCAGCGTCAGGGCGCGAGATTTCGGGGCAGTTGGAATTAACGGGCGATCTGGATAGGTTTCATCTAAATATTTGGCGATCGCCGTCGAATCCGCAACCACCCGGTTACCGTCCTTAATCACCGGGACTTGTCGCTGACCCGACATCTGATAAATTTCGAGCTGTCCCACCCCGGGAGTGACCTCGATTTTGCGATAGTCCAACCCCTTGTAATCCAGAATTAGCCGGACTTTCTCGCTATATTGCGACACTTCAAATTGATACAGTTCGATGGTCATGTTCGCTCCTGGATTGTTGAGTCCACTTCCCCAGGTATAGCAAATTTTACAAAAATTCATAAATTTTCACGATTTGCTGACACGCCGGGGAAGGCGCCCTCGTCAGTTGGAGGGGCGAATCGGGTCGTCAAACAGAGATTACTTCTGCATTAACGCCAAAACTCGCCACCTGCTCGCTAATTTCTGCCTGATAAATCGGATTCATTACAATCACTAAATCTGGCTGATATTCCTTGAGAAATTCCGGCGCAACGATCGGCTGACCCGTTCCCGGAACGTACATTCCCTGCTTGCGGGGATTGATATCGACAATATAGGCGATCGCCTCATGAGCTTTGAGAATATTTAAAAAGGTCACTCCCTTCGATCCGGCACCCCAAACCACCGCCTTTTTTCCTGTTTCGGCGATCGCCCCTAATTTTTCCTGCCAAGTTGCGACTAACTTATCGAACTTGTTCTTAAATTCTGCAAGATCGCGCGCTAAACTGGTAACTTCCGCGCCGTTTTTCTCCCCAACCGATCCGTTTCCATCGGTCGGTAACGCATCTAAGGTCAAAAACTGGCTTTCAAAGGTTTCTTCAACTGCTTTAACAGTAAATCCAGACGCGATAAAACTGTGGGTTAAAGATGCAGGAGAAAAATAACCGCAATGCTCGTAAATAATATCCCAAACGGCTAAATTTTGGAACGTATGTAAGGCATTGGGAACTTCAAAAAATACCGCCGTATCCAGGCGATCGCCGATTGCCGCCCGTAGGGAGTTTAACAAGCGATTCGGATCGGGAACGTGTTCTAAGGTATGGCGACAGCAAATTAAATCGGCTTGATACTCTCGATATTTTTCTGAATAATAATCGCAGACAAAAGTCACTTTCTCCGCCATTGGATGATGTTCCGATCGCGGGATGTAAGTCGGATCGAACCCGACCCCTCGATTGTCGCCAAATTGACATAAAGCGACGAGAAAATCGCCCTTACCACTGCCAACTTCGATAATATCTTTGCCGTGCAAATCGTACTGTTGAATCAGCCGTTTTGCCAGATCGTCCGCATATTGTTGAAACCGGGGAGAATAGTGCAGCGAATTTTCATATTCTTGGGAATAGTCCAACTGTTCCGGGTTAAATGAGGTATTGTAAATAAACCCGCAATTTGGACAAAATGCTAATTCAATATCTCCTTTCGGACAGGCGATCGCCCCTTCCCGTTGCGACCATAATAAATTACAGTAAATTGGAACCTCTAGCATTTTGAAAAAGGGTTCCAATTCAGCTTGACCGCATACCTGACACTCGTGTTTATTATTGTTAGAATTCATGACTATTTTTCCTGGTTTTTATTAAAGGTCATCGATCGAACTTAATTTAACTTCAATCTCCTGTTTTTAAGAGATTTAATCAGTGTTAAGGGAGCGCACTCTAACATATCTCATCACTCCCCAAACCGCTAAACTCGCGATCGCCCAACTCCACAACAGGCGATCGCCCGCCATCGCAGTTCCGCGAATGCGACTTAACAGCAATTCCAGCAAAAACCCCGGCAAAATTGTTCCCAAAAAAATCAGCAAACGAGCTATCCAAGGGCGATCGCGAAATCGTAAATATCCGATAATTGCTGCTAAACTTCCCAGAGGAATAAAAACTACACTGTAATAGAAAATGCAATAAACGATCGCATTTGGTGCATCTAAGCGTAAAACTGACTCTTCAAAATTTAATAATAAATAGCGAAATAAAATAAAATCTGGAGTTAAACGAATTTCAGATAAAGGCGTTGGGCGATCGCGATAAAACGCTAAATTTGCGCCATCGTAAGCGATCAGTAAGCGATGAAATTGGCGATCGCTAAAAAAGTTAGGAACGACAAATTCCGGATTCATTCCATTCCGTCCGGTGATTGGCGTTCGCAACCGAAATACCAAATCGTTTTCTTCTTGTCCCAGGGTTAAATTGCGCTCAAAAGGCGTTTTTGATAGGGAAACAATGCGCGCCGGGCCACTTTGTCGATCTTCGAGAGTGGCTAAAGTCAACATCAAGCTAAACTGATGTTGTTGACGGAGAATTTTTATCAAGTTTTTCGCCGATCTTTCTGTTTGCAGCCAGCGATCGGGATTCAAGTTTAACACTCCGTCTTTTTCGGGCTTTAATGATTTTGATGGAGTCAACAAGGGCAGTAAAATTTCATCGCGACTTTGCCAGGGATTGGGGCGATCGAACTGATAAGAAATTAGCCAAGATGATGAATTGAGTGAGAATTTAGATTCTTGTTGAAATAGGGTATTGATTTCTGGTTCGGACAACGTGCGATCGGCGATCGCTAATTGAGAGATTGAACCGTTCCACGGGCGATCGCCCGTCGCTTCATTGCCAATAATTAAGGGATAATCTGTATTCCAGTTGCTCAGATTGGTAGTCGTCTGAACTGCACTGGAGATGATTAAAATAATTAGAAAATATCCCCAATAAATAAAACTTAAATTTTTAACCGTACTTCCTCGCTGAATTCGACGCAGGATTCGGGCGATCGCCTGCGCTAATTGAAATCGCCAATGGCAAAATGTAAAATAGCCCAACCCCGATCCGATCGTGTTGGTTAAAATGTCCGTTCCCGTGGGATGTCGTGAGGGTAAAAAGGCTTGCAATGTTTCAATAGTAGACGAGAAAAAAGCACTACAAATTAAGATTAAACTCAACTGAATGCGAGGGTTTAACTGGGTTTTTGCTAGTAACCCACTCGCGCCGAATCCTAGGGGTAGAAATAAGATTAAATTTTCAACTAAATCTTTAAATGCCGTTTGTCGAGAAGGGGCTAAATGAAAGCTGTCTAATAAATTTGGCAGTGAGAAGCGATCGGGTAGGTAAAAATCGAAAGGAAATAAAGTGGCGATCGCCACGAAAAGAAAGCCACCAATAAAAATTGGTAAAGCCGCTTTTTCTAGTCTATGATTCCAATTAAGTTGGGGGCGATCGCGCATCAGCTTCATTTCAAGTTTATTTATACCGATAAACGGATTTCATTGGACATTCCGAGACGGTCTCGGACGCGATCGGCGATCGCTTTTCCGATTTCTAAAGAAGCCGTCGCCGCCGGAGAAGGGGCGTTACAAACATGCATCGCCCGTTCTCCATCGACGATTAAAAAATCATCGACCAACATCCCATCATTCATCAAAGCTTGGGCCCGAACTCCCGCATGAGTTGGAATCACATCATCCGCCTGAACTTCCGGAATTAACCGTTGCAAACTGCGAACGAAAACAGTTTTACTCAGCGATCGCACAATTTCTTTCACCCCTTCATTGCCATATTTTGCCGCCAGTTTCCACAATCCCGGATAAGTCATAATTTCGACAAAATCTTGCCAGTCAAAATCGGTTTTTCGATACCCTTCCCGTTTGAAACTGAGTACCGCATTCGGTCCGGCGTGAACCGACCCGTCAATCGCCCGGGTGAAGTGAACCCCGAGGAAGGGAAAATCAGGGTTGGGAACGGGATAAATGAGGTTTTTAACTAAATATCGTTTTTCTGGCTTTAATTCGTAATATTCACCGCGAAAGGGAATGATTTTAGCTTGGGGATCGACCCCTTCCAAAAGGGCGATGCGATCGCTGTGCAGTCCCGCACAATTAATCGCGAACCGCGTCGAAAATTCACCCCCATTCGTCTCGATAACTAATTCCCCGCTTCGATGCTGGATCTCCTCAACTTTAGTATTGAGGCGCAATTCCCCGCCCCAATTTTCAACTAATTCGACATACTTTTGACAGACGCCGCGATAGTCTACAATTCCCGTCGATTCGACCCGAATCCCCGCCAAACAATTGACGTAAGGTTCGATCTCTTTCACTTCTTCCCCGGAAATTTTAGCAACGGGAATGCCATTGTCTAAACCCCGTTGGTAAAGTTTGTCTAACAATGGCAATTCTTTGGCTTCGGTCGCGACGATGACTTTACCGCAAATTTCGTAATTGATGCCGTGTTTTTGGCAAAATTCGACCATGGAACGTTGACCGTCGCGGCAGAATTTCGCTTTGAAACTACCGGGTTTATAATAAATTCCTGAGTGAATGACCCCGCTATTATTTCCCGTTTGATGAAATGCCCATTCTCCCTCTTTTTCGAGGACGAGAATCTTGGCATTTGGGTAACTTTGGGTTAAATGGAGGGCGGCAGAAAGTCCGACAATGCCACCCCCAATAATTGTAAAGTCGTACATTGATGCTTACCTCGTTTGTTATCACTGAAAATTAAATGAAATTAAATGAAATTAAATGAAACTTTTCAAAAGTTGAGGGCGATCGCCGATCTAGGATCTAGTTGATTGGATACGGATATTTCAAAAGGATTTCAAAAAGGTTTCAAAAAGATTTCAAAAAGATTTCAAAGCCTTTTAAGCGATCGCCGTCAATTTAATTTTTGATATTTGCGGTATTGCGTCGTTTTTGATATTCTAAATAATCCAGAAGTGACATTTTAACTTCTCGTCCCATTTTCCTCCATCCCATCGGAGAAAACAACAACCATCTTCGCAATTCTAAATAACATAAGACTTTTTCACTCCAGCTTAAATTTACGCGATCGATCGCCCGAAGAAAGTGACCGAAACGTTCCCAAGTTGGTAGGGTTACGCGCTTATTCGTAGGGTCGAACCAAGCGGCCCGTTCGGACGCACTCCGATGAGCTTTAACGGATTGTCCTGCATGTTCTCGTCGGAGAAATAGGTATTCGGGAATTTCAAAAAATTCCCCCCAGAGAGCAAGTTCGCTCAATAAGGTTAAATCCGATGCATTGTAGTTGCCAATTAAAGGAGTTTTTCGTAAAATTTCCGTTCTCATTACTCCCCAAATTGGACTAATTTTAGAACAGCCTTGCGGACCGCTACGATAGAGAACATCTAAATATTGACCGTAGCGTTGATGGGGTTTGGATTGTCTTAAATTTAAGTCGTCAGTATACTCCGGTCGAATCAATTCCCCTCGTTCGTCGATGAAACGAGTTCGGGGATAAGCGAGGACGACAGAGGGATAGCGGTCGAGGATTTCCACGCAACGTTCGAGATATTCGGGTTGACAAATATCGTCGTGGGCTGCCCATTTAAAATATTCACTTCGATCGACTTCAAAGGCATAGTTATAATTCCATGCTGCCCCCCGATTGACCTCATGACGGTGGTAGTCAATTCGCGAATCTTGGGCGGCATAGTTCTGACAAATTTGTTGGGTTTTATCTGTAGAACCGTTATCGGAAATAACGAGTTTAAAATCTGTATAGGTTTGTGATAGTAACCCTTTTAAAGAGTCTTCTAAAAAATCATCGCCGTTGTAAACAGGTAAGCCAACAATTAAGCGAGGGAGGCGATCGCAACTCATAACACTATCCTGAATGACCGATCTTTTAAGAGATTTTAAGTCTTTGAATTAAATTTCCAGCTTTACTACTGATTTCTTTAGCACTCCTTTCTATTTTGTTTTGAATCAAAGTTAAATAATTATTTTTGAAAAATTGCTGTCTGGCAGATTCCGACTCCGAACACCAGGCTTCGTACATGGGAATAGCAACAGTTTCGATCGCCTCGATCCAACGTTCGGTGAGATGTGTGGGTTCGGTTTCTTTGGCTCTTTGTTTGCCATTTTCAATGATGGCTTTGCGCCATGGTAAATCATCTCGCAATCGCTCGATCGCCGTCAACAATTCTTTTACAGAAGCTACCTCGATATAGTCGAGTTCGCTCTGACGTTCGGCCCGATAAGCGGACTCATATCCGAGAATGGCGGGGACTCCTGCGTGCCAAGCTCCGTACAGTTTGGTAGCGGGTTTGCGAAGATATTCTTCCCGTTTTCTAAAACTACGAACGGCCACAAATAAATCGATTTGTGAATAATCATTCCAGCGATATTGCTGGTTTGTATGTTCGGTGTTGATGGTGCAGTTTTTCAAGCCGAGTTGATTTAACTTTTCTTGATAAGAAGGCTCTAAAAGTTCGGGAGCCAGTTGTTTTTCAACCCCAAAATATCCCAGATTTTCAAATCGATCGCCCCGGTTGGGATCCCGTGGAATTAATCCGGGTTGGGGCCAGTGGGGTAGAAAATATTTACTCCCAAACTTGTTGGATCTTGTTACAACTTGTTTGGGATTTTGTACGATGTGAATTTGTGCGTAAGGATGGGGAAAGCGATCGGCTTGTAGACAGACTAAAAGGAGGTGCGAACTGGGCTGAAAACCATCATCTAAATAATCCCGGTGGGTAAAAACAATCCCCTTTGATGGCATTCGATCGACCAGTTCGCATCCAAATCCATAACTTTTTAGGCGGCAATAAGTTTGCAACGTCCAATTGTACGGCCCTACAATAAACATATCCCAATGGCGATCGACATCTTCCGGAATGGTTTCAGGCCAACAGGATTTAGGGATGTAAAAGTAAATTGGATATTGCATTCTTCAGCCAATGTCTACAACAAACGGGAGGGGCGATCGCCTAAATCTCGATCGTTATACAGCAGTTTTCGCTGTTGGGCGGTACATTTCGATCCCCCTAAATCCCCCTTAAAAAGGGGGACTTTCACTGCCCCCCTTTTTAAGGGGGGTTGGGGGGATCTTCGCCTCTTGTACCTCATGACAGCGCCAATTGCTATAAGGCCATCAGTTCGGCACGAACTCCCATACGATCTAGCATTTCTTGAATTTCATTGCAATAAATAGCATTCATCACCACGATCGCATCGGGTTGATAGTCTTTTAAAAACTCTGGAGAGACGATCGATTTGCCCACGCCTGGAATGAATTTACCGTGTCGGTGGGGATTGATATCGACGACGTACTGAATCTTATCTAAGGTGTCTAAAGTTGTCAGAAAGGCGACACATTTGGAACCCGATCCCCAGACTACTACTTTTTTATTTTCTGCTTGCAGTTGCGACAGGCGATCGCGCCAAATATCAAGTTTTTCTTGAATGTGACTGGCAAAATATTGGACTTGTTGGGTGAGTTCCTCTAGACTCTCTTCAAAAGGATGAACTTTTTCCGATTTTGATTCGGCAATGGGTAAAGCTTCAATCATTAAATATTGATCGCCGTAATCTCGATACAAATCGGTGACCTCGAAACCGGAATTACGAAAGAGTCGGGCGAGAGAACCCGGGGTGAAATAGGAACAATGCTCGTAATAAATATCTTCAAAAGCGAGTTCTTTGAGGACGCGAACGGTATCGGGAATCTCAAAAAATACGGGAATATCGGTGCGATCGCCGATCGAGCGCCGAACGATTTTAATAAATTCAGAGGTTGGTTGAATGTGTTCGAGGGTGTGGCGACAGCAAATGAAATCGCCGACATACTCGGCGTGTTTTTCCTGGTAGTAATCTTGAATGAACGTAATGCGATCGGCGGCTTCACTTTGCACTCGTCCGGGAACCACGCTCGGATCGATTCCCACCCCTCGGTTGTTGCCACGTTCGCAAAGTAAAATCAGAAAATCGCCTTTACTACAGCCGATTTCGAGGATGTTTTTGTTATGTAAATCGTATTTTTCAATCAGGCGATCTGCGAGCTGAATGGCAAATTTATTAAAGGTTGGCGAAAAGCTTTGTTGATCTTCGTAATTGGGAGCGTAAGCCGACCACTTCGAGTCAAATTTTAAATTGGTAATAAACCCACACCGATCGCAAAAAGCGAGCAGGACATCCCCACAAGGAAAATTCAAGGCTTCTGCCTCATTGGGCATCATCAAACAACTGTGAACGGGAACCTGTTTGACTTCGTAAAAGGTCGATAAATGGGAATGACCGCAATTCGGACAAGTCTGTTCGATCCGGCGATCGCCAGAGTAGAGATCGGTGCTGATTTTCGTTTGAGTCATCTTAAATTCCTAGTTTTGCTAAACTTGCTCAAAAACGGAAGCTTGAAACGCCGAAAATGTTAAAAAAAGTTGAAGCCGATCGCGCCATGAAACTTGAGGAACTGTCCCCAACCTTAAAATAGCGAGAATTGAGGCGCGATCGGTTCGGATTTGTACTCGTTTATACGAATTGAAACGCGCTCGATGCCAAATTGAGATTCGTTTCGTTTTCGATAATAGCAATGAGTTCGGCTTCGGCGCTAGTCTGACGGAAAATTGCGGTTCCGGTCGGCAATCCTTCCGGCGAATTTCCTAATTGATAGTCACTGGCGGTACCATGCAAGCGAATCACGTCGGATTGAGGAGAAAAGTCCTTAATGACGGCGTAATCTTGCAGCCCACTTTCTAAATCGATGCCATCGTCGTAGTAAGCTGTTGTCGCATCTCCTAACATAAAAGTGTCGTATCCGCCAAGTCCGGTGAGTTCGTCAATTTCACCCCGTCCGGGGTCGGCGATCGTCGGATCGACGCCGAAAATTTTGTTGTTGCCAAATCCTCCTGAAACTAAATTGTTTTGTCCCGTTCCGGCAGCTAAAACTTCAATTCCTTGAATAAAGGCATTGCTGGCACTGGACTTGAAGTTAACATCGAGAACCCCATCACTGACTTGAATATCTTCGATTGTCTTGATTAACAAGGTATCCATCCCGACTTCAGTCCAGACATCGAAATTATCGAAGATTAATTGACCTTCTACGGTAATATCAAAAACCCTTCCTCCGGCTTGGTTAAAGAAGTTTTCGATAAAACTTAAATTGAGATCGTAAGTGCCATTTTCTACGGCGATCGCATAAGAAAAGTCGGTCCCGTAACGTTCGGTGCGATCGAGCAGCGTATCTGGCGTAACGCCGACGAGTCGTTCCGAGGTGTAAGCGGTTCCCGCCACAAAGCTATTATCTGCAGACCACTTGCGGCCAAAGGTATCCGTATAATTTTCGCCTCCTGCATTGATGCGGATGGGGATGTCATTATCGACAACGTTGACGGCGATATCGGCAATTTGGTAACTGCTATAAACCGGATCGGTGCTAGTAATTTGATGGGTAATCGAATCGGTTTCACTACCTTGAACTACAGTATCGTCAACGGCAAAAATGTTAATTTCTCGCGGAACGTTCCAGTCCGTCGGGGTAAACGTAACGCTGGTTAGATCGACATCGGTGCGATCGCCCGTACCGATATCGACCGTGACATTTTCGGTCGGTTGAGAGGGCAAAACTAACACGTAGCGATCGCTTTTTCCTCCTTCCACAACGACCGGATCTTCCGGTTGGACGATTTCGATCGATTGGATATTGCCATAACTGACACTGGAAACTAAGTTGAGATCTAAATAACCATCGGTCACGGCCACATCTTCGATGGTTTTCATCACCAGTTTGTCTTTTGCCCCTCCCGCTTCCGTCCAAATATCGAGATCGTCGATGGCTAATTCGCCTTCGGCAAAAATATCGGAAATACGCTGTCCGGCTTGTTGGTAGTAGCTTTCGACAAACCCTAAGTTAACGTCGTAAACGCCGTTTTCCACGGGAATGTTATAGCCAAAATTGTCACCCCAGCGCTCGGTTTTATACAGGGATGTGTCGCTCGTTCCTTGAATTTTGGCCGCGTAAGAGGTGTAGGTATCGCCGCCGTTAAAGTAGGTATCCGCCAGCCAAGTTTGACCGGAACCGTCGGTGTACGCACTGCCTCCGGCGTTGATGCGAACTTCCGAATAGACGGGAGTGGGGGGGGTATCGTCATCGACGATTTCAACATCGAGATCGGCAACGGCGAGGTTGTCATACGCCGGGTCGTTACTGGCGATCGCGTGGGACAGGGACACGAGGCGATCGCCCTGAACCAGGGTATCGTCTACCGCAGCCAAACTCACCGCTTGCGCGACATTCCAGTTCTGCGGCGTGAAGATCGCACTCGACGGTTGGGCACTCAGTTGGGCGTCCGGAGTGAGGGTAACGGTGACGTCGTCGGTCGGTTGGGTCGTCAACACGAGAGTGTAACTGTCCGTGGTGCCGTCTTCTCCGACGATCGTACTGTTGTTGGACTCGACGATGGTTAGGTTGGGGGTCGGATTTTGCTCGATCGCGATCGCCACCTGCGCCGTATTCGAGAACAGCCCGTCATCGTCACTGACTCGATAGCTAAAACTATCTTCCGTCGTTCCCGAACCGTCGTGGGTGTAACTCACAACCCCATTCTCATCGATCGCGATCGCCCCGTACAAAGGCGCGTCAACGATTTCCAAACTTTGCGGGAGTAACACCCCATCGCTATCGCTATCGTTGCCTAAAACATCGATAGTCGTCGAACCCGCGATCGCCACCGTCGTACTATCATTATTGGCGATCGGGGCTTGTTGAGTCGGCGAACCCGTTCCCACAGGGGTAATATTGACATCGCCAAAACTGACATCGTAATGGTGAGCCACCAACACGATCGATCCATGTTGAGGATCGGAAGAACTTCCTTCTCCTTGTAAACTCCAGTTCGTCGGTTCCGCCTGATTGGCGTCCCACACCTTCAACTTGTAATTATTGCCTTCAGCCCTCATCTTGAAGTTGTAGGTGACCCCTTCTTGGAGAGTGAAGGGGGCTTCACTCAGGGTCTTTAAGTAATTCCCCGTAATTTCCAGCCGTTCTTTATAAAACCATCCCAAGGCCCCGAGGGGATTCCAGCCCGATTTCGGCTGCCAGTTAGGCACCGGATCGTCCGTATGCCCCGTCCAGCGCATCATGATGCCGACCCCCGCCTCGGTCGCATTACTCGGTAAATCCGTACTGTTGACCGTCACGGGTACGGTGACTTCGTAATCGTCCCAAGTCGTTTCGCCAATGGCGAGGAGGCGATCGTATCCCTGTATGCTCGTGCGAACCGTATCCCCTTCTAAATGCCACAACCCATCGACCACCTGAACCGCATCTTGAAGGTTCGATACCGCACTCCAATCGATCGCATAAGGTTCGGGCCACACCTGACCGGATTCGTAATCCACACTCACCGTTTGAGTGGAGGTGTTCCCCAGGGTGTCTGTCGCGAAAATTGTCACGAAATCGTCCGTTACAGACCCGTCTAAATCGCTGTAAGCAATGTCAACATTGAAATCACCCGGATTTTGCAAGCGGCGATCGTCCGGTCCGAGGGATAAAGGAATATTCGATCCGCCGTTGAGTTGGTAGCTTAACGAAGCAATCCCATCGGGATCGCTGACATTTCCTAACAGGTTGACCCAGGTTTGCGGCTGACCAATTTGACCGAACGCTTGGTTTAATCCATACCAAACATCAATAATTGGCGTTCCTAAGTTCGGTTCCTGGATACTTAAATTCACCGTCGCCAGATTGGAAACGTCCCCATCGTCGTCGGCGACCGTATAAGTAAAACTGTCTGCTGTGGTAGCCGACCCGTCGTGACTGTAAGTAACTACCCCAGTCGTGGCGTCGATGCTGACAGTTCCCGCACTCGGTTGGTCTACAATCGCGATGCTACTCGGGTCTAAGTTGCCGTCGCTGTCGCTGTCGTTGTCCAAAATTGCTACAGTAACGGCTTCCCCAATGGTGACGCTTGCACTATCATCACTCGCGATCGGGGCTTGATTGGGGGCGATACTTAAATTCACTGTCGCCAGATTGGACAGGTCCCCATCGTCGTCGGCGATCGTATAAGTAAAACTGTCTGCTGTGGTAGCCGACCCGTCGTGACTGTAGGTGACTACCCCAGTCGTGGCGTCGATGCTGACGCTTCCCGCACTCGGTTGGTCTACAATCGCGATGCTACTCGGGTCTAAGTTGCCGTCGCTGTCGCTGTCGTTGTCCAGAATCGCTACAGTAACGGCTTCCCCGGGTTCTAAGGTTTTGCTGTCGTCGTTGGCGACGGGGGCTTGATTCGGTAGGGGTTCGTCTTCGGGGACAATCGGCGCGGCGGTGTTGAAAAAGTAATCGATTTGAGCGGTAAATGCTGGGGAATTGCCTGCATTGCCTGCAAATGGCCCGATCGCGTTCGCCGTCAGGCTGTGGCTGAAACTTCCGGCGCTATTCCAATTTTGTCCGTCTGTGGAATAACTCAGACTCCACAGATCCCCTTGGCGGTTGAGTTTGAGGTAGTTGGCGCTTCCACTGGCGATCGCTTGGTCGATTCTCACTTGCGAGTTGTTGTTGCTCGTGGTCGCGGCGAATAGGCGCAGGCTTTCTCCGTCGTGATAGGTGTCGAATCTCAACCAGTTGCTACTGTCTTGTTCGACCAGGATTCCTTGCAGTTGATAGGCTTGGCTCGGTTCGCTGGCGAATTTGACTTCGGTTTCAAAGTCTTCGTTCCCCGCCCCTTGCATGACTCTCACGCTGTTGTTGCTGCTTTTCCAAGCATCGTGGGAGGTTCCTCCTGCTACTTGCAGTTCTAGGTAGGCGTCGCTGGTTCCGGTTCCGGTGAGGCTGTAGTTGCTGTCTCCTCTCGGGTTGATGAATGTCCAGTTTGTCCCTAGGCTGCTGCTGTTGAAGTCGTCTGAGGCGAAGGCGATCGCCTGTTCCTGGATACTCACATTCACCGTCGCCAGATTGGAAACGGCGGTGTCGTCGTCGGCGACAGTATAAGTAAAACTGTCTGCTGTGGTAGCCGACCCGTCGTGACTGTAGGTAACTACCCCAGTCGTGGCGTCGATGCTGACAGTTCCCGCACTCGGTTGGTCTACAATCGCGATGCTACTCGGGTCTAAGTTGCCGTCGCTGTCATTGTCGTTGTCCAGAATCGCTACATCGACCGCTTCCCCAATGGTGACGCTTGCACTATCATCACTCGCGATCGGGGCTTGATTGGGGGCGATACTTAAATTCACTGTCGCCAGATTGGACAGGTCCCCATCGTCGTCGGCGACAGTATAAGTAAAACTGTCTGCTGTGGTAGCCGACCCGTCGTGACTGTAGGTGACTACCCCATTGGCGTCGATGCTGACAGTTCCCGCACTCGGCGCGTCTACAATGGCGATGCTACTCGGGTCTAAGTTGCCGTCGCTGTCGCTGTCGTTGTCCAAAATTGCTACAGTAACGGCTTCCCCGGGTTCTAAGGTTTTGCTGTCGTCGTTGGCGACGGGGGCTTGATTCGGTAGGGGTTCGTCTTCGGGGACAATCGGCGCGGCGGTGTTGAAAAAGTAATCGATTTGAGCGGTAAATGCTGGGGAATTGCCTGCATTGCCTGCAAATGGCCCGATCGCGTTCGCCGTCAGGCTGTGGCTGAAACTTCCGGCGCTATTCCAATTTTGTCCGTCTGTGGAATAACTCAGACTCCACAGATCCCCTTGGCGGTTGAGTTTGAGGTAGTTGGCGCTTCCACTGGCGATCGCTTGGTCGATTCTCACTTGCGAGTTGTTGTTGCTCGTGGTCGCGGCAAACAGGCGCAGGCTTTCTCCGTTGTGATACGTGTCGAATCTCAACCAGTTGCTGCTGTCTTGTTCGACCAGGATTCCTTGCAGTTGATAGGCTTGGCTCGGTTCGCTGGCGAATTTGACTTCGGTTTCAAAGTCTTCGTTCCCCGCCCCTTGCATGACTCTCACGCTGTTGTTGCTACTTTTCCAAGCATCGTGGGAGGTTCCTCCTGCTACTTGCAGTTCTAGGTAGGCGTCGCTGGTTCCGGTTCCGGTGAGGCTGTAGTTGCTGTCTCCTCTCGGGTTGATGAATGTCCAGTTTGTCCCTAGGCTGCTGCTGTTGAAGTCGTCTGAGGCGAAGGGGTCGGAAAACACGAAGTGGTAACGATCGCGGACGGCTTTGGACCAGGCTAGGTCAGAGATGGGCTGGCCGATCTTGAAGTCGAGCTCCCAGCTTCCCCCTAATAAGTGAGAGCCGACCGCTCGGGTCGAAGCAGCGATCGCCGCCTCCGTAATTTCATGCAGCCGTTCGACAAAGCGGGCGCCTCGTTCTCCGGCGGCAACGTTGCAGCCATAAAGTAAAATTGAAAGTGCTGGATGACGCTCTTTCCATTGCTTAAATAAGGAGGAGTAGCGATCGAGTTGTTCCCGATTCAGGGCATGATTTCCTAATCTTAGCTCTCCCGGTTTTCCATGTGTCACTAGATGAATTGCTTCTAGGTAATTCTCCCCTTTTAAGGCTTCATCGATCTGACTAACTACACTTTTACTAGAATTTAAAATAATAACTTGAATGTTTGCCGCACACGTGGCAGTTAAGACCGAATAATCGTCAATACTCGGGTCGATAAAAGCAATTTGAGACCATAAAGAGCCAGAAGCATATTTGTTTGTCTGTTCAAGTTGACGATCCATTTCTTGTCATCCAACTAAGTAAGATACAGCCCTATTTGTGCTAAAAGCCCAGGTCAGGTATTGAAAAAATAAGTTAAATATAGTCAATTGCAAGGTAAAACTTGGGGTTTTCCAAAAGAAACCCTCTAGGTCGAGATCGTCACTTCAAAAAGGACGTTCTCCGATGATGTTTTTCAATACCTGAGATGGCGATCGACCCAATCCCAAAAGGATCCAAGCGCGCTAAATCCTCGTGAATTCTTCCCCATCATAATCCGATCCCCGTCCAGATGTAAGCATCTTCACGGAGTTTTGATGAAAACTTTATTTAATCTTGATGAGAACTTTAAGAAGAAATACGGAATTTTTGCCAATTTTCTCCTTCGTGCAGGGGTGCCATGCGTATTTCTTCGGAGTTTATGGCTCGGGACTTGCATGAAGATCGCCCGAAACCCTTATATTTTCGTAAATGAGAACGCGATCGTGTCCCCAACCGATCGAAATCAAGTCGAGATCGCCGTCGCGATCGAGATCGATCGCCTGAGTGCCGTCATGGTGTTCGTCGCCCACGGCAACCAGATGGGACTTCCACTGAAGACCCACACCGTCGCGATTCTCAAACCAATAGACTTTCGCGGTTTCCGGATGCTCCAACTGATGCTCGCCGACGACGACATCCAGATCGCGATCGCCGTCCCCGTCAATGTCGTAATCGACTCCCCCCGCTTCAATCGCTAAGGTCTCCGGTTCGATCGCGTAAGCGTCCCACCCCGTCGCGGACCGCCGATATCCTACAATCGACGGTCCGCGACTGCGAGCGGCGATCGCGAAATCATTAACGCCGTTGCGATCGAAATCAAAAACCACACTCGCCGTTTGCTCGGTCGAAGAACCCAACCGGAGCAGTTCTCCTCGTGTACTCGACAGATGAACCCAGCCGTTTGCTACCTCATGTCCGCGAGTCGGTAGCAGATAGTCTTTAACCCGGTAATTACTGGTAAAACCTAGTAATACTGTGTATTAGGTGCTATCTTACCTGGCTCTGGCTAATTGCCAGAGATTGTTTTCAAGAAGACATTGATACTGCCATTAGCATCCCGGTCGATTCTATGGGAGCAATTGGGGCAGATAAATTTCTTAGAACCGCCTAGCCGATTGTGAATCTGCCCGCATTTTGAGCAGGTTTTGCTTGTATATTCTTCCGTGACTTCTATTACCTGGCAGCCTCGTTTAACTGCTTGGTGAACCAGCCTCTGTTTAAAGCGGTAGTGCGCCCAAGTGAGCAAAGAACGTGCTGTTTTATGGTTAATCTTTCGCTTGGCTCTGTAGACCATAGACGATGACTTAAAGTCGGGAATAATGACCTGGGAGTAATTAGAGGTCAAGAAAGCAGCAGTCTTTTTGTGACATTCATCAACCAGGTTTCTAATTTTTATTCTTAGCTGCCGAGCCAGCTTTCTTAGCTTGAATCTTTCGCGCTTATTGTCTCTACCTTTAGCTTTAGCAGTTTCTGACTGAATCCGATCTAAACGCTTACAGAGCTTGACAATGCGCGAGATTGAGCCGTTGCCTAGTTCAATGACCTTGTTGCCGTCAAAACCAGTCAAAAAAGTTCTCACTCCAGGGTCTAGGGCGATCGCCTGTTGATGAGGATTGGTCAGCCTTTCCTCTTCGACGGTGTAGGCTATAAACCATCTACCTCGATCCAAAATGACATTAAAATCGCTCGGAATCGCTGCTGGTATTTCTTCACTGGCATTAACTTTTAGCTCCTTTAGCTTAATTCCTGACTCGGTTTTGTGCGTTGGGTAGGTCGTGCCCCCTCTCCAGTTTTGAGACTGTAACTTAAAGGATGAAACGGGTTGACGGCAACTCCGAAACTTTGGCCTCAGCTTGTGTTCTTTGGGAGTGTTTTTAAAGGCGGCATGAGCGTCGAGCACCGCCGCTCCACGCAAATTAAAGGGAGTTGAATTTACCCATTCCGGGATATTCGACATCACCACCTGACGCAAGTCATAAGCACTAGGTAATTTAAGCCCTTCAAAGTAAGTATCGCGTAATCTTGCCATTCCGGCGTTATAGCAATATCTGCTAGCTGCCAGCCACTTGCGCCAAGTCATCTTTAATTCGGTTTCAGGGTAAACCCGGATCTTCTTTGATTTGAGACTTGTATTTCCTGAGTCCATAGAGTCGGCAAGAGAAGACGTGAACGATTGCCAGTATGTCTTCCACCATTTCTTTTTCTGGACTAAGTTCTGTGTTGTTGCAAACCACGAGTTCTGTATGGTTGAGTTCGCAAATCCATTTGAGCAACTCAAATCCAAATCTTGCCAATCTGTCTTTGTGCCCGACCACAAGCTGTTCGACATCTCCTGACATAACTCGTTCCAGAATGGCTTTAAATTTTTTTCGATTGTAGTTGAGTCCTGACCCGATTTCTTTGATGACTTCGGCTCTTGGGTAGAGGCAAAGTAGGTAATCTGCTTGCCGGTCTTGGTCTGCTTTTTGCTTGTGACTGCTGACTCTGGCATAGATGATCCTGGCTCTATTTTTCTTTCCGTCAATCGAGGATATGTCATACCTGCGATGTCCAGAGGGAATTCTAATTGCACGTATTTTTCCTTGTTTGTCCCAATTTCGCAGGGTCTTCTCAGAGACTCCGAGAATTGCTTGCGCTTCTTTCGGGGTGACATATTTTTTCGGCATCTTGGTGGTAAAAATCCACAATTTAATCCTACCACTTTGGATGGCTAATTTTCCGGAATATTCAAGAAAATTAGCCATCAGCACAAATGGCTTGCACGTCACCAAACCGAACGAAACCAAAGCACACAAACAGAAAACTAGCCCCTGACGATACACGATCGCCTCCAACGATTACCGCTCATTTCCTACCACCTTCGGTTCCGGAATCGGAATAATAAATTTCCCCCCCCGTTCCCGATAGCCAGACTGTTGCTGCATAATCTCTTCAGCAAAATTCCACGCCAAAATCAACACGTAATCGGGCCGATCTTCCAACAACTGACTCGGCGCCACGATCGGAATATGATTGCCCCCCATATACCGCCCCTGCTTGAACGGATTCAAATCGGCAATATAATCGAGCAATTCCGTATCGATCCCAAAATAACTCAACAACGTCGTCGCCTTCGCCGCCGCCCCGTATCCGACAATTGTTTTTCCTTCTTTTTTCAGATCCCAAAGAATCTCTAACAACTTCGTTTTAATCGCTTTAATCCGGGCGGCAAAATCCCGATAATAATCCAAGCGGTCTACTCCCCGTTCCGCTTCCATTTTTAACAACCCCTTCACCGAATCTGCGATCGCTTCCTTCGGTTCCACAAACAACCGCAACGACCCGCCATGAATCGACGTCCGTTGAATGTCATTCAGAAATAATCCATGACGGCGGAATAACCGATCTAACGCCGTCACCGAAAAATAACACAAATGTTGATGATAAATCGTGTCGAATTCACAGTGGTCTACTAAATCCACCAAGTAAGGGGCTTCGATGACCGCCACCCCGGTTTCTTTTAACAGAATTTTAATCCCTTCAACAAACCCATTTAAGTCGGGAACGTGGGCTAAAACATTATTCCCTAAAAATACGTCCGCTTGTTTCCCTTCTTCACGTAACTGACGGGCCAGATCTTTGCCAAAAAACGTACACAGAGTGTCAATCCCTGCTTTCCGAGCTGCCTCTACCGGACCGGACGCCGGGTCGATTCCCAATACGGGAATCCCTTTTTCAGCGAAGTTTTTTAGCATGTAACCGTCATTACTCGCCGCTTCGATGACCAGACTATTTTCATCCAGCGATCGCCGTTCGATTAATGCTCTGGCACTCTTTCCGAAATGTTCGAGCAGCGATTTAGAAACTGAAGAAAAATAAGGATAATCCCGACAAAAAAGAATTTCCGGCGGCACACTTTCGGTAATCTGAACCAAGGTACATTCGGGACAAAAAACCAAGTCCAAAGGAGCAGTATATTCTTCTTCACCGAGTTGTTCTTTCGTCACTAAAGCGTCGGCCAGGGTCGTAATCCCAAAAGAAACAATCGGTTTGAGATCGGAATGTCCGCAAGAGCGGCACGTCGGCTGTGAAGCGTTCATAAGTTCTTTCCGATACGCTAAAAATACTGGGCGTCGCGCGTCCGAACCTACAGATTTAGCCCAAACGCGCGACGACGAACGAATTACACGGCACTTACTTTAGGAACTGCCGTTTTCCACCGCAAATTGCTGTCGAGTTCTCCAGTAGACAACAATTGCTGAATGTGAGCGATGCGCTTGTATTTCGCCCCTTCAAATTCTTCGAGGGTCAATCCGATTTTTTGATAGGTGTCGTACAGTTCCTGCGCCCCTTTCCGCGCGTTCCACTGCGGTTTAAAATTCGGCAGCACGCGCAAGATTTTACTGCAATCGACCCGATAACACCGTTTGTCCGGTCCCGCATCTTTGGCATATTCGATCTCGCAGTTGGGCACGGTTTCTTTAACGATATCGGCCAATTCCCGGATTTGATAGTTGTCTTCGTTGCGCCCGACGTTAAAAGCTTGATTGTGAATTGCTTCCCGAGGGGCTTCGAGAACGGCGAGGAAAGCGCGGGAAATATCCTCGATATGAACGATGGGTCGCCAGGGGGTGCCGTCACTTTTGATATAAACCCGTCCGGTGGTAAACGCCCAGGCGACCAGGTTATTGAGGACTAAATCGAACCGCAGTCGGGGAGAAACACCGTAGGCGGTGGAGTTTCTCAAAAAGGTGGGACTGAAGTTGTCGTCGGCGAGTTCGGCGACGTCGCGTTCCACTCGCACTTTCGATTCGCCGTAAGGGGTGACGGGGTTGAAGGCGGACTCTTCCGTGAGCCAGTCTTGACCTCCGGCGCCGTAGTTGCTGCACGAGGAGGAGAAGATAAAGCGTTCGACTCCAGCTTGTTTGGCGAGTTTGGCGAGGTTGACTGACGCTTGATAGTTGATGTCGTAGGTCAGGTCGGGATTTAAGTCGCCGAGGGGGTCGTTGGAGAGACCCGCTAAGTGGAGAACGGCGTCGAAGCCTTCGACGTCAGCCCGTTCGACGTCGCGAATGTCTTTTTGAATTTCAGTAATTTCGCGGATACCTTCGCCGAAGGTACAGCGCTGGTAAAGGTCGCTATCTAATCCGACGACTTCATACCCGGCTTCCAGCAATAGGGGTACCATCACGGTGCCGATATATCCTTTGTGTCCCGTCACTAACAATCGCATTGTCGTCCTCCCACAATTTCCAAGGTGCTTTACCGCTCATCCACAGGCTTTCGAGGAGCCGTTTGTCGCGCAAGGTGTCCATACATTGCCAAAAGGAGTTATGGCGATATGCCATCAGTTGTCCGTCTTTGGCGAGGTTTTCTAAGGGGGCTTTTTCCCACTGGGTATCGTCTCCTTCGATGTAGTCGAACACGCCGGGTTCGAGGACGAAGAAGGCGCCGTTTATCCATCCTTCTTTGGTTTGCGGTTTTTCGGAAAATTCACAGATGGAATCGCCTTCGATTTCCAAATGTCCGAAACGCGCTGGGGGTCTGACGGCGGTGAGGGTGGCGAGTTTGCCGTGGGAACGGTGGAAGTCTAAAAGATCCCTTAAGTTAAGGTCGGAAACGCCGTCACCCCAGGTGAGCATGAAGGTTTCGTTGTTAACGTAAGGGGCGAGTCTTTTTATCCGTCCGCCCGTGTTGGTGTAGAGTCCGGTATCGACTAAATCGACTTTCCAGTCGAGGCGCAGTCCGCCGTGTACGTCTACGTTTCCGGTACCGAGATCGACGGTAAGGTTACTGTTGAGGGAACAGTAATCGACCATGTATTTTTTGATGACTTCGCCTTTATAGCCGAGGGCGATCGCAAAGTCTTTAAATCCGTGATAGGCATAGTTCATCATGATATGCCATAGGATCGGTCTTCCGCCGATTTCGACCATCGGTTTGGGTTTGCTTTCCGTTTCTTCGGAAATTCTGGTCCCCAGTCCTCCGGCTAAAATTGCAACTTTCATGCAGAATTATCCTCGTTTCGTCGTTTTTTATACTCGAATTGAGTCAATTTTTTTTCTCGTTTTTAGTTAAGTGTTGACGAGAAAAGTAGGCGAGAAACAGTTGCCCAAAAAAACAGTTATCAAGCTTTTGCTTTTTTAACTATTTCTACGGGTTGAAAAAATAATTTTCGAGTGTTTCAGAACTATTTTTTGTTTTAACTCGATGGAATTCAAGTTGTCAAATTAAATTTGTTGAATGAGAAGTGGAATAATTGCTTTTTGTTTACATTGGTTTTAACACAAACTTCTGATGACGATCGCCCGTTCTCTCTCCCTTTGTTCGGGAAGTATTGACAAAAGTTTTTAAATATGCATTTTAAAGCTCTACCGCGATCGCCTCCGTCGATCGTCCGTGAAATTACGGGCTTGTGGGCGTCGTTTCTTCAGAATATTGCAGAAATCGGCGAAATACCAGTATCTTTATCAAAAAAATACATTTGACCTTGGCGACTGCCACCGAGTTTATCCGTAGAATTACTGGGATTGTGAGGAGAGGGAGCGGCGATCGCCATTTCACCGAGTCTTTAAAGTTTCCATGAAGGACAACTATCGCTTTTTTCAAACCCATCAGGGACAACTTCAATCCCCCTCAATCCCCCCAAATCCCCTCTTAACAAGGGGGCCTTGACCGAACTCCCCCCTTGTTAAGGGGGGTTGGGGGGGATCCTCGATCGACTCGATTTAGACATCGCTCTATACTTTCATCCCTTCGGTCATCTGGGAAATTTTAATAAAGCGATACTACAAATGAAGCGGAATTAAAAATGCCGATCGCCCGCCTTCTATCAAAAAATTCAATCCAAAAAAAACACCCCCGAACCCTTAAGGGATGGGGGAAAATAGGGGTACTCGACGCCCAACGAACCGGAGGCGATCGCCCCTACAACAGATACAGAATCGTAAATAAAATAATCCAAATGACATCGACGAAATGCCAGTACAACTCCGCCGCTTCCGGTCCGAAATGAGCGTGGCTGCTGTAACGTCCGGCTTTGAGCGATCGCGTCAACACCGCCAAAATCAAAAACAAACCAAAACAAACGTGCAACCCGTGAAACCCGGTCAACACGTAAAACGTACTCGTAAAAATATTATCCGTCAGACCGAAACCCGTGTGATTGTACTCGTAAAGCTGCCCGGCGAGGAAGATCGCCCCCATCAATGCCGTCGCCCCAAACCAGAGGCGCAATCCTTTGAGATCGTCATTCTTAATCGCCCGATTGCCTTGATTCATCACGAAACTACTCGAAATCAGGATAATCGTATTGATCCCCGGGACGAGTAACTCCATTTCCGGCGTTCCTTCCGGGGGCCAGGTCGGGTTCATCAGGCGAAATGTGCCGTAAGCGGCAAATAACCCCAGGAAAATCATCGATTCGGCAATCAGGAACATCGCGATCCCGAAAATACGATGGTCTGGATGTTCTTCGTGAGCGGCGCCATGTCCCCCACGAGTTTCCCCGTAAACGACACGTTCCGAAGAGTCAACAGTGGAACCTTGCATGAGTTGTACTCGGTAACAATAACAACAGAGAAAACAGAGAAAAAATTAAAGTCTGCACGGGGTGTAGGGATACGAGATCCCGTATCCCTACCTACTCCGATTTAACCGACATCGGCTTTCACTTCAGCCAGCAGTTCGTTCACCGTGCGATCGCGATCGCTGCGCTCGAACGAGTCGATCCCGTAATCGTAAGGCCCCGTCCACAACACGGGTTCCTCCAAGAAATTCTCTACAGGCGGCGGCGAACTGGTCTGCCATTCCAGGGTCAGTGCTTTCCAGGGATTGCCAGTCGCTTGCGGCCCGCGAATCCAACTCCAAATCGCGTTGATAATCAACGGAAAGGTAGAAATAGCCAACAAGAACGAGCCGACGGTACAGACCATATTCACCGTTGCAAACTGCGGGTCGTATTCCGCCACCCGTCGGGGCATTCCTTGCAATCCTAAGTAATGCATCGGCAAGAAACAGAGGTTAAAGCCGACAAAAGTTAAAACGAAGTGCAATCGTCCGAGGGTTTCGTTCATCATCCGTCCGGTCATTTTGGGGAACCAATGATAGATGCCACCGTAGAGACCGAAGACGCTGCCGCCAAAGAGGACGTAGTGAAGGTGAGCGACGATGAAATAGGTATCGTGAACGTGAATGTCGAAGGGAACGGACGCAATCATGATCCCGCTCAAACCGCCGATGACGAACATCGAAATAAACCCGAGTCCGAATAACATGGCGCTGTTGAGCCGCAATTTGCCGCCCCAGATCGTCGCCAGCCAGCTAAAGACTTTAATCCCGGTGGGGACGGCGATAATCATGGTGGCAATCATGAAGAACATTCGCAACCAGCCGGGGGTGCCACTGGTGAACATGTGGTGAGCCCAGACAATCAGACCGAGGAAGCTAATGGCCAAGCTGGAATAGGCGATCGCCTGATAGCCGAAAATCGGTTTGCGGGCGTGAACGGGCAGAATTTCCGAGATCAGGCCGAAAATCGGCAGGATCATGATGTACACCGCCGGGTGGGAGTAAAACCAAAACATGTGCTGGTAAACGATCGGATCTCCTCCTCCCATCGGATTGAAGAAGGCGGTTCCTGCGATCAGGTCGAAACTGAGCAGGACTAAGGCCCCTGCCAAGACCGGGGTGGACATCAAAATCAAAATGGAGGCGGCGACCATCGCCCAGCAGAATAAGGGCATGTCGTTGAGGGTCATCCCCGGCATCCGCATTTTGAGGATAGTGGTGATGAAGTTGACGCCGCCCATAATTGATGAGGTTCCGAGGATTAAGACGCTCAGAATCCAGAGCATTTCCCCGGCTTTACTTCCGGTGGTACTCAAGGGCGGGTAGGAGGTCCATCCGGCTCCGGCGGCGCCCCCACTGACGAAGAAGCTGAGGATGAGTAAGATCCCGCCGGGGATAATCATCCAGAAGGCGAGGGCGTTTAAGCGGGGGAAGGCCATGTCTTTGGCGCCGATCATCAGGGGGATGAGATAGTTGCCAAAGGCTCCGGTTCCGGCGGGGACGATCCACAGGAAGATCATGATCGTGGCGTGGATCGTAAACAGGCTGTTGTAGAGTTCCCGGCTGACAAAATCGACTTCCGGGGTCGCCAGTTCGGTGCGAACGGCGGTAGCGAGGGCGCCGCCAATGAGGTAGAAGATGAAGGTGACGACGAGGTATTGAATACCAATGACTTTGTGGTCGGTACTGAAGGTGAAGTATTCGCGCCAGGGGGTCCGGTGATGCCCGTCGAGGGTTTCCGGGGTGGCGTTTTCAGGGGTATCTACTTGGGTCATAACTGAATGGTTGTGACGGATGCACGGTTTTCGATCGCGCGGATCTCGGGATCGGGCGATCGACCCGTTCGGCTGTTAAATATGATGGTGGATTTTGTGGGATCCCTCGGCTTGGGGCGGGTGTAGTTGACCTAAGCCTTGGGCATTGACCCCGATTTCGTCGGCGTAAGGTTGCAGGTATTCGGCTTCGCTCAATGAGTCGGTGTTGAGGGCGATCGCGCGATCGTCGCCGCTCTGTTGGGCGGCAATCTGGCTTTGCAGCCATGCCTCGAATACTTCCGGTTCTTCGACGACGACCTGAGCTTTCATGCCGCCGTGATAGGCGCCGCACAGTTCGGCGCAAACGACCGGATAGGTGCCGACGTCTTTGGGGACGAACCGCAGTTCGGTGTCCCGTCCGGGAATGGCATCTTGTTTGAGCCGGAATTGAGGAATCCACAAGGCGTGGATGACATCGCTGGCGGCGATCGTTAATTTGGCTTCTTTTCCGGCAGGTAGATGCAGTTCGCCGGAGGTGACCCCACTGTCGGGATAGGTGAAAATCCAGGCAAATTGCAATCCGAGGACGTTAACGCTGACGTCGGCATCCCGACCTTGGGTCCCGGGGGACGCGCCGACGCCGAGGGCGACTTGTTCGGCGTCGCTTGCTTCGGGGGTTTCGGTGGCTCCCGGTAGGGGCGCCGCGATCGCCGCCCCGGAATGTCTGACCTCGGCGTGCATGGTTTTGGGATCGTGAGAGGCCATCGGATCTAACCCGCCCATCGAGTTGTAGACCTCGAAACTGTAAATTCCCAAACCCAAGACGATCGTGGCGGGGATCGCCGTCCACAAGATTTCTAGGGGAATGTTTCCTTCAATGGGCGGCCCGTCGGTTTCGTCTCCGGGTCGCCGTCTGTATTTGAATACGGAAATAATGATAATTCCTTGCACGAGTAAAAATAAACCCGTGGCGATGGTCATCATCGTATTGAACAAACCATCGACCCAAGGCGCTTCCTCAGAGGCGGCTTGGGGCATCAGTCCGTTATGCTGTCCGAACCAGTAACTGACGATAGTCAAAATGATGCCTGCCAGCATCGTGACGATCGAACTGGGTATATTCACGTCATACCTCCTCGCAATCCACACCCCTGTCCGAACTCGACGCCGATCCGAGGGGGTCTCGACCCGACGCGCGATCGCCACAGGGGTGACTTACTCCGTTAAGTTAACAAGTTTTTCGGCTCGCTTTCCCCTATCACGTTAAAGCAGCTCCTTGAGCCTCGGCGGCCAATGTCTCGAAATCTTTATGATTTCTTTGGGATTGAACCGCCCGAGTCGATCGCGCTTCGGGTAGGACGGGCCGACATTGCGGGGGACAGAGCGCTCGCGGGTGGTTTTGTAAACTTACACAACTTTTTGCGATCGCGCCGCCCCCGGTTCCCGCCTCCGTTTCCACAATCGAAAAAAAACACTAAAGCATTTTATCTGGCTCGATCGCGTCGTTATTGTAGTAACTGGAACATTTAACAGCCCCCCAAGGGATGTAAAGTTTTCGTGAGTAAATACTCACCCAGGCGACTGGTTTCGCCTGTCAGTGATGCCAAGGAAGTAGGAGTTATGGCCCATTCAGTCCTGGATAGAAATGCCGCTCTGGCACGGAGCAACACTCGACCTCGGGATCGAATTCGGCGGTTGGTGTGGAAAATCGCGATCGCGACCCTGTTGTTAATGGCCGTAGGCAGCGCCACTCGCGTCATGAATGCAGGTTTGGCTTGCCCGGATTGGCCGTTATGTTACGGGCAGTTGGTGCCGACCGAACAGATGAACCTGCAAGTCTTTCTCGAATGGTTCCACCGCTTGGATGCCGCCGCCATCGGCCTGAGCGCGATCGCCTTAACCGCTTTATCCTGGTGGGATCGGCGATCGCTCCCCGGTTGGTTGCCCTGGGCTTCCACCCTCGCATTAGGGGCGATCGTCTTTCAAGGACTCCTCGGCGGCCTCACGGTTACCGAACTCCTGCGCTTTGACATCGTAACTGCTCACCTCGCCACGGCCTTAATCTTCTTCACCATCGTCCTGGTTATCGGCGCCGTACTCCTTCCCTACGAAGGCACCGGAACCGTGGGCAAACTCCCCTGGGTCGGCTTGACCAGCAGCATTTTCGTCTATTTGCAAAGCCTTTTAGGCGGCCTCGTCGGCTCCCAATGGGCACTACACCAGTGTTTCGGCTACCAGCAACTCTGTAGCGTCATGAACGCCCACCTCGCCGGAGTCGTTCCTCCCACCCTGACGACCGCTACCTTGGTCGTCCTCGCTTGGCGGACGCCAGCCCTCCACGGTACCCTGCGCCGACTCGCCAAGTTCTCCGGCTTCTTATTGCTGCTACAAATTGGCTTGGGAATCGCCACCTTTTACCTGCACTTACAAGTCGAACCGCTCACCGTCGCCCACCAAGCGACCGGGGCCACCTTGCTCGGCACTTTAGTGGTCTTTACCGTGTTAGCCCTTCGAGACCGGGCGGCAACCCTTGCATCTACGCCATAATTAACCAGATTCGCAAGACCGTCGAACTCTTGACAGATGCTCCATACCCTCGGCATCTTAAAAGCTTATCAGGAAAAAATTCATGCAAGACATCATCGGGACGGGTGTCCGACGACACCACGACAATCTGCTCCAGGTTTTTCGCAGTTACTATCAATTGACCAAACCCCGCATTATCTTGCTGCTGTTGATGACCACGATCGCGGGCATGGTCTTGGCTTCTCACGGACGAGTCGATCCCGTGTTGGCCTTAGCGACGGTCGCGGGAGGGGCAATGGCCGCAGCATCGGCGAATACGATTAACTGTCTCTACGATTGCGATATCGATTACATCATGGAACGCACGCGATCGCGTCCGATTCCCTCCGGTCGCGTCCAACCGCGCGATGCCGCCCTGTTTGCCGCGTCGTTGGCGATCGCCTCGTTTACCCTGCTCGCCACCTTCGCCAACCTGCTCGCCGCTTTACTGGCGATGTCGGGCATCGTTTTCTACGTCTTGATTTACACTCACTTCCTCAAACGCCACAGCACTCAAAATATCGTGGTCGGCGGCGCCGCCGGGGCGATTCCTCCTTTGGTCGGCTGGGCGGCGGTGACTGGGGATCTCGGATGGGCGCCGTGGGTCGTCTTCGCCATTATCTTTTTCTGGACGCCTCCCCATTTCTGGGCTTTGGCGATGATGATCCGGGACGACTACGCGGCGGTCGGGGTGCCGATGCTGCCCGTGATTGAAGGGGATGAGGATACGGCCCGCCAAATCTGGCTCTATACCCTGTTGCTGCTCCCCCTGACGTTGCTGTTGGTTTACCCGTTGCACGTCAGTGGGGCAATTTACGGGGCGACGGCGATCGCCTTGGGCGCCATCTTCGCACGCAAGGCGTGGCAACTGCTCGCCGACCCCCACGACCGGGAAAAGGCCCGATCGCTGTTCAAATATTCGATCTCTTACTTGATGCTGTTGTGCGTGGCGATCGCCCTCGATTGTTTGCCGTTAAGTCAGCACGTGACCAGCACGATCGCCGAAAACTTACCTCAGTGGCTCGGCGCGATCGGGCCGATGTAGTCCGCCCTTTCAGACGCTCACGCACAGGGGACGCGCCAACAATCGCCGGATCGTTTGTTTCAGAACCATTGCCGTCCAGTCGATATCGGCGGCAGTGGTTTCCCGTCCCAAGGTCATCCGAATTGCTGCCGTCGCCAATTCTGGCTCGTAACCCATCGCCAGCAACACCGGACTGGGGTTAAGTTTGCCGCTACTGCACGCCGAACCGGAACTGATGCCAATTCCCGCTAAATTCATCTGACGCACTAAATCTCGACCGGAAATCGGTTTTTCCCGTCCGGGCGCCGCCAGACAAAAGCTGACGTGATGAGGCAAGCGCTGCCAGCGATCGCCCGTGGGAATCAGTTCGGGAACGTCGGCGAGGGCGTCGAAGAGGCGATCGCGCAAGGCACACAAGCGCGGCACTTCCCGGCTCATCTCTCGGCTCGCCAGTTGCGCCGCTACCCCAAATCCGGCGATCGCCCCCACCGCTTGGGTCCCCGACCGCAACCCCCGTTCTTGTCCGCCTCCCCCGAATAAGGGCGCCAATTCGATCCCGTCGCGCAGGTAAAGCGCCCCCGCTCCCTGGGGTCCGTAAATCTTGTGACTGGATAGGGACAGCAGGTCTACGGGCAGTTTTTCCAAATCCACGGGCAACCGTCCCGCGACTTGCACGGCGTCGGTGTGGAAGGGAACCCCGTGCGATCGCGCGATATCTCCCAAGACTTGAATCGGTTGGACTGTTCCTACTTCGCTTTGTCCGTAAATCACCGACACTAAAACTGTATTGCGTTGCAAGGCGTTTTGTAATTCGCTCGGATTGACCCGTCCCTGACGGTCTACCCCCAAGCGGGTCACCTCCCATCCCCGTTTTTCCAACGCTTCGACGGTTTTGGCGATCGCCGAATGCTCGACGCTCGAAATAATCAGGTGTTGCGGTCTGTCGTACTGGAGCGCAATCCCGGCGATCGCTAAATTATCCGCTTCGGTTCCTCCCGAGGTGAACACGATCGATTCCGGCGGCGCATTCACTAAATTCGCCACTCTAATTCTCGCCATTTCGATCGCCGTGGCGGCCCGTTGTCCCCATTCGTGCAAGCTCGAAGGGTTGCCCCACTGGAGATCGAACGCTTCTCGGACGGCGGCGATCGCCTCCGGACGCGGCGGTGTTGTCGCACTGTAATCTAAATAAATCTGCATGGCGTTATCGAGCGCAGCTACGCCCTCACGATCGGCTTTTCCCATTGTAGGTTTTACTGGGGGCGTGAGATTTTAGAGTTTAGATTTTAGAGTTTAGTTTTTAGATGGCTTGAGGGAGTCGGGATTGGAGCCGAACGAGTCTCTTTCCTAACCCCAAGTGTCTAACTCCCCGGTTTGCACACATTGTAGTCTTCGTGTGACAAAACCGCTTCCGGAACGGCCATACTGCCCGCATCCCGACAAATCATCCGATAGTTGCGCGTGACGGGAATGCTGATAATTCGGCGATCGTGGCGCAAACGTTTTCCGCCAAACTCCCGATAGTTGCGCTGGTTATTTAAGCCGTCAATAATCGCCCGCGCCTTGACCACGACATAATCGGGTAAGGCACGCAAATCGATCGGATCGCGATCGAAAGATGCCTCCCATTCGAGCTTCTGCTGTCGCTTTTGAGCGCAAGCTTCGACTTCTTGCTCCCTCGCTTTTTGCTCTTGGTCGCATCGGTGGCACTTCTGACCGTATCCTTTATGGCCGCACGGAAAGGTTTTTTTTCTTCTTGGCATAAAACAGTGGTGTTGGCTTTTGTTTCCACACCTCAAGAGCGCAACTACCCGAGCGCGGACGCCGCGCCCTCAAATTCAGCAGACCCAGACCTCAATCTGCGATCGCGTCACCTTAAAAACATAGTCACTCAAGACTTAGGCTGGGTAGGGGCGTTTCGCGAAACGTCCCTACTGAAGGTGAGACATGAAGCCCCGTCACTGAGCGTGCGGGTTGCTGACCCATCGGTCGGCTACAGATCTCATGGTACTGCAATTCCAACTCAGAATGATTCTTATTCCCTCGATCGCTTATTCGAGCGCTGGCACGCCGTTCCCAATTTATAGAGCTGTCCTTAGCCCTGGCAGTTTAACTTTTAAGGGGTTCGGGGAGCGATAAGTCCCGCGCTGTATGCGAAGCATCAGCGTCGGGATCCATGGACTCCCCTTGAAAAGTCTCATCCCCACTCTACGGGAAGGGCCAAGCCCTACGAAGGGGATGAGACCAGCATTTACCAGCAGCTATAGCCTGTAGTAAATTATAGTCATGCTGACCATGAACTACACTTACCGAATCTATCCAAATGTCGTACAGCAGACTGAACTGCGGTCGTGGCTTGAGACGTGCCGAGGCGTATATAACTACGCTTTGCGCGAACTCAAAGACTGGATTGCTTCTCGTAAGTGTTCGGTAGACCGATGCTCGCTGGAGAAGGAATACATCATTCCTGCCGATGAACCATTTCCGTCCTACCATCGTCAGCAGAACAACCTGCCCAAAGCGAAGAAGCAATTCCCGCATCTGGGTAAGGTACATTCTCAGGTGTTGCAGACCACAATTCGCAGACTGCACGATACCTGGGAAGCCTTTCAGAAACGGGGACATGGATTCCCTCGTTTCAAAAAGTTCGGTCAATTCAAATCCTTTGTATTTCCCCAGTTCAAGAACAATCCTATCAATGGCTTCACAATCAAGTTGCCAAAAATTGGGGAAGTACCCATCAACCTGCATCGACCCATCCCTGACGGGTTCAAGGTAAAACAGGTAAGGGTACTGTCCAGGGTACGGGGTACACAATGGTATGTTGTCGTCACGATTGAATCGGATATATCGGTTCCCGATGTCCCGGTTCACGGTCGGGCGATCGGGATTGATCTGGGATTGCAGCGATTCTTGACCGCTTCCGATGGCTCTTTCCAAAAGCGACCCCAGTTTTTCAAGTCGATGCAACGCAAGCTGAAATTGCTGCAACGCAGAGCGGCTCGAAAACAGAAGGGTTCTCAAAACTGGGAGAAGGCGCAAATCGAAGTGGCTAGAATGCACCATCGCATTGCGAACCGTCGTAAAGATTTCCATCTGAAGACGGCTCATCAGCTTTGCGACCGGGCGCCAACCATCTTTGCAGAAGACCTCAACGTCAAAGGCTTGACGCGAGGGATGTTGCGAACAGATTGTGTAGATGCTGCCTTCGGACAATTCCTGTCTCTGACGGAATGGGTGTGCTGGAAACGGGGGGTCTACTTTGCTAAAGTCAACCCCAACGGCACCAGTCAAACCTGTCCCAACTGCCTTGCTACGGCGAGCAAAGGGTTGGAAGTCAGAGAGCATCATTGTCCTGAGTGTGGGTATCGAACGCATCGGGATCGTGCCGCAGCAGAGATGGTTTTGCATCGTGGACAAGAAAACGTAGTATCCCAGGGACTCTGGGGAACGGAAACCGCCTGTCAAGTCGGTCTGTCGGGGGTCTATGACCTAGATAAGTGGCGTGGGGCAGGAATACCCAATCGTGAGACTGGGAAGCCCGCGCTGTAATCTTTGATTCAGCGTCGGGAGGATGTCACTGCAATGACAAGGGTGAACCAGGAATTCAAGATAGGGGGATCCTATCATATTTGCGGATCCGATCGCGATCGCTCGATCGCCCGCCTCCGTGCTTCATTCTCGGTACGAGGCGACGCGCGTTGTAAGTGATTCGACTTTCGCGGATTGAGGCGATCGCCGATGGCTATCGGATTAGCTGATACAATCTCAGAAAAAAAGATAGGGTAACAAATTTTTAAAAACTCAAATATAAAATAAAATCACAATAGAATAAAAACACTCTAAAAGTAAAGCGATCTTGCTCCCGTTACTTGCCATGATCGATCGTGCGAAGTCGATACCTCTCTGGGGTCAACTGGCCATCTTATCTCCCCTCTTCTTACTTTCGGCCTGTTGGACTCGTCCTCCTCTAGAGCGTCTCACTCGCTCCGTTCCTCCCTTACCTCAAGATCCGGCGGTACAAGTTTATTTCAATCACAATCCGGCAGCCGAATATCGAGAACCCTATCGAGATTTCCGCCGTCAGGGCGATAATTTAGAACAGGTTATCGTCGAGGCGATCGCCTCGGCACAAACCCAGATCGATCTCGCCGTTCAAGAATTTCGACTTCCCGAAATTGCCCGCGCCTTGGTCGAACGGCACCGCGCCGGAGTGAGAGTTCGCGTGATTATCGAAAACACCTACAACCGTCCCTGGAGCGATTTGAGCGCCGCAGAAGTCGCCGGGTTGGACGAGCGCGATCGCGGTCGCTACGAGGAATTCCGCCAGTTAGTCGATCGCGACGACGACGGCACCCTCAGCCCGGAAGAAATCGCCACGGGAGACGCCTTAGTCATCTTGCGCGACGCCGGGATCGAAGTCCTCGACAATACCGCCGACGGCTCCAAAGGGAGCGGTTTAATGCATCACAAGTTCGTCGTGGTAGACGGTCGCACGACGATCGCCACTTCTGCCAATTTCACCACCAGTGGCATTCACGGCGATTTTGCCGATCCGTCCAGTCGCGGCAATCCGAATAATTTACTCAAAATTGACAGTCCCGAACTGGCGGCAGCGTTTGCAGAAGAATTCGAGCTGATGTGGGGTGACGGACCGGGAGGACAGTCGGACAGCCGTTTTGGGATAAACAAGCCGTGGCGGGACGATCGCACCTTCCAAGTCGGAGAAACGACGATCTCCGTTCACTTTGCCCCCAGTTCGAGCCGAGTCCCCTGGGAAGAGTCGGTCAACGGCACGATCGGCGCCACCCTTGGGAATGCCGACCGGGCGATCGACTTAGCGTTATTTGTCTTTTCCGTGCAGGAATTGGCCGACATCCTGGAAACGCGGCACCGCGCCGGGGTTCTGGTGCGCTTGCTCGTCGATCCGAGTTTTGCCTATCGTTCGTATAGCGAAAGTTTGGACTTGTTAGGCGTGGCGTTACCGGACGATCGATGCCGGGTGGAAGCTTTCAATCGTCCTTGGTCCGAGGCGATCGCCACCGTCGGCGTGCCACAGCTAGCACCGGGCGATCGTCTCCATCACAAATTCGCCCTGATCGACAACACCACGGCGATCGCTGGGTCTCACAATTGGTCTGTTAGTGCCAACACGCAAAATGACGAAACCTTACTGGTGTTGACCAATCCCACGGTCGCCGCCCATTTCCAGCGTGAATTCGATCGCCTCTACGACAATGCCTTGCTGGGATTGTCCCCCAAGCAACAAGAACGGATCGAAGCGGCGATCGCCCGATGCGGTGCCGACTCCCAAGCCGCAGCCCCGACCGTAGCGCCACAAATCAACGTCAATCTCGCCACGGCGGCAGAATTAGAAACCCTCCCCGGAATCGGCCCGACCTTAGCCGCGCGCATCGTCGCGGCCCGTCGCGAAGGACCTTTTACCTCTCTATCGGATTTAGATCGGGTTCCGGGAATCGGCCCGAAGATGCTCGAACGCTTGGGCGATCGCGTTACCTTTTAAAAAAACAAAAAATAAAAACAACAAAAAAGGGGAGGCACCTTCACCTCCCCCCAAACGGGTAAATCAGACCGTTTCATTGAGCTAGCTGGCGAGATATTCCTGCACGTTGGCTCGCCGCCGCCGCAATTGCGCCAAAGCTTGATGCTCTAACTGGCGCACTCGTTCGCGGCTGAGATTGAGTTGTTCTCCCACCTTGGCTAAGGAGAGTTCCCGTCCGTCTTTGAGCCCGAAACGCAAGATGATTACATCTCTTTGCTGGTTGGTCAACTCGGAGAGCAAGCTCTCGATGTCTTCGCGCAGTAACTCTTGGGTGATGTAGTTTTCTGGCGAAGCATCCGCGTCTTCGAGCAGATCTTGCAGTTCGGTGTCCTGATTGTCGCCGACGCGCAAATCTAAGGAGACGGGTTGGCGCGACATCAGCAAGTATTCTCGAATCTGCGCGGGTTCGAGGTCGAGTTCTTCCGCTAAGTCGTTCGGGGTGGGATTGCGACCCAAGGTTTGGGTCAGTTCTCGTTGGGCTTTCTTGATCTTATTGAGTTTTTCGGTAATGTGAATCGGCAGGCGGATCGTGCGCGCTTGCTGGGCGATCGCCCGGGTGATCGCTTGACGAATCCACCAGTACGCATAGGTCGAGAATTTATACCCGCGCATCGGGTCGAATTTCTCGACGCCTCTTTCTAAACCGAGGGTTCCTTCTTGAATCAGATCGAGAAATTCCAAGTTGCGCTTCTGGTATTTTTTGGCGATCGCCACCACCAAGCGCAAGTTGGCTTCGATCATCTTTTGTTTGGCTCTGCGTCCGACTTTGAGCAATTGTCTGAGCTCTTCGAGGTCTTTGCTGACGTGCGCGGCCCACTCTGTCTCGGTTGGTTCGCGATCGAGGGTCTTCTCCAACTCTTGTTTGGCTTCAAGCAGGCCCATCATTTGTTGCACCTGTTTGCCATAAACAATTTCTTGCTCGTGGGAGAGCAGGGGAACCCGACCGATTTCGTGGAGGTAACTCCGAATCGAATCCGTCGAGTCGCCGCGTCTGGCGCCCATATAGGTCTGTTTGCGGGTGGTTGGCCGAGTTTTTATGGTGGGCATGGGTAAGCACTACTCCAAACAAAATCAAATATCTAGCAACTCCGCACCCGGCTCCTCGGGCAGAATAGGTCTGAGTCGGGATCGGTGTCGGGAAAACTGAGGCTACGGGCAGATTGAGGCTACGGACAATTGATGCGTTCTCTTGCTTCGACCTGCCCTTTCTCCCTTCGGGAGGTCATCCTCACGGTCGGCTTATTAAAACGAAGTCATTATGAGTTTGCTTTAATCCATTGTACGGCAGACAGATTCCCCAGTAAAGAGGAAAATTAGGTTTTTTTTGAGAGGGCAGTTCTGTTTCGATGGGCGCAATCGGTTTCCCGCGCGAACAGGGGAAGGCTTGTTGTTGGCGGGGAGGCTCTCAAGCCATTAAAAATCGGAGACAGGAAATTCGGAGAGAGGAACGCGGTTTTGACTACAGCGCGATCGCCTCCTACTTCGGACGAAGAGAAAATTAAAATCTCCCGCTTTTCATCTTTTGGCGATCGCGGATGGCAAACAATATACGCTAGTTTCAGTATGAACCGATTCACTGTTGGCCGGGATTCGGCTTGAAGGAGTAATCTCCGTACACCCCCAGATCTCTCCCCCAAAAGACCCTTCGGTTCTTAGGACGTCGTGCCGATTGAGATGGGTTCGGACTCTGGGTCAGCCCAGGAATTCGAGTTTGCTAAACCCCTACACCTTATAAGATAATTTTTGAATACCCGTTGCGATCGGTGGATTGACGGGATACACCAACAGGGAAGGTTTTAAAACTTTTCCCCATCGTTTTAAGTCTTTTCACATGCGTTTCCCAGACTTCAAGAGCGAGAAAAATGCAGTTTCTGCACGAACCGTCATTGTCTTGAATCTAGAACCCCCGGACTTTAATAATACAACATACTACACATTTTTTCATCCGCAAAACTACTCAAGTTCAAAAATTACCGATCGCCTTCGTTGTCGAGGGGCGATCGCCGCGCTAATGCTAATATTCCCTCAGTTGAGGAAATAGCGATCGCCGGGCTCGGAGGGACGATCCCCGTCGCGGACGCTCGATCGCCGCGCCACCCCTAGGGCGATCGAGATACCCTTACTATACGAACGCCTCGGGGGCTGGCAAATCTCCCTAGGGATAGATTTCGCGAAAATTACTACAATTCGACAGACTTTTCCCCTCTTAAAAACCGATCTCAACCGGAGAACCGTTAAAATCCCAAATCTGCTTTCGCCGACTCCGCCGCCTTCAACACCGTATCGTCATCCATTTCATCCCACGCCACATCGCCAATTTCGCGATAAAAGGCTTCGTCGTAAGGACGAGTACGGACGACCACAGGCATCGGAACCGCATGACCGAGAATCAACGCTTGTTGCTTCGAGTCCAGTTTTGACAACACCGATCGCAAATTTTGACCTCCCGAAACCCCGGTAAAAATGGCCTCGATATCCTTATCGTCGTTGAGTAAAGCCGTAATCCGGGTACCGACTTGGGACATCACCTCATTGTCAATCCCCGAGGGGCGCTGGTCTACCACTAACAGCGTCACGAAATATTTTCGCATTTCCCGGGCGATCGTGCCGAAAATCGTCTGGCGGACCGTCGCCGAGTCTAAAAAGCGGTGAGCTTCCTCAATAGTAATCACCAACTGACGCGGGCGATCGCCGGGATCCTTCGTTTGCAAAAACTGCTCCGCCTTCTGGACGTAACTCCCGTGAATGCGACGACTGATCACATTCGTCGCCAACATATACGAGAGCATATTCGACTGAGACCCGAACTCGATCACGACGTGTTTACCCGCATTCAGGGCGTCGAGAATGCGCCCCACGTAATTGTGAGGGCAACTATTGCGCATATACTTCAGTTCGTCCAAACGAATCAACTTGCGCTGCAAGGCCATAATCGAAGACTTATTGCCTCGTTTTTCGTCGCAAAACATTTGGATATCTTCATTACTCATCGAAAGTAATTGGGTAATCCAACTTTTACCGAATTCGTTACGCAAGATAATCGCATTTTCGATACTCGCTTCCGACAAATTCAAATCTCGGGCGACCAAGCTAATGTCTTCCACTTCGATTTGGTCGTAACCGAGATACAGTTCTTGGGCGTCGCGAACCCCCCGACGGCGGGTCGATTCCGGGTCGAGAGTGTAAATTTCGACCTGTCCGGGAAACAGTTGTCGCAAACCCTTGACCGTACTAAATTGCTTGCCTTCCGTCGCCGCTTCCCAACCGTATTCCGAGTGCATGTCGAAAATCAGGTTAACTGCCGCTTGCTTGCGGATGATGCCAGAGAGCAACAGACGGGTCAGGAAGGACTTTCCGGTGCCGGATTTGCCAAAAACGCCATTACTGCGCTCTACGAAGCGATCGAGGTCGATACAGACGGGGACTTCCATATCGAGGGGTTGACCGATCGCGAAATTGCGGCGATGGGGGTCGTCTTCCCAACCGAAGACGGCGCGAAAATCGGCTTCGGAAGCGTCGTAAACTTGGGAAAAGTGGCTGGGAATGGTTTTGACCGGGAGCAGTTCCATCGGCGCCCCAGTTTGGGCTTGGTAGGAGGCGAGGGCGCCGTTATTGCTATTTTGGCCGTTGTTGCTGTTTTCTGGAGTCTTACGGTTACCCTGATTGGCGTTCCCTTGGGTGTTGAGTAGGGAATCGGGGCTCCACCCGCGATCGTCGGTTTCTGGGGTGAGCATCAACATCGGCGCCAGCTCGATTCTACCGTAGGTGCCACTTCCGGCGAGAACGGCTTGCATGAAGTCGTCTTCGGGATGGGGAGGGTTGACCAAAATGCGATCGCTGGTCGTTCCGAGGGCGACGTCGGTGAGCAAACAGAAAAATTGAGATCGCGCCCCGCGAACGACTAAGAACTTACCAACCCGCATTTCTTCAACGGAAATGTCGGGATGCAGGCGAACTTCTAAGCCTTTGGAGAGAGAACCTTGGATGACCGAACCTAAAGGTTTATCTAAATTCATGCTGAATCGCGATCGAAGCTTTAGCCGATTTTATAGTGTTTTTTCAAAGGTTGCTGAAAAATTCTACAACTTGGGGATAGGGCGATCGTCCAATTCAAGAACCGATCCAAAATTTGCTTTAATCTGTTATGCCTGGATATTTTTAGTCGGGTTCTGCTCGAAAATGGCGATCGCGGCCAAATCTGCTATTTTCTCCCTCAAAATCTTGTTAAAACCGATAAAAATCGCCGCCGTTCCTCTCCCCTATTCCCTCCGCCGATCGATCGGGCGATCGCGCGCCCCTGAGACTTGAGACATCGATAAAGGGTGATTTCCCCTAACTCCAGACCCGGCGATCGCCCCATCCCGATTTCCTTAGCAAATCCCCCCCCGATTTTCTTCGAGACGATCGCCAAATATCGACGAACTGCCGAACATTTTAATCCCCACCGACACCCTGGGTTCCATCTCGTTATCCTCTAAGCGAATCGTTGCCACTGGATAGGTCGATCGCCTTGCACCTTTGGTTACCACCTCTCGGTTTCTCTCTACTGAGTTCTATTTTTAGCGGGCGATCGAACTTGGGGAAGCGGCGATCGCCCCTCGCGATTCCCTTCCTATGGAAAATAGCCGGATCGTCCAACTGACAGCATCTCTTTGGGATTTCGCTGTAATCTTTATAGCGTAAGGATTTGGAGCTAACCGATCGCCTTCTACCGTGCCCTTCTACCCTCGGACAGGTAGGGCGATCGCTGCCGACCGTCGGAGAAATTTTTTTCAATAATGATATCGATTGAAATTCCAGCTTTGATGATAAAATACTATTAGCAGTCTCTTAAAAAATTGACATATGGCTAAGACGAAAAATCCGGTTCCCTTAACAGGAAAAGACCTACTAGAGAAAGTTAAAGACTTGGCCAATCTTAGCAAGGAAGAAAAAGCCAAAGCCTGCGGCTACTACACCTTGACTAAGAATGGGATCGAGCGCGTTAACATGATGGCCTTTCTCAACGCCCTCATTGATGCCGAGGAAATCGATCTAGACGGTTCCTCCACGGGACGCGGCGGGCGCAGTGCCAGCTATAAAGTTAGCGTTCAGTCTAACGGCAATATCCTCATCGGTTCCGCCTATACCAAACAGATGAATCTCAAGCCCGGAGATGAATTTGAGATTTCGTTAGGCAGAAAGCACATCCATCTCAAGCAAATTGACGCTCAAGGTGAAGAAGATATTTAGCCGAAATCGGGTTATTTTTTGGAGAAACGCCTCAAATCGGCCAGTCATAAAATCTTCAAAAACCGATTGACTACCGACCTACGGATGAGTTCAATCCTATTTCAGTCCGAGTCGGATCGGCGATCGTGTCGAACGTACAATTGAGATCGCCGTAAACGCGGCTGGTCGAAGATTGATTCCCTTTTGCAGTAGGAAATCCAAAGTCAAAAAATTTGTCAGCTTTCACGGGTAGGATCGCACAATTAGGGCTCAAAGCGACAAAATACAGCAAAATTTAGAGTGGTTAAAGGGGGAGGCGATCGATCGCCTCCCCCGCCACTTGTATCGCCTTTTGTATCTCTTCAGATTCGATCCTTGTAAGGGGCGATCGCCCGCCCCGACTCCTCAATCCAGATTGACCAGATTTAACTTCCGTTTTTGCTGCTTCATATCGATCGCCACTTTCAGTTTAGCCATCACCTCTTCACTCAACTGAGCAAAAGCTTTCGACCCCGCACAACCGGGATTAGTCATCATCACGGGTAGAAAACTATCCACCGCTTTAGAAACATTAATATCGTTGGGAATTCGGGTTTTAAAGATCTTCATTTCCCCGAAATCGTCGTGAACCCGACGCATCACTTGCTTGTAATAGCGACCGTTGAGCAACCCACTCGACATCGTAAACACGATCCCCATCAATTCCAGGGTCAGGGGTTCGTCGTCCTTATAAGTTTCTCGCAGTTGGTTAATCCGTCTTTGTAAAAGCTGAATCCCAATTAGGGAAAGGGGTTCGGGTTTGGCGGGAATCAAATAAAAATCGCTCGATACCAGGGCGCTACGGGTCAGCAAATTGTAACCCGGCGCGCAATCGAGGATGATAAAGTCGTAATCTCTTGAAACGGGTTCGAGGATCTTGGCGACTAAAAGCTTTTCGAGTTTATTCCAAACCAAATTAAAATCTTCTTTCGCCAAGCGAACCGCTTTTTCGTGCAAGAATTCCGAGATCGTGAACTCGTCGTAAAGCTCTAAATCCCCCGGAAGTAAATCCAGACCTTTTTGATTGCCGACATATTTTTTAATCGCGTCCTGAATCGGTATGCTGTGTTGGGAGATCGGTTGGATAAAGTCGTTAATTAAATGTTTGAGAGTGCGTCTTTCTTTGCGAAGTTTAGAAAATTCGTGAGGCGAGACCAGACTGAGAGTGGCGCTGATTTGAGTGTCGAGATCGACCACTAAGACCCGCTTACCCTGCTCCTTTGCCAATGCAGTTGCTAAATTGACCGTGAGCGTCGTTTTACCCACGCCTCCCTTCATGTTGGCTGTTGCGATAATTTGTGCCATAAGTCAAGTCCTCTGTGAAGTATGATGCACGCCAAACCTCAATGGGGTGAGGAGTCGAGAGAAGGCTCAAAACGAGTGGGCTTTGAGCGATCGCCGATCGCGAACCAAAGCGATCCATTCAGCAGGGATTCATTGAAAACCCCAAGGGAAGGGCTTGTCACTCTCTCGTCCCTTGGAGTCCGTCCGAGACCTTTACTGTTGTAGCCGATCTCGGCGTTCCCTGACCCCCAGCAACGGGACTGGGGCGCGTCTGTGGCGCTAAATTGACAAAGGTAGGGAACGAGGGCGAAGGATTCACAAAAAGTTCGAGCATAATACCATAGATTTTTGGCGTGAGGGTCAACGGCGAGGAGACGAACCGAGATCCTCAACCACGAGCAATGGTGAATTTCTCCCCCTTAAAATAGCGCGGGACGGGGGCGGCGATCGCCCGTCTCCCTCGCCTCCGTCGAAACAGACTCGCAGACTGGATGATATTTGCAAACTTTCCCAAACAAAGCGACCCGATCTCCCTAGGGGAAATCGGGGGTTTCTCGGTAAGGACGAGAGAATTTGGAGCTTACCCGGCGGATCGTTGTGGGGGATCCGTGGCCAGATTGAGGTTCGGGCTTGGCTGAATTAAGAGATCGATCGGAGTAGGGACGAAAAATGTTTCGCTCCTAGATCGGGATCTGCGATCGGCTGTTCGTGTTTTCTGCTCGGTCGATCGTGCGGGGGTTTAACTTTTGAGGGGTTCGGGGACTTATAACTCCCCGAGCTGGTCTCATCCCCACCCTACGGGAAGGGCCAAGCCCTACGATGGGAATGAGACCAGCATTTACAGGCAGCTATAGCCTGTAGTAAACTCCGGCCATGCTGACCATGAACTACACTTACCGAATCTATCCAAATGTCGTACAGCAGACTGAACTGCGGTCGTGGCTTGAGACGTGCCGAGGCGTATATAACTACGCGTTGCGCGAACTCAAGGATTGGATTGCTTCTCGTAAGTGTTCGGTAGACCGATGCTCGCTGGAAAAGGAATACATCATTCCCGCCGATGAGCCATTCCCGTCTTACCATCGTCAGCAGAATAACCTGCCCAAAGCGAAGAAGCAATTCCCACACTTGGGTAAGGTGCATTCTCAGGTGTTGCAGACCACAATTCGCAGACTGCACGATACCTGGGAAGTATTTCAGAAACGGGGATATGGATTTCCGCGTTTCAAAAAGTTCGGTCAATTCAAATCCTTTGTGTTTCCCCAATTCAAGGGCAATCCCATCAATGGCTTCACAATCAAATTGCCAAAAATTGGGGAAGTACCCATCAACCTGCATCGTCCCTTCGCCCCCCTTTCAAAGGGGGGTTGGGGGGATACAGCTAAGGGTGCTGTCCAAGGTACGGGGGACGCAATGGTATGTTGTCGTCACCATAGAATCGGATATATCAGTTCCCGATGCCCCGGTTCGCGGTCGGGCGATTGGGATTGACCTAGGATTGGAGCGATTCTTGACTGCTTCCGATCGCTCTTTCCAAGAGCGCCCTAAGTTTTTCAAGTCGATGCAACGCAAGCTGAAATTGCTGCAACGCAGAGCAGCACGAAAACAGAAGGGTTCTCAAAACTGGGAAAAGGCGCAAATCAAAGTGGCTAGAATGCATCATCGCATTGCCAATCGTCGTAAAGATTTCCATCTGAAGACGGCTCATCAGCTTTGCGACCAAGCGCAAACCATCTTTGCAGAAGACCTCAACGTCAAAGGCTTGACGCGAGGGATGTTGCGAACAGATTGTGTTGATGCTGCCTTCGGGCAGTTCTTGTCTCTGACGGAATGGGTGTGCTGGAAGCGAGGAGTCTACTTTGCTAAAGTCAATCCCAACGGCACCAGTCAAACCTGTCCCAACTGCTTTGCTACGGTGAGCAAAGGGTTGGAAGTCAGAGAGCATCATTGTCCTGAGTGTGGGTATCGGACTCATCGTGACCATGCTGCAGCAGAGATGGTTTTGCATCGTGGACTCGAACAAGTCAGTAGCCAGGGACTCTGGCGAAAGGAAACCGCCTGTCAAGTCGGTCTGTCGGGGGTCGATGACCTAGATAAGTGGCGTGGGGCCCGAATACCCAATCGTGAGGTGGGGAAGCCCGCGCTGTAATCTTTGATTCAGCGTCGGGAGGATGTCACGAGGCTTGGGCGATCGGTTCGCTCAAACGAGCCTGCTTGTGTAGCAATCTCGATTGTTGGGTGACCCGACCGGACATCGCCGCATGTTGCAAGGTCATGAAGGCGTTGAGATCTTCGAGATCGTAGTGACTGGCCAGCAGATGTCGCAATTGGTTTTCGGCTTCTATACTGAGATAGCCACTGATTAAAGCTTGTTGTACGACGTCGCGAATAAGAGCCATAGTCCGATCCCGTTTGCGTTTCAATCTCTATAGTTCCACTATCGATTCCCGAACTAAATCTTGCCGTGACTTTCGTGGGGGCGATCGCGTGATAGAAGTGGGGATAGGGGGTGAGCCGATCGCCCTCGAACCCGCGATCGAATCGGCCTTCCCGTGTGACGGCGATCGCTCTTGCTCCCTATGGAACACCCCGGCGCCCGTGCCTCTCCCGCCTCCAGCCAGTCTCTGCTATGATTGTTTTAGCCTATGGGGCTGTGGCTCAGTAGGATAGAGCAAGCGCCTCCTGAAAACTCGGGCACCGTAGGGGAAACTCTACGAGTGAATGTGGTCAAACTCAAGGAAGCCTAAGTCGGTCGATGCCGATACGGTAATCTTGAGCCAAGCTCTACCGAACTCCGGTAGAGAAGGTGCAGAGACTGGTTTGAAGACGCCCGCATCCAGATGGACTACAATGTCTCATCGAAAATAGAGCAACGGGGCATTTTAACGGGAATGTTGTTGGGTCATGCCAAACGCCGTAAAGAGAATTTCTTTATCGTTCATGGCGACCGACAGCAGGGCTATCTCGCCTACAAACAAGAGATTCTCGAAGCCATTACCCGCAAGCGTGTCGGCGTTCGCCAGCGTTTCTCGCGACGAGGACGAGTATTAGTGTACCTCGAACCGAAGTCGATCCCCCTGACGCGAGTTTTAGTTCAGCGACTCTATCAGGGCAAACGCAAGACGATCGCCCGTCCCTTTTTGAACGGTTTGACCCCGGCGGGAATTGCCATTTGGTTTCTCGATCGCGGCTCGAAATCGTTCAAACGTCATGAGGGAAAGATTAAAGCCCTCGAAATTGTCCTGAATACCCGCTTATCCCCGGTGGAAAATGAGCAAGTCATTACTTATTTTTCAGAGGTATGGGGTTTCGAGTGGGGGTTAAAAAAAATACGGGACAGTTGGGGGTTGAGAATGGGAACGCGCGAAGGGAAACGGTTTTTGGAGTTTATCGCTCCTTACGTTCCCGAATCGATGCTCTACAAAATCCAAACAACGCCTCTTCAAACATAACGGCCACCACCTACGGGCGATCGCGCCTACGGTGAAGGAATAGTCCGGAGAGCGAGGAAACTCGCACCAATCTGAAGCGCTAGGTCGCCGGTTCGAATCCGGCCAGTCCCGTTCCATGTTACTCTCTAGGAAAATAATCATCTGGGTGTTTTCCCGGAAATGTGCGTCTCAAGCCAGGTCTGCTCGGGACGTGGGGCGGTTTCTGGCGGCGAGTCCTCGCAGTGCGATCGCCATTCTTGGAAGCCATTGCGGGAAGGCTTCGGGGGCGGCGCCGGAATGATTTGCACCCTGTTAAGGGTCAGCACCCCGCTCTCAAGAGACGGGGCTTCGTGCCTCTCCTTTCGTGGGGGCGTTTCGCGAAACGCCCCTACCCATTTCGCGAAACGCCCCTACCCAGCCTAAGCCCTTTGAGGGCTACGTTATCGGTGAACAGTTGCAAGAATGCTAGTCAAGATCGGTCAAAAAGCGGTCTGTAAGAAAAGGGACGATCGGCGGCGATCGCGCCGTTGCCATGCCAAACGCCGATCTTGTTTGTGGCTTTCGCTCTTCTTGTTCGTCCTTTTACTATCCGGCTTCGCTTACAAGCAATATCGCACCGCCTTCGATCGCCCCAAAGCCTTACTCGTCCTCGGCGGCGATACCGAACGGGAAGAATTTGCCGCCAACTTCGCGCGATCGCACCCCGACCTCGATATTTGGGTCTCCTCGGGAAGCAACCCCGAATACGCTCAATGGGTCTTCGATCGCGCCGGAATCGAACCCCACCGCCTCCATCTCGACTATCAAGCCGTCGATACCGTCACCAATTTCACCACCCTCGTCGGCGAATTCCAAGCCCAAGGGATCGACAGCGTGTACCTGATCACCTCCGACGACCACATGCTCCGCGCCAAAGTCATCGGCGAAATCGTCCTCGGCAGTCGTGGCATCACTTACAAGGCGATCGCGGTCCCCTCCGGTCGCGAAGCCGAACCCGTCGAAAAATCGATCCGCGACGGGTTGCGCGCCATTTTGTGGGTGACCACCGGGCGCACCGGAGCCAGTCTCGGGCAGTTAAAGTCGGGCGGGGGCGATCGCCGATAGGGAGTTGGGAAGCGGGAACCCCTCAGCGACCTAAATCGTGCAGATCGTTAATTATCCCCGCACAAGTCGCCGTGAACGTCTCTAAATCTTCACGACTCGTCGATTTCGGCGGATCGAGCACTTCGCCGATCCGAACGGTGACCGGGACGGGTTTCGGTAACGCGGACCCTTTTTTAACGATCGCCTGCGTTCCCCACAAACTGACCGGAAGCACCGGGGCTTGCGCTTTCGCTGCGATTAACGCCGCCCCCAACTTGGGCGCCGTAATCCGGGCGTCCGGGGTGCGCGTCCCTTGCAAGAACAATCCCGTCGCCCATCCTTGTTCTAAATAAGAGAGCGCCGCCCGCATGGCCGCGCGATCGCCCTTACCGCGTTTGACCGGATAGGCCCCGTACAGGCGAATCGCATCTTTCAACACCGGAACGCGAAATAACTCTTCCTTCGCCATAAACGCCACCGGACGGCGCATACAGTTCGACAGGATCGGCGGGTCGAAGTCGCTGGCGTGATTGCTGACCACGATCAACGGGCCTTCTTGCGGCACGCGATCGGCGCCGTAAATGCGACCCCGAAAATAGGCGTGCAGCATCGGACTGACCACCGACCATTTAAACAGGTGGTAGAGCACTAAACTCTTGACAGGCTCTCGGTTATGACTCATCGGCTCGAAACCACTACGCCGAACCGAGATCGGCGAGACTGCCGACCTGTTGCAAGCTCAAGCCACTGCGCTTGAGCAAGCCACTGAGGACTTTCCCCGGACCGACTTCGATCGCCGCTTCGATGCCGCATTCGGGCAGTTGCTCGCCGATCTCGCGCCAGCGTACCGATCCGGTCATTTGGCGGGCGAGGCGTTCTTTCAACTGTGCGGCGTCGGTGGCGGGGGTCGGGTCCGTATTGGACAGCACCGGAATGGCGGCGTCCCTAAAGGGAACTCGATCGAGGACTTGTTGGAACTCTGCTGCCGCCTCGGCCATCATCGGCGAGTGGAAGGCGCCGGAAACATTGAGTTTGACCGCCCGTTTGGCCTTGACGTTGGCCAGGATCGCCTCTACGGCGTCGGGGGTGCCGGAAATGACGACCTGGGCGCGACTGTTGTCGTTGGCGAGGACGACGTCGGGATTTTGTTCGATTGCGGCGGCGAGTCCGTCGCGATCGAAGCCGATCAGGGCGGCCATTTGTCCGCCTGCGGCGCCGTCCATCAGTTCGGCGCGGCGTTTGACCAGTTCCAACCCGGTTTTAAAGTCGAAGACTCCGGCAACGTAGAGGGCGACGTATTCGCCCAAGCTATGTCCGGCGACTAGGGCCGGGGCGTCGTGGCCGCGATCGCGCATGATCTCGGCCAAAATGCTCTCGACGACGTAAAGACAGGGTTGGGTGTAGAGGGTTCGTCCGAGTTGGGCTTCGTCTCCGTGGCAAATCTCGGGGACGGACCACCCCAAAACCTGGGTGGCGGTGTCAAAGCGAGCGGCGGCGAGGGGATGCTCGCTGAGGTCGGCGCCCATGCCGACGGCCTGGGATCCCTGGCCTGGAAAAATCCATGCGGTTTTAGTCATTAGTTCTTCTGGAATTCTCGCACAAACGATTGTCAACAAGAATTGAGGGGAGTTTATCCCCGTTTGCCGTTATCCCCATTCAAAGATGGCCGCGCCCCAAGTCACTCCGGCACCAAAGCCGGAGGCGGCGATCCGATCGCCCGGTTTGATTTGGTTGTGGCGGACGGCTTCATCTAACACTAAGGGGATGGAAGCGGCGGATGTGTTACCATACTTCGATAAATTTGTCAATACTTTTTCCCGAGGGCAGTGGAGGCGATCGGCGACGGCATCGAGGATGCGTTGGTTGGCTTGGTGGAGTACGAGCCAGTCGATTTGGTCGATGTTGAGGTTGGCGCGGTAGAGGGCTTTTTCGATGACTTCCGGGACTCGTTTGACGGCGAAGCGATACACTTCTTTGCCGTTCATGGCGATCGTGCCGTAATCCCCTTGGCCGACTTCGATCGCGCCGACGAGGGATTGGGGCTGAGTGCGGTAGGGCAGTTGGAGACAGTTGTTGAGACTGCCGTCGCTGCACAGCTCGAAACTCAAGAGGCGATCGCCCGTGGTCGAAGCCTGCACGACCACCGCCCCGGCGCCGTCGCCGAACAGGACGCAGGTGCGGCGATCGTTCCAATCCACCCAACGGGAGAGGATATCGGCGCCGATTAACAACACGTTGCGATAGACCCCGGTGCGCACGAACTGTGCCACCGTCGCCAAACCGAAGACAAAGCCAGAACAGGCCGCCGTCAAGTCGAACGCCACGGCCCGCCGCGCCCCGAGTTGCGCTTGGATGGCGCTGGCACTGCCGAACAAGTCATCCGCCGTCGAAGTCGCCAGCACGATCAAATCGAGATCCTCGACCTCGATCCCGGACATGGCGATCGCCCCTCGTGCGGCGCGAGTAGCCAACTCTGTAAGGGATTCTCCCGCCTTGGCCAGGCGCCGTTGGCGAATGCCCGTGCGGGTGGCGATCCACTCGTCGGAAGTCTCCACCAGTTGGCTTAACGTATCATTATCGAGGGAAGCACTGGGGGTTGCCGAACCGCTCCCAGTAATAGCAATGCCTGCCCCTAATTCTTTCATTAGCTGTCTCCGTCGCTTGCTCGGGTTCCGATTCCGCCACGATACTCCTCAAAGTTGGCCGCGATCGCCCCTCGTGCGCCTTCAGCTTTCCGCCGAGGGTTGAGAAACGGGCGATTGCTGAGTGCTTTCGGGATATTGCGATTTAATTCTCTCTAAAACTTCGCAATCGATCGCCTCTTTCGCCAAGCGAATCGCATTAAAAATACTCTGCGCTTGGGAACTGCCGTGACTGATGATACAAACCCCAGCCACACCCAGTAACAAACCGCCGCCGTGTTCGACGTGATCCACCCGTTGCTTGAAGCGTCGCAAACTCGGTTCGACCAACTTGGTACCGAGTTTGCCGAGCCATCCCTGTCCGAGTAACTCCTCTTTGAGCGTTTGCAAGACGATCTCGCCGACCGCTTCGGCAAACTTCAACAAGACATTGCCGACAAAGCCATCGCAAACGATCACGTCAAAATTCCCCGAAAGGACATCGCGCCCTTCCGCATTGCCGATAAACGAAATAAACGAATTTTCGGCGAGCATTTGATGGGTGCGAACCGCCAAATCGTTGCCTTTCGAGGGTTCTTCCCCAATATTGAGCAAACCGATTTTTGGCTGAGCGACCCCGAGGACGTATTCGCTATAAATCGCTCCCATGACGGCGAATTGTTCGAGAAACTTGGGACGACAATCGACATTGGCGCCCACGTCGAGGATTAACACTCGTTTATTCGGGTTAATCGTCGGAAACACGGCGCCGATCGCCGGGCGATCGATTCCGGGTAAACGTCCCAACCGCAGCAAAGCCGCCGCCATCGCCGCACCGGAATGACCCGCCGACACCACCGCCTCGGCGCGATTTTCCTTCACCAGATCCATTGCCACCCGAATCGAAGCTTTACGCTTGCGTTTGAGGGCGGTCAGTGGCTCCTCGTGCATCTCGATGACTTCTTCAGCCGAGACAATTTCCACACCGTCCAAGTGGGAAATATCCACATCTTTTCGTTGCGCGAGGGAGGCTTTTATCTGGTCGGCATGGCCGACGAGTAGAACCTCCACCCCTAACTCTTGGCGAGCTTTGAGCGCTCCAGCAACAATTTCGGCAGGGGCATTATCCCCACCCATAGCATCTATTGCGATCCGTGCGCGAGTCGATCCCATCGATCAAAGTCATAGAAACCTTAAAGATTCTACCAGAAGGGTTCGACGCAAACATCAATCCCCCGACAAATCCGATCGCCGTCGAGATCGAAAAACGGCGATCGCCCGTTCGTTTCCCGTCTAAAATCGGCAAAGACAACCCCCAAGCGGCATAATTGAGCCATTCCCCGCGCCTTCTACGGGTGGCGTCGGGATCTCGACGTAGACAGGGTGATGTGGCCGAGTAGAAACGACAGAAGTTAAACGATGTTGGAGTTATTGACGACGGGTTTGGTTTCGGTGTGGTTGGAGATGGCGGGGGTGGAACCCTCTGCGCAGGAGGCGATCGAATTGTTGGTCGGTCCGCCAATTCCCGGATTGGTCTTCGGGAAGGAGGGGGACGCGATCGCCGAACGACGCTTGCAACAATACTTACAAGGATTGACAGCCGGAGGGATGTCTGCCAATGCCCAAGGCATTTGGATTCAGTCCGACTATCAACTGCTCGCCGACAATCAAGGCACCATTCCCCGTCCCGCCGCCTCGATTACCAAAGTGGCGACCTCTTTAGCCTCCTTACTTGTGTGGGGAATAGACCATCAATTTGAAACCCGCATCAAGACTGCCGGATCGATCGCCAATGGCGTTTTACAAGGGGATTTGATCGTCGAAGGCAGCAACGACCCCTTTTTCGTGTGGGAAGAGGCGATCGCCCTCGGTAATGCCCTCAATCAACTCGGCATTCGTCGGGTTACGGGCAATTTAATCATTTCCGGCTCTTTCGTGATGAATTTCGATGGCGATCGCGCCAGCAGTGGCCGACAGTTGAAACAGGCTCTCGATTCGAGCCAGTGGTCTCGCGAAATCGAGGAATATTACTGGAAGATGGCCCCGGGAACTCCCAAACCCCAAGTGGCGATCTCCGGAACCGTCCGCCTCCAAAGCGATCCGGTTAAAACCGCCAAATTGGCGATCCGTCACCAATCCCTGCCCCTGGTCGCACTGTTGAAACAAATGAACATCTACAGTAACAACCAGATGGCACAAATGCTCGCCGATGCCCTCGGCGGCGCCCAAAAAGTGAGAACTTTGGCCGCCCGCGCCGCCGGAGTTCCCCTCGCCGAAATCCAACTGATTAACGGTTCCGGCTTGGGACAGGAGAACCAAATTTCCCCCCGGGCTGCCGTCGCCCTATTTATGGCGATCGATCGCTATATCCAACCCCACTCCCTCAATTTGAGCGACGTATTCCCCGTCGCCGGACGCGATGGCGGCACGATGGACTACCGCAACATTCCCCAGGGGGCGATCGTCAAAACAGGCACCTTGTGGGACGTCAGCGCCCTCGCCGGAGTCTTGCCGACGAAAGATAAAGGACAAGTCTGGTTCGCCGTCATCAATGGCGGCGGCGACTACGTGCTGACCTTCCGCGAAGAACAAGACCGCTTGCTCAATCAATTACTGCAAGATTGGCAAACTTCCTTACTGCCTCCCTCCGCCCTCAACCGCGCCCGCCGCGATCGCCTCAAATCCCTGAATATAGGCGATGCCAGCCGCAACGAACTCTTGTGGGGCGGTTGAGCTGTTTGAGCAGAATGTACCTTTTCACTGCAAGTCGGCGCGATCGCGATCGCCTTTCCTGTAGCATGAGCTGTTAAAAAGCGGTTGAATTAGAGGCTACAACATGAAAGCAGTCGTCATGAGCGCTGCCGGAACCCCAGACGTCCTCGAAGTCCGAGACGTCCCCATGCCCAAAGTCGAGAACAACGCCGACGTCCTCGTGCGCTTGCACGCGGCTGGAGTCAACCCCATCGATACCAAACTCCGTTCCCGGGGCAACTTCTACCCGGACCGCAGCCCCGCCATCCTCGGTTGCGACGGCGCCGGAGTCGTCGAAGCCGTCGGCAGTGGCGTGCAGCAGTTCAAACCCGGCGACGAGGTTTATTTCTGCAAAGGTGGTTTGGGCGGTCCTCGGGGCAATTATGCCGAATATGCGGTGGTGGAGGAATGGTCCCTCGCCAAAAAACCCGCCTCCCTGTCCTTCGCCGAAGCCGCCGCCGCCCCCTTGGTCTTGATTACGGCCTGGGAGTCGTTGTACGATCGCGCCCAACTGCAAGCGGGACAGCGCGTTTTAATCCACGCCGGGGCCGGGGGCGTCGGCCACGTCGCCATCCAATTAGCGCGCCTGCAAGGGGCCGAAGTCGCGACCACGGTCGGTTCTCCGGAAAAAGCCGAATTCGTCCGCCAACTCGGCGCCACCGTGCCAATTTTGTATAAAGAACGCGATTTTGTCGAGGCGGTGATGGAATGGACCGGTGGCGAAGGGGTAGACGTCGCTTTCGATACCGTCGGCGACGACACCTTTTTTAAAACCGCCCCCGCCGTTAAAGTTTACGGGGATTTAGTCACGATTCTCGAACCGAAACCGGAATTCGGCAGCTTGAAAACCGCGAGATTGCGGAATTTACGCATCAGCCTCGAACTGATGTTGACGCCGATGATGGAAGGACTGCTCGACGCCCAACGGGATCAGGCGAAGATTTTGAGCCAATGCGCCCGTTTATTTGACGAAAACCGCTTGCAAATCCAGCTTTCGCACACTTTCCCCCTAGAAGAAGCTGCCGCCGCCCATCGCCTTTTAGAAACGGGTTCGATGACGGGCAAAATTGCCCTGACGATGGGCTAAATGCGGCGATTCGCCACGGTCGGCTCGCGTCGGGGAACGGAACAAAGGATCGTGTTTGGGCGTAGAAGTATAAAAATAATCTCGATCGCCTGTCTGGCGATCGCCCTGTTTTGCTGCCTGTTTGTCGCCCGGGTTGAGGCGTCAACCCTCGGCAATGGAGGCAGTACGGGCGATCGCACCCTCCTGACCGTAGAGCGCTTGCAAGCGGCGATCGCCTCCCCCGTTACCAGAGACGGATCTTGCACAATAGATCTCACTCACTTAACGATCGACTTGAGACCGGAAAACGGCGAATTTCGCGATCGCTTTTACGAAAGCTTACAAACCGCCCTCAATCCAACCGGAATGCCCCTCGGTTTAGACTTATCCGATTCCTTGATTCGCGGCCCATTGATCGCCCGGGAATTGGGCTTGAGAACCCCTTTATATGGCAATGCCCTCGCCGGATTGTTCGACGATCGCGAACGGGAACAATTAGCGCGCGATCGTCGCCGTTTGTCCCAACTCAGCCAACTCTCGCGCTCCCTCGTCAGCACCCCCCTCGAACAAGCTCAAATTGCCGTTTTTCGCCAACCGCTCAAACTCGTCGGAACCCATTTTGAAGGGGCGACTCAATTTAACAATACCTTCTTTCTCGATCGCCTCGAAGCCACGGGGGCGCAATTCGACGAAGAGGCGGACTGGTCGCAAACTCGTTTCAGCGAAGCGGCAATTTTTGGCGGAACCGTCTTCAAACAACAAGCTCGCTTTCGCGGGAGTATCTTTTTTGAAAAAGCGAAATTCGATTCCGTTCAATTTAAAGGCGTCGTTAACTTTCAAGGGGTTCACTTTGAAGAGTCCGCCAACTTCGATCGCGCCCACTTTTTTCAACTGGGAGACTTCGGACGATCGCACTGGCGAGGCAATGCGGATTTTAGCCAATCCCAATGGGACGATCGCGCCTTATTTAACCGAGGAAAATTTGAAAAATCTTTATTTTTAACCGATATTTTCTTTAACAAACTCGCCAGTTTCCGCGAAGCGCGATTTAGCCAATCGGTCAACTTGCGCGGGGCGAGAATTATGGATCGCCTCGCCTTTAGCGATAGCGTTTTCGCCCGAGGCGCTTATATTAATTTAGCCGGATTCTCTTTCGATTCCGAAGAAGCAAAAATCACCGGAGATCCGGGACAAATTGGCCGAGTGTTAGCAATTCCCAACTTGCAAGGCAACGAAACTTTATTGCGGCAATTGATCCATAACTTTCGTCAACAAGAACAAATTGCCGACGCCAATCAAATCGACTACATGAGTCAATCGTTGCGCGATCGCAACTTGCGGCAAAAACTGCTCGGGGTCAATGTCAATACTGCCTCGATCCGCCAACTCATTGAAATAGGATTTTCGCGATCGCAAGCCGAAGAGATCGACCGAGAACGACAAGAGCGGATTTTCGGCAATTTAAGCGAATTACTAACCCTCAAAGCGATCGATCTAGCCACTTACATCAAAGTGCGCGATCGCGCGATCGCCGCCGAAGCCCTTTCCCTCGGGGCGTGGCTGCGAACGGCTCTCACCTGGTGCGGCTTGAGCGTCTTGCTGCTGTTGAGTCGCTACGGAACCAGTTTCGGACTCGCCTTTGGCGTCGGACTCGTGGCGATCGCCTACTTTAGCCTACTCTTTTGGTTCGTCGATCGCTACCGCCCCCACGTCCCCAAACCCGTCATCCCCACTCGCCTCGAAACCGCTTGGATGGCAGGTAGTTTCGCCGTCCTCGCCGGAATGGGGATTCTCGCCATCTTCCGCACCGGACACCATCCCTGGCTGACCTTAATCTGTCTCGCCACTCTGACGATTCCCGTTCCCGCCGTCCTCACCGTCACCCTTTACCGACAACGAGCCCACGACCCGATGGATCGCAGTTATTTCGTCGAAGACGGCGGAATGCGACAACTGCGCCTGACCATCGGACGCTTACCCGTGATGCCCCGATTTGGCTTTTTCCGCGATCGTCACCTGCCCATTCTCTGGGACCGTCGCTGGAACTGGCTCAATTACTACGATTTCAGCCTCAACAACCTGCTCAAATTCGGCTTTAACGACATCCGCGTGCGCGACGAACACCTCCCCGGCTTAATCTCCGGCTTGGTTTGGTATCAGTGGAGTTTGGGTCTCCTTTACATCACCTTGTTGTTATGGACCCTTTCTCGCACCATTCCCGGCTTGAATCTATTGATTTACTTGAAATAGCCGCTTCTTTCCCCGCCGGAATCAGCCGATTGCAACCGCCCGATTCCGGATTAACCCCTTTAAAGAATTTGAGAAGTTCACGGCGATCCCTATCGGTGATAACCTTAAAGATGGCAATTTTTATGTTCTGGTCAGATATCCGCTCGGATTGCATATAGCTGAATAATCAAGAAAGACGCAAGCATGGTCACCACCGCAGAAAAAACTAACGTAGGCTACCTGACTCAAATCATCGGCCCGGTTGTAGACGTGAAATTTCCCGCCGGGCAAATGCCCAAAATCTACAACGCTTTAAATATTAAAAGCAAAGATGCTTCGGGCAACGAAATTTCCGTTACCTGTGAAGTGCAACAGCTCCTCGGCGACAACCAGGTTCGCGCAGTTGCGATGAGCGGAACCGACGGTCTGGTGCGCGGCACCGAAGTGATCGACACGGGTAGACCGATCAGCGTTCCCGTCGGCACGGCAACCCTCGGTCGCATCTTCAACGTCATCGGCGAACCCGTGGACAACCAAGGGCCGGTCAGCACGGACGACACTTTACCCATCCACCGCTCTGCCCCCACCTTAACCCAATTAGAAACCAAGCCTTCGATCCAAGAAACTGGGATCAAGGTCATCGACTTGCTCGCTCCCTATCGACGAGGCGGTAAAGTCGGACTGTTCGGCGGTGCTGGAGTGGGCAAAACCGTGATCATCCAAGAGTTGATCAATAACATCGCCAAAGCTCACGGGGGTGTGTCCGTGTTCGGCGGTGTGGGCGAGCGTACCCGCGAAGGGAACGACCTTTACAACGAATTTATTGAATCCAAAGTGATTAACGCTGAGAATCTCAGCGAATCGAAAGTGGCTTTGGTGTACGGTCAAATGAACGAGCCCCCCGGCGCTCGGATGCGTGTGGGTCTTTCGGCTCTGACGATGGCCGAATATTTCCGCGATGTCAATAAGCAGGACGTGCTGCTGTTTATCGACAATATTTTCCGTTTCGTGCAAGCGGGTTCGGAAGTGTCCGCCCTCCTCGGTCGGATGCCTTCGGCGGTGGGTTACCAGCCGACCTTGGGGACGGAAATGGGCGAACTGCAAGAGCGCATTACCTCGACTACGGAAGGCTCGATTACTTCGATTCAAGCGGTTTACGTCCCGGCTGACGACTTGACTGACCCCGCTCCGGCGACGACTTTCGCTCACTTGGATGCGACGACGGTGTTGTCTCGGGCGTTGGCGTCGAAAGGGATTTATCCGGCGGTGGATCCGTTGGATTCTACGTCTACCATGCTGCAACCGAGTGTGGTTGGCGAAGAACACTACACCACGGCTCGTGCGGTGCAGGCGACCTTGCAGCGCTATAAGGAATTGCAAGATATTATCGCGATTCTCGGGTTGGATGAATTGTCCGAAGACGACCGCTTGACGGTGGCGCGCGCCCGTAAGATCGAGCGCTTCTTGTCTCAGCCGTTCTTCGTGGCGGAAGTGTTTACTGGTGCTCCCGGTAAGTACGTCAAGTTGGAAGATACCATTAAGGGATTCAATATGATTCTCTCTGGCGAACTTGACGATCTGCCGGAACAGGCGTTCTATCTGGTGGGCGATATTAATGAAGCGATCGCCAAAGCGGAGAAAATGAAGTCGCAAGGGTAGAGTGCTGGACGCGCGATCGCCCTCGGAAGAGTCAGGCGGGTGGATCCCCCTGGCTCTCCCCGTCGAAATTCGGCGCGCGATCGCCGTTTCTTCTTTCCCCGAGCGAAAATCGACTATAGCGGAAAACTGAGATATGTCATTAACCGTTCGCGTGATTTCTCCAGACAAAACGGTCTGGGATGCGAAAGCTGAGGAAGTGATCCTGCCGAGTACCACGGGTCAACTCGGCATCTTGAGCGGTCACGCTCCCCTGCTGACGGCTCTCGATATCGGCGTGATGCGCGTTCGGGAGCAGAAAGATTGGGTTTCGATCGCCCTGATGGGTGGCTTCGCCGAAGTTGAGGAAAACGAGCTGACTATCCTGGTCAACAGTGCCGAAACGGGTGAGGCGATCGAACTCGAACAAGCCCGCCAAGCTTACACGGAAGCCCAACAGCGCTTGGAAAAGGCCGCTACGGCTAACCGTCAAGAGCAAATCCAAGCTAAGCAAGGCTTAAAGCGCGCCCGCGCCCGTTTCCAGGCCGCAGGCGGCATGGTTTAAGTCTTTACTGGGCTTTCTTCATCCACATTCATTACAAAAAGTACGAGAGATCGCCAGATTTCTCGTACTTTTTGGTTGTGGGTGTTGACAAAAATTTTAAAATGTGATAGAAGCGCACGGAATGATGGGGACTCTAGAATCTAGAATCTAAAATCCTCAAACCCCCAATTCCTCCAATAACTTCGCCATCTGTTCCCAGGTCAAATTTTGTTCGATATATTGCGGATTGTCGGGATCGAACGGCCCTCGGAGGCGATCGATCCGTTGGACGATCGCCCCGTCCGGTAAGACGGGGATATCCGGATCGAACGCCGTGGCGCGCATCAGCGAACTGGAAAATCCTTTAAAAATGGCCACGCGATCGCCTTCCCCGTCAATTTCTGCCTCGACGATCAAAACTTCCTGGGGTCGTTTGAGGGTGTATTGCTCCAAGCGAGTACCGATAGAAGATGAAGAACTCATCAATTTAATTCTCCTGGCCATCTCCATTCTCAAAGATCCAAGCCATTTAGTGACCCGTCGCCGAACGTCCTTGGCGGTTGAGGCGCACCAAGATAAAGTAACTCAAACAGCCGACATAAAACAGCAAAGCCACAATTCCGAGAAATCCGAGAAATCCCGGCGTCGAATTGGCGTGGAAATACTCCTTATATCCCCACGGCGGTGCCAACCAAACCCGACAGTAGGAATCTTGTAAAACATCTTGTTTGCTCATCAAGGCGCAACGCAGAAAGGGAATTTGCACTAAAGTCCCGATCCCGTTATAAATCGTAATCAGCCAGCGCCAGGAGGTAAATGAAAGTTTTAACGGCGACTCCGCGCGATCGTCAATTTCCTCGTTGAGATCCACCCAAAACCACAGGGCGATCGGAATTAAAAGACGGGCGAAGAATGCCGCCACAAAACTAATCGGTAAAGCGGCGATCATCAAATAGACTGTAATCGCCAACAAGCTCGACACGCGCCAGTAAATGGTCAGCAAATGTACGATCGCGTCGGCTTTCTGGACGAACGCCCAAATCAGCAAAATTAAAGGAATGAAGACAGTAAACAGAACGGCGAGTCGGTAATCCGTCCAGACGAGACTTTCAAACAACGATAAATTCATAGTCCGATGTAGCAAACAATCTCGGCAGCCGTGGGGAGCGAGTTATCCTCGCGAGGGTTCGATGGGACGAAGCCGCGCGCGAGTGGTGGGTTGAGCTTTGGCCGAGGTATTCCTCCCGACGCGCAAGATAACACAAAAACGAAAGCAACTGGAATCCTCGCAGTTCGAGATCCAGTTGCTCCATGGCGGCGATCGCCGGGGAAATCCCCCTCAAGGCGCCATCGTTTTAGTCGTCGTAAAGCCGACACTCCGCCGCGTCGGGATTGTCATCGCAGTATTTTTCAAAAGAGGTTTTCTGGGGCTTTTGCCGTTGGTGAGAGGCTTCGGCTTGGAGTTCTTCGACGGCATCCCAAGCGGCGGCACATTCACCAGAGGTCGAGCCACTGGTATCGCAAACTTGACGGGCTTGCTCGCGTTCTTGTTCGATTTGTTCGTCGATTTTTTGTTGGGTGTTGCTCATGATGATCTTTTCTGAATTCCAGCTACTTTTGCCAGTATAGAGAATGTTTTTAGATGGAGTCGATCGCCGAGAACGTTGTGGGCAATTGCCCGAACTGAAGGCATTGGGGGGACAACTCGGCTACAGTGGCACCAACAGCACGCTGTGAAAGCGAATTGCTCCCAAGCGCTTTAAACGCTTGATTCCCAACCACTGACAGTGATACAAGAAACTAGGGCATTAAGAGTGTATCTATTTTTATTTTTTAAGATTTCAGACGCGAGCCGATCGGCGATCGCCGCGACAGCGCACTTCAATGCCCTATCTGTTAACTTATGTTAACACGACAATCGACGACACCCATTGAACGAAACGAACGAGGGGCGATCGCCGCCATCTGCACCCCGAGGGAAAGCCGAGAGGGAACTGTCGCAGTGACGAGCTGGGGCAGGATTTGAGTTGACGCCGATGGGCCAACCGCGCACGATCCCGAGTCCCAACCCTCCCCCTGTAAAATCTAAAATCTCAAAAGGTGGAACCTGTGACAGCGCCAATGAAGTGGGTCAATACATTATCCAGACGTGCGTCTCTAGAAGCGGCGATTGACGAAGTTGTGGAACAAGCGCGAGAACAGTTGTCAGAATCCGCCGATTTAGGGCTGTTATTCATCTCCTCAGCCTTTGCGAGCGAATATTCTCGCTTGATGCCCTTACTGCACGAAAAACTCGAAATCGGCACCTTAATCGGTTGCTCGGGAGGCGGTATTATCGGCATGAATGCCGCCCACGAAGCCGAAGAACTCGAAGAAGAACCTGCCTTAAGTTTGACCCTGGCGCACTTACCGGAGGTTCAAGTCCACGGCTTTCACCTCGACGGGGAAGCATTACCCGATTTAGACAGTCCTCCCGATCGCTGGATGGAGTGCATCGGCGTTTCTGCTGCCAATCGCCCCCAATTCGTGATTTTAGCCGATCCGTTTTCTGCCAAGATTAACGACCTACTCGCCGGACTCGACTTTGCTTATCCCGGCGCCACTAAAGTTGGCGGACTCGCCAGCAGTGGCGCCGGAGGCAATACCACCGCCTTATTTTGCAACCGCCAGATGTATCGCGAGGGAAGCGTCGGCGTCGCCTTGAGTGGCAACCTCGTTTTAGAATCGATCGTCGCCCAAGGATGTCGGGCCATCGGTCAGCCGTATCGGGTGAAAGAATGCGATCGCAATATCATCTTGCAACTCGAAGACGTGCAGGATCGTTCAGCCCCGGTCACCCCTCTCGACGCCTTGCGCGAACTGATTCAAAGCCTCGATTCGAGCGATCGCGAATTAGCGCAACATTCCCTATTTGTAGGGGTTGCCCGGGACGAATTCAAGCTCGAACTCGAACGGGGCGACTTTTTAATCCGTAATTTGCTCGGGGTCGATCCGCGTGTCGGCGCGATCGCGATCGGCGATCGCATCCGTCCCGGACAACGGATCCAATTCCACCTCCGAGATGCCAATACTTCGGCGGAAGACCTGGAAATGCTCTTAGAGCGCTACAAACGCGAGATCGGCGCTTCATCCTCTTCCCCCCGTCATGTCGGCGCCTTACTGTTCTCCTGTCTCGGTCGTGGCGCCCGCCTTTACGGCGAGGCCCACTTCGATTCGCGGTTATTCGCCCGTTATTTCGACATTCCCCTCGGCGGCTTTTTTTGCAACGGGGAAATTGGCCCGGTGGGGGATGGAACCTTCCTGCACGGCTATACGTCCGTTTTTGGTATATGCCGTCAACCCTAGAGGGCAAATCACACCTGGCTATTCAACAAGTTCGGGCGATCGCCGCTATCCCAAAAGGGAGTTATATCCGAAAAGTGTTTCATTTTTCGGAGTTTTTTGGATTGGCTTGGGTACCAATCGATTGAATTCAAATCTGCGAAGAACTTGCAGATTTTTTATTGTTTTTCGATCTCCAATGCGGCTCCAACTTATTTCTGGATCGGATAAGTTGCACTCCCCCGACTGCGATCGCCTCAGCACTCTTTTCGGTAATCCCTTACTCGATGCGAATAGTCCTGCGCTGGAAGATGACAACGGTTTCACTCGGGGATATTTTTTGTCTACAAAGAGATTCAAAAATTAAAATTGTTTCGTAATCAAACATTGACTAAAGATTTATTAAATCGGCGATCGCGAGGGTTACAGCTCCTAGCAATCTGGGTATGATTTAAGCGTGAATCTTGTTGGCAAAATTGCCATAAATTTTCGAGCAACCGAACCCAACGCCCGCAATCTCGGCTTTCTTTTTCAAATTCGCTTCCTGACATTTCGGCGACGCGATCGCGATTGAGGGTTGTTTTTGACCTTGCCGTTGCCCCAGCAACCGGGCGATCGGGTTCAAAAGACGACACAAAAGCGGATAGACCTTCCTCTTCTCTTGTCCTGTCTTCAACGAGAACAAGCCTTGTAGACCCCATCATCTCCCGAGCCATACTGTTATGAAGCAACACCTCTCGCCGATCGCCATTGCCTCCCTCGTCCTGTCATTGGGGCCGTTCGGGTTCACTTCATCGGTGTTCGCCGGAGAACTCAGCCCCGTCGAGAATGACAACATCGCCGAAACCTGTCAGGCGTGCCAGCTTGAAGGAGCGATCGTAGCCGAACAGACCGCTTTCGGTCTCTCACCAGAGTTTTCGGGCGGCGATCGCGCCAATCCGGAGAATTTAGAAGCCCAGACTCAAGAAGCAACTCCCGAAAATCCGCCCACCGCCCAACAAATCGAACAAAGAACCAGCCAACTGCAACAACGGCTGCAAGTTTTACAAAGTAACCCTTTACAACAAATCTATCTCGGCGCCCCCGGCACCAGCTCCAACACCCCCACCGCTTACGGAGGCAGCTTGGGAAGTGTCGGCGTCGGTTTTAGCTATCAAGAACGAACCCGCTACACCGATAAAAACGACGGCACCGCCGGACTCGTTTTCAGTCTCGGCAACCCCCAAACTGCCGTCGGTTTCGATGTCGGCGTCACCTTACTCGACCTGTCCGATTGGGGCGATCGCGGCTCGTTTAACTTCAAACTCCACAAAGCCCTCCCCCAAGATTTTGCCGTCGCCGTCGGCATCGAAAACGCCCTGATCTGGGGATTTTCCGACGCCGACACCAGCACCTACGCCGTCGGAAGCAAACGTTTTCGGCTCAAAGAAAGCAGCCAAGACCCCTTCAGTCGCCTATCCGTCTCCCTCGGCTTCGGTAACGGCAGATTTCGCACCGAAGACCAAGTTCAAGACGACGAAGGCAGTATCGGCGTCTTTGGCAGCGTCGCCCTTCAAATTCTCCCGGCGGCGAGTACCTTCGTCGAATGGACCGGACAAGATTTGAACCTCGGCGCCTCGATCGCCCCCTTTCGCGACTTCCCCGTCGTGATTACCCCGACCTTGAGCGACGTCACCGGAACGGCGGGGGATGGAACCCGCTTTACCATCGGCGTCGGTTACGGATTATCGCTGTTTTAAACCCTAGCGTGAGGATCTCTAAAGTGAAATTAGTTTACGAACTACTTAAAAAAGGCTTGTGTGTCGGGATTCCCCTCGGTCTGTCCTTGGGTGTCAGTCTCGCCGTAGCGAACCCAAGCGTAGCCCAAAACCAATCCGACTCCACCGGACCGATTCCCGGACTGCCCCCCGGTCTGCAACGGGACGAACTGCCCCCCGGTTTGCAACGGGACGAACTGCCCCCCGGTTTAATTCGGATTATCGAAAGCGGACGCTTTATCACCAACCAGTCCGACGTCACCGGACCGATTGTCGGCCCGGGAACCAACCAATCCGACATCACCGGAGGCGGCGGTATTATCATCGTGCGCCGACTCGTCATCCGCCTGACCACTGCCGGGTTTATCGACCCCTTAAATGCCGGATTGCAAGTGCTAGAAAGCAGCACGACGACGACCACGACGACGACTACCACCGTCACTGAAACCATCACGCCGGAACAACCCCCCGCCGTCGAGACCGTCGAAACCGAACCTGTAGAAACCCCGGTGGAGGTTGCCGAAACTCCCGAAACGGTGGAGACTCCCGAAACAAGGGAGCCAGTGGCGACCAATCAATCCGACATTACGGGAGTGTCGTTACCGACCGCTCAAACCACCACCGTTCCAATCGACGTCCAACCGTTGTTCTCGCCGATGGTGCTGATGGTACCGTCGAATCGCAACAATATTTCGACCAACAATCCCGCTTTTACCAATCTGTTGCTCGACAGTTTCTTGAGTCAACTTAGCTTCTCGCGCTTGCAGGTGGTGAGTATGGGCAACAGCGCCCGGGTTATCATGTCCTTCAACGGACGGCGGGTGATTATTGCTTTAGCGGGGGTGGCGATGGGTTCGACCCAAGATTTCCCCGTGATGCCTGCTTCCAGCCGACCGGGGAGCTTCCGATTTGTCGGCGTCGTCAGTGGCGTCTGGGTCGATCCGCCGACTTCCGAAGGGTTCCACTACGAAATGGAATCGGATTCTTTGTTTACCGAGATTATGGACTTCCCCACCGGGTTTGACGGTAAATTTACCGTGTCTTCCGGCGGTCGCGTCTTGGGCGAATTCGGCCCGGGAGAAAGTGTAGACTTTAGCGATTTTCCCGGCGGTGGGGTAAAAGAGTTTACGATTACGGGCATCGATCCGCTTGCGGATCCGGCAGATCCGATGGCCTTCCCGTTACAAGTGGCGTTTAATACGGAAAAAGCGGATTTCAGCATGGCGGCGATCGAAAAGATTGAAAGCTTGCCGGAAGCTGAAACGGCGACGACGGATCCCGGACCGTTTGAAATTGCGGTGGTGACGCCGGATGAAACGGTGAACTTGGAACCGGGGGCGATCGCCACGTCCTTGGAAGCTCAAGCGGACATGCTGACCGGATCGGAAGCGAATTGGAGTCCGGTACAGTTAGAAGCTTTTGAAAATGCCGTTGCTGCGGTCCGTTCCGACCTGGACATGATGTCGGGCAATTTTGAAGGCTTGTTTACTCGCGAAACGGGCATCAATACCAGCCGCTTGAATCCAACGATGGCTTCGGTCGAGAGTTTGCAACAGTCTTTAAGTGCCTTGGTCGAACAGGTGAATGCGATTCCCGGGAAGACCGATCCCGATCGCGCCGCCGCCGTCGGTCAAATGTTGCAAGATATCGAGTCGATGACGTTGTTACTCGAAGCGATGAATCCGATGCTCGACGATTTGAGTGAGGCGATCGCCACGGCGCGATAGTCTGGAATTTCCAAGGGAATCAGGGAGTGGGGAGTAGGTACGAGGCAGAAGTTCCCTCTCCCTGACTCCCGATTCCCCAATCTAAAATCTAAAAAATCTAAAATCTCAAATCTCTTAAGTGCAAACGGCGGGGTTGGCGATCGAGCAGTAGAGTTGCATGATTGTCGATCGCCCCTAAAGACCGATGAGATTCGACGCCGGGAACATGAGCGTTGTTCGCACTAAATTTTTGGAAAAAACGACGCACTGCCGGGGGAAAGTCGGGGAAGTCCACCACTGCATCACCCCGCGCGATATCCGCCCAAAAATAGCGCAAATGGGGGGCAAGTCGTTCGGCTTCGTGAGCGGGTAAGTTTAACGGCGGTTCTGTTAATAAACGAATCATAAACGGTCGGGAACGATCGCCCATCCATTCGCGACCGACCTGACTCAAATTCGGCCAGTCTGGCAAGGTCTCGACCCGATGGGACTCGATTTTGAGCGAACACGAACCGCGATCGTCCTGGGTCAGTTCGATCGTCCGATAGGGATGGGGATAGCTGACTAAGGATCCGGTGGTGATGTCGTAAATGCGATCGCTATAGGCAAGATCTTGCACGTGAAGGTGACCCGTGAACACCACTTGCACCCCCGCCGCCCGTAACATTTCCAAGAGAACGGGGGCATTTTCTAACATGTAGCGCCGTCCCATGGGATGTTTGGACTGGTTGGGCAAATGTTCGATAACGTTGTGGTGGATGAGTACGAAGACCAGCTCGCCGTCGAGGCGATCGAGCACCCCTTGCAACCAGTGGAGTTGTTCGTCGTCGAGGCGTCCGACTTGTTGCCCGTGGGAATTAAATTGATTGGAATTGAGGGCGATCGCGCGCAGTCCCGGCGCTAATTCGCGGGTGTAGTAGAGGCGATCGCTCGAATCGTATCCCTGTTGGCGATAGTAACTGGGAAAGTCGGCCCAGGCGATCGATTGGCGATCGGCATTCTCTACGGGAACGTCGTGGTTCCCGGGAATGACGTAAGCGGGAAAAGGCAAGCGTGCGAGGCGATCGGCCAACCATCGATGGTTTTCCGGTTCCCCATGTTGGGTTAAGTCTCCTGGTAATAACAGAAAATCGAGTTCGAGTTCGAGAAAATGCTCAAAAACTCGTTCGAGAGCCGGGATACTAATCTCCGACAGATGAAACCGATTGGGAGCATCCCAGACCGTATGCTCTAGCGCGACATGGGGATCGCTGACAACCCCAAAACGAATGTTGAGACTCATAGTTAACCAAAATATAGTCAGATATAAACAAGACATGGATTCTATTTCAAAAATCCCCTTCATTTTGGCTTCCAGAGATTAATTCTCATAATCGTGAACTACGCACCTCTCTATCCCATAGCCCATAAAGGCATTTGGGAATGCTTTTCTTAAGATATTATAGGAGCCTAAGATATCCGCTTGACACAAGAATCCTGTATCAGTCCGGTAAAGACCTCTTTTAATTCTTTTTCCCGTAAACTTAGGAACTTTTACCGTTTCTCCATAAACCGGAAGCGGATCTAAGTTGAAAAAGTTCGACTGACTCGTATAACTCTCTTCAGCGATCGCCACTTTAATCCCTAGTAATTGACATTTATAAGTCAACATTTCAATCAGACGGTTGAAAGGAATCCCCACAAATTTTTGGTTGTTCACTTTCCCCATCTTGGCATTTTGTTTCCAACCTTCATTTTTGCCAATCACTAAGGTGGTGATATTTCGGTTAACGAGTAGATTGACCAGATAACGGCTGGCTCGATGGAGATAGTTCTCCACTTTTTGATTTCGGCATCGAGTCAGACGCTGGATTCTCTTAGAGGTGGGTCGATTTCCTTTTAATTGGGATTGGAGAAAGGCTTTTCGTTTATTGTAGAATTGATTCAGGCTTTTTAAGGGTCGCAGGTACATAAACGCACTCCCTGTTTTTTTGATATTAAAGTGTGCGTTTATGTACCTGCGACTGCCATTTATCAACAGAGGAACAAAGTCCGGTTGATTAGAAGTTACAGCCATTAAAACATCTACACCTAAATCCACACTAGCGACCCATTCATTGGATTTCAATGTTTGTTCTACTTCTTCATAAATGACCTCAATGATATAACAATCGCATCGAGGAACGATTCTCACCTCCACTACTTTTTCGGCTACAGAAGTCTCCAAATTTGGGTTTTTGAGCATTTGATTTTACCTTTTTTTAAAGCCACTTTACTTAGAGCCTGTTTCACGTACACCAATAATTGACGACCTTTCTGAGTGTTTTTATATTTGGGGATTTTCGGGTTGACTAAAAACTTCTCCTTGTTGACTTTGTAGGCTTGATTGGCGGCAAAAAAGGATTGCCAGTTTTTGTCTAATCCTCGTAACACCTGTTGAGAGACTTTAGCTGGTAAAGCGCGATATTGCTCCGTCTTCTGCATTAATTTATCCATCCGGTTATAGTTCAAGTAACCATGACCATAAATAAAGTTTTGACGGATTAGATAATTAGCCGCATTGTAGAGATTTTTGGAATGCCATGATAACTCATCGATCTCATCCCAAAACCTATGACCTTTTTTGATTATATGTCTTTCGACTAATTTCACTAGCGTTCCTTTAATTCGGCAATAATTTTTTCGGTTTTCCGTTTCGAGCGTCTTCATCCATAAAGACGAGAACAGAATGAAGTAATGATAGCAATTAAATCTTCCACCAATTCATCTTGTCGATCCTCGCTATGATTGACAATCTCAACGGTTTTTCCCCTCTCTTTTAACCGGATCTCAAGGTAATTTGTCCCCAACCTCGCCAAACGGTCTTTATGCTCCACTATCAATATATCGTAATGGGAATCGGTTAAAACCTTAGCCAATTTTGGACGATTATCATTTAAACCACTGCCAATTTCTTTGACGACTTTATAAATTTGATAGCCTCTAGCAATAGCATAATCTTTTAACCGTTCCGCTTGTCGCTCAAGGTGATCTTTATTTTCTGCACTAGAGACTCTGGCATAAATACAGGCCATTCTCTCGGTTTTCTTCTTCCCTTCTTCGGTAATGATAATTGTTCCCGAAGTTGATAGCCCGTTAGATGACCTTTTTGCCACCATCTCCACGCCGTTTGATAACTCACCCCGGCTTTTTTGGCATAGTCTGAGAGTTTCATGGTTATATCTTAACAGGAATGACTATACTTGACTATGTATTCAGTTAAACTTTACAATACTCCGTTACATAAGACTTACCCAAAGCCACCCACAAGTGGACATCTTTGGAACCTACTTCCTGCTTCATCCTGGTAGTGTCCGCACTCACCAGTCCACAGGCTAACACCACCTAACTGGCGGCGATCTCCAAATTAATGGCGGCATTGAAATCCCGCTCAATTTCCAGACCACAGTTTTCACACCGGAAAACTCTTTTTGACAAGGGTATTGAGTCTTTTTTGGCGTGACATCTAGTGCAGGTCTTGGTTGAGGGAGTCCATCGGTCAACCACAATTAAGGTGGCTCCATACAACTGGCATTTGTACTCCAACTGCCGTCTGAACTCATAGAAGCCCATATCGGCGATCGCTTTGGCTAATTTGTGGTTGGCCAACATCCCAGAGACATTTAAATCCTCAATCCCTATTCGGCTGTGGTTTTTGGCTAAATAGGTCGTAAGCTTATGTAATGTGTCTTTGCGGATGTTGGCTATTTTTCGGTGCAAGCGGGCTATCTTGATTTGGGCTTTTTTCCAATTGGCCGAACCATACTTTTTATGACGATTCAGCCATTGCCATCGTGAGAGTTTTTTCTCGTGTTTGCGATAACTCTTAGCCCCTTCAAATCCCTCACCCGTTGATAGGGTGGCTAGGGCTTTAACCCCAAAGTCAACGCCAACAACAGCATGGGTTTTAGGCTCATTGGTTGGCTCGACTTCAATTTTCCAGCTAATAAACCATCTGTCGGCTTTACGACTAATTGTGAAGGACTTAGGTTGATATTCGGTAGGCAAGCGCTCGAATGTTTTAAGCCAGCCCATCACAGGAACTTGAACTCGAAAACGGTCAACGGAGAGCGAACCATCAACCGTGAAACTGTCAGCACGTCCTTTTTTCTTAAACCTTGGTGGTTTCTTAACTTTCTTGAATGCTTGTTTCCAAGCGTCAGACAACTGTTTGAGAGCGTACTGAGGAGCGCATTTACTGACTTCGTAGTACCAGGGACATTCGGGCTTGACCACGGTCACCAGCCACTTATGCAGGTCAATCGCTGTGGGAAACTTAATTTTATCCTCTGGATTATCCCGATTGTACTCTAGTATTTGTTTGGTTAAGTTTAGTCCCCAGTTCCAAGCATGACGGGCGACTCCTGCGTGTTTGGCTAATGCTGCTCGCTCGGAATTGTTTAATTTCAGTTCAGTCTTAAAACCTCAGAGCATACATCCTCTACCGCTTTGGCCATGCTATCAATCAGCTTCTTGTTCTTATGGGAACGCGAACCTTAAAGACTTGCAGAGAACAGGGTAATTAGTTCAAGCATTTCTGTTACCAACTCTTGCTCAAAACTCACCTCTGAGGAAGATTTGTTGATAATTACCACTTCAGTTTCAAACTCTTCACACATAGCGAATACAATTCTATATCATTCTCCCAATCTAAACTACCTCACAATCATTACCCAATCCGACAATAATGTCTAGAAGTGTTCAATTATAGTGTTCAATTATTTAGTTACAGCTTCTTTCCCTAATCTACAACAATGGCGATCGATTTGGGATTTGAGATTTGAGATTTGAGATTATTCGCGATCGCCGACTCCCTACTCCGCCCAACAAAGCCCTGAAATTTTCGATAAACTATTGGCAAAGCGAACGCGAGCGAGTCGTAGTAACGCGCCGTCCTATATCCGAGTCAAACCGATGAGTGAAGCTGAAACCCCCAAGAACCGGAATTTACCCGAACCGAGCGAATCGATCGCCCCGTCGGAGCTTCCTGCTTCGGAGCAAGGAACCCCCGATCCTTCGGAAACGCCACCCACGGAATCGAGTGAAAATCGCGATGACGGTTGGGAAACGGTGGACTTTCCCGGTGCACTCAGTATTAAAGCGTTAGAGGAACAAAGCCAGGAAAGCGAGCAACCGAAGGCGGAATCGCAAGCGAAGCCACCGGAAAAAGCGGTCGAGAAGTTGATGGCGGGGGCGCGGGATGCGGTGATCGAACGGCTGACCCAAGACAATCGGGAACTCAACGGACGGATCGAACAACTCGAAACGGTATTGCAAGAGTGCCGTCAGTCGTTGCAACAGCAGCGATCGCGCGCGTTATCCCAACAAAATTTATTAGAACAACGCAACGAAGAACTACAAGGCACCCGGGAACAAATCGCCCATTTAGGGAAAGAACTCGAAACGTTGCACCAACTGAGTGAAAAACAACAAGGAACGATCGCCCGACTGTCGCAACAGTTGCAAACCTCTCAAGAACGGTTGGCGCAAATGGAACGGGAATGCGCGTTAACCCAAGAACGCTATAACGAACAGTCCCAAGTTCTCTATCAAACGGAAACGGTTTGTCGGGAACTGCGATCGCGCCTACAACGCCAGCAACGCCATACTTTACAATTTAAAGCGGCTTTAGAAAAGTGCCTCGACGTTCCCGGGGAAAAAGCCAAAATTTTAGAACAGTTGCAAGACACTCCCCCCCAGGAACTGGAGTTAGAAGAATCTTCCCTGGAGACGGGCGATCGCAAAGCGTCTCCCCAGAAGAATCGCGTAGCGTCTGCGAAGGAGAAAGGGGAAAGGACTCAGGAGGATCGCCCCAAACTGTCCAAACCGTCGATCGTGCCCAAAGCTTCGCCAATTTCGCCCTGGTCTGCCCCTGCGGAGTCCCCCCCACCCCAGTCCCCAGTAAGCGGTCAGTTCACCCTCTCTCCCCTGTCCGTAGACCCTAAAGGGCCGAACGTCGCTCCCCAATTACAACCCTTGCCACCGATCGCCGCACCGAGTCCCCTCCCTGGTGAAGCAGAAATGCCGACGACCCACGAGGAAAGGGTTTGGCACGATTTAGAAACCCTGATCGAGAAAAATGCACCGTCTTTAGAAGGGGAACAACCGACGATCTTGACGGCGGCCCTGCTGTCTGTGGAAACTGGGGAGCGATCGCGTAGCGGCTCCTTTGGAGCGTCGCCGCAAAGCCCCAGTGAGAGCGAACCAGCCGATCCGGCAACGACGCCGACGATCGAGGTGAAAACTGACGAGACGCCTCAGCCCGCCCCGGTGACTCCCCCACCGCAGCCCCACGGCGTTCTCGAAACGACTCCCCAGCAGGATCGTCCCTCAGCCCCCCCCTCAGCCGGGTCTTCCGGGCGCGGAAATTGGCCCGCCCCGGTGGTTTATCCCCAGCAAAGTACCAGCAAAAAACGGCGATCGCTCGCCTCGGTCGAACTGCCGAGCTTTCAAACTCCTTCCAGCAGCAAAACTGAGTAAAGTGCCGATCGTACCAAGAATATCAGTACTTAATATACCAAAAATGGTCTAATTTGTGCTGTTTTTATTGGCTATATTTATTCGCTAAATGGTTGGTTTAGTCACCTAGTTCTATTTTTCTTTGACCTAGTCTTTGAGTCTAGTGGAGAAGATCGCCTAACCTCTTCTCGATCGTCTAATTCAACCGTTATAACCCGCGACGGCGGCGACGGATTGCGGTTGAAACATTTTTGTACTCAAATACCGTTCTCCCCCACTGGCTTGAATCGTAACAATGGTGCGATCGCGATAGTCCGAACCAGACCCAATCTTCAAGGCGACTGACACCACAGCCCCGGTTGAGATTCCACTCATAATGCCTTCTTTTTCTGCTAAAAGCCGCCCGAATTTGTAGGCTTCTTCCTCAGTGACTTGGACTACCTCATCGATTAAATCTTCCCGTAATACATCAGGGATAAAACCCGCACCAATTCCTTGGATATCATGAAGACCGCGATTTTTGCCACTCAAAACTGCACTTGCAGTTGGCTCCACGGCAATAATTTTCAACTCCGGTTTTTGCTGTTTTAAATAATAACCTGCCCCCGTCAAAGTCCCCCCTGTCCCTACACCAACCACCAAAACATCAATCTTTCCCTCCGTATCCGCCCAAATTTCTGGCCCAGTCGTTAGGTAGTGAATTTTTGGGTTGGCAGGGTTACTAAACTGTTGGGGAGAAAAAGAATTGGGAATACTCGCCAGAAGTTCATTGGCCCGGGCGATCGCACCAGCCATATCTAATTTAGCTGGTGTGGTGACCACTTCAGCCCCATACGCCTTTAACAATTGTTGCCGTTCCTGACTCATATTATCGGGCATCGTCAAAATTAGACGATAACCGTTCGCCGCACAGACCATCCCCAAACCAATACCGGTATTCCCCGATGTCGCCTCAATAATCGTCGAACTCCCCCGTTGAATTAACCCCGCGTTTTCTGCTTCTTTAATCATACTCACGGCAATTCGATCCTTGATCGATCGCCCTGGGTTAAAACCTTCTAATTTTAAAATGATTTCAGCATTGCAGTGGTAATCTTGCGGCAAATGCTGCAATCTAATTAAGGGCGTATTGCCGATGACTTCATTGATATTTTTGTAGATTTTCATGTTTTTTGAAATATGTTTGTCAAAGCAAACGAGACTCAATTTTTGGAAAACCCAAATCAACCAAAAGCTCAATCATACCCAAGCTTTTAAACTTAAATGTTTCACAATTAAATCAACAAACTGTACCAGGCTACAACCATGACCGCCATCAGAATAAGATGGGGAAGTGTTTTAACCAGAGGACGGCCTGTGATTTTCAACAAGGGAAAGATGCTAAATCCTAAAATCAACAGTAAGATCGCCCCTTGCAGAAACTGTGCTACTTCCAAACTCCACGTTAGAGTGGGCAATCCCTCTCCACTGAAACCAAATGTGCGAGCGGTAACGGGCAGAATCTGACCTGCTTCGGTCATGGCTGAGGGTAAGTAATGAGCCAAGTTTCCCGCCAGTACCAAGGGTAGATAGGCATAAATCACTGTTTGATATTCCGGCATCTCCGAGTCAAAGAAGCAAGCGATTTTGTGGGCCGTATAGGTCAGGATCGGGGGAATAGATAAAATGAGGCTAACGACCGGAATGGCGATCGCCAAATGATCAGAATCGATCGCCAAATCCCCCCAACCCAACCAGCCTAAAATCTCTTCAGAATGGTGCATAAACACCCCACCGAACAGCAATAGCAGTAGGGCAACTTCCGCCCAAAACCCTCGATGTCCTTCCAAAAGATCCGCCGCCGGGAACCGGAGATTCAACTGTCCCGAACGGTTGGGACAAGCCTTCACACAAGTCATACAAAACATACAATCGCGATTATCGGGCAACTGAGCCGGATGGGAATACAGAGGACAGCCCCCCGTTGCCTGTCCCTCCGTGGGCAGGGCATCGGGAAAATTGACCGGAGTCTTATCGCTCCCCCGATAGCAACCAAACGTCTGACATTGCGTCCCGCAAACCTGCGGCGTCGATCGCAATTCCAGCATCGCCAATTTAGCGAACATCCCATTCATGCCACCGATGGGGCAGAGATGGCGACACCACAAGCGGCGTTCGTAGATGACGCTACAAATAACCGCCCCCGCCGTAATCACCAGCAGCAGCCACGCCGACAGATACGCCCGATGAGGGAGATCCCATAATTTTTCCCAGAGATAAATGGCGACAAACCCGGCCCACAGCAACCACGCCCCCCACTTGTTGAGCCATTTGGTCGGCCAGGGTAATAACTGCCTCGGCCAGATCCACAGGGATACTGTTCTGGCCCATTCTCCGACAATCATAAATGGACAAACGGCGCACCAGAGGCGACCCACTACGGGAAACAACAGCAGATAAAACGGCCACCACCAGGCCCAAAATAGGTTCAAGGCTACGTTGGCATCCCGAGTTTGCGGACCGATTAATCCCATCACGGTAATGGGGATAAAGATCGACATCATCGGCCACCAAATGCCTTTGGGCCACCAGTTACTCAATAGAAATTGTCGCAACCCAGGAATTTGGTTGAGCAAGTCTACTCGAAAGGTATTTTTGGGGGATTCGAGAGACCACAACACTTGTTCGGGAATGACCGACTGTCCCACGGGGGTCATGGCGACTGCCCGCTTTAAAATTCCTTCCAATTCGCCGATGTTGCCGGGATAGTCATAGCTGAGTAGCCGTCGTAAGTCGGCTCGATCGAGTTGTAAGGGGGGGCGGCCCTGTTCCCGACAAAATTTGTCTAGGAAATGGTGGGCGAAGGCGGGGATATCCCTTTTCCGTTGTGGGAGGGTGAAGAGTTTGATGCTGTGGGCGTCGATGTCGGAAAAGGGGAGTTTCCCGGGACTGGTGAGGATGAGACGCACTGAGAGGGTGGGTGAGGATTGCTCCATCACCTGCTGCTGCATCTCAACGGGGGCGTTGGGGATGGCATGTCCGGTTTTCAGGTAGTGAGCGAGTCGATCGCGATCGCCCCGGGTGAGGAGTTGGATATTATCGATCGCCAATGTTCCCCTTTCTAACAGGGCGATCGCTCCCTGGGGGCCGTCATACTGCCCAAATAAGAGATCGGTGTTCACGGCCCCCGCCCCATCTAAGGGCAGTTGGGCACAGTCAATTTCGGCGAAGGGCCGATCCTTGAGTCCGGACTGGCGATGAATGAGTCCGGCAATAAAGGTTTTTCCGCTTCCCGATGGCCCTTGGAGGAATACGGGTTTTAAATCTCCTGCGGCCTGTTTCACCTGTGTGGCGAGTTTCTGGCTGGGTTTGCTCTCACCGATAATGGTTTCGTTGAGGGGCACGGGGCGAACATAGGGTTGCAAGCCCTGAATACGCGCTTGTTCCTTGGCCAGACGTTGGGAAAAGCGCCGCAGATCTTGGGCTAAAAGGGTATTGATGGCACTGTTAATGTTGGGATGCTCGGTTTTGAGGTCCTCGAAGCGATCGCGAGGCAAGAACCATATTTCGCTACAGGTAATTGTCTTCGCCCCAGAGCAGTAATTGTCTGTTTCTTCCCCCGCCCCGATCGAAATGTGGCCGAACAGTTCCCCAGCGTTGCGATAGATGACATGGGTTTGACCGACGGGGGAGGCCCGATAAATTTCGACGGTCCCCCACTTGAGCAGATATAACCCTTTGGAATTGGTTTCTTGGTCGTAGATTGTGGTATCGGAGTCCGCCCGCAACAGTTGCAGGGATGAGGCGATCGCGGCGATCGTCTCCGGCACTAACGTTCCCCAAATCCGATGAAAACTCAACCAGGTGATGCACTCTTCAATGTCTTGGCGATCGGGTTCGGGAGATTTGGGGAAAGTTTGCACTGTCATTTCGTATCCGGAAGAATGGACAACTCAGAGTACGGTCATCGTGATTCCCATCCTCTCTACAAGTCCAAACTCGCACGTTTCTAGACCAATTCTCTAACCTGTTGCGATCGATATGGCAGATCTTAGCGTTAGGAAAGAAGCGGTCAATCTCAACGGTGTTTTTCCCATCCCATCCAGCTTTGCACTTCGGCAGGCCGAGCTGATGACTATCCCCCAATCTAGATCGCGAATGGCTTCACCTAGGTTGGGGTAAGGAACGGTCGTCCTCGTACGGTATGGCAATCGCGACCCAATATTACATTCAAACTATACTATATTTCTTTACAGTTTTACATCGCTAAACGAATTTGTCTAAAATTTGCGTTTAAGAGACTGTTTATAAAGAAAATATAGAAAAATCTAGTAGGGGTTTGGCCACCAAACCCCTATAAGGCACCATAGACTGTCGAGAGCGTTGGGGTAACCCGATGGCTGCCATCAATCGTTTGATGCTCCGGCGATCGCCTCCTCTCAAACATCGCTCTCAATGTTTAAGCGCCCTCGATCCCCTCTAGGAAAACTGCTCTCCGGCGGTAGACGGCGAGATCGTGGGTGCATCTCGCAACGCCGATTCTTTCTCGGGACGACCCAATCCCGACGTGAGGGCGTAACTTTGGGCGAGCAGCCAGAACCACAGACCGGGAAAGCGTTTTTCCAGCCAGGGGCGGGAACGGCGGGTGAGGGCGGGCAACCAGCCGAACAGCCAGCCGAAGAAGGAAAGAACGGTAAACGTCAGATAACTGCCGACCCAGCGCAACATATCTTTCGCCCCGGCGAGTTCCCAAATCCAGGCGAGCAAGCTGGGATTTTGCCAAGCGGCTTTGAGGGCGAGGCGGTTGAAGGTGAACCAATCGACCCGATCTTTAATGAAGCGATCGGCGATCGCCGCCGTTTCGCTGGCTAAAATTCCAAAAAAGGTATTGAGCATGGAATTAATCCGTTGCGGGGGGATGAAACGACCCGTCGGCACCATCATCCCTTTAGAAAATAGCCAGGTGACCGCGATATTGCTCTGATAGGCGCGAATTTGGTTTAAATGGCGCGCCTGCACTAAATCGTGTTTGAGGGCGACATCGAGCAGGTGGGTGAGGCGGCCCATGTTGCGAATCAGGGAACCGAACCCGGTAAACACCAGGGGAGATTGCAACGAGGCGGCATCGCCGATCGCGATCAGGCGATCGAAGGCCACTTGGCGATCGCCACTGCCGATACTAAAATATCCCGGAATGTAGCCGAAGGTTGCCTTTTTCCACTGCAACTTATCTAAATCGCAGCGTCGGTACTCCGGCAGAATGGTAAAAAAGTCTTCATACATTTCTAACAACGAACCGGGGTTATCCGAGTGGACTTGATGGTAGTGAAACAGGTAGATCGTCAGGTCGTCCCCGGCGGCGGGAAACAGTTCCCAAATCAATTGTCGCCCTCGGGAAATATCGCCGTGACTGTTGAGAACGTCGCCGTAACGGGAATCCCACACCCCCGGCTCGAAACCGCTTTCGATGACGGCGCCGACGGTGGGACAAACGCTGTTAAAGGTGCGCCCGCCGTTGAGTTGCCACGCAATCGGCGAAGCGGTTCCCATCGCATCGACGAGTAAGCGTCCGGCGGCGCGGCGGGTTTCGCCCGTGGGTAGGTGGGTCGAAGTAATCGCGGCGCGATCGCGATCGATATCGGCGCGCTCGAATTCGGTTTCGTCCCAAATTTCGCCCCCAGCTTCGCGCAGTTTGTCGCCACACAAGCGGATGAAGCGATCGGCGTCGATCGCGATATTGAGAACCGTCGGCGTATGCAAGATTGGCGCTTTACACTGGGGCGGGTTGTTGGCGTCGAAAAACTTGTGAAAGCCGTCGATATACTCGCAGGCGATAATACTTTCAAATTCCGCCGCCGTAAATAAGCCCAAATCGATCGCACTCTGGAATTCGGCACGAGAAATATTCCACTCCCGGTTCATCCGTCCGAAGGGCATTCGTTCGAGCAAGAGCACCCGATAGCCGAGTCGAGCCATCACGGCGGCGTGAATGACGCCCAACGCGCCGCCGACGTAAATTAAGTCGTACTTTAACTCGCACTCGTCCCCCTCAAGGGCGGTTTCCTCCCTCGGAGTGTTTTGGAAAATCACCGGGGTCGGACGTTCCGGTTGGCGGACGCTCTGGCGCCAGCGCCGTTCCCACCAGTAGACTCGGGTGAGATCGTATTCGCCGTTGGGAATCTTTTGGAAGTATTCCACCGTTAACGGGTAGTCGGCGGCTAAAGCCTCGAAAATGGACTGTCGGGAGAGGTCGATTTCCGGCGGTTCGGGATAGCGGTTGGGGAACTGAGTGCGGATTTGCTCGGTCAGACTCGTCAAGATTTGTCGTTCGTGGGGGACGGGGGCGATCGCCCATCGAAACACTTTGAGATAGGTGGTTCGCTGCAACGACCAGACAAAAATCGAGAGTTCGTCTTTCAGGGCGCTTTCCTCCGTCAGGGTTGAGTTTTGACGGGAGTCTTGACAAAAGTCGATTCTTATGCCATTGTGAGTGACCCGTTTGTTGCCGGGGGTCGGCTCGAACCCGTGGTGTAACCACTGGCGGACGGCCTCTGTATCCGGCGTGGGAACTTCGATATAGAGGATTTCTTGCATGGGAATCCGATAAACTCCGATAAATCGACCAAAGAGAAGGTTGACAGGAACAGAAAGTGCGTTACACTTCCGAATACAGAATTAAAAACCTTAAAAAAAATTAACAAAATTCTCAGATTTCTTCATCGGCGATCCCGTCGCGAGAGCTAGTTTATGAATTATCCCATTCCAACGAGTCTTGAAGAAATGATCGACCTCAGACAGCAACCCGTGGATGAGGAATTGGTCGCCGCCGCGATCGCGGGAGTGATTAACATCGCGCGATCGCAGGGAAAATCCTTAGAAGATTTGACCGCCGAACTACTCGCCGACGATCGCCTGCTCGATCGCGCCGTACGGCGCTGGTTGAGCGATCTGGTCAGCCGAGCGTGGCAGCAAGGGATCTAAACGGCGATCGCCACAAGCGGAAAAGCTCGCCTCAGCCCCCATTCGGCGGTAGAATACGTCATCTGCAGCCAAATCAAGGGGGAAAAGGTAGCCTTGCAGATTCTCCTAAAACTTTCTCGATGGATAAACACCTGTAACGAGTGGATCGGGCGCTTTGTCGGGTGGTTGGTCGTAGCGATGGTTCTCGTCGGCGTCTGGAACGCGATCGGGCGCTATCTGGGACGGGCGGTCGGAACCAATCTCACCTCGAACGCCGCGATCGAAACTCAGTGGTATCTCTTCGATATCGTCTTCCTACTCGGAGCCGCCTACGCCCTCAAACACGACGAACACGTGCGCGTAGACGTGCTCTATAGCCGATGGTCCCCTCGCCAAAAAGCCGCGATCGACTTTCTCGGCACCGTCTTATTTCTAATTCCTTTTTGCCTGTTGGTCATCTTCTTTTCCTGGGACACGATCGCCCAATCGTGGCAAATTCAGGAAATGTCCCCAGATCCCAACGGCTTACCCCGCTATCCGATTAAATCGGCCATTATTGTCAGCTTCAGCTTATTGTCGCTCCAGGGAATCTCCCAAGCGATCCAATATTTTGCGATTTTCACCGGGCAGTTAGAACCGCAGGAGGAGCGCCATGAGTCTGAGTTATGACTACGAATGGCTCGGCCCGATGATGTTCGCCGGAGCCTTTGTCTTCCTGGGACTGGGCTATCCCGTCGCCTTTTCCCTCGGCGGGGTGGCGATCGTCTTCGGCTTAATCGGGATGGCGTTAGGGGTGTTCGAGCCGATGTTGCTCAACGCGATGCCGTTGCGCATTTTCGGCATCATGGAAAACTACACCCTCTTGGCGATTCCCTACTTCATCTTCATGGGGGCGATGCTCGAAAAATCCGGCATCGCCGAAGGTCTACTCGAAACCATGGGGATCCTCTTCGGACGCTTGCGCGGCGGGTTAGCCCTGGCGGTGGTGATCGTCGGCGCCTTACTCGCCGCCACCACCGGAGTCGTCGCCGCCACCGTCGTCGCGATGGGCTTAATTTCCTTGCCGATCATGTTGCGCTACGGCTATAACAAAGAACTGGCTACCGGGGCGATCGCCGCCTCCGGAACCCTCGGTCAGATCGTCCCCCCGAGTATCGTCCTCGTCGTCCTCGGCGACCAACTCGGCATCTCCGTGGGGGATTTATTCATCGGTTCGATCCTTCCCGGACTGTTGATGGCGGGCGCCTTTGCCGTTCACGTCCTCGTGGTCGCCTTCCTGCGTCCGGATATGGCGCCCCCCTTACCCCCGGAAGTCCGCAATATCGGCGCCCGAGCCTTGGGATTGCGGGTAGTCAAAGCTTTGATTCCACCGATGGTCTTGGTGTTGCTCGTCCTCGGCAGCATCTTCTTCGGGATTGCCACGCCGACGGAAGCTGGAGCCTTGGGTGCCTTGGGGGCGATGTTCCTGGCGATCGCCAACCGTCAGTTTAACTGGAGATCCTTGGGTCACGTCTGCGATGTCACCCTGCGAACCAGCAGCATGGTGATGTTTATTTTATTGGGTTCGACCGCTTTTTCCCTCGTGTTTCGCGGACTCCACGGCGACAGTTTCATGTTTGACCTACTGGCTAATCTTCCCGGCGGCGAAACCGGGTTTTTATTTGTCAGTATGCTGACTGTCTTTCTACTCGGCTTTTTTATCGACTTTTTCGAGATTGCCTTTATCGTCGTCCCTTTATTCGTTCCCGTCGCCCAACAGTTGGGAATGGATTTAGTCTGGTACGGGGTTATTTTAGGTGCCAATTTGCAAACCTCTTTCCTAACCCCACCGTTTGGCTTTGCCCTGTTTTTCTTGCGTGGGGTTGCCCCGCCGGAAGTGACGACGGGTGATATTTATCGCGGGGCGATTCCGTTCGTGTTAATTCAATTATTGATTTTGGTCACGATCGTTGCCTTTCCGGGAATCGTCAGCTTTTTGCCCTCGTTGACTTAGACTTACCGCACTCGGGCGATCTGATGAGGTACAGTGCCGATCCCCCTATCCCCCCAACCCCCCTTTCAAAGGGGGGCGAAGGGGGGATTTCGGGGGGGACGAGGAAAGTCCCCCTGTTTAAGGGGGATTTAGGGGGATCTCAATGTCTTGCATAGCAGAGGAAAATGCTATAGACGGCGATCGCGAAAGCGTCTCCCCAGGAGAATCGCGCCACGCGATCGCCGTCGCGAGAGCCTTACTGACAGTTGGGATAATCGGGTAAATTCGCCATCACCTCAGCCGAACAATGAACCATGCGGCGGTGTTGGGGAATTTTTTTGCGGAAAACAATCGGCAAAAACAGCGTTTCCGTCGGGCGATCGTCGTAAAATACTTTGACCGGAACATTTAATTTTAAAGTATCGGGCGCACTACTGAGCCGTTGTAAGTCCAGGGTGATTAACGTGGGGTTGTGTTCCCACATATTATCGTTTGCATAGTCGATCGCCATGCCAATCGGACCGCCTAATAAGATATTTCCCCAAAACCAGCCGTTAATCTTGCGATCGATAAAGACTTGTTCCGAGCGATAATTGGGCGTATCGATGACCAATTGATAATCGCTGCCTTTATCGAGTTCGACCCGAAACGGCGTCACCAACTCCGTAGTGACATCATTGTGCAGTTTGGTCAAACTCACTTCGACGTTCTCGGGATTAGTTTCGACTTCCAACCACGACGGACCGCCATCGACAATTGACACGCAACCCGTGACCAAGAGAGATAGGCTCAGAGAGGACTGAATTAAGAATCTTTTCATGGATTTTTTAAGGTAAATTGATGTAGTGTTGGGAATGCTCGTTCGAGGTAACCCACATCAGTGCAAATTCCCTTCTCCATAGAATAAACGATCTCCAAGCAACCGCACCATCTTTTTTAAACTCAGTGAGCTAAGGGGCTTGACACCTTACGAGTGAGGACGGATTGACTGAATGCCACGTGTTCCGTTACTGCGCCTTAAATGCAAAATTGGCAAAACTCAACTCGTTAATCGCATTCCACTGATAGAGGCGATCGCGAAACGCCTTCCACTGTTCGTAAATTTCCTTAAACGTCGGCTCTTGACTGGCATTTTCTTCGTACAATTCAAATGACGCAGTTTGTGCCGCTTTCATAATCTCTTCGCTAAACGGCTTGAACTGGGTTCCCCCCTCCATTAACTTCAGTAAGGTCTGACTGTTGAGATGGTCGTATTTCGCCAACATGGTCATATTAGCTTCATAAGCTGCCGTTTTAAAAATTTCTTGGTATTCTTTCGGCAACGTATCCCACTGCGATCGGTTCACCAACACTTCTAAAGTCGGACCGGGTTCCCACCAGCCGGGATAGTAATAGAAAGGGGCGGCATTTTGTAAGCCGAGTTTTTCGTCATCGTAAGGACCGACCCACTCCGCCGCATCGATCGCCCCGCGTTCTAAGGCTAAATAAATCTCTCCACCGGGTAACACTTGGACGTTGACATCTAAGCGATCCATGACTTGACCCCCCAAGCCGGGAATCCGCATTTTTAAACCCTTGAGATCGGCGAGACTATCGATCTGTTTTTTAAACCATCCCCCCATTTGAACTCCGGTATTTCCAGCCGGGAAATTAATAATATTGAAATCGGCATAAAGTTTTTGCATCAATTCCAAACCCCCTCCTTGATACAGCCAAGCATTTTGTTGTTGACCGTTCAAACCAAAGGGGAGTGCAGTAGCAAAAGCAAATGCTGGATTCTTGCCGATGTAATAATATCCGGCAGTATGACCGCATTGGACGCTACCGCTTTGAACCGCATCTAAAACTTGCAACCCGGGGGCTAATTCTCCCGCCGCAAACGGGGTAATTTGAAAGCGTCCGTCGGTCATGGCGGCGACGCGATCGCAGACGCTTTGGGCGCCACCGAAGATCGTATCGAGGGTTTTCGGCCAACTGGTGGCCATTTGCCAGCGAATTCGGGGTAAACTGCCCGCTTGCACCCCCGGTCCGGAAGACGTGCGACCGCAGGCGACGACTGCAGTAGCGATCGCCCCTCCCATTGCCGCATTACTGAGAAGATGTCTGCGTTTCATGTTTTTAAGAGACTGATGGTTTTAAGTTTGTAGATGCTCGTCAAGGTTGAGTCTTAGCATCCAACCGACGATTCTATCAGAGAGATATGGGATTTTAGATTTTAGATTTTAGATTTTAGATTTTGGCGTTGAGAGATTGGATAGCGATCGCATCGGGGCGATCGCCACAGCGAAAGTCAGATAAAATATTCCCCGTCCGACGCGATGAAACTCGATGACTTGGTTGATTTTTGCTTTTCTCAACGCTTTGTTTGAATCCCTCAAAGATGTTTTTAGTAAAAAAGGTTTGCGATATTGTGACGAATATCTAGTTTCTTGGGCGCTTTGGTTTTTTGCCGATTTAGTTTTACTGCCCTCCTTGTTTTTTATGCCGATTCCCGAATTAAATGCTCGGTTTTGGTGGGCGTTGGCGATCGGCGGGACGCTCAATAGTATCTGTGCAGTTTTATATATTAAAGCGATTAAGCTTTCGGATTTGTCAATTACCCTGCCGATTGTTACGTTCACGCCGATTTTCTTATTTATCACGTCTCCGTTAATTGTCGGCGAGTTTCCCAGTGCGATCGATTTTGTCGGGGTGATGGCGATCGTGACTGGGGCTTATTTTCTCAATTTAAAACAGCGATCGCTCGGCTATTTGGCGCCATTTCGGGCGTTGATGGCCGAAAAAGGACCGCGATTGATGTTGGTGGTGGCATTTTTGTGGAGTATTGCCGCTAATTTTGATAAAGTCGGTCTGGAAAATTCTTCGCCGTTGTTTTGGGTGATTTCTCTGTTTAGTTTTATTAGTGTGGCGTTGTTTCCCCTGGTGGTTTATAAATCGCGCAATTTCACTGGGAAACTGCGGCGGGGATGGCGGAGTTTGGCACTAATGGGATTGGCGTTTGCGATCGCGGTGAGTTGTCAAATGCAGGCGGTGAGTATGACGTTGGTGGTACAGGCGATCGCCATCAAACGAACGAGCGTGTTAATGGGGGTATTGTGGGGAGCTTTATTTTTTAAAGAAAAAGGGATTACGGAGCGCTTTCTAGGGGCGTCTATTATGATTTTAGGGGTCGTGGTGATGAGTCTTTTTTGAGTTAAAGGGTTGAGATTTTATCGGTTTAAGGTGAGGGCCGATCGATGGGGGTTTAACGATAAAGATAAGTCAGGGCTGACCTGGAGCGAGCGGCGATCGCGCCGGGGTCGATCGCGAGGAGTTTAGCAGAAATAGGCCGAGAACTACCTAGACTCTTTCTATAGCCTCCATAAGTAAAAGTTTTAGATACATGAAATGTATTTCACTTTTTTGGAAAGGGCGATCGAGGCTTTTTTGGTCGTTGATTTTTTGGCCACTTGTGCGATCGCTCAAGAATTTAGATATTTGACATAAACGCGATCGCAACGGGGGGTTTCTACGCCGTTCGCCTGTCGGTAGCCACTACTTTCGTAAAGATGAATAGCTTCTGTGAGGACGCTGGCGGTTTCAATCCAGATTTGCTGAAACTGACGCCGGACGATCGCCGCTTCGAGTTGTTGCAGTAAAAAACGACCTAATCCCCGTCCTCTAACCTCGGGTAATAAATACATTTTACGAATTTCGACCGCACGACTTCCACGGGCGATCGGCGTGTAGGCGGATGTAGCGACGATCGCCCCGTCCCGTTCGACCGCCCAAAACTCGCCCCCTGCTTGCAGGTAGCAACGTTCGACTTCTAAAACATCGCGATCGGCTCCTTGGGGTTCCCACCCCAATCCATATTCTCGCAAAATAGTTTCGATAATGCGAGCGCATCGATGGCGATCCTGCGGTTGCCACGGACGAATTAAGCAGTCAAAATATGTTATTTCCACGGTGGATCGGGGAAGCCTGAATGTAGGATAATGAGTTTAAGAAAACCTGTAAATTTTTAACAGATTTTCTGGAATTCCCGCATCGATCGAGAACGATTGCATACTTGATGTCTTTCGAGCCAGTGGCGATCGAGCCTCGAACGAGAGCGGAAGTTCTATCTCTAATTTTAGGGGACTTTGTATCTGTTCGGTCGCTCCGATTCTTTGAATTTTTGGCGATCGACAGGAAATTTAACTTGAAGTTCTTCTAAATTTTTGAGGTTTGCTCTTACCAAGAGACTGGGACAGTTGCTAGGTTGTTACTATTCCAGTCTGGAGTTAAAGAGATATTTTTTGGGGGGAGAAAATGACAGGATCGATCTAGAAGATTCAACTGAGCGATCGGTATTTTTGCGTTCGATCGAGCGATCGCGGGACAAAAAGTCGTCGGACAAAATGAAAGATTCCCCGCCAAGGCGAAGGGGCGATCGCCAAGTTTGTTCCCGTAACTCAGAAATTTTAAGATTGGCGCAATTAAAGCCAGAGAAGAATTGGCAGATGACAGAAAGCATCGATCGTTTAAGTCATGGTTAAAGACCGAGATTTTCAAAATCGAAAAATTAAAGTTCGATCCAGCTTTAACTTTTGTTAAAAACACGAATTCCACCAAAAAACCGTATCATCGATCGCATTTAGGTCTAAAACAGGTGGAGTATTATTAATTCAGCCAGTTACCTTGATGTATTCATGAGTGGGATAAATTCTATTTTAATAAAGTAAATTGCTCGAACGGTAACCCTTTCCAAATTGATATAACCCCCACTCCCGTAACCTCTGTAAAGGATCTTGGCTTCTATGACCAGAATCAACCTAAAAAGACTGTGTGCGAAAAAAGAGACCCAATCTTTAATTAAGGAGATTGTGGGGGAGATCGATCCGACCGTATCGATTCGAGATCGAGAAGGGCGTTGTTTGGTCGGCAACGATCGCGACGACGATCGCGAAACGGAAGCGAAAAAATACCCCATTGAGGTTGCGGGAGAGACCTTGGGATGGGCGATCGGCGATCGCGGCGGGGCGACCCTTGCTAAATTAGTTTCTCATTTAGCTCAAAAAGAATTTGAAAAGAAAACCCTCGCCAACGAAGCCCTAGATAAATATCGAGAAATCACCTTACTTTACGACCTCTCGCAAAAATTAACCGCCTCTTTGGAATTCAACGAAGTGGCCAAATTGGTCATGGATGAAGTCCAACGCATGATGCAGGCGAGTGGGGGCTGTTTGATGTTGCTCGATCGCACGGGGGCCACCTTAGAAACTGTAGCGGGATTTGGCGAAGATCCGCAAGGGAGTACCCGGGTGCAGTTAGGTCGAGGGATAGTCGGCGGGGCGATCGCCAGTAGCGGCGGCGAAATCGTCAACGACGTCAGCCGCGACCCGCGCCACGACGACACCGACCCGGAAAGGGGATCGTTGCTGTGCGTTCCCCTCAAGACCAAAGATCGGGCGATCGGCGGCATTGCGATCGCCTGCGAACAGACCGAAACCTATAAAGCTGCCGACTTAAAACGGCTGACCATGCTCGCCTCCCAGGCGGCGACGGCGATCGAAAATGCGATCCTGCACGAACAAAAACTCGAAGAAAGTCGCCGGGAAGCACTGCTGTTCCGCCTGTCGAGCCAAATTCGCTACTCCTTAAACCTCGATTGGATTCTCGAAACTGCCGTCGGCGAAATTCGCACGTTGCTCGATGTCGATCGCTGCTGGTTCATGTGGTATCGGGGCGATTTTGAATCCGGAGATTGGGAAATCGTCAAAGAATCCCGCGATCGCCAGTTGGCGAGCGTTTTGGGAAGCTATCGGGCCGAACAGATCCAGGGGTGGCTGTCGAGTTGCGATCGAGAAGCGGTGATTCGGGCCGACGATCTCGATCGGTGCGCCGATGTCCCCGGACGCCAACTGTTTCAAGACTGCGGTTTGAGCGAGATCGTGGCGTTACCGATCCGCACGCGATCGGGGGAAATGGGGGTAGTGGTGTGCGGAAACACCAGCAAACGGCGTCCGTGGAGCGATCGTGAAGTCGAACTCCTCGCCGCCGTCGCCAACCAATTGGCGATCGCCGTCGATCAAGCCCAAATGTACGCCGAAGCCGCCAACAGCGCCAAAGCTGCCCAAGCGCAAGCGGAAAAACTACAAGCGATTTTATCCGAACTTCAAGAAACCCAAGCGCAATTGATTCAAAGCGAGAAAATGTCGAGCTTGGGTCAGTTGATCGCCGGAGTCGCCCACGAAATCAACAACCCGGTTAACTTTATTTACGGGAATCTGTCTCATGCGTCTCAATACAGCCAAGATCTGATCGGCTTAATCGAATGCTACCAAAAGCATTATCCCGATCCGCATCCGGAAGTCCAAGCCGAAATCGAAGCCGTCGATCTCGATTTTTTGGTCGAAGATCTGCCGAAAATCATCGCTTCGATGCAAGTGGGAGCTGAAAGAATCCGCCAAATTGTCTTAACCTTACGCAACTTTTCCCGTCTCGACGAAGCCCAGATGAAAGCAGTGAACCTGCACGAAGGGATCGAGAGTACGCTGCTGATCCTGCACAATCGCTTGAAAGGCAAAAATGGCCGACCCGGGATCGAAATTGTCAAAAACTTTGACAGTTTGCCGAATGTGGAATGCTATGCCAGCCAGATGAATCAAGTGTTCATGAACATTTTGAGCAACGCGATCGACGCCCTGGAATATCACCCGCAAGAGTTGCGTAAAATTTCGATTACCACCCAGAGCATTCGGGGGTCTAGATCGCCGTTGGCGGGCGATCGCCCGGGCAGTTTCGACGAGGTGCGATCGGTCGCGATCCGCATCGCCGATAACGGACCGGGGATGAGTCCGGAAGTCAAAAATCGCTTGTTCGATCCCTTTTTCACGACGAAACCCGTCGGGAAAGGAACGGGTTTGGGCTTGTCGATCGGCTATCAGATTGTGGTGGAAAAACACGGCGGTACGATCCAATGTGTTTCGCAACCGGGAGAAGGCACGGAATTCTGGATTGAAATCCCCGTCAAACCCGGCATCGTCCAGCCCAAATCCATTCAGTGGCACGCCGAAACGAGTCGCGAAAAAAAGTCCATCAAACCTAGAGCGAAGTTACAGCAGTTTATGGCCTGAAGGAGCGGGGGATTTTAGATTTTAGAGTTGAGATTTTAGGTTGAGCTACAGTTTTCTAAATTCTCAATTCTGAACTCTAAGACCCCTCAATTCCCGAGTGACGACTGCCGATTCCCTCCTTCCCTTTTCCCCCATCATGAATACTCCTTCTCCGCCTTCCCTGAATAGCTGGTTGCGCTCGGTTTCCCAAGTTGCGGCCATTTTAGTGACCTGTATCGGTAGCTTGGCACTGGTGGGCTGGATATTTGATATTGCGCTGCTCAAAAGCGTCTTACCCGGCTTAGTCACCATGAAAGCCAATACGGCGATCGGCTTTATTTTAGGGGGAGTTTCCTTATGCTTGTGGCACACTCAGCAGATGCTGGTGCGACGATCGCGCGATCGCCTGCGGCTGACCTATCTGAGTCTCGCCTTATCCGCGATCGTCTTCGCCATCGGTTTGCTGACCTTAGTGCAGTACATCCACGGCTTCAACTTCGGCATCGACGAACTCTTTTTTAAAGACGATCTCGATGCAGTCGGAACCTCCGCCCCCGGTCGCATGGCACCCAACAGCGCCTTCAACTTCCTAATCGTGGGGTTAGCCGGGATGATGCTCGCCGGGAATTATTGGAAAACCCAGGCTTACCAACTGCTGAGCTTGAGTGCGTTTCTGGTCGCCTTTCTGGGCTTTCTCGGCTACGCCTATCAAGTCAAAACCCTGTATGGGATAGGTTCTTACACCCAGATGGCCTTGCACACGGCGATCGCCTTCATGCTTTACAGTGTGGGCTTGCTGTTGGCGCAAAGCGATCGCGGCTTGATGGCGGTGTTCACCATCGACAATGCGGGCGGACTGATGGCGCGGCGCTTGGCCCCGGCGGCGATCGCCATTCCCCCCTTTTTAGGCGCCTTGATTCTGTTCGGCTATCGCCAGCGCGCTTACGATACCGAAATCGGTCTGTCCCTACTCGCCGTCCTCAACATCGTCGTTTTTGCCGTCCTCACCTGGTGGAACGCCAAATCTCTGAGCCGCTTGGACATCAAACGCCAGCGCGCCGAAGCCCAAAGCCGGATCGACGCTCAAGCTGCCGCCCAAGCCCTCGCCCACCTGAGCGCGATCGTGGATAACCTCGCCGACGGCTTACTCGTGATCGACTTAAACGGGCGCGTCGCCCGCTTCAATCCCGCCCTCGTCAAAATGTTCGGTTTGGAAGGACAAGACCTCACCGGACAGGACTGCGAGAGCGTCTTTAAAGGCCAATTGATCGATTTGGTCGGCGAAATCCAAAAAGATCCGAAACAGGTGCTGACGGCGGAAATAGACCTCGTTCACGGCCATTGGGGACAAGCCTCGATCGCCGGAATTGTCACCGCCGACGATCGCCACGGCGCGCAATGCTTGGGATCGGTGCTGTTGATTCGCGATGTCACCGCCGAGAAACAAGTGGACCGCATGAAAACCGATTTTATCTCCACGGTTTCCCACGAACTGCGAACCCCGTTAACCTCGGTATTGGGCTTTACCAAAATTATTCAGAAAAAACTCGAAGATAATATCTTCCCCCTCGTTCCCGTGGAAGACCGCAAAGTCAAACGGACGATCCGCCAAGTCGGGGATAATATCGAGATTATTTTATCCGAAGGTCAACGACTGACGGCGCTGATTAACGACGTTCTCGATATCGCCAAAATGGAAGCGGGAAAGATCGAGTGGCATTTAGAAAGCCTCGACCTCGGGGAAATTGCCCGACGGGCGATCTTGACGACCACTTCCCTGTTCGAGTCGAAAGGGATTGTCTGCGAGGCGGACATTCCGGAAAACTTGCCCGAAATTCTCGCCGATCGCCACCGCCTGTTGCAAGTGTTTATCAACCTGATTTCCAACGCCGTTAAATTCACCGATCGCGGTTCGGTTACCTGTCGGATCGACCGGGAAGGCGATCGCCTCGTCGTGCGGATCGTCGATACTGGAATCGGCATCGCCCCGGACGATTTAGATAAAGTCTTCGAGAAATTCAAGCAAGTGGGCGAAACCCTCACCGACAAACCGAAAGGAACCGGGTTGGGCTTGCCGATTTGCAAGCAGATTATCGAATATCACGGCGGCGAGATCGGGGTAGAAAGTGAATTGGGATGCGGCAGCACCTTCTTCTTCAGTTTGCCCCTCGCGGCGGCGGGGAGCGAACGAACCCAGAAACTCGATTTAGATTTACTTCTGAGACAGTTAAAAGATCGGGCACTACCCGCCCCCGATCGCGATTCCGCCGCTAAAACCATCCTCGTCGTCGATGACGACCCCTCGATCCGGGAATACTTACGTCAGGAACTGGTCGCCGAAGGCTATCAAGTGTGTCAGGCGAAAGACGGAATCGAGGCGATCGAACAGGCGAAAGCCTTGCATCCCCACCTGATCGTGTTGGATGTCATGATGCCGAAAATGAACGGCTTTGACGTGGCGGCGGTACTCAAAAACGACCCGCAGACGATGGACATTCCGATCGTGATCTTGTCGATTCTCGAAGATAAAGAACGGGGTTTTCGCATCGGGATCGATCGCTATTTGACCAAACCCGTCGATCCTGAGTCTCTGATCGAGGCGATCGGTTCTCTGCTCTCTTTGGGCAGTTCTCGCAAAAAAGTTTTGATCGTCGATGAAGACGTTTCTACCCTCAAAACCTTAACGAAAGTTTTAGTGGCTAGAGGCTACACCGTCGTGGAAGCGTCTAACGAGGTCGAATGCATCGAACAGGCGATTCGGGTGCGTCCGGATATGATTGTTGTCGATTCTTACTTGTCGGAACAACACAATATCGTCCAAACGTTGCGGTTGGAAAAAGGATTGGAGAATGTATTTTTTCTGTTACTATCACAGCAGGCGAACGCGATCGCGGGGGACAGTAGGGTCGAATGAGGCGATCGCCGTCTTTTGACAGGCTCGCCCGGGGCGATCGACTCCATAGCTGTTCGCGGGTTACGCTTATAGTTCGCCCTCATCGAATTCTCCAATCTACAAGGGTATGCAGTCGCGACGGTCGGGGTGTGTCCGCGAACAAAAACCTATAGAGATTGAAGCCTATGAGCGGGCCAATCGAGCGAGAAGAGAGATATTTTATTTTGCCGAAACGAACGAAAATTCCCAAACCTTTCTTTTGGGGAACGATCGCGATTTGCGTCCTCCCCTTTCTGTTAAACCGCTTCGGAGTAGACTTCGGCACTTACGAAGCCCCCTTTCCCTTCGAGGAAGCGAGCCAACTGCACCCCCACGAACTGGCGAATGCACTTCACCACACCTTAGCCGGAAGTTTCGTGCATACGATGTTGGAGTGGAGCGCTTTTTGTGCGGCCATTTTTACCGTCGTTTTAGCGTTTACGCACTATAACTTAACCGGAGAAATTACCACGCCCATCATCGGGGTGGCCCTGTTTTGTTCCGGGGTGATGGACGCTTTCCATACCCTGGCGGCGGATCGTCTGATCGAAGCGGTGGCGGGTAACGAGAATCTGATCCCGTTTACTTGGGCGATTTGTCGCTTATTTAACGCGGCGATCGCGATCGTCGGCGTCAGTATTTTTCTGGTCAAAAATCCGCGCCTGGAACGAGAGCAACAAGGGAGTAATGTGGTCTTCTTGCTCTCTATCAGTGGCTTATTCGGGGCGATCGCCTACGGCGCGATCTACCTGTGCGCCACCAGCGATTCCCTACCGCAAACTATGTTTGAGGGTACCCTATTCGCCCGTCCCTGGGATGTAGTCCCGTTAGTCCTGTTCGCGATCGCCGGAATCTGGCTTTACCCGCGCTTCCACCGCCGTTTTCCCAGTGTCTTTTCCCACGCCCTCATCCTCAGCGTCGTTCCCAATATCGCCACCCAAGCACACATGGCGTTCGGTTCGACGGAACTGTTCGATAACGACTTTAATATCGGTCACTTTCTCAAGATCGTGGCCTATCTCGTCCCCTTAATCGGCCTCATCTTAGACTACGCCCGCACCTACCAGGGCATTCGCCAGATGAATGACGCTCTCAATATCGAAATTGGAGAGCGCAAACAAGCCGAAACCGCCTTACAACAAGCTCACGACGAGTTAGAACTGCGCGTCCGACAGCGCACCCAGGAACTGTCCGAATCCAACAGCCAATTGCAATCGGAAATCGATCGCCGGGTGAAGATGCAAGCACAGGTGCAACGGGCCAAGGAAACTAGCGAAGAAGCTCTCGCCTACTTGAGTACGATTATCGACAATCTCGCCGATGGCTTGCTGGTGACCGACAGTCTCGGTCAGGTTACCCGGTTTAATAGTGCTTTGGTGAGATTGTTCGGCTTGGAAGAACCGGAGTTGATCGGTAAACCCTGCGATGAGGTCCTCAGTCCCCAAGTGGCGGAGTTGGTCGCCCAAACCAAAGGTCATCCCCGACAGGTGTTTACCGCCGAGATCGATTTGGGGAACCATCGCATCGGTCAGGCGTTGGCGACGGCGATCGCGAAGCGGGGCGATCGCGCCGTCTCGAATGGGAATACTGTTCGAGAGGCGATCGCCCTCGATGGCGACTGTTTGGGAACGGCGATTTTAATTCGCGACGTGACGGCGGAAAAAGAAGTCGATCGCATGAAAACCGATTTTATTTCTACGGTTTCTCACGAATTGCGAACCCCGTTAACCTCGGTGTTGGGCTTTGCCAAAATTATTAAAAAGAAATTTGACGATACCATCGTCCCCGTGGTACCACTCGACGATCGCAAAGTACAACGCACGGTCAAGCAAGTGGGCAACAATATCGAGATTATTTTGTCGGAAGGACAGCGACTGACGGCGCTGATTAACGACGTTCTCGATATTGCCAAGATGGAGGCGGGAAAGATCGAATGGCATTTTGAATTAAGCGATATGGGTCAAGTGGTGAAACGGGCGATCGCCGCGACCAGTTCGCTATTAGAAGCCAAGGATTTACAGGTGGTTGAAGTAATTGACGAGGAGTTACCGGAAGTTTTCGTCGATCGCGATCGTCTCATTCAAGTGATGATTAACTTGATTTCTAATGCGGTAAAATTTACCTCGGAAGGGTCGATAACCTGTCACGTTACCCGGATTGAAAATCATTTATCGGTCAGCGTCGCCGATACGGGGATTGGCATCGCCCCCGAAGACCTCGATAAGGTGTTTGAAAAGTTCAAACAAGTCGGTGAAACTCTCACCGACAAACCCCAAGGAACGGGGTTGGGATTGCCGATTTGCAAGCAAATTATCGAACATCACGGCGGTCGCATTTGGGTAGAAAGTGAAGTGGGACGCGGCAGCACGTTTTCGTTTACCCTTCCCATTTCTCCAACTTCCGCAGAGCAATCGCAAAAACTCAATTTGGATTTATTGCTGCGACAGTTAAAAGAACACGTGGTCACGACTACCCCGGAAATCGACCGCCATACTAAAACAATTCTCGTCGTCGATGATGACGCTTCGATCCGGGAATACTTGCGCCAAGAACTCGAAGCCGAACAGTATTGCGTCCGAGAGGCGAAAGATGGCATGGAGGCGATCGAACAGGCGAAAAGTTTGCATCCGGACTTGATCGTTCTCGATGTCATGATGCCGAAAATGAACGGCTTTGACGTGGCGGCGGTGCTGAAAAATGACCCGCAGACGATGAATATCCCGATCGTGATTCTCTCGATCGTTCAAGATAAAGAACGAGGATTTCGGATCGGGATCGATCGCTACTTCACCAAACCTGTCGAAACGGAAAGTCTCCTCGAAGAAATTGGTACCCTCCTGGCGCGCGGCAGTTCTCGTAAAAAGATTTTGATCGTCGATGAAGATGTTTCGACGGTTAAGGTTTTAGCTGAAGTTTTGCAAACTCAAGGGTATACGGTCAGTGAAGCCTCGAACGGACGGGAATGTATTGAGAAAGCATTGACGGTCAAACCGGATACGATTATTGTCGATTCAATTTTCGTCAACCAGCATAATTTGATGCAATTACTGCGGTTTGAGAAGGGGTTGGAAAATGTCTTGTTTATTTTGTTGGATAAGAAGCCGTAAACCCGGAGAAATTTGAGTTGTTTTACTGCCAATTTATTTGCCAATTTGTTTGCCAATTTGTTTGTCACTAATTTGCGATCGCGCTTATGTTAAACTAGGGCAAACAATCGGTATGGTTTGAGGGGGAAGATGGGATGTCTAAAAAAATCTTGATCGTGGATGACGAACCGCACATCCGCATTTTGATGGAACAAACGCTCGAAGAGTTAGAAGATGAAGGGGTCGAACTGTTGATCGAAGAAAATGGCGAAGCCGCACTCAAGGCGATCGAGTCGGAACGACCCCAACTCGTTTTCCTCGACGTGATGATGCCCAAACTCAATGGTTTTGAAGTCTGTAATCAGGTCAAAAATGAGTTAAAAATAGAGGGAGTTTACATCATCATGTTAACGGCGAAAGGTCAGGAGTTCGACAAGCAAAAAGGATGCGATGTCGGCGCGGATTTGTACATGACGAAGCCTTTCGACCCCGATGAAGTCCTGGAACGCTCGATCGAGGTGTTGGGGTTGGAGTAACCGGGGTGATGCGCGTCTCCCGGCGATCGGCGCAAAGAAGGAGAGAAAAAAATAAACCCCCCGAGTAGGTGGGGGGATTTAGTAGCCATGAAATTTCCTCTCTGGTTATAGTTTGTCTGGATCGGGGGGTCGGTGGCATCCACCGATTGGGGGATTCTATCGGGTGAATCGGGGCGATTCTCCTCCGGAGACGCTAGGCGATCGCCGCCTCGCAACAGGAACGCCCCCGCAACCCTACCCTCGCCCCTAGCGATTGCCAGGATCCAGTCTTTGGCATGATTCCAAAAGAGGAGCGATTCTAACTGGAGAATGCTCCTCGCCGTTTGCATTAATGCGCGCTAACCCAACAACGATCGAACGGTGAAACCAATGCCAATGCTCTCGAAACTAACGGTTACGAGACTTGGATGACAAAGCTTTGAGCGCGAGCTTTCAACATGGCATATTCTGGATCGATCCAGCAACGGGGAAGGGCTTCTCCCGACGGGAAAATGAGTTCGGCTTTGGTGAACGTGGTCGGGTCTTGAATTTCTTCTCCCGCATGGGTACGTCCCATAATTTCGCTCAAGCAGGGATCGTATACATCTTCGATCCTCATGACTTCAACGAGGTCGCCAGTGCTTTTTTCTTTTAAAAACATGATTTTAACTCCCGGTCGATTCGATATCATCGCGCGGGCGATGGCGGTCGGTTATCGGGCGGGTGCGGAGGGTTCGGGTGTTGGGAAAATGTTGCGTCAGATGGCGATTGAAATTCACCCGAGTTACAGCACTATTTTGAGCCTTTAAACCTTCCATTCAAGATATATCATGAATACTTGACAGGCAATCTTTATTCTTTATTAAGAAAGGGGAAATCTGCCGTTCCAGGAAGGGGGAAATAGTGTGGGGGCGATCGCGCGAATGGGGGCAAAGATTGAGGGGCGATCGCCTTTGCGAACGACCCGTGAAACGCGCGTCTAGGTTTTCGAGCTTGATTGAGATACCTTGAAGGGGTTAAAAACAGAGTTTAAATTTCTACCTAAAGTTTCTTAAAATTGCTCATTTTTTATGCTATACTAAGAATTTGAGTAAGCTTAGAAGCGCCGAAGCCGCAAAAATCGCGGATTCACCCTCTCCATTGTTTTCTGCTAGTCTTTATGGTAGCCGAAGTGAGCCGAACAAAAAGAGGGTTGAGGAGTTAAAAAGTGAGTGAAAAGCTTTAAGACCAAGCTAGACTTAAATAACCGACAACGAACGCCGATCGCGAAACACGCAGGAGTCGCTCGACACCCTTGGAATTGGGGACTTGCTACCTGTCAGGAAATCTTAGAAACCGGAGGTAAACTCCCGAGTGCCATAGACTTACACAAAAGATTAGTCGCCGAGGTGAAAAGTCAGAATCCTTGGTACTATGAAGTTTCCAAATGTAGCCCTCAAGAAGCGTTGCGAAACCTAAATAAAGCCTTTAAGCGAGTTGGGCAAGTCAACGGAACAGGTTTCCCCAAGTTTAAGAAAAAGAATGTCAAAGAGAGTTTTTACCTGGAAGGAAGCATTAAAGTTTCCGGTGATTGGGTGAAGCTACCTCGGATCGGTTGGGTAAAAAGCCACGAACAGTTACCGCCAGTCGATCCCAAAAACGTCACGATCGGTAAACGAGCAGGGGACTGGTATATTGCCTTCAAAATTGATTTTGAACCATCCCCCCAACCCCCCTTTGAAAGGGGGGCGAAGAGGGGATAGGGAGCGGATTGGGGTAGATGTAGGAATCAAAACTCTAGCGACCCTGAGCGATGGTAAAATCTATCCCAATCCGAAAGCTTATCGCCAGGCCAAGAAAAAACTAGCCAAACTCCAGAAAGAACTCAGTCGCCGTCAAACAGGAGGTAAAAACCGAGAAAAAACGCAACTCAAGTTAGCTAAAGCCCACCGACGCATCGCGGATATTAGAGCCGACCATTTACGCAAGTTAACAACTTACTTAGCCAAAAACCACGGTGAAGTGAAAATCGAAGACTTAAATGTGTCAGGGATGCTCAAAAATCACAAGCTGGCTGGTGCGATTGCGGATGGTGGGTTTGATGAGTTCCGTCGTCAGCTTGAGTATAAATGCGAGTGGTATGGGAGCAAACTAACGCTGATTGACCCGTGGTATCCCAGTTCGCAGATCTGTTCCAACTGCGGACACCGACAAACAATGCCCCTGCACAAAAGACAGTATGATTGTCCGAGCTGTCACGTCTCCATAGATCGTGACTTCAATGCGGCAATTAATGTAGAAAACGCGGAGAGCTCAGCCGTGTAAGCCTAGTGATGGAAAGGTCTTGGAAGATCCAAGCTAGGAACTAAACATCAAATGATTAAGTTTGAGTAAGTTTTAGAGAGCGGTAAGCCAGATAACAAAGAGCGTTATGGAGCCAGATTCTCTACCGACAGAGGTGATTCTGACCGAGCCGACGCGATCGCTCGGTAAAATCCAGCTTGATTGGAATCCCCAACCCGGTCACTATCTCGATTTAGAAGGAAAAACCTACACGGTACTAGAACGCCGTCATCGCTACCAACTCAAATCCGGTCGCTACCGCCTGCAAAAAATTGCCCTCTACGTCCAGAGCGCCCGCCGACCGATCGAAACGAGTACGATTGACGGGCGTTGGGTTCTCGGGGATGCGACCTGCCGCTACAACGCTCGTTCGGAATTGATTCGCTGTGCGGTCAACCCAGAAGGCCCGTGTTCCGAATGTCGGTTCTACGAACCGCAAGAAGCTTGACGGCGATCGCCTTCGGGGGGCGATCGCGTAGGGTCTCCCCAGGAGAATCGCGGCGCCGCCGCTCAGCCATTGTGCAGGATCTCGCCGACTTGCAAGTGAGCCCCGTTGGCAAAATCCCATCCGGATTGAGCGCGTTTTCCCGCTAACTGAACTTGCTGTAACAGTAACAGACCGTCCCCCGTTTGCACGATCGGGCCGATATGCTTGGCAATACAGACCACCTCGCCGATCGCGCCGCCGCCGGAATACAATACGGGCCAGTTGTGTTCCAAGACGCTAAAAGACGGGGGCAGATCCTCCCAGTAATCGTCTCCGACGGGAGCCGAAGCCATAATTTTCAACGGTTCGCCGCGAAATTGGGCGGTGCAGTGGGGATAAAAGCCGCGAATTTGGTTGTGCAGGGCGATCGCCCGCCGGGACCAATCCAAAGCGTAATCGCTCTTTTGAATCAAGCGGGCGTAACTGGCGCGCTCCTCATCTTGGGGAATCGGTTTGATGCGATCGCGCTCTAACTTGAGCAGGGTTTCGACTAATAACTCCCCTCCCATGTTCGATAAATTGCGGGCGAGCAGATCGGCATTTTCCAATAACTCCACCGGAGTTTTCGCCTTGAGCAACATCGGCCCGGTATCCATCCCTTCATCCATGAGCATGGTAGTCAACCCGGTTTCACTAACACCGTCGTAGAGACTCCATTGGATCGGCGCCGCACCGCGATATTGAGGCAGCAGGGAGGCGTGAACGTTGACACAGCCGAGACGGGGCATCGCGAGGATTTCCGGCGAGAGGATTTGCCCGTAAGCGACCACTACGAACACGTCGGCGGCGAGTTTTTCCAGTTGCGCTAGGGTGTTGGCGTCTTTTTTCACCGATCGCGGTTGCCACACGGGGATCCCACGGGCGAGGGCGACTTTTTTGATGGCTGAGGGAATTAACTGATTGCCCCGACGCCGCCGTTTGTCCGGCTGGGTAATGACCGCCGCGACTTCAAAGTGCTTGTGAGCCAGTAAGATTTCCAAACTCGGTACGGCAAAGTAGGGAGTCCCGAAAAATACAACTTTCATGTTAGTGGGATGTAGTCGTCACAGGTGAGGGGTCAAAGGGAGAAAACAGACGGCAGAGGGAACTGAGAACCGTCACGGGGGGAGCGGGGGCAGTTGAGTTGTCAATGTCCGACGCAAACCGCTCCAGTCCGAGGGAAACGGCGATCGGGAGCGGTCGAACCCTTTATTTCGGCTGAATCTCGATTTCAATGCGTCGGTTGCGTTGTCGATTGAGGTCGCTGTCGTTGTCTGCGAGCGGACGGGTTTCGCCGTAACCGACACTTTGCCACTGGTAGCGATCGCCCAAGGTCTCTGTAAGATATTGGGCGACCGCCCGGGCGCGCTGCGCCGAGAGTTCTTGGTTCGCCCGTGCATCCCCGGTATTGTCCGTATGTCCGGCGATCCGGATCGTCGCCCCCTGATAGTTTCGCAGATCGCTAATTATATTGTCCAAAAGTTCGGTTTTGTCCGGGTTGAGGGTACTGCTGGCGGGGGCGAAAAAAACATCGCTCGGTAGGGTAACGCTGAGAGGCTCGGGGGCGGGCGCCGGGTTGGCAGAGTCGGCAGGTGCCGAGGTCGGTAGGCGATCGCCGTCCTCGGACTCCGAGGGAGAGACCGAGGGTGAAGGACTGCTAGCTGGACTGGGGACATCCCTCGGGGGAGATTGGCTCGCGGGGAGGGTTCCCCCACGACCGAGGCGGATGGCGGTATCTAAAAGCGGTCGATGGGGGTTGGGATGGGGATAAAAATGGGCGATCGCCATGCCTAAGAGTAGAAAACCCGCACTCAAGCTTCCTAAGAGGCACAATCGCCACACGGCGATCGCTGTCCCCTTCAAGATAGCGAGGGGTTTGGAGTTAGAGGGGGAATCTGGAGCCGAATGAGTCACGGGTCGAGCACGGGAAGGGTCTTTAATTTGATGCTACAGATAGTCTTTAACCCGGTAATTACTGGTAAAACCTAGTAATACTGTGTATTAGGTGCTATCTTACCTGGCTCTGGCTAATTGCCAGAGATTGTTTTCAAGAAGACATTGATACTGCCATTAGCATCCCGGTCGATTCTATGGGAGCAATTGGGGCAGATAAATTTCTTAGAACCGCCTAGCCGATTGTGAATCTGCCCGCATTTTGAGCAGGTTTTGCTTGTATATTCTTCCGTGACTTCTATTACCTGGCAGCCTCGTTTAACCGCTTGGTGAACCAGCCTCTGTTTAAAGCGGTAGTGCGCCCAAGTGAGCAAAGAACGTGCTGTTTTATGGTTAATCTTTCGCTTGGCTCTGTAGACCATGAACGATGACTTAAAGTCGGGAATCATGACCTGGGAGTAATTAGAGGTCAAGAAAGCAGCAGTCTTTTTGTGACATTCATCAACCAGGTTTCTAATTTTTATTCTTAGCTGCCGAGCCAGCTTTCTTAGCTTGAATCTTTTGCGCTTATTGTCTCTACCTTTAGCTTTAGCAGTTTCTGACTGAATCCGATCTAAACGCTTACAGAGCTTGACAATGCGCGAGATTGAGCCGTTGCCTAGTGCAATGACCTTGTTGCCGTCAAAACCAGTCAAAAAAGTTCTCACTCCAGGGTCTAGGGCGATCGCCTGTTGATGAGGATTGGTCAGCCTTTCCTCTTCGACGGTGTAGGCTATAAACCATCTACCTCGATCCAAAATGACATTAAAATCGCTCGGAATCGCTGCTGGTATTTCTTCACTGGCATTAACTTTTAGCTCCTTTAGCTTAATTCCTGACTCGGTTTTGTGCGTTGGGTAGGTCGTGCCCCCTCTCCAGTTTTGAGACTGTAACTTAAAGGATGAAACGGGTTGACGGCAACTCCGAAACTTTGGCCTCAGCTTGTGTTCTTTGGGAGTGTTTTTAAAGGCGGCATGAGCGTCGAGCACCGCCGCTCCACGCAAATTAAAGGGAGTTGAATTTACCCATTCCGGGATCTTCGACATCACCACCTGACGCAAGTCATAAGCACTAGGTAATTTAAGCCCTTCAAAGTAAGTATCGCGTAATCTTGCCATTCCGGCGTTATAGCAATATCTGCTAGCTGCCAGCCACTTGCGCCAAGTCATCTTTAATTCGGTTTCAGGGTAAACCCGGATCTTCTTTGATTTGAGACTTGTATTTCCTGAGTCCATAGAGTCGGTAAGAGAAGACGTGAACGATTGCCAGTATGTCTTCCACCATTTCTCTTTCTGGACTAAGTTCTGTGTTGTTGCAAACCACGAGTTCTGTATGGTTGAGTTCGCAAATCCATTTGAGCAACTCAAATCCAAATCTTGCCAATCTGTCTTTGTGCCCGACCACAAGCTGTTCGACATCTCCTGACATAACTCGTTCCAGAATGGCTTTAAATTTTTTTCGATTGTAGTTGAGTCCTGACCCGATTTCTTTGATGACTTCGGCTCTTGGGTAGAGGCAAAGTAGGTAATCTGCTTGCAGGTCTTGGTCTGCTTTTTGCTTGTGACTGCTGACTCTGGCATAGATGATCCTGGCTCTATTTTTCTTTCCGTCAATCGAGGATATGTCATACCTGCGATGTCCAGAGGGAATTCTAATTGCACGTATTTTTCCTTGTTTGTCCCAATTTCGCAGGGTCTTCTCAGAGACTCCGAGAATTGCTTGCGCTTCTTTCGGGGTGACATATTTTTTCGGCATCTTGGTGGTAAAAATTCACAATTTAATCCTACCACTTTGGATAGCTAATTTTCCGGAATATTCCGGAAAATTAGCTATCAGCAATCCCCGTTCGCGCTCGCCTTTCCACAGGCGGATCGCTCACTCGGCGGCGACGGTTTCGAGCTTTAACTTCCATCCTGTCAGACGAGCAGCCAAGTGCAAATTTTGTGCGTTCGGTCCGTTCGCCAGGGCTTCTTGGTCGGCGGCGACGACGACGACGGCTTCCCGTCCTTCCTCGTCGAGCAAGCGAACTTCGCGCACTTGGGCCGGACTTAGCGCCGTCGCAATCAAGGCGATCGGATCCTCGGACCAGGGAAGGATCTCGATTTTTTCACCGTTCATTTGAGCGCCGATCGCCGTCACTAACTCTCCATTATCGCCGAGACAGGCGGCGACGGGATCGATCGCCGGATCCGCCGAGGCAACAGCGACTTTCGAGCGCGGTGTCACCTCGCGATCTCGGGGGATCGCATCGCGCGAGATCGCCTTAATTTCTACTTGTTGCTCCCGCAGGGCCGGAACCGTTTCCACGAGCAAACCTTCAATTAAATGACTGCTCGCCCGCGAGACGCGCAATAAGGGGCGAGAACTGGGATTGTCGTAGACCTTCTTCAGATATACTTTGAAGTGAGCGTCTTCTGTATAGTCATCGTTGGGGAGTTTGTCGTAGTGGGGTAATTCCGCTTCCACGTGGAGTCCATCGACTCCGCTATCGATCGCCAGAATCACCCCCCGGCGATCGTGACGGCGCACTGTCGCGTCGAGAACCGTACCGCGCAAGTGGGCGAAATGAGTTTGGACGAACTTGCACTGTTGTTCTTGCAACTTTTGAGTTAACACCATCTTGGTTTGATGGGCCGCCAGTCGTCCGAACGCTTCTTGTTTCGGCGTAACATCGACCATCACCACCTGACCGAGACTGGCGCGGGCGCGTTGGGCGCCTTTCGAGGCGATCGAGATTTCGCGATCGGGTTGGCTGACCTGCTCGACAATCGTTTTGCGGGCCACCACCCGAAATCCTTCCGCTTGCAAGTCCAATTGGACGGAAAAATTCTCGAAATAATCCTCACTCAACAGATTGGGGTCGTCCTCGCCGTGTTGGCGGCGATAGCGCTCGTATCCTTTGAGTAAGGCTTCTTGCAGGGCCTCTTGCACGGCAGAGGCGGGTAAATTACGCTGTTGACTCATGCTTTCGATCAGCGTGCTGAGTCCGGGTAGAGTGACCATTGACATACAAAAACAACCTCCGCAGGTATCATCGTGCATTCCCCAAGGAGAAGTCCATCCGGGGATAGGAAGGAGTTCGCGGCTCGCATCAAGATAACAATCGCCGCAATAAACCCGATCGCGGCGAAAGTATGCTTCAATTTTTCGAGTAGAGGCGAACGGGCGATCTCTCGGGGGCGATCGCCGCTTGCTCCCGCGAAACCTCGGCGATCGTTTAAATAAAGTCGCCGGAAGTAATGAGTGTATCGCGAAACTCGGGATCGAACCCAACCAGCAGGGCAATCACTACCGCCGGATCCTCGCGCAAGACGATCGTCGTATCGCTGGGACTTTCACCCACCGGAGCCGACAATAACAGATCGTCGGGAGTTAAACCATCGGCGAGAACGAATTTATCGATATCATCCTCGTAATCCGTAATCGTCACTTGCGTTCCTCGTTGCAGGACGAAGAAATCGCGACCCGCCCCTCCAGTATATTGGGCGAACGCACCCGCACCGCCGAGGAGAGAATCGCTGCCGTCACCGCCGGAAAGGGTATCGTTCCCCCCTTGACCGAGGAGCAAGTCGTTGCCCGCACCCCCCTCGATGATGTCGTCATTGTCGCCGCCGAGAATCGTGTCGTTCCCGGTATCTCCTTGCAACGTATCGCTGCCGACTTCTCCAAAGATGCTGTCATCGCCCGCACCGCCGCGCACGATATCGTTGCCGACCCCGGCAAACATCGTGTCCGCGCCGTCGCCGCCGTCGAGGGTATCGTTCCCTTCCCCGGCTAGCAAACTGTCATCCCCGGTACCGCCTTGTAGGTTATCTTCTCCGGCTGCCGCATTTAAAATATCGTTGCCGTCACCGCCGTTGAGGGTGTCGTTTCCTTCTTCGCCGAAGAGAATGTCATTATCCGCGTCCCCTTGTACGACGTCGTTCCCGGAACCGCCGTTGAGGGTATCGGCTTCTTCTCCCCCATTTAAGGTATCGTTTCCGGCTTGACCTAAGAGTTGGTCGGCTCCTTCGTTGCCGTTGAGCTGGTCGTCGCCGTCGCCGCCGTCGAGGGTGTCGTCGCCGAAATTGCCAAATAAGGTGTCGTTGGCTTCATTGCCGAATAAGAGGTCGTTGTCTTCGCCCCCGTCGAGACCGTCGTTGTCGTCGCCGCCGAAGAGGGTATCGTTGCCGAAGTCCCCTAAAAGTTGGTCTTCGCCGACTTCGCCGAATAAAACGTCATTGTCTTTACCGCCTTGGAGGGTGTCGGCGCCTTCGCCACCTCTAATGCTGTCGCTGCCTTGGTTTCCGGCGAGGAAATCGTCGCCGTTGCCGCCGCCGAGGATGTCGTTATCGTCGAAGCCGTAGAGGGAATCGGCGCCGTCGCCGCCACTGAGGGTGTCGGTGCCTTTGTCGCCGAAGAGGAAGTCGTCGTCGGCATCGCCGAACAGTTCGTCGTTGCCCTGACCGCCGTAGAGACTGTCATTACCGACATCGCCAATTAGGGTGTCGTCGCCTTGGTTGCCACTGAGAAAGTCGTTTCCGGCTTCGCCGAAGAGGCGATCGCTTTCGTCGCCACCGAAGATCGAGTCGTTGCCGTCGGCACCGAAAAGCTGGTCTTGACCGAGATCGCCGAAGATTAAATCTTCCCCGGCGTCGGCAAAGACGACATCGTTATCTTTACCGCCGTAAACGGTATCGTTTCCGGTTCCGGCGATGATTTCGTCGTTGCCTTGGTTGCCCAAGATCAGATCGTTGCCCGTTCCGCCGAGCAAGCTGTCGTTATCGGCATTACCGAAGAGTTGGTCGTCGCCGTCGCCGCCGTCGAGGGTATCGATGCCTTCTTCGCCGAAGAGAATGTCGTTGCCTGTATTGCCTGCGAGTAAGTCGTTGCCGAGGGAACCGTAGAGGGTGTCGTTATCTTCGCCGCCTTGAAGGGTGTCGTCGCCGTCTCCGGCTTGCAGGCGATCGTTACCTTTGTCGCCGGAGAGTAGATCGTTACCGACGCCGCCATCGAGGAAGTCTTCGTTTTGACCGCCGAAGAGCTGGTCGTTGCCTTCTTCCCCGAGGAGGGTGTCGTTGCCGTCGTTGCCACTGAGCAAGTCGTCGCCGCCGCGACCTAATACTTGGTCGTCGCCGCCGTTGCCGTTGAGGGTGTCGTTGGCGACGGAGCCTTCGATGGTATCGTTGCCAATACTTCCTTGGAGGATGTTGGGACTGTTGAAGCCGCGAATGATGCCGCCGGGCGATCGCGTGCTGACGACTAAAGACCAGTAATGGTTGGCGTTGAAGTTTCCGGTATCGCCTTCGAGCAAGAAGTAGCCGACGCCGAGATTGGTGACGTCTTCTCGCAGTAAGGTGGTGCGCTGTCCGGGGTCGTTAAACCAACTTTGGACGATTTCTTCTGGGGTTGGCGAGGAGGCGCCGATATTTTCCTGAAAGGTGGTGAACTGATAGCCGACTTCTCTGAGGCGAGAGCCTGTGGTGGATCCGTTGGATCCGGTGAGACTGAAAAAGTCGTTATCCGCCATGTCTTCGGCGTGGAGTTGGGCGGCTCGCAACAGTTGCGAATCGACGCTCAATCCGGGTAGGTTAGACTGCGCGCGCAACTCGTTGACGAGTTGGATGACGCGGTTAATAAATTCGGGGTTAGTCGTCATTGAGATTTTCTCCCTTGGGCAAATTCAAGTTGTCAGCCTCTGGCGTGCACCGATCATCCCCCGATCGCCGCCAAACACCAATGGTAAGGGGAAATCGGGAGAGGCTGCAAAAGGTTAGGTTAGAGGGACTTTCGGCAGGGTTGAGGTTAGGGTCAAAAACATTCCCCAGGATTCCCAGTTCGGCGATCGAAATTGTCGTCGCCGGGTGCGATTCGCTCGGATCGGCAGGTCAAACGGGAAGACTCACCGGGGCTATAGCGCTCGGGTCTCGCCGGATCTCGGTGCCGTCAAAATCCGTGCGATAGGCATAGCTAAACGATTGATTCGGAGGTTGGGACGGGTCGCTTAACAACACGGACCACCCGGGTACTTGAGCTTGAGTGCAGATTTCGCCAGGTTGGGACAACCCCAAGCAGCCATCGGGCCAGAGGGTGGGTGTAATTGAAAAGACTCCCAAGTTGGTGTCGGGTAGGGCGAGTTCGCTGCGAGCTTGTTGCAAAACGGCATTGCGGACGCTTTCTCGCACGGCAACGTCGCTATTGCGGGTCTCGAACCTCACCTCGGGAAACAGGGAAGCTCCGGCGAGCAGGGGTTCGCTTTCGCCTTTGAGGTGGCGGTCGAAGAAGGATGTGTTATATTCCCGGACGATCGCGGTGAGGCGATCGCCGTCGAGGCGACCTATATCGGTCAAGCCAATGTCATAGCCTCCGGCTTGTCCGAGGCGATCGGGGGAGTAGAGAGCTTGCAAGGGGAACAATAAGGGGCGATCGCTAAAATCCTCGTGTTCGGTACCGTCAATCGTGACGTTATATGCCGACCCTGTCGCTTGTTGGAACAGTCCGGGGCGCAGTTGACGGTCTGCGAATCCGAGCAGTTGGCCGATGGGCGAGCGATCGACATCAAAGGTACTAGCCGCATTCATAACCATCAACGGGCGATCGATCGCGCCGACCAATTGGGGTGAAATGACGGTCGGATCCAGACTGACCGCCGCATCCAAGCGCCGATCCCGTTGTAACGCCGCGATCGCGGTCAATCCACCGAGAGAATGGCCGAAAATACCGACGCGCTCTAAATCGAGTTTTCCGGTAAACAGGCGTTGCGGGTCGTTGGCATTTACCCCTGCCAGTTGGTCGAGGATAAAGCTGACATCTTGGCTCGTTTCTGCCAAGGTTTGAGTTAAAGCGCCTTCGAGTTGGCTGGGGTCGGCGGGCAGAAAGTTACTGGCAAATGGGGCGATCGCGCCGTTGGAGAGTCGCGAGATTCCGGCAACATAGCTATGGTCGATCGCCCCGACGATATAACCGTGACTGGCGAGGTCTTCAAAGTAGTTGGTATAAACATCCGGGATGACCCCCAACCCGTGGGCGAACAAAATCACCGGATAGCGTTCTGCGGTGGTTGCCAACCCTGCCGTGTTAAACCGAGAATTGGTCGCGATCGTGTTGTAAAAGTTCGGATAGACCCCTTGAGCCGTGGCGACTGCTTGTGAGATAAAGGCATCCCTAATATAGCTAGCGTTCCCCTGGGTCGGGGGCAAAGTCGGAGGAAACGGGGGTTGGCTGCTGTTATCGGCGTTCGTCCCAACCGGATACCAGACCTTTAAACCGACTTCCCGCGTATCGTTCGGGTCGGGAGTAAAAATTTCCGGTCGTCCCGGGTCGCGAAACTGATAGGAGGTTTGACCGACATTCAACGGTCCGGTCGGTTCGGGTAACGCCACATTCGGAACGCTCAACCGCCCTTCAAAACGGCCCGATCGCAGGAAATGCTCTGCAGGAGAGTCGATCGCCCCATTACTGACGGCGAGGGCGACATCGGGGTAAGTATCGAGGTAAAAACGGCTGTCAAACACTTCGCTGGCCCGACGCCCTTCGGCGGAACCAAAGCTAATAAAATGCTCGATTCCGGTCAATTCGTCGCGACCGACGGCGGCGGCAATATCCGGGTTGGCATTGAGATAGAAGCTTTCGTCGTAAATTGGACTGGGACTGCGCCCTTCTTCGGCGCCGTTGAGGACGTAGTGAACGAACGATCCGGTAATCTCGTCGCGGTCCACGGCGGCGGCTACGTCGGGGTGGCGATCGCGATACCAAGTTAGATCGAAAAACGGCGTCGGCGATCGCCCCTCACGTTGTCCGAACTCGATAAAATGCTCCAGGGCCGTAAACTGGAAATCGGCCACCACTGCCGCGACATCCGGATTGGTTTCCAGGTAATAACGACTGTCGAAAAACGCACTCGGATCGCGCCCTTCCACTTCTCCGAAGGTAAAAAAATGCTCCGCCGCACTGGAGATCGCTCCAGTGGCGATCGCTGCCGCAATATCGGGATTTTTGGCTAAATAATAGCCTTCATTAAACAGGTCTTCAGCAACTAACATCACTCAATTCTCACACGCATTATCGGAAATCGGCGCTCATGCCGCTCGCCTTACGGCAAAAGTTGGTAAAACCCTAGCACTCCCACCCGCCAATTGGCGATTAAAGGGTTTCCGGCGTCACTTCAAACTGCATCCGCACCGTCGGCGTGCGCGAGGCGATCGCCTCTGGATTGGCCTCCAATTCGCTCTCGGTATACGGTTCGACCCCCCACGTCGTCACCGTCAGCACCTGGCTGTCGCGATCGATTTCAAACTCGGTCCAGCCGTAATTGTGCGCCGCAAAATACGACCCCTGCAACAGGCGGGCATCGATATTCGAGCCTTCCAACCCTACCGGATCGTAACCCAACGGCACGATCCGATTGTCAATCACCTGCCGCACGAATGCATTTTTCTCCTCCACATCCGTCAACCCTCGGTAGCGTTCCTTCTCCGATTGCGGTAATAGCGCATCTGGGGTAAACGCCACCGTCGCCGGACCGAACGGCGCCGCAAACGGTCCTTGACCGATATTCAACTGAATCCCCACCGGACCGACCATAACATCCATCGCCCCGGTCTGGATTTGCGGTTGCCCAAACCCTTCTTGATAGGTCACATTATTGACCACGTTGCCGTGAAAATCTCCAGTCACGAACACCACATTATCGATATCGTTATCTTCAATAAATTTAAGCAACTCCGTGCGTTCCGCCGCATATCCTTCCCAGCGTTCCCCCGCCACGGGAATCCCGAAATGTTGCATCGGTACGCTAGACATGACGAACTTCCAGGTCACCCCGGTGTTTTCAGCCGTCAGTAAATCCGTCTTCAACTGTTCTAATTGCGCTCGTCCTAACAAGGTTCGTCCCGGTTCGAACGCATCTTGAAGATAGGCGGCGATCTCTTCTTCAGATGCCGTTTCCGCTAAAAAGGGTAAGGGTTTATCCCGGAACGATCGCGTATCGAGAATAAAACTGGCGGCGTCGCTACCGTGAGTATTGAAACGATACAGTTTCTGCTTGTTGGCCGTGCGCGGGTCTCCCGTTTCCCCGTAAAATTGGTCTTGCAAGGGTTTAAATTCTTGGAACGCTTGTAAGCCTTCTCGAAACACCGGAGTTTCGTTGACGAAGCCGTCTCCCGTCCCGAAAATACCGTTACGCTGCGGGGATTCACTCGGGGCCGCACCTCCGGCAAAATCGTTGGTAATGTCGTGGTCGTCCCAGGTGCTATAGGTGGCTGTTGACTGGCGCAGATCGACCCAGGGATTCAAGCCAAAGCGTTCGCTGTAAATTTCGTTATGCTTGGTGTAAAACTCCAGCAGGCTCGACGCTTGTCGCACTCCGGGTAAATCGGGGGAACTGCTATCGGCTTCTAAGGTATCGCCGACTTGTACGAAAAAGTCTAAATTGCGACTGTCCGCATTAGAAATCGAGGGATAGGGGGCGAGTTCGCCTTGCCAGTCCCCAGAGACGCCGAAACGCAGGCCCGTTCGCCTCCCGGGAGGCGCTAAGGTGCGGAATTTGCCCGTGGCGATCGCCCCGCCGGAATCGCTGACGGTATACGTATATTCCGTATTCGGCTGCAGTCCGTCGAGTTGCAGTTTCACCGGAACTAAGGGATCGGTAGCGACTATTTCGGCAACTCCCCCATTCCACTCGAAGTTCACCGGACCGGGGGTGGTAGTACGGGCCCACAACATTGCAGAAGTTTGGGTCACGTCTCCCGCCGCGACGCCATTGGGTAAACTCGAACCGCCGGGTTCTATAAACGGACTCAATTCGCGATTTTCGATCGCCCCGAATTCGAGATAATGTTGGATTCCGGTCAGTCGGTCTGCCGCGACCGCCGCCGCCACGTCCGGGTTGCGATCGAGATAGTACGCTGGATTGTAAAACCGACTCGGGGTTCGATCTTCCGCTTCTCCGAAATTGAGAAAATGCTCGATTCCCGTCAGTTGGTCTGCGGCGACCGCCGCCGCTACGTCGGGATTATTGCTCAGATAAAAACTCTGGTCGTAAAGCAGACCGGGATCGCGTCCTTCCCGTTGACCGAAATTGAGGTAATGTTCGACCGCCGCGAGGCTGCCTTGGCGAACGGCATCGGCGACATCGAGATATTGACTCAGATAGTAATCGGTATCGAAGATCGCACTCGGATCGCGGCGCTCGAATTGTCCGAAGGTGATAAAGTGTTGCAGTGGTGCGATCGCGCCGTTGTTGACTGCATTCGCTACATCGGGGTTCGTTGCGAGATAGTAGCGTTCGTCAAATAGGGTGTCTAGATCTAGCATCAGTGAAATTACACTCCTCATTGGAAGTTTTATCGAAAATCAACTCTAAAATCCGAGTCTGTGGCGGGATTCTAACCCACAATTAGACAAACAACTGCAACGATCGCCTTAAATTTAACGATCGCCCCTCCTCGGACTCTTCGTGGCGCTTTCGATATGTCAAAATCTCCGCTAACTTGGCTCAAATCCGTTCTCTCTCGCGGCAAACCTTTTATTCGCTGGTTTGTGCTCGGCGCGATCGTCTTTTTTCTCGCGCAAACCGTCAAAGATCGCGCCGCCGAGGTCGCTTCTCTCCAGATTTCGCGATCGGGTTGGCTGAAATTGGCGATCGCCTTATGCGTCACTGCTTTAGCTCATATCTGGTCCGGTTGGGTCTGGTTGTGGATCTTACGCCAGTTCGATCCGCCTCCGGGGTCGTTTCGCGATCGCCACGTTCCTCTCGGTCGCGGACTTTACATCTATTTGACCACCAACGTCGCCAAATACCTCCCCGGTAATGTCTGGCATTTCTACGGCAGAATTAAGGCGATCGCCGAATCCGGAACCCCTTTCTCCGTCGCGGCCCTCAGCGTCCTTCTCGAACCCCTGCTGATGGCTGCCGCCGCCTTGGCGATCGCCATTTTCGGCAGCCTCAACCTCGCCACTGGCGACCTTTCCCCAACCTCTCCCGCATTTTTTGACCCCCTGCGTTTCTTAAAATTACTCGCTTTATTTGCGGTTCTCGTCGGCGTTCACCCTCGCTTACTCAACCCGGTCATTCAGTTTCTCGGAAAGCTCAAACTCAAACGCCAACCCCCACGATCCTCATCCGTTAGCGAAGCGACGCCGGAGGGGTTACCCGTCACGGATGTTCCCACCGAACCCATCGCCGCACAGTTGACCCGCTATCCTCTTTCTCCCTTCCTCGGCGAAATTGGCTTTCTCCTGTTACGCGGAAGCGGATTTATTTTGACCGTAGACGTGATGACTTCGGTGCAGTGGTCTGCGATTCCGACTTTGATGAGTGGCTTTAGTGTCGCGTGGCTGCTGGGTTTGGTCGTTCCCGGCGCCCCCGGCGGGATCGGCATTTTTGAAGCGACGGCGATCGCCATACTCAGCCATCAATTCTCCCCTGCCGCTATTTTGGGCGCCGTCGCCTTCTACCGTTTAATTAGTATTCTCGCCGAATCCGCTACGGCGGCGATCGCCTGGGGATTAGGAAAAAGGTAGGGAGTCGGGAGTCGGAAAACAACAAGATTCCCTATTCCCTCGATCGCAAATCTAAACTGCTTCTGTTTTCATCCAATCGAGCAGCTTTTGCAATTCTTTACCCATGGTTTCGCGATCGGCATGATAGCGGCGACCGTGACCGGGAAGCACCCACTCAAACGAATAATGGGCCAGATCGTGCATGGATTCGACTAACTTGGGCCAAGAATACCAACAGTGATTGCGAAAGGCGATTAAACTTTGCAGGCGATCGGACCAGGCTAAATGATCCCCCGTAAATAAAAAGCGATTGTCGTATAGTAAAACCGTATGGGCTTCTGTATGTCCGGGAACGGGAATAATTTGTAAATCCGGGGCAAATTGAATCGGATCGAATCCCCTTAATTTAATTTCAATATCTTGGGTAGCTTCTCTAATTTCTTGTTCGTGCAGGAGGCGATCGCAGCCGAAATGGTCGCGAAACTTCTGATGGTCGGCAATATCATCTCGATGCGTCAAATAGAGATAGCGGATGCCTCCCATTGCTTCCAGTTTTTTGACTAAAGGTGGGGTAAATCGAGGAGAATCGACTAAAATATTGCCCCCTTGTCGCCGAATCAAATAACTCGCCGCCCCAAAGGATTTTTCCGAATGATAGCCGCAATGGTAAACATTGTCCGCGATCGCCAAAGGGAAACTCTCTTGCGCTTCTCGAATATCTTTAGGGCGATCGACCGTTCCAATCGAAGCGGTCGGACAAGAGAGCAAGGCTTGTAAAGCTTGCAAGCGTTCCCCTTCATTTTTCGGCTGGCGATAAACTGCGGATTGTCCGTTATCTCGATGAAAGACTGCTGGCATCATCCAGCGACAAGTATCGCAGTCAATGCAGGTGCGATCGACATAGAATTCACCGTCTACATTTTCCGGACGGCGCTCTTTTAAGGTTGCCATTGTTCTGTTAACAATCAATCCATAAATTCTCTATTCAATAATAAGCAAAAATAGAATATTTGCCCTCAACAAAGCTATTCCCCGGGGAGAAGTAAGAAAAAATAACTACGCTTAAAGGCGATCGCGCCGATGGCAATGGCTAGCTCCCCAATCTAAACTCTAAACTCTAAAATTCCCACACTGGTGTTGTCAGCTACAGTCTCGGATCCCGGAGTCGTCAACAATAGTAGCCCGAGTAACAAAATTAGCCTTCCTCGATCGCCTTGCGGATCGATCCCCTAAACTATGAAACCGCGAATTATTGTCTGTGGCTTGGGTCGCACTGGATATAAAATATTCTCCCTGTTAAAACAACAAGGTGCGTCGGTCGTCGGGATCAGTACCAAACCCCTCGATCTTCCGGCGGAGTCCCTGCGCGAACGCGAAAGCGGCTCGGATATCGTCGTCGGGGAGTTACAATCGGCTGAAACCTTGATGAATGCAGGGATTCGTCAAGCTCACACCCTGGTGATCGCCGGGGCGACTGACGCGGTGAACTTAGAGATTTTAGTGCAAGCGCGCATCCTCAACCCGCAAATTCGGATTATCAATCGCCTCTTTAACGCCAGTTTGGGCGATCGCCTCGATCGCACGCTCCCGGCACATGTTAGCATGAGCGTCTCCGATCTCGCCGCCCCCGTCTTTTCTTTCGCCGCGTTTGGCAATCGGGCGATCGGACAACTGCGCCTGTTTAACCAAACCTGGCCCATGCACGAAGAATGTATCGACGAGCATCACCCCTGGAAAGACCGCCCCCTCGCCGATTTATGGGACGATCGCAACCGGATGCTCATTTACTACCTCCCCGCCGAAACCTCGGTGGATCTCGTCTCTGCAGTCATCCACGGACATACTCTCAAGGTGGGCGATCGTCTCATTGTCGCCACCAAACCGAGCATTCGCACCACCCGCAAATCGATCGTCGATCGCCTCAAAAAATTTCTCACCAGCGTCCAACGCTTCTACGAACACAGTCAATCCTCAATTTGGGTCACCTTCGTCCTCTTCCTGACCATTTTCGGAACTACCGTCACCTACACTTGGGTGACCTCCGAAACCACCTTTATCGATGCCCTCTACTTCTCCGTCGGCATGATCACCGGAGCGGGAGGCAACGAAAAAGTTGCAGAATACTCCCCCGATATTATCAAAGTCTTCACCGCCGCCATGATGCTCGTTGGCGCCGGAGTCGTCGGTATCTACTACGCCCTACTCAACGATCTAGTATTGGGAACCCGTTTCCGGCAGTTGTGGAACTCCGCACCCATTCCGCAAAAAAATCACTACATCGTTTGCGGACTCGGCGGCATCGGCATCAAAATCGCCAGCCAATTACAAGCAAGCGGTTATGAAGTCGTGGCGATCGATCGCGACCCCAACACCCGCTTTCTTCACACCGCCCGCGCCTTGAAAATCCCCGTCATTCAAGGGGACGCCCGCTTGAGCAGCACCTTAGAATCCGCCCGCCTTTGCCACGCCGACGCCCTCTTAGCTGTCACCAGCAACGACACCGCCAATTTAGAAATCGCCTTAACCGCAAAAGGACTCGCCCCCAAACTCCCCGTGGTCGCCCGCAACCAAGACGGCCATTTTTCGCGGATGTTTCAACAAGTCTTCGAGTTCGACGCCGTACTCAGTCCCACGGAATTAGCCGCCCCCGCCTTCGCCGCCGCCGCTCTCGGAGGACGCATTTTCGGCAATGGCATGACCGCCGATACCCTCTGGGTCGCTTTAGCCACGTTAATCACTCCCGCCCATCCCTTTTGCACTCAGCGCGTCAAGGATGCGGCGATGAAGGCGGATTTCGTACCGCTATACATCGAAACAAATTGCAGTGCGATTCACGGTTGGGATTTATTAGAAATTTGTTTGAGTGCGGGAGATGTTCTCTATCTGACCATGCCCGCGAATAAATTGGAATTGCTCTGGCGGACGACACCCTCGTTATTGTTGGCGAGTAGTTCGTCTTGAGGATTGTAGAGATTTTAGATTTTAGATTTTAGATTGCAAAAGGCTTAAGGGGTTTTTTGGGGAAGGGGGGCGTCTCTTAACAAGGGGAAGAAGCGTTGCCGGGTTTTATCTTTAAAAAAAGCTTTTAAATTCAGGGATGGCGATCGCCTGGTTTTATGGTGAATCTTGACGATCTCTCGCTCGCTCACTCGCTACTCTCGGTGTCGAACAAATGATGATGGCCGATCGACCTCTCGAAAAAAAGACGGGAATCCCCGGAAATAGAAGGCGTTCGGGCAACGCCGAGCGATCGCCGCAAGCGCAAGCGCGATCGTTCTTGCGGTGGATGTCAAGGGAACGTCGACGCGAGAGACTAGATCCGAGCGGTTCCCCCCGTTTCATTTTGATTGATTCCCACGAGTGCCATGTCACCGGAAACTCAAAAATTCTCCCTCAGTGCTCTGCCAACCTTGCTCATGTCCCATCCCTTATTAGCCGCCAGTTTGGGTGCCACAGAAACCGTACCCCCAAACGAGCGGGCGCACGAGGGGCGCCGTCTCCATGCAATCCCCAGTCTGTACGATCGCGAAGCGACGTCTCCGGGGTATCGCCCCCACTCCCCGGGGACGAACTGGGAACGGTCGGGATTTGACGATCGCCCCCCAAAAATTCAGGCTCTCTATCAGATCGCCCTCGCTTTGAGCCGCAGCGAGGGAGTGGAACGGATGGAACAATTGGCCGCCGATCTACCTAAAGCCTCGGAACGAGAAGCATTTCTCTGTGCCATTGCCGTTCGTTCGGCCCGGGCGGGGGAAGTAGAGCACACTTTGGCGACGATCGCCCGGGTGCAGGATCCCTGCCTGCAGATTCGCAGTTGGCGCGAGGCGATCGTGGTTTTGACCCGGGGCGATCGCCTCGCCGACGCCCTGGAAATCTGCGATCGCCTCGATCCGCAAGAGCGGGTCGCCGCCTTGTGCGATATGGTCGTCGAGTTGCGTTCCCTCGGACACGACGATCGCGCCCTGGCAATGGCGCGCACGATTCCCCACGTCCCACAACAAGGGTCGCTGTTGCAGTGGCTCGCCTACGAATGGGCAAAAGTGAGAGATTTCGATCGCGTCGGGCAGGCGTTGGCAACGATCGCCGACCCCTCCCAGGACAAAGTCGCCCCCATGGTTCATTTGGCGGTCGTTTTGGCGGGGGAAGGTCAACTCGACCTCGCCCGGGAATTGGCGGTGGCGATCGAGCGGCCAGACGAGCGATCGCGGGTGTTGGCGGAACTGGCAGGGGCGGCGATCGATCGCGGCGAAACGACCCGGGCCTTATCGATCCTCCACGAAGCGTGGCAACTGTGCCAGCCCTTGCCCGCGTCGGCTTTCAAGGTCGTGACGATCGCCCGCATTTCTCTAGAATACGCTCAAGCTGGGGCGACGGAATCTTCGGCGCGGATCTTAAAGGAAGCGATCGCGGCGATCGAAACCCTCAAACCCAAGGTTTCCGGGCGCTTTCCCAATCGAACCGGGGAGCGGTTGCACGCCACCGAGTATTTGAATCGAGATCTCCCGTTCAACCCCTTTGAAGACGGAGCGAAGACGATCGCCCGCGTCCGATCCCTCGCCCGGGAATGGGTCGCCGATGCCGAAGGATTAGCCGTTCCAGACGGCAGCGAACCGACGCGACCGCCACGGGAAACACGAGGGGAGTTTAGTGCCAATTCCTGCACGTTAATCGCCAATCGAGACTTGCAAGCGGCGTTGGAAATGGCGCAAGGGATTGGCAACACCGAGCGACGGGCGAAGGCATTACGGGCGATCGGGGTGAACTTAGCCCGGGCCGATCGCGTCGAAACCGGGGTGCAAGCGATCGCCGCGATCGCCGACCGTCACCAACAAGCCGCCGGATTGCGCCAAATTGCCCTGTTATTGTTGGACAAAGGCAAAGTATTCAAAGCCCGACTCGTCGCCGACGCGATCGCCGACTTCCAGCTCCAAGCCGAAACCCTCGGCGCGATCGCCCTCAACTTATCCGGACGCGGACAAATTTTAGAAGCTCGCATGGTCGCCCAAACCATCGGCGATCGTCGCGAACAAGCCCGCGTCTTACATCAGATCGCCCTGGGCTTAGCCGAGATCTCACAATATAATCGCTCTCTTCAAGTGAGTCGCTCGATCGACGACCGCTACGCCCAAGCTCGCACCCTCGCCGCGATCGCCGAGCGACTCTACGCCCTCGGTCAGGGCGATCGGGCCGCTAAAATCCTCGACTCCGCCTTAGAACTCGCCGAATTAGACCGATTCTCACCCTAACTCCATCGATCTTTTCCCCACAAAAAAGCCCGCCGAAGCGGGCTAACTGAGGATTTCATCGCCTTGTCCGAACCCTAAGATCGATCCTGAAATTAACTCAAAATCGTTCTACTCTTCGGACAAACCACTCGAAGCCCGATCGAATTACGATTGAGTGACCGCAGGAATCCCTAAAATATCCTCGATCTTCGGCATCTCCTCCAACGGAACCACTCGACCCTCATCTTCAAATCCTTCGATTTGGTCGAAATTCAAATAGCGGTACAAATCCCCCGCAAACGGATCGATTTTCTCCGAAACAATATCGAGATATTCCTCAACCGTCGGAATCCGACCCAGCAAAGCACAAACCGCCGCCAATTCCGCCGAACCGAGATAAACCCGCGCGCCTTTACCCATCCGGTTATTAAAATTGCGCGTCGAAGTCGAGAACACCGTCGCGTTGTCCTCAACCCGGGCTTGGTTGCCCATACATAAACTGCATCCCGGCATTTCCGTGCGGGCGCCAGCCGCCGCAAAGGTGCCGTAAACCCCTTCTTTGCGTAACTGTTCCTCATCCATGCGCGTCGGCGGGCAAATCCACAGGCGCACTTTCACCGGACCCGCATTTTCCAACACTTTCGCCGCCGCACGGTAGTGACCGATATTGGTCATGCAAGACCCGATAAACACCTCGTCGATCCGGTCTCCCGCACATTCGGACATCAATTTTACATTGTCCGGATCGTTGGGCGCCGCCACAATCGGCTCTTTAATCTCGTCGAGATTGACGTCGAGGACCGCCGCATATTCCGCATCTTTATCGGCATCCATCAGTTCCGGCTTCGCCAACCACTGCTCCATCTTCGCCACCCGGCGCATAATCGTGCGCGCGTCTTGATAGCCCCGTGCGACCATATTCTTCAACAGGGCGACATTAGACCGCAAATACTCGGCGACGGTTGCTTCCCCTAACTTCACCGTACACCCCGCGCAGGAGCGTTCGGCGGTGGCGTCGGTCAACTCGAACGCCTGCTCCACTTTGAGGTCGGGCAACCCTTCCATCTCCATAATCCGCCCGGAGAAGATATTCTTTTTATTTTCCTTCGCCACGGTCAGCAAGCCTTGCTGAATCGCCACGTAAGGAATCGCGTTGACGATATCGCGCAAGGTGACCCCGGGTTGCAAGCTGCCGCTAAAGCGGACGAGTACGGATTCGGGCATGTCTAAGGGCATTACCCCCAAGGCGGCGGCGAACGCGACTAATCCCGACCCGGCGGGGAAGGAAATCCCCAAGGGAAAACGGGTGTGGGAGTCGCCCCCGGTACCGACGGTGTCGGGGAGTAACATCCGGTTCATCCACGAGTGAATGATGCCGTCGCCGGGACGCAAGGCGACGCCGCCACGGGTGGAGAAGAAGTCGGGGAGTTCTTTGTGAGTTTCGACATCCACGGGTTTGGGATAGGCGGCGGTATGACAGAAACTCTGCATCACCAGGTCGGCGGAGAAGCCGAGACAGGCGAGTTCTTTGAGTTCGTCCCGGGTCATCGGTCCGGTGGTGTCCTGACTGCCGACGGTGGTCATCAGGGGTTCGCAGGCAGTTCCGGGGCGCACGCCAGGAAGTCCGCAGGCTTTCCCGACCATTTTCTGAGCCAGGGTAAATCCTTTGTTGTTTTCTTCGGGAAGTTCGGGACGGGTGAAGATGTCGCTGAGCGGTTCCCCGAGGGCTTTACGGACTTTGTCGGTGAGGCTGCGCCCGATAATCAGGGGGATGCGTCCTCCGGCGCGAACTTCGTCGATGATGGTGTTGGGTTTGAGGGAGAAGCGGGAGATGACTGCGCCGCTTTCGTCGGTGATTTCGCCTTTATAAGGGTGGAGGGTGACGACCATCCCGGTTTTTAAGGCGGTGACGTCGCACTCGATGGGTAAGGCGCCGGAGTCTTCGGCGGTGTTGAAGAAGATCGGCGCGATCGCCCCGCCTAAAATATAACCGCCCCCCCGTTTGTTCGGCACGTGGGCAATATCTTGGCCGAGGTTCCACAAAACGGAGTTAATCGCGGATTTGCGCGAGGAACCCGTCCCGACCACGTCGCCGACGTAGGCGACGGGATGGCCTTTTTGTTTCAACTCGGCAATGGTTTCTAAAGCCCCTTCGAGGCGCGATTCGAGCATCGAGAGGGCGTGCAGGGGAATGTCCGGGCGCGTGGTGGCGTGACTGGCGGGGGAGAGGTCGTCGGTGTTGGTTTCCCCGGGCACTTTGAACACGGTCACCGTAATCGCTTCGGGAAGGGTGGGACGGGAGGTGAACCATTCGGCGGCGGCCCAAGAATCGACGACTTGTCGGGCGTAGCTGTTGGTTTCCGCCAATTCCAGCACGTCGTGCATGGCGTCGAAGACGAGCAGGGTTTTTTTGAGGGCGTCGGCGGCGGTTTGGGCTTTGTCGCCGTTGTCGGACTGTAGCAGTTCGATCAGGGCGTGGACGTTATAGCCGCCGAGCATGGTGCCGAGGATTTCGATCGCCTCGATCTCGGAAATGAGGGGACAGTTGACCTCACCTTTCGCTACTGCGGTGAGGAAGGAGGCTTTGACGTAAGCGGCTTGGTCTACCCCGGGCGGGACGCGCTCTCGTAAGAGGTACAGTAGGGTATCTTCTTCTCCGGAAGGCGGATTTTTGAGCAATTCGCACAGTTCGGAGGTTTGTTGGGCATCTAGGGGTAAGGGGGGAATCCCCAATGCAGAGCGTTGTTCGACGTGTTGGCGATACGCTTCGAGCATGACAGGTGTCTCCTCAAATGGCATGGGCAAATCTTAGTTTAGCGAGCGGAGTGGATTCCGTAGAAACTTTGACATTTGGAGTGGATGGCCTCTGTTGGGGGGTTTCTCGTGGGTGGTAGAGGTTGGTGGCGCACTTGCTTCCGTAGCGAGTGAGGCGAGTGCGACGGTGGCGGTGCGATCGGCGATCTGGAGGTGTTGGCTCCTTATGGGTCGCGATCGCGGCGATTTGGCCAATCCCCATCCAACGCGCGCTCCCCGGCTCGATTGCAATCGTTTTTATTTTAGCTGAATTTTGTAAATATTATTTACAAATTTATTTACAAATGTAAAAGTTATTTGACAAATCTGGGGCGAGGTCGGGCGATCTCCGATGCGGGGGGTCGGTCCCGACGATCGCCCCGTTCCCGGATCGGGCGGTGGGGACGGGTAAAAGTATCAAAATTCTCAAAATTTTCTAAACCTGTTTGAAGTTCGAGAGAATGGCCGCGATCGAACCCAAAAATATTTTTTTTGAAGAGAAATTGAACGGCGATCGAAGCGATCGTCTTTTGCCAATGCTCGACTCCAGTTAAGAACAAGGGGACGATCCAGAAAAGGATTGAATTCTTAAGTTTTTTTTAAGCTTTTCAGCGATCCCCCAGTTTTATACTTTTATTTAAGTTTGATTAAATTAATTTTTAAAAAGCAAGAAAAATACTAATATAGTAACAAAATGTTGAGTTTTAGCTGAGATTCCGGGGTGGCATCTAACCCGGATAAGATGGGTAATTGAAGGAGAACCAATGGGATTAGTCGGACATCAAAGGGATCGCGCCTCGACTAACCGCAATTTAGAAAAGCAAAGTTCTAAATACACTCAGAAGACAACGGAAAGCAGCCTGCAAACACGGGCGAGACCCTTGCCGTGGCTGGAATTGCCCGACCCTAGAGAAAAGATGTTCGAGGGACAGTCCATTTACCAACAAATCGGTCGAGACTTACCCATTGCGATGGCCCTCGTGCGCCCTAGCGACGGGGTAATTGTCTATGCCAACCCGCGATTAGAAAAACTATTCGGTTACGAGGACGGCCAACTGGTCGGCTGCCAAACCCTTCAACTGTATTGGAATCCGAACCAACGGGCCGAACTGGTTCAGTCCGTCTCCGAACGAGGCGAAATTAGTGACTGGCCACTGTTGGCCAAAAAAATAGATGGAAGTCCGATTTGGGTGTCGATGAACGCGCGCCAACAGCCGATCGCCGACGAAGCCCTCTTCTTAAAAACCTTTATCGATATTACCCATTTCAAACAAGCCAAAGATACCCTCAAAGTCCTGCTCGACAGCCCCCTCGGCGACGGGGGAACGACCTGCTTGGGCGAATTGGCGCGTTATTTAGCCCTCGCCGTCGGCGCGCGATCGGCCTTTGTCGCCGAACTGGTCGGCGGGAACGATCGCCCCGCCCGAATTTGGGTCGGCAATCCCCAACAACCGATTCAAATCCAATGTTCCGGCTGCGAGTGCCTGCCCCAAGGGGAATATTGGTTGAATCAAACCCCCTGGGCGCAAGTGCTAGACCTCGGACAGGGGAGCGGTTGGTTGCCCCCCGAAGTCGTTTGCTTTACCGACGCTTTCGACAGCGACGGCGAACCCCCGTGCCAGTATTTCGGCGTGCGCTTGGAAGGTCGCGACGGTCGGGCCTTGGGACTGGTCGGACTGATCGGCGATCGCCACTGGTCCGCCGATGAAGAAACCGACTCGATTTTACGCTGTTTCGCCGCTCGCGCCACCGCCGAACTCGAACGGCGCCAGCTCGAAGAAGCCCTACAACTAGAACGACGCAAACAGCAACTCACCGTAGAAGGCGGATCGATCCTCACCTACACCCTCGATCTGCGAGGACGACCCCTTCAAATTGAAGGATCCGCGCCCGGGATCCTCGGCGGCGAACGAGTCGCGTCTGCCGAGGAAAATCGCGCCGAAATCGAGGCAGAATTGGCATTCGATCGCTACCGCCAGCGTCCGGAAATCTCCCGGGCGATCGCCCGAGGACTCGCGGGTCGAGCCGAAACTTGGGTCGAATCCGCCGACGGCAGCCTCTACCGCCACGAAACCCACCCTTTGTATAACACCTTCGGAGATCCGATCGGCTTATTTGGCAAAGTGCGAGAATTGCCCCCCACGGCGGCAATATACCAAGGGAGCCGCGACCCGATCGCCCCCCAAACCGAAAGCGATCTGTTCGTCGGCGGCCCGGTCACCGTATTCCAATGGCAACCCCGAGAAAACTGGCCCGTAGCATCGGTCTCACCCAACGTTACCCAATTCGGCTACCATCCCCAAACCTTTATCGAAGAAGGCTTGTGCTACGCCGAGATCGTCCATCCCGACGACTTGCCCCGGGTCGCCGCCGAAGTCGAACAGTTCCTCGCCGCCGGACAAGACCGCTTCGAGCAAAATTACCGGATTTGTTGTGCGAACGGCGAAAGTCGCTGGATTCGCGATTTTACCGTGGTCGTGCGCGATCGCCACGGCGAAATCCTCCACTATCGCGGCTATATCGTCGATATCACCGTTAGCGAAGCGACGCCGAAGGCGTTTCGCCAGCAAGCCCTGTTCGCCTTGCAAGAGAGCGAAACGCGACTGCGCCAAGCCCTGCAAGCCGCCCGTATGGGGGTTTGGGACTGGGAACGCCACAGCAACCGCGTCACCTGGTCTCTCGGCGTCGAGGGGATGTTCGGACTGCCCCCCGGCTGTTTTGGCGATCGCCCGGAGTCCTACTGGCAATACGTCCATCCCGACGATCGCGCCACAGTCCGCAAAGCCGTCATGCGCGCCGTCTCCGCCAAAACGAACTACTACAACGAACACCGCCTGCTCGATCCCGCCTCCGGTCGCGTGCGTTGGATCGCCTTTCAAGGGGATGTCGTCTGCGACGAAGCCGGGGCAGTCCTCCGCATGACCGGAACCGTCGTCGATATCAGCGATCGCAAACAAACCGAAGCCGCCCTGACCCAATCGGAAGCCCACTTCAGGGCCATCCTCAATTCTTCCCTGCAAGCCGTCGTCTTTATCGATTGCGACTATCGCATTCAAGTCTTTAACAAAACCGCCCGCCTCGCCACCGAAGCCGTTTGGCAAAAAACCATTCAGCCGGGAGACTCCATTTACGAATACGTCGCCCCCGAAGACTTAGAAGACTTCAACCGCGACTTTCACGCCGCCTTAGCGGGCCATTGCATCTCCACCCAACGCAACATTCGCGGGAATGGAACCGAGGATAACTGGTTTGAAGTCAGTTACTATCCCGTTTTTGACGAGAACGACCGAGTCATCGGCGTTTGTTTTATCGCCCTCGACATTACCGAACGCAAAGCTGCCGTCGATGCCTTGTATCGCAGCGAAGAACGCTTTCGATCCTTGGTGCAGTATTCCTCGGACACGATCGCCATCCTCACCGACCGAGGGGCGATCGCCTACACCAGTCCGTCGAGCGAGAAAATTTTAGGATATACCCCGGAACAATTAATCGGTAAAAATGTTTTTGAATATATCCATCCCGACGATCGCCACAGCTTTCAAGAATTATTTTTAACCGCCCTCGCCCGACCGGATTTTCTCGTCGAAATCGAATGTCGCTTTCTGCACGGCAACGGCGAGTGGATTTATTTAGAATCCGTCGGCAGCAACCGCCTCGACGATCCGAGCATTCGCGGTTTTGTCGTCAACGCCCGGGACGTGACCGACCGCCACCAACAAGAAGAATGGCTCAAACTGCTCGAACGGGCGATCGCCGCCAGCAATAACGGCATCGTGATTACCGACGCTTGCGCCGGAGACAACCCCGTCGTTTACGTCAACCGGGCTTTTGAAGAAATTACCGGATATCGGTCGGCGGAAGTTCTCGGTAAAAACTGCCGCTTTTTACAAGGCAAAAACCGCGACACCACCGTTTTAAATCGCTTGCGATCGGCGATTCGCAACGGAGAAGACTGCACGGTGATTTTGCAGAACTATCGCAAAGATAGCACCCCCTTTTGGAACGAGCTGCGCCTGTCTCCAGTCAAAAACGATCGCGGTCGATTGACCCATTTTATCGGCGTTCAAATCGATATTACCGAGCGCAAAAACGCCGAAGAAAAATTAATCCACCAAGCCTATTACGACGCCTTGACCGGGTTGCCCAACCGGGCGCTGTTTATGGAACAGTTGCACGCCGCCAGCCAACGGGTCAAAGACAGGAGCGACCGCCTGTTTGCCGTACTGTTTATCGATCTCGACCGTTTTAAAATTGTCAACGACAGTTTGGGTCACGCGATCGGCGACATGTTGCTCGTCGCGATCGCCTATCGCCTGCAAAAAGGACTCGCCGAACTCGAAGGAATCTCCTCTCTCGCCGAGGCGATCGACCCGCCGCCCCCAGTAGCCGAATCTCTATATAACTACCGCCAGTCTTCCTCTCGCAGGCGATCGGCCAACTTCACCGTCGCCCGACTCGGCGGCGACCACTTCACGATCCTGCTCGACAACCTCCACAGTTTGGAAGAAGCCACCGTCGTCGCCGAAAGCATCCACGCCCAACTGAGCGCCCCCTTCACCTTTAGCGGACACGAAGTGTTCGTCACCGCCAGCATCGGCATCGCCCTGAGTACCACCGATTACGACGCCCCGGCAGACCTGCTACGCAACGCCGATCTGGCCATGTACGCCGCCAAAGCTGCCGGAAAAGCCCGTTATGCGGTCTTCGACAAAGCCATGCACGATCGCGCCGTGCAACGGTTGCAACTCGAAAACGACCTACGCCGCACCCTCCACGACCTCGAAACCGAAGGCAAAACCGACCTCTTCTTGACCTACCAGCCGATCGTCTCCCTGATCGACGGTCATTTAGTCGGCTTCGAGACCCTCGTGCGCTGGCAGCACCCTCAAAAAGGCTTGATTTCTCCGGCTCAGTTCATTCCCCTCGCCGAAGAAAATGGCACGATCGTTCCCCTCGGGGAATGGGTTCTGTACGAAGCGTGCCAGCAACTCGTCCGATGGCAGCGAGATTATCCGCACGCCTGCGAACACCTAAGCCTCAGCGTTAATTTATCGGGGAAACAGTTTTTACAGCCCGATTTAGTCGAAAACATCGATCGCACCCTGCGCGAAACCGGGTTGAATCCGGAAGCGTTGAAACTTGAAATCACCGAAAGCGTGCTCATGCGCGATACCGAAGCCGCCACTAAAACCCTGTTAGAACTGAAAAAACGGCGCATTCACCTGTGTTTGGACGATTTCGGCACCGGGTATTCGTCTTTATCTCATTTGGCGCAATTTCCGATCGATACCCTCAAGATCGATCGCTCCTTCGTCAGTCGGATGATCAGTGAAGGGAAAGACCTCGAAATCGTCCAGGCGATCGTCAGTCTCGCTCATGCGTTGGATATGAACACGATCGCCGAAGGCATCGAAACCGCAGGACAACTGGTGCAGCTCAAAAGCTTGGGATGCCAGCAGGGCCAAGGTTATTGGTTTTCCAAACCCGTCGATACCGATCGCGCCACCCAATTAATTCGCTCTTCCAATCGCCCCTAAATCCCGGCTTTCCCAACATCGGGCGGCGATCGGTGAAATTGCCGATCGAATCAATTTGAGGATCGACTCGAAAAGCGAATTTTAACAATGGGAGCGGGAATTCCCCGATTCTACCGAAGGTGAATCGTGGGATGAAAGCGACTCTTCGGCAAATCAGTGATAATCTTATCATTTGACTATATCGGCGATAATGTTCAAGGCGTACAAATACCGCATCTATCCAACCCACAAGCAACAAGCGACTTTAGCCAAGAGCTTTGGTTGCTGTCGTTGGTATTGGAACTATGCGTTAAATTTGTGCCAAGAGACTTATCGAGCGACCGGAAAAGGTCTATCGAGGGGTTATCTTCAGGGATTATTACCTACCCTCAAAAAGGAATACCCTTGGCTTAAAGAAGATGTCTATTCCCAATGCTTGCAAGTCGTGGCGTTGAACTGATCAACCGCTTATCGAAACTTCTTTGAGAAACGGGCAAAATTACCCCGATTCAAATCCAAGCAGGGAAGGCAATCTATCAGTTATCCTCAAAATGTTAAGTTTGAGGGAAATTACATCAAACTGCCTAAAGTTGGGTTAGTGCGTTGTCGTCAGCATCGAAGTTTTGAGGGAAAAATCAAAACTGTAACCCTCTCCAAAAATCCAGATGGTAAATATTATGCTTCAGTTTTGGTAGAGGGTAAAAAAGAACCTCCCTTTCCCTCAACTGAAGGAAAAGCAATTGGCATTGATTTAGGGCTGACCGATTTTGCGATGACCAGTGAGGGGTCAAAATACAATAATCCCAAGCATTTTGATAAACACGCGCAAAACCTAAAAAGAAAACAGCAAAAACACGCTCGAAAAAGGAAAGGCAGCAACAACCGCAATAAATCGCGGGTAAAAGTTGCCAAGATTCACGCCAAAATAAGTCGCTGTCGTGAAGATTTTCTCCACAAGCTATCCCGTAAGATAGTGAACGAAAACCAAGTGATTGTGGTCGAATCCCCCCTTTAGTTCCCCCCTTATTAAGGGGGGAACTAAAGGGGGGATAGGTATGGTTCGCCATCACCAACTCGCCAAAGCGATTAGTGATGTCGGTTGGGGGATGTTTTGTACGATGTTAAAGTACAAGGCTGAATCAGAAGGAAAAGTGTATCTAGAAGTCGATCGATTTTTTCCTTCTTCTAAAACCTGCCATGTATGCCTCAATCAAACCAAAAGCTTGTCTCTTGATGCGAGAAGCTGGACTTGCGAACATCGCCAAACCCATCATGACAGGGATATCAATGCCGCCATTAATCTCAAAAATGAAGGCTTACGGATATTAGAGTTAGGAACTCGCTCTACTGCCCTTGGAGGGGATGTAAGACGAGGTGGTAGAACTTCAGTTCTATCTAGCGCAGTCCCCAGTGAAGAGGGAAGCCGCTATTGTAATCTTTGATTCAATAGCGGTAGTTCACATTTGATAATCTTCGGGAGGCGATCGCCCATCTACTAACCAATACGTGGTCATGTCTCCCTTTCCTTTCACCGAGATCGCCCCCCGTTTCTCAAAATGATAGCGATCGCGCAATACGGAATAAACCGCCTCCGTCACTTGAATCTGTCCCGGACTTCCTTGCGACTCCATCCGCGACGCCACATTGACCGTATCTCCCCATAAGTCATAAATAAACTTTTTCGTTCCAATCACTCCCGCCACCACCGAACCGCAATGAATCCCGATCCGAATTTGAAAAGATTCGCCGTAAATCGTTTGAAAACTGCGAATAAATCGTTGCATTTCTAACGCCATATCCGCGATCGCCGCCGTCGGATCTGCCGTTCCTAACGGTAAACCACCGACCACCATATACGCATCCCCAATCGTTTTAATTTTTTCTAATTGATGTCGTTCGCTTAACTCGTCAAAGACAGAGAAAATCTGATTGAGAACTTCCACTAACTCCGAAGGAGTTAACCGCGCCGACAACTGCGTAAATCCGACAATGTCCGCAAATAAAATCGTCACGCAGTCGAAATGTTCGGCGATCGCACTTCGATCGTTTTTCAAGCGTTCGGCGATCGGTTTTGGAAGAATATTTAACAATAATTGTTCGGATTTTTCTTTTTCTTGTTGGAGTTCGAGCGTGCGTTCTCGGACTTTATGTTCCAGCGATCGCGAATACTCGGCTAGCTGGTCGTGAGAACTCTTTAACTGAACGCTCATCCGATTGAATGAATTCGCCAATAAAACTAATTCATTCGGCCATTTTACCCGGATTTTCTGATTGAAATTCCCCTCGGCAATCTCCATACTCGCCTCGCTCAAACGTAAAATTGGTTGGGTAATCCAACGGGACGCGATCCACCCGAGTAAACTGGCGACAATTAAGGCGATCGCGCACAGTTGAATCGTGGTGCGGGTGTTGACGTGAATGCGTTCCATAAAATCCGCTTCTGGCACCACAATCACAATTAACCAATCTAAATTTTCTCCATCGCTAAAAGGCATCACTTGAACGAAGTGTTTTTCTCCGTCCAATTGAAACTGTAATTGACGAGTTTGGGTGATTTTATCTAAATTTTGATTAAAATATCCGTCTAACATGCGTGCGGTATTGCGAATTAGCGGATGTTCCACATCTTCAGCTTTAATTCGTTCTACGCGATCGCCGACTTTATTAAACGGATCTTGAGACACCGACGACGCCACCAACAAACCGGAACGTTCCATAATAAACGTCTGTCCCGACTGGCCAATTTGTAATCCTTGCAGAAAAGAACGAATGTGGGACAGGACAAAATCGACCCCCAAAACCCCCAGCAAACTGCCATCGTCGCGATAAATCGGTTCGACTAAAGTGATTTTTAAGCGCGGATCTTTAAAATCGACATAAATATCGCTCCACGTCGGTTGTTTCGCTTCAATAGCGTTGCGATACCACGGTCGAGCACGTGGGTCGTAAGCGTTACCCACTTCGAGTAAATCCGTCGGATTCCCGCGATCGTCGGTGGCGTAACTGTGGAACTTTCCCTCGGTATATGCTCCCGCTCTTCCGACTTGCCAAGTATTATCATTTTGAAATCCCAAACCGATAAATTCACCGTCGGCCCCGCCGAAATAAAGGGCGGAAACGACGACGGGTTTAAATAGATCTCGTTGTCGCCAAAATTGACGGGTCAAACTGGCGGTATCGGTAATGTCAATTTGTCCCAATTCGATCGCGTCAGCGTTGATGCGATCGAGGGTACGCGGAACTTGCAAATAATTCTGTAGTTGTTGGTCGATGCGAGCGCCAATTTCGGCGCGCAGTTGGGAGGCTAAATCATTGACCGCTTGTTCTCCATTTTTGAGCGAAAGCCATCCGGTCAACCCCACCGCCACGGAAATTTGAACGACAAAGGGAACCACGAGAAAGAGACGCAGGGGGATTTTCCACGGTCCAAGGCGGGATCTCACGGCAGGTCGGGGTTCAGTCACGTCGATGACGGTCATGCGTTGTTTGGAAAATTGCACTCGCAACCCATTGTGATTCGTTGACATGGCGATCGCGCGATCGGGGTTTTCCCATGCAGTGAAAACGCTTTAAGGGTTTTTCGCACTCGCTAGAAGCTTACTCGATTCTAGATTCTAGAATTTTGGCCTCTAGGATCGCCCGGCGCCTGTTGGGGTTCGTCTGACGAGGATTTCACAAAGACTTAATGCTGAGTGTTCCCGTTCGATCCGGTTCCTCGGGTTGCACTCCCGTCAAAGGCGATTCCGGGTCTGGGAAACCGGATCTGGGAAAACAGACAGATCGGTCTTCTCCCCGTTGCCTTTTTCCTAGCATCGGAGGCGCGTTCGCCGAAAAGTGATTCGGGACAATTTGAGAATTGTCTGTTGTTTCCGTCGCCAACCCACGAACTTGTCCGGCGATCGCCTCTCCCCTGACGGACGCTCGAACAACTGCTATAGTTCGCCCTTTTTAACCCCTGAGTGTTTTATAACCTCGAATTGAATCGATACGAGACCCCCAATGTTAATGAGGTGCCATCATGATTACGCGCAGAAAAGAAGCAGACCGACTCGATCGCCATTCCCGTTTCAATCGCGATCGGGATGAGGATCGTTACGACGAGTTTAACCCCCGTCGCGACTATCTCGACGATCGCGACGATCGCCATTATCTCGACGATCGCGACGATCGCCATTATCTCGACGATCGCGACGATCGCCATTATCGTGAATTAGCTTATCGTCGCCGTCGCAAGTACGAAGGATTTGGCATTGGCGACGCGATCGCCCTGTTATTTATCCTCGCTATTTTTTCCGTCTTCATGACCTCGGTGTTCGATCGCGATTTACCGAAACCGACATCGCCGCAACCGACCCCGGTAGAAGCCGAAACCAACGCGCCGTAAGCTCACACCCAGCGTCCGACCACCACGCGAATCGTACCATCTTCTAAGGTTTCTTCCGATTCGATATTAAACCCTTGTGCTGGAGCTTCAGCCATTAACTGGTGGTAGGCATAGCGTTGGGTTAACTGGTCGATCCATTGCTGCGAATATTGCTGGCGATCGTATTCGGAAATAATCGCTTCAAAAGTGTTATCTGGCTGCCGCTTAAATCCGATATCGTTGCTGTTGGCACCGATATATTGCCGTCGGACAATCACTTCGGCAGTTTGCGAGCGTCGGTCGCCTTGATAGCCGTAAAGTGCTTGAGGAATTTGATGAATTTCTATCGCGTAGAAACCGAGATCCGCGAGAGCTTTCACTAGAGGTTCGATCGCTTTAATTTGAGTTTGGATCGTCGTGAAATGTGACATGACTCTACCACCTCGACAGACGGGTTTAGGACAAGCGGAGCGGCCTGGAGGGTCCCCAGGCTGGACGTGGCGGCCCGAGTCTAGAGACGAGAACGAATGGGTTACCGGGGATTCGAACCCCGAACCGAGGGATTAAGAGTCCCGCGCTCTGCCGTTGAGCTAGTAACCCGTTCGCTATTTTAGCAATTGTTTTGGGGTTCCGACTACGGGGCCGATCCCCTTTCAGTGACGATCGCACCCTGGAGTAAGCGCGATCGCGGCGGGAGGCAAAAAGTCGAGATCGCCGAGCAGTTGATAGAGGTTGACCTCGGTTTCGAGCAAGCACGCATGACCGCTTTCGGGTAAGATAACCCGGCGGGCGTTGCCGAGATGGGTCAGCAAGCGTTCGGATTCGGCGATCGAGGCGAGCAGGCGATCGGCGCCACTGGCCACGATCGCCACGGGGACTTGAATCTGGCGTAGTTGTTCCGGGGCGATCGCGAAGTCGCGCAGCAAGCCAATCCGCCAACTGCTGGTTTCTTGGGGAAGGGACTGCATGGCGGCGAGCAGCGCTTGGCTTTCGGGCCGGGAAAGGCGCCCGAGGGAGGCGAGAAAGGGTAGTAAGGCGATCGCGCTGAGGGGGTACAGGGGGGCGGGAATCCAGCCGCTCAAGTGCGATCCCCACTGAATCCAGGAGCGGCGATCGAAGGCGGAGGCGGGATTGATTAAGACGGCGCGATCGACGAGATCCCCAGCCGCGAGCAGCACGTTTAAGGCGAGACAGCCCCCGAAAGATTCGGCACAGAGGTAAAGTGGACGGCGGCGATCGCCTTTGGCGATTTTGAGGGCGGCGATCGCCCGTTCGGTCATTTCAAACCACGAGTCGCGCTCGTTCGGGGGCAAACTCAAACAACGGAGGTCGAAGGCGCGATCGAGACCTTTTTCAATTTGCGCCTGTAGCAAGGTGCCGCGACCGTCCATTCCGGGGAAAAAGACTAAAATCGGGCGATCGCCACGGTCGGGAACGGGTTGCAAGAGCTCGAAGGCACGATTTAACTGTGACATGACGGGGAACGAACGGGGATGGGGGAATGAAAAAGCGACGGGGGTTTAGTAGCAACCCCGACGCAGGAGGCGGTCAATTTCACCGTAGCAGTCCGCGTTTAACTGCTCAATGGCGGTTTTGTCGAAAGAGGGGCGATCGCCTTGGCGTCGCGATCGCGAAATCCAACGCGGACGACCGAATAGCAGGTTGACCCGTCGGTAAATGACGATCGGGTGCCAGCCGTCTTGTTGGAAATAGGGTTCCGACGGGTCGAACCAGCTCAGCATCCTTACGGGTAAGGGGCTGTAAACGGTTTCTTCCACAGAGGCGATCGCCACGGGGATCAGCGCTAACTCATCCACGGGCGCGCTCAAGGCCAAATGGGCGAATCCGGGATTAAAGGGGGCCAGCTCGTTCGCAGCGCTCATCTGCACCATGCTCGATGCGCCTTCGGGGAAAATACCGATCGCCTGCTGCTGTTGCAAGCAACGCAGGGCTTTGCGGAAAAAGCGGTGTTGCGGGCGATCGTTCGGTTCCAGGGGCAAACAGCCGAAAGCATCGACGAATTCCCGCAATCCGGGCACTCGGGTCATGTAGTGATGACAGACAAAGTTAATTGGTCGTCCGCTTGCCGCCATCAATAGGGGAGCGTCCATGAAACTGCGGTGATTGCTGACGAACACGGCGGCTCCCGAAGGTGGAATGCGATCCTCGTTGTAAACGAAAATCTTGGTTCCAACCCCCCAGAGAAACCCCCGAGAAATTGGTAATCGGCGATCGAATGACATCGCAACTATAGAGCGTAACTGCCTGATGAGTTTTGTGTGGTCTCAAGGTAGAGTGTAATATTACTTTACAGTTGTTGAAAAATATGATAAATCGATAGTTGGCTTATTCAAGCTTGCCAGCAATTTTAAGCGGAACGGAGAGAGGAGATCGAGATGGGCTCCGTGCGAGAGTCCGATTTTTTCCTCGAATTGACTCAGTCAAGCCCATCGTTCTGGGGGCGAGTAATCCCACAGATCGATATAATATTGGCAAGGCGTTCTAGCTGAAAAAATCCGATCGTTATTAGGGTAGGGGAAAGGCGATCGGTCAGTTTGCAGGAGGCTAAACTCGACACAAGTCCGTCTTGAAATCGGGATAAATATTAAGATTTTTGTCAGATAATTTAACGATCGTCCCGATGAAAGATATAAAAATTTATCGAGAAATTTAAAGTTTTGGGCAATCGCGCGATCGCTCATTCAACTTTAATCGTTACCGTGGCGACATACCTACTAAAATAGAAACCTGAAGTCCCTCATGTATGTCGTTCATCAGAAAATGGGGGTCATTTTTGACTTTATCCATGAGCTATATCGAGTCCGAACACAATAACAATAGGTTTTCGATCGCCACACCGCTTTACTACGTCAACGACCTCCCACACATTGGCAGTGCTTACACGACAATGGCTGTCGATGTTCTCGGTCGTTTCGAGCGATTGCGGGGTAAATCGGTATTGACCATTACCGGAACCGACGAACACGGACAAAAAATTCAGCGAACTGCCGAAGCGGCGGGAAGTACGCCGCAAGAACACTGCGATCGCGTCGCGGCAGGATTCGAGGAATTGTGGCACAAACTCAACATTCACTACGATCGCTTTATTCGGACTACAGACCCACGTCACGAACACGTCGTCAATGCCTTTTTTCAGCGCGTCTGGGATAACGGAGACATCTATCTCGGACGGCAACAAGGGTGGTACTGTGTTTCTTGTGAAGAATTCAAAGAAGAACGCGACCTCCTCGAAGGTCATCGCTGCCCGATCCACTCCAATCGAGAAGCTGAATGGCGCGACGAAGAAAACTATTTCTTCCGCCTCTCGAAATACCAAAGTCAACTCGAAGCCCTCTATCGAGACCGTCCTGACTTTATTCAGCCGGAAAGTCGCCGTAATGAAGTCCTCAGTTTTGTCGAACGGGGACTGCAAGATTTTTCCGTTTCTCGGGTCAATCTCGATTGGGGATTTCCGGTTCCGGGAGATCCCAGTCATACCCTCTACGTTTGGTTTGACGCCCTCCTCGGGTACGTCACCGCCTTACTCGATCCCGACGACGAACCCACCTTAGAAAACGCGATCGCCAAGTGGTGGCCGATTACCCTACACGCGATCGGTAAAGATATTCTCCGTTTTCATGCGGTCTATTGGCCCGCGATGTGGATGTCCGCCGGATTGCCCTTGCCCAATAAGGTTTTCGGACATGGGTTCTTGACTAAAGACGGTCAGAAAATGGGCAAAAGTTTGGGCAATACCCTCAATCCATTTGAGTTAGTGGACCGCTACGGATCCGATGCCGTTCGTTATTACTTTCTCAAAGAAATTGAATTCGGTCGCGATGGAGATTTCAACGAAACCCGATTTAAGAATATTCTCAATGCCGATTTGGCCAACGACCTGGGGAATTTATTAAATCGGACGTTGAAAATGGCGCACAAATATTGTCAGGGGGTCGTTCCCGATCTCAGTGGAGCCGAGATCCCCGACGATTGTCCCTTAAAAGTCGCCGGATGCTCCCTCGGGGAAGAGGCGATCGCCGCTTACGAATCTTTACGGTTCGATCGCGCCTGCGAAGCCATTCTTTCCCTCGTCAGGATGGGGAATAAATACATCGACGATCGCGCTCCTTGGAAATTGTACAAACAAGGGGAACAAGAAGCCGTCGAACAAATTCTTTACAGCGTCTTAGAATCGGTCAGATTGGCCGCTTACCTCCTAGCTCCGATCGTCCCCAATACCAGTACGGAAATCTACCGACAACTCGGTTATTCAATGGATTTCAACGACAAAAATAGCGGCAAAACATTAAGGGATGTTAAGGAAAGCTTTACTGTTCACGTCCGTTGGGGAACACTACCCAACAGACAGACATTAGGGCAACCGCAACCTGTTTTTAGTCGTTTGGAATAAACGCAAAGCGGAGCGATCGCCCCCGCGATCGTCTCCCCAGGAAATCTTTGCCTGGAGAGAGGAGGGAATCAGGCATCCATTCTAGAGAGAAACGGGGAAAGCAAATTAAGGGCGCTCCGATCGACGTTAAATTCCAATTGCTTTGAGGACTTGAACCAGGGAGCGAGCCTAGGGCAATTGGCTTTTTACTTCCAGAGATTCCAAGGAAAAAATAAGGAGGTTTGCGGGAGTTACAACTCGCTAAAAGCCAGGGATCGAGATCGAAGATCGAAGCATCTAAACGAAGAGTCGAGCGAGATTTAAACCAGCGACGCCGATCGCTACAGTCCGACGGTTCTCCTTTCGTTCAATGCATTTTTGGTATCAATTTTTTGATAAAAAAGAGGAAAATAAGAAAATGTTACAACATCCTGAAAATAACACCATATTTACACCGGAACAGGTTTTAGAAAATCGGGGGCGCGTCGCGATTTTTATCGACGGGTCGAATTTATTTTATGCAGCCTTGCAATTGGGAATTGAAATTGATTACACCAAATTGCTCTGTCGCCTCACCGCCGGATCGCGGTTGCTGCGATCGTTCTTCTATACCGGGGTCGATCGCACCAACGAAAAACAACAGGGATTTTTGCTATGGATGCGACGCAACGGCTATCGGGTGATCTCTAAAGACTTAGTACAACTACCCGACGGCTCTAAAAAAGCCAACTTAGATGTGGAAATCGCCGTCGATATGATGGCCTTGGTGGGGTCCTACGATACCGCAGTGTTGGTCAGTGGAGACGGCGATCTCGCCTATGCGGTCGATGCAGTCAGTTATCGGGGAGTGCGCGTCGAAGTGGTCAGCTTGCGATCGATGACCAGCGACAGTTTGATCAATGTCGCCGATCGCTACATCGATTTAGAATCGATTAAAGAAGACATTCAAAAAACCCCAAGACACCCGAACTATACCTATCGGCCCCTGTCCGGGATCGGGATTGCCGACGAACACGAAGAACGTGCCTGAAGTTTTTGCAAGACTCAAATGGGCGAGCAAAAAGGTCGCGATCCGCAGAAGTGGCCTGTTGTGCTTGTGCTGTGCGCTGACGATCGCCTCGAACGGCTGTGGCGCCTTTCAGGGGGGGAAAGAAAGTGCGCCTTCGACTCCGACGGACGAGGCGATCGAAAAAGCGCTGACCTTCAATGACGTGACCCTCGAACAGGTGGACGACGAGGGTAAGATGGTCTGGAAGGTGCGATCGCCGATCGCCCGTTACAGCGCCGAGAATGAAGTGACTTACGTAGAACGACCGGAAGGCGAATTATTTCGCGCCGGGGAGTTGGTCTATAAAATCCGCGCCAAACGGGGGGAAGTTTATCAAAACGGCGCCAAAATCTTGCTCAAAGAGGAGATCGTCGCTACGGCGGTTGCGACGAAAGCGGTGCTGGAAGGCGAGGAACTCGAATGGCTGCCCGCCGAAGATTTGCTCGTGGTCCGCAATAACGTGCGCGGAACTCATCCCGAAATGGAGATTTCCGGAAATGAAGCGCGCGCCTACAGTCGCGCCAAGCGGATTGAATTGACGGGGAACGCGATCGGATCCACCCGACAAGCCCCCGTGTTGCAATTGAGTGGCGAGCATTTCGTCTGGCAAATCGACGATCGCACCGTCACCAGCGATCGCCCCATCCAAATCGAGCGCTATCCGTGCGAGAACGTCCGAGACTGCGCCGCGACCGATGTCGCCGTCAGCGATCGCGCCCAATTGAAAATCGACACCAAAATCGCCGACTTTCAGCAAAATACCGAAATTCGCTTAACCGAACCGCCGTTAACCGTGACGGGCGATCGCATGGTGTGGGATCTCGACGCTCAAACCATCGATTCCGCCCAACCCGTCACCCTCGTCCAGCGAAAACAAGAATTAACCTTTACAGGTCAACGAGGACGCTTGGAAATCGACCGCAAACTCGCCGAATTGACCGGAGGCGTCACCGGAGTTGCCCGTAACCCAGAAGCGAACTTACAAGCCGACCGCATGACCTGGTCGATTCCAACGGAGGAATTTGAGGCGCAAGGGGATGTGATTTACCGCCAGAGCGAACCGCCGATGACCTTGAGTGGACCGAAAGCGTTTGGCAAGTTGCGCGATCGCAATGTCGTCGTCACCGGGGGGAATGTCGTTACCGATATTATTCCTTAGTCCATAGAAGTCAGCAGAGGCGATCGCTTTGGCCGGACTGCGGTAGGGCAATTCCCTCTCCCCGCCCGAAATGGGAAGAGCCACCCGTCAACAACATTTGACCGATGGCTCTCAAAGGTAACAGAGGCAATATTGAGATCCGAATTCAATCAACCCAAACGACGTTAAAAATCATCGACTAACGAGCTCAAACGACTCAACATCGGATCGACAGGTTGCGGTGGAGGTTCCGGTTCCGGTTCTGGCTGAGGAGGCGACCCAGAGAAAGAGCCGCCTTGACCGACTGCGATCGCCAACTGCGACACCTGCACAGTGAGTTGCTGCACCTGACGTTCGATCTCGTCGAGTCGATTTGCTTCCTTGGCGGCAATACGCTGTTCCAAATTCGCCAATTGACCCTGGAGGCGGGCAATTTGCTCGTCAACGGCACCCATTGAGGATGTCGGTCGTACCGAGTCCGGAACGTGTAACAACTGCCACAGGGCTTGCTTGCACAAATGACTGAAACTTTTCGACGGGTGCTTTGCTAACTCAGCTTCTACAGAGGCTAACAAAGTCCGGTCGGCCACCTCGTCGGTAAACTCGACACGCTTCTTTGTGTTGTTTGACCACAGTCTCATTAGCTTTAGGCTCTAGAGGATCGGTTGAACGAAGATGCAGCAGCCAGTTGCGCCTCAGCGTACAGATACTGACCCACCGAGTTCGCTTGTCGCGAAGGTTGGGCTAAATGCACTCTCAGTCCAGCGCCCTTGAGTAGGGGTTCGAGTCCTGCATAGAAGAATTCGCCGCCGCCTCCGGTGAGAATGACATCGGTCACCCGTTCGGGAAGCCAAGCCACGACGCGATCGGACAATTCGCGAGCGAAATGTTCTTGAAGATTCGGGAGAAAATCGTCGAGGTTGATCGGTTTAACGGCACCACGAGGGCGGAAGAAGCGTTCCCCGCGAGGACGGTTGACCGCATTAATCAAGGTTAAAGACTGGCTGTCTACCTTTATATCCGATTGAGCGACTTTTTCAACTTCCACCGCGACGCGCTTGTAAAATTCGCTCATGCCGAACGCTTCGCTTTGAGAGGCCCCGCGAGCCAAGCGGAAAGAATCGACCATCAGACAATCGGTAGTTTGGTGTCCGATATCGACGACGGCGACGGAAAGTTTGGAAAAGTCGGGAGAACTGCCTTTTTTATCGGCTTTTTCTTGAGATTCGCACCAAATGAGACTGCCGTAGCCTTCGGGCATCACCCAAACTTTCTGGACGTTGACCGAGATCGGCTGACCGCGATAGTTCATTTGGTGGGATCCGGTCAGGAGGTTGACAATTTCTTCTTTTTCTTGCTCGAACTCGTCTTGCGAGTGAAACGGCAGCCCCAAAACGATCGCCACGTCGTTCTCGATACCGAAATAGCCGACACAAGCTAAAACCTTGGTCAAAGAATTCTCCACTTTGGAAGCGCCGACGCCGAGATCGGCGCCGAAGTCCGCCGCCAATTGACCGAGGGCATAACCGCGTCCTTGGGATTCGAGCCAAATATCCATCAACGCATCGCTGGGGCGGGCTTCAAACTCGCCACCGCGCAGTTTTTCGATGGGGACGCATTTGACGTTGGAGGGGATGAACACGACTTGATTGGGGTCGCGATTGACGCAGGCTTTGGTCGCGGTTCGTCCCAGGTCTACACTGAGAATTGTAGTTCTAAAGGTATTGGACGATTTATTCGTGGTCATGGAAGTATTTGTGGGCTGTTGGACTGTCATTAAACCGTATAACCTCAGCTAGATTCGCCATTACGATCCAACTCAATCCCAAAGGGATCGGGATTGTGCTGGGTTTGAAGTACCAGTTGCGAACGCGTAAGCGCTTCCCTAGGGGAATCGCCACACGACCGACAAGCAGCTTTCTGCTTCAACAGCCGATGCCTCTCGATCTTCACCTCGTTCGGTCTTATTCGGCCTCCACAGGCAATCCCCCGGCTTTTTCGGGGGAGGGGGGTACGATGCTGGCGCGATCGCCCGACGCCCCACGCTCACAGACGCCAACCCTGCCAAAAACTGGATAGTTCGGTCAAAGCGCCTGTGAGCGACGCTGTGACTATTTTGCTTTATTTTCCCAGATTTGAGTGACGGCGATGCCATCACGCCGATCGCCGATCGTACCGGATCGATGCGCGTGTGATGGTCTAAATTTTAAAACTCTCGTTACGCGACTTAAATGACGGCAATGCAGTCAATTTCGACGAGAACATCTTTCGGCAGACGAGACACCTCGATCGCCGCGCGGGCGGGGGCACTCGCTTCCGGAAAATACTCGGCATAGACCGCATTGACCGTGGCAAAGTCGTTCATATTGGCTAAAAAGACCGTAGTTTTGACCACCTGCTCGAAGGTCGCTCCGGAAGCGGTCAGGATGGCCTCTAAATTCGCCATCACCTGCCGAGTTTGTTTGACTACATCATCGGGGCCGACAATTTCGCCCGTCTGCGGATCGAGGGCAATTTGACCCGCGACGAAGACGAGCTGACCCCCGGCGACGATCGCCTGATTGTAAGGCCCGACGGGGGCGGGAGCGCTTTCGGTCTGGATAACTGTTTTACTCATCAACAAGCGTTCTTTTGGGGCATTCTAGCGGGAAACACGGCGACCCGGGGGGCGATCGCGAAACGCCTCCGGCGTCGCTTCGCGATCGGCAGTTGCCTTCGCCCGCCTCGGGCGTCAATTTTCATCAGTTTAGCGTCAAGGGGGTCTTTGGGCGCGATTCTCCTGGGGAAACCCCGAGGGAACCCTCCCGGGCCGTCAGCGCGTGCAGTGACTCAACAGAGCATAACAACGATTGCGACCGCGCAGTTTGGCTTCGTACAACGCCCGATCCGCGTGAGCCACCAGCAGATTCGCCGACCCGTCGGCAGTCGGGATACAAGTCGCCGTTCCCAAACTGAGCGTCACCCACGACTCGATCGCCGATCCGGAGTGAGGTAATTGTAACCCCCGCACCCGGTCGCAAATCCGGCGAGCGAGCCACTCGGCCCCTTGTAAATTGGTTTTCGGTAAAATCACCGCGAACTCCTCGCCGCCGTAACGGGCCACCACATCCGCCGGACGTTTGACCGTGGCGGCGATCGTCCGCGCCACTTGCTTGAGACATTCATCCCCCGCCTGGTGACCGTAAGTATCGTTGTACGACTTGAAAAAATCGATATCCGCCATAATCAAAGACAACGGTTCGCGTTCCCGCGCCAGACGGCGCCATTCTTGCTCTAAATACTCGTCAAAGCGTCGCCGATTCGCTAACTGAGTCAGTCCGTCCAACGTCGCCAGTCGCTGCAACTCCCCATTCGCCACTTTCAAATCCTCGTACAATTGAGATTGCTGGGTGGCAATCCCCACTTGAGACGCCAATTGACTCAAAAAATTAACCTCGCTCTCGGGCCAGGGGCGCGGGCTGCGACATTGGTGGGCGACGAGGAGCCCCCAGAGGCGCTCGCCCTGGGCAATCGGCACCACCAAACAGGCTCGCGCTTCAAAACGAGCCAGTAACTGTAAATAACACGGAGGTAAGGGCGATCGCTCCACGTCCTCCACGCGATGAATCCGCCCCCCTCGATAAAGGGGTACGTATTTTTCCTGAAAACAAGGATCCTCAATCTGCAATCCCATCAACGAGGTCCACCCTTCCGCCACCGATTCCGCGACGATCTTGCCACTCCAATCGCTCTCGAACCGAAAGATCGCCACCCGATCGCCGCGCAAGAATTGCCGCACCCGCACCACCGCCGCGTTCAAAATCTCCGACAACTCCAACGACTGGCGGATTTGCTGGGCGATCGACCCCATCAACCGTTCCCGTTGGGCTTGTTGGCGCAACATCCGTTCGGTTTCGATCCGGAAGGTAATATCGCGTAAAATCGACTGTTCCACCCGGCGATCGCGCCCCCACTCCACCACGCTCGACGCCAGATCCACCCAAATCGTATACCCATCCCGGCACAATACCTGAGTATTGAGGACTTCACTCTTCCCGTACCGGGCGGTTTGGTGCAAACTACTCAAAATCCGACTCCGTTCTTGACGGGGGTACAGTTGGCGGGAGTGCATTCCCCGTAACTCTTGTTGGCTGTAGCCCAACAACTGCTCGGCTTTCTTGTTCGCTTCCAAAATATAGCCTTGGGCGTCGCTGAGCAAAATCGCATCCACCGCCTCATTCATCAACGCCCGATACTTCGCTTCCGACTCCTGAAGGGCAATTTGCGCTTTTTGTCGTTCCGTCACGTCCATCACCGTACCGAATAAGCGAACGACGCGATCGCAAACCTCCTCGCCGTCCTCGGCGCGATCCGGATTCCTCTCCTGCGAGGCAAAAATTCCTTCTCCTCGGGTTTCCACGTAGCGCAGGCAGCCGTCCGCCCCGTAAACCCGATAGATAAACTGATAACAACATCCATCTTCTAATGCTCGGGCGATCGTCCCTTGCCATAGGGGGCGATCCTCGGGATGGATTTGGGCTAAGTGAGCCTCGTAATCGAGAACGGTGTCCTCACTCACGCCGAAAATGGAATAACATTGCTGCGACCAGCTAAACGCTTGGGTGTCGATCTCGAACTCCCAACTCCCCAAATGAGCGACGCGCTGGGCTTGCGCTAATTTGGCTTCGCTCGCCCTTAACGAGGCGATCAAACGGCTTTTTTCTTCTTCGGCCCGTTTGCGATCGCTGATATCCCGACCGACCCCCACTAAGCCGATCGGCGCTCCTCCAGGATCTCTCAACGGCGAGAGCAAGGTTTGAAAATATTGCAGGTTGCCGTTCGGACTCGGGGCGGACCATTCGTAAATGACTTGCTCTCCCGCGAGGGCTTGACGATTGGCGGTTTCGTGAACCCGCGCCGCTTCGGGGCCGAACAGGTCGCGGGCGGTTTTCCCGATAAAATAGCGCGGATCGACTTGGTACTGTTCGTAACCGCAGCCGAAGATTCCCGTATGTCGTCCTTGGAGATCGAGGGTAAAGACGATATCGTTCATCGAATCGACCAAGCTGCGGAAACGTTCCTCACTCTCGCGCAGAGCGAATTCCGTTTCTTTGCGTTCGGTAATGTCAATATAGCCGATCGTGACGCCGTAATCCGCTAAGGGAATCGGGGCCGCCGTCACGCTAATCCAGGTGATTTGGCCGTCGCCTTTGACGATCCCCATTTCCACATTTTCGACCGTTCGATTTTCTTTGAGGGCGCGCACGCTGGCAAATTCTTCGGCAGGCATGGGGGTGCCGTCCGATCGCACGATCGCCCAGGATTCCTCGTCGTATCGGCGGGAGGTATGTTCGTCGAGGGACAGGCCCAAAATGCGTTCCGAAGCGGGATTGGCTTCGAGCAAGCTGCCGTTGCCGTCGGTAATCGAAATCCCGATCGGAAAGGCTTCAAAGAGACTTTTATATTTTTGCTGGCTTTCTCTCAATGCTTGTTCGATCGCCTGCCGTTCGCTGATATCGGCATGAGAACCGCTCATCCGCTTTGGGTTGCCGTCCTCGTCCCAGCGCGCTTTGCCTCGGTCGAGAATCCATTTGTAATCGCCGTTTTTCGCTCGCAGGCGATATTGGGCGACGTAGAACTCGCTGTCGCGTTGGAAGTGATCCGCGATCGCCGCCAATACGGACTCGCGATCGTCGGGATGAATGCGATCGTGCCATTCCTGGAGCTGGTTGGCGATTTCGGCGTCTGCATAGCCCAGTTGCTCTTTCCAGCGCGCCGAAAAGAAGACTTCCCCCGTTTTGATATTCCAGTCCCAAATGCCGTCATTATTCGCTTCTAGCACCAATTGCCAGCGTTCCTCGCTTTCGCGCAGGGCTTCTTGGATCTGCTGGTTGTGGGTGATATCTTGGGTCACGGCCATTCCGGCGAAGACGGCGCCGGATTTGTCGAGTAGGGGAACGGTGTAAACTTGGTAAACGCGATCGCCGTAGACGATCTGGTTGAGGCTGTCCACGCCGTTGAAGACGGCTCGATATTGCGGTTCGATGTCGGCGACGATCGACGGTGGGAAAACTTGGTCGATGGTTTGCCCTTCGAGGACTTCGCTCAATAGTCCGACTTCGACCAATCCCCGACCTTCGGCGACGATGTAGCGCAGGTTTTCGTCGAAAATGACGATCGCCCCGTTGGGAAAATGTCGCAGGGCTTCTCGATACAATTGTTCTCGGGACGGGGGGCGATCGCTGCCGGGAGTTGACGCAGGTGGGTGACGGTCGGTGATGTCGGCAGCGATCCCGTCGAGGCGGTCGGCCCGAGTGAGGGGGTCGCGAATTAAAGAAGCTCGTTCGTGCAGCCATCGGATCTCGCCGTCGGGTCGCACGATCCGATATTGTAAATCCCAGCCGCGTTCGCTCGTCACCCGAGCGAGTACCCGTTCGACTCGGGGGCGATCGTCAGGATGGATGGTGTCGAACCACAGGTGGGGATCGTTGAAAAAATCGGCGATCGCCCGTCCGTAAATACGTTCGGCAGCCGGACTGACGTAAAAGGTCTCCCCTCGCGAAACACTGACAGACCAAATGGCCTCGTCGAGGGAGGAGAGGATCCCTTCGAGCAGACGGAGACGACTACAGGAGACGGGACAATGGCTACTGGGATGCGCTTGCCATCGGGTCGCACACTCGCAGGTCGAACCCGTCGGCTCGTGGGGCGCGCGATTCTCCTGGGGAGACAGTTCGCGAACGTCCCCTTTTCGGCTTGGATTGTGATTGAAAAATGGATTGTTACGGTTCATCACCCTCGTCCCTGTCGGCGATTGGGAATTCAACGGATTGGGTTTCACCCCGGCGATTTTGGCTCGGGAACGGATGCCGATCGCCTGGGGGTGAACGGGGCGATCGTGAAACCTCGATTCTGGTTCTAGAGTTCCCTTCTGCCTCGATTTTAATAATTTCAAAACCAGTGAAATCTTCAAAGCCGACGATCGGCGGCGATCGCTGCTTTAAGCGGGTTCAAACAGACGCGAGCAAGCGGGAATCGCGCGAACTCCCGGGTGAAGATGGGCGGGGATCGCCGAGATCGAGAATGCCAGGGAGAGAGACTCTCCTCAACCAACAATGGGGATCTCTGTGTCGGCAAGCGAACCTTCGTTCCCGAAGGTCGAACCGTTTTTAATCGGTCTTGAATTGAGTAACAAGCGATCTCTACCCCTTTTTTAAAAGGGTTTTTCTCTGTTCCCAAACTCTCCGATTCTCTCGGATAAAAGGGGGCAGATATCGAGGGCCATCGCTCCTGTTACCGGGACGATCTCCGTTACAAGGGCGGACGAAGGCCGTAATTGCGATAATGACGGTAATCTTTGAGAATTTGCTCGTGATCGAAACATAAATTTTGGGGAATTTGCCACGGCTCGAAAATTCCCAAATCCTTAGCATCGTCCGCCGCACGCGGTTGTCCCGTCGCCGCCGCAATAAACACCGTACTCAAGGTATGCTGGCGCGGATCCCGATGGGGATCGGAGTAAACGTGAAGCAGTTCGACCAATTCGACCTGCAATCCGGTCTCTTCGTGCGCCTCGCGAATGGCCGCCGTTTCGACGGACTCGCCGTAATCCACGAAACCGCCGGGAATGGCCCAGCCGTAAGGTGGATTGCGCCGCTCGATCAAGACCACCGGACGGGAGGGGCGATCGAGCAGTTCGATGATAATGTCTACGGTCGGAACGGGATTTTTATAAATCATAAAATTTAAAGCCGAAAATACACGTACTCGAACGGTGAACTACCGCTATTGAATCAGAGATTACAATAGCGGCTTCCTACCCAACAGATTGCCCAATCGTAGATTTCTGACGTCCTCTACGGTTCGGTCTTACATCCCGACAGTAGGCTTGGCCCCGCGTCCCGCAGGTCAAGAGTCGTAGCCCCTCTTCTCTGAGGTTGATAGCTGCATTGAGATCGCGATCGTGACTCGTCCCACAGTGAGAACAAGTCCAATTTCTGACATCTAATGACAGACGATCGATTTGATTCAAGCAAACGTTGCAAGTTTTAGAAGAGGGGAAGAATCTATCGACCTCAACATAGACTTTCCCTTCCTGTTCGGCTTTGTACTTTAGCATGGTCAAAAACATTCCCCAACCGACTTGGCCGATCGCCTTAGCCAGGTTGGGGTTCTTGACCATACCTATCCCCCCTTTAGTTCCCCCCTTAATAAGGGGGGTTAGGGGGGATTCCACACAGATAACTTGGTTTTCGTCAACTATCCTACGCGATCGCTTGTGTAGAAAATCCTCCCGGCAACGTGCTACTTTGTTATGTACCTTAGCTACCTTCTTTCGGGCTTTATTGCGGTTGTTAGAGCCTTTCTGTTTTCTCGATAAATCTTGCTGCTTGCGTTTCAGGTTGCGCTCGTGTTTAGCCATCCATCTTGGGTTATCAAATTTAGACCCATCGGAAGTTACAGCAAAATGATTTAATCCAAGGTCTACACCGACCGCTTTTCCCTCAGTGGATGAGTCTGGATTGGGTTTTCCATCTTCAAAGAGAATGGAAGCAAAATACTGGTCGCAGCGATTTTTGGTAACTGTGACGGTTTTTACCTTACCCTCTATTGGTCGATGAACAACCGCTTTAACTTCCCCAATCTTCGGTAGCTTCAAGACGTTCTCCAGCACCTTGACATTTTGGGGATACTGGATGGATTGTTTGCCGTGTTTGGATTTGAATCGTGGATACCTGGCTCGTTTCTCGAAGAAGTTATTAAAAGCTGTTCCCAGGTTAATGCAAACCTGTTGAAGGCATTGTGAATATGTCAGCTTTAACCACTCATGCTCTTGTTTGAGGCTGGGAATCTTTTTCTTGATGTCGTAACTAGATAGTCCTTTTCCAGTCTCCTGGTAGGTTTGATTCATCAAGTTCAGACCATAGTTCCACAGCCATCTGCAATTGCCGAAGGATTGCTCCAGCGATTGCTTCTGCTGCTCATTTGGATATAATCTGACCTTGACAGCTTTGAGCATTAAAGTAAACTAAATTCACCATAAATACTCTACCATCAGTTACTGCCGCAATTCATCGACGTTCCGCTTCAAATCTCTGATTGAAGCGGAGGATTATTGCGGGTTTGGCTAAACTGATTTGAGGCCGATCGCAATACAAATCTCAAGACGATCGCCGCGCCTGCGGTCCCCCGATCCCCCGCCCAAGCTGCGATCGCGCGGAAATAACGCATCGCTGCCATGATAGAGTCTTTAGAAGTTCGACATCATGTCGCATCGTTGTCGTTTCCTTCCAGTTCACCCCGCGCGTCATACTCATGCCTTTTCCTCGCTCTAGCGGTATTCTCCTCCATCCCACCTCTTTTCCCAGTCGATTTGGTATTGGCGACCTCGGCGATGAAGCCCACCGATTTATCGATTTCCTCGTCGAAAGCGGCCAGCAATTTTGGCAAATTTTACCGATCGGACCGACGGGATACGGCAACTCTCCCTACATGTCGTATTCGGCGATGGCGGGCAATCCCTTGCTCGTCAGTCCGGACCGTCTCGTAGAAGCGGGATGGCTCGAAGAGACCGATTTTGCCGACCTGCCGGAGTTTCCCCGCGATCGCGTCGATTACGACCGGGCGATCGCCGTGAAAATGCCCTTATTGCAAAAGGCGTTCGAGCGCTATCGAGACAACGCCACGGACGAGCAACGGGAAGCTTTCAACCATTTTTGTGACGAAAAGGCTTACTGGCTCGACGATTACAGCTTGTTCATGTCGATCAAAGAAGCCCACGCCGGAGTCAGTTGGCACAATTGGGACCTCGGCATTTCCCGACGCGACCCCGGCGCCATGCACATTTGGCACGAACAAGTCGGCGAGTCGGTGTACTTGCACAAATTCCTCCAGTTCGAGTTCTTCCGCCAGTGGTCGGAAATCAAAGACTATGCCAACGAACGAGGGATCGCGATCGTCGGCGATCTGCCGATTTACGTCGCTCACGACAGTGCGGACGTATGGGCGAATCCGGATATTTTTTGCCTCGATCCCGAAAGTGGCGAAGCGGCGCTGATGGCGGGGGTTCCCCCGGATTATTTCAGCGACACCGGGCAACTGTGGGGCAATCCGGTTTACAATTGGGACCGCCTCAAAGAGACGGATTTCGAGTGGTGGGTGAAGCGCTTTCACGCGATGCTCGATTACGTGGACGTGATTCGCATCGACCACTTTCGCGGTTTGGAATCCTATTGGGTGGTCGAAGAAGGTGAAACTACGGCGATTAACGGTCGATGGGTCGAAGCCCCCGGCGAGCATTTTTTACAACGGGTGGCGGACAAACTCGGTCAGTTACCTTTGATTGCGGAAGATTTGGGCATTATTACCCCGGAAGTGGAACACTTGCGCGACCATTTCGCGTTACCGGGGATGAAGATCTTACATTTTGCCTTTGGATCGGGGGCGGGCAATCCCTATTTGCCGTTTAATTTTTACAATCGCAATTGTATTGTCTATACCGGAACCCACGATAACGATACGACGGTGGGTTGGTTTGAAAAACTCGCGGACCACGAACGCCAAGGACTGCTGGCTTATCTCGGCGAGGTCAGTTCCTGGGGGATTCACTGGGATTTAATTCGTGTGGCGTGGAGTTCGGTGGCGAATCAGGCGATCGTTCCCTTGCAAGACCTGTTCGGGTTGGGAAGTGAGGCGCGCATGAATTTCCCGAGCAAACCGGAAGGGAATTGGGAATGGCGTTATCAAAGTGGGGATTTGAAACCGGAATACGCGCGACGGTTGAAAATGCTGACGGAAACGTTCGGTCGGGCGAAGTCGTAGCACTGGCGGCGCGATCGCCGATCTGCCGATCGAAGGCAAAAGAGGATTCCCCTAGCTCTTTTGCCTTTTTTTATGGCAAAGGAAACGGCGGCGGGGCTTACGAACGGGGGTTTTGGGCGGCTTTGACGACGACTTCTTCGACTTCTCCCGGCGCTCCCATTTGTTTGGCTTGACCGTTATTGACCGCCACCATCACCCCTCCGGCGTTCCCGGCGCGAACGACTAACTGTTGTTTGGCTTCCCAGGTGCGCTCGGTGCCTTCGGGTAAAATGCCTTCAAATTCGGTTTTACCGTCGGCAATAACTTGAACCCAGGAACGGTCTTTGACGGTCAGACCGACGCGGACTTGTTCGATCGCCCCGTTGCCCTCACCGCTTTGCTTCTGGGATGAGGTTTGGGTGGAAACGGTCTGGAGGTTGGGTCCCGGAGGATTGGGGTTTCCCGGCTGCTCCCCGGAGGTGACTTGGATTTGCGGCCCGTCGGGGGATTTTTGAGCCAGGGAACCAGAATCCTTCATGAAGCCGGATAACCCTTTGACCGAACAGGCGATCAAGATGATGTAGATGATGTACAGGTGGATCGGTCTGAATTGAGGGAGAGGAATGTACCACTGTCTCAATTTGAGGGCGGACCATTTGGAACCGATGGGGAATTCTTGAGCGAAGGTCACCCCATCCAAGCCCAACGTATCGGCATATCGCAATAAAAATCCCTGGATGTAGATCGGTTCGGGGAGTTTTTCCAACTGACCCGCTTCGATCGCGCGCAGGAGACTGACGCGGATCATGGTTTGGGCGGCAATCTCTTCGAGGGATACCCGTCGATCCTCCCGTTGCTGGCGCAGATAAGCACCCATTTCAGCCAGCTTGAGGGCGCGATCGCGGTCGGGATTCTTGACAGTGGTTTGCTTTTTATCCTTTTTCATATGCCGTGTTCCTTTATCTTTGCTGGCACATTCGTTGATGTGAGATTTCTCCGACGGCGGACTCCTCGGGCAGACGAGTCCCGAGGCGGATCGCGCAAAACATCAATCTCCGACGCCGTTAAATGACGGTATTGACCGCTCGGCAAGCTCGGGCGTTCGGCAGGACCTAAGTGAATCGATCCGATCGCGCTGCGGTGCAACCGAACGACAGGATATCCCAAATGCGCGGCAACTCGGCGAATTTGCCGATTTCTGCCTTCGCGCAGCACCACTTCTAAAAGGGTGCGATCGCGCGAGGGGTCGTATTGCAGTTCTCGAACTGAAGCGGGTCGCGTCGTCTTGCCGTCGAGGGGAACCCCTTGCTGCCAGGCGTGCAGAATCGATTTCGGTGGATGCCCTTTCACCCAAACTTGATAGGTTTTGGCCATGGAATGACGCGGGTGAGTCAAGCTGAAGGTCAGGTCTCCGTCATTGGTCAACAGCAAGGCTCCTGTAGAGTTGTAATCCAGACGACCGACGGGATGCAACCCACGGGCTTCGCTCAACTCCGAAGGGAGCAGATCGAGAACGGTCGTGCGTCGTTGCGGGTCGGAACAGGTAGACACCACGCCTTTCGGTTTGTGCAGCAACAGATAAATCGGATCGGGTCGATCCGCCGGACGCACGGGAACCCCATCGACTTCGATGCGATCGCCGTGCGGGTTGGCTTTCATTCCCAAAGGAACGACTCGCCCGTTCACGCGAACCCGTCCGTCAAGGATCATCTGTTCGGCTTGACGGCGAGAGGCTATGCCCCATTGGGATAGGATTTTTTGCAGTCTAGCTTCCACGATCTGGAGTGCCGATCTTTGCGCACGAAAAAGGTAAACGTTAAGGTTACGGGCGAGTCTGACGCGATGCCAGACCAAACTATGTACAAATATTACAGGATCGCGGCCTAGGGCAAGTAGGTATCCCCTCGAGGTTTCTCGACGGGGGTGTTGCCGACGGCGGCGATCGCCCGTGCGGCGGCGGCCCACTTCCCGGCTTCGACTGGCGCGCGCTCCCCGAGTTCCGGACCCCCCAGACGGTGGCGATCGTCCCCAGACCGCCCTTCTTACCCGGTCGGGAGGGTACCTCAGTCTCGTTGCCAAGGGATCTGTCTCTGTCCTTGTCCGCGATCGCGATGCTCCCATTGGAATCGCAGACCTGCCCGATCTCGGGTAGCGTCAAGTTGATTTTGATTCGGTTTTGACAAAAACTAACCCAATTTTACCATGAATTTGCATGATTTCTGCCGTTAACTTTTGAGGGGTTCGGGGAGCGATAAGTCCCGCGCTGTACCTGAAAGGTCAGTGTCGGGATCCACGGACTCCCCGCGTCGATTGAGGGGTACTCTGCGAGAAGCCGCTTCGCGTCTACGATGCCCCGAAAATCGACACACTGCCGATAGTCTAACGGAAAGTACAAATCTGTTAGGCTGTAGCTATGTTGAACTTGACCTACAACTACCGAATCTATCCAGGACTTGACCAGAAAGCTCAAATGCTCGATTGGTTGGAGCAATGTCGTCGCGTCTATAACTACGCTTTGGCAGAGCGCAAGGACTGGATCGGCTCGCGTAAATGTCCGGTCAATGCTTGCAGTATCAAGCAGGAATACATCATTTCTGCTGATGCACCCTATCCCGACTATTACAAACAGCAGAATGCGCTGACCGAAGCGAAAAAGGCGATCCCAGAACTCAAAGCAGTTCACTCTCAAGTTTTGCAAGATGCCTTGAAGCGATTGGATAAGTCGTTCAAGTTCGTGCAGGAAAGAGGATTTGGATTTCCTCGATTCAAACAGTTTGGTCAGTACCGCTCGTTTGTCTTTCCGCAGTTCAAATCGAACCCCATCAACGGGTTTGAGATCGAACTGCCGAAAATTGGAGCCATGCCCATTAACCTGCATCGACCTATCCCAGAAGGATTTGCACTCAAGCGGGTACGGGTCGTCTTCAAGCCGTCTGGTTGGTATGCTCAATTGATTCTGCAAGCCGATCTTTCCGTCCCCGAGATTATGCCTCACGGTGAACCGATTGGCATAGATTTGGGACTGGAAAAGTTCTTGGCTGGATCGACGGGAGAATTGGTAGAACGCCCTCGCTTTTTCGTGGATTGGCAAAGCAAGCTTCGATGGTTGCAACGTAAATTGAGGAACAAGAAAAAGGGTTCTGCTAATTACCGGAAGATTCAAGCCAAGATTCGCCAACTGCACGAGCATATCTATAGCGTTCGCCGTGAGTTCCACTTCCTGACGGCTCACCAGCTTTGTGACCATGCTGGGATGATTTTTGCTGAGGATTTGAACCTCAAGATGACCAGTCGCGGGATCTTGGCCAAGCATTGTTTGGATGCTGCTTGGGGAAGCTTCTTGGAAATCCTCAGATGGGTGGGCTGGAAGCGTGGCGTCTACTTTGCCAAGGTTGACCCCAACGGGACCAGTCAAACTTGCCCTCAGTGTGGGGCGCATACTGGGAAGAAGGAACTCGGCGAACGGGTGCATTATTGCGATGAGTGTGGATATACGACAGACCGGGATGTTGCTGCCGCTCAAGTGGTCATGCAACGAGGTCTTGTACTTGCAGCCGACGGATAGTCGGTGATGCTGCCTGTAGAGGAAGGTTACTTGGGAACCCCGATGAAGCAGGAAAACCCAACCGCGAGGAAGGGAAGCCCGCGCTCTACCCGTGCTTGGTGAGCGTCGGGAGGATGTCACACTAAGCTGAGCCAATCTGCGGGCCGACGCACCCTTTTCACTTTAATCCGAAAGCACTTATGAGCGTGACTGTCCCCTCCACTCCCCCGAACGATCGCCTCGACCCCAGCAACGAGTCCGCGCCCCAGGCGACCCGACGCCAATGGGTCAGCCGTCTCCTTTCCCGGGCGGTATCGCTGTGGTTGAAGGCTCAAGTCGAAAGTCTCGACGAGCTGCACGTCGAGATCGCGGCGCGCGATCGCCAAATTTTCGGCGGCGTCCTGCCGTGGATTTCCCTCAAAGCCTCCGGGGTCGTCTATCGCGGCGTACACCTGAGCGCGGTGGAAATGCACGCCACCAATATCCGCGTCAATCTTTCCGAGATCGTGCGCGGCAAACCCCTACAACTGCTCGAACCCGTGCACGCCGAAGCGCGGATCCTTTGGCAGGCGCTCGACTTGCACGCCTCCGTGCACTCTCCCCTACTCGCCGAAGCCCTCGACGAGCTGTTCGCCCCGGCGTTGGGGGCGATCGCCCCGGACGGCACTCGGGCGGCACTTTCCTACTCCCAACTGAGTCTGGAAGCGGGTCAACTTTGCTTGAGCGGTAGCCGCGACGGCGATCGCTTTACCCTCAAAACCTACCTCGACGCGGGGGACCGTCGCTTCTTGCGCTTCGGATCCCCGTCCCTGACCTGGGAAGGACAGGACACGGCGATCGCTCTAGCCCCCTTCACGGTGGATCTAGGGGAGCAAGTCCGGCTCGACCACGTCGAGATCGCCCCGGAGGCGATCGCCTGTGGCGGTCATCTCGAAATTACTGCGTGACCGGGACTCAATCGCCGAGTTCTTGGGAACGGCGCGTCGCGGTCCGTACCGCTTCCACCAGTGCCGAACGAAATCCGGCGCGTTCGAGGGCGGCAATTCCGGCGATCGTCGTGCCGCCGGGACTGGTCACCCGGTCTTTGAGTTGGGCCGGATGCAGGTCGCTTTCGGCGAGCACTCGGGCGGTCCCGAGGACCGTCTGAATGGCCAGTTGTTGGGCGATCGCCCGGGGCAGTCCGGCGGCGACGCCGCCATCGGCGAGGGCTTCGATGGCGATCGCCACGTAACCCGGCCCGGAACCGGACAGTCCGGTGACCGCATCCATCATCGATTCCGGGACGTCCACCACTTGCCCGACGGCTTCGAGAACGGTTCGAGCCCGCTTTAACTGCTCGTCCTCGACACGACTGCCGGGGGCGATCGCCGTGATTCCGGCGCCGACGAGGGCCGGGGTATTGGGCATCGCCCGCACCACAGGCCAGCCGGGAAACGCCCCTTCGAGTTTGCTTAACGGCACTCCGGCGAGAATCGAGACCACCACTGGGGGCCGATCTCGCTCCACTCCCGCAATTTCGGCGGCGACGGTGTCAAAGACTTGGGGTTTGACCGCCAGTAAGACCACCTCCGTCGCGGCGAGGGCGGCGCGATTGTCTGCCAGGGGGGCGATACCGTAGGTCTGCTGCAAAAAATCGCGACGGGAGGGCGACGGTTCGCTGACCCCGATCGCTTGAGGCCGATAGATTCCGCGATCGAGAAGGCGGGATAAGAGAGCTTCTCCCATTACCCCGCCTCCGATCGCACCGAGTTTAATAGACAATGTTCGTCCTTCGTGCTTCCTCTGGGTGGTCTGCAAGAAGTCATCGGTCGGTCAACTCGTTACGCTTTCCAACTGACCGATGACCGTCAGTTTATTGGGCGACGCGCCCCGGTTCCGGTTGGGTCCATGCCGGGTTGCCCATCGGCGGGCGAGAAGGTCGCAAGTGGGGTTGCAAGACTTCGTGAACCACTCCGGTTTGGGTGCTGACTTGGACGCAGCTCGGCGTAAACAAGAAGATACTTTCACCGATGCGTTCTTGATGGCCGTCGAGGGCGTAGGTGCCTCCGGCAATAAAATCGACCGCCCGTTGGGCTTGGTCCGGATCCATCATCGTCAGGTTCAAGACGACGGATTTGCGTTCGCGCAGGGCTTGGATCGCTTGGGGCATTTCCTCGAAGGATTTGGGTTCCATGACAACCACTTCCGAAATGCCGTTGGAGGCACCTGGCAAGCCGATGACGTTGTTGAGGGCGTTCATCGTCGAGCCCATTGTTGCTTCCGATCCCATATTCATCCCCGAAGACCCCATAGTGACACCACCAACATTGCGATCCCGCAAACGAGTCCGGGCCTGACGGTTGTCGGCTTCGGCGGGAGCGGGGGGTTGTTCTTGATAGAGGTTTTGGTAACCTTCCCCCTCAATTTCATCGTAGTCGTATTCGTAGTCTACGGGTTCGTTCAAACCGACGAAATCCCGTAATTTAGAAAATATTCCGTTCACCATTTACGCTCCATCAAAACTAGGGTTGACAACGGTTGCCCTATCAGTTCGTTAAATCCTCCCCATAGCTTATCAAATCTGTTTCAACGAGATAGACAAAATACTCGTTTGCTGACTTGATTCGATCGCGCGATCGAACAATCCCTAGTATTACCCAAGGATTACCGACAGACAACAGTTTGAAAAAATTTGTTCGACCGTCGGTTTGGGAGGGAGGATTTCGGGAGGCATTCGCAAGGATCGTAAGCTGTAGTTGGAGGCGAACTGGGGATGTTTTTCGACTTAGTTTAAAGCCTCTCGAACCCTCGATTTACCGGGGCGATCGCTCGGCTGCCCGGGTTTGCGCGACGCAATTTCGAGAGGGGGTCGCCCGTTTTTGCGACGATCGCCCGCCCCCGCACGGCCCCCGTAGTTTTTGAGCTTAAGCTTATTTTAATTAAATCGAATGTTGGCGATCGCCGCGAGGTAATTTCATCGCGATCCAAGGGAATCGATTTGATTTAATTGTAGTCAAAGAAAGTTAAAACAAGCCCCGATCGCGACAATGGGGGGCGATCGCCATTTCACGGCGGAGATCGCCCTCACGAGCGCTCGCCGAACAAAATCCGACCCAAGCGAACCATCGTAGCTCCCTGGCCCACGGCGAGGGCATAATCCCCGGACATTCCCATCGATAATTCCGTCATTTGAAGGCGTTGCCAAGGCTGTTGGCCGATGTCGCGGGCGAGTTGAGCCGCGCGCGCAAACAGGGTAGCGGTTTCGCCTTCGTCCAATCCCAAGGGGGCGATCGCCATCAAGCCTTTAATCTGGAGATGTTCGCAGCGATCGAGTTCGGGCAAATCTTGCCAGAGTTGTTCTACGGACCAGCCGTATTTATTCGGATCCGGCAGTAACTTCACTTGCAGACAGACTTGAGGCGATCGCGACAATTCCCCGGCGAGACGGTTCAAACGGCGGGCTAACTTCAAACTGTCGCACGAATGAATCCAGTCGAATAATTCTACCGCGCGTTTGGCCTTATTACTTTGGACGTGACCGATGCCGTGCCACGTAATATCGGGCAAATCCTGGAGCTGCTCGTACTTGCTGTCGGCTTCTTGAATGCGATTTTCGCCAAAATCCCGAATTCCGGCGGCGTAGGCTTCGCGCATGAGGGGCACGGAGACTTGTTTGGTCACGGCGATTAACCGAACTGACGGGGGTAGGGTGGAGCGAATGCGATCGAGGCGGCGGGCAATCGTAGAACTCATGAACTCAAGAATCCAAGGGGATCGAAAATAGGGGGCGCTAGACCGTCGGCGATCGACGATCGCCCGCCCTTACTGAAAGGTGCGACGGTGAATCGCTTGAAGCTGAGTGTAATCTTTGGTCTGACCCGCCCGGCGCAGGAGTCGCAGGCGGTTTTCAACGAGCAGACGGGCGTCCCCCCGGGTGAGGGGTTCAAATTTAATCCCTTCCCCGGAAGTAACCACCAAAAAAAACAAGCGTTGGGCGTAGAGGGTGGTAAACAGTTCTCGATCGCTCTCGACGATACACACCCTAAATAACAGACCAAAATTGGGATGATTCAAATAGGTTTCGGTGTTCATTCAACTTCCGATTTAGCAAGGTAGGCAACAAGGGAGCGATCGCACGCAAGCGGCTGAGATGCCACGAGTTCGGAAACTTCGACCCTTTCCTCCCACGAGTCCGGTGCGCTTTCGTCGATCGCTTCCGTACCAGCTTCAAGCATTCCCCAGCAGTATATAGAAATACGATGGCAAATATTTTTTATCATTAAATCGCCACCGACCCAATGCGATCGGGAGAGTTCCACCCGGTTCGTTGTTGCCGATAAGGGGAGGATTTCGCCAAAAGGAACCCGTTTCGACGGGTTCGAGGGCAATCGCGAACTCATGGGGCGATCGTTTCCGGGGTCAGTCCCAACGCCGCTAATTGGGCGCGGGCTTTGGACATCGACTCGTGCCATTCCCGTTCCGGATCGCTGTCGGCGACGATTCCGGCGCCGACTTGGCCCCAGACGCGATCGCCGCAGGTCAACAAGGTGCGGATCAAAATATTCAAATCGAGCTGACCGCGCCAGTCGAGATAACCGCAAGACCCGTAGAACAGACTGCGGCGCACGGGTTCGAGTTCTTCGATAATTTCCATGCAGCGTACTTTGGGACATCCGGTAATCGTTCCTCCGGGAAATAAGGCGCGAATCAGATCGATGCTATCGGCGTCGGGTTGCAGGACTCCGGTCACGTTGCTGACTAAGTGCATGACGTGACTGTAGCGTTCGACGGTCAGCAACTCGTCTACGCGCACCGAACCCCACTGGCAGACCCGTCCCAAATCGTTGCGTTCGAGGTCTACGAGCATGATATGTTCGGCTCGTTCTTTGAGATTGGCGGTTAATTCCCGTTCGAGGGCGCGATCGCGTTCGGCGGAGGCGGCGCGGGGGCGGGTTCCGGCGATCGGGCGGGTTTCGGCGCGGGATCCTTGCCGTTTGACCAGGCGTTCTGGAGAACAACTGACCACGTTACCCCAGGGGGTCTGCCAGTAGCTGGCAAAGGGGGAGGGGTTGATCCGGTGCAGGTCGCGATATAACTGCCAACGGTCGGCGCGGGTGCTGACTTCAAAGCGTAAGGATAAGTTGGCTTGAAAGATATCTCCGGCTTGGATGTAGGCTTTGGCGCGGCGGACGGCGCTTTCGTAGTCGCTTTGGGACATTTGGAATTGGGGCGCTCCGGAGATCGCCCGTCCTCGGGGGGTTTCGAGACTCGCCGGGTTGTCCAGCCCTCGTTCGAGCAGGTCGAGATCGGCCTGGGAACGGGCGGCCAGCCACAGGCACCCTTCGGCGTAATCGAGGACGGCAAAGGTGTCGGGTTCGTACCAGTAGGCGACGGGAAAGGGCAGGGGGTCGGAGTTGAGCTGGGGCAGGCGCTCGATTTCCCAGGCGAGATCGTAGCCCAACCAGCCCAACCAGCCTCCGGTAAAGGGCAGGTGGGCGATCGCCTCGGGGATGGTTTCGGGAGGCAAGGATCCCCCGCGAGCGAGCAGTTGTCGCAACAGGGGCAAAATCGAACCCACGGCGGGGGTCCAGACTTGGGGAATGCCGTTGACGACGCGCGGCGGTCCGGCACAGATCGAATAGCGGGCGAGGGGGTGCGGCTTCGGGTTCGGGGCCGGACTTTCGAGTAAGGTGCCGATGGTGGCGGTTGTGGGGGGATCGGTGCGGTTTAAAAAGAGCGATTCAAAAACGTCCGATCCGGTGCGGTTGTGGGAGGGGAGCGATCGCCATTGCCAGGGAGAGAGGGGTTGCATGGGTAGAAAGCTAGATGTCGGGAAGGGATGGTGCGATCGCGAAGGGACGGATCCGCCGGATCGCGCTGACAGGCGGGTTCACACTTCCCAGCCCCAGCGCAGGCGAACGATCCAAAATACCACCAACACGGCGATCGCGGTCCAATCGCGCCGTTTGAGCCGTAACTCGTGCCACTGAACTCGATGGTCTTGAGGAGTGGTAAAGCCGCGCACGATCATGGCGCTGGAAATTTGCTCGGCCCGCAAGAGCAGATTTTCTAACAAGCGCTCGACGACGGCGAGCCACACTTTGGTGGTTCCACGAAACCCGAGTTTTTTCCAATTAATCGCCCGGGTGCGAACGGAACGGATCAAGTTTTGAATTTCTTCTAGCACCAGGGGAATGAAGCGCAGGGACAGGGTTAAGGTCAGGGAAATTTCGGTGACCGGGACGTTAAAACGCCGCAGGGGACTCATGAAATCTTCGAGTCCGGCGGTAATTTCTTCGGAGGCGGTGGTCAGCAGAAACAGGTTCGTACTGTAGAGCAGGGTGAAGAATAAGGTGCCGATCCGAAGGCCCAAATCCAGCGATCGCCGGGTCATTTGGACGTTCCCTTTCTCGAAGAGGACGTAATCGTAGTCCGTCGGTTGGGGCAGGGGCGGCGCGGTCTCGGCGGCGGGTGGGCCGGGTTTAAACCAGCCGAAGGGGTCGTACCAGGGGTTGGGTTCGGCGTCGGGATCGGCGGGGGCGGGTTCGCTGACAAAGGCGATTTCGTGGGCGGGGAGGCGCGGTTGGTGGTTGACGGAGAGCCCGTCGGGGGCGATCGCGGTCACGCACAACAGGGTGGTACTCACTACCAGCAACCAGCCCATTTGGGTTCGCCAGACCCGCAGGGGAATTGCCGCCGCGACGGTAAGCACGAACAGAAACAGAACTAAACCGATCCGCCATTGGGGGTTGGCGAGGACCGGGGCGAGTAAGAAGCTAGTCAGCCAGACCAGTTTGACGCGCGGATCTAAGTGATGCAGCCAGGTGATAGGTTGTTCGAGATACAGTCCGAGTGGCAGCGATCGCAGTAAATCCATGAGGGAGGGGGCGGTGTTCGGGTCGGGGATGGGTTAACAGAGTCGGTCCGGGGACGCTCCGGAGGCATTTTACACGCGAATGGCGCGATTGCTGCCGGGGCTTTCGACGTCGCGGGCTTTTTTACCGCGCCACAAGAAGCGGATCGGGGTTCCCTCGAATCCGAGTTCGGTGCGGAAGTGCCGCTCGATGTAACGGCGGTAGTTGTCGTTAAAGCGTTTGGGGTCGTTGACGAACAGGGCGATCGTCGGCGGTTCGCTGCTGACTTGGGTGCCGTAATAAATTTTCCCCTGGCGTCCTTGGCGGTTGGTCGGCGGCGTGTGCCATCTCAAGGCTTCTTCAAGCACTTCGTTAATGACGGCGGTGGAGACCCGGCGGCGGTATTGTTCGATCGCCGTATCGACGAGGGCGAGAATGTTTTCGACCCGTTTTCCAGTTTTGGCGCTGACAAAAATCATCGGCGCCCAGTTGACGAAATAGAGGCGGTTTTTGAGGTCTTTCTCGTATTCGTAAATGGTGTGGGAATCTTTTTCGACGGCATCCCATTTGTTGACGACGACGATGCAGGCCCGTCCTTCGTCTTCGATGCGTCCGGCCAATTTTTGATCTTGTTCGGTGACCCCATCGAGGGCATCGACGACGAACAAGACGACATCCGATCGCCGGATCGCTTTGAAGGCGCGATTGATACCGAAAAATTCCGGGCCGTATTCGACGTTTTTCTTTTTGCGAATGCCTGCAGTATCGATCAGGCGGTAGCGGTTATCTCCGTGCTGGATGAGGGTATCGATCGGATCGCGGGTGGTGCCGGAAATCGGGCTGACGATGGCGCGGTTTTCGCCGACAAAGGCGTTGAGTAAGCTCGATTTACCGACGTTGGGCCGTCCGACGATCGCGATTTTGGTTTCCGGTTCCGTTTCGATTTCTTCGGGGGGCGGCAGGTGGGTCACTAACAGGTCGAGCAGTTCTCCGGTTCCGTTCCCGTGAATTCCAGACACCGGATAGGGTTCGCCGAGTCCGAGTTCCCAAAATTCGGCGGCGAGGGCGAGTCCTTCGGTGGGCGATTCGCACTTGTTGACTGCCAAGACGACTGGGACGGGATGTTGCCGCAGCCAGTTGGCAATTTCGCGATCGCCGTCGGTCAGCCCTGCCTGTCCGTCTACCACGAAAACTGCCGCCCTCGCTTCGCTCAGGGCCGAGAGGGCTTGTTCGCGGATGAAGGGTAAAAATTCGGTTTCGTCGTCGAAGACCAAGCCTCCAGTATCGACGACTTGAAAGTCCCGATCGCCCCAAAAGGCATTGCGGTAGGTGCGATCGCGGGTCACTCCCGGTTGGTCGTGGACGATCGCGTCCCGACCCCCCGCCAGACGATTGACGAGGGTCGATTTTCCGACGTTGGGCCGTCCGATTACGGCAACTATAGGCAGGGGCATGGTAAGGAAAGCAGCGTTCTCTCTGCTCGGTTAAAGACAATCCAATTTTCTTATTGTAGCGAACGGCTTGGAGGTTTTTGACGTTGGCCCGAACCTTTTTTGAGGGGGTCAAATCGACGGGCGGTTTTGACGGCGGCGATCGCGACTTCACTTTTCAGTTTTTAACAGCAGAAGTGGCCGTTATTTGACTGGGAATTCCGCCGACGATCGCCTATTTTAATCTTTCATAAAATTCACGATTTTTTCCGAGAAAATTGATTGACAAAGGCCCGGCAGTGTCGTAGAATGTCCGTAGTAAAATGGGGAAATTATGGGCGCATATATATAAGGTCGTCGCTTGAAAGAACGAAAAAGAGCGACAAGACTGGGGAAAAGCGCCGGACGGTCAATTCCCAGAAGCCTGAATAGAGCGAACTATCCGAGATTGAAACTCCGTCGCACGCCAAGCCAGCCCGAGGGGAGATCCTGCCAGAGTGCACAGGGGCAAATCGAGGCGTGAAGGCAGCGAATTTAATGCCCTTGACGAACGGATTGCGAACGAGTGCGGCGAGGGGGGAAGAGAAGGCACTCGATTGCGATCGCGATCGCACGATGCGGTGACCTAGGGATGGGCGATCGAGGGGCGCGATCGCAGCTATCGAACGACGGCAGAGTTAGGCTATAAGGTAGGAAGCTGCAAGTTATCTCTACTGTGTTAGTTTTCTATTTGCAAACGAGGTTCAAACCATGTTTTATCTATTTATCGGTGCCGCGATCGCCGCCACGATCGCCACCTACTGTTACAGCCACACTTGCGAAGAAATACCGCGAATTCTTGCTTTGACGATTCTCGCCATCAGCGTATTGCTGGAATTAATTTTAGCGCCCTGGCCGATTCAGTTGGCGATCGCCATCCTCCTATTACTGACAAATCGTCATCTTCCCGTCAACAGCCAATATCACGCCTAAAACATCTGCAAGTTCTAAGAATCGAAAGACCACTATCAAACCGCCATCGAGTTAAATCGTTATCGAACAGGTCTGCACCGGGGAGATAGTTGGCAAAAAAACAGGCTTTTCCACTAAAATAACCGCGTATTTCAAGGAACGAGTGCATCGAACCGCTACAGACCACACTCTTTTTCCTTCAGCCGCGAACGCGCTGCGAGTTTCCGAGACCTTCGGCATCAAATTGACAGATTAGGGAGACTCTTCAGCATCGAAGCGAACGTCGGGAACGGCAGAATTGTCCGCCTCAAAAAAGGATTTTTTCTCAAATCCCAGCCATTGATTTAACCAGTTATTCGGAAACGTAGACAAACGCTGGTTGTATTGCTGTACCGCCAAATTGTAACGGCGGCGTTCCGTCGCGATGCGGTTTTCGGTTCCGGCCAATTCATATTGTAAATTTGAGAATAACTGAGAAGATTGTAACTGGGGATGGGCCCTGACGTAGACCCGGAACTGGGCGATCGCGCGATCGACTCGTTCCGTCGCCACTTGTTTTTCCTCCGGAGTAACCGCGTTGACATAGGCTTGACGCGACTCTAATAACAAGGCGATTAACTCTCGTTCTTGTTGGGCATAGGCTTGAGTAATTTCAACCAAATTGGGAATTAAATCCGCTCGTCGCTGTAACTGGTTTTCGACTTGGGCCCATTGAGCCGCCACCTGATTTTCCGAAGCGGCGATCGTATTGTACGTCCAGCCGACCCAAACCGAACCCGCCAACAGCGTTCCCGCCGCGATCGCCAGGGATTGCTTGACGACATTTTCTCGTTCCTGTTGGGCTAATTTTTCGCGGATTTTGCGCTCTTGCAGTTCTTGCATCGCTTGTGCCACAAACTCGGGAGGAATTTGCGCTTCCGACCCGGCCTCCATCAGTTGAGAAAGGGAATAACTGTTGAGTTGTTCCGTATAGAGTCGGGACGCTAATGCTAAAACTTCATCGGCCATATCCTCAGGAATTTGACCGTCATTTTTGAGCTTAAATTGAGGAAGATTAGGGGGAGTTTCCGAACTAGACATCGCTATTCCCATGCTTGTTTCTCATGGCAACAATCTGATTTTCCGATTTCAGACTCGGGGCGCAGTAAGAGGAAGAATGAAGAATCAGTATTCTAAAGCAGTTAAAAGCGGAAGAAAAGCGAATTTCAACCCGATTCTCAATAGCTTTCAATCCGATGTCCGTGGGGTAATTTGCTGCTTCCACAGGAATGAGAGATGCCATTGATGGATTGAGACCGTAAAATTTACTGAGAATCCGCGTTATCCATGAATTTTACAACTCAGATAGGATCGATATCTTCAGATTAGCCAATTCAGAGGCAATTGTTTAGTCGCTAAGGGAATAAAATTACCAATCCCCTCCCGCACCGCCGCCACCGCTACTGCCACCGCCGAAATCACTACCGCCAGAACTGCCACCCCCCCAACTGCTAGAACCGCCACTAGAACTGCTACCAGAACTGCCGCCATAACTACTACCCCAATGACTCGAAGAAGAAATCATTTTTCCAATTGAAGTGGATTTTCGAGGAACAACTTCTTGGATCTTTTGATGGTAATTGCAGTTATGACATGCGATCGTTTTCTCAGAAAGACCTTCTTTAGATAGGGTGGCCTGTTTGAGTAACTTATATTTACTTGAGAGAGTTAATTCTTTGCAGTTCGGACAAGTATTTTGAGCGTTAATAACATTGGAAATAAGATGAAAACCTCGTCCGCTTAGATGGGGTCGGCATTGCGGACAATACCAAGCGCGATATTCTGCATTTCCAAGGCTTTTCGAGAGTCTCTGAATTGAAGTTAGGGATTGAAGTAACTCAGTTTCTGCTAACTCTTTTAGTTCGGTGCCGCATTTTTCACAACCAACGGAACGTTCAATATAATAGCTAGTTCGATCGCCTTCCTCCACTTCTTTAAAGGTATAGTAAACCAAGCCAAAGGCGATCGCCGCGCCTAGGAAAGGAGGCGTTCCCAATAAGACATCTAGAGAAAGGGGAGAGAAAATATCTAAGGTGTTCAATCCCAGGACTAAAATAGCGATCGATATAATCGCCACGCCGATTAAAAAATTGACGAACAGAGTAGCAAAGTCTCGGGAGAGTTGGAAATGCAGAAAATAAATCACTGCAAAAGTAAAAATTGCTCCGAGAATCAAGGAACTAACGACTAAAGCATTGATCGATTGAAAGATCGGAGAATATAAAAAGCTAGACAAAAATAAATCAATTCCAACTAGATTTAACAAGGCCAACCCGGTAGCTGTTAAACCTTTTTCTAATGGAGTTGCTTTAAAATATCCTTCGAGTTTTTGATGCAGCAATTTAGCGGGAGATTCGTAGGAAAATCGAAACCTCGGCCAAGAATGAACGGTGAGACCTTCAGGAGAGACTAATAAAGGGCGTTTTGTACGCTGGAGAAGTGGCCAATATCCCCATAAGGTGATGGCAATTGAGAGTAAGAGAAAGATCGAAACTACGCCGGGAACCGATCGCGGCGATCGCGCAAACTCTTCCCCAATCAAGACGGAAATTAAGGCTTGAGTTCCGGCGAGAATACCACCTTCAAAATCTTCTTGCTTAAAACGCGGGATAATTTGAGTTTCAACAATGCGACCGACTTTAGCATCGGGAAGAATGTCTTCGAGTCCGTAACCCGTTTCAATTTCAACCCGGCGATCGTTTTTAGAGACTAAAAAGAGGATGCCATTATCTTGTCCGCGTTTACCAATTCCCCATTGGTTAAATAATGCGGTGGTAAATTGTTTGGGAGTCGGATAAGGTTTCGTGGTTAAAACGGTCACCACAGCGATTTCGCTGCCATTTTGCCGTTCTAGGTCGTCAATCATTTGATTCAATTGCGATTCGGCAGTTGGGGAAAGCATTTCAGCCGTATCGCTGACCCAAGTCCCGTTAAGTTGTCGGGGATTGGGAAGGTCTTGAAGATTGAGGGCGTAACTGGGAACAGACCAAAAACACAACAGTAAAATCACGGCGGTGAAAACCATGATTTTAGAGACGATTCGACCGACAGAATCGGTTAAATGAAGCTTCACGATCGCCCTCCTTTGTTAGGATAAAGGATTATTCCCTATCGAACGAGAAACTGTCGGATCGGTTCCCGTAAAATTGGGAAAAAATGCACGAATGCCGATCGCCCCCCAAAGCGATCGCCTTCAAAAGCGGCGGTTTTTAGGCCGGAGAACGGGTCAATTGCCGAAAAAATGGCAATTTTTCCATTTCGATTCAAGAGAAGGGCGATCGCCCCGTATTGAAGGGGTTTCGATCCTATTCTTGTTATAGTCCCTCGGGGCGGCGATCGGCCCGTAAGGGAGGGAATCGCTCAACGTGGGTGGTGTAGAGACCACGATCGCCCCTTCAATTTCCCAATGATAGGCGCAATAATTGCAGGTATAGCTCGATCGCTGTCGTCCGTTGTGGGTGGGGGTGGGACGGTCGAGGAGTTTGATATCGGTCACGACGGTAAACCCACCGCATTTCGGGCAAGATCGGAAGCGTTGCGCGTCGGTAACGTAGCCACGAATGTGAAGATTCGCCGTTCCCGGCGGACCGTGGGGCGTGGGACATTCCCAGCCGATAAATTCCATACTACCGAGGTTTTGGGCGCTGCGTTCTTGGTTCGTGAGTAAAACAGAGAGTACCTGCGGATCGACCGGATCCATGGGATAGTGGCAACATTGGCAGTGAACCGGGCGATTTAACTCACTGTTAGAGGCGCGCGATCGCCCGTGAGGGGGGAGAGACACCGCCTCCTCGGGCAAAGAGAGAGGGGGAACGGTCACCTCAAAGGTGTCCCGATCCTGGCAGCCGTGGCAGGATCGGATAATCCGTTCGATGCCGATCGCGTTCCAAGTCGGTTCTCTGACCGTTTCTACTTCAATTGTGGCGGTCAATTCCTGACAGTGAGGACAGTAATCGAAGCCTCCCGACGGCACAATTTCGGCGTGAAGGTAAACCGATTCCTCAGGGAATGGCGATCGACATTTGGGACAAATCCAGCCTTCAAAAAGGGTACTACCGAGACGGGACGCTAACTGTTGCGAAGGCGTCAACCGTCGTTGCAGTTGTTTTTCGCTGAGGGGTTTGAGAGCACTTTTACAGCGAAGGCAGTGCAGAATCGGATCGGGACAACCGTAACCGTCTTCGAGGGTCGTACTGTCGAGGTCCCACACTTTTAAACTCCGATCGCCGGATCCGGAAATTACTCGTCCCCAGGGCAATAGGGCGATCGCGTTGACCCGATCCTCGCCGTCGGTCAGGGTTCGCAATACTTGTCCCGTTTCCCAGTTCCAAATTTTAAGCGTGCCGTCCCAGGAAGCAGAAATAAAGCGCTTTCCGGGTAAACTGAGGATGGCCGAAATTTTACCTTGATGGCCGTAGAGGGTATGCAACGATCGCCCGTTGTACAAATCCCAGACTTTCAAGGTCGTATCGTCGGAGGCGGAGACCACGACCCGATCGCCGACCACCGCCACATCGGTCACAAACTGCCCGTGACCGACGAGATCGAACAACAATTCTCCTTTTTGCAAGTCCCAAACTTTGACAGTTTTATCGTCGGACGTAGAAATGGCGCGCCATCCATCGGGAGTGACCGCAACCCGATTGATAAAATCGCGATGTCCTTCGAGGGCGTACAAATGAACGCCACTGTCCCAATCCCACAGATGTAACTTGCGATCGTAAGACGCGCAAATCAGCCGTCGGCGGGGTAAAAGGGCAAAATCGGCGATCGCGCCGCCGTGCCCGTCGAGACGGCGTAATTCGACCCCCGTTTCTAAATCCCAGACCTTGAGAGTTTTATCCCAGGACGCAGAAATGGCCCGATCTCGGGAAACTGCTTTGAGGGCGACAACGCGATCGCCATGACCGTCGAGGCTGTGGTGCAATTTGCCCGTTTCCAAGTCCCAGACCTCGATCGTACCGTCTTCCGCGCCGGAAATGGCAAATTTGCCATCCGAGGTAACCGCGATCGCGCTGACGGCCTCTGAGTGGCCGCTCAGGGTATAAATTTCGACCCCCGTACCCACATCCCAAACCCGCACCGTGCCATCGCTGGAGGCGGAGAGGGCGCGCCGTCCGTCGGGAGTGGTGGCGATCGCGGCGATCGGGCCGCCGTGACCGATTCCCGTCGTCAGGGGTTCGGCGAGGTCGCCAACGGTTTTGAGGCGGACGTAGCCCGTCGGCGGGACGAACACCTTGCGGCGATCGAGATGGGCGCGATAGAGTAACCAGCCGATCCCGTGGAGGATCGAGGTAAACACCATCGCCACGATCCACGGTTTCCAGGTGATATAGGGCGGTTTGAACTCCTCGTCGAGGGCGTAGAGGCGATCGGCAATGCTGCGGGTTCCCGCGACGATCGCCCCTTCCCAATCGTTGGTTTCCAAAAAAGGAGCCATCGCCCCAGCTAAAATCCGCTCGTTGTCGATCTCGACCCCCATCCTTTGTAAACTGGGCGTCGTCTCGATCGCGATTTGTTCCAGATTCCGGGAGACGACCAACAACACTTGGGCGTCCCCCTCGGGTCGATCCATTCCCCAATGCTCTGCCAATCCGTCGGCAAAGGTTTGGGCGTCCGGGTAAGGGGAGAGATCGGCGACGGTCACCACGGCAATTTTGCTGCCGTTGTAGCGCTGTAGTTGAGCGAGGAGTTCGTTAAGTTCGGTTTCGACTTCCGCCGAGAGCAAATCGGCCCGGTCGGCGACCCCCCCTTCCGATGCGGGGACGATCTCGCCGATGGAGGCTCCCGAGAGGGCGATCGCCGTCCACGACAACATCGAAGCCCACACCAGTTGTTGAAAACGTAAGGTGAATTGTTGGCGCCAACTCTTGAGTGCGCGATCGCCGCACGCTTCGCTTAATTTTGCCTTCACGATTACCGTTTCCTCGTCGGAATCCTCGAATATCAGACGCGATGCCCGACCGGACTAAAACCTTCACAGATCTGCGAGATTTCTGTTGTCCCTAACGGTCAACCCCGATTACCATTGTTCCCGTAAATCGATCGAGGCAAAAGCGATTCCCCGACCGTCACTCCCCGCGAACGAGGTAGCCAACCCCAGCCCATTGACCGATCGCCTCGGCTAGGCTTTTTGTCTTTCTTATTATACTTGTTGGCTTCGACCCATTCTTGATGTTTAGCCCGCTTTTGCTTCGATCTAACCCTTCCAAATCTTCAAATCCGGGCGATCGCTCTGGTTGAGTTTTCTTTGTCGATCGATCGATTAAATTTCCTCCCGTCCAGCTTTTTTGTGGGCAAAAAAAATGATTTTATTTTTATTTTTGATAGACCATGAATCCTCGGATGTTTCTGGAATTTAGATTGACTGCTTTTCAGATTTTCAGTTAATAGCGGCTTCCACTCCCTCCGAAAGCGGCGATCGCCCCCGATTCCCACGGACTGTCCCCTGTTTATTTTTCTACTAAAAACGGTCGGCTCCCTTCACCGCTTTCCTTTCGGGATCGGTTGTTGTTTACCCCTTCGATCCTTCGTCAAGCGGATGACAGGGGAACGCACAATGGCGAAGTTGCGGCGATCGATCTCAGGGATGGCGATCGATAAATGCCAGTAAGATTTGCTGATGGGGCCTTCCCAACGGTCGAATTTCTCCGGCTTTTTCCGAATAGCGATCGCCCTGTCGGATCTGCGGCGCACTCCACAACCCCATATCCCATCCTTCCAGGAGTTGGAGTCGGTCGAGGGGGACGTCGAGTTCCCCGTGGTACACGTGACGCACCACCGTCGGGGCTTCAAAGGCGCCGAATTTAACTAATTTCGGGGGGCTGTAGCCGATTTCTTCGACTAATTCCCGGGCGATCGCCTCATCCGGGCTTTCTCCGGCTTCAAGATGTCCGCCAAACAGCCCCCAATATCCGGGATAAACGATGCCGGGGATATTGTCGCGCAATTGCAGCAAATAGCGATCGCCCGCTTGTAAAATGGCGATCGCCACTTCCCGGCGCCTTGGGTCGGTCGGGAAAGCGGACGCAGGGTTTTGAGGTGAGTTCATCGCGATCGAGCCGTTAGTTGGACGCTGGCGCCGGAGTGCGTTGGAGCAATTTTTGCTGTTCGATATAGACTTCCCCGAAATCTCGTCCGGCGATCGGTATACTTTGATACTTCACTTGACCTTTAATCAGAACTTCCTCGGCCCGTTCCGGTAGCGGTTGTTTGCCGACGACCCAAATACTTCCGGTCCCGTCTTGCAGTTGATAGGCGCCCGTTTCTAAAAAGGGCGCGCGATCGCCTACCGTTCCTCGAACGTATACAGTGGAATAGTTCTGCCAATTACTTTTAAGATCGCCAATCTCCGTATGATTGAATCCGGATTCAGCCAAATAGCTACAACCCACGACGCTACCGACCATTGCAGCTAAAATCGTGAATTTTAATCTCTGATGTTTTCCCAGGGCGATCGCTGTATCGAACATAAATAAATCTTCGTCAAATTTTAAGTTTTTAGGGTTAACGTCACAAAGATGGCTACATCCGGAAAGAGGGAGAGAAAATCCAGTATTTCCCTGGCGAACGGCTCGGGTCGAGCCTTTCCCATTTAGTGTAATCCTATTTTAGAAGGTCGAGTCGAGGGTCTCCAGGGACGAGAATATACGTTGGCAACGGGGATCTGCACTCGAATATAGACAGGCGATCGCGCGATCGCCCTTCCGTAAACTTTGTATTCTTTTCTTCCGGTCTCGACGCGATGCCCCCGATGGGTATTCCTCGGCGATCGCATCGAAATTCATTCAAGATCGCTAATTGAGGACTATTTTCGGTTGCTCAGTACCGAAGCGCCCCCCAACAGAAGTGTTAAAATCTTTCCCTAAGTCGGGGCGATCGCCGCGATGCTCCATGGGGAGACGCAACCCGATCGCCCCGCCTTGGGTCTCAAGTAGCTAGTGCGAGGAAAACCCGTGGAAAATCAAATCGACTGTGCCGTAGCTTGTGTCAACGGTTGCGTATTAGGCGATCGATGTCCCAATCGGAAATATGCCGAAGCTGCGTCCAAGTTGATCGAAGAAACTTCCTTAGATAAGATGCTCGAAATCGCCGAAGAAGCCGTCAGAAAAAAACGGATGCAGCCGCCTCAGTGGGTCATCCCGGATTTTCCCGAATAAGCTCGCGCCCCAGTGTCATTTCACCCCCTGGCACCCCCGGGTTATGAAAACCAGCCGCTTAGAAATTCACATAACTTAATTCAAAAGCGCTCGACGATCGCCCCCCCACGACCAGCACCCAGGGGTGGCGCTCGTCGTCAATTGCTTATTTTTCAAGGATAATTCTCGATCCCGACCCGTAACAAAATCACGGGGGACGCACTCGCCAATTTGATGAAGTTTTCTAAAGCGGATCGACAATTTTGAGACTAGATCGCCCCTCCTTGCTTAGAATATGAGCTTAAGTTCTTCTACAGATTTTTTAGCAAGAGAGGATCGATAATTATGGCCGATTCTAAAGATCTGGAGATGGTCAAACCCTACAACGGCGATCCCTTTGTAGGACACCTCTCCACTCCCATTAGCGATTCTGCCTTTACCAGAGCCTTCATCGGCAACTTGCCCGCCTACCGCAAAGGGCTCTCCCCCTTACTGCGCGGCTTAGAAATTGGCATGGCTCACGGTTACTTCCTGATCGGACCGTGGATTAAGTTCGGCCCTCTACGCGACTACCAACCCGCCGCCAACCTCGGTGGATTGGTCTCCGCACTCGCCTTAGTGCTGATTGCCACTGCCTGCATGTCTGCCTATGGAATTGTCTCCTTCCAAGGAGATAGCTCCGGTGAAAGCGATCCCCTGAAAACCTCCGAAGGCTGGAGCGAACTCGCTGCCGGATTCTTTGTCGGTGGGATGGGTGGTGCATTCGTCGCCTACTTCCTGCTCGAAAACTTCGAGGGCGTCGATGCTATTTTCCGAGGATTGGTCAACTAATCGACCCGATCGGCCTTAACAAAAAACTGGCGGCGATCGTCAATTGCCAGCCAGTCCGCATTCTTGGATCTTGATAGCACTCGCACTTTCAGATCCGTTTGGCTTAACAAGTTTAAAGAGGATTGTCCTCTTGCCAACCTCATTATTGGAAATAGGAGACATTTGATATGGACGGTGCATACGCAGCCTCTTACCTGCCCTGGATTTTGATTCCCGTTGTTTGCTGGCTGATGCCCCCAGTGATCATGGGCTTGTTGTTCATCCACATTGAAAGCGAACAGTAATCGAGTTGTTTTGACTCGGATCGGCGATCGCCATCCAGGGCGATCGTCCCCACCACAAGCATAAAAAAACTCCCCCTTTGCCCAGCCCTTTGAGTCTGGCGTCGCAAACGGGGAGTTTTTTAAACCCTAATGAGTTCGGAAAGTGACAAGATCGGCGCAAGGCAGACAGGGCAACTATTTTAGATAACAGGAAAGTCCTAAAAAAGAGTGTGGCTATCAAGGCCGCTCAGCAACAAAAATCACTGAAAACATTGTACTAAAAATTAAGCCGAATTCATCTGAGCCACACTCAAGCAGTGACCTTAGAATTGTTACTCGTGATAGTTCTTGTACGATCGGCTGACCATCAATCAAAAGAATCGATAACTGGGTTAAACTGACGCATATATTGGAAGTGTTCCCATCCATAAAACACTCAAAATAGACTGGGTATTGACTAACAATTCTCCACAGCCTGGAGCCAGTCCATCAAATCGATCGAAGGTATTGGGAGATTCAAATTATTTTTCTAGACTGCAAAAGTGGACGATCTAATGTAGATTCACCTCACTTGAACCGCTCTCCCTTTTCCCAGTTTGGGAGAAAGCATATTTTTAACGATTATTAGCGCTGATGCGATCGATGAATTTATTGATTAGTTCGCCACTGTTTGCGCTAAATAACTTCAATCCAAGCACTTAAAATTCGATCTGGTAGTTTCGGATACAAAGCCTCATTATTTTCTACACCATAGTCTTTTTTGGATTTTAGACGATCCAGTTCTGCTTGGAGTCAACACCTAGAGCTTTGACCCGATTGGATGTTGGAACTGATAGCTTAGAAGCCTCATAAATCGCTAAATTATCATCAAAAAATAGAGGCTCTATCCTTTATTAGGCAAGTCATGTAACTATATTGCCACCTTCTCAGGAATGTGCCATAATAATTGAGCCACAGGGTTTTATTGACTAGAGCATTAACCGTGAAAAACTTTCCTCCTCAATGTAACGGCTAATCTTTATTGACAAATAAAAAACATGGAATCGATACAACCTTGGAATTTACTGGAAGAAGCCTTTGAAATCGTTAACATTCAAAGTGTATTCCAGGATGCAACCCAGCCCGTGTTAACCTACAAAAGTGCCGACGATCCTGACATTCCCGGTGACAATGAAATCCCCTCAGAACTGTGGCCGGATTATGAAACTTCACCTCCCTATATTAAGAATACAACTCGTAATCTACAGTTTAACGAGTCGCAATTCCTAGCTTCACCGGGAGAACCGTTGGGAAGCACCGCATATATCACCACCCCAGATGGATATAGTTGGGCCTTCATGTCCGAAGCCATCAACACCATGTGGCCTTACAATCAGGCGGATTATGAAGGAATAGCCGCCCAAAGTTCCTTTCATGCAGGCAGTTTTGTGCCGACACCCCTGCCCGGTGTCGTCACAGTTACCGCCAACTTCAAAGGACAAAATATGAAATTTTGGGCCAATGAAAATGGGGTCGCTCCGGGCAGTCCTGATGCTGTCCCCCTCGATCGCTATTTTGTCACCGATCGATGGGGGAATGAATATATCATGCACGCTTCGGGGGAATTAGAACAGAGCCAAGTTGCCCGGGCGTTTGATGCAGCTATCCTACCGGATGGATGGACGAAACAAGTGCGGCAACTCTCTGAAGATTTAATCCTGAATCCAGCCGAAGGAGCGGATGGAACATTTCATTATATTGTTATCCGCGACAGTGCCGACAACAGCTACCACCAAATTAAATGGTCGGATACTGGATCGCTCTCGGCACAAACCGAAAATATGCCGATTTGGGGCGGTCAAGGAAATAACGTTTTAGCTGGAGATGCGGGAGGAATTTGGAACGATACGATCCATGGCGCAGGTGGGAACGATGTTTTAATTCCGGGATTGGGAAATGACACGATCTGGGGGGATGCGGATGTTGACACAGTAATTTTGCCCGGTCGCAGTACGGATTATATCTGGATTGATTCTGCCGATGATTCTACCTATCTTGCCATTGCGGGATTGGGATATTTGAAAGAAATTCATCACGCTGAATTGCTTCAGTTTGAAGATGGAACGATTGGAGTTGCAGATTTTATCGCCAACAATCAGCGCCCCACTGGAAATTCTTCGGCAACTGAGTCGGGACTTCCCGTTGCCGTTCGGTTGTTCGATCCTGCCACCGGGAGCCATGTTTTTACCGCTTCTTTCCCTGAAGTCAAGACCTTCGTGGATCGGGGTTGGACCCTTGAATCCGTTCCCTTTACCGTGAATCCGCAAGATGCTTCTGCCCAGAACGTTTATCGGTTGGATAGCCCAGGCGAGGAAGATTTTTTACTAACGACGTCCGAATTGGAACGAGATCGCGCGATGGAGTTCGGATATGTCGATCGCGGAGTTGCTTTTACAGCCTACGCTGAACCCTCTTCACTCGGTTCGCAGCCAGTCTATCGATTTTTCTCTCCTTCGGCGATGGATCGCGTTTATACTACATCCGATCTGGAGCAGGAACACTTGTTGGAGTTGGGGTATCAATTCGAGGATATCGCTTTCTATGTTGCTTCCACCTAATCCCGTCGGTGCCGGGTAGTTTGGCGATTCTCCCGATACCATTTTTCTAAACTCTCATTATTTTTGAAAATCGGTATCAGGTGAACTCTAAAATCAAAAAAACCCCCCACCCAAACGGGCAGGGGGTTTTCAAGGATTCAGTTAAAACCCGAAAGGGTTAACCGAACTTCCCGGAGGTCGAAGCAATCAAGAACGCCGCGTAAGTAAGGACGTAACCCACGGTGAAGTGAGCCAGACCCACCAAGCGCCCTTGAACGATGCTCATCGCCACGGGTTTGTCTTTCCAGCGCACCAAGTTCGCCAACGGCGTCCGTTCGTGCGCCCAGACCAAAGTTTCGATCAGTTCTTGCCAGTAACCGCGCCAGCTAATCAGGAACATGAAGCCCGTCGCCCAGACTAAGTGTCCGAACAGGAACATCCACGCCCATACCGACAGGTTATTGACTCCAAACGGGTTGTAACCGTTGATCAACTGCGACGAATTCAGCCACAGGTAATCGCGGAACCAGCCCATCAAATAGGTCGAAGACTGGTTGAATTGCGCCACGTTGCCTTGCCAGATGCACAGGTGTTTCCAGTGCCAGTAGAAGGTCAACCAGCCCAGGGTGTTGAGCATCCAGAACATCGCCAGATAGAACGCATCCCAGGCGCTGATGTCGCAGGTGCCTCCCCGTCCGGGGCCGTCGCAAGGGAAGCTGTAGCCGAAGTCTTTTTTGTCCGGCATCAGCTTGGAACCTCGGGCGTCGAGGGCGCCTTTGACCAAGATCAGGGTCGTGGTGTGCAGACCCAAGGCGATCGCGTGGTGTACCAGGAAGTCTCCCGGTCCGATGGTCAGGAACAGCGAGTTGCTGTTGGAGTTGATCGCTTCCAACCAGCCCGGTAACCAGACGTTGCCGTAGTTCGGCCAGGCGGTACTCGCGATGCTGTCGGGGTTCGACAGCAGGGTATCGAAGCCGTAGAGGGCTTTCCCGTGGACTGCTTGAATCCATTGGGCAAATACGGGTTCGATCAGGATTTGTTTTTCCGGGGTGCCGAAGGCCACGACGACGTCGTTGTGGACGTACAAGCCGAGGGTGTGGAACCCGAGGAACAGGGATACCCAGCTCAGGTGCGAGATAATCGCTTCTTTGTGTTCTAAAACCCGGTACAAGACGTTGTTCTTGTTGGCTTCCGGGTCGTAGTCGCGCACGAGGAAGATTGCCCCGTGGGCAAAGGCTCCTACCATCAAGAATCCGGCGATGTACTGGTGATGGGTGTACAGGGCGGCTTGGGTGGTGAAGTCTTTGGCGATGAAGGCGTAGCTGGGCAGGGAGTACATGTGTTGCGCCACCAGGGAGGTGATCACCCCGAGACAGGCGAGGTGCCATCCGAGTTGGAAGTGCAACGAGTTGTTGTACGTGTCGTACATCCCTTTGTGTCCGGCGCCGAGCAGTCCGCCGAAGGGGGTGCCTTCTGGGGGATTGTGGGCGTCCATGATTTCTTTCATGCTGTGACCGATGCCGAAGTTCGTCCGGTACATGTGTCCGGCGATGATGAACAAGACGGCGATCGCCAGATGGTGGTGGGCGATGTCGGTCAGCCACAGGGCTTCGGTTTGGGGATGGAAGCCGCCGAGGAAGGTCAGGATCGCACTTCCGGCGCCTTGGCTGGTGCCGAAGAGGTGTTCGGCGGTGTCCGGGTTTTGGGCGTACACGCCCCAGTTCCCGGTGAAGAAGGGGGCCAATCCGGCGGGGTGCGGTTTGACGGAGAGGAAGTTATCCCACCCGACGTGTTGCCCGCGCGCTTCGGGGATGGCGACGTGGATCAGGTGTCCGGCCCAGGCGAGGGAGGAGACGCCGAAGAGTCCCGCCAGGTGGTGGTTCAGCCGCGATTCGGCGTTTTTGAACCACGACAGGGAGGGGCGGTATTTCGGCTGTAGGTGCAACCACCCGGCGAACAGCATGACGGCGGCGAGGACCATCAGGAAGATGGCGCCTTGGTACAGGTCGCCGTTGCTTCTCATGCCGATCGTGTACCACCAGTGGTAGACGCCGGAGTAGGCGATGTCTACTGGGTTGCTTGCTCCCGCTTGGGTGAAGGCGTCTACGGCGGGCTGCCCGAATTGCGGATCCCAGATCGCGTGGGCGATCGGTCGCACGTTGAGCGGGTCTTTGACCCACTGCTCGAAGTTTCCTTGCCAGGCGACGTGGAAGAGGTTGCCACTGGTCCACAGGAAGATGATTGCCAGGTGGCCGAAGTGACTCGCGAAAATCTTTTGGTATAGATTTTCTTCGGTCATGCCATCGTGGCTTTCAAAGTCGTGGGCCGTGGCGATTCCGTACCAAAGCCGACGAGTTGTCGGATCGGCTGCGAGGTCCTGGCTAAATTTTGGAAATTTAGTTGCCATAAGTCCTCTTAAATTTTTTTACTCCGCTCCTTTGGCCTGTAATTGAGACAGTCAGGAAGAGTGCTGGGAGGATGTATCCAAGCCCTAGAAAAGTTGGGTTTAGGGAGTGGCCGATCGCGGGAGAAGGCTGCTGTTGCTCGCTGGAGGCGAGCTGGAGACATCCCGGGCGATCGCATCCTAAAGTCCTACTCGACCAGGAGATTGCTGGTTCGTAGGAGAGAGTTTTAGAGGTATTTTTAGATACCGTCTATCTTGCTATTTTGGTGTCCAAAGCCGAGTCACTCGATCTGTGAAATCGTCGAACTCAACCCTAGCGACCAAATTTTTGTGTATTTTACCAAAGACTTTGGGGGCTTGAGTGCCGAGAGTCTTTTTCGGGCGGTATTTTTTTCGTTGTTTTTCTCGTCGTGAAATTAAAGCTAGGGTAACGAGTCTGCCCGAGGATTTCAAGAGGCGGCGATCGCCCCTCGTCGTCCCTCAGAGATCGCGATGGAGGGCAATCCACGACTCGGCCCGGTGTAACGCTTGTTGCCAGACCTGATAGCCATTTTGATTGAGATGGAGTCCGTCGGTGGTCAACTCCGATCGCAAATTGCCGAAACGGTCGGTAAATAAAGCGTTGAGGTTCATGTAGCGCACCCCTTCTTCCCCGGCGATCGCCGCCAATTTTTGATTAATTTTGCGAATACGATCGTTAGGAATTTCTGTTAAGCGCGTCGGTAAAATTGACTGAATCACGATCTCCGCTTGGGGATGAGTCGCTTTCAAACGGCGCACGATCGCGCGCTGATTCCACAAAATCTCGTTATCGGACAATCCTCGGCGCAAATCGTTGATCCCGGCGAGCAAGTAAATCGTGTCCGGTCTCGTGTCCGCAAAGGCCCACAATCGCTCTAAAATCCCTCCGGACGTATCCCCGGAAATCCCTTGATTCAACCACAACTTACCCGAGGGCAATCCTTCTTGAGGGAACCACAGACTGATAGAATCTCCCAATAAAATCGATAAGTGATTCGATCCCTGTCCGGAGGCGATTGCCTGCGCCTCACAGGCGAGTAACTCTTTCCAATCTTCATAAGTCGGCTGTCGCGAGGCTTGCATCCACGCCGAATGAAAACTATCTCCCGGTAAGCGAGTATAGGTCTGTCCCGCTTGCAGTGCGGCCCAACGCTGTAAGTACAATTGCGAACCGGACACCGGACGGGGAGCGGCCAAACGAGCGTAGGCGATCGCCTCGACCGGATCCCTCCCTTGGGAAACCCGTTGCGGCGATACGGGTTCCGCCGACGGTTTCCACAAGGCATACTCGAAACGATTCGTTTCTAAATTATGTGTTTCTAAATGATTGGCCTTTAAATCATTCGTTTCTAAACCATTAGCCGCGAAATAATTCGTCTCGAAATAATGCGTCTCTAAATGATTCGTCTCTAAATTGGTAGAGGCACCCAAACGATAAGTTTGACTAAATTCAGGCGGCTGAATTTCGACCGTCGGCGCGATTTCGGCGATCGCCAAATCTTCATCCGCTTGGGGAGCTGCGAACCACAATCCCGGCGGATTGGCCGCCTGTGGCATCCAATCCGGTGTCGCATCCGAGGGTTGCAGTTGGCTTAACAAACCGATCGCCAGTACAAACGGATCGCTCATCGCAGGTGACTCCTTCACACTTTCCTTACCTTTCCCTGACTGGATTTGCCAAGTCAGGAAACTCCCCGATGCGTCTTGGCTTCCTCCAGGCGATCGCCCGTTTTCAATCTTCCCTAAATGTTTTTCTATCAAAGCGAAAAAAACATTCTCTGTAAACTATGAAAGTTCATTCGCTCCCCTCCGTAAAGACGCCCGTCAACCCTCCTTGACCTTCTCGATCCCGTCTTTACGGCCATTTTAAATCTTCTCTGCTCTCGCTTGAGCCTGAATTTGCAATTTTAAACCTCATGCTGATTCCCACTCCCGAAAGCTTTCAAATTCCCTCCCATTCTCTCCGTCGGCTGAGGGTCTTCGTGCTTTTATTCTGGCTCAGTTTATTTTCGATCGCCGTTCTAGCACTTGCAATTCCTATGGCTTTCCCCCCCCAACTCTTAAGCGACCCCTTCGTACAACTTCCCGAAGACAACGCCATTCGCGTCGTCTGGTTTACCGAATTTCCCGGTTCCACTCACAGTGTCAGCTACGGCGAAGATCTCAGCCACACCGTCGGCGCCACCACCACCAAACTCAGCCGCACCCGCGAGGACGCTCGTTCTCGCGTCGGGAAGCAAACGCAAGACGGTCAAATCTACCTGCAACCGACTCCCCGCCAGATCTGGCGACACGAAGCCAAACTGCTCGATCTCGAACCCGGAAAACGGATTCCCTATCGCGTCAGCAGCACCCGCGAAGACGGTCGATCTGTCAGTAGCGACATTTTCAGCCTCACCGCCGCACCCACACCGGGAACGCCGACCAAAATTTTGCTCACGTCCGACCACCAACTGATGCCGATGACCGCAGCTAATTTGCAAAAAGTCGTGGAAACGGTCGGTCGAGTCGATGCGGTCTTTCTCGCAGGAGATTTAGTAAATATTCCCGATCGCGCCTCGGAATGGTTTGACGACAATCGCGGCAGTGCTTTCTTCCCGAATTTACAAGGTCGCGGCCATTATCAGCTTGAAAAAAATAATATAAAAACCCTCTACAAAGGTGGAAAAATTATTCAATATGCCCCCTTATTTACTGCCGCCGGAAATCACGAAGTAATGGGTCGATTTTCAGAAACTAAAAGCTTAAAAGAACAATTTGACAATTCCTTTCCTCGGGAGATTGCCGCCGAATTTTACCGAGAACAAGCCGAACAGCTCAACCCGAAAGGCGATCTCGCCTTCCGCGATCGCTGGATCGTTGACAATAGTTTCAACACAGAAACATACCGAGAAATCTTCAATTTTCCCGAAACGGCCAACGGAGAAAATTATTATGCAGTGACCTTTGGAGATATTCGTCTCGTCGTTCTCTACATTACCAATATGTGGCGATCGCCGAGACTTTCCGCCAATACCAAAGGACGCTATCGGGAACGAGAACAAGATTTAGACAAACCGGAAAACTGGGGACACGGCCAACATATTTTTGAACCGATCCGCAAAGGAAGTCCACAATATCGATGGCTTCAAACCGAACTCGACAGTGATGCGTTCAAACAGGCGAAATACAAAATCGTCATGTTTCACCATCCCCCCCATTCTCTCGGCGGTAATGTCGTTCCTCCCTATACCGACCCCGTTCGGCGGTTCGATACCGACGCGATCGGACGAATTAGCGTGCGCTACGAATATCCGAGAGAAAACGATTATATTATTCGCGATCTGATGCCTTTGCTAGAAACAGCCGGAGTTCAGTTAGTCTTTTTCGGACATTCTCATTTATGGAATCGCTTTCAAAGTTCCGGAGGAATCCATTTTTTGGAATCTTCTAATGTAGGCAATAGTTACGGCGCCTATTGGGGAGAACAACGCCGAGAAGTCCCCGATAATTATCGGGAAAACTATGCAGCGATCGGCGATCCCAATGGTTTGCAACCGATCGCCCCGACGATCGCCCCTTTGTTAGACGAACGGGGTCGAGTTCAGCCCTATATTGCCAGCAACGATCTGACGGTTTTCTCTATTTTAGAAACCGATAAAGGAGTCGTGAGTAGTTATTATTTCGACACGAGAGAACCGGAATCCGAGGTCGTGAAATTTGACGAGTTTGAGTTGGGGAGATTTTGAAGTTTAGATTTTAGATTTTAGATGGGGGAAGGGAGGCCATCGGGACTGAGCCAGGAAGTCAACCCCTGCCGACTCCGTATTCCCGACTTTTGGCTCTTAGCTTCCCCCTTGTCACTCCTGAGTTCCTCAAACCAAGTAGTAGAATGAGATCGGAATTCTGCGGCTGGAGCAGAGGGTCTAGAAAAGATTGGGGAGGAGGAGACGGTGGACGAACTGAGAGCGGCGCTAGAGTTGGCGACGGAGGAAGAATTACAACAAATCACCGATGTTTTGTTTCGCCGGGGTTTGAACCCGGTCGATTACGTGAATACGCCAGAACCGATCGACGTGCAAAGTCGCGATCGCCAGTTCTGGTTGGACGCGATCGAGCAGCGTTTTCGCTACTTAGCCGCCGATGGCTTGACGGTGATGCGGGGGAAGACCCATCAAGTCACCTATAGAGATTCCCTCATTCGGGTCTGTCGCTATTTAAAAATTACTTATAGCGATCGCCTCTCGACCACCGATCTGGAAGCGGAAGTGTTTCTGAACTTACTCGGACGGACTTGGAAACAGTTACCGGAATCGGAAAAAAATAGTTTGACCTTGCGGGTACAGCGATCGCTGGCGACCTCCAAATTTCCCAAACCCCTACCTTTATCCGTGCAGAACGATCCGATCCGTTTGATGTTTAAAGGAGGAAGCGCCTTAGCAGTAACCTCGGTGTTGCGACCCTTGGTTCTCAAAGAAATTGCCCGTCAATTTGCCATTCACTTCGCGCGTTACGAAATGGCGAAGCAAACCTTAGTCCGAGGGGGGACGGCGGCGGCGGTACAGTTCCAAAACTACGTAACCCTGCAAACGGCAAAACAGGGGATGACCCTGACGGCGGCCCGTTATGGCGCGGTTCGGACGATTTTTGCGGCGATCGGTCCGGCGTTGTGGCTGTGGTTTATGGCGGATCTCGGCTGGCGAACGATCGCCACGAACTACGGGCGGATCCTGCCGACGATTTTCACCTTAGCTCAAATTCGGCTGACCCGGGGCGAATGTTGGGAACTGGCGTGAACGGTTGCAAAAGGGCGATCGCCGTGATGAGGTGCGAACGATGAGGTCGTGGGTGCCGTCGGCGTTCGATTCTTCCCGGTGTCGTCACCCGGAAGCGCGCTTGCAGGGAGCGTGGAAAGCGGCTCAATTCGGCTTGTTAGTGTTGCCGATGAGTCCCCTGGTCGGCGCGATCGCCCTCGTGGGGGCGATGGTCGAAACTTGGAAACATTGTGCGAGCGAAATTCATCGGCGATCGCTCAATCGGGGCTTTGCCGCCCTCGGTCTGTGGCTGGTCGGGGGGACTCTGTTCGCCGAATACCGACAGGCCGCTTTCCTGGGCTTATTTAACTTTCTGCCCTTTTTCGCCTTTTTTGCCGCTTTTTCCGCCCTCGTGCGCACGCCGGCCCAACTGCGGCGGATCGCTTGGATCGCGATCGTCACGTCCGTTCCCGTGGTGATTATCGGTTGGGGACAACTGTTCTGGGGCTGGTCCGGTCCGGTGACCTTCTGGCCGATTTTAGACTGGCGATTGGAAGCGACGGGGACGCCCCCCGGTCGTATGGCGTCGGTGTTCGCCTATGCCAACGTGTTAGCGAGTTATTTTCTGATTACGTTAATTCTCGGACTCGGCTTGTGGTTCGAGCAGTGGCGCGCCGTACAGGTTCTCCGACGGCGATCGCCCCGGGCGGAAAAAGTCCGCGACCCGCGCGATCCGCGCATCGTCCGCACCATCGATCTCAATGCGAGTGAAGAAGGCGGGATCGTCTGGCAGCGCTGGATTTTTCTCACCCTGGCGGTGTTGGGGAATGCGGTGGCGCTGGTGCTGACCAACTCGCGCAATGCGTGGGCGATCGCCGTGCTGGCAGGTTTGGCGTTTGCCCTGTATCATGGCTGGCGCGCTTTGGTGGCGATCGTCGTCGCGGCGAGTAGTGCGGTTCTCGGTTCCGCATTTGCTCCGGATCCCGTCGGTCGGGGCTTGCGGGCGATCGTCCCGGCCTATTTCTGGCTGCGGTTGAGCGATCGCCTCTATCCCGATCGCCCGGTGGAAACCTTACGCATCACCCAATGGCAGTTTGCATGGAACATGGCAGGCGATCGCCCCCTGTTCGGTTGGGGTTTGCGGAACTTTACCGAACTGTATCGCGACCAAATGGGGATTTGGATGGGTCACCCGCACAACCTCTTTTTAATGCTCGCCGCCGAAACAGGCTTTCCCGCCACGATCGCCCTGTCCACCTTAGTCGGCTGGGGTTACGCCCGAGGCTGGCTGCTACTGCGCGATTGGCCCCCGGAACCGCCGCGATCGCAACCGGAGCGATCGGCGGGTGACGAACTGAGTGACGATCGCGGGATTTATTTCAGTTATTTAGTCGGTTTTGCCGCCTGCATCCTCTTCCACCTCCTCGATGTCATCCTTTTTGACGCGAGAGTGAATATTTTGGCATGGTTGTTGCTGGCGTCGATCTGTGGTGTGGCCTATTATCGCAGAGCGTGACATCCCCCAAAAACATACCCATGGGATTAGAAAATATTCGGATCGTTTTAGTTCAACCTGCCGGACCGTTAAATGTGGGGTCGATCGCCCGGATTATGAAAAATATGGGGTTATCCCAATTAATATTGGTCGATCCCCAGTGCGATCGCCTCGATCCGGAGGCGGTTAAAATGTCGGTTCATGCGGTGGATATTTTAGAAAACGCCCGCCAGGTGCCGAGTTTGCGCGACGCCTTAGCCGGGTGCCACAAGGCGATCGCGACGACGGGGCGATCGCGATCGCTCCCGACGAACTTAGAACATCCGCGATTGGCTTTACCCTGGTTACTCGATACACCCTCCGCGCTCATTTTCGGACCGGAAGATCGCGGCTTGAACAATGCCGAACTCAAATATGCCCAGCGCTTCGTTCAAATTCCGTCGAGTGACGCCTATTCCTCACTGAACTTGGCTCAAGCAGTGGGAGTTTGTGCATACGAACTGTATCAAAGCGAATGCGGGATCGAACGATCGCCAGCGCCAACCACTCAAATTGAAGCCCCCCCCGATTCCGTCCCGGTGCCAATCGACCAGTTAGAAGAGTATTATCGGCATTTAGAAGCCCTATTACTCGATATCGGCTATCTTTACCCGCATACTGCCGAACGGCGGATGGAAAAATTCCGGCGTTTGTACAACCGCGCTCGATTAGATCGTAATGAAGTGGCGATGTTGCGGGGGATTTTGCGACAGGTCGAATGGGCGATCGCCCAGAATCGGCGGGTTGGTGGTACGCTAAAAACGTCGCAAGACTCTCCCGAAGGGTCTTCGAGTCTGGACGAACCGTCATCGCACCGGAATCGCGTTTGCGAAGCGTCTCCCCAGGAGAATCGCGGCGCCCGAGACCCCGAGTGAAATGCTCCCTACAGATTCGCCCGGACGCCCTGGGAACGCATCCGTCACGAGGTGAGGACTTGAGGGAATTTCCAGCCTAGTTACGAACGGCCCGTTCGATGGCTTGACACCCCGCCGGGTCAAGCGTCGAAGGTCTAAAAACCGTCATTGAAAAAGGAGTGAGGTGTGGCTCAACGGTTTCCAACTCGGTCATTTTTGTCAGTTGTTCCTTCTCAATCCACGATCGACGAGGACAAAAGCCGTTCTCGGCGTTCGCGTCGTCGGCGTGCGGCGAACCCGCCTGGGGATCTGGGGGGAGACCGACGCAGCAGCGATCGCCCTCGCCAACGTCGCCAACTCGCTCAAGAACAACAACGCTTGAGACAGCGCACCCAAGAATATCGCGACCAATTGCAAGAACTGTCTAACCCGGCGATCGCGGCGGCGGGGGGCTACGACGGTTCGGGTTCTCGGGGAGGAGACGGGAGCTGGCGCCAGCACGTTTCCCATTTATCGGGAACGGTTCGCCCATTCGATCGCCCCCGAGGACAGCGCAGTTCGTCGTCAACCGTCGGTCAGAGTCGCCGCAATCCGTCGGAGGAGAAAGGGGGCGATCGCCGCACGCGCCGATCTCGTACGCGCCCCTCGAAAAACGATACCGCCAAACCCTCCCCGGTACGGGAGCGGCGATCGCGGAGCAGAACCCCGAAAAAAGCGCGATCGCGCGGGACTTCCCCCTTCGTTTACGGCACCCGCCTGCTCATTTTAGGCGTCGGTTTGGGGGTCTTGGCGGGAACCTTGCTCTCGGTGTGGGATCCGGCGAGTCGTTATTCCGCCGAGGCGCAAGGATCGAATTCCCAAGCCAGCGAATCGACCGAAGTCGTGGATCGCGCCGCCATTTCGCGTTTGAGCGCCCCGCCGATTTTGCAGTTGACCGGGGAGTTAAGCGCCTTAAAAACCGAATTGCAAGGATTGGCTGCCCCTCACGCCGATCTGACCCCCGGAATTTTTGTCGTCGATTTGGACACGGGGGGTTATGTGGATCTCAACGGGTCGTCGAGTTTTTCCGCCGCCAGCACGATCAAACTGCCAATTCTGATTGCCTTTTTCCAAGCCGTAGACGAAGGTAAAGTCCGTCTCGACCAAATGCTGACCATGCAAGCCGAACAAGTGGCGGGGGGGTCTGGAGACATGCGCTATTCCGCGCCGGGAACGGAATATAGCGCCCTGGAAACGGCGACTAAAATGATTACGATCAGCGATAATACGGCGACCAACATGCTGATCGACTTGCTCGGCGGCGCGGAGATTTTAAACGAGCAGTTTCGCGGTTGGGGTCTGAGTTCGACCCAAATTAGCAATCCCCTGCCGGATTTAGAAGGAACGAATACCACCAGCCCTCGGGATTTGGTGCAGTTGATGAGCATGGTGGAACAAGGGGGATTGGTGTCGCTGCGATCGCGCGATCGCCTCCTCGACATCCTCACCGCCACCGTCAACGATTCCTTACTGCCCCAAGGCTTGGGTCAAGATGCGGCGATCGCCCATAAAACCGGAGATATCGGCACCTCGATCGCCGATGCGGGATTAGTAGACCGTCCCGACGGCAAACGCTATCTGATTGCGACCCTCGTCAAGCGCCCCCACAACGACCCCCAAGGGGAAGAGTTGATCCGTCAAATGTCAAAAGCGGTCTACGATTCCTTCGATCGCGACCGCTAATCTCGGACTCATTTTGCTCGTTTTCACTGAGTTGGGTTTACGGGTTGAAAACGGGCATTTCTACCGCAACATCGCGCGCGCTCAGATCGTCGAGGGTGCGCCAGATTTCTTGTAAAAGTGGGTCGAGTCCGACGCGCGTCACTGCCGAAATGCGGAAGATCGGGCCATGGGTGCGCGCTTCTAACTCGGCGGCGATCGCGTCGAGGGCGTCCCCATCGAGGTCGGTGGCGTCGAGCTTGTTGAGGGCGACAATTTGCGGGCGATCGCCCAAACCACGCCCGTAGGCGACCAATTCTTGCTGAATCGTCTCGTAATCGGCGATCGGATCCGCCGCCGTCACGTCCACCAAGTGCAACAGCACTTTCGTACGTTCGATATGGCGCAAAAACTCATAACCGAGTCCGGCCCCCTCATGGGCGCCTTCGATCAAACCGGGGATATCTGCAAATACCGTTCCATCTCCCGTCGGTTTGCGAACCACCCCTAAATTCGGCACCAAGGTGGTAAAAGGATAGTCGGCAATTTTAGGACGGGCTGCGGACAAGGCAGAAATTAGGGTAGACTTGCCTGCATTCGGCAGTCCGACGATCCCGACTTCGGCGAGTAATTTTAACTCCAGTCGTAACAGGCGCTGTTCCCCGTCGAGTCCGGGTAAGGCATAATCGGGAGCGCGGTTTTTGTTACTTAAAAAATGCTTGTTTCCCAAGCCGCCTTTTCCGCCTTCGGCGACGACTAAGGTTTGACCGATTTCGACCAGATCGCCGATCGGTTCTCCGGTGGTGGCGTCGTAAACTACCGTACCGACGGGAACTTCGACCAGGCGATCGCGCCCGTTGGCGCCCGTGCAGTTATTCGGACCGCCCCGTTTGCCATTTTCAGCTTTAATCTGGCGGTTATAACGAAAATCGAGCAGGGTTTGCAGGTTTTCGGCAGCGACGAAGATCACCGAACCCCCTCGCCCGCCGTTCCCTCCCGCCGGACCGCCCGCCGGGACGTATTTTTCGCGACGAAAGGCAACGATCCCGTCCCCTCCTTTTCCGGCTTCGACTTCAATTTCAGCGCAATCGATAAATTGCATGATCTTTTTAAAAACAATAAATCTGGAGGTCAGTACAACCCCCACGGGTACAAGGGGCGATCGACCGTTTTCGAGGGAGAATTAGGGAAAATCAACAATATTTCGAGACATCCTCCTGGCATTCATCCGCTAAATAAGATAAAGAGCGGAAGCGCAACCCGACTAACTGTTCGTAAAGGGGGTTGAGTTTGCACATCGGTGGAATATGAACCACCTTATGCCCGAAGAGGGTAATATCGCGCTCGAACGGACATTGTGGGGGAATCATTTTGCATAAGAAGCGCGCCAATCTCGGATCGTGGATGTCCAGATCGTCGAGCCAGTGGCGCACGGGAGCTAAAACGTCCACCCCGGGGGGTTTGGAGGGGTCGTATCCTTCCGGCGGTTTGAGAACTTGCGCCGAACTGTCGCTTTCAGATTGCGCGCCAGCTTCGGAACCATCCCAGAGAGTATGGCGCAAGGCGTCGAGAATATGCTCGTTTTGGCCGAGAGCCTCGCAAAATTCGTGGATTTTATCGGCTTCTGAAGGAGAATAGACCCCATCGGCTAGGGCAACCATGACGGCTGTCCGCAAAAAGTTCTCGCCGACGGTCGCATCGTTGCCTAAAACTTTGGCCAGTTCGGCGGCGCTGACTTGTTCGATCTCTCCCAAATCTACACAAGGAGCTAGTTCTTCTTGAGTGAGGGAGGAAATGAGTTCCTGTTCTTCCGGGTCGAAATGACCGTCAGCCCAGGCGATGGTGAGCAAGCCACGCAACCAAACGGCGATTTGCTCGCTCGATAAAGAAGGTTGAACCGTTCCAGTCATCAGAGTTATTCCTGTTGAGTCGATCTACTCAACTTCTATCGTGACTCCTGTTTCGGGCGATCGCAACCTCCCTCGCCTCCTCGGGAGAAAAACGAGCGGCGGATACTCCGCTTGGGGAATATCCGCCACTTTCAATTCGGAAATACCCGGATTCAGCTACTCCCGGTGAAGGCGACTTCTGGGAATTTATCTTGAGCTTCCGACATCGGTCGATTTTTGCCTTCTTCTTGCCAGTAGTTGATAACTTCGGTTGCTTTGTTGAGCAAGGCAACCAGATCGTGCTCGGAAATCCAGTGCTTAGATTCCAACTCATTCTTCAGTTGCTCCCAGGCATTGTTCCGAGGCCAGAAGAAGTATGAAGTCAAAGGGCTAGTCCCTTTGCCGACCACTTGATCCACCGCGAGTGCTACGTTGTCCTCTAACCAGAGAACTTTGAGGATAAACTGCGCCAATCCAACCTCCCAAATGGGTTGCTACGTTTCTAACGATCTGTACGATCTCCTATCGTACCCTACTCTCCGAACGGATGGGTCAATTTTTCCAAAAAAAAGTTAGAAAATCGATCGCACCCCTAAAATAGGGAGAGTCGATCGGTTGTCTGAATTCACAAGTTTTCTGAGGGTTGAGGAGGGAAAGCAAGCATTATGGGAGCCAAGATCTCGGCGATCGTGATTTTTGATATTGATGGGGTGATCCGCGATGTTAGTGGTTCCTACCGACGGGCGATCGCCGATACGGTCGAAGCGTTTACCGAGGGCGCCTATCGCCCTTCTCAAGACGATATCGATCGCCTCAAGTCCGAGGGATGCTGGAATAACGATTGGCACGCCTCCCAAGAGTTAGTCTACCGCTATTTCGAGCAATGCGGACAAGCCCGAGGCGATCGCCCCCTCGATTACGATGCCCTCGTCGCTTTCTTCCAATCTCGCTATCGTGGTACCGATCCCAATACCATGAATGGCTACATTTGTCAAGAGCCATTACTCGTCAGCAACGGTTATTTCGATCGCCTCACCGACGCCGGGATGAGCTGGGGCTTTTTTAGTGGAGCCATGCGCGCCGAAGCCGCTTACATTTTAGAAGGCGCCCTTAAATTAAAACAGCCCGTCGTAGTGGCAATGGAAGACGCCCCCAGCAAACCGGATCCGACAGGTCTATTCGACGCGATCGCCCGGATCGAAGAACGCCACAATTGTCATAACAATGCTCCAGTCATTTACGTCGGCGATACCGTCGCCGACCTCTACACCGTCGGGAAAGCGCAACAGGAACGACCGCAACGAACTTGGGTAGGCGTCGGCGTGTTACCGCCCCACGTCCACCACAACCTGGAACGACAAGCCGCCTATAGCGAGAATTTGAAAAATGCCGGGGCGGCGATCGTTTTAGATAATGTGGAACAACTGACCCCAGAGGTGATTGGAGAGATTGTAGATTGAGGCTGGGGTAAGCAGGCAAGATGAGTGTACCGTAGGAAGATTTCTACTAAGCTGTTTATCTTTTAGAATGCATAGTGTCCTGTAGGGGTTTGGTGACCAAACCCCTACAAGATTTTTTGATATTTTTTTATAAACAGTCTCATAGGAACTTCACGGGTTTGACTCATGCAGTTTAAATGTCTAACAGCTTATGACCTATTCCTTACTGACTTTTACTTTTCCCCTACTGCAACTTGATAAACTTCTGCAACGCCGCCACCATTGACGGGGGCCAACGCCGAACATTAGCGACCCATTCCAAATCCTTGTAGCGCGAATCCAAACCCGTGACCGCGACCCAATGACTTTCCGCCTCCCCGCGTTTTCCCGTTTCCCAGAGGGCTGCAGCGAGGGCCGCGCGCATGTCGGCAAATTTGGGATATTTGCGAACCAGGGCGCGCATCGAACGGATAGCAGTTTCTTGCTGCCCAGTTTGGTAGAGGGCGAGAGTGTAGTTAGCTTGGGCGAACGCATATTGGGGGGCGAGTTCCGTGGCTTTTTGGAAATCGGCGATCGCCTCCTCCCATTGTCCTAAGCCCGCTTTGGCGTTACCGCGATTGTTATAAGCCGCCGGATCGTTCGGTTCGAGTTCCAGAACGCGGTTATAATCGGCGATCGCCTCCTCATAACGTTGCAAGCCCTCCAAAGCCGTCCCGCGATTGAGATAAGGATCCGGCGCTTCCGGCATCAATTCGATCGCCCGGTCAAAATCGGCGATCGCCCCTTCCAACTCATTCTGACTCACCCGCGAATTCCCCCGATTGCTCCACAATGCGGGATTTTCCGGCATGATTTCGAGCATTTGAGTCCAATAGTCCTCCGCCGCCTCAAAATTACCCCGATTTGTCGCTGAAAAAGCTTTATTTTCTATTTCTTGTAACTGGGTCAACTGTTCTGCATCGAGCAGATCCCCAGTCCCCGCCGCCACTGGCAAAGCACCACCGAACGACAACAGGATAATGGTTAATCCCAAGATCGATAACGAGACAATAGCGCGAATCATAAAAATCTGTTGAATGGCTGAATTTTTATACTAGGGGCAAAAGCCAAAAAGTACGAGTCACAAGAGGAAAGGAGAATAAAAATCCTCCCGTAGTGTAGTGAAATCTAAAATTCTAAAATCTCAAACTCAACTGCTCGTCCGGTGGCGTATATCCTAAATGTTCCCAAGCCGCAGCCGTAGCGACGCGGCCCCGTGGGGTGCGATTCCAATAGCCAATTTGCAGTAAATACGGTTCGTAAACCTCCTCAATGGTTTGGGCGTCCTCACCCGTCGCCGCCGCCAAGGTTTCCAAACCGACCGGACCGCCTCTAAAATGCTCGATCGCCACCGTCAGCAAACGGCGATCGGTCCAATCCAAACCGCACGGATCCACATTAAAGAGTTCTAACGCTTCTTCGGCCACTTCGGCAGTAATTTCGCCAAATTGCTTGACCTCAGCATAATCGCGCACTCGCTTGAGCAAACGGTTCGCAATCCGAGGTGTTCCACGAGAACGACGGGCGATTTCTTCACTGCCTTCTGGCGTCACCGTAGTTTGCAAAATTTGTGCCGTTCGCGTCACAATTTCCGCCAATTCGTCGGGTTCGTAGAATCGCAAGCGTTGAATCAAGCCGAAGCGATCGCGCAACGGCGAAGTCAGCGCCCCCACCCGAGTCGTCGCCCCCACCAACGTAAACGGCTGCAAAGGAATGCTACGAGTTCGGGCACTGGTCCCTTTGCCAATGGTAATATCGAGCCGAAAATCCTCCATGGCCGGATAGAGAATTTCCTCAGTCATTCGCGTCAGGCGGTGAATTTCATCGATAAATAAAATATCGTGAGGTTTGAGATTGACCAGCAAGCCGACAATATCCCGAGGACGTTCTAAAGCAGGTGCGGTGGTAATTTTACAACCGACGCCCATCTCCGAGGCCAAAATTAAGGCCATGGTAGTTTTCCCCAACCCGGGAGGGCCGTAAAGTAAGAGATGATCCAGGGCTTCTTGTCGCGATTTAGCCGCTTGAATGGCGATATCTAAAACTTCTTTAAGGTCTTTTTGACCGATATAATCGCTCAAGTGTTGGGGGCGGATCGTTTCTTCTTGCTGGTTATTATTTTGCTCGTCTGCTTGTGCTTCGGCTTCCAGCAAGGAGGCTTCGGTTGTTTCGTATAACTGGGGAGATTCACGGGCCTTGATTTGCTTTTTCGGTTCGCTTGGCTGTTGGTTCGATGAAATAATTGCCATTGGGAATTTTAGATTTTAGATTTTAGATTGTAGATTGAGGATCTCGTGGAGGAACCGGGCAACATGAGTACAGTACAGGTCTTGGGACTTCCCCGATTCCCCACTCCCTATTTGCTCACCCATTCCCAACCCTAATCCCATGAATTCCCCTTTAACTGTGCCGGAAAATGTTAGTTTTGCCGAAGCGATCGCCGTGACCGAGCAATTGATGGAGGCGATCGCAACGGGCAACATCGACCAGTCCGAGATTGAAACCCGCGTGCGAGACTTAGTAGCAAGCCGAGATGGGGCGCGAGGCTTTTTTGTGGCCTATTTAACCGATTCTAGACCCCAGAGCGATCGCCCCTCCCCAGAAATCTGTCGGGCCTTGTCCTCCTCCGAGGAAATTGTCGGCGAACTGTTGGCGAAAAATATTTCGATGTCGGCGGCGATGGTCTTGACCCACCAACGGCAAAATCACCCCGAGATGGCGGTAGATTCCGCCAAAGTGCGCGATCGCAGCGCCCGCTTGATCCGTTGTTTAAACAGTTCGGTTTTACGGGAAAACTGCCGTCAAATGCTCGAAAGCGCCCGGACAGGAGAAGGGATTTACCGATCTTTTCTAGAGAAGTGGGGTTACGACGACGAACAGCGTCAGGCGATCGTGACCGCCTTAGAAGGGGCGATCGCCGCTCCTTAAAATTTTTACGAATATTGAAAAAATGTAAGTAAAAATTTACACTCTAGAGTGCGGTCACCGGAGAAATCTCGTTTAGTTTAGAGAAAAGAACGCGGCGATCGCGTCGTCCAAAACATGGCTCGTTCCCTTTTGAGTTCTCCAGCAAAGGCCGACAACGACGCCAGTTTTTGATTAAGTGGGTGAGGAAGTGAACATTGGTCAGATCCATCAAAGGAGCCTTTCGCAAGGCAGGTAAAGTCCATAATCTGCCTGCATTCGAGCGAGAGTGGGGATTCAAGCTCAACCTCTTGTCGAGTTTAGTTCGCCGAGACCTAGAAGCGCGTTACAAAGGCTCGGTTCTGGGGAACTTGTGGCCCTTACTCAACCAACTCTCGCAACTGCTGATTTACACCTATGTCTTTTCAATCATTCTCAAAGTCAAGCTACCGGAACAAGGATTACCTGAAAACAGCTTGACCTTTGGCTTGTGGCTGTTCGCCGGATTAGTCCCCTGGATTGCCTTTACCAGTGGCACGATCCAAGCCGCGAACAGCGTCGTAGCCCAAGCCAACCTCGTAAAAAAGGTCGTCTTTCCTCTCGCCTTATTGCCTTTAGTGCCAGTCCTATCCGCCTTTGTCGAGAGTTCTTTCGGGTTGATGGCACTGATTGCCCTCTTGGCGATTTCCTCCGATACCCTCCATGCGACCTTGTGTTTGCTGCCGTTGGTGTGGGTGACCCAATTGCTGCTGACGGCGGGATTGGGGTACTTAGTCGCCGGATTTACCGTGTTTTTGCGCGACATTCCCCAAACCCTAACCGTCATTCTCAACTTATGGTTTTACTTGACCCCGATTTGCTATCCCGCTAATGTGATTCCCGAACAGTGGCGGGGGTGGGTGTTCTGGTTAAATCCATTAGCGGCGATCGCCGAAATTTACCGAGATGCGATTCTCGTCGGCGAAATCCAGCATTGGGGAGAATGGGGCGTTGCTTTCGCGATCGCCCTAGCCGTGTTTGCCGTTGGTTTTTGGTCTTATAAAAAACTCAGACATGCCTTTGCCGACGTTCTGTGATTGCCTGGGATCTCTTCTCATTTCCTCCTTCGCTCCCTTCCCATTCCCCACCTAGATTTTCCAGATTCAACGATTTTAGATCGACCCCAAACCTAACACAATTTCAACGCTCAACCTCCCCTTCCCAAGCGCAATCTAAAATCTAAAATCTAAAATCTACAATCTACAATCCCAACATTCACTCCTCACCGCGCAACAACGGCCCTCGTTACGAAAGTATTCCAATGGATGAAATCGCAATTTCTCTGACTGATGTTTCCAAATGCTTCAAACGGTACCGACATCCCGTAGATCGACTCAAAGAAATCCTCTTTCCCGGTAAAGCCAGAGCCGATGAATTTTGGGCATTACAGAATATTAATCTGGAAATCCCCAAAGGTAAAACCCTCGGCATTGTCGGACGTAACGGCTCCGGAAAAAGTACCCTTTTACAGATTATTGTCGGCACCCTCGCCCCCACCTCCGGCGACGTGCACGTGCGAGGTCGAATTTCCGCCTTACTCGAACTCGGAAGCGGCTTCAATCCCGAATTTACCGGACGTCAAAACGTCTTTTTCAACGGTCAACTGTTGGGCTTAACCCAAGCGGAAATCGAAGAACGATTTGACGATATTGTTGGTTTTGCCGATATCGGCGACTTTCTCGACCAACCCGTAAAAACCTATTCGAGTGGAATGTTCGTGCGTTTGGCGTTTGCTGTCGCCACCAGTGTCGATCCCGATATCTTGGTCGTAGACGAAGCCCTGTCCGTCGGCGACGAAGCCTTCCAGCGCAAGTGTTTTGCTCGCTTGGAAACCATCCAAGAACGGGGGGGGACAATTTTATTTGTTTCCCATGCGGCGGGAACGGTCATCGAATTATGCGACTCGGCAATTTTGATGTACGACGGGGAGTTACTGTTAACGCATACTCCGAAAACAGTGATTGACAAATATCACAAATTAATCTACGCTCCGGCGGAAAAAACTGAAGAGATTCGCCGAGAAATTCGAGCATTCGATCGAGGAAAAACGCGCGATCGCCTCATCCCCAAAATCCCCGATTTTGCCACTGAAATTAACGGACATTTGGGCAACGGCAGTCATGGCGAAGTGGCCAACTCGGCGATCTTTCAGCAAGGGGCGCGGGCTTTTTACGACCCGGAGATGAAACCCGCAGAAACGATCGCCTACGAATCTCGCGGCGCTAAAATTATCGACCCCAAAATCATTACCTTGCGCGACCAACAAGTCAATAACTTAGTCGGTCGTCACGAATACGTTTACACCTACACCGTCGAGTTCTCCCAAACCGCTTATCGGGTTCGCTTTGGCATGTTAGTAAAAACGATTAGCGGTATGGAAATCGGCGGTGCGTCTTATGCGTTCTCCGATTATGCAGATACGAATATCGTCGAAGCAGGAACGAAATTAGTCGTCAAATTCCGCTTTAAATGTTTGCTCAATCCTGGGGTTTATTTCCTCAATGCCGGAGTTTCCGGAGTTGTTGACGGTAGTTTTACTTATTTAGATCGCTGCATCGACGTGGCGATGTTCCGCGTTTTACCTGAAGAAAATCTGATGGGAACGGGAACGGTGGATTTTGTGGTAAAGCCGAGTTTGACGGTGGAGAAAACGGCGATCGGAGTTGAAAAACAAGGGGAGTTAATTGAAACGGAGAATTATTAAGATTGACAATTAAGATCGAATAGAGAGCTTGAATCATTCGCTGTCAATCTAGTTTTTACCATGCTCGATCCGTCTCTATTGAGTCCAATTCCTGACGAAAAAGATCCCCACCAGACCAACGATAATTTTGCGATTGCCTTGGCGCCGTTATCCCTGGAAGAGATTTATCAGTTAGTCGATGATGGCGCAAATGGGGCGATCGTGGTGATGAGTGGGATGGTACGCAACAAAACCGATGGTAAAGCCGTCGTCGCTTTGGAGTACCAAGCTTACGAACCGATGGCGATCGCCATTTTCCGACAAATTGCCGCCAAAATTCGCCAATCGTGGCCCGAGGTCACTCGGATGGCGATTCACCATCGGATCGGTCGCCTGTCCGTCGGTGAAATTAGCGTGTTAGTCGCCGTGGGGTGTCCCCATCGGTCGGAAGCGTTCGCGGCGTGCCAGTATGCGATCGATACCCTCAAACACAATGCGCCAATTTGGAAAAAGGAACACTGGGCCGACGGGTCGAGTTCGTGGGTGAGTATTGGAGCTTGCGAAGCTGAAAATCCTTGAGGAAAGAATATTCTGGGGTTATTTCGGGGGGTGAAAAGGGAAAGCTCAGTAATAGCACTATTTTCCGTGCCATTCAATCAAGTGTCACTAACCGCGATCGTGCGGACGGGAACATTTGGCATTGTTATAGTGTCTTGAACCCACATGGAATGTTTTTGAGGCAATTCCACCCCATGAGTTATTCTCCTTCTTTCTCTTGGCCGACGGTTGGGGCGCGCAGTCGCCAAGCACAGGTACAGCCGGAAAAACTTTCAAACTCCGATCTCGTTTTGCGCTGTCAAGAAGGGTTACGACCCGATCGCGCCGCCTTTGCGGAGCTGTTGCGCCGTTACCAGTCCCACGTGGAAAAGATCCTCTACCACTTAGCTCCCGACTGGCAAGACCGGGCCGATCTCGCTCAAGAAGTCTGGATTCGGGTTTATCGCAATATCAAGCGATTGAACGATCCGGTCAAGTTCCGAGGTTGGTTGAGCCGGATTGCGACGAATTTATTTTACGACGAGTTACGCAAGCGCAAACGGGTCCGCGATCCGCTTTCTCTGGATGCGCCGCGCACCCTCGACGACGGCGAAATGGATTGGGAAATTGCGGCGGACGAACCCGGTCCGGACGATGATTTAACGACCCGCGAGTTTTACGACCAATTGCGCGACGCGATCGCCGATTTACCCGAAGTTTTCCGCACCACGATCGTCCTACGTGAAATCCAAGGCTTAGCTTACGAAGAAATTGCCGAAATTACCGGAGTTTCCCTCGGAACAGTCAAGTCGAGAATTGCCAGAGCGCGTCAGCGACTCCAAATGCAATTACAAACTTACTTAGACAGTTGATCGAAAGTGTCCGTCGAGCTGGGGTGAAAACCCGGTGAATGTTTCGAGATTAATAACTTTTGCATCTAACAGTTTTGAGTGTGTGGAAACTCAATTATCCTGGTAAGTAGAAACAATTACTTTTTTTGATTCGGGGTGTGTTCCCCTGTTTGACCTGGTGGTGGTTTTGAAATGACCTTTAAACACGAATCCCATCACAATCGGCACGACAAGAGCGATCGCCCTTCGCCCCCAGCGAAGGCATCGGAAACGAACGCCGAATTGTTCGAGTTGCTCAGTGCTTATCTCGATGACGAAGTCAGTCCCGAAGAACGCGAATACGTTCGGGAATTGCTCGAAACCGATAGCGAAGCGCAACGCCAGTACGCGAGGTTGTCGAAGTTACACCTCGGCGTTTTGGGGATGCCGACCATGGCGAAGCATGTCGAACCGGAACCTTCGTCATCGGTGGATTTGGCGTTGAATTTCGAGTTAATCAGCGCCTATCTCGATGGGGAGGTGACGGTAGAGGAACGACGAGAAGTTCACGAATTGCTCGATCGCGATCCGAATGCGAAGAAACTGTATTTCAAACTATTGAAACTGCGCGGTGGGGTTCAGTCGTTGCCCGTTCCGGCTTCGGAGCAACCCGTTCAAGAAACGGTGCAGCAAGTGTTCGAGCAAATCGATCGCCGCCGTCAACATAATGTAGTGACGTGGGGAGGGACCGCAGTCGCGGCGTTGTTTGTCGCGTTACTTTCCGGCGTTCTCCCTCTAGAGCGCTCGCTCGAAACCCAGCAAGCGAGCGTTCCTCGGGTGCGATCGTCCCCGACTGAATCGGTGAATCCAACCATAAAGCCTGCTCCCGATGTCAAGATTCAACAACTTCCCGTTGAAAAAGCGCAGGAAAGTTCGGTGGTGGCTCGCGCTTTGTTTGTCGAATAAAATCGAATCGATAACAATTTGTCCCGGTTTGCGTTCAAAACACGAGAGTGAAGCGTCGATCGCCTGAGATGCTTCACTCTCGTTGTGTGTAGGGGTTCGGTGTCGAAAAGAGAGGGTTTGTCCGTCGAGGGTTCTCTCGGCTAAAGTCGCGCGCCAGCAATAATGTCCACCCTCGATCTAGAGCGACCCAACCGCTATAATAGTTTTTCAACCCCGCCAAAATTGCCTTGAATCTGCCTTGAATTCGAGCCTCAAAGGGTACGTTGCGACGGCGGCGTTCGCACGGGGACGACCTAGGAGTATTGCCCCTGCTTCCCGATTTAGCTCCCCCTTTTCAAAGGGAGATCGAGCCATTATGGTCGAGAGAAGAGAATCGCGATCGCGCCAGAGTGAATGAAGCTTTTTTTTCGAGGCGATCGTTTAAAGTTTACTTAAAATTGACCCATCCCGATTTATAAAAACGGGTTATCCATCTTAAAATTAAAGCAAATTCGATCGACTAAAAGCTCTCCGGTGACCTTAAAAACGTCATGGTTTGTAGTTATTTTCAGTGTTTAAAAAGTAGGCGATCGCTAAAATCTTTGGCCGTCGTCAAACGGTTTGAGCTGAAAAAAAAATGGCGATCGAGAAACTTGTATTCCTCGTTTTTCGTCCTCGGATGCAGGGGTATTGGCGAGTGATACTCCTGGGTGGTCGCTTTTTAAATGATTGCAACTGTTCGATCTCCGACCCAAAAAAACTCTCGTCGCTCCCCCGTTCGAGTTCAGATCGCAGGCCGATCCGATCGCCGGAACTGAGCCATCGGGTAGCAAGCTTGAATGACGTTCGGGCGCGATCGTCTCGACTCGTCCCCAACCGCGATCGTCCGCTCCGATGCTGCCAGTCCCTCGTTATCGGACAATCCTCGTCGCCGCGATCGCCCACTCTCGGGATTTGTAAAAATCAGGAGAAAGTTCGCAAGATCGAGCGTCATTATCCTTGTCCACCTCAACCCCCCTTGACTTCCATGAAAGCTAAACAACTCCTTCGCTTGATTGCTATCAGTGTCGCCGCCCTCCAAATCCCCCTGTTGAGCGCTCAGAAAACTGTCGCTCAATCGGCTGACGCGCTCTCCTCCTTCCAATGTCGGGTAGCCGATGACTATCACGTCACCCTTGCCGTCAAACACAATGGTAGCCTCTCCGACCCCCTGATCGTCTGGACCACCGACGAATTTAGCAACGCCGGATATACCCCAGAACGACGCTGTAGCGAAGTCACCGAGAGACTCAATAGCCTGCTGCAAGAGAATGGAGGCACCTTAAGTGGCTTGTACATGACCGCCGGAATCGTCAACGGTCACCCGGTGTTGTGTGCCGTGAACAACACTCGTTCTGGGTGTAATACCACCAATGTTTTATTTACGCTCAAACGGGAAAATCGCAGCAATCCCGGTCGAGTGCTCGAAACCTTACTCAACTACAACGCGACGGGAAGCGGCAGCCCGATTCAAGAATCTGGCGGCCAACCCTATGTCAACTTAGAACGTTTAGTGCAACAGTTATTCTAATTTGGGCGATCGAACAAAATCGATTCGTGGGGTCGCAGGGTGACAAGCTTCAAGATAGTCACATTCATTGTTACTTTTATCCAAGAGATTTGAAAACCAAAAAACCTAGAGAAAATGGAAACTTTCTCTAGGTTTTTTAATTCAATAAGATCGGGAGAAAGAAACCTCGGATGCGTCAGGTCTATCGAAAGGTGGTTTTGCCTCAAACCAAACTAACTTTCCTCCTGCGTATCGCGTCGGTCAGACCTGACGGCTCGTCCGAGTGAATGCGAAGCTCTGAGGAATGATAAGAAGACTCAAATCACTAACGATCGATAGAATCGTGTGACTTGGCTCAACTGCGCATTTCCGAAGAGGCGATCGCCACTCCCGTCGCCGAGTAGGGGCGGTTCGCGAACCACCACTACTAAAATGACGCCGGATTGGCGAACTTAAAAATGCAAATATATCGGCAACTTTTGACTAAATTAGATCTAAAATAAACTCCTTTATTAGAGTCAATCAATTTTAAATCGGTTCATTTTTAAAAATTGTAAATAATAGGTGATGCCTGCTTGTTCGTCCCCTGTTTCGATCCTTTTTACCCTCCAATATCATTGTTATGATCTTCTCCAGCCAACTTTCTGCCTCTTTGGCGGGAACGGCAGTAGCCCTAATTGTTATGATTCCCCTGATGGCGGCGCAAGCATTGACCAAAGAGCAAGTCGATGCGGTGGCGTCTCAGACCACGGTGGTGATCGCCCAAGGGCTGCAGAAAGGGGACATCGAAGCGCGACAGGAGTGGAATCCCGGTTCGGGCGTCATCGTAGCGCGCAATGGCAATACCTATTACGTGGTGACGGCGTTGCACGTGGTTCGCACCCGAGAGGTCGTCTACGGCGTGCGGACGAGTGACGGTGAGGTTCATTTTGTCGACGATACGACCATGCCAGACAATATTATTCCGTTTGGCGAAGAAGAAGGGGAATTTGGAGAAACGATCGACGGGTTCGACTTGGCGATCGTCAAGTTTACCAGCGATCGCGACTACCCGGTTGCGGTGATGGGGAATTCGGCGCAAATGGAAGCAGGGGCTCAAGTCTATATTTCCGGTTGGCCCAATCCGGAAGATGAAAGCGCCCGCCGGACGCGAGAATTTGTCGAAGGTCAGATTCGCAAAATTGTCAATCCTCCCTCCACCGATGGCGGTTATAGTTTGCTCTACAGTAACGAAACGCGACGGGGAATGAGTGGCGGTCCGGTGTTTAATGCGGAAGGAGAATTAATCGGCATTCACGGACGGGGGCGATCGCAAGGAGAGGAATTCTGCGTGGATCCCGAGTTGAGCGAGTCGAATAGTTGTGGGATCCAATCGTTTCACTTCGTGCGTCAGGTGGAAGTCGAAGGGCTGAAGTTGACCTTCAAAGCACCTCCAGTCGATCCGGACACGATCGCCGCCGGGATGGAAAATCGAGAGCGGGCCGACACGATCGAGGATATTTACGAAGCCTTTACCTTTGACGTGCGATCGCTGTTACGCGACCAACCCTCCGGCGGATGTGGTAGTTTGTTGCTCGGTGACGAATGCGAGGGCAATTAAGGTCGAGGCGATACGCCGCGTCGTCAACAAAGCCAGTTAAAGTATATAAGTTGCTCCCAGCATACACGATTGTTTTTCTGATTTTAGTGTGAGGAGCCAGTCTGAGGATGAACCATCTAAAAGCCGGAGTCGCCGTTTTCCTGGCCACCGCCAGTCTCCCTGCCGCCGCGAGTACCGATGTCACTGACTTAGGCGATCGCGCGATGCTCCAAGGGAGCCGCTTCGCGAACGCGGGGCTAGATTCCGGCACCTTATTATTATCCCAACAATCTTTTCCGTTCGACGCCGGAGAAGGCAACCCGCCGATGGAACGGGTGACCTCAGTTTCCGAACTGTCCGACGTGCAGGCGAACGATTGGGCCTTCCAAGCCTTACAATTCCTCGCCGAACGATACGAATGCTTGCTCGCCTATCCCGACGGCAGCTATCGGGGCGATCGCGCCCTGACCCGCTACGAATTTGCTGCCGGATTAAACACTTGCTTGGAGAAAATCGACCAAATCGCGCGCGATCGCGCCGCCGGACAACTCAGCGCCGAAGATATCGCCACCATCCAACGGCTACAGTCCGAATATAGCGCCGAACTGGCCACCTTGCGCGATCGCACCGACCGACTCGAAATTCGCGCCGCCGAACTCGAAGCCCAACAATTCTCCACCACCGCCGTCTTGGGAGGCGAAGCCATTTTCGCCCTCACCCTCCCCGCCGGAGGCAATCCCCCCGGTGACGGCGAGAATAACCCGACCTTCTCCCACCTGACCCGCCTCGGACTCGTCGCCTCCTTTACCGGGAAAGATCGGCTCAGACTCGAACTCGCCGCCGGAAACTTCGGCGATCGCGGATTGGCCGATCCCGACGTTTTTAATAGTGATATGGCCTTACTCGCCTATCAAGGAGACACCGACAACGAAATCCGCCTCGAAAAACTCGAATACCGCTTTGCCGTGGGCGATCGGGCCGTCGTCACCTTCCGTCCCGTCGGCTTCAGCCTCAGCAGCGTCCTCACCGCCAACTCCCCTTACTTCGACGCCGGACGCGGCGCCTTGTCCCGCTTCGGCGAAGCCAGTCCCATTTTTAAAATCGGCAGCCTCGATGGCGGCGTCGGGATCGACTGGTTGCTCGCCGATCCGGTCCGCCTCCAAGTCGCCTACGGCACCCGGAACAGCAACCGTCCCACCTCGGGAAATAGCCTCTTCGGAGCCGATCGCAGCGCCTTGGGGGTGCAGTTACTGCTCAAACCCGCCCCCACCCTGCTGACGGGCTTGACCTACGTCAACGCCTACGCGAAAGACGGACGACTCGATACGTTTACCGGAAGCTTTCTCGCCGATACGAACGGCTTACTGGACGAACCCTCACAAATCAATGCCATTAGTGGGACGTTGCAATGGCGGCTGACGTCGAATCTCACTTTTAGCACCTGGGGGGGCTGGATTTTCAGCGATTCCACCGTCTCCGACGCTTCCGCCACGGCGACCACTTATTTATTTTCCCTGGGATTGTCCGACCCCCTGGGGCGTCAGGGAGACTTGCTGGCGTTTTTATTCGGCCAACCGCCTAAATTAGTCGAGGGAAACGATTTACCCTTGGGGAAAGATCGGGATACTTCCTTGCACTTTGAAACCTTTTATCGGTTCCGGGTCAGCGATCGCATTTCAATTACCCCGGGGTTGATTTTTGTCAGCAATCCGGAACACGATGCGGATAACGACGATATTTTTATCGGAACCCTACGCACGACCTTTAGATTTTAGGAAATGGGCCAATGTTGTTTAAAACTTCGACATTCTCAACCCCGATCTTATCCGGATGGGGGATAGGAATCGCGATCGCCGGGATATTTCCGGCTTCAGGCTTAGCGCAGCCACTCCAAAGGACTGTCGCCGTCCCCTCCTATACGACCGATCTCGCTCAAGCGGATCCGTCCGAAAACGCACCCCGACGGATTAGACCGACGTTTTCCGAAGAAGAACGGCGGGGATTCGACCAAAAAGGATTTAGCAACTTTTTAGAAGATGCTCTCAATGGGAACAGCGACCCGTTAGGTGGGGGGACAATTGGCGGTGAATTCGATACAAATGCCGGGTTAACGCCGCTTTCGGGAGAAGAACGGGGCTTTACCCGGCCCTTCGACCCGACCGATGTGATTATTCCGCGATCGGGGGTCAGGCGTTAGTTGGAGATTTTTCGATAGCGATTGAGTACCTGTCTCCAGCCCCCTTTTCCCCGATTACCCCAAAACAATATCGTCGAGTAATAACTTATTGGCTTGGCTGCCGAAACTGACGGAACGGGCCACCCCGGCAAAGGGTAACGTAACTTGAGCGAAACTGGCATAAGCGTCCGGAAGAGGGCCTTGGGGGGTGCGCGAGAGGGAAGTAGAGGCTAAGACATTGCCTTGTCCGCCTAAGTCGTCGTAAATGGTCACGGTATGGTCGGCGAAGGGGGAGGCGAAAAAGAAGGAGAGTTGACGGTCGAAACCGCCACTGACGTTCATGACGATCGCCTCACCTTCGCCGTAGGTGAGAGCGGCGATGCCACTGGGTGCGCCGCCGAAGTTGCCGCCGAACTCGTCGGGACGTCCCAATGCGTCTAAGGCGTCGGTATCGACGATCGCCAGGGCATTTTCGGAGAAAAAGATGCCTTGTCGTTCGTAAAAGCCACTGACCGGATCGAGGTTTTCGGGGCCTTCAAAATCGAGGCGGGTGGGGAGGTCGCTGCGGGAGAGGGTCAGGGTGGCGACATTTTGAGGACCGATCGCCATTCCCGGACTGGGATTCGTTAAAGAGAGGGTCAGAGTTTCGGCAACTTCGGCGATCGCGTCGTCGGCGATCGGGATGCGGACGGTGGCGGTGGCTTCGCCGGGATTGAAGACGACCGGAATGGGGGTATTGTCGTAGTCAAAGGGGGCGATCGCACTATTGTCCGCGAGTTCGACGGCGACGGTGGCTCCGCGATCGAGGGTGCCGTTGCGTAACAGCTCGATTTCGGCGAATCCGCTTCCGTCTTCGGCGATTGCAAAGCTGGGGGCGCCGAAAGAAATAGCGCTATCGTTATCGACAATCGTAACATTGGCGCCGTTTTGAGACCCGATCGCCGCGCCGTTGGTGGGGTTGACCAGTGCCAGATTCAACACTTCCGCCCCTTCCACGAAGGGATCGTCGAGGAGGGGAAGGGGGACAATTTTCTCCGTTTCGCCGGGTTGGAAGTCGATCGCGATCGGGGTATTGTCGAAATCTTCGGCGGCGATCGCCGTATTATTGCCGAGTAAAACCGTTGCGCCGACGGCGCGATCGCTATCCCCGGTCCGAATCACCCGAACTGCTTCAATCGCCGTCCCCTCTTCCGTGAGGGTGAAGCTGGGGGCGGCGAAGTCTAAAATCACTTCATCATCGACGATCGCCAAAGTGGCAGTATTTTGGGCGCCGATCGTCGTTCCCCCGACGGGATTGCTTAAAGTGAGATTCACCGTTTCCGTCGTTTCGGCAAGACCGTCTTCGACAATGGGAACGGTGACAGTTTGCTGGGCTTGTCCGGGGGCGAAAGAGATAGCAATCGGCGTATTGTCGTAATCGTCCGGGGCGATCGCCGTCCCGTCGGCGAGGGTTATCGTAGCGGCGACGGCCCGATTCAGATCCCCCGATCGCGCGACGGCGATCGCTTGAATCGGTTCTCCGGCTTCGGTGACGCTAAATTGGCTGCTGACAAACTGCAACCCACTGTCATTGTCGTCAACGAGCAACTGCGCCGTGGATTGCGGGCCGAGGGTCGCGCCGCCCGTCGGCGCGGATAAAGTGAGAGCGAGGGCTTCTTCCCCTTCGATCGCGATATCGTCAACGAGAGGAATCTCGACGGTTTGGCGTTGCTGTCCCGGGGCGAAATCGACAGTTATCGGAGTATTGTCGTAATCCGCCGGGGCGATCGCGCTGCCGTCGCCGAGGTTGACCGTAACGCCGACGGCGGTTTCGAGATCGCCGAGACGGGTGAGGGTCACCGGGGCGATCGCCTCTCCCCCTTCAGTGACGCGAAATTCGGCGGCGGCGAACTCGATGGCGCGATCGGTATCGATGACGGTGACCGTTGCGGTATTTTGAAGGCCGATCGTCGCCCCTCCCGTGGGAGAACTCAGGGATAGGGCGATCGTTTCGGGATTTTCAACCAAACCGTCATCGACGAGGGGAATCTCGATAATGCGGGCAATTTCGCCGGGATTGAAGGTGACGGGAATAGGGGTATTGTCGAAATCTTCCGGGGAGGTCGCCGTTCCGTCGGCGAGGGTCACCGTCGCGCCTACAGTCCCGTCGAGGACGCCCGTACGAGTTATCGTAATCGCGGCGATCGCCTCCCCGGTTTCGGTGACGCTAAAGGTGGGCTCGCCGAACTGAATGGAACTGTCGTTATCGTCGATGCGTAACGAGGCGGTATTTTGGCTGCCCAGCAAGCTGCCGGGACTAGGATCTTCTAACAGTAAATTGACGGTTTCCGACCCTTCGATCGAGCTGTCGTCGGCGATCGGAATCAACACCGTTTGGCTGGTTTCACCCGCCGCGAGGCTGACGCGAATCGGCGAACTGCTGTAATCGGCGGGGGAGGTCGCGGTTCCGTCGCTGGCGCGGAAAGTGACGGCAACGGGAACGGTGGCGACCCCCTCGCGAACGAGAGTAATGGCGGCGTTTCCGGTGCTTTCATTGGCGACATATTGCGCCGACGCGAAGGCGATCGCCGCATCGTTGTCGAGGATCGTGACTTCGGCGGTATCGCGATCGCCCAAGATCGTTTGCGAGTTATCGAGGGCTAAAGAGAGGGAAAAACTTTCGTTTCCTTCCACCGCCAAATCGTCCACAATCGGGATCTCGACGGTTCCTTCCGTCTGTCCCGGCGCGAACGTGACCGTGAGGGGGCTGCTGCTGAAATCTCTCGGGGCGATCGCCGTCCCGTTACTGGGACGCACGGTCGCGGAAACGCTCTCGCTGGTCTCTCCCGTGCGCGTCACCCTCACCGTCGCCACACCCGCCCCCTCGTCTACACTCACCGGGGCGCTGAAGTCTAAAATACTGGCGATCGGTTCGACGCCACTGACAAAACTGCTCGAATCGAGGCTGAGGCTGCCGCCGAGACTCCGAACCGAAGCTAAAACCTGGATGCCCTCATCGGTGGTAATTTGAATGCGGGTGAGATTACTCGGGGTTCCGTCGCGATTGAAAACTTCAACTAATTGTAAATTCTGCACCTCAACGCCGAAAGGCAAGGCAATGCGATCGCTACCCAACTCGAAATCGGCGATCGTATCTTGTCCCTCGCCGAAACCAATTAAGAAGAGATCTTCGCCTTCGCCACCACTGAGGGTGTCGTCGCCGTCACCGCCGAACAGGAAATCGTCCCCCTGTTCGCCTAAGAGGACGTCATCCCCTTGGGCTCCCAAGACGGTATCGTTCTGCGCCGTCCCGACCAGAAAATTATCCCCATCATCGCCGAGTAATAAAACCATGTTGAGACCCTCCTCAATCGCCTGAATGTGCGGATCCTCCCAGACTCGCGCGACGACTGGGAGGCGATGCTCTCTCATGAGCCACTTTTGCGTTCGCCGAACCTGTTATACGATCGCGACGGCACCAAACCACAGGTTTATCAGACCCCTCACCCCCTCTCTTTTCTCTATGTGAGTTCCCGATCCCGACCTTCGTAGCCATGGCAGGAAAACCCGTGCGGGTCGTTACGGGAACAGTCGTTATTGAAATCAGAGAGGTCGAGTAGATCCAGAGGAACCTGTAGCCGCGCGATCGCGTGCCAAATCTGATGGCTCAAACTTTTTGACCGCAACCCGAGTGCGGTAGTTTCCCAAAGCCGACGGGCGTGGGATTCGATTGATGCGTCCCTGTCTCTTGTTCTAGAAAAACTTTTCGGGTTCCGAACTTCTTCTAGGGAGTGGGGCGATTCCCATTCCCCCTAGCTATGTTTATACCGCGTTCGCGCCTATTGCCAACCTCGGTAGCGATCGCGACCCTGCCAGCGCCCTCGAATTCCCAAGCCAATATGTCAAAATAACCTAGCAGACACGATTCGCATTCAGTGTAGGAGTAACTTCCGTGGAGTCTCAGTACAACCCCGCCGCCATCGAGCAGAAATGGCAAACCACCTGGAACGAGCAAGGCTTGTACCGGGCCGAAGCAACGGACGAACGCCCGAAATTCTACGTCTTGTCGATGTTCCCCTACCCCTCCGGAAACCTGCACATGGGTCACGTTCGGGTGTATACCATCCCCGACGCGATCGCCCGACTCAAGCGGATGCAAGGCTATCGTGTCCTCAATCCGATGGGCTGGGACGCCTTCGGCTTGCCCGCCGAAAACGCGGCGATCGAACGCGGTATCCATCCGGCCCAATGGACCTATCAAAACATCGCCCAAATGAAAGGGCAATTGCAAAAACTCGGGATTTCCTTCAACTGGGACCGGGAACTCGCCACCTGTTCCCCGGACTATTACCGATGGACCCAATGGCTGTTTCTCCAATTCTATCAAGCCGGATTGGCCTACCAACGCGAAGCCGCCGTCAACTGGGACCCGATCGACCAAACCGTACTCGCCAACGAACAAGTCGATAACGAAGGCCGTTCCTGGCGATCGGGCGCCAAAGTCGAGCGCAAACTATTGCGCCAGTGGTTCTTAAAAATTACCGACTACGCGGAAGAACTCTTACAAGATCTCGATCGCCTCGATGGTTGGCCCGAACGGGTCAAACTGATGCAAGCCAACTGGATCGGCAAATCCACCGGGGCTTACTTAGAATTTCCGATCGTCGGGATGGACGAAAAGATCGCCGTGTTCACCACCCGTCCCGATACGGTTTACGGCGTCACCTACGTCGTTTTAGCCCCGGAACACCCCCTCACGGCCCAGGTCACGACCCGCGATCGCCAAGGGGCGGTAGACGCCTTCATCCAAGAAGTGAGCGCCGAAAGCGAGTTAGAACGGACCGCCGAAAATAAACCGAAACGGGGCATTCCCACCGGGGGCACGGCGATTAACCCCTTCACCGGAGAACAAATCCCGATTTGGATTGCCGATTACGTCCTCTACGAATACGGTACGGGCGCGGTCATGGGCGTTCCCGCTCACGACGTGCGAGACTTCAAGTTTGCCCGAGAAAACCAACTGCCGATCCGGCAAGTCATCGTCCCGGCGGATGCGGCGGACGAAAAAGCCGAATTAAAACAGGCATATACCGAACCCGGCATTATGGTCAATTCCGATCGCTTCGACGGGATGGAATCGACCCGAGGGAAAGAAGAAATCATCAAATATGCCGAACAAAAAGGATTCGGCAAAGCCCGCATTCAATATCGCCTTAGAGATTGGTTGATTTCCCGCCAGCGTTATTGGGGAACCCCGATTCCGGTGATTCACTGCCCCAAATGTGGCACGGTTCCCGTCCCCGAGGCCGATTTACCCGTGACTTTGCCGGAAAATGTCAAATTTAGCGGTCGCGGTCCGTCGCCGTTGGCAAGCTTGGACGAGTGGGTGAACGTTCCCTGTCCGAGTTGCGGCACTCCGGCGAAACGGGAAACGGACACGATGGATACGTTTATCGATTCTTCGTGGTACTTCTTGCGCTATACCGACGCCCAAAATAGCGAAAAGGTGTTCGATACCGATAAGGTCAATGGCTGGATGCCTGTGGACCAGTACATCGGCGGGATCGAACATGCGATTTTGCATTTACTCTACTCGCGCTTTTTTACGAAAGTGTTGCGCGATCGCGGTTTACTCGACGTCGGCGAACCGTTCCAACGCCTGCTCACTCAGGGCATGGTTCAGGGGATGACTTACAAAAATCCGCGCACGGGTAAATATATCCCTCCGACCCAAATCGCCGATCCAAAAGCTCCCAAAGATCCGGAAACCGGGGAAGATCTCGAAGTTTTTTACGAGAAAATGTCCAAATCCAAATATAACGGGGTCGATCCGTTGGCGGTGATGGACAAATACGGCGCCGATACGGCCCGCTTGTTTATCTTGTTCAAAGCGCCGCCGGAGAAAGATTTGGAATGGGACGATGCGGATGTGGAGGGGCAATTCCGCTTCTTAAATCGCATCTGGCGTTTGGTCGGCGAGTTCGTCGCGGCGGGGGCGCCGAAACCGAAGCGCGGGAAGTCGTTGAGTAAGGCGGAAAAAGATTTGCGTCGCGCCATCCATACGGCGATTCGCGAAGTGACCGAGGATATGGACGGTCAGTATCAGTTCAATACGGCGATTTCGGAGTTGATGAAACTGAGTAATGCGTTGACGGAGGCGGGTTGCACCCAGTCGGCGGTCTATCGCGAAGGGATCGAGACGTTGATTTTGTTGCTGGCGCCGTTTGCACCCCACGTGGCGGAGGAGTTGTGGGAGGCGATCGCCTGTGAGGGTTCGGTTCACGCCCAATCTTGGCCCGAGGTGGACGAAGCGGCCCTAGAAGTGGATGAAATTACGTTAGTGATCCAAGTGATGGGTAAAACGCGCGGAACGATTCAGGTTTCGGCGCAAGCGGATAAGGCGACTCTGGAACAGTGCGCCCGCGATTCGGAAGTGGCCCAACGTTGGATTGCCGGGAAAGAGATTAAAAAAGTGATTGTGGTTCCCGGTAAGTTGGTCAATTTTGTCATGGCTAAGTAAGTTAATTTTTGCCTTGTTTTCCCTCAAGAATCTATCTGTGGGTAGAGGCGAAAACTGACAAAAGATATTTCTCTAAAAAAGAGAGACGCAAAACTGCGCGTCTCTCTTTTTTATCGGGCTAAGATCGAGTTAATTCGATTTATTTGGCCGATTTGAGATAGTTCAACATCGTATCGGCATCGGAGACTTCGTAGGGGTCGGTGGGACAGTTATCTTCTTTCCCGGGTTCGATAAACACTTTTTCGATTTTGCCGTCGTTGACGACCATGGAATAACGCCAGGAGCGATCGCCAAATCCTAAGTTATCTTTGGCAACCATCATCCCCATGCCTCGGGTAAAATCGCCGGAACCGTCGGGCAGGAGGAAGACGTTTTTAACTCCTTGTTGTTTGCCCCATTGGAACATCACGAAGGCATCGTTAACGGACAAACAAACGATCTCATCGACGCCTTGAGCGCGGATTTCGTCGTAGAGTTCTTCGTAACGGGGGAGGTGGTTGGAAGAACAGGTCGGGGTGAAGGCGCCGGGAAGGGAGAAGAGGACGACTCGTTTGCCACCAAAAATGTCTTGGGTGGTGCGATCTTGCCAGCGAAAGGGGTTGGGTCCTTCGACGGATTCATCGCGGACGCGAGTTTTAAATACAACGTCGGGTACTCTTTCTGGAATATCAGCCATATTTGTTATTTTTTAATCCAACAATTCGGACGAGTTAAGAAAAGTCTATCATCTCGTCGGTGATTTGCAAAGTTGTCGATCGGGCGATCGCGGTTGTTTTGCGTAGCGATCGTGCAGATTCTAGAATTGTTTTATAATGAAACATTACTCGTTTTTATTGAGGATTTTGCAGGGATAAATTATTAAAACAGAGGATTTTTCGGGAAAATCGTTTAAAATTTGATTAAAATTTGATATTGATTTGCGCGCGGGGGCGATCGCTGTCGAACTGATGTTTTTATTTTTATCGAAACTTTTACCGATTTTCTTCTATCCGTTGGGTCTGGCTTGTGTGGCGATGGCTTTGGGGTTGTTGTGGTTGTGGAAGCGACCGCGATGGGTGTCCGGGGCGATCGCCAAACGCATTTTAGGGGCGATTTTGACCGTGGGTTTGGTAGGGTTACTGTTAGGAAGTAATGGCTGGGTGTCGAACGGATTGCTGCGATCGCTCGAATGGCAAAATATCCCGGACGGCGAGTTACCAAATGCGTCGGCAATCGTGGTTTTGGGTGGCGGGATTAAGGCGGCGAATTATCCCCGTCCTTGGGTCGATGTGAGCGAGGCGGGCGATCGCGTCCTCCACGGCGCGCGCCTGTATTTGGCGGGGAAAGCACCGATCGTGATTCCGTCGGGGGGTCGGATCGACTGGCGCGGCGGCGGTGCGCCGGAATCGGAGGCGATGGCGGAGATTTTGCGGGCGATGGGGGTTCCCCAAGGGGCGATCGTCGAGGAACCGGACTCGCTCAATACGTATGAAAATGCGGCGAACGTGGCGGAAATTTTGCGACGGGACGGAATCGACGGCCCGGTATTGTTAGTTACGTCGGCATCTCACATGCCGCGATCGCTGTTATGTTTTGCCAAACAAGGGGTCGAGGCGATCGCCGCCCCTACGGATTTCATCGTCAGCGAGCAGGAATTGGCGGAATTAAGCCATTCTTGGCAGTCGGTACTTCTTAATTTACTGCCCGATTCCGGTCGTCTGGAAAATACGACCAAGGCATTAAAAGAATATCTGGGATTGGCGATTTACCGCTTGCGCGGCTGGATTTAGCCGAGTTCGCCGTCGATGGGAAATAGCAGTGCTACGATCGCATCTAGGCGGCGCGCTGCGCTGTCGTCTCGAACCGTCACTGTTTTAGGCGAAACCTCATGCTCCCGCACGAATTCTTACCTCTGTTTCCGACGCCGACCGTAGCCGGAGAATCCCTCGAAGCGGCGCAAATTACCCGCGATTTTTATCGAGAAGTTCAATATCGCCAAGAGTTCGACCGTCACTGTCAGTGGTATTACGAAACTGCCGAACGCCACCGCCAGGAATTAGAGAAAATGCGCGGCGACCTCAATATCTTCGGGTGGTTTTTGCGCGGACGGCGCTGAGATCGGGGAACTGAGTTAGTCTGGCGCGCGCGAACCTTAGCAGACGACTAACTCAGACCCTGACTCGAAGACGAGGTTAGACCGCTTCTAGCTCGTCTTCTCGAAAATGGGCTTTGAATTTCTTGTCAAACTTGACTTGAACGGGCAAATTGGCGCTGACAGGTCTGCCTTCCCATTCGGTAACGATGGCTATGACTTCTCCTTCGTGTCCCTTGAGATCGAAGGGAGCATTGCGGTTTTGAGGATGGTGGTATACGACAACAGAGTCTTTGACGCGAACGCGATCGCCAATTTTCATAACAAATTCAACCTATTTTGTCCCTCAGCAAATGACCTGCACTGGATTGGGGTGCAGGATCTAGATTTGTTTTTTCAATTTTTATATCTTCCCACAATCCCAACCGCGATCGACAATTAGGGTGGGTACGGGTGCGCGGTTTCGGGGCGATCGCCACCCGGCGATCGTCGATTACTGAAGTTTCAACAAGCTGTAATCTTGCCGGGCAGGGACGCCGACGGGGGCAGGAGTTTTGCGATCGCACTATATTTGTCTATCCTTATATTGAAATTCACCCATTCAATAACAGAGTCGGGGGGCGATCGAAGGCTCGATCGCGGCTTGAAGATTTTGGGAAGGCTCGTTTCGTCACCATTTTCGTCGGAGAAACGGGTGCATGGGGGGGATTGGCGCGCGGGGAAAGAGGAGAGAGGGGGGCAGAGACTTAAAAAGCGCTCGCCAGCGATCGGATCGATCGGGATCGAGTGAATATAATGTAGGTGATTCACGCGCCGATTTTCCCCGTTGGAATCAGAGGAAACACCGGACATGAAAGACATTCCGGGGAAGATTGATTATAGATAAAATCTGCTAAGGGCTTGCCATTATGACTCATTGCATCAATCCCGACTGTCAGAATTCCAACAATCCATATCATGCTGAATTCTGCGAAAGTTGCGGGGAACAATTACTGCTAAAAAATCGCTATCGGGCGATCGAATGCCTCGGTCGGGGAAAATTCGGTCAAACGTTCTTAGCGCTGGATGAAGATAAACCCTCGAAACCGCGTTGCGTTATCAAGCAACAGTTCGATCCGGCGTCGGGGGGCGGCGATCGCGCGAACGCCAATGCCAAAAGTTCGTTTTCCTTGTTATTTGCACAAGCGGCGGAAAAATTGGACGAATTGGGTCGTCATCCGCAAATTCCCCAATTATTGGCCTGTTTCGAGCAAGATGGCGATCGCTATTTAATACAAGAATATATCGGCGGGGAAACCCTCGCTTCCGAGTTAGCAGAAAAGGGGGTTTTTGATGAAAACAAAATTCGCCAACTGCTCAAAGACATCCTTCCGGTTTTGCAATTTATTCACGATCGCCAACTGATTCATCGAGATATCAAACCGGAAAATTTGATCCGCCGGGAAAGTGACGGGCGGATCGTTTTAGTCGATTTTGGCTCGATCGAAGTTCCCACCGGATTGACCGCGCTCAAAGCGGGCGATCGTCCCTACGGTTCGGCGGAATATGCCGCCCCCGAACAAACCCACGGAAAAGCGGTCTACAGCAGCGATTTGTACAGCTTGGGCGCCACCTGTCTGCATTTGATGACGGGACTGAGTCCCTTCGACCTGTTCGAGATCGAAGCGGAAGAATGGGTCTGGCCCGACTACCTGCAACAGGGGGTCAGCCACCATCTCGGACGCATTCTCGACCAATTGGTAGAACGGAATCCGAAACAGCGCTATCAAACGGCGGGGGAAGTCTTACAAGCCCTCGATCGCCCGAATTTGGGCAGTTTCGTGCCGCCGCAAAAAACCCGGGTGGCGACGGCAGTGGGAGGGGCGGCGATCGCCCTGGTGTCCCTATTCTTCAGTCACGGTCTCCCCGGTCCGGTGGTGCAACCCGCGCTCAAAATGGAGCCGCGAACCCTCGAAGCGCCGGAGTTGACTTACAAACTGCCCACGGCAATTCCCGATTACTCGCCGAGCTTCCCCCAAGATACCCAGCCGATGCGGACTTTGGCGATCTCCTCCGGTCCGGTGTGGTCCGTCGCCGTCAGTCCCGACGGCAAAACGATCGCCAGTGGCAGTACCGACGGGACGATTCACCTGTGGAAAGTCGGCACCGACAACGTGCGCGTTCCCACTCGCATTCTCGGCGGTCACTTCGATCCGGTCTGGTCGTTGGCGATCTCTCCCGACGGTCAGTTCCTCGCCAGTGGCAGTGCGGACAAAACGATCAAGATTTGGGATTTAAAAACGGGAGAACTGCTCGATACCCTCAAAGGACACGGCGCCGGGGTCTTTTCTTTAAGCTTCAGTCCCGAAGGCGATTTTCTCGCCAGTGGGTCTTTTGACAAGAGCGTTAAAGTCTGGCGGGTGCGATCGAGTGCCTACGGACATGCGGCGAGCCGTTTAGAGCGTACCTTTGTCGGTCATTCTCAGGAAGTTCAATCGGTGACCTTCTCGCCGGACGGTCAACTGCTCGCCAGTGGCAGCAGTGACGGTACGATCAAGCTGTGGAAATGGCGCACGGGTAAATTGATGCGGACCCTGGTGGGACACGCCGATGCGGTCTGGTCCGTGGCAATTTCTCCCGACGGGCAGACCCTGGCGAGTGGCAGTTGGGACAAGACGATCGAACTGTGGGATATAGACAGTGGCTTGCGCTTGAATACGTTGAAAGGACATAACGAACAGGTCCATTCCGTGGCGTTCAGTCCCAACGGTAAGAGCCTCGCGAGCGGCGATTTGGGCGGAACGATCAAACTGTGGAGTTTGCCCGGTGGCGAGGAAATCGGCACTCTCAAGGGGCATTCTGATTGGGTAGAAGTGGCGTTTGTGGGTCGGGGCAATACCCTGATCAGTGGCAGCTTCGACGACACGATCAAGATGTGGCGACTGTCGCCGTAGTGTGGTGGGGTTGGGGGGTGCGATCGCGCCTCCGACCTCGCTAGATGCTCTTTTTTGTCAAAAAATGCCATAAATTTCCCCGTTTCCCTCGACATCCGAGCCTCACTTTTGCTAAGGCTTTACACTCCCGGGCGGGGAAATTTAAAATATTGGGGAGAGAATAAAAGTTCGACGGCGATCGCCCGTCGGGGTCGGGGGGAATTGCTGGTTTTCACCCCTCGTTCGAGTCGTGCGTAAATTTTGTAAATTGAGATTTTGTAACTTGAGGTCGAACCCCACCCAAGGTAAACCGTGCGTGACGATCGTCCGGGGGGTGAGGCGATCGTTTGAAATGGCGATCGCTAAAGTTGAGGGAAATCACGGCGCTTTCGATTATTTTAGGAAAAAATGAAGTATCGGGACGGTTGGCTCCCCAGATCCGAGCGCGATCGCTTTCGATCTCCGGGCAATTGTGCGATCGCGACGATCGAATGAGACCGCAGGCGATCGGGCAAAATGGCACCAATCCGACCGAGAATTAGTTAAAAAAATCGGAATTCCCCTTGTCTTTCGTTCATTTAACCGACCTTTTGGGAATGATATCGATAAGGACATCCTTGGGTAAAGCCAGTGGCAAATTGAAAGCCGAATGATTTACTGAGACTTTAAGGAAAAGAAAAGTAACTTTGGCAACACTTCAAGGGATTTCTACTGCAATTTCCCTCAAGCGCTCTTAAATCCTCTAATGTAGGGAATAAGTGTACTGTGATTTGAATTGCCATGTGGGAAGCCAATCTTGGTTTGGCATCTACGTTAACCGACTAATGAGCTGTCAAACAGCTTTCGCACAATCCGGGTGAAGTTTAATGAGCTATTGTGTCAATCCCGACTGTCCCAATCCGAATAACTCCGACCGGGCCACGCGCTGTCAGGGCTGCGGTTCCAAACTCCTACTTCGCGATCGCTATCGCATTGTCGAAGCATTAGGTCAAGGGGGTTTTGGAGCCACCTTTATCGCGATGGACCAAGCCTTACCGGGGAAACCAATTTGCGTGATCAAGCAATTACGCCCCGCTTCGACCTCGCCCAACGTTCTCGATATGGCTCGGAAATTATTCAAACGAGAAGCCGAAACCCTGGGCAGAATTGGCGATCATCCACAAGTTCCTCGCTTGCTCGATTATTTTGAAAGTGACAATCAATTTTATCTCGTTCAAGAATATGTCAGTGGCAAAACCTTAAAACAAGAAGTTAAAAAACAGGGAACCTTTAGCGAACAGCAAGTTCGGGAATTTCTCGAACAAATTTTGCCATTGGTGAAATACTTGCACGATAACGAAGTCATTCACCGCGATATTAAACCCGCCAATATCATCCGACGAGATATCGATCGCAAGCTCGTTTTAATTGACTTTGGGGCCGTCAAAGATAAAGTCAGTCAGACCGCGATGCTCAATGCGAACTCTACCGGAGATACGATTTTCACCTCCTTCGCGATCGGCACTCCCGGCTTCGCCCCTCAAGAACAAATGGCACAACGTCCGGTGTACGCTAGCGATATTTACGCCGTCGGCGCCACCTGCCTCTACTTACTCACCGGAAAATCTCCCAAGCACTTCGGCTACGATCCGATGAGCGGGGAACTGATCTGGCGCCCCCACGTTTACGTCAGCGATCGCCTCGCCGCCCTACTCGATCGAATGCTCGCCGCCTCGGTGCGCGATCGCTTCGGCAACGCCGAACAAGCCTTGCGCGAACTGCACCGCCAACAGTCCGACGACGACCTCTCCGGCAGCCTCAGCAGTCAAGGACGGGGGCGATCGTCCCCTACGGACGAAGACACCGAACTCGACCAGGGGGGCAGTTCCGCTTGGGTCTCTCCCGTAGTCAGCCAAGTGCAGCTACTGCGCGCCCGCAAAGGCAAAAAACCGCGCCCCGGTCAGCGCGACCCGCGCACCGAACTCAATCGCGGCCACACGATCGCCAATTCCGACCCGACGGGAATGCGAACTCAAACCCTGTTCCGTCAGGGTTCCTCGAACCCAGAAAAACTCGATGCCTCCGGAGTTCGCCTCGCCTACACCAAGGGGCGCCGGGATTTTGCCGACAGCGATTTAGTCGGACTCAACCTCGCCAAAGCCAACCTCTCGGGGTCGAACTTCTACGACGCCAAAATGAATCGGATCAACTTGCAAGAAGCTAACCTCTTTAACGCGAACTTCGGTCGCGCTTCCTTACTGCAAGCCAACCTCAGAGATGCGAATCTCAGTAAAGCCTATCTGGTCAACGCCAACCTCGCCGGGGCCGACTTGCGCGGCGCCGACTTGAGTAACGCCTCGTTGATGAACGCCAACCTACACAAAACCAATCTTTGCGGCGCCAACCTCACCGGGGCGCGCATTGCCGACAGCCAACTGGCAATGGCCCGCACCAACTGGCGCACGATCAAGCCCAACGGGAAAGGTGGCTTGTTCGGCTAGAGTGCTTCGACCGCTCCCGGGCGATCGCGCGCTGCACCCAGCTAGTAGAATGAGTCAGGCCGATCTATTTCTAAGTCTTTCAAGTCAATGCGGATCTCATTAAACTGGTTGCGGGAACTGGTAGACATCACGATGTCCCCCGAAGAGTTGGCGCATACGCTGACCATGGCTGGGTTTGAAGTCGAAGAGATTGAAGACCGCCGCCGTTGGGCCGATGGCGTCGTCGTCGGTAAAGTCGTCACCTGCGATCGCCACCCGGATGCCGATAAACTCAGCGTCTGTCAAGTCGATGTCGGCGCTGGAGACCTCCTCAACATCGTTTGCGGCGCCCCCAACGTCAAAGCCGGGATTTACGTCCCCGTCGCCACCGTCGGCACCTATCTGCCCACGATCGACCTCAAAATTAAAAAAGCCAAACTGCGCGGCGTCCCCTCCGCCGGGATGATTTGCTCCCTCGCCGAAGTCGGTCTGGCTAAAGAATCCGCCGGAATTCATATTTTCTCAGGGGATCCCCTCGAAGTCGGCAGCGATGCCCGTCCCCTGTTGGGCCTCGATGACGTAATTCTCGATCTGACCTCCACCGCCAACCGCGCCGACGCCCTCAGTATGGTCGGCGTCGCCCGGGAAGTGGTCGCCTTGACCGGGGCGCCGTTGCGCTTGCCCGCCGTGGACGTTCGCGCCTTCCCGACGGGTGACGAGTCGCTGAAGGTAGAGGTGAGCGAATCTCAAGCCTGTCCGGCGTATATCGGAACGGCGATCGCCTCGGTGAAGATCGGCCCGTCTCCCGCCTGGTTACAGCAACGCCTCGAAGCCGCCGGAGTCCGCCCGATTAACAATGTCGTAGACGTGACCAACTACGTCTTACTCGAATGGGGTCAACCCCTGCACGCCTTCGATCGCGCCAAATTAGAGCAGGTCGCAGGGGGCGACGCCCTCACCATTGGCGTCCGTTTCGCCCGCGCCGACGAGTCTTTAAAAACTCTCGACGGACAACAGCGCACCCTCAAACCCGAATCTCTGGTGATTACCGCCAACGATGCGGCGGTGGCCCTCGCCGGGGTGATGGGTGGCGAAGAGACTGAAGTAGACGAGAACACCGAGAATTTAGTCTTAGAAGCGGCGTTATTCGATTCGGCGGCGATTCGGCGATCGGCGCGCAGTCAGGGGCTGCGAAGCGAGTCCTCGGCGCGCTACGAACGCGGGGTCAACCAGGCGGAATTGGAAATGGCTTGCCGTCGGGCGATCGCCCTGATCGAAGAACTGGCGGGGGGTGAAGTCCTCTCCCAAGCACAGGCGGACGCGCGCGGCGATCGCACTCAGTGGAGTCGGGCGATCGCCCTACGCCTCGATCGCGTCAACCACGTCCTCGGTCCGATCCGCCAAGGGGACGGCACCGGACAACTGGATGGGGACACCGTAGAGCGCATTTTAACCGCCCTCGGCTGTACCTTAGAAGCAGACGGCGATTCTCAAACTTGGACGGTCACCGTTCCGCCGTACCGCGCCCGGGATTTGGAACGGGAAATCGACTTAATCGAAGAAATCGCCCGTCTCTACGGTTACGATAACTTTTGTGCGACCCTGCCGAATCAAAGTGCCTGCGGCGATCTGACCGTTCCCCAACAAGTCCTGCGCGAACTGCGCGCCGCCTTGCGCGCCGCCGGATTGACCGAGTTGATGCACTATTCCCTCGTCAAAGCCACCGACGAGACCCAAATTGCCCTGCACAATCCCTTATTTGTGGAGTATTCCGCCTTGCGGACCGAGATGCTGTCCGCAATGGTGGATGCGTTCGTCTACAACTTAGAACAAGGGAACGGCCCCCTCAACGGCTTTGAAATCGGACGGGTGTTCTGGAAAAGTGAGGAAGGATCTCACGAAAAAGAGGCGATCGCCGGGATGATGGGCGGCGATCCGAGTCGCGGTCGCTGGGTACGCGGCGGACGCGAACGGGGGATGAGTTGGTACGAAGCTAAGGGGATGTTAGAAAGTGCGTGCGATCGCCTCGGACTCGCCCTCGACTATCGCCCGTTCAATCAAGGCGATCGGGGTTTGCATCCCTTGTTTGCCGAATATTGTCAAACTCACTTGCATCCGGGACGCACCGCCTCGATCTGGTTGTGGGGCAAGGCGATCGGCGTGTTCGGACAACTGCACCCGCAAGTGAGGCAAGACCGGGATTTACCCGAGGAAGTATACGTTTTCCAAATGGATTTAGACCCGATCGTGCAGGCGTTGAGCAAGCAAATCGGCGGTCAGAAATTCGTCGCCTTCTCCCCCTATCCCGCCTCCGGTCGCGATTTGGCCTTCTTCTCTCCGGTAGAGTTGTCGGTGGCCCAATTGGCTAAAGTGATGCAAAAAGCGGGCGGTTCTTTACTCGAATCGGTGGATTTGTTCGACGAATATCGCGGTCAAAATGTCCCGGAAGGACAGCGCAGTTTGGCGTTTCGTTTGATTTACCGGGGCGGCGATCGTACTTTAACCGATGAAGAGGTCGAAAAGACTCATCAAAAGGTACGCGATCTGTTGGTGAAACAGTTTGAGGTCAGTTTGAGAAGTTAGGGAAAGATTCCCTTGAGATCCGAGGGAGTGGCGGGCATTTTGCCCGTCCTCACCTTTTCTCAATTTGCGGAGAGAAACTTTTTCTTTTTCTCGGGTTGTTTTAAATATTGTGGTTTCAAATAAGAATGAGATACAATATCTGTGTAGAGGTGATTCGCGAATCACCTCTACAGGGTGTGGGTAAACTCACTCTTAAAGGCGCTGTAAATGCCAGAATCTGTCTCAATCTAAATTGAAATGACTATAAAAATAAATATTAAAATGCCAAAATATGTGATGTGGGGCAGCTACTGCGATCGTGTTCTCGAAAAAAGAGAACCGTTTCGCCAAGCTCATTTAGCCGGAATCAAACAACAGAAAGAAGCGGGATTAATTGTTACCATCGGTCCTACCGCCGATCTGAGTAAAGTGTTTGCGATTTACGACGCCCCCGATGCGGAAACCGTTCGGCGGGCGATCGAGTCCGATCCCTATTGGCAGCATGGAATCTGGACGGAATACGAGGTTAAAGAGTGGATTCAGGCATTCTAATCGAGATTTATTTTAAATCCCTAAAATTCTTATTCTCAACCCTCTCATTTTCGTGTAAAGGGGAATTCATCTACCGAATTCGGACTTAATTTACTTGAAAAGTGGCTTCAATTTCTATCTTCTTGTACTTCTAACTCATTAATGACTTCTATAGTCTATGAAATTAAATTCTTCACATATTGTTTAATCGCAGGTTGTAGTGTTAAACCTGCTGATTTTTCCAGTAAATTTCGTCTAGTTAAAGATTGAATCGCTTTTAAGAAGTCGCGATCGGCTAAAAGTTCTGGAGGTTTTTGGCTAATGTTTACAGGGCGATCTTGGTTGGCTAACCACTGAAGCAGTATTTTCTCGGATTCTGAAAGGCGTTGATAATGTTGTTTGAGGATGGGTTCTAAGTCTCCTAAAAATAGGGTGGGATAGGAGAGAAATTCTCGAACGCTACCATTAAATAAATCGACAATAGTGGAGGCGACGATCTTCAGCCATAAAGGGTTACCGTTGTAAAGTTGGATGAGTTCTGACCATTTTTTGTGGTCTTTGAGTTTTCTGTCGCTGAGAATTTGGGTAGCTAATTTACCTAAACCCGCTACTTGTAAAGTTTTACAATAGGGGTTTTCAGTTTCTAGGGTGGCGATTTCTAGAGTTTTTTCCCAACTAAGCAGCAGCAGACAACTGTAATGAGCGTGTTGAGCAATTTCATTAATTAATTGACCATAATTTTGATATTCTAGGCGATAATTGCCGACTAACTCACCAGGGGTTAAGGTTTCTTGGAAGTCGTCAAGAATGATTAAGCAACGCTGATTTTTCAGATGATCTACAAGGGAGTTGCGAGAGTTTAAGTAGTTGACGATTGATGGGTTTTGGATGGGGGGCGTTGGGGCGATAAATTCGATGATGTTGCTTTGCAGGGCGTTCAGGGTGGGAAATTTGCGATGAGTGCGCCACAGGATGCGATCGAAGTTGTCTTTTATTTGTTCTACCAGTTGTCTCGCTAGGGCGGTTTTCCCAATCCCTGATAGTCCGGTTAGGGTGACAATGCGGCTATTTTCTTCGAGTATCCATTGTTTGAGGGTAGCCAGTTGCTCGGTACGGTTGTAGAGGCAGTTATATTCCGGTGCTTGGCTGAGGTCGTGGCGGGGTTCTGATTTGCTGCTAGGGATGGAGGGCGATCGTTTTTTTTTGAGTGATTGTATAGATCGTTACAGACATTTATCTTGTTACCAATGTGGAGGCTCCCTGTATTAAAGGAATAGAAGATTCCATTTTCGATGAGCGATCGCACATTCTTCTTTTTAACATCTTCTCCCAACAGGTCAGATAAGAGTTTCCACAATTCCGATGCCGACTTTCGCACATAATCGTTGCTACAGTGGTATTCCTCAGAGATATCCTTATATCCTTTACCTTCCCATACCCCCTCCAAAATAGCCCGTTGCAGCGAGTCCAGATGCTGCCCGGTTCTGGCAAAAATCAGCTCATCAGTCCACTGCAAAGCCTCTTGAATCTCCATAGCTGCTAAATGAGGTTGTAAATTTTGTTCCTTTTGACCCCCTATTATCACACATTTTCCCCTTTTTGGCAATAAAATCCTACATTTTCCCACTTGTTAACTTTTACAACTGTCAAAAATTCCCCCTTGAATTACACTTTTATGGGGTTGGCAAACTGAAAATTAAGGTGAGAAAATAATAGGGGAAAATAAATCGAATTTTAACTCAATTCAAAAATAGTAAGATATTTAACTAAAATAAAATGCGATAAAACAAAACCTAAAAAACTTAAATTTCTACACAATACCATAGGGCAAAATTGTCCTAATGCACGGATACAATAACCATCAAAAATAAATAAAATAGAGTCATTAATAACAGAATTAGAAATGCTGGTGTTTGAAAATTTATTGGCTGGCAATCATGTAATCCTCAGTTTCTAAAATGATGGTTAAGTAAAATAATCATTATTGGTGATAATCCTTATGATGTATTTTTTAGTTTCTTTCATCTCTGTGGAGGCGACAATTCTAGTTATAGGGGCTGTGTATCTGCGGTATATGCGTCAGCTATATTTCCAGGTATCTTCAATTAAGGAAAACAGTGAAGATAATCTAAATTTTAAACAAGTATCTCTTCAAGAAATTGGGTTCATTATTATCTGTTTTTTATGGATTACTTTATTTTTAGGTTTAATTGTCTCAAACCAATTTACAAATGCCATCAATAAACCAGCTATATTAATGTCGCTATTGAGTTCATTTATGCCATTGGTTGTACCCATCCCCCAGATAGAAGCTTTTTTAAATAAAAAACTTCCCTGGGCTATTGTGGTTACAGAAAAACAGCCAAATTTACTATGTCCAGAAAAGATAACGCAAACCATAAAAGATTTAGAGAAAATAAGTGAGTATAAAAAATACGAAAATAATTTGCTTCCAAAGATAAACAGAAGTTTGGACAAACTGATTGATTCTGGAAGTAAAAAAAATCAAGATTCAGATAACGACCAAATTAAACCCATCAAAGAGTTCTTAAACCAATTCAATAATTCGTCAATCATTCCAGAAATCAAAAAAGATGTTGTTGATACGCTGCTTGAGCTTTTGAAAAAACAAGAAGATATATTATATACAGCCCAAATTGTTGATATAATTATTGACGAAGTAATTCTTCTCCCAAGCGATGAATTCAAAAGAATATTTTTAACTTGGTTCAAAGTAATAGAACAAGTAGAAGATTTGGGTCAAGACGATAATAGTTTTAATCAACATTTATCAAAAAAATATAAAATTTTTATTTGCTATATAAAGTGCTTACAAAAGCTTAGGCTCAAGAGTAAACAATCAAAATCAGGAAATATAATGGCAGAATACCAGGCAAATATTCAAAACTTAGCCTGGGGAAATAATGGTATAATGACCATGTTTAGTCGAATTCATTCCAACCTTAGTAAAATTGACGATGAAGAGAAAAAAATCGAATATTTCCAGATATTTGCAGAGCCGGTATTTCAAGACTTACATGACATATATGACGATCTGTTGGAGTTTGGGGAAAAATCTAAGAAAGCCCCCGTTTACAATGCCATTTCTAGGATCGTGAGCACATATTTTCCTAGTCCTAATGGCAATCAAGATATTAGAAATAAGCTGAGTGATTTACAAAGACGTTTGGAAGTTGAGATTGATAAATGATTTGAACAGAGGAGGTAGCTAAATCAAATGATTCAAGGTCAAAATATCTACAGAGAACTACTGCAAAGTTGGGCAGTAGCATACGAAAAAGCAATTCGTGAGTATGCCGGTAGGGCAACACCGAAAAGAATTGTTGATGAAGCCTATTGTTATGCAGTAGAAGATTGGACTAAGAGGTTGCTGGAATTAGGACTAATTACAGCAATTATGGAACCACAATATGATTCAATGCTGGCTGCTATTGAACATCATATTGAAAACTTAATTGCCGCCAGTATGTGGACAGAACAAAATAGACCAACAATTACACTCAGAGAAGGAAGAATAGATGAACTTGACATTACCATCCCTCATTGTGGTTACAGTCAAGGTTGCAAAGACAAAGCTGGAATAAATCAGCAAGACTTCAATAAACCTGAAAATCTAAGACAGTTCCCATGTCAAAGACTGGGTTGTTTTGTTGGAGCCGTTAGAAAATATCTGGCTCCCAATACCTTACCAGACCAGGAAAGAACTACTTATCAAATGACAACTGTGCATACAGAGCAAGGATGCACCGGAGTAATCTTTGTACAGCACAGAGGTTAAGCTCAAATATTTTCAGCAATTGATTAAGTGGAGGAACAAACATCATGGTTGGCAACAAAAATTTTCCAATAGACGAGAATCTCAGTTCAATTTTGCGCTCTTTTAAAGATAAGTTTAATGGCATTAAAATAGTATTTTTACTAAGTATTGATGCCGAATATAGCGTAATTTCTTCTTATCCAAAAGATGAAAGTAAAAATGACGAGTTTATCGGGGATGTATGTATGTCTCAGGTGCGTAATCTACTCCAAGAAAATATTATTTTAACAGAAATGGAGTTAGTAACTAACGACAACAAAATTTATGTCATCCGAGTATCAGACAATTTCTTTCTTTGTTTGATTACAGACATTGATAATTTTAAAATTGGATTAGCCAAACGGTTCATGGAGGGTACGAAAAATGATATCCTCACCGCCATGAAAAATTATGGCGGTCGCGCATAAAAAACTATAAACTTTGCCATACAAATCCATATAACTTATGTAAAAACAAAAGTTATATGGATTGTATTCAAGTAAATTGGGTTTACTCGAGGCAGAGCCTCCCTGTAAGCATTCCCAGGCTGGAGCCTGGGAACGAGTTAAACGAGTTAAATTAAATAGTGTGGTTAACCGGGTTGATTTTTTTGAAAAATAGGGAGCATCGATCGCCCTCCTTTAAAATCCATTCTTTGTGTTCGAGTTCTGTGGTAAAAAATACCCAGATTTATTTTACCGAAAAATAGAGGGGAGATCGCATTGTCAGGTTTCTGTATCCTAACCAAGATTTCACTAGAAACCCGGTTTCTCGTCACGATCGCGATCGCCTCCATGTCAGAATGAAGGAAAAGTTCTGACCAAGATAGTTCAAGGAATCTCATGGCGATCGCCGAACTAGATCGTACTACCATCAACCCAGGACAGCCAACGATCCGTGAGGTCAAAATCCGAGGCTTCAAGTCCATTTACTCCGCCACCCTAGAACTAGGCAGAGTGAATTGCTTCATCGGCGCCAATGGAGCGGGCAAAAGCAACCTACTGGAAGCCTTGGGAGTCTTGGGAGCCGCAGCCAATGGAGTCGTCGATGATGAAAGCCTGCTGCGTCGTGGAGTGCGGGCAGGCTTACCCCGGCTGTATAAAAGCTCCTTTGCGACAGACCGCACTCCTGCCCACATTGCCATTGGGGTCACAGGCTCAAACAACGAAGCCTATCGGGTTTCTTTGCTTAATCCCCTCGATTCCCCTGAACCCGCTTGGTCCTATAAAACCGAAGTCCTCAGCGACGGCTATGAGGAAATCCTTTCTGATGGCATTCGCAACAAGAAGAACCTCAACCCCAAAGCAGGTTTGGCTGCCTTGCAGTTGGTGGATCTAGCCCCCAATAATGCCGCTGCTCAACTCATGCAGCGCCTCCAGGAATTCGCCATTTATTGCCCGAACACCCCCACCCTGCGTGGCATCGTCCCCGACCAACAATCGCGTCTCCCCCTAGGTCTGAGTGGGGGACTACTCGCCGAAGGGTTTGCCGCCCTGCGTCAACACTTAGAGGGCAGAGGGCAAGAGGGTGAGGAGATTCTGGATCGAGTACTGGAGTTGATCGACTGGGTGGCTGATATCCAAACCACCAGCTATGGAACTAACCTGCTCTCGCCCAAGGTGCCTCGGACTAAGCTACTCCTGAAATTCAGCGATCGCTTTATGAACCAAAGCCGCAACGAACTTACCGCCTACGATGCCAGCGAAGGCGCACTTTACGTCATCTTTGCGGCGGTGCTGTGCCTCCTACCCCAAGCTCCCCGACTACTGGCGATCGACAATCTGGACCAAGCCCTGAATCCCCGGCTGCTGGTACGACTGATTTCCCGTCTTTCCGGCTGGCTTCAGGATCATGACAGCGATCGTCAACTTCTGTTAACAGTCCATAATCCCGCCGCCCTCGATGGTCTGGACTTACTTGATTCTGAGGTGCGTCTCTTTGTCGTAGAGCGCAATAGCAACGGTCAAACCTGTATCCGTCGCCTGACACTCACCCCCGAACTCACTAAACTAAACCAGCAATATCCCCTATCACGTCTCTGGATTATGGGGCATCTAGGAGCGGTCCCCAATGTCTGATACGTTAAAAATTGCCCTAGTAGCCGAAGGGCCAACGGATTTTGAAGTGATTCAAGCCGCCCTTAAAGCCGTGTTACCCAATCCATTCATAATGACGCTCCTGCAACCCGAAGCGACTCAACCGCAAATGGGAGGCGGTTGGGGCGGTGTGCTGAAATGGTGTCACGCGGCACAACAGAGGCATAATTGCTCCCTCGATACTGACCCCACTTTGATGGGCTTTGATTTGCTAATCATTCATGTAGATGTGGATGTATCGACTTGTCAATATGACAACTGTGGAGCAGCGGTGACAGAACTAGCGCAGCAGAACAACTGGGGAACTCTCCCCTGCTCGCAGCCCTGTCCTCCCGTAGCCGATACTGTGGATGCGCTCATCAGCGCGATCCAAAGCTGGTTAGGACAAGCTACACCGGGCGATCGGACGCTTTTCTGTCTGCCTGCCCAATCCTCCGGCACCTGGTTAGCAGCGGCGGTACTCTCTCCAGGGCATTCCCTCCTAGACGAGTGCGAGTGCGATGTCAACCTAGAGAAGAGACTGGCAAACCTACCCAAGAAAGAGCGCATCAAGAAAAGCAAGCGAGATTACCAAGTCCATGCACTTCGCATTACCCAGCATTGGACACAAGTCAAAGGACTTTGTAGCCAAGCCGCCAATTTTGAGCAGACCGTATTAACCGCAGTCAGTTCCCTGTAGTAGGGGCGTGTTTATGCTGATTTTTCGCCCCTGTAGAGACGCGAAATTTCGCATCTCTACATACATTACATTAAAGCTATTATTAATCCACAGGACAGAGGAGGACTTGTGAAAAAAACCAGCAACAGCAATGTTCTAGAATCACTTTGCGCCATTACGATCGCCCTCCTTAAATTGGTAAAAAATACCCAGGTTTATTTGGTAGAGAACTAGAGGAGCGATCGCATTGTCAGGGCGATCGGTTGGCGGTGGTTGACCCAAAGATTGCGTCTGATGGTTTTCTGTATTCTAACCAAGATTTCACTAGAAACCCGGTTTCTCGGAACAGAGCGATCGCCTAGACTAAGAAACCGGGTTTCTTTGATGGGTTTGGAGCATCCCAACCAAGATTTGAAACCCGGTTTCTCGGCACACCAGACCAGTTTTTTAGGTATAATTACCGTAAATCAAAACCCTCTTAGATTGGTTCGATCGAATTAATCAGTGAAAGCCATTCTATAAAAATTAAAGTTATGACCACGAAACAACCCCGTTACAGTAAAGAGGAATTTGCTCGTCTTGGGGATGAGATTTATGAATCTCAGGTTCGCCCACAAGTAGAGGCAGGTAATTATGGCAAGATTGTGGCGATTGATTTAGAAACTGGAGATTTTGAAGTTGATGCTAGTGAAATTGCTGCCTGCGATCGCCTTGAAGCCACTCACCCTGATGCTCAAATCTGGATTGTGCGGATCGGTTCGGGCTATGTCCGTCGCTTCGGTGGACAAACCAAGAGAATTTGATGATTACTGGAATCGTTAATAGGGATTTTGAACCGATTATTCCCCTATCAGTCTATGGCGCTGATGGCAAAACTTACATAAAAAATGCGATTGTGGATACAGGTTTTAATGGTTGGCTATCATTACCGCCAAATTTAATCGCTCAGTTGAATCTGAGATGGAAAAGGAGAGGAAGAGCTATTCTTGGGGATGGGAGTGAATGTGTCTTCAACATCTATGAAGCCATGTTAGTTTGGGATGGAGAGCTTCTCACCATTCCAGTCGATGAAGCTGATTCGGAACCCCTTGTAGGGATGTCCCTGATGAATGGCTATCAGTTAGTGGTGCAAGTTTTTCCGGGCGGTCTGGTTGAACTCAGCAAAGTAAGCCCAGTCTAATACCTATTTAAAACGAATGGGAGATTAGTCCATGTGGAAAGATGAAATTGTCGAAGAAATTCACCAAATTCGTGAAACCTATGCCAAGTCTTTCAACGATGATTTGAATGCTATATTTGAAGACCTCCGCAAAAAGCAAGCCGAAAGCGGCAGAGAAGTTGTTACTTTGTCGCGCAAACCCGGTCTCAAAACCCGGTGGAGTGGACGATATGTTGGTGATGAAGTAAAGGAAAACAGCCACAGTTAGAAGCCATAGTTAGGAGCGATCGCCCTCCTTAAATTACTCTTCGCGCTTGCGATCGACCTCTTTTAAAATCTCTTCTTTGTGTTCGAGTTCTGTGGTAAAAAATACCCAGATTTATTTTATCAAGAAATAAAGGGGCGATCGCATTTTCAGGCATTGTTAGGGCGATCGGTTGGCGGTGGTTAGCTCAAAAATTGCGTCTGATGGGTTTATGTATCCGAACCAAGATTTCACTAGAAACCGGGTTTCTCCGAACATTACAAAGCAACCACTCGTGTTTGAGCTTCTGGGCAAGACTTGGGTTTTACCACGATTTCCACATCTCGACCAAACGCATTTAAAAAACGAAACAACCGAGTAGTGGAAAAACCCGATAGCTTGCCATTCACTAATGCCGACACTTTAGGCTGGTCAATCCCTAATATTTTTGCCGTCTCAGCTTGAGTGATATGTTCGGCGGCGATAATACCACTAATTCTCCGGGCAAATTCTGCTTTGACCAGTAATTCATCAAAATTTTCTAACTCTAAATCTGCGAACACATTGCCACTGCCTGCTTGTACTTGAATGGGTTGATTTATCATCTGTTCTTCCTACTAATTGATGTAATTTTCTGACTCAAAGCCTTTAAGTGGTTTTGCAGACGGGTGCTTTTCACCACATTGAGCCAGATATAGCGCATAACCAAGACCTTACCGAACCTCCTCTGGAAATTTAAATTGTCAGGAGAACTGCCAACCCACTCAAATGGTTTTAGTAATTCACTCATGCCTCAATCATGCTAGTTTTGGCATATCATGTCAATCTCTGAATCCTGCTAGACTACATTTAACTTGTGATGAAGCGAAGTGGATAAAAATTAAAGCCATTTTTATCCAGCAGAAGAAGGGGACTCTTAAGCAGAAGTACCAGCCCTTCCCGGTTGCATTACCGAAGGCGATACCTTGGAAGAGGTCATGCAGAATTTACAAGATATAGCTATCAGTAGGGTGGGCAAAATTTTGCCCACCCTACTTTGGCGTTTTATAAACAGTAAAAAAGCTTGTTTATTTCGATCGCCCCCGAGAGGTTCGCCGTTGTTTGCGGGGTGTTTTTTTCGCTGTTTTTGCCGTCGGAGTGCCCAATTCTCCCCACTTCGGCGACCACCAATTGCCCGTTTTGGTTTTAAAAAAAGCAACTTCTTTACATTTATCCCGGCGGGTTTTGGGATTGGAACAGCGCAACATGACTTTCTGCTGTCCTTCGCGAGTATATTCGTGACGTTCTAATGGTTGTCCGCATTGAGGACAAGGATGCTCGCTTAACTTCGTCGGATCCGGTTTTTGCTGGGAATAAGGGAGTTCGTATTGCAGGGTAGCAACATTTAAAAACATCACCGTTCCGCATCCTCCCTCACGATCGCTACAACTGAGAAAATGGTCGGCTTTGAGTTTGGGCGATCGCGAAAAAACCTTAGTCATAAACCGTTTGCACTGGGGACAAACTACCTCAGTCGCTTCAGTTTTGACCGCAGAACGATGACCGGACTTTTGTTCAGAAACGCGGGTGGGAACGAACTGCTTAATCTCCTGTTTTGCCTTGATTAAAGCGGGATAAAAATAATCTCGATTCCATCCAGTTAAATAGCTTTCCCAGTTTAATTTTCCATCGGCGATCGCATCTAAATCTCGCTCCATTTTTGCGGTAAAATTTGCTTCGATTAAATCTGGCAAAACTTTCGCTAATACCCCATCCAACTCCATTCCTAAACCCGTTGGTTGTAATTTTCCTTTCGTCAAACTGACGTATTTTCGCTCTTTTAACGTCTTAATTGTCGGGGAATAGGTACTCGGTCTCCCAATTCCCTTGCGTTCCATCAACTGAACTAATTTCGGTTCGCTATAACGCGGTGGCGGTTGGGTTCGTTTTTTATCTGCTCCAGCTCGTTTGCACGTGAGATTTTGGCGGGCTTCGATATTCGGTAACCGAGTATCTTCGCTAATATTGTTCCAGTATTTCGTATATCCTGCAAAAGTCACGACCTGGCCGCGTGCTTCCCAAAATAACGGCCCGGATTGGCTGAGAATGCGTGTTTTCGCCAGTTGCGCCGGACGACATTGGGAGGCGACGGCGCGATTCCAGATGAGCTGGTAAAGTTGGCCTTCTTCGCGGCTCACTTCCCGCGCTAATGCCTCGGGAGTGCGGGTCACGTGAGTGGGGCGAATGGCTTCGTGGGCTTCCTGGGCGTTACCTTTTGAGCGATATCGAGTCACTTTGTCCGGCACGTTGCTGGGGTCGTGTTGTTGCAGGTAGTCGCGCACGGCGGCTTGAAATTCGGCAGAAAGTGAGATCGAATCGGTTCGCATGTAGGTAATATGTCCGGCTTCGTAGAGAGCTTGGGCGACTTTCATGGTTTTGTCCGGACTCAGGCGTAATTTGGCGCCTGCGGCTTGTTGTAGGGTAGAGGTGATAAACGGTGGGGGTGGGGATTGGGAGGTTTTTCGCTTGTCGATGCGGAGGACTTGGTGAGGTTCGCGACGGGCGATCGCCACGATCCGATCGGCTTCAGATTGTGAGAGAACTTTCTGAGATTCCGGGGCTTGTTTAGTGCGGTCTTCAGCTTCGTCGGGTTCCTTGGATTCGTCGTCGGTGGCGTTGGCGTCGCCGCGATAAAAGGCTTTGAATCCTTCGGCGTATTCGACCCAGCAAGACCAATAATCTTGGGGAACGAAGGCTTGAATTTCGGCTTCGCGCTGGCAGAGCAGGTGCAGGGTAGCACTTTGTACTCGTCCCATCGATTTGGCGCCGATCTTGAGCGCCCAAACGACGTGTTTGCTGCCTTTGTAGCCGACGAGTTTGTCGAGACAGTCCCGGGCCCGTCCGGCGGCGACCAGGTCGCGATCGAGGTGGCGGGGCTGGGCGATCGCCCGTCTGACGGCGGCGGGGGTGATTTCTGTATAAGTCACGCGGTAGGGACGGCGGAGGTGTAGTTCGTGAGCTAAATGCCAGCCGATGGTTTCGCCTTCGCGATCGGGGTCGGTGGCGATATACACAGTATCGGCACGGGCGACGGCTTGGCGCAGGTCGGCGATCGTTTTTTGGGCGCGATCGCTCCTGACCGTGTAGCGACATTTGACGCGATCGCCGATCAAATCAAAACCTAACGCATCTTCGCCGTCGTTGGCGAGTTCCCGCACATGTCCCATACTCGCTTTGACTTGCCACCCCGATCCGAGAATTTGGCTGAGTTTTTTAATTTTTCCGGGAGATTCAATTAATAACAGATTCATTGGCCAATATTAGATTTTAGATTTTAGATTTCAGATTTTATAATACTTCTCAATTTTCTTAAGTCCATCGTGGGTTGGCAGATTCATGCTTGTACGGGAATGAGAGGGGGACGTGGGCGGACTGGAGTGTTGTAAGAATTGCTATTTTAATTAAGATTCATGGTTAACGGTAAAAACTAATCGTAATAGAGATAAGGCAAAAATAAATAAAAATAACATCAAGCCGATCGTGCAAGCGTAGCCGATTTCTAATTCAGTGAATGCTTTTTCATATAAATAATAAACGATCGTTTTAGAACTATTGCGCGGACCACCTTGGGTCATGATGTAGACCTCTTCAAATACTTTGGTGGCGGAGATTGAAGAAATAACGGCGACTAAGAATAAATAAGGGCGCATTAAGGGGACGGTAATATCAAAATGCTTGCGGATACCGTCGGAACCGTCGATCGCCGCAGCTTCGTAAACTTCGCCGGGAATGGACTGCAATCCCGCTAAATAGATCGCCATGTAGTAGCCTAATCCTTTCCAAATCGTGACGACCATCACACTAAAAATAGCCAAGTTGGGGCTGGTTAACCAGGGAATACTTTCGCCAAAGATAAAACTCAAACCGCTCATTTTTAGCAGTTGATTGAAGAAACCATTTTCGGCATAAAGCCATTTCCAGGCAATCCCGGCGACGACGAGAGAGATAATGACGGGGGTGTAATAAGCTGCGCGAAACCAACCGATCGCGCGTAGTTTTTGATTGACTAAAATTGCTAAGGCTAACGGGGCTGCAACGAGGACGGGAACGACGCCGACGAGATAGATAAAAGTATTACCAACAGTTTTCCAAAAAACCGGGTCGGATTGTAACTTGCGAAAGTTTGCGAAGCCAATCCATTGAGGGGCTTGGGTGAGGTCGTACTCGTAGCGAGTAAAACTTAAGAAAAACGCATTCAGGGCAGGCCAAAAAACGGTGAGTCCTAAGAGGGTTAAAGCAGGAAAGAGGAATAAATAGGGAATGATTTTGCGGTTTTCCACGGCAAGAATTAGGGCAAAAGATGAAAGCGGTTGAAAGCAGTCAATAGAGAGAAAAGAGAGTTGGCTAGTTGGCTAGGATGATTGTTTGCAGTATCGCGGTAGGGTGACCGTGACCGTCGTTCCGCGACCAATTTTACTTGTAATTTCGATCTGACCTTCGAGTAAGTCTACACATTTTCTAACGATTGACAAACCCAATCCGGTTCCGCGAATCGTACCGACGTTGGTGGCCCGTTGAAAGGATTTGAAGAGGTTGGGGAGATCTTCGGGGGGAATGCCAATTCCGGGGTCTTGAATTCTGATAACGATCGCCTCGTCAGAGGGATTGTCTGGAGTGTATTCGCGCTCTTTTAACGTGAGTTTGAACTCAATTTGACCGCCTTCGGGGGAGTATTTGAGGGCGTTGGAGAGCAGGTTGAGTAAAATATGTTCGAGAATTTTATCGTCGATGGTTACTTCAAGACGATCGCGGTTAGTTTCAAAAGAGATTTGATAACGATCGCCTGCGGTGATTTGACGTTCTTCGACTAAATCGCGGCAAAATTGAACCAACTCTAGAGGAATGGGATTGATGCTGAGTTTTCCGGCTTCGGCTTGACCGATGACAGAAACATCGCTGACCAGTTTGGTCATGTAATCGATCGCGCTTTTAATCCGTTGAAAGTGGCTATTTTTTTTTTCTTCCGACCAAATATCGCTGTAGGTTTGCAATAGCTCACTCGACGAGAGAATGACACTCAACGGGGTTCTAAATTCATGAGAAACATTAGCAATTAAACGGCTTTTGAGTTCGCTCAACTGGCGTTCGAGTTCGAGAGAACGGCGAATTTCCGCTTCGGCGATCGAGCGTTGTTTGACTTCCGTTTCCAAACGAATGCGGTCTTTTTCGAGGGCTTCAGCTTGTTTGCGATCGCTGATATCGCGAAACACCCAAACAACGCCAATGGTACGATTGTTGCGATCGGTAATCGGGGTCACCGTATTTTCGATGGGAATATGGCGTCCTTGTTTGGCCACTAAAACGGCTTCGTCGATCGTTTCTCCAGATAATTGACCGGAAAAAAAGGCCAAGCCGGGATCGGCGATCGCGACCCCTTTATCCTCGTCGATCAAGTACAAGACTTCGGAAACTTCGCGACCGATCGCCTCATTTTGACTCCATCCGGTCAACTGTTCGGCGATCGTATTGAGAAAAGCAATTTTACGACTTTCGTCCGTAGCAATCACCGCATCGCCAATCGAACGCAAAGTCGTCGCAAACCATTCCTTACTCTGTTTTAATTCCTGTTCGAGTTCGTGGCGGTAAATCGCCATTTCGATCGTCGTTTTCAGGCTGCGGGCTTCCAGGGGTTTGACCAAATAGTCGAACGGCGTGGTCAACTTGGCCCGTTGTAGGGTATCGTCGTCGCTATAGGCGGTCAAATAGACCACCGGAATATTGTAGCGGTCGCGAATTTGTTCGGCAGTTTCTACGCCGTCGATTTCGCCGTCCAAATTAATATCCATCAAGACTAAATTCGGTCGATTTTCGGCGATCGAGGCGAGGGCTTCCTCGCCCGATCCCACCGTAATGGGAACTTGATATCCGAGATCTTCCAACATACTTTGAATATCAAGGGCGACAATGCCTTCATCTTCGACTACCAAAATCTGCTCGTTGGCCATTACTTTTGCCTCCCTCGGGCGGTTACAAAAAGAACTCCAGGCTTCGGATGCCACGGGCAGCCGGGGCGATGGGGGGTCGGTCGTTCCAGTCTGAAGTCGCTTGGCGATGCAGACGGGAGGGAAGCGTACTAGTGGGGGACGGGAAAGACAATGCGAAACACCGTCCCTGATTCGGCAAGCAACTCCATGCTTCCTTTGAGTTGCTTGACTAAGGTATTGACCAGTTGCATTCCCAACGATTGAGTGTTGCCCAAACTCAACCCCTGGGGTAAACCGACCCCATTGTCCCCCACGGTCAAAATCATTTGGGGATCGGCCCGGTCGAGGGGGACGGTAGATGGACTGGAATTCGACAAAGCGGACTCGTCAAATAACGCGATCCAAATTTCCCCCGTGCGATCGCCGGGAAAGCCATGCTTGAGGGCATTAGATACCAATTCGTTCACAATTAGTCCACAAGGAATTGCTACATCGACACCGAGAAAGATGTCATGAATATTAATTTTAAGGGAAACCCGTTGGATATTGGCGCCGTAAGAACGAAACAAGTGGTTTGTTAGTGTTTTGATATATTGACTGAAATCTACCCGGGCTAAATCTTGAGATTGATAGAGTTTTTCATGGATAAAAGCGATCGACTGAATGCGATTTTGACTGTCATAAAATAATTGGCGGGTTTGAGGATCCCCAAGAGTTCTAGATTGGAGATTGAGCAAACTGGAGATGACTTGAAGGTTATTTTTAACCCGGTGGTGAATCTCTTTAAGTAGCACTTCCTTTTCTTGTAAAGAGGCTTTCAAGCGCGCCTCAGCTTTTTTACTTTCGGTAATGTCATAAAAACAGCCGACAATTTCGGCACGGCGATCGCCGCGAATCAGGCGCAGTTGGTCGCGCACCCAACAGTAACTGCCATGACGACGGCGAAACCGATATTCGACGACGATCGCTTCCGAACGTCCCACCCTGGCTAAAGCATCCCGAAAGCGACCCGCATCGTCAGGATGAATGCAATCGACCCAAAACGCGGGATTTTCTAAGAACTCTTGGGAGTCGTAACCGAGCAGTCGCGTGACATTCTCGCTAATAAACGTCGTGGCGTAAGGCGGCGAACTTTCAGCGCTGTAAACCACCGTCGGATTGACCGCCAACAGGTGTTCGAGTCGTTCTCGAATCGCCCGCAGGTCTTGTTCCGCTTGTTGGCGTTCGGTGATATCGAGAATAATGGTGCCGACCCCTCGCTGGCTGCCCTTATTCAACGGTACCGGAAAATAGTACACCATCCAATGGCGTATCTTTTGGGGACGCGTCCGGGTCGGAAAAGACAACTCCAAATTCAACAACGGTTTCCCGGAGTGCAACACTTGTTCTTGCAACGGCACCACGCGATCGGCCCAGGCGGGGAAGATCTCGCGGTCCGTTTTGCCGATCGCCTCGCGGGCGGGGACACCGTGGATGTCGGCGAGGGCCTGATTGACTTGCAAATAACGCAGGCGCTCATCTTGCAAAGACAGCCCCACGTAAACTTGACCGATCGCCGTAAAAAACGAGTGCAGCAACTGTTCGCGCTGGGCGAGTTCCCGTTCCAACGCCTTGCGATCGCTCAGATCGCGCCCTTCCACGATCAACTGCACCACCCGGGCGAGATCGTCGCGAATCGGCTCGATCGAAATATCTAACGTGATTGTGCGATCGCCCTCAATTTCCACCTCGATTTCGCAGCGAACGAACTCGCCGCGCGCCGCCGCCGCTACCCCCGAGCGAATTTGGGTCGCCGCCGCCTCGGACCAGCACGGATAAGGGCGATCGCCCGTCAAATCGCGGCGAGGCGCGTCCCAAAACGAACAGCCGATCGCCTCATGTGCCGAAATCCCCCATAAATCCAAGGTCGTTTGGTTGACCTCCAAAATCGCTCCCTCGACGGTCAACACGGCCATATACTGGAACGTCTGGTCGAAAATCGCGCGAAAACGGCGTTCGGTTTGGGAAAGTGCCGCTTCGATCTGCTTGCGATCGGTAATATCGCGGGCGATCCCGTCGATGCGTAACGGTTGACCGTCTTCTGCGAACGAGAGTTGACCGCGATCGTGAAGCCAGCGCACTGTGCCGTCCGGTCGCACGATTCGATATTCGAGGTCTTTCCAGCCGAGGGTCAGCACTTGCCGGGCATTGGCGCGCACCCGATCGCGGTCGGCGGGATGGACCACCTCCAACCACAGTTCCGGGCGATCGAAAAATTCCCGACAGGTACGCCCGAACACCACCTCGGTCACCGGATTGAGATAAAGTAACTGGTGAGTTCGCGCGCAGACCGACCACACCACGTCATTGAGAGAATTGAGGATATTTTCGAGCCGTCGTTCGCTCTCGCGCAACGCCGACTCGACTTGAACCCGGCAGGCAATTTCTGCTTGTAATTGCTCGACCACCTGGCGCAGTTCGGCGGTTTGTTGGCGCACCCGACTTTCCAAACTTTGATTGAGCTGTTCGAGTTTTTGGCGGGCTTGTTCTCGTTCGGTGATGTCGCGATCCACGCCGCGATAGCCCCGAAATTCGCCGTCGGCACTAAACAGGGGAACCCCACTGCTTTCGAGGATCCCCCAACGACCGCCTCGGTGGCGGACCGTGCGTTTCAACAACTCGAACGGGCGGCGATCGCGCCAAAACCGCCCGAAAGTTTCCCGGTACGCCTCCACCTGGGCCGGATCGAGGGTGTCGAATACCGTCGTGCCGACAATTTCGGCGGGTTCGTAGCCTAAAATATCGCGAATGCGCGGGCTGGCGTAAGTGTAAACCCCCTGGGCGTTCATTTCCCACACCCAATCGGCCATAGTTTCGATCGCCTGACGAAAGCGTTCTTCGCTGAAACGGAGTAACTTTTGGGCGACCTGGCGCTGAAAGATTTCGAGGCGCAGTTGTTCGACGACCGTTTTTACGGGGGGGTTGGGGCGATCCCGACCGATTTCGGAGCGAGTGGGGCGCGCAACGCCGAAGTGCAAGGCTTCGGGGCTGAGGCTGGCGAGCAGGTCCGTGAGTTCGAGCAGGCCGACGATCGCCCCATTCGCGTCTTTAACGGCCAAATGGCGGACGTGATGGAGTTGCATTAACTGGTAGGCAGTCCACCAGGAATCCTCCTGCTGACAGCACACGGGCGCGATCCAGGCTTGACCCTCCAGGGGGCGATCGGCGTCAATTGCGCAGGCCCAGGCGGCGATCGCGTCGGCTGCGGCGACGGTGGCGATCGCTTCCCCCGCGCGGGCTAACAGCACGCTGGTGCGACCCGTCCGCGCCATCTCTCGGACGGCGACCCGGTACGAGTCTCGCGGATCGATGGCCACGGGAGCGGTCAGATCCAGGGAAGCCACCGGGAGATCGCGCAAGGTCGGCGTGACGTGAAGGGCGCGGGCGAGACTTTCCGGGGCGATCGCCCCGAGAAGCTGACCCGTAGCACTGTTGACCGGAAGCGGGGCAAACTGCTGCTGGTAGAGAAGGGCGATCGCCCGGGTCAGATCGAGGCTTTCCGTCGCTTCCACGGCGTTTCCGAGGCACTGGGTCGCGTCGCCGAGGGTGAGCGCCGCCAAGTCCCGCTCCTCGGCGAGCAGGCGCACCGCGTCGCTTTCCGCGAACACCCCCAACCATTGCCAAGGCTGACCGGGTTGTAAGGAGCCTCCCCCACGCTGACCCCACGGTTCGACGACGGCGAGATAGCTGACTCGCCCCCGGTGCATGAGGGCGAGAGCTTGTGCGAGGGGAGTTTCCGGACCCACCGCCAGGGGATGGCGATCCAAAACTGCCGCTAACGGGGAGGTGAACTCTAGAACCATCGTCCTGCTAGAGCGATCGGGTGTTTTTCATCGGAGTTTTGTGGATAAAATTTGGTCTGAGGGCCGAGGGGTGGCGATCCTGTTCCCGAGAGACGGCGATCGCCGGAAACCCCACCGATCGAACGCGAACGAGCCCGATCGTCGCACTGGCACTGCCGCGTTCACCCCGGGGAGTATGTCAAGTCCATTCTAGTAAGGGCAGGCGCACCGTCGCCGTCGTTTCGCCCTCGGGAATGCTATCGAGCTTGAGGTCGCCCCCGTAGAGTTGGCTCAACCGTCGGACGATCGCCAATCCCAGACCGGATCCCTGTTGTTCGTAAAGTTTGCGCTCGAACTGCATGTAGGCGCCGACATTGGCAATCTGGGTGGCGCTCATCCCCCGCCCGCGATCGACAATTCTCAAGCAGTAGTCGGTGGGTTCTTCTTTGCGTCCGACGACGCGAATCGGCGTCCCGGAAGAGGAATATTTGCAGGCGTTATCGGTTAATTCTTCGACAATTTTATGCAGGTGAACTGCGGAAATCGCAATCGATGCGGTTTCGAGATCGAGGCAGAGGTCGCCTTCTCGTCCCGCCTCCACCAGTTTCGATCGCGCCGCCCGTTCGATCTCGCTCGGGCTGTGGGCGCCGATATTATTCGTCCAATATTGCAACCGTTGCGGGTCGCGGGCGACGATCTCGATTTCGGCATATAACAAGTAATTTTGTACCAGTCGGTGCAGTCGTTTGGCCGAAACTTGGATACCTTCCAACATCTCTAAAGCTTCTTGGCGATCGAGATCTTCGTAGTCTTCCGCGAGCAGTTGGGCGTAGCCTAAAATGCCGTTGATCGGGGTCCGCAGTTCGTGGGGAAGGGACAGGGCGATCGTATTGCGCAATTCCTCTAGTTTTTGCTGGGATTGCTCTGCAATGGTCGCTTGTTTTTGCAGGCGGGTGGCGATCGCCCCGAGTAATTCATCGATCGTAAATGGTTTGGTCAGATAGTCGTCGGCTCCCAACTCCATCCCCTTGCGGGTATCCGCTTTGTCCGCCTTCGCCGTTAAAAAGATAAAGGGAATCGTCGCGGTCGTGCGATCGCTTTGCAACGCTTCCAACACCCCATAGCCGTCGAGGTGGGGCATCATCACATCGCACAAAATCAAATCCGGCAACTCTTCGCGCGCCCGTTTGACCCCTTCCACACCATTTTCGGCAGCAACGGTCTCGAAGTTCTCCGCATCGAGCAGTTCGACGATGTTATCGCGCACTGACATTTCATCTTCAATGACTAGAATCTTCTTCATCTTCTACGACGAGTATTTTATCGATCGCTCACTTTTGAATTCGAGGGTCTGATTGCCGTCCGGCGTCGAGCTTAGCTGGATCTTGCAAAGGTGCAGTGGGTTACCCTACAGGAGGAAAGCGCGAGTGGGCGATCGCCCCGTTTGACAGCTCGATCTCAATATAGCAAGAGTTTTGAACCCCAGTTTCGCTCCCCCACCTGCGGGTCCGTCAGTTCGCGATTTTGCCTTCCGTGGCTAGAAAGAGCGGCTTCAATAAGAAGGGAGATAGTCGTCAGTTTCGGGAAGCTTGAGTTTTTTGCCCGTCCTCAGTAGGGTTTCAAACTCGCTGGTGGCAATTGGAGGACTGAATAAATAGCCCTGTAAAGTATCGCACTCTTGGCCGTATAAAAACAATAATTCTTGATAAGTTTCTACGCCTTCGGCCACTACTTTTAAATTGAGTCCGTGAGCCATCTGTAAAATGGCGGTGGCGATCGCCGCATTTTTGCGGTCTTCGGGTAAGTTTCGCACGAAGCAGCGATCGATTTTTAAAATATCGAAGGGGAATTGTTGCAAGTAACTCAGGGAAGAATACCCGGTACCGAAATCGTCGAGGGCGATCGTCATTCCCAAAGCTTTAATCGCCTTTAACTTGGCGATCGTATTGTCAATATTTTGAACTAAAAGACTTTCAGTAACTTCAATTTCTAACGTAGACGGTTCTAACCCGGTCGTCTCTAAAATTTCTGCTAATTTCGGCACTAAATCGGGCTGGTTGAATTGCCGGATCGAGAGGTTGATCGCCAGTCTGCCCTCAAACAAGCCCCGTGCTTGCCACTGTTGAATTTGGCTGCAAGCGGTTTCTAACACCCACTGTCCGATGGGAACGATCAAGCCGATTTCTTCGGCGAGGGGAATAAATTTTCCCGGAGACACCAAGCCTTTTTCGGGATGTTGCCAGCGCACTAAGGCTTCCGCTCCAGCAATTTTTCCGGTTTTGAGTTCGACTTGGGGTTGATAGTAAACCAGAAATTCCGATCGCTCCAAGGCGTAGCGTAAACTGGTTTCTAAATTCAAATCGGCGATCGCGTGAGCGGTCAACGACGGGTTATAAAATTCATATTGATTGCCGCCGAGTTGTTGCGCCCGCGACATCGCCGCTCCGGCGCGCTTCATCAAGTTGTCGATATCGCGGGCGTGAACCGGATAAATCCCGATTCCGATGCTGACGGTCATAAAAATTTCGTGACGGTCTAACAAGAACGGACGAGCCATGGTTTCGAGAATGTGCTCGACCAATGGCAAACAAGGGAGCCCGTCCCCATTGGCGAACCGATCGCGTCCGAGGGAATTCGGGCGAAGGTTTTGACTGAAGGGAGATTGAACGATCGCGAAGCGTTCCCCGTTGAGGTGAGCTACGGTATCGTCGGGATTGACGCAACTGAGCAGGCGGCGGGCAACTTCCTGAATGAGGCGATCGCTTAACGCATGACCCAAGGTTTCGACGATGCGGCTGAAGCGATCCAACCCGATATAAAGGATCGGGATCGGCTGTTGTCCTCCCTCGGCTTGAGTTTCGATGCGATCGAACTGTTCGCGCAACAGCAGTTGATTGGGCAATTTGGTGAGCGGATCGTAGTGCACCGAGTCATTCAGTCGCGCTTTGACTTGCTGCAAGGAGGCGATCAGCTCTTGTTTTTCGTGACTGTAGCGCTGTTGCATGGCCGCCTGTTTTTCCAGGCGCACCGACACCGCACTGAGCAATTCGGCCCGTCGGAAAGGTTTAGTCAAATAATCGTCCGCTCCGAGGTTCATTCCCTGGCGCAGGTCGGCGACTTCGGCTTTCGCCGTTAAAAAAATAAAGGGAATCGTGGCGGTTGTCGGATCCTGACGCAATTCGGTCAGAACCCCGTAGCCGTCGAGTTCGGGCATTTTAATATCGCACAAGATCAAGTCCGGAAGGTGTTGTTGCGCGAGTTCTACCCCAATTTTGCCATTTTCAGCACCGAGGGTCCCGAAGTTCATCGAGTCAAGGATTTCGAGAATGTTGGCTCGGACAAATTCCTCGTCCTCTATCACCAAAATTGTTTTCATCATCGATTTAGGTTGCAAGTAAGAGGCGGCAATTTCACTAGCTCTCATGGCTGGGGGAATTTAAACTCAGATCTCGATCTTGCGCGCACGGAAGCGATGGACCGGGAGGAGCTCCCTCGTTCGCCGCCGTTCAACGCCTGCGAGAGGAGCGCTCGTATCCACCCGCACGGGCGATCGCCAGCCGTCTCGGTTGGCGCCACAAGGGTGAAGCGGTTGCCAACCGCTTGGCGCGGGTCGCTCGCGATCGGCTCACTGCGGGCTGCTCGATCTCTAACCACGGGCAGTTTATTCCAGAATAATCGACGAGCGGCGCGGACTCATTCATTTTTTTGCGGGGGAAGATCGTTGAGATTGCCGCCGAGCAAGTTAAACTGACGCAACAATTTAAAATTGTCTACGGTTAACAGTTCTTGCAAGTCGGAGACTTGTTCGATCAGGGAAATTTCGCGGTTGAATTCTTCTTGCAGGATTTCTAAATAGCGATCGCGCGACGCTCCGGCAGGCATGTTTTTTAACATGTGAATCGCCAAGTTAATCTTGGAGAGCGGATTGCGTAAATCCTCGATCAACTTCATCAACAAGCCTTCTTTCGTATTCGTCAGCTCTTCGAGTTCGAGCATTTTACTCTGCAGTCCTTCGGCGCGCTGGCGCTCGCGATCGTACTGCTGCATGACGGCGGCTTGTTTGGCGAGACGGGTATTGACCGCTTCGAGCAAATCCTTTCGCCGAAAGGGTTTGGTCAGATAATCGTCGGCTCCGAGATTCATCCCTTCTCGCAAATCCTGGGCTTCGGCTTTGGCGGTCAGGAAAATCAACGGAATCGTCGCGGTGGTCGGATCTTGACGCAGTTCGTTGAGTACGCCGTAGCCGTCGAGGACGGGCATCATGATGTCACATAAAATTAAGTTGGGCAGATTTTCTTTGGCCAGTTGAACGCCGATTTGCCCGTTTTCGGCGCCGATCGCTTTAAAGCCGCCGCATTCGAGAATTTCGAGAATATTTGTTAAAACTGCGCTTTCGTCTTCAATAACTAAAATGATTTTCATGAGTGACCCTCTAGTGGCTCGGTCGGCAAATCGCAATCAGTGGGTTTGAGGGAGATGCCTCCATCGGCACGGTAATCTTAGCGACACTAATCTTAGCGATCTTAATGATTGCGCGAGTATTACTTGTTATTTAAGTTTGCACCGCTTTGAGAAAATCTTAGCAACCCCCGCGCGTTCGCAGCTCGATCGCCTATCCTCCGATCGCCGTCCCCCGTCTCCCTGGCTGGGCTGGTTTGACTGAAGGCTGGCATCTACTAAAACACGGGCGATCGGTTCCTCTTTCAATTCTAAAGTTGACGGCAACGATCGCGATCGCCGTTTTTTCAGACGGACGGTTCCCACCCGGTCCCTAATTCGGGACGGGACAGTTTGGAGGGAAACAATTTTTTCAAAACTACGGATCGATCTGCCGGGGATTCTGGGGCAAAATTCCATAAGGATTCGTAGAAAAAGAACGATACCCCGGAAAATCCCAAATTGCGGGCGACTTGCACTTGGGTTTGAATCTGTTCGATCGGTACCCCACGAGTTCGCAGTCCGGCTAAAATCCCTACTCCTACGGGGATGTTGCGTTGGGCGAGTTGCACTTCCGATCGCTGCAGTTCGGCGGTAAAACTGTCGATCTCGTCGCGATAAACTTGCAAGATTAATTCTTCGACAAAGCCGTAACGTTGCCAAGTCCGCCAGTCTTGTAAGTAGAATTTATAGGCAAAATCTTGATAATTCGGCGATAGGGAAACGATCGCCGACGGTCGCCGTCCTTTGATCGCTTTGTAAATCTGGCGGATAAATTCGGTCAGTTTGTGCGATCGCCAGCGAATCCAATTATTATCGTTGGGGTTGTCTGGCGGGGCGAGTCCCAAGTGTTCCTGGCGGTAAAGTTGAACGGTATATTCGTCGTAGCCTAAATCGACGGGAATGCTGAAATGGTCGTCAAACTGAATCCCATCGACGGCATAATCGCCGACAATTTCGAGAATCAACCCTTGGATGAATTCTTGCACTTGCGGGTGCCAGGGATTGAGCCAAAGCCGTTCGACTCCGGACTCGACGACGCGATCGCTCCCGTCGCGCCGCCGCGCGATCCACTCGGGATGTCGTCTCGCCAGTACCGAATCCGGGGGCATCATGAATCCGTATTCAAACCAAGGAACGATCGTCAACCCCACTCGGTGTCCTTCTTCGACCATTTCCGCGAGCAGGTCGCGCCCTTGCAACCACGGCGCCGGATGGTGGGGGAAGCCGACGACTCGCTCGGCGAGACGACTCGGATATAGAGTATACCCCCAACTCCAAACGTTGGGGTAAACGGTGTTGAAGTGAAGGTTTGCCAGTCGTTCCAGGGCAAATTTGAGCCGATCGCGGGAAAACATCGCTTCGCTATCGATGTTGGTCAACCACACCCCTCGAATCTCTTGGGAACGCACTCGCGCGACGTAAGCACTCGGCACCGGGGATCCTCCGCTACCGTCGGCGATCGCCTGACACAAGATCGCCGTCACTTCCGCCCGACTGGCGGCCCGCTTGGGATGGAGTTGGCGCACGTTCGGATAGTTGACGACGATTTCATTTTCCGTGGCGGCGGCGATCGCGCGCACTCCATATTCGGGAATCTGCGCCGCATCGATAAAGGTGCGATTGACGGTGACCGTCGCCGAATGACTCGCCAGGTACTGCAATCCACTGGCGATCGCCACGAACACCTCGACCCTCACGATCTCACGGTTCGGTTTAAACTGCCCTTCCGGGTAGCCACTCATAAACCCGGCTTCGACGGCGTTGGCGATCGCCCCGGCGGCCCAGTGATGGGAGGGCACGTCGGCAAAATTCCGCCCCGGACGCGATCGCCGCACTCCAGGAAACGCTTTTTGCAATAAAACTGCAAATTCCGCTCGCGTCAGGGGATTGTCCGGTCGAAAGCTCCGATCGGGATATCCAGCCACAATTCCCCGGCTGGCGAGCTGCTGAATGCACGCTGCCGCCCAATGGCCTTGAATGTCCCGCAATTCTCCAGCCATTCTTTACTTTCCTTACTCATAATGGCGATCGCACAAACTTAAGATAGCTTTGCCGTTTCGATCGCGCAAGCACTCCAAATTTGTGGAAAAAATGTAAAGAAATTGTAAAGGATCGACCCGACCCTACCCCGCCCCGAACTGCCGACCGTCGATCGCGATCCCACGCTCTTCGTCCCTTTCGCGGCGATCGCCGTGTCCCCATCAAGAATTACCCTTCTGCCCCGTTTCGTGAGTGCTTGCTCGTTCCTCACGGAATCTTCACAATTTTTATTCCAAAATAAAGAGACTATAAAAAAATTACGTCTTTTCCAATTCTGAGGAGATCCTCAACGGTAAACACGGGGTTGCTCGAATCCCTCTGCCAATCGTCACGGGCGACTTCCTCGAACCTCATTAACGTCGATCGCGAGAACACGAGCCGCCATTGCTCGGAGCCATTCAGTTCATGACTAGCCCTTCTTCTCCAGAAAATTTAGGAGCGAAGAACGAGCGATCGCTCGTCACCCTTCATCGTGCGATCTCCAGTTCTCAGGGCGAGTTTTCTCTGATTTTAGTTTCTTGCAACTGTCCCCATTTACAACAGCAAATCGCCAACCGACTCAGTAGCGGTTTGCCGAATCCGCCGGAACGAATCGTGCTTTCGTCGGACATTCAAACCCTTTACACGACGATTGCCACCTTCCTGCGCGATCGCCAACCCCCAGCCTTAATGATATTTGGTTTAAACGCCGTTAAAGCCCTCGATCGCGTCTTGAAAGCCACCAATCTTTCCCGGCATTTATTTGTTAAATTCTTTCACTTCCCTTTGATCTTGTGGGTTGACGATCGGGTGATCCGAGAACTGATTTATTGCGCTCCCGATTTTAAGAATTACTGCGGGGGAACCATTCGTTTTGATACCGCCGACAAATCCTCCCCTTCGCCTTCTTTAAGCCCTACTTCCTCGCCTTGCTCGTTGCGAGCGAGGGTTAAAAACAGGGTTTAAATTTCTACCTAAAGTTTTTTAAACTTACTCACTTTTTATGCTAAAATAAAAATTTGAGTAAGTTTAGAAGGACTGAAGCCGCAAAAATCGCGGATTTCACCATCTCCATTGTTTTCTGCTAGTCTTTATGGTAGCTCAACTTGGCCGAACAAAAAGATAGTTGAGGAGTTAAAAAAAGTCAGTGAAAGGCTTTAAGACCAAGCTAGACTTAAATAACCGACAACGAACGCTGATGGCGAAACACGCAGGAGTCGCTCGACACGCTTGGAATTGGGGACTGGCTACCTGTAAGGAAATATTAGAAACCAGAGGTAAACTCCCGAGTGCCATAGACTTACACAAAAGATTAGTCGCCGAGGTAAAAAGTCGGAATCCTTGGTACTATGAAGTCTCAAAATGTAGCCCTCAAGAAGCGTTGCGTCACCTCAATCAAGCGTTTAAGCGAGTTGGGCAAGTCAAAGGAACAGGCTTCCCCAAGTTTAAGAAAAAGAATGTCAAAGAGAGTTTTTACCTGGAAGGAAGCATTAAAGTTTCCGGTGATTGGGTAAAGCTACCTCGGATCGGTTGGGTAAAAAGCCACGAACAGTTACCACCAGTCCATCCCAAAAACGTCACGATAAGTAAACGAGCAGGGGACTGGTATATTGCCTTCAAAATTGATTTTGAACCATCCCCCCAACCCCCCTTTGAAAGGGGGGCGAAGGGGGGATAGAGAGCGGATTGGGGTAGATGTAGGAATCAAAAGGCCACCCTGAGCGATAGTAAAACCTATCCCAATCCGAAAGCTTATCGTCAGGCTCAGAAAAAACTGGCCAAACTCCAGAAAGAACTAAGCCGCCGTCAAAAAGGAGGTAAAAACCGAGAAAAAACTAAAGTCAAATTAGCTAAGGCCCACCGACGCATCGCGGATATTAGAGCCAACCATTTACACAAGTTAACAACTTACTTAGCCAAAAACCACGGCGAAGTAAAAATCGAAGACTTAAATGTGTTAGGGATGCTCAAAAATCACAAGCTGGCTGGTGCGATCGCGGATGGTGGGTTTGATGAGTTCCGTCGTCAACTTGAATATAAATGCGAGTGGTACGGGAGCAAATTAACATTGATTGACCCGTGGTATCCCAGTTCGCAGATCTGTTCCAACTGCGGACACCAACAAAAAATGCCACTGGACCGAAGACAGTATGATTGTCCGAACTGTCACGTCTCCATAGATCGTGACTTAAATGCGGCAATTAATGTAGAAAACGCGGAGAGCTCAGCCGTGTAAGCAAGCGTGATGGAAAGGTCTCGGAAGATCCAAGCTAGGAACTAAACATCATACACTTAAGTTTGAGTAAGTTTTAGAGAGCGGTCTGACCGACTCACCCTCCCTTTTCCTTCCGGTAAACTCCCAATAACCGCTCGGAAAATTGGGAATTCTTGCTGCAATTTTTGGCAATTGCGTCACTACCTTTCCCAAGCGCAGACCATGGGGGTTACGACTGCATCGCGACCGTTATTTCACCGTAAATCCCGCCAGGGCGATCGCGCTTCGATCCGTTTCGATCCGTAATGTTACCCGCTTTTGACGGTCGCGAGGTGAAGGGGATATTTTTTCCCTTGAAAAGTCGATCGCCTGGATGACTATTCTCTTCAAAAATAATCGTGTTTACTAATTTTTAGAGTTCGCTTCCCCTCGCCGACGGGCGATCGCCCGAGCCGTTCTTTTACAGACCTAGAGCGGCTTTCCGGCGTAGAGGGGGATTGACCCATCAATGCCGATCGCTTGAATTGAACTAAGATAGGCGATCGAGGAGAAAATTAGGCGATCGCCCGCTTCCTCCACCCTCAATCGACATCCCTCCCCTTCCCACTTAACTGTTTCTGTGCGTTCTCAATTTTTTACACTCCCCAAAACCGCTTTTTTGCGATTGCTCGATCCCTTTCTAGCCCCTCGCCACAGGTTTTCCCGAAGCCCTAAAATCTAAAGAAAATATAAAGAAACAATTGCCTCCTTCATAATACTTAACTAAACTTCAGGGAAAATTCGGTTTTGCATAAATAGTAAAGTTCTGTAAGATCTGAACAGAAAACTAAAAAAAACTATATAAACCCGTGCTTAATTATGAAGGCTGACTTAATCACCACTCCCAGACCGAGTTTGACCCGAGATGAACTCCTCGTGCAGTATGCCGATGGCGTTCGGGATTTTAGTCGAGCCAGCCTGAGTAAAGTAGACCTAAAAGGAGCCAACTTAACCGGAGCCTATTTGGGGGGTGCGGGGTTGAGTAAAGCCGATCTCAGAGGAGCCAATCTCAGCCGTGCGAATCTGAGTGGAGCGAGTTTGAGTGGAGCCAATTTAAGTGGTGCTAATTTAAGTGGAGCCAATTTGATTGGCGCTCACCTCAATTGGGCCGATTTGAGTGGAGCCAACCTCACCGGGGCGCTGTTAAATCAAGCCGATATTAGCGGGGCGAATTTGAGCCACACCGTGTTAGAAGGAGCGCAACTGAGTCGGTCTTATTTAATCGGAGCCAATTTAAGCGGGGCGAATTTAAAACAAGCCACATTAGCACAATGCAGTTTGAACAAAGCGGATTTGAGTGACGCGACCTTAGTCGAGACCAATTTAACCGGAGCCAAACTCAAACAGTGCAAGCTGACCCGTGCAGATTTGAGCCGAGCCGATTTGACCGGAGCCTCACTGAAACAGGCGAATTTCCAAGAAGCTTATTTGAATTGGGCCGATTTAAGCCAAGCGGATTTAAGCGAAACCGATCTGACTCGGGCCAACTTGAGCAAAGCTAATTTAACCGGGGTCGATTTGCGACAAGCGTGCTTAGATGCGACGCAATTGAGCGGGACGAACTTGAGCAATACGGATTTAAGCGGTGTCGATTTGAGTGGCAAACTGCTGACCGGAGCGATTTTGAAAGGAGCCGATTTAAGCGTCGCCAATCTCAGTGGAGCCTATTTAATTCAGGCGAATTGCGCGGGAGCCAATTTGACCGCAGCGAACTTGACTGGAGCGCATTTGATGCATACGAACTTGAGCGAGGCGAACCTGAGTGGGGCGAACTTGACGAAAGCGAATATCGTCCAGCCGAATTTACGCGGCGCCAAGCTTTCCGGCGTCATCCAGCCGAACGGAAAAGTCCGCAAGTGACAAGTCCTCCGGGTAAGTCGGCGTTCAAAGAATAACCAGGAATAACCAGACCCGGCGACTAGCGGACGCGCGAAGCGCCCCTGCTAAACTCGCTCGTTCAATCGACCACTCGCAACCATCCGCGACGAACGGCATGGATGAGGCGGTTGATGGTCTCCATTTCTTCTCGACTGAGAGATCCCTTGAGTAAAGCGGACATCAGGCCCCATCGTTCCAGATGGGTGATTTCCCCCGATCGCCAAATTTCGCAAAAAATTTCTGAAATCGTTAACTTGTAAAAGTTTCCTTGAATGATCATTTGATTGCCTGCTCGATCCCTCTGGTGCTGATTGTAACTCCTTATTGACGAGTATGAAGGATTTTAAAGCAATCCGTTGTGATAATCCCATTGCCATAGGGTGATGCTTATCATCGAAAATTTGCGATCGCGATCGTAGTCGAGCAAAAAGTCAATCCCGAGCGGGCGATCGCCGCCTCTTAAATCGGACGTTGATGAGAAGCGGGGATCGTTGTCCCAATAGCATCGAAGGCGCGTTCGATCGGTTAACAGGGGGGTTTTCTCAAAAGGGATCGCCTTGTTTTCGACAGAACGGACGAAGGCTTCGATCCCGAGCGTCCCTATCAAAGCACTCGCTTACTTTTCAAGGGAATCTCTTTAAGAGATCCGATGTATCCCGAGTGGGTTTTGTTGCCTTTTTCGTGAAAGTTTACAAGTTTTAAATTCGATCGAGTGTGCTTAGCATATCATCGAGTAGATCGCGAATGAAATAAAAGTTAAAAAACTCTTCAGAAAAATTCAGAAAAGCGATCCCGCCGATCCCTGGGGCGATCGCCCCGTGGCGGCTTGGCGAGGGGGGAGGGGGCTGTCGAGGGTAGCGCGGCGGTTTAAGACGATCGTAGTGGCGTTGACGACGAGTTGAGCCGCTCCGAGGAAAAAATCGCGGTCGATATTGCTCGGCGTGTCACTCGGTTGGTGGTAGTGGGGCGATCGCAAATTGGCGGTATCGGTCACCAACACGGCGCCGATGCCGCGATACCAAAAAGGGGCGTGATCGCTGCGGAGGGTATCCGGGATCGACAGCCCTTTAAACGGAACCGGGAGGGTAAAAATGGCCGGGAGGGGGTCGCGGGCTGCCTGTTGGAACGCTTCGATTAAGGGCAAATGTTCGAGATCGCCGACGATCGCGAGAAAATTGCCGCGATCGGGGGCTTTGACGGGTAAACCCTTGGGATAGTCCTGACATCCCGGCTCGTGACAGGCAAACGCCACCATATCCATGACGATCGCCCCGTGCAGGCGTTGCGGGTCCGCTTCCCCCGCAAACGCCAAACTCCCTTGCAGTCCGGTTTCTTCGAGATCGAAAAAGGCCAGTTGCAGCGATCGCGGGGTGGGTACCGCTCCGAGCAAGCGGGCGACTTCGAGGGCGACGGCGACCCCACTGGCGTTGTCGTCGGCCCCGGGAGAACCGGGAACGGTATCGTAATGGGCCGCCACCAGAACAGTTCCCGCGTCCGGGTCGGTTCCGGAGCGTTCGGCGACAATGTTAATGCCGCCGGGAAAAGGGTGTGGGGTGGGATTCCATCCGGCAGCTTGCAATTGTTCGACGATGTAACGGCGCGCTCGATCGCGGCTTTCCGGTGTGGAGCGATCGAAGGCCAAGGTTTTGAGATCGCGCACGAGTCGTTCGGGGACGATCGCCTCGACCCGGATCCCCGGGGGGCGATCGCCCGTCTGAGCGACGGTTTGAGGCGAGGGGGCAACGGCTTCGAGGGCCGGGGCTGAGGGGGGCGAATATGGCACCTGTAATGCTACTTTGACCCCCACGGCGATCGCCAAGCCCACGCTAAAGGCGATCGTCAACAGCACTCCGATCCGAATTTTCATTCACCCTCACTCCCACTGGATTGACTTTACTGTAGCGCCGTTCAGACTGACTTAGTGTAAGTCATCCAGGTTTCGACGCGGCGAAAACCGAGGGCCTCGTAAAGTCGGGTCGCTCCGGTCAAACTGCACGCATCGACGCCGAGTTTGACCGTCGCCGCCCCAGTACGGTGCAAGCGGGCGATCGTCGTCGAGAGCAACGCGCGACCCAAACCCATTTTGCGGAAAGGCCGCCCGGTTCCGAGCCAGCGAATCCATCCGGTTTTGGGCGCGATCGCCGGGGCGTTGTCTCGGTGCAGGTGACCCTGACAAAAGGCGGCCAATTCGCCGTTGGGGGCTTCGACAATCAAGTCTAATTCCGGGCGGTAGTGGCGATCGCCGTGCCAGTGGCGGAGTCGGTCTACGCTCACTTCGTATCGTTCCGAATGGTCTTGGAAGGAGTCGGCGAACAATTGCACCCATTCCCGGGCTTCCTGGCGGCTGTCGAACGGTCGCACTCGGAAGCCTTCCGGCAGTCGAACCGGGGCGATCGCCTCGGGATGGGGGTGAGCCATCGTCAGAAACGATCCCTGATGTGAGAAGCCCTGACGTTCGAGAACGGCGATCCGAATCGCCGAATCGTCGCGGGTTTTAACTTTTAAGGTCGCGTCGAGATTCCACGAACGGGCGAGGTCTTGCAGTTGAGTTTCCGCCCAAGTGAGAATTTTCGCACTCAGTTGGAGCGAGCGATCGCCGGACAGGTCGTAAAAATAAAGCGATCCTTGGAGGTACTCGTCGATCCGGTGAACCGCCATCAGTCCGAAACCGTGCAGGTCGGCGCGATCGTCTTCCCACAACTGGCATCGGCTCGTCAGGGACGATTTCAACAGTAAAGGTAAATCGTCCACTAAACTATCTTCGTCAATTTGACCGTCTTTTTCAAAGCGTTTGACCGATTTTGCAATCCGTTCAAAATCGACTTTTTCCTTGTAAGGTTGCCGGGTTAAGGTCAACATAAAAAAATGGGTAATTTACAGTCAAAAACAATTGGCACGCGCTACATTTTCGAGATCCACGCGAGCTAAAAAAGACGAAAAAACTCCCCGAACCGATGCAAGGCGATCGGAACAATTCTGCTAGCGAGCGCAACGAAAAATTACGCAGAATGCAGAGAGAAAGCGCGCTGTTTTCGGAGAATTTTGGCACGCTCTCCCGGTTACTTCGATCGATCTTTAAACGATTCTAAAAAAGCACCCCAGCCCCGCCGTTACTCGAAAACAGACGGGTTACAATTCACGATAAATACAAGAAACCGGGGGATCGTGCTGGAAAAGCTCGCGTTTTTCTCTAAAGCTTCAAAGACGCTAAGTGTCTGGAAATCGCATAAAAATAAAATCGAACAACTAGCTGGGTTAAGTTTGGTAAAGAACCCTTGACTCGACCCAAGCCTCAAGGGGAGGACTTGAATCCGTAGAGTGGTCGAGTTAGGGTTCTAACCTTCTTTTAAGCGAGCGTTTGGTTGCTGTTTAGTTACTGTAAAAGGATTCACCCCCAACTGGAGTTGAGTGTTGTCTTTCTTTTCTAATCTAACTCAACGATCGCCCCTTCGTCTAGGCGGGTCTCGATCGATGACACGATTTTATTCGATCGCCCCAACGGATACCAGGAAACTGCGAGCAATCCGTCGAGGCGAGCGATCGCTTCGACGGATTGGTAGAAGTGCGTTCGCCTAGGATTTCGATCGCACCCATTCACTCACAGCTTCGGCGATCGCCTCCGCTAATTTTTCCTGTTCTTGCGGATCGGTAATCCACTCGAACTCGTCGGGATTGATCATAAATCCCAACTCCATCAATACCGACGGCGCCACCGTAGGACGAGTTAAGGCTAAATTATTCCAAAATACGCCATAAGATGGGCGATTTAACTGTTCTACGAGATATTGGTGCAGAAAGACCGATAAATCGTGGGCTTGCGGGTTATACCAAAACATCCCGATCCCTTTAGTGTTGATGGCATCTCCGGCATCGGGTAAGGCATTATAATGCACACTTAACGCTAAATGAGGTTCCCACGCTTCGATCGTTGCGACGCGCTCGTGAGGCCACAAATCCTCATCGCCTTCCCGGGTCATGTAGACCGTCGCCCCCCGCGCCACTAAAGCATCGCGCAGTAACTTGGAGACGATCGCCGTGACATCTTTTTCGGGATAGCCCGTCGGACCGCGCGCGCCGAGGTCGTTGGGGCTGCCGTGTCCCGGATCGATCGCGATTTCGACCCCGGCGAGGGGACGGGAGCGATCGCCCGAGAGTCGGGGCGGATGTCGCAGGGAGAGAATTAAACTGGTTCCTTCGTAACGGAGTTTGTAACCCCACTGTTGTTTATTTTTTAAGTGCAAGGTATATTCGGCGCGATCGGGGAAAGGCTGCCAGTCCATCCGTTCGACCACCGGACCGTCATTGAGGCGAAAGGTGTCGGTTTGCGCCGTCGTATTGTGTAAAGTCAACACGAGGCGATCGCTGTCTTGTCGAACCGTCACCGGAACCGCCGTTTGCAAAGGAAATATAATTTCCGTCCATTTCGGAACCTCCCGCGACCCGAGAGACCGCACGATCGCCCGTGGCGGCGCCCCGCCTTGAGTGACCTGCACTTCTTCCGCCTTAATCCAGGCGCCATAGTCCAAGCGCACCCATTCCGCCTCGCGACCCGTAATTGCGGCGCGGGTTCCCTTCGGTAACGGCGTCATCCGCGAGTGATTCGTACTCGGTCCAGTTCGCGCCACCCCGGATTCGGCGGTCACTTCGGCGATCTCGAATTGGGTCGGCGAGAGAATGGCGATCGCCCCCGGCGCCCTTTGTGTCTTACTCTGACCGTCGAGGGTGAGGCGATAGGTCGGTTGTCCTAAATCCCCCGGAGTCGAGGGCGCCTCGGTACATCCTTCGTAATAGCCGACCGCATCGCGAACTTGGGGATTATTTTGGTCGATTAATGCGGATAAATTTGACGGTAATTCGACCGTTTGTAACTGCGGAAATAAGTTAACCGTTTGACGTCCGATACTGACAGAAACTGACGCATTCGACGGCGCGATTGCCGAAAAACACAGCAATTCTCCGGGCATTCTTGCCAAATCTACCGTCGGCGTCAGTGAGTTTTCGGCAAATTGTAATCCTTCGGGAATGGTCGGCGTCGTAATTTGCCGCGTGACTTTAATTTGTAACTGTTCGCTGCCATGTTTTAGGGTAAAAATATTTTCCCCCGGTTCGAGGGGAAAACTCGGGGCAAAATGACCGTCGCGCGATCGTTCGATCGCCTGTCCGTTAATTAATACTTCCCCCGATGGCGGCGCCGTTCCAATTAAAAAAATGCGATCGGCACTGGTCGTATGTTCGGCTGGAGGATAGGCGACAAACAGACCATTTTCCGCTCGAACCGGAGACACGATCGCGATACTCCCTAATGCCAATAATCCGATAGTTTTTCTCATCATTTCCGATAACTGGGGATGGTCGAATTGAGCTGAACTTTTGTCTTCATAGGATGAGTTGAGCCTCCCGATGCGATCGACGACAAGATTAAAGGAAATTTGTTGAATTTCCAAATTACAGTTCGTGCAATTGTCACCGATTTACATGGTAAATTGCCGGATAGATTCCGATAATTGTCTCTATTTTAGTTGATTTTTATCACTTTCTCCCTCTCGTTTAGCCTTACGGTCGAGTTGGGGATAAAGAGTCAACTAAAACTAAATCGATCCAATTCGCTTGTTGACCTTGGGGACGAACTTCAAAGTTGGCCTGTTGCGGCGTTAACCCTCCAACGTTGTCCGAACTGAGAATAAAATCCCCTCGTCCTCTAGGAACTTCTAAATATTGGACGACACGGTTATCTTTAACAAAGACTAACAGGTTAATGTCATCGCGACTTCCGAGATCGATGCGATCGCCGTCAGACCATTTAAACCCCAGTTGACTTTCAATTTCTTCATGAGTAGTATAGGGGTTAAATACGTAAACTTCGTCCCAGTCAAAATCGGTGACATCTTTTAAGGATAGAATGTTTGGGGAAGATTGAAAATTTTTGCTGAGGGTTTCAATTTGCAAAAATAATTGATTCCCGAGGGCTTCTCGCTGGGGATTTTTGCAGGCGATCGCCACTAAGCAAATCAGACTGGCGAACAGAACCGATAACGTTTTAGAAAATTTCATATCGATCGCATCTAGAGAGTTGAGAACAGCATTTCCGATCGAATTCAATCCCGTTTCTTGACAATCCGGTCATTTTACAGCAGTTTTCGCTGTTGCGCGGTACATTTCAATCCCCCTAAATCCCCCTTAAAAAGGGGGACTTTCACTGCCCCCCTTTTTAAGGGGGGTTGGGGGGATTTTTGCCTCTTGTACCTCATGACAGCGCCAATTGCTGTATCCGGTTTTAAGATATTTTTAACCGACTCCCAACTCCCGATTCCGCCTTAAAAACCCAAACGCGGGTCTAGGGGACGCGCTACAATAATTCCGATTTGTCCGTCAACGGATTGGACGTAAGCTTGCAGATCGCGGGAAATGGTGACGCGACCTGCGGGAGAGGCGTGGATCAAACCGATCGCCCCATCTTCAAAACGATAAACGAGTCCGGTATGGGTAACGTCGAGTCCGTCAATATCGGTCGCGGTGGCGATGATATCTCCGGGTTGCAGGCGATCGTAAACTTGGCGGATTCGATCTTGGGGAATATAGGCGATCGCCTGTTGTTTTAAGTGGTGTTCGACGTCGAGAATACATTGATAATTTGTATCTCGTGATAATTGAGGATAAGATGCTCTATTTTTGCTCATAAAATTGAGCGTTTTAGGAAGAGGTAAGCCTCCGAGAAATGGGGTAATATTTTTAACTAAATAGCGATTTTGATTGTCAAAAATCCAGTCAGAGAAATAGTGCAAGCGGCTACAATAGTCGTCGAGAATTCCATCTCGATACCGTTGGCGTTCTAGGTTACGAGTAAAAGTGGGATAGGAGTAGTCTTCGAGGGCAACTCCCCGGGCGATCGCCAAGACGGTTTCGACGAATAAAACGCAGTCGAATCCATCGAGAGAAATGACTAAAGTTTCGGTAGGGTTACGGTCTAGGAGTCCGGCGACGTAAGGAGTTCCGATAAATTGTTCGGCGATCGCCTGAATGAGTTCGGGGAAAGCAAGGGTATTTAATTGACGATCGCGGGCTTCTTCCATGACGCGATCGAACTTTTCTGGGATGGCGAATTGCACTGGGACGCCGACGGGCGAATCCTCACGATCGACTGGAACTGTTTGCGCGCGAATCACCGGGGGAAGGGCGATCGTAGCGAGGGTAATAAAGGCTAGGATTGACAATAATGAGAGTTTAGAGATCCGGTATTTTAAATTTAAGCGAGCAAGTTTCATCATGAATTTAATGATTTTTGTGTGATTTTAAATTTCATTTTGATGGCTTCATTGTCCGGCATCATCAAATTTTGAAACGGGCAAGATGCCCGCTTCACACTATTTCAGGTTCCCGAGGTATTACCCGGAGAATTTAAGCGGTTGTTGGTAATTGATTGAGATAAAGAGTTTGAGTGGGATAAGCCATTTCAATTTCTCGTTTTTCAAACTCTTCTTTGATGGTTAAGTTGATTTTTTGTTGGGCATCCATATATTGGGTGTAATCGCTACTTAAGATGTAGTAGACAATCTCAAAGTTCAAACTAAAGTCGCCGTAAGAGAAAAAATGGGCACGATCGAAGGTAGTATTATCGAGTTGTTCGATCGCCCCTCGAACGATGCCGGGAATTTCGGTAAGTTTGTCCGTTGAGGTTTCGTAAGTGACACCGAGATTGAAGACTACCCGGCGGCGTTCCATGCGTTTGTAGTTACGAATGCGAGATTCGGTTAAGTCTTTATTACAAAACACTAATTGTTCGCCACTCAAACTGCGAATGCGCGTGCTTTTGATCCCGACATGTTCGATCGCCCCCATGTAGTCGCCAATAATAATAAAGTCCCCAATTTCAAACGGGCGATCGAACAGAATCGAGAAATAACTAAATAGATCTTCCAAAACACCTCTGGACGCCAGGGCGATCGCCGCGCCACCGATTCCCAATCCAGTGATGACCGCCGACAAATCAAAACCGAGATTGTCGAGTAAGAAAATCGTGGCGATCGTCCAAACAACAACGCGAATCGCGGGACGAATCGTTTTGATATCTTCGCTGACGAGTGCGGGGTCGTGACCTTTTTTGAGCCAAAAGAGGTTAAACGCCCGTTCGCTGGCTGAAACCAGGATTTGGGCGATCGCGAAGGTCACTGCGATCGCGCCGAGGGCATCGATCGCCCGAACTAAAATGGCATTAATTTCGAGATTTTGAACGCTAATATATAAAGCGCCGACGTAGAGCAAAGGAACTAAATTCGATTCAAAAATTTGAATCAAAGAATCGTCCAATTCCGTGCGCGTTTTTCTCGCCCACTTTTTGACCTGTGCTAAAATAACGCTATTGAGAATTTTAATCCCGATGATGCTGACCAAAAAAGTAGCAACAGAAATGAGATAATCTAGAACCGTATTCTGAAAAATCTGTTGTTGCAGAATCTCTGGCATCATGTCACTCTTCAGACTTGTTCGACTCTAGATATACTGCCACACTAAGGCAACCTTGAGGATTGGCAGCAGCACGCGCCGTAAATTAGTGCGGGTTCGGAGGAGATGATCGGGTTGAGAGTGTGGGACAATTAAGTGCGTAGGCGCGGGAATCTGAGCGGTTAGCGAATTTCTATGACTAAGTTTGTGTTTGTCACTGGCGGGGTCGTTTCCAGTATTGGCAAAGGGATTGTAGCGTCCAGCCTGGGACGATTGCTCAAATCGCGGGACTATTCGGTCTCGATTTTGAAGCTCGACCCTTACATTAACGTCGATCCCGGAACCATGAGTCCTTTCCAACACGGCGAAGTATTCGTCACCGACGACGGCGCCGAGACGGATTTAGATTTGGGACATTACGAACGCTTTACCGATACGTCGATGTCGCGTCTGAACAGCGTGACGACGGGTTCGATTTATCAGTCGGTGATTAACAAAGAACGTCGGGGAGACTACCAAGGGGGAACGGTGCAAGTGATCCCCCACATCACCAACGAAATTAAAGAACGCATCCATCGCGTGGCGAGAAATACGACGCCGGATGTGGTGATCACGGAAATTGGCGGAACCGTCGGCGATATCGAATCTCTGCCGTTTTTAGAAGCAATTCGCCAATTCCGCAAGGATGTGGGACGGGCCAACGTCGTTTACATGCACGTGACTCTAGTTCCTTGGATTCCGTCGGCGGGAGAAATGAAAACGAAGCCGACCCAGCATTCGGTCAAGGAGTTGCGATCGATCGGGATTCAGCCGGATATTTTAGTCTGTCGGTCCGATCGCCCGTTACCGCAAGGACTCAAAGATAAAATGTCCGAATTTTGTGACGTTCCGGTGGAAAGCGTCATTACCGCAGCCGATGCGAAAAGCATTTACGAAGTGCCACTGATTCTCGAAAAAGAAGGACTGGCGCAACAGACCCTCAACTTGCTGCAGATGGAGGCGCGCCAACCGGATCTGAGCGAATGGGAACAGTTGGTAGAACGGCTCGATCGCGGCAGTCACCGGGTTAAGGTGGCGATCGTCGGTAAATACGTGCGCTTGAGCGATGCGTACCTCTCCGTCGTCGAAGCCTTGCGCCACGCGGCGATCGCGATCGGGATCGACGTCGAACTCGAATGGGTCAATTCCGAAGATATCGAAGCCTACGGCGCCGAAAAATACCTCAAAGACGTGCAAGGAATTCTGGTTCCCGGCGGTTTTGGCATTCGCGGGATCGACGGTAAAATTGCCGCAATTCAATACGCGCGCGAACAGCAAATCCCCTTCCTCGGCTTGTGTTTGGGGATGCAATGCTGCGCGATCGAGTGGGCCCGTAACGTCGCTCACCTCGAAAATGCCAACAGCGCCGAATTCGACCCCCAAGCCAAAAATCCCGTAATTAACCTACTTCCCGAACAGCAGGATGTCGTCGATCTCGGCGGAACCATGCGTTTGGGTCTGTATCCCTGTCGAATTACCCCGGGAAGTCTGGCGTTGAACTTGTATCGAGAAGAAGTGGTTTACGAACGCCACCGACATCGGTATGAATTTAATAATGCGTACCGCCAACTGTTGTTAGAGTCGGGATTCTTGATTAGCGGTACTTCTCCAGACGGGCGTTTGGTAGAAATTATCGAATTTCCCAACCATCCTTACTTTATCGCTACTCAATTTCACCCCGAATTCCGCTCGCGATTGAACAAACCCCATCCCCTGTTTAAAGGATTACTTCAAGCCGCACTCGCCACGATCGCCGACAGTGGCGATCGCGATCGGCACGAAGAATCCCCCGCACTCAGTTCTCCGAGTATTTCTTAACGGAATGACGGGTAGCTGTCATGCTCAAATCTGCAAGTTGAGGAGGGCTTGTGGCGTATTGGGTCAAAATCATTTATGAGAGAGATACCTACGTCATCGATCTCAAGCAGATTACAGCGTTTTGTCGGTCCCCGGCCAACGGTAAATTAACCTTTTGGCTGCCCGATAACGGCTACCCTATTGTCATTCACCCGCAAAGCAATCCGGAGGCGTATCAAAAAGTGCGAGAGTATCTAAAAACAGCCCAGCGAGAACGGCGGGAATCGTACTGGGTTCGGATTGTTTACGAGCGCGACGAATACGATATCGATTTGAGTCGAGTTCATACCTTCTCTCGCACCCCCGGCAACGGTAAATTGACCTTTTGGCTGCCCGATAACGGCATGAAAATCATCATCCACCCGCAAAGTAATCCCGAAGACTATCGCAAAATCGTAGACTACATCGAAAAAAGAACGGGCTACCATTTAGGCTAATGCGTCTGGAGTGAGGACGGGGTTAAAAACAGGGTTTGCCATCGACTTTGATGCGACTGTCGCCGATTTGCGGTCTGCCGTTGTGGTTCCACCAATCGTCCCATTGAGAGCGATCGAGGACGATTTGGCGATCGCCAGGGACGCTATCGTTATAAAGGGCGATCAGTTTGAGCAAAGACGCCGTATATTCCCGCAAGAGGCGATCGCACTCCGACAGTAAATCCCCCCGGGAATTAATGCCGTTGAGCTTTTTCGCTTCCCACACCGAAGAAATAAAGCGAATAAACGCCGCATCGGAAACTTCTTCGAGGGCATCGACGACGTTAGAATCTAAATTAAACGAATAGCGATCGACCACTCGCCCCAACGCATTTCTCAAATTAGAACATTCGTAAGAAAGATAGTCCAACCAATCCATTTTTTTGCCCTGGGGTGTCAGAACCGGAGACATTTTAAATAAGTCGAGATTTTGGACATCTTCGTAATAGCGATCGGTGAATAAATCCGGCAAACTTTCATAATCGGTTTCCGGTCGTTCCCGACAAGACGCCTTATACATTTCAAATAATAAAGAGACTTGTTTTCGTAAAACAAAGCGAAGCTGACGAAATGCAATTTCTCGAAACTTCTTTTTTTCGCGTTCGCGATTTTGTTGAACCGTACGCGTAATCGAAAACACCACCAATAAAATGCCGAGGACTTCCGCCACTAGATTAATTAAAAAATCTTTGAGCCACAAATCGCAAATATTCGGTTCGATCCAGTAGCCGTTAATACAGGCAGAAGATAGTAAAATGGCTAAGAATAGAATTAAAAACAAAATCGAGTAGGATTCTTTGAGAACCCACCGCGAAAAAAACTTTTTGATATTTTTCCACATAAAAGCGATCGTCAAATTGGAAATGAAGGGGGGCAAGTCCCGGCCAAACTGTCGAACCCAATCGGCCAGAAGCTGCGGCCACCCCAAGTAAAAATCTCCCTCCCTTTGCTGTCCCTAGGGGCGAGAAATTTTTCGCCCCTACTGTTCGGGAGAAAGAGAATGAAAAAGAATGCGATTCGCCTCATCAGTTTAACGAGAGTTTAACGATCGCGATCGGCGGCCATCTCTGCCCCACTATATTCTAACTGTTCCAAAAAATCGGAAGGATCGACCCCTAAAGCCCGGGCGACTTCCAAAAATTCGACTACATCTAAACGTCGTTCTCCTCGTTCGTACTTAGATACGAAAGATTGAGGTTTTTGCAAGCGTTCGGCCACCTGAACCTGAGTGAGTTGATGGGCTTGACGAACTTCGACTAACAAACGACGAAATTTTACATATTTTTCTGTAAAAACAGACTTGCTCACTCTCGGTCAATTCTCCTCATTTGGCGCTCGAAATTTTAAATCCTAAAACAGGATAATCACAAACGGAGGGATTGACAAGGGTCGAAGCGATCGCCACTTCCAAAAATAGAGAAAATAAGAACGTAACTATTACCAATACCGGAACCTCACCCGGGCGTCTAACCCAACCCAAATGTAAGGGGAATCCATGAATCCGAATGCTTTCAAGCGACGGCAGTTTTTGCAATGGGGGGCGGCGAGTTGGCTGTTGACCCAATTGGGGTCCCAATTGAGCGCGTTCGCGGGCGATCGCCCCTCGGCGACCCCCTATCAGAAACCCCCACGCCTCAAGGTCGGCGATACGGTCGGGTTAATTAACCCATCGAGTCCCATCGAACGCGAAGATCTCGACTATAGCCGCCAAGCGTTGGCCCAATTGGGGCTCAAGGTCAAGTTTGGGGCTCACGCCCTCGACCGATACGGCTACTTGGCGGGACGCGATCGCGATCGGGCCGCCGATGTCAACGCCATGTTTGCCGATCCCGAAGTCAAGGCAATTTTGACCGTTCGCGGCGGTTGGGGTGGCAACCGGATTTTACCTTTACTCGATTACGACTTAGTGCGATCGCATCCCAAGATTTTTATGGGATATAGCGATACTACCTCACTTCTGCTCGCTTTATACAGTCAGGCGGGATTGCCCACATTTCACGGTCCGGTGGGAACCTCGACCTGGAATGAGTTTTCCGTTGGCTACGTCCGCCAGCTTTTATTTGAAGCCCGACCCACTATGTTCCGCAATCCTCCCGGGTTTTCGATCCAGACGATCGCCCCGGGAAAAGCACGCGGTCGCCTCGTCGGCGGTAATTTATCGGTCCTCGCCGCGATGGTCGGTTCGATCTATTTACCCTCGTGGGACAACACGATTTTATTTGTCGAAGAAATTGGCGAAGATATCTATCGGGTAGACCGGATGTTAACCCAACTGAAATTAGCGGGAATTTTAGATAGAATTAGCGGGTTTATTTTCGGTCAATGCAGTAATTGTACTGCAGGAGAAGGGGACGATCCCTCGTTGACTCTACCGCAAGTTTTATCGGATTTGATTCGACCGTTAGGAGTTCCCGCCTGGTACGGTTCGGCGATCGGTCATATCCCGGAGAAATTTACTTTACCCCTCGGAATTGAGGTAGAAATTGACGCCCGTCAGGGGACGATCGCTCTATTAGAATCGGCAGTTCTTTAAAAGGGGTTTTCACCTTGAAAGATACAAGTTAAGAAATTTTTAAATGGGGTTTTTGAGAAGGGGCGATCGCCGATCTTGCCGTGAAAAGGGGCGGTTTTAATGCAGAAGGGCTGAAATTTCATCGACGATTTGGATTCTGCCCCTACAAATCGATCTGAGCAGGCGATCGATCGAAAATCTCTCGTCTTCGCTGAGATGGTCTAAGTAAAAAATTGCCGCCATCAAGCCGTAGCGATCGGCTAAGGTGACTTGTCGGGTGCAACCGATTTGGGCGATCATCTCGGAAATGGCATGGGGTAGGAGTTGGATTGAAAAGTACATAATTCTTGTCGGACTTTTAGGTAAAGTTTCACAGTCCTATCATGTCATGATTTCTCAACGGTTTCGGTGATTCAAACCGAACGGAAATTGTGATACGATACCGCTTGGGAGGCGATCGCGATCTCTGAGATCGGGCGATCGTTTGCTCTCGTTCGTGCGATCGCGATCGCTGACAAAAATAAGGTTTGTTGATAAGGTTCAGAATAATCTTTTTTCAGAACAAATTGAGTTGATGATAGTTCGGCTCTGGCGATCGCTCCTCTCGAACAGATAAAGGGCTAACCTCCAGTCGTTGGAGGCGATCGCGTCCGAGCATTACCGGTCCTCCTCAAGCTCTTTATTTTCCTCGACTTCGGGATCCGCTACGATCTCTCGCACGGTAACGACATCGTGCGGATCTCCCGTAACCCGCAGCGCTCGGAATGAATGCGTTCTATTGGCGTTTGGATTGGATATCCGCTCGGACTCATACAGTTTAAAGGTCTAACAGCTTATCCGATCGACGAAAATCATTGAAAATTATAATTCTCGACAAATGTTATCAGCTCAATTCACTCGCTGTTTTAAGCTGTCATCCCCGTAAAAACAAGAATGACAGGAGGGGCGATCGCCCTTTTAAGAATAACTTTGCCAACAATTTTTATTGTACGGATTGCACGGGTTTAAACTGTTGTAGTAAACCTTTTTGAGATTGGCTTAAATTCACCCAAGGTCGGGCAGTTTTCAACATTTCTTCTGCTTCTCGGGCATTATCTGCCAATCCTCGGGCAATTAATAAGGCGCCCGCAACCGTAGCCGATCGCCCGTGACCGATCGCGCAATGTAAGTAGATATTTCCTTCCCAATCTACTAACTGTTCCACTAACTTCTGAAACTCCGCTTCACTGGGAACGGATGCATCTAACGTGGGCAAACATACATAAGATTTTCCCTCAATTACTTCTTTCAAAACCGGAAATTCAGCCGTTAAATCCACAATTAAATTAATATCTTGCGGTAATTCTCTCGCAAACGCCCGCCGTCCTAAAAAAATTCCCGGAGCTACTTCGTTATAACAATCTTCTTTTAAAATCCGATGTTCTAGATGCCAAATTCCCCAGCGAACGAGCAAATAAGGCAACATTAACATCAATGCCCAAATTGCCAAGCGTCCATTATCCTGTTTGCCAAATACCCGATAACCCAACCCCGCATAAGCTGCCGCGACCAACCAAAAACTGACTGCGGGCCATAAAAATAACCACCCCCATCCTTGGAGGGAAACGGCCAAAGTGGTAAAAAATAAACCTACTCCGATAAAGAGGACAATGTATTTCATGTTTTAGGCAGTTTTGGTTACAGTTAAGGTCATTGCATAGGAGATCTTATTGGAAAATTGGATAACTTTGCTAAAATAATTTAGATTTTTACCGATCGCCGCCACCCCAGATCTCATCATCTAAAATCCTTATGTGTCGTTTGTTAGGTTATCTCGGATCGCCAATCCAACTCGATCGCCTCCTGTACGAACCGGAACATTCTCTCGTCGTTCAAAGCTACGAACCCCGCGAGATGACCTCTGGCGTCGTCAACGCCGACGGGTTCGGGATTGGATGGTATCACCCCCGACGCCAAACCGATCCGTTTACCTACAAACATATTTTGCCGATCTGGAACGATATCAACCTCCCGCAACTCAGCCGCTATATCGAGTCCGGTTCGCTATTGGGATACGTCCGCAGCGCCACCCCGGGACAAGCGCTCGATCTGAGTAACTGTCAGCCTTTCGGCGATCGCGACTGCCTGTTCGTCCACAACGGCTTTATCAAAAACTTTCGCCACACCTTATATAAACCAATCCGCGATCGCCTCTGCGAGGAAATCTATCTCAAAATTCACGGAACCACCGACTCCGAGCATATTTTTGCCCTTTTTCTCGAAGAACTGCTCGAAACCGACGACGATCTCGAAAAAGCTTTATACGAGACCGTCACCACCCTCGCCAAACTTGCCCGACCGGATAACATCTCCCTTTCCGCCAATCTCATCGTCAGTAACGGACGGGAAATGGTCGCCTCCCGATTTGCTACCACCACTACAGCGCCCTCCCTGTACTGGTTACGGGACGATCGCCGCTTTCCCGACGCGGTGATGATTGCATCCGAACCCTTATTCGCAGGACACTGGAACCGTTGTCCAGAAAATAGCCTGATTCGTGTTACCGCAGACCTCGACCTCCACGTTTACCCCCTCCAATGCTGACCGGGCGATCGCCGAAAACCTGCGCGATGGCTTCATTCGCTGTCGCCAAGGCACCCTCGAACTCTTTGAGGCGATCGACGATTCCACCTTCCGCCATCAAGTTCACCCGGATTTTAGCCCCGTCGGTTGGCATCTCGGCCATATTGCTTATACCGAAGCCCTCTGGCTGCTCCAACATTGTGCCGGGATGGCGCCCTTGCGCCCGCAATATCACAAACTGCTCGCCGCCGACGGCTTACCGAAAAGCGAACGGGTGAATTTACCCGAATTTCCCGAAATTGTCGCCTATCTCGACGAAGTACGCGATCGCACCTTCTCTTATTTAGAGATGGCCCCGATCTCAGAACAAGAACGACTCTGGCGGTTTATCCTTCAACACGAAAGCCAACATACCGAAACCATCGGCTTTTTGCTCAACCTGCAACGCGGACCGTGGCAACCTACCGCCGATTCCCCCGCTTCCCCCGTCGCCGACCGATCCGAATCCGACGACATTGAAATCCCCGGCGGCGACTTCTGGCAGGGGAACGATCGCCCGGATGCCTTAGATAACGAGCGATCGAGCCATTTATACTCTCTCCCCACCTACGCGATCGACCGCTACCCGGTCACCTGCGCCCAATACCGCCAATTTATCGACGCCCGAGGCTATCAAACCCCCGCTTACTGGTCTCCCGAAGGCTGGAACTGGGTTCGAACCCATCAGATCGATCGCCCCCTATACTGGACGGGCGATCGTACCTTCGACACCCACCCCGTCTGCGGCGTCAGCTACTACGAAGCCGAAGCCTACGCCCGTTTCGCCGGAAAACGCCTCCCCACCGAATCCGAATGGGAAAAAGCCGCCAGTTGGAACCCCGACGGCGAGATCCAACAGCTTTATCCCTGGGGCGACCGCTTCCCCACCGCCACCCACTGCAATCACGATAACGCCCACCCCCACACCACTCCCGTCGATGCCTATCCCCAAGGCGCCAGCCCCTACGGTTGTTACGACATGCTGGGGAACGTCTGGGAATGGACCGCCTCCACCTTCGACCGCTATCCCGGTTTTAGTGCTTTCCCCTATCGCGGCTATTCGCAAACCTACTTCGACGGCGAACATCGGGTATTGCGCGGCGGTAGTTTCGTCACCCGTCCCTGGGCGATGCGCTGCAGTTTCCGCAACTGGTATCATCCCTGGATTCGCCAAATTTTCGCCGGATTTCGCTGCGCCCGTAGCCTGTAACCTGCTGATTTCTGTCCTCAGAAAAAAGATGCGATCGCCTTCCCATCAGATGGGACAATACCAACGGCAATCCATTTAAACTCAATTACACTGAGTTGCCCTGTACGTGCCTCCACTCAAACTTTATGACTTTTCCCCAATCCTCTGACTCCACTTCTCTCGCCGCCGATGCAGAGGCGATCGCGCGATCGTCCCTCCTCGAAAATCGCCTGCGCCTCGAACGCTTGATCGACCCTTCCGGAACCTCGGCGACGGAAATCGCCAACGCCGCCGATGTCGTCGCCGGGTTGACCCAAACTCCCAAAACCCTACCCCCTAAATACTTTTACGACGATCGCGGTTCCCAACTGTTCGAGCAAATTTGCGACCTGCCCGAATACTACCCCACCCGTACCGAAGCCGCGATTTTACGCCAATATGCCCCGGAAATCGCGAAATTAACCGGAAATTGCGAAATTGTCGAACTCGGTAGCGGCAGTTCGACCAAAACCCGCATCCTCTTAGACGCCTATCACGATTCTGACTCCCCCCTTCACTACGTCCCCGTCGATGTCAGTGGCGGCATTTTAGAAAGTAGCGCCCGCGAACTCCTCGTCGATTATCCGTCCCTCCAAGTTCACGGTTTAGTCAGTACCTACGAACTCGCTTTAGAACAACTACCCACCTATCTCCCCTCTCGCACGATTTGTTTTTTAGGCAGCAGTTTGGGCAATTTAAACCCCGAAGAATGCGATATCTTCTTCTCCCAAATTGTCGAAGCCATGCAACCGGAAGATTATTTTTTATTAGGCATGGATTTGCACAAATCTAAAGCAATTTTAGAACCCGCCTACAACGACGCCCAAGGGGTGACGGCTGCCTTTAATCTCAATATGTTACGCCATTTGAATTGGCGCTTTGACGGCAATTTTAATCCCGAATTTTTCGAGCATCGTGCTTTTTATAATGAAGAAGAACGGCGCATCGAAATGCATTTGCACTGCCTGCGATCCCACGCCGTTCGCCTGCGCGGTCTCGATTTAACGGTTAATTTTGAAGCTGGAGAAAGCATTTTAACCGAAATTTCGCGCAAGTTTGACATCGAACAGATGCAAAGTTATTTACAACAGAAACAACTTGCCCCCGTTCAATCCTGGACTGATGAAAATGGCTGGTTTGGCTTGTTATTGTGCCAACATCAGTCAACCTAAGTCAACCTCAGCCATCTACTTAGCAATCCCTGTGGTGCGGGCATCTTGCCCGCCTCTCTCCTTCACAGTTATTACTCGATCGCCTCCCCCTTATACCATTTTTCTAAAATCTTGATGGAGATGGATTGCTTGTAAGGACACGGCATTGCCGTGTCCCTAACCTCGATCTCTCTGATTATTTTTGAAAATCGGTATTACTCGTTTCTAATTCCCGATGATACTCTTGCATTAATTTCGGCCAAACCAACAGAAAAAATCCCATCCAGAGCGACACCGGAACCGCCACGATCGCACTCACCCAAATCAATTTAAAAAGCAACCAACTCCCCAAAATTAAACTAATTCCAGTTAAGGCGATCGACCACGGTTGACACCACCACGGTTTATAGCTCCAAGGATTAAACGGTTTAGTTTCTGACATCGCCTAAACTCCTCTAGATTAACTTACTCTAAATTAATTTATACCGTTTTTTGCGATCGCACTTCACACCCTAAATCTATTATTACTGTTTTGAGAACAAAGACTCACTAATTAAATCTAAAAAAATCAAATCTAAAATCGTGAAATCCCTATTTTTTATCCTGATTATTATCCTCTCATTCGTCCTCCCATCTCCCGTTTTTGCGGCCCCTTGCTATACCGTCAACGATGCAAATTTGGCGTCGCGAAGCTATCGCCAAATTTGCATCGTGCGCATCAAACGCAGCGCCAAATATCATTGGCAATATCGCGTCCAATTGCAAATCGACGGCGAAGTCCAACCGCGAGAACTCTGGAACTGTCGCGATCGCCTGCGAACCCACCGGGACGGTCGAACCCGCCCGTTTGAACCCGACGGAATCGGAGATCGTCTTTGTCAGATACTCGATCGCTAACCCGGGTTTTTATAACTTGCACGCCCTTGCTAAACTATCCAGTTGAACGATTAGATAAACATATTCTATGGCTGTTATCGATCGCAGGCAGGAGATCCACAAATGGCGACCCCTCCCCTAAACTGGCCCCCTACTGACAACCGTTTGTCCTTTCGGCGCGATCGCGCCTGGCCCTTCTGGCCGATTTTTCCCCTCTATCCCTACGGACAGCGCCGAACCCTGCGTCAAGAAGTCGTCAAAAACACGATCTGGACCTTCGATCAATTCCAAGGAATCTTATATGTCGTCGTCCCCATCCGCATGACCGTCGTTCGCCTCGAAAGCGGCGGTTTACTCGTCTACGCCCCCGTCGCCCCCACCCGGGAATGTTTGCGACTCCTCAACGAACTCGTCGCCCAACACGGCGAGGTCAAGTATATTATCCTCCCCACGGGATCCGGGTTGGAGCATAAAGTCTTTATCGGTCCGTTCGCGCGCCGTTTCCCCCAAGCGCGAGTGTTCGTCGCCCCCGGTCAGTGGAGTTATCCCCTCAATTTGCCGCTCACTTGGTTAGGCTTTCCCGGCGATCGCACCGAAGATCTACCCGCCGAAAGTTCGCAAACTCCCTTCGCCGACGAGTTCGACTACGCCATCCTCGGCCCAATTTCCCTCGGCTTGGGCAAATTTACCGAAGTCGCCTTGTTTCATCGCCGCACTCGCACTTTATTACTGACCGACGCGATCGTTTCCGTCCCCCAAGACCCGCCCGCCGTCCTTCAAGAAGACCCCTATCCCTTACTCTTCCACGCCCGCGACACCACCCTTGACGAGATAGAAGACACCGACGCCAATCGTCGCAAAGGCTGGCAGCGCATTTGTCTATTTGCGTTATACTTCCAACCGAGTGCCTTAGATGTGATTCCCTGGGGTCGGGCATTCCGCGAGGCATCCCAGGCGCGCGATCGCTCCAGAAAAGCTTATTTCGGTTTATTCCCATTCCGATGGAAACCCCATTGGCAGCAATCTTTTAATGCCTTAAACCATCAATATTTATTCGTCGCCCCGATCCTACAAACCCTCATTTTAAATCGCGATCCTCAAGCCACCCTCGCCTGGGTCGATCGCGTCGCCTCCTGGCAATTTCAACAAATTATTCCCTGTCATTTTACTGCCCCCATTTCGGCAACCCCCAACCAATTCAAACAAGCGTTTTCTTTCTTAAAAAAGAATCCTTACATCGTCGATCCGACCCTAGCCCGCGTCAAACTTCCTCTAGAAGATTTTGAATTTTTGGAAGAATTAGACGCCACCTTAAATCAGCGCGGTGTCACCCCTCCCGCCAAAGAAAAAGTCTAGGAAAATCGAACAATTGCCTTTGACATTTGACATTCCCCGTTGACATTGTCCGTCCTCAATCGGCGAGGATTCTTGGGCTGAATCTTGCCTTTACCCGACTGGTAGGGGGAACTGCGGCGATCGCCCCCTCTCAAACAGGGCTATTAATGTTTATTTTATGTTTATTTTATAAACAGTCTCTTACCGTCTAACTTTTAAACAGTTTTAGATTGAGGCTTGGAGTTTCCCCCAAAGGCGGGCATTTGGATATCTTGCCCGCCTTTGGGACTAATAATAACTTCCCGTTTTCCGATGATGCACCGCCGTCACCCCATTCGGATCGAGGACTTTACCATTGTCAACTCGGGCGTAAATCACCCAGTGATCGCCACATTCCATGCGGTTCTCGACGACGCATTCCAAATATGCTAAAGCATCCACCAACACCGGACAGCCGTTATTCGCTTCTTCAATTTCTAACCCAGCAAATCGATCCTCGCCGGGGGCGAAACGTTTCATAAACTGTTTCTGCACTTGTTTCTTGTCCTCGGAGAGAATGTTGAGGACGAACCGATCTCCCTTGTGGGCTAACGATTCCAACGCCCGATCTTTGGCGACAGAAACGGTTAAACCCGGGGGGTTAAAGGTGGCTTGGGACACCCAAGACGCCAACATCCCACTGATAACATTGCCCCGCTTGACGGACATCACACATAGGGAACCGACGATGCGACCGACGGCTTGGGCGGTGCGATCGCTCTGGGTTGCAGCGACAGAGGATTTCGGCGTCCGGCGTTTCTGGGCTTTACGCAGAAATTGAGCGAAATCGACGCCTGCTTCTTCGCATTCTTGTACCGTGACGTCGGTGGGTTTAAACTTGACCCGGATCGGTTCAAAACCGAATTTATATCCGGCATCTTTTAACTTCGTTTCGAGTAAATCGATCGCCTCGCCACTCCAACCGAACGACCCAAAAACTCCAGCTAATTTATTTTTAGAAGCACTATTGAGCACCACCCCCAACGCCGTTTGGATTTGGGTGGGGGGATGTCCGCCCAAGGTCGGCGAACCGATGATAAAACCGTCGCATTTCTCGACGGCGGCTTGAATCTCGGCGGGTTGGGCGTGTTCGCAATTGATGGTTTCGACGGCAATTCCCGCCCGGGTCAGTCCTCGGGAGATCGCATTGGCGATCGTGGCCGTATTGCCGTAAGCGGAAGCGTACAATAAGGCAACATTAAACTCTTTCTTACTCTGTTCCTCGGACCACTTACGATATAACCCCGTCAGTTCGGTCATCCCGTAGCGGACGAGGGGACCGTGTCCGGTGGCGTAGAGTTTAATCTCGGGTAATTCGGCAATTTTATCGAGGACGCCGAGAACGGGTTTACTTTGGGCGGCGTGGAGACAGTCGTAATAAAAGCGACGGTCTTCGCTGTAGATAGACCAGCCCTCATCGAGAATTTGTTCGCCGCAAACGTGGGCGCTAAAAAACTTATCGGTATAGAGAATTTTAGTGAGTGGATCGTAGGTAAACAGTTCGTCGGGCCAGCGTGGGGTGGGAAGGGGCAGAAACTGCAATTGGTGACCTTTGCCGAGATCGAGGGTATCTTCGCCGCGAACGACGATAATATCGAGCGATCGCCCCTCGAAGAATTGACGCAAACTCAACGCCGCCGGATTGGAACAGACAAAGGTAATTTGCGGCGCGCGATCGAGTAAGACTTTCAGGGTAGCGCCGCGATTGGCGTTGAAATGTCCGAGAATGACATAATCGATCGCCCCGAGGTCGAGTCGCTGACTGAGGGCGTCGAGATAGTTCTCGGTAAACGATTCTCCCGGGGGGTCGATCAGGGCAAGTTTATCGGCTTCGAGAATGAAGGAATTGGCGGTCGTTCCCCGTTGGAGGGAATATTCGATCTCGAATTTGAGCCGATCCCAGGTCCGCGATCGCAACACTCGCGTTTCTGGGGCGATCGTAATCAGTTGAACGTCTCGTTTTTTTATCGGTGTCTCTAACATGGGAGATTTTAGATTTTAGATTTTAGATTTTAGATTGAGGGAATTAGGAATTGGCAGGCAAGATGCCTGCCCTACAGGGGTCTCAGTCCCATCCCCGTCTCACAGACTGGGTCGATCTTAATAGTGATTGCCCACTTTGCGATGGTGAACGGCGGTCATCGCTTCGCTATTCGAGACCCGTCCCGCATCGACTTTGCTGTAGACGATCCAGTGGTCGCTACATTCCATCCGGCTGACCACTTCGCATTCGAGATAGGCGAGGGCTTCGCTTAAAATGGGGCTGTTGTTTTGCGCCTGCTGAGTTTTGACCCCTTCAAAGCGATCGGCGCCGGGGGGGAAGCGTTTGAGAAAATGCTTCATCAAGTTTTGGTACTTGTTCTCTTCGAGAATATTGAGAACGAAGGTATCGCCGACTTGCATTAAGGCTTCGATCGCCCGGTCTTTGGCGACGGCGATCGTGATTCCGAGGGGTTCAAAACTCGCCTGAGTCACCCACGATGCCAACATGGCACTGGCAACGTCCCCTTTTTTCGCCGTAATAATATAAAGTCCGCCGCTAATTCGTCCGAGGGCTTTATCGACATCGCTATCGAGAGACTTCATCTGTTTGATGGTCTTCTTGATACTCAGCAACTGCCCCATGTCGGTTCCCGCTTCGTCGCACTGTTTGTACGTCGCTTCGTTCGGGGTTTGTTCGATCCGAATCGGCGGAAAAGCTTGTTTTAAGCCCAATTCTTTGAATTTGACGCTGAGGGGGTAGATCGATTGGTCGTTCCCCCCGCCGGATTCGAGCAGTCCGATCGCCTGTTTGTCGTGGGCGCTGGCTAAAATGGTTCCGATCGCCGTTTCGGCAATATCCGCCCCGGGTCCGGAAATCGGCGGCGAGGCGATCGCGATTCCCGTCGCCAGACCGACGAGTTCGCGTACTTCGTGGCTGTCGGCGGATTTGAGATCCATCATTTCGACGTTGACCCCGGTTTTGGTAATCCCGTGGGCGATCGCTTGGCTGAGGCGATCGCTGTACCCGTAATCGGAGAAGTAGAAGACCGCGACGGTGGTTTCTGCTTTCGCTTGCGCCTGACTCCACTCTTTATAGCGTCCGGTCAGTTCGCCGATGTTGTAGCGCAGCAACGGCCCGTGTCCGGTGGCGATCGTGCCGATCTCACCGAGTTTGTCCATCCGTTTGAGGGCGGAGAGGACCGATCGCGCGTTGGGCGCCATCAAGCATTCGTAGTAAAAGCGGTAATCGGCTTCGATCGCGCTGAGGTCTTCGTCGTAAGTGGCGTCGGAACAGTAGTGCATTCCGAACGCATCGCAGGTAAACAGGGTTTGGGTACCGCGATCGTAGGTAAAAATCGTATCGGGCCAGTGCAAGTTGGGCGCGCTGACAAATTCGAGGACATGTTCGTTCCCGAGGTCGAGTTCGTCGCCACTTTTGACGATTTGCCGTTCAAAAGGGGTGTGGACGAGGTTTTCTAAGAATTGGATCGCGACTTTGGCGCCGACGACGGTAATCTGCGGCGCGATCGCCAAAATATCTTTGACTAAGCCACTGTGATCTGGTTCGGTGTGGCTGATAATCAGGTAGTCGATTTCACTCGGATCGATGTGCTGGCGTAACACTTCGAGGTAGCGATCGCGGAATTTGGCGTGGGAGGTATCGACCAGGGCCGTTTTTTCCCCTCGGATGATGAACGAGTTGTAGGTGGTTCCGTTTTGCAAGCCAAATTCGATGTCGAAGCGATCGCGGTCCCAGTCGAGCGATCGGATCGTGGTCGTATCTCGGGCAATCTCCCGAGTTTCTAAGGTTAAGCGCGGTTGAGCGCGATCGGTGAGGGCTACCATCCGCTATTTCTCCTATGCTTGAACGAACGTTGAATATTTAGTTATTTGTTGAGGGCAGATTTTCCAGATTTTTTCCCGGCTCCCCTTGGCAACGCGGGTTGACAAAAACAAATTCTCTAATTCCTTTTCTTTACAGATTGTTACATATTTTAATCGTAAATTTTAATTAATTTTCTTATGGGTTGGCATAAGAAGAGTAAAACGGGGGAGAGAGTGAAGGAGCGGCAGAAACGCGTCCGGCGTCGTTTCGCCAACGGGATCGACAGACTCCCGACGCCCTACTCCCGACGCCCCACTCCCTCCACATTAGCGATCGCCGGACGCGGTGTAGCAATCTGATAACCTTGCACGTAGTTGACCCCAATCACTTCGAGTTTTTCGAGAATATGGGGAGTTTCGACGAGCTGGGCGATCGTTTGAATCCCCATCACTTGTCCCAAGCGGACGATCGCCTCGACAATGGAAAAACTGAGGGGATCGGAAATATTTTTAATAAAATTGCCGTCAATTTTAAGATAGTCGATCGGTAAATACTTAAGATAACTCAGCGAAGAAATACTACTGCCAAAATTATCGATCGCGAAGTGACAGCCGATCTGTTTGAGAAACCGAGTCAGGGCGATCGTTTGGGCCATGTGCGTTAAGGTCGTCGTTTCCGTCAACTCGAAACAGATCGAATCAGGGGCGATCGGGTAGCGGCGGAACATCTCTTGCAGAAAGCCGATAAAATCGTCGTCATCGACACTCGCAGAAGATACATTAATCGAATAAAGCGGCATTTCTCCCGCCGAACCCCGGGCGATCGGGCTTTGTGGGTCGGCCAAACAAGCAAACAAAGTGCGAATGACCCAGCGATCGACCTCGGGCATTAAATTGTAACGTTCCGCCGCCGGAATAAAAGCCATCGGGGGAATCGAGCGATCGCGTTCGTCCACCATCCGCAAGAGGATTTCGTAATAGGGCTGCCGCACATTTTCCGTAGACATTAACGGGACAATTTCCTGCACGTAAAGACGAAAGCGATCGCCGTCGATGGCGTTGACAATCCTCGAAAACCACTGGGTTTCGGTGCCTTCATCGCGATCGGACGTTTCTCCAAACTGATAAAGATGGACCCGATTGCGTCCTTCGTTTTTAGCCGTATAACAGGCAGCATCTGCCGCTTTTAACACCGACGAAGCGCGATCGCTGCGATCGTCGATCGTCACCACCCCAATACTCGCACCAATACTAAAAATTTTGTCGTGCCATGCAAACCGAAAATGTTCGATCGTCTTGCGTAAGTCGTCGGCTATTTCCAGGGCGCGTTTGACGCAACAATCGTAAAGTAACAAACCGAACTCGTCGCCCCCCAAGCGGGCCAGGGTATCGGTTTTGCGAACCCGGGTCTCTAATAATCCGGTGACCTGACGCAGCAGTTCGTCCCCGGCGAGGTGACCGCAAGTATCGTTGACGATTTTGAAGCGATCGAGATCCAAGTAGCACAGTGCGTGCTGGTGACCTTCTCGTTTCGCCCGTTCGATCGCCCGTTCCAAACGAGAGTTAAACTCGGTACGGTTGACCAATCCGGTCAGAGGATCGTGACTGGCTTGCCAAGAAAGTTGACGGGCCCGGGTGCGTTGTTCCGTGGCGTCGTGAAACACCAGCACCGCCCCGACAATGGCGCCATCGCGATCGCGGATGGGGGCGGCAGAATCGCCAATTGGATATTCCCGACCCTGCAGATCGACGAGGATCGCTTGTTGGGAAAGGGTGACAATTTCGCCCTGACGCAAGGCGAGATCGGCGGGATTGGCTAGAGGTTGGCGGGTGGCTTCGTCGATAATTTGAAAGACGCGATCGACACATTGTGTTTGGGCCTCCTCGTTCGACCATCCGGTGAGCATTTCCGCCACGGGATTGAGCAACTGCACTTTCCCCAAAGCGTCGGTGACCAAGACCGCATCGCCGATCGATCGCAGAGTCACTTGAGCGAGTTCTTTTTCGCGATCGAGGTCTTGTTGGAGTTGTTCGATCTCGGTAATGTCGATACACGAGCCGATATAGCCGACAAACTCGCCATTTTCGTGAAATCGCGGCACTCCGGTATCGAGAACCCAGCGATACTCGCCGTCCGATCGCCGTACCCGGTATTTGCGCCGGAAGCGATCGCTCTGGGCGTAAGCCTCGTGGTACAGTTGCCAAAACCGTTCTCGGTCTTCCGGATGGACGATCGCCTCCCAACCATCCTTTAAGGCTTCGGCGAGACTCAGTCCGGTAAAGTTGAGCCACGGTTGGTTAAAAAAGGTATAGACCCCTTCCGGGTCGCTCAACCACAGAAAAACAGGGGCCGTATCCGCCATCGAACGAAAGCGCGTTTCGCTTTCTTGTAAGGAGGCGATCAGTTCGATTTTTTCTTGTTCCGATCGCTTCCGTTCGGTGATGTCGGTTTGGGATCCGGCCATCCGATAAGGGGTGCCGTTTTCGGTTTGCAAGACCAAACCGCGTACCAGCATCCACAGATAGTGACCGTGGCGATCGCGAATCCGGTATTCGCATTGTAAATCTTCCGTTTCCCCACTTAAATGATCTGAAATCGCTGCTTTTAAGCCGGGCAAATCGTCGGGGTGGACGCGATCGAACCACTGGGCGATCTCATCGTCCAATTCGTCCTCGCCGTAACCTAACATCGATTTCCAACGCGGCGAAAAATAGACCGTTTGCGCCTCTAAATTCCAATCCCAAATGCCATCGTTGGCGCCGCGAACCGCTAACGCATACCGTTCTTCACTGTGGCGGAGGCGATCGAGCAGTTGGGTGCGTTCCAAGCAAAAGCGGATCGATCGCACCAGCAAGACGGGGGTGATCTCTCCTTTAATTAAATAGTCCTGCGCCCCCGCCCGAACCGCTTGCAAGGCCATATCTTCGTCTTTGAGTCCCGTCAAGACCACCAGGGGCAATTGGGGCGCGGCGGCGTGGGTATCTTTGACCGTTTCCAATCCTTGGCGATCGGGTAACGATAAATCTAACAAAACGATATCAAACTGTTCGCGACTCAATCGATCGAGGGCGTCCTGAAGAATTCGCACGTGGACGAGTTCAAAGCAAATTTCACTCGAACAGAGTAAAAACTCCTCCAGCAGCTCCGCATCCGCCATGCTATCTTCCACTAACAGAATTTTAAGTGCCTCGTCGGTCATTGGTAATTGCGATCCGATCGGATCGGCGCGAACAGACTCTCAACAACAGGATGAAATTGCATGAATAAAGGCAATTTTAAAGTTAACCGGGACATTTGGAAATTACAGATCGCTTCAATAAAAATCCCCTTAAGTTTGACGGTCTATTGCACTGTGTCGGTCTTCCTCCTCGATCGCCTGTCTCTATTCTTAAAAAAATGACGATTTCCTCGGCTTTCTGCGGGCTTTCAGGGGGGGGAAACAAGTTTAAACAGGTTTTGTCATCTCCTTTTTGAGAAAGACCGAACCCGCAAAGACTGGCCTCCCATTGCCGACGGGTATCGATTGAAGGAGATCGCAAACAGGCGAACACGATAACAGGTGAAATACGGCGATCGATACCCTCTCGTTTTGAGCGATTCGCAGGGGAAAGATCGGCAGACTGGCTCACACCGATGCAAAACAAGAGCAATCCGGCAACAAATCTAGTATATTCTCATGCTTCCTCGCCTGAGTTACTTTTCCTCTATCCGACGCCGAACACTCCGTCGCACTCCCTCGGAATGACAACCGCTCGTGTTATTTCATGGACTCGCACGCCGGGAATCCCCTTACCGTCGAGTAGCATGACTTCTTTAGTTTTAACAAGTTCTCCATTGAAGGGAAATTGCGATCGCCGCGAAATTTCCTCCCCGAAGTCTCTCCCCTATGGATCGCCGAAATCGTCGAATTCAGGGCGATCCTTCTCAGCAGGATCGCCGACGAGAGCGAGATCGATAAAGGCTTAAAATAATCTGTCGCCGCGATCGCGATCGATCCAGAAGGACGGGCGAACACGGCAAGTTTTGAATCGACATTTATTTGAAAGGGAATGATTATATAGCAATCCTCAATCATTGAGGATTGCTATATAGCATTTTCCTCTGCTATGCAAGACATTTAGATCCCCCTAAATCCCCCTAAATCCCCCTTTCAAAGGGGGGTTGGGGGGATAGCGGGATCGGCACCGTACCCGATCGGACACCCGAGTACTGTATATAAAATTCCAACTTCAAGTGAGATCGGCCAAAGCTTATCCCCGTACTGGGTAAGCGGTTCGCCATTGAGATCCCCATTGAGATGGGCAAGCAATTGCAGCCTGCGGGGAATGCGAGCACCCCATAGAAATGCTCGACAGCTTGAGGGTTAAAGATCGCCCGAAGATCTGCAAAATAGCAGGAGCGATCGCCCGAATTTCGATCCTTCTGTTGCCGCAAATTTTGACCCTTATCCCCTCGGTTGGACTGTCTCTAAGCGCACGGGCAGTTCGATTGTAAATGTCGTTCCCCGTCCCGGTTCGCTATCGCAGTGAATCCGCCCGCCGTGACCTTTAACCACGGCTTGGTAACACAAAGACAGTCCCAGACCCGTTCCCTTTCCGACGGGTTTGGTCGTAAAAAATGGATCGAAGATCTGCTTTTGAATCTCCGGAGCGATTCCCGGTCCATTATCGCCAATGGAAATTGCGATGGTCTCGCGATCGAGCTGTCGAGAAGTGAGTGTTAATTGACCGGGTGTTTTTTGAGTTTCGATCGCGTCGATCGCGTTCGCCAATAAGTTAAAAAAGACTTGATTGAGTTGACCGGGAAAGCCGTAAATTTTCGGTAAAGCGGCCAAGTCTTTGTGAATGGCGATCGCCGGAGTCAAACGATGTTGGAGCATGGTTAACGTCGTTTCCAAACCTTCGTTAACGTCGGTCAACTTATATTCGGCTTCGTCGAGATGGGCAAAGTTACGCAGGGTGAGGATAATCGAACGAATGCGCTCGCTTCCCTGACTCATGGAGGCGAGAATTTTAGAGAAGTCCTCCCGGATATAATCGAGGTCGAGTTCGCTGTCGATGGCGGCGATCGCCTCCGGGGCGTCAATGAGGGTAGCGTAACGTTGCAAGCCCCGTTCGAGACTTTGGGCGTAGTCGCGCGCGTGGGGGACGTTGGCGTGAATGAAGTTATTGGCGTTATTAATTTCGTGGGCGATTCCGGCGACCATCTGCCCCAAACTGGAGAGTTTTTCGCTTTGGAGGAGTTGTTGTTGGGTCGTTTGCAGTTCCTCTAAAGTCGCTTGCAGTTGTTCGGTTTGGGCCTGGTAGCGATCCGCACTTTCGCGCACTTGGGCGTACAGTTCGGCTTGTCCGATCGCGATCGCGAGACGATCGCCGAGTTGTTGGAGCAAGTCGATTTCGTGGTCTTGCCATCGGCGGGGGTTGTCGCATTGGTGGGCGATTAACAAACCCCACAAGCGATCGGCGATCGCGATCGGCACGATCGCGTTAGCTTTAACGTTGAGTTGGGCTAAAAAGTTGACGTGACAGGGGTCTAACCCGGCGGTGTGGATGTCGTCGATCGCCCGAACACGACCGTTTTGATACCGTTGTCCATATTCCGCTTTAAAACAATTGTCGCCGATCTCCTGTCCCAAAATGGACGGCCAAGGAACGGCGAGATCTTCGACGACGATTTCCCCCTGCCAGTCTTGTGTAAATTGGTAAATGACGACGCGATCGGTCGCGAGCAGTTCTCTAACCCCGCGCACGGCAGTTTTTAAAATGGTTTGCAGGTCGAGGGTGCTGCGAATTTGGTCGGTGACCAGACGCAGTAAGGATTCCCGTTCGGCGGCGGCGCGGGTGGCGCTGTAGAGACGCGCTTGGTTGATGGCGATCGCCAGTTGGGAGGCGACCCCTTCTAAGAGTTGACATTCCCACTCGGTCCATTCTCGATAGCGATCGCATTGATGAATCCCGAGAATGCCGTTGACTTCTCCTTGATAGCGTGTGGCGATCGCCAGCATCGACTTGATCCCGAGACCTTCGACCATTGCGGCGACTTGCGCACTCATACCGGGAAATTGGTCGAAGCGGGTAACGGCGAGGGGTTCGTTTTGCCGCATCAACTGTTGTAAGTGCGGGTTATCGTCGATCGGGACTTTCAATCCCTGTTGGCTGGGATAGTCGTCTTGCTTGTATTCGCCGCGCGTGATCAAGACGCTTTCGTGTTCGGCTTCGTTGACTAAAATACTGACCCGGGAGCAGTTTAAGGTGGAAGCGAGCAAGGTGCAGGCGGTTTGCAAGACGCGATCGAAATCTAAGGTGCTACGCACGGCATTGTTGATTTCGTTGAGCAGTTCTCCCAAGCGCACCTGTTGTTCCAATTGGTGAATTCGCGCTTCGCAGGTGTTCTCGACCGGATCGCGGGGTTCGGCGATCGGCTCGGGTCTCGGGATCGCGGACGCTTCAGGCGCATCGACAAAGGGTAACGTGCAGTAGGGGGGATAGACTTTGACCAACATAAGCGTGTCACCTGAGATAGGGGGATAGGGAAATGGGGAAAGATGCAGCCGTCTTCTTGTCGTTTTGTTTAGAATGGTAACAAAAATTTATAATATTTTTATATTCCTTAAAGCAGAGATGAAAACCGGGTTAACTCTGACTGGAGAGAGGGATCGAGACTGAGGAGGGCGAGCGAGGGGGGAAATGGGCGAAATTGGGACGGGAAGGGGACGCCGAGGGCTGGTTAGGGAGCGATCGCCGGAAATCGTCGATTTTCCAATTGCTTTTTCAGCTAAAAATTCAAACAGGTAAAATAGCAATTTTCAATCCTGATGTGGTGGTTAAGTTTATCGATCGGCAATTCGCGATTGCACTGGGGTTTGTGGTGCGAGAATTCCCTGGAAATCACTTGGAACAGTGGTTATTTAGGGGACGATCGCGTTACCGAAGTGATTCGGGGGTGGCAAGAGGGGAAATTGTGGCCGTCCGGGGGGGAAGTCGAACCGCGCGATCTCGATGGGATTCCAGAGTTGGCGATCGCCTCGGTCGTTCCCGAACAACAGGGGCGGTGGCAAGTTTATCCGCATTCGCGCACCCTCGGTATAGCCGATCTGCCCTTGCAAAACCTCTATCCCGGGTTAGGGATCGATCGCGCTTTAGCCCTGTTGGGGGCGGGGACTCGCTATGGTTGGCCCGTGTTGACCGTCGATAGTGGAACGGCGCTGACGTTGAGTGGCGCCGACGGCGATCGCGCCTTCGTCGGGGGGGCGATCCTGCCCGGGTTGGGCTTGCAGTTTTGCACCCTCGCACGCCAAACGGCGGCGCTGCCGGAGATCGCCGTTCCGAAGACCTTGCCGCCACGCTGGGCGACGAATACGGCGGACGCGATTCGCAGTGGAATTGTTTATACGTTAACGGCGGGAGTTTGTGAGTTCGTGCGGGATTGGCGACGTCAGTTCCCCGAGAGTGCGATCGTCCTGACGGGAGGAAATAGTGAGGAGGTGGCGGCGTATCTGCGGGCGATCGCCCCGGATATTGGCGAACGGGCGATCGCCGATCCGGATTTGATTTTATGGGGGATGGGCGAGGTTTATCGATCCGGGAAAGTCTGAGCCATTAGCGCTCTTCCACGGTTTCGACGCAATGGCGGATCCGTTGGGCGAGCAAGTCCGGGAGTCGTTCGGGTAAGTTGTCGCCGCCGTCGGCGATCGCGTGTAATTCGGCGTGGGGAACGAGACTGGCGTAGGTTTTGCACAGGGCGATCGCCTCCGGGCGATCGTCGTCGCCGTGGAGGAGGGTGAGGGGAATTTTCAGCCAACTGAGGCGGTCTTGGAGCAGTTCCGCTTGAATTTCCGCTTCGCGACGGTAAAAGAGTAATTGGGAGGCGGCGAAGGGGTCTTGCAACTGTTGCAAGTGGCGGCGCCAGCGACTGACCCGGCGATCGCCGCGCAGCAGTTTGGCGAGGGGGAACAAGGTTTGTAAGAGGCGATCGGCAAATCGGAGCAGGTTGAGGCGCGATCGCTCGCGGCGCCAGCGATTTCGCAAGCTTTCGACTTCCACGCCTTCCGGAGAGAGCAGCAGCAAACCGCAGGGGCGATCGGGGTATTTTAAGGCGTAGGTCGCCGCCACCCACGCCCCCAAGGAGTGACCGACGAGGAACACCCGAGGTTCGTTGAGGGCTTCGAGGAATTCCTCGATCGCCTCAGCTTCGAGGGTAATGGAATAGTGGATATCCGGGCGTTCCGACTCGCCAATCCCCAATAAATCGAGGGCGAAACAGTGATAGCGATCGCCGAGGCGTTCTAAAATCGGCACCCACTGGCTGCTATCGTGCCAGGATCCGTGTAAAAACAGCAGGGTCGGGCCTTCCTGACCGACTTCGCGCCAGAACAGTTGGCCTTGAGAGAGTTTGATGCGAGCATTTCTGACAGGTAGAGACATCCGATTGTCTGGCACGATCGACGGGTTAGACGGACAGCAAAGGTGATTTAGGCGACTCGGGTGGTTCCGTTGAGGTAGTCGAGCAGTTGTTGCTCGTGGTCGTGGGAGAGGTGTCCCAAGGGGAGGTCTGTCAGCTCAAATGCCCTGACATCCATAATTTCTAGCGTATCGTGAATTTGCATCTTTCCTCGCACGTCGGCGGCGATCGCCACGCAGATCGAGTGAATGCGCGGGTCGCGATCGGGAGAGGAATAGATCCCGACCAATCGCGTCGTCTCGACCAATTCTAACCCCGTTTCTTCGGCTAATTCGCGCCGGAGGGCGGTGGGAATGTCTTCGCCCCAATCCACCATCCCCCCGGGGAGGGCCCACTTGCCATTATCCCGGCGGCGCACCAACACGATCGTGCCGTCGGGTAATCGGGGAATGATGCTGGTTCCGAGGACGGGATGGCGGAAAATGATGCCCAGCACGGTTTGTACGAACTGCCACAAGCGACGCATAAATACAGGGAGGGTGATCTCGTAGGTGACGGTCGGCGCGGGTTGAATGGCGATTCTGCTTTGCAGACGCCGCGCGAACGGCGCGATCGCCTCCACCAATCTACACGAAACCCGCACCCCTCTTTTTTACAGCATCGTTTGGGTGAAACCCCCATAGGTCACCTAAAGTCTCGCGAATACCAAGGGCTGTATTGAAGTGAGGCGATCGCCATTTTTGTTAAACGTGCGATCTCACAATAGTCCGAACAGTTCGATCGCGTGGGTGGCGGGTTTGACTTTGCGGTAAATTTTTTCGAGAGTTCCGTCAGGGGCGATCGCGAAGGTCTGACGGTAGACGCCGACGAACTCCCGTCCCATAAATTTTTTCGGGCCGTAACTGCCGTAGAGAGTGGCGACTTTGCCCTCGGGGTCGCACAGTAACGGAAAGGGAAGTTGGTGTTTTTGGGTAAATTTAGCTACTAGGCGGGAAGCCCCGCGCTCTCCCGTTGGCGAAGCCTGCGCGAAGCGCATAGGGGAGCATCGGGATGAGAGCCGCGCTTGCTGAGTGGGGTTCGATGCCCCCGAAGCAAGCAATAGTCTACGCAACGCAACCAGTATTTATCAGATTACTGGGTTCATGCTAAAATAGCGGTATGTTGAAAGCAATCAAGGTCAGAATTTACCCTACCGATGAGCAGTCCGTCACACTAGCCAAGCATTTTGGCTGTACACGATGGCTGTGGAATCATTGCCTGTATGTCATGACGGAAACGTACAAGACGACAGGCAAGGGAATTTCTGCCTTGACCATGAAGAAACAGATTCCTACGCTAAAAGCAGAGTATGAATGGCTGAAAGAGTGCTATTCACAATGCTTACAACAGTCGGTACTTAATCTGTCTCAAGGGTTTCAGAACTTCTTTGAGGGTAGAGCAAAATATCCCAATTTCAAATCAAAGCATCGTCGCCAGTCTGTTCAGTTTCCCCAAAACGTCAAAGTGATTTCTGAGTCGGCAATCAAGTTTCCTGGCTTGCTGGGAACGGTTGCAGCAAAGATTCACGGACCGATTGAAGGACAACTAAAAACAGTTACAGTGTCGAAGATGCCAGACGGAAAATACTTTGCCTCGCTACTGATAGAAGATGGCACAGAAAAGCCCGATCCTTCCAGTGATGGTAAGGCGATTGGGATTGATTTGGGATTGACTAACTTTGCTATTACATCCGATGGTTCAAAATTTGTCAATCCTCGCCATCTCAAAAAGCATGAACGGAACCTGAAGCGTAAGCAGCGTAAGTTGTCTAGAAAAAAGAAAGGCAGTCAGAACCGAAACAAAGCACGAATCAAAGTTGCTAAAGTTCACGCCAAAATTGCCAACACTCGAGCGGATTTTCTCCACAAGCTATCCCGCAAGATAGTCAACGAAAACCAAGTGATTGTGGTGGAATCCCCCCTAACCCCCCTTAATAAGGGGGGAACTAAAGGGGGGATAAACATGGTCAAGAATCACAACCTAGCCAAAGCGATAAGCGATGTCGGCTGGGGGCAATTCTGTACCCTGCTCAAATACAAGGCAGAGTTTGAAGGGAAGGTATATCTGGAGGTTGGGCGATTCTTCCCCAGCTCGCACCTTTGCTCAAACACCCTGTTACCGCTAGAAAAGATGGATCTCTCGATTCGCTCATTTGTGTGTCCTTATTGCTCAGAGAGGCACGACAGGGACATCAATGCAGCAATCAATATCAGAAATAACAAGATTACCTTCGCCGTCGCCTAAACTGAAGTCGGGAGCGCGATCGCCTGTTTGGAGAGTCATCGGTAGTCGTTTGAAAATTGAGAGTTTGACACTGCCCTGCCTAAAGGCGAGGGGATTGTTCGTTCATCAACCCAGGATCTTTGGTAAAGCCTCTAGTGCGGGCAAGATCGGCGCCGAGAACTTGTTACGAACTTGAGGATCGCGATCTCCGACAACATTTTAGCGGATCGAGAGTCAGTGGGGGCACGGAGAGGATCTGAAAATGGGAAAATGGGTATGATGAATGTTGGAGTCTATCCGTCGGATTCGAGGTCTCGGTAAAGTCGAGCTGTAAATTTCGACAGATCTGCTGTGTTGACGGCTGTGGTGGCTTCGATGCAGACCTGTTAAGGATCTTCGGTACAAACCGTCAGTCGTCTGAGAATGCGCGCCCACGATCGCACTCGGGAACGGCGATCGCCCCGTCCTCAAAAATTCGAGAAGTTCTGATTTTCGTCAATGTTGCAGTAGTCAAGGTGCAATAATGGCAAACGATCCACATCAACCGGGAGAGAATGACGGAATGGTCGGGGAGATCAAGTCCCGTATTGCCACACTGAAAAACGCATTAAACCAGGGAGAAGCGGGGATAGCGCTCGTCGTCGAAGCGTTAAACGACAAATCCGAACGAGTGCAACGGGTGGCCTATCGCTTGCTGCAAACCCGAGAAGAACCGGAAGCCAAGCAAGCATTACGGCAGTACAATCCCTATCGTGCTTTTAAATGCCTGCGAACCCTCGGCGGACATTCCAGCCGGATTTATAGCGTGGCGATCGCCCCGGACGGCAAAACCCTCGCCAGTGGCAGCAACGACAATACCATCACTCTGTGGAATCTTAACTCGGGTTCGCCGCGATCGCTGCTCGGCGGACATAAAGATTGGATCGATGCCGTCGCCTTCTCTCCCGATGGTAAATGGTTGGCCAGTGCCAGTGGCGACCAAACCATTAAAATTTGGAATGCCGCCACGGCCCAAGAAGTCCGTACCCTCGAAGGACATAATCGTTGGGTCACCTCCGTCGCTTTTTCTCCCGACAGTCAACTCCTCGCCAGTGGGAGTAAAGACAACACGATCGCGATTTGGAATGTCGAAACCGGGGAAGCTTTAAAAACCTTAGAAGGACATCACGATTGGGTTTACTCCATCGCCTTTTCTCCCGACGGCAAACGCCTCGCCAGTGGCGGTGACATCACCGTCAAACTCTGGGAGGTCGAGACCGGAGAGGAGATCGCGACCTTCTGCGGACATCACGATTGGGTGTATTGCGTCGCCTTCAGTCCCAATGGCAAATTTATCGCCAGCAGCAGCGAAGATAAAACGATCGCCGTGTGGGAAGTGGCTACGGGCCAGCGTTGTTTCAACCTCCAGGGACATCGCGAAGCGGTCAACGCGATCGCCTTTACCCCAGATGGCAAAACCCTCGTCAGTGCGGGCGCCGATGAAATTGTCAATATCTGGACCCTCGCCACGGGCAAAGTTCGGCAAACCTTGCGCGGACATACCGATTGGGTCAACTCCCTGGCGATTACCCCCGACGGCCATTTTATCGTCAGTGGCAGCAGCGATCGCAGTATCAAGATTTGGAACCTGGAAACCGGGGAAGAATGCCAAAATTTAGGCCGAGATTCCGAATGGGTCAACTCGGTGATTTTCAGTCCCGACGGTCAAGTGATTGCCGGAGGGGGCGAATTTGAACAACGCAAACGCTGGAATCTCCATAGTGGCGAAGAACTGCGATCGCTCACCGGACAGTCTAGCTGGGTCGAGGCGATCGCGATCGGTCCGGACGGACAACTCCTCGCCAGTGGTAGCGAAGACGGACTGATCAAACTGTGGAACCTCTATCAAGGGGACCTCAAACTCGTCCTGCGCGGACATACCGATGGCGTCTGGTCCGTCGCTTTCAGTCCCGACGCCCCCCTCCTCGCCAGCGCCAGTGGCGACGAAACCATTATCCTCTGGAATCTCAACACCGGGGAAGCCATCCGAACCCTCACCGGACATTCCTACCGCGTCGATGAGGTCCTGTTCAGTCCTACCGCCCCTTTGCTGGTCAGTTGTAGCGCCGACGAAACGATCAAAGTGTGGGATCGCGATCGCGGAACCGTCATTCGCACCTTAGAAGGGCATCGCGAAGCCGTCATGTGTTTGGCCCTCTCCCCCGACGGCAACACCCTCGCCAGTGGCAGCGAAGACGGCAAAATCAAACTCTGGAAACTCCACACCGGAGAAGAACTGACCACCCTCGACGCCCACGAAGCCCCGGTAATGTCCCTCGCCATCAGCGCCGACGGGCGCCTCCTCGCCAGTGGTAGCGAAGATGCCACAGTCAAACTGTGGAACCTGCACAACGGCAAACTGCTGGTCAGCCTCGACAAACACGCCGATGCAGTGAATACCGTCGCCTTTAGCCCCTACGCCTATCACCTCGCCTCGGGTAGTTCCGACAAAACGATCCAATTGTGGAATCTCTACACCGGGAAAGTCCTGCGAACCCTAACCGGGCATTCCAACTGGGTCAACGCCGTGGCATTCAGTCCGCGAACTTCCCAAATTATCGCCAGTGGGAGTGCTGATGGAACCTTGAAAGTGTGGGGCAGGAAATAGGCACCGATCCCGATTCCCCACTCCCTCGGCGCCATCTAAACTCTCAACTCTAAACTCTCAACACTCAACACTCAAAACATTCTCTAAAGTGCTGCCGTTCGTGCCACCATTTGGGGCTGGACGGCGACATTTTTTTCGGGGGGCCACCACCGATCCCATTGGGGGCGATCGCCCCGTTCTACAGCAGGTAAGATTAAGGTTAACTTGAGACTTTTAACCTGTTCTAAATTCGTTTCGCTTAAATTAGCCCCTTGCAAATTGACGCAATTTAAAGACGCCTCGCTAAAATCGGCACCGTTTAAATTCGCTTCGACTAAAAAGGTGCCAAATAAATAAGCCTTGTTGAAACTCGCCCGAGTTAAATTCGCCTGTTTTAAAAAACTGCCCAATAAAAAGGCTTCGCTGAAATTCGCCCTTTCTAAAATAGCATCTTCTAAATCTGCCCCAGCTAAATTAGTTCCGGTAAAATTAGCTTCCGTCAAATTTCCTTGAATCAGTTTCGTCCCGGTCAAATTCGCTCGCGTAAAATTCGCCCCTTTCGCCTTCTCCCAGGGTAAAATGACTCCGCGTAAAATCGCCCCAGAAAGGTTCGCCCCGGTGAAATTAGTCTCGCCTAACATGGCGTGAGTCAAATCCGCCCCCGTCAGATCGGCCCCGGACAAATTTGCTCGCGTCAAGTCCGTTCCACTTAAGTCGGCGTTGCTTAAATTTGCCCCCGTTAAATTCGCTCCAATTAAATCGACACCTGTTAAATGAATGTTTCGTAAATCAGCCCCCGCTAGGTCGAAACCCGTCAGATCGTACAGGACAAAATCGCGTTTTCCCGCTTGATAAGCATCGAGAAAATCTTGGGTACTGATTTTGTTCATGATGGTAGACCGATAGAAATTGAACCGAGGTGCGATGCTGCTGACTCCTTTGGAGTCGCTGCACGAACGCACCTCAATTCCCTTTGCAATTTTCTACAATCGAATCCGGAAATTTTGCAGCAATTGCCTTCAAAACCCGCCAAAATGTCGCCCTACCCTTGAAGAAATGGCGATCGCTCCGTGCAGCTCGTCATTGCTTGACTTATGTCCCAAAACGTGGTACTAACGCTCAATTGGACAGGGGGACAGAAATTCGAGGCAGAGTTTAACGGTATTTGAGCTCTACAGGGAGGAATCGGGTTGGGGGGCGTTCCCTGGCGGAAAGCGACGCAGAATCGCCTGCGTGAGAATTTGCCAGGGAGACACGGCGAAATTCACTCCTGTTGACGGACTTTCAGCCATTTTAAGAGGTCGTTCTAACAAGTCGAGGCGATCGCCTAATTTTAGATCGAGATCGCTCCTTAATTCAACCTCTGTCGCTTTTCCTTCAGTTTCATAACAGCGCAAAACCCAGCCGTGGCGATCGTCTTGCGCCCGTTTTAACGCCATAACTATTATATTTTTCGCCGATAACTCTAGAAATGTCGAACTCGCCGATAAAACATAGTCCTGATTGGCATCTTTCTTGCTAAAATTATCCTCAATGTCAATAACTCTCACCGGAAAATTCAACTCGTAGCCGCGACGAACAGTATTCGCTTGCTTCCAATCTCCCCGATGGGGATAAACCGCATAAATAAACTGATGTCGTCCTAAATCCGCTTGAGGATTTGGCCAAGTTGCCCCCCGCAATAGGGTTAAACGCAATTGATTGGGTTTGGCATCATAACCGTATTTGCAGTTATTTAATACACTGACACCATAGTGGCGATCGCCTAAATCTGCCCAGTGAATGGCCGGAACTTCCCATTTTGCCCGTTCTGCGTCGGTTTGGGGTTGCGTCGATCGCGCGATCGCCCCACAGGGCATCTCGTAAGTCGCAAAGTCGGCCTCTAAGTTCAGTGGAAACGCCGCTTTCACTAAAACATGACGTTCTTGCCAATCTACAGTTGTTTCTATTTTTAAAACAGGCGAATTCGCTTCTAATACATAATCCTGGATAAAGGTAGATTGGCTAAATTTTCTAACTACTCGTACCCTCTGTTCCAGCTTACCATAACTTTGCCATTTAATTTCAGTTAAGACGGCATCTGTTAAGCGATGTTGTTCGTAATCCGGATCGATATTCCACGCATCCCAATATTGTCCGCTATCGGCGAAAAACTGTAATTGATTGCCAGGATGGCTTAAAACTTCTCGATGTTCTATTTTATCCCAAAATTGAGCAATGTTTCCCGTTGTTGCATCAATTTCAATTTGAAATAAGTCATTTTCTAAGATGTAGGCGTTATTCACTGGAGGGGAAACAAACATCTCGCTGCATTCCTCCTTTCGCGGGAATGAGGAATTAGACCTGTTTCGGTTCAACCGGGGAGATTTGGGATCGTCTCCTTCGGAGATGTCCGACTTTACAATCACTTTTTCTGCGGGACACAGCCAGAAAAGGCGATATCCGATGGAAGGGATCTTGTTAGCTTCAAAAACCAGGCGATTTTCGATGATTTGCGATCGCACTTCTCGACCGTCACCGTCGTAAATCTTGCTGCTTATTTCCTCTGGAGATAACGTCAAAGTAACGATCGGCGATCGCCTCCAGTTGAGACTGTTAAAAACAGCGATCGCGCGGGCATTTTCCTGGGGAGGGGTAGGCAGATCGATATGAGAGGCGATCGCCTTTAAAGACTGTTTAATAATATCGCTAACGACTTTCTCAGCTTTTTCCCATCCCGGTCGGACTTCCTCGTAAACTTCCGGAATTGAGGAACCGGGTAAAATATCATGAAACTGATTAAATAATAAAGTCTTCCAGGCCGATTCTAGTTCCGATTTTGGATAAGTTAAATTATCGATCGCTTCTGCAAAGCTGGCGAATAACTCGGCTTCGTATAAGCCCCCTTCTAAACGACGATTCCATAATTTTTGGTCGGCGTGAGTCGTATAACAGCCGCGATGGAATTCTAAATACAGTTCGTCATTCCAGACCGGGAGAGAATCCGGCGTGGTTGTAGATGTTTCTAATTCTTGCAAATAGGCGATCGCCGTGGTAAATTTCGTGTCTGGGAAAAAGGGCGAAGCTTGCCATTGCTGGCGCAGTTCTAACATATCTCGTGTCGGACCGCCGCCGTGGTCGCCAACTCCCGGCAACCATAAGCAAAAATTACCCCCGGTTTTGCGATTCCAGTCGGTGGTATAGCTAGCCATTTTTAACGGATCGATCGCCTGACCGATGAGGGAAGACATCAGGCTAAAAATGCGGGTTCCGTCGGGAGACTGCCACCAGAAGACCTCGTAAGGAAACTCGGTGGTATCGTTCCAGCGCAGTTTTTGGGTGACGAAATAATCGATTCCACCTTGTTTGAAAAGTTGGGGAATTTGCCAACAAAAACCGAAACTGTCGGGAAGCCACGCCACCGGGCAAAGTTGACCGAATTTTTCGAGACAATACTGTTGTCCGTAAAGGACTTGACGGGCGATCGCCTCGCCGCTAATTAGGTTGAGTTCGGGTTCGACCCACAAACTGGCTAAAATTTCCCATTGACCACTTTTGACGCGATTGCTAATGGCTGCAAATAAGTCGGGGCGATGTTGTTCGATCCAGGAATAAAGGGCGGCGGTGGTATGTCCGAAGGTTAAATCGGGGAAGTCTCCCATTAAGTTTAAAACGGAATCAAAGGTCCGTTGGGCGGCGTCCCAGGTTTCGGCGATCGGCCATAACCAGGCTAGGTCTAAATGGGCGTGACCGAGGAGGTGAATGTTAAAGGTGGAAATAAGTTCAGTTTGAGATAAGAGTGTTTGGCGAATTTCGGTTAAGGCTTGCTCGAATTGGGGGCGATCGCCTACCCTATCCCAAGGGATTGTGTCGAGCAAACGGTCAATTTCCGCTAATTTTTGTTCGGAATTCTTGGAAGATCGAATAAATTGTTGTAGAATAGACACTTCATCGGCAAAAAACCCGGGGTCGAGGCTCGATTCTCCTTGGCGTTCGTACAAACAGAGAGACTGAACTAAAGCCCCCGGATCGTGATGGGGGGCGACCAAGCGCAAAGCGAGATCGATCGCTTGATTTGGAGTGGTCTTGGAACTGAGTACAATCCGGGTTTGGCAATCGAAAAGATCGCCTTCGCCGACGAGTTCGCCATTGACGAAAATTTGAGCTCGTTCGGCCCACCAGGTTAAGGCCAGTCGTAAAATACAATCGTGGACGGGATAGCCGTTCAAGTGTGCGGGGATGACGAGACGTTGCGCCAACCAGAGCACTCGTCCCGGTTCCCAGGCAAGATGCTCGCGATCGTTCAAGGGCGCGATCGCCCACTGGGAGAAGGTTTCGGCGTTTGTGGCGCTGGAGAGATCGTCGGTTGTGCTGCAAGTATGCCAGGTGTGGCGCAGGTCGTAGCGAACGAGTTGGCGCAGTCGGTCGAGGAACATGAGGGATTTTAGAGTTTAGATTTTAGAGTGGGGAAGTGTCTGCAGTGATTGTCTCCCGACTCGCGACCCTTGCCAAAATAAATTGCTCCACTTCCGATTATCATAAAAAGCAGGGGTTGCTCTAGCTACTTCCCCGGGTTCACCCGGATTTAACACCGTTATCGCCAAACTGCTATGTCTTCTGGTCGCTATCAAAGCAGAGTCTTTAATTTCCTCCACGGTAAAACGCGCAAGATGGCGCAACAGTGGGAGAAAACGTCGCGCCAGCTTAAGGAAATTGCCCAAGTTGGGGTGCATTTGTTGTTGGTTCCGGTTTATGCGGTTTACCAGGCGACTCGAACGGTGGGAAAACGGCTTAAAGGTCGTCCGGCGGCAGGTGTCGGGGCGAAAACGTTGGGAACGGGAGAGACGCGACCCGCGACGTCGGCGCCTCCAGAAGCTGGATCTGACGCTATTTTAGCCCGGGAAGGGGATACGCCGATCGCCCGGGTGCTGATGTCGGTGGAGGCGATCGCCCCCGAGGATAGCGCAACAGATCCCGGGGCGATTGTCAAGGTGCGCGAAGTTCACCCGATCGCCAAAATTCGGGCGGTTCCGCAGGCGATCGCGCGGTGGTTTGATGGTAAAATCGCACCGTTTGCGGCTCGTCTGTGGCGCGGATCGACCCGTGGGCAGCTTAAGATTATCGGAGTGGCGAGCGATTTGGCAACGCGATCGCTGGTACTCGTCGGCGAAAATTATCGGATTTTAGGGATTTTAACCCCGCAACAACAGCAAATTTTACGCGATCGCATCGACTGGGAACTGCAAGGAGGCGATCGCCCACCGTTGTTCGGTGGAACGGCTCCCCGTCCGTTAGGGTCAAAAATGGCAACTCCTGCGATTCAAGGGAGTTCTCGGGGGATTCAGCCGCAATGGGGAAGCTTTTTAAAAGGGGGTTCCATTGTCACCCGATCGCCCCAAATTCGGCCATCGGAGGCGATCGAGGCCGCAACGGCGATCGCGATCGGCGAGACTCTCCCCTTAGCCGGTCCGTTGATGAAACTCGATCGCGCGATCGCCCGGGTGGAAAAAACGGCAGTTCCGGCGATCGCCTGGGTACAAGATCTGGCAGTGGCGTTAGTCAGCGACCCTTACGAGTTCCCCCAATCGCCGATCGCCCCGGGAGAACCGACGGCGACCATTTTGCGCATTCAAGCCTTAATCGAAGCGGCGATCGACTATTTCTTCGGAAGCCGCGAACCGTCCCTGACCGGGGAGATCGAGGAGGACGACGCACTGGAACGGCGATCGCCTCGGGGAACCTTGGCGGGCGATCGCGCCGTCCCCAAACCAGCCCGAACCCACCGTTTACCCCAGCCCCTCAGCGTCGATCTCGGTCTCTTCCGCCAAGGTCAGTGGGTCGGCGAGACGATCGCCGCCGCCCCCAAACCGACGATGGCGAAAGTGTCTGCATCCGGGGAACGCGCTTTAAAGCGGGTCAAAGCCCAAGTCGCGAAGCGCGATCGGGCGATCGCCAGCGCCACCGCAGCGATCCAAGCCGCTACCACTTCCCCCACGATCGCCACCGCGTCGCCCTCGGGCCAAACCCCGGAATTCCATCCAGATTGGATCGAAGCCTGTGTCACCCAAGTGGAATACGTCAAACATCCCCTAGAACGGGTTTTAGAATGGGTCGATCGCGCCATGCTTTATCTCGAAGAAAAGGCGATCGCCTTGTGGCAGTGGTTGCACGTCCAACTCGACCGCTACCGTTGAAATGGCGCCGAGATTGACCCTCTAACCTGGTGGGGATCGCGATCCCTCTCCAGAAGATCCCCAGTTCTTCCCAGGGGAAGCGATCGCGTTTTCGATCGAATCCGTTTACCTTTCACGCTATAATACGATGCCAGGCTAAAATGATAAAGCCATGCTGGTTTAGGAACTACCCTGGGGCGCAGGGAAAGTAACGTCTCTGGAGAGACTGGCCTCGGTCTGGATACAGATCGGCCAACTCGTCGAAAGAGAAACTCTAAATAGTGATATTTAGGATCCCCGTCTCTTTAAAGCGGGAATACGTCAAAAAAAATAACCTGATTTCGATATGATAAGGGGAGCTATCTACATCTCGATAGCAACAGCCCTCAAACCTTTTAGATTGTTTTGGAGATCCTGTAATGGTCACCCTAAAAATTGCCGTTTATTTGACGGTCACTTTCTTTGTTGTCTTATTCGTATTTGGCTTTTTAAATGGAGACCCGGCGCGCAACCCGAAACGACGCGATTTAGAATAAGCAAGGCTGTATCCTTGGTAAGCGTCAAAACGGGGCGGCCTTCGGGTCGCCCGCGCTGGCTCCAGGGGGAACGTGGTACGTCCGGGCTGTGTGTTCTTTGATGTTTGATTCAGAAATATGCCTTATCCGGCTCTCCCGCCCGAACCACCCTCTATTGTCATTACCTTCGACTATCGCTGTTCATCCACCCCGCGATCGCCCGCCCTTTCTTCCCCAGGATCGCCGTCTGTAGAGGCGATCGGCTCGGAATTGTTTCAACCGCTCACCGATGCGTCCTTGCTCGGGACGCCTCTCGAAATCGACTTATCCCCGCAACCGAGGGACGATCGCCGTACCGGAGATCCCGCTTCAGTCCGTCCCGGAGCGATCGCCCCGCCCGAGGCGATCGTCGAAACCGAATTTTTCGACGCGCCCCGTCCCCTTCCGTCCACGGCGCGCAACCCGGGTAAAACCGTAAAACCCCGCCGCGAAATTCCAGCACCGGATCCGAGCAAAATCGGGCAAGTGCTGCGCAAAATTCCCGGAGAACCCCACAGTCTCCCGCACCGATCGCCCGGTGATTTTTACCGAAGCCTCGAATCGGTCTATACCCGGCAAAGCGGTCAATCCCCACAAGTCGCGAACCCCGCCCCGACCAGTCCGCCTGCGGAAGTCATCCCCTCTCAGGTCGTGGAACTGCGATCGAACCGCCAACAGTACGATACCGAGGCCCGAGTCGTCACCGCCGAAGGAGAGGTTTTAATGCGCTTTCGCGGGGCGATCCTGGCGTCCGACTGGCTGCAAATGAATCTCGATAGCCGGATTGCCGTCGCCGAAGGAGACGCCATCTATACTAAAGGGCCGCAAGTGCTGCGCGGCGATCGCATCGAATACGATACCGTTCGTAACCTCGGCGAAGTCAACGTCGCCCGAGGGGAACTCTTTTTCCCCTCCGCCGCCCAAGATTTCGGTCCGCCCTTACCCACCGATGTCACGTCCACCGCCTTGCAAGACCGCGCCCTGGTCGATCGCCTGCGCGCCGGACAACCGCCCAAACGGGTGTTACCCGGGGGCGGCGTCTTCGTCGGAACCGGAGGCGGGCGCCAATTTGGCTTGCCCGCGATCGGGGGAACCCTCAACCGCTTGCGCTTTGAAGCCGAACGCCTCAATTTCAACGATGAAGGCTGGGAAGGAACCAACGTGCGGATCTCGAACGATCCGTTTTCCCCTCCAGAATTGGAATTTCGCGCGGAATACGCCCGAGGTCGGCGCCTGTCTCCAGAACAAGATGAAATCGTCGCCAAACGGGGCCGCTTGGTGTTCGACCAAAAAGTTTCGATCCCGATCGTGCGCGAACGGGTGATTATCGATCGCTCCGATCGCGATCCGTCTCTGATTCGCTTCGGTTACGACCGCGAAGACCGAGGCGGGTTGTACGTAGAAAGCACCGTGGCGCCGCCCCTTCCCGGCCCGTTTCGCCTCAATTTAATCCCCCAATATTACCTCCAGCGATCCCTCGAAGAAGGAACCGGAACCTTCGATCGCCTCTTCGGACTCAAGGCGAAATTGCAGGGGAATTTGACGCCGACGACGACCTTGACCGGATCGGCGGTGTTTACCAATTTCGACTTTAACGGCGACGAGGAAAACCCCCTCGATCCCAACGAAAATGACAATTTTCGCGGCAGTTTGCGCCTACAGCAACAACTCGGCGGCTATCGCGTCTCCGGGGAATATTCTTACCGCGATCGCCTCTTTAACGGGTCGTTGGGCTATCAAACAGTCCAGCAAAGTCTCGGGGTGGTGGTCACCTCTCCGGTGATTCCCTTGGGGAAAACTGGGTTTAATTTGAGCTATCAAGGCAGTGCCCAGGCGATCGAAGCGGACAGCGATCGCCTCGAATTGCTCGAACCGATTCGGGAAAATAACCGCATCGACCTCAATCGCTACCAAGCCAGTGCCTCTCTCAGTCGCGGGGTGCTATTGTGGAAAGGTGATAGCTTGCCCGCGACCCCAACGCAAGGGCTACGTTATACGAATGCTCCAGTGGTTCCCTACGTCAGTCTCTTTGGCGGCTTGACGGCAGTCGCTACCGCGTACAGCAACGACGATACCCAAAATACATTGACAGGAACGATCGGCATTCAGGGACAGTTCGGTCATTTTTCTCGCCCTTGGTTGGACTATACTGGGTTTAACTTGGGATTGTCGCGCGTTTGGCAAGATGGGGAATCGCCGTTCTTGTTCGATCGCATTGCGGATGCCAAGGTACTGTCTGCTGGAATCGTCCAGCAAATTTACGGTCCGTTCCGCCTCGGGGTGCAAACGTCGATTAACTTGGATACGGGAGAGCGGATCGGGACGGATTACCGTATAGAGTACAGTCGTCGCACTTATGGTGTAACACTGAGCTATAACCCGGAGCGAGCGATCGGAAACCTCACTTTAAGGATTAGCGATTTTAACTGGGTCAGTGGTGGCGAGACCTTTTCCAGCCCGGAGGTGCGATCGGTGGATGGAGGAGTGCGCCGTTAGAGCCGTCTTGAAGCGCACTGGGTCGGCCAATATGAGGCCAATATGAATATAGATGAATTGCGCTCGATCGCCTCGGCGTCGGACAAATTGTGGGTCGTCTTCTCAATCAACCCTCTGTTTTTTTCTCTCTCTAGGGGAATCGATTTTCCCTCGGTGTCGCCAAGGGTTTATATAAGAAATGGCGATCGCCAGCCTCGGGAAGTCCCCCGGATGCCCTCCCGACGGGCCCCTTTTTCGAGCTAGAAACGAGGGAGAACGGGCGAACAAATTACGGTGACCGACTTCAAAATCACCGACCCGAACGGCGATGAAAATCCTTAAATTTTTGTTAACTTTTATGGGCAAGGGATTTGAACGGGGCTGCCAATCGGGAAGGCGATCGCCGAAGGAGGAAACGCCAAAACCTAAGCTTGCAATCAGTTTATCAACTCTTTAAACTTCGGAGATTTCTTTTACATAAACTTGAAGAAGATCCCCGACGGTTTTGACGACCCTGCCCGTGGAGATCGACTCAAGAGAACGAAGGCGATCGCGAGTAAAGTAAACTTTTATTTATTTAAAAGGCTGGGGGATCGCGGTAATATAAAAAAGGGGAAATCATTTTCAGCTTTAAGATCCGTCGGATAAACGACCTTCGACGGCTCAGAAGATTCAACCGGGCCTGCAATTCACCGAGTGCCCTACTCAAGCGAGTCCCACCATGCTATGTACCTTCAGAACTCCTCGGTCTGTTCCGATCTGTTAGATGCGGCGATCGACCGTCATCCCGTGACCGTTTCCGCCAGCACTTCTTTAGAGAAAATCGTGGCGTTAATGAGTCAGGAAAGTAACTTATGTACCTTACGGCAAAAATCGAATCCCCTCGATCGCCACGGCTTCAACGAAGCGCGAGCGAGTTGCGTATTGGTTGTCGAAAATAATCGGTTAGTCGGATCGATTGGCGAAGGGGAGATCGTCGAATGTCTCTTGCGAGAAATCAAACTCGACCGATTGACCGCAGGCGAGGTCATGAACCGCAATTTAATTACCATTCGTCAGTCAAACTTGAGCGACCTATTCGCCATTGTCAACTTGTTAAAAGGATATGGGGTCGGTTATTTACCCGTCCTAGACGATCGCGATCGCCTCGTCGGACTGGTGAGTTCCCAAAGCTTGCAATCGTGCTGGCATCCGGTAGACCTACTCAAATTGCGGCGAGTCGTCGAGGCGATCGACACCCAAGGAATTTGCGTGAGTGCGAACAGTTCCTTGCAAGACATCGTACAGGCGATCGCCCGTCACCAACACGAATGCGCGATCGTGTGCGAACTCTCCAGTCCGGGGCGATCGTCTCGCCGTCCCCTCGGCATCGTCAGCAAACGAGATCTCGTGCGCGCTCGGGGGTTAAACTTGGATTTTATCGGCATTCCCGCCCGGGAAGTCATCGGCGAAGCCGTGGTTTGTGTCAAACCGGACGATTCCTTGTGGGTCGCCCATCTGGAAATGCAACGCCAGGGAGTGCGACGGGCGATTTGTCGTGACGAGAAGGGCGAATTACTCGGCATCGTCACCCAGGCGAGCTTATTGCGGGCGATCGATCCGGTAGACCTGTACGGCGTCATTCAAACTTTGCAGCAAAAAGTGGGTCAACTGAGTGCGGAAAATCGTCAACTGTCGCGGGCTTCGAGATCGAATTCGGGGTCGAGAGCGAGCCGAACCCGCAGGCGCCGAAGTGCCAGAAGCGATCGCCTGTTAGAACAAATTGCCCTCAAAACCTATCAAAATCGCCCCCTCAGCGAAATTTTCGGCCCGATCGCGAGGGAAGTGCGCGAAGTCCTCGGCAGCGATCGCGCGATCCTCTGTCGCTTCCTCGACGACGGCACCCCGGCGATCGAAAGCGAAGCCACGGCGCCGGGGGTGCCATCCGTGGGAACCGTCCCCTCGACGGCGGTCGAGATCGCCGATTGGATCGGAGCCTTCGCCAAAGGAGAGCGCCAGGCGATCGCCAATCTCAGCAGTAGCGGACTGCCGGAAGAAGTCGTCAAACCCTTGCAAAAATTGGGCGTTAAAGCCCAACTCGTCCTTCCGATCGCCCGTGGGGAACTTCAACCCCTGGCCCCGCTCGATCTCCAAGGAAGCGCCCCCGAACGACCGTGGGGATTGCTCGTCGTCCAGTACGCCCGCCGCCTTCGCCGTTGGAAGAGTTGGGAAATCGAGTGGGCCGAACAATTGGCCGTGCAACTGGCGATCGCCATCCGACAGCACGATTTACAGCAACACCTGGGCGAAGGCGCCCGCCAACAGCAACAGCTCGAACGGCAAATCCAACGGGAAAGAAGCTCAAAAGCCGTCGCCGAACGCTCCCTCGTCGTCGTCATCGACCCCCGAGGTCGGATCGTGCAAGTAGATCCTCACACCGAGGCGAGCTTGGGAAGCTCCGACGAAGCCCTGCGCGAGCGACGACTGGCGGACCTGTTCGAGTCGGAAGCACGGGCCGAAGCCTTCCACGACTGGCTCGTCGGTAACGGCGATCGCCCCTGGGAAAGCACCTGGAAAGACGCCGACGGCGACCCGATCCCGATCGTCTGGTCGAAAATGCCCCTCGCCACCCGCGAAGCAAACGGCAAGTACACGATCGCCACCGCCACGATCGCCCGTCGCGCCGAAGAAACTAGCCTCAAACAGCTCAACGAAAACCTCGAACGACGGATCGAAGAGCGCACCGACCAACTGATGCAACTCAACGAAGAGTTGCTGCGCGAAATCGCCGACCGCCAAAAAGCACAACAAGCCCTACGGGAAAGCGAGTGGCGCTATCGGGCGATCGTCGAAGATCAAACCGAATTAGTCTGTCGCTTTTTACCCGACGGCACCGTGACCTTCGTCAACGACGCTTACTGTCGCTACTTCCAACAAGAGCGATCGCAAGCCCTCGGCAGCAACTTCCTCGCCACCCTCCCCGAAGAGAGCCTGAGCGAAGCGGGCGATCGCCTCCAACAGCTCACCCCCGAGCATCCCAGCATCGTCCTCGAATACCCCGTCGTCCTGCCCGACGGAGAACGGCGCGCCCTCCAGTGGAGCAAACGGGCGATTTTCGACGAACGCGGTCTCGTGCGCGAGTTTCAAGCGGTCGGACGCGACATCAAGGAGCGTCAAGCCGCCGAACAAGCCCTGCGCGAGAGCGAGCAGCGTTTTCGGCTGATGGCCGATAATGCCCCGGTGATGATCTGGCTCGCCGACGCCGACGGGAACGGCACCTTTTTCAACAAAACCTGGCTCGACTTTACCGGACAGACCCCCGCAGAAGCCGCCGGGAAAGGTTGGATCGAATGCCTCCACCCGGAAGACCGCAAGCGCACCTTAAATGGCTTTTTCGCCGCCCTCAAAGGTCGCAAGAGCTGGCGGGTCGAATATCGGCTGTTTTGCGCGCGCGGCGAATATCGCTGGATTTTGCATACCGGAGTGCCGCGCCTGACCCCGAACGGCGAATTTGCCGGGGCGATCGTCTCTTGCGTCGATATCGACGATCGCAAACACGCCGAAGAAACCTTATTGCGCATTAGCAAAGCCGTCGAAAGTTCCAGCGACGCGATCGCCATGAGCGACCTCAACGGACAATCCACCTACCATAACAGCGCCTTTATCGAACTGTTTGAATATAACGTCGAAGACCTCAATGCTGCCGGAGGTGCCGCCGTCCTGTTCGCCGATGTCGATTGCTTCCGGGAAGTCTTTTCCACCACGGTTCGCGGCGAATCCTGGAAAGGCGAAGTCGAAATGCACAGTCGCACGGGGCGCCAGCGCCAGATTTCCTTACGAGCCGACGCCATCAAAAACCCCGCCGGACAAATCGTCGGCGCGATCGGCATTTATACCGACATTACCGAGCGCAAAAGCGCCGAACAAGCCCTGCGCCAAAGCGAAGAACGGTTTCGCACCCTGGCTAACTTTACCTACGATTGGGAATACTGGATCGCTCCCGACGGCGAATTCGTCTACATGTCCGCCTCGTGCGAGCGCATTTCCGGCTACAGCGTCGCCGAGTTCCTTTCCGATCGCCAACTATTGTATTCCCTGATACATCCCGAAGACCGCGATCCCGTCGTTACCTCCTTGCAGGACGAGTTAGTCAATCCCAAAATCTTCGCCTTCGACTTCCGCATCGTCCATCGCAACGGTCAGGTGCGCTGGGTCGCCCATATTTGCCAACCCGTTTACAGCAGTGAGGGGGAATGGCTGGGATTGCGCGTGAGCAATCGCGACATTACCGAACGCAAAGAAGCAGAAGAAGCCTTACGAGAAAAACAGCGTTTTATCGAAAAAATTACCGAAACCACCCCCAACCTCCTCTACATCTACGACACCCTCGAACGGCGCAATACCTACGCCAACCGCGAATTTGCCGAAATTTTGGGCTATACGCCCCAGGACATTGAAAACATGGGCGTCGAGTTTTTCGCACAAGTGATGCACCCGGACGATTTGTCCCGACTCCACCAACAACTCGCCAAATTGGATCGGGTGGCGGACGGCGAAATTATGGAGCGCGAGTATCGCATCGAAGATAAAAACGGTCACTGGCACTGGTTTTACAGCCGCGATATTATTTTCACCCGCACGGCAGATGGCAAACCGAAGCAGATCCTCGGTACGGCGTCGGACATTACCGAACGCAAGCAAACCGAACAGCAACTGCATCAAGCCAACAGTCAGCTCAAGTGCTGGGTGGAACAACTCGAATTACGCAACCGCGAGATGGCGTTACTCGGGGAAATGAGCGATTTCCTGCAAGCGTGTCTGACGGTCGAAGAAGCCTACAAGGCGCTGCCGAGTTTTTTACAGCCGTTGTTTCCCGACTGTTCCGGCGGCATTTTTGCGATTAACAATTCCAATAATTTAGTGGAATTGGTGGCGGATTGGGGCGCGGCTCAACAAGGGGAATCCCTGTTCGTCCCCCACGAGTGCTGGGCGTTACGGCGGGGACGATCTCACGTTGTGGACGGCAAAGATGTGGGACTGCTCTGTTCTCATGTGAGACGGGTAGCCCTGGACGGGCGATCGCTTTGCGTGCCGATGATGGCCACGGGGATGACCTGGGGGATGCTGCACTTGAGTAGCACCCAGCTCGAAGCCTTGAGCGAAGCCAAACAGAAGTTGGCGCGCACGGTTTGCGAACATATCGCCCTGGCTCTGGCGAATTTGAAATTGCGCGAAACCCTCCAATACGAAAGTATTCGCGACCCCCTCACGGGCCTGTTCAACCGCCGTTATTTAGAAGAATCCCTCGAACGGGAAGTCCACCGGGCCTCGCGGGCCGGGCAGCCGTTGGGGATTTTAATGCTCGATGTAGACCATTTCAAACGGTTTAACGATACTTTCGGACACGAGGCAGGGGATGCGGTATTGCGCGAGTTGGGGCGCTTTTTGAAACGCAATATTCGCGATTCCGATATCGCCTGTCGCTATGGCGGGGAAGAGTTGACCCTGATTTTCCCGGAAGCGTCGTTAGAAAATACGATTCGCCGGGCCGAGGAGATCCGCGAGGGGGTCAAGTTTTTAAATGTCGAACATCGGCGGGAGTTGCTCGATCCGATTTCGCTGTCGGTGGGGGTGGCGTGCTTCCCGGAACACGGACAGACGGGAGAGGCGATTATTCGGGCGGCAGATGCGGCGCTCTATCGGGCGAAGTTGGAAGGGCGCGATCGCGTGGTGACCGCGTTTACGAGCTAGTCAGAGCAGCAAGGTCGCGCAATGGCCTGATGTCAATTCCTCCAAATTTCGGTATGATGTTGGAGATTCTAGAGGCGAGATGGCTTTCAAATCCTTGCATTCGCCCTCTAAAATCTCTCAGGGCTGGAGCAAGCCAGCAGGCGATTAAATATGACGGAAGCGGCGAAAGACTCAGCCGCCGCTTGTGCTGCGGCAGTGCTGATCCATTATAGTTTCGATCTCGGTGGCAATCAGGTTCAAGAATTAGTCGATCGATGGCTGGATCGCTATCCGGCCAATTGGGTTCGCTTGGCGGCGATCGAAGCCCTCTATCAAGGTCGTTACAAGGCGGTTTCGATCGGCCACATCCTCGCGTCGTGGAATCGCCGCCACCAGCCGTTTTACCATTTCAACCACGAATTCGAGCGCTTGGTTTGCTCTAAATTTCCTCAAAGTTGGTGGGGACCGTCCCAGGCGTCGGACTTTCCCGGCGCCGATCGCTCCGCGATCGCGGGTTCCCCCTCTTCTCCCTCCCAACAGCCGCCATCGGTACCCGCTTCGCTTCAATGGACCGAGATCGAGGACGAGGACGACTTGCTCGGCGATTTGTGGCGCGATCCGCCGCCGACGCCCACTTCTGGGGCGACTGGAGAAGGCGATCGCGAAGCGGCGACCTTCGCGAAAGGACTCCAAAAGGGTCAGGAGCATCGCCTCGCGTCGGTCGATCGCCACTCCTGGGAGCAATGGTTCGAGGGCGATCGCCCCAACCTCTCTCCTGGCGAAGGAACGACTAGCCCGATCCACCAGTTCACTCCCACGGTTCAAATTAGCGACTTTCACAGCAAATTGAAGGCGGTCGCCGGATATGCGATCGCTCCGGAGCGATCGCGCCCGGACTCCCCCCTCGAAGACGATTCGCCCCCTCCCTCCCCGACCGATCGCGACTCCGTAGGATGGGAATAGCACCGGAGGCGATCGCCTTCAGACCCGCGATTGCGCCGCTTCCCCGGATTCCGCCGGGGGTTTGACCCCTCCCATGCGGATTTCGCTGCAAAAACAGGCCGAATGAGTCCCGTCGGCTTCGCGAACGATACTGGTTCGCAAACGCAGATTTTCACTGGCAAACCACAAGCGTTCCTCTGCATAGAGGCGGTCCGTTTCTACGATTAAGGTGAGGGCTTCGTCGGCGCCGATCGCGTAACGTCCGGGAAGCGGAGGGCTTTGCGTCGCCCCGATCCCGTGCAGCAATTGGCCGCTTTTGGGCGCGTCCCCTTCCCCCAACGCCACTAATACGGTCGAACCGGATTGTTTTTTCTCGTGCAGCACGGGCATTCCTTCCCAGCGTACCTGCAAACCGCAAACTGCCAGGGTCGGATCGACGCGATACTGCTCGCACAAGGCAATCACTTGGGGGTCGTCGCGATCGAGGGCGTCGATCCACAAATCGCTGCTCCCCGCAACGGACTGCTCCCCGGTTAAATTTTGACTCGTTCGTTGGGAAAACCATTTACCAGCACTGTGCTGGAAAAACTGCATGATATCCATCAATCTATTAACGATCCTCTAAATGCCTTACCACAGATTCTTACCACAGATTATTGTGACATCCTCCAGACACCGACCCCAACGGACACGGTGCTGCTTTCCCAAGATTCGCCCTTGAGAGTTTCCTGCTTCATCCGTCCTCCCGAGAATGTTGCCATTCATTTTTACGGATATTTTACCCCTTTTGTGGAGGGCGGCGATCGCCTGGATAAAATCCTCATTTCTTCGGGAAACTTTTCGCCCTCGTCAGAGTCGTAATAAAAATTGATGGGAATTTACGAGAGTGAAATCGTGTTTTTCTTTGAGAGAAAATCTTGTTTTAATCAAACCTATAGTTCCCGTCTTAAAGATTAGAAATAATAGCTTTGAAGTTCAACCAGAGAGTCGGAACTTAAAATGTCAAAGATATAAAACCTCAATTTGCGGACAATACAAAATTCAAAATAAATTAAATTATTAGAGAGTTAAAAGCTATTTTTTTATCGATAAAAACAAACCAAAAGTATTCTTAATAATTGAAGTATCGCAAAATTTTAAAAATCTATACCGAAATCGTCTTGAAATTCGATCCGCTCTTTTAACAATAAAATATTAAAGTGACTCGCCAACTCTCCGGAAGATCGACAGACCCAAGCGTGCTATAAAAAGAGAGCCTGCGGCTCGTAGGAGTTACTTTTTGCCCAAACAATCGATATTTCGAGCGTCGTGGCTTACCGTCGAGCAGAACCCATCGATCTCAAATATGTCAATAATAATAAATCGTTATTTATTGAAAAATACAAGATTGCCCTTCGGAGAGACTTGGGAAAAGGCGAGGGAAGAAAAGAAAAGTTAAATCGGAGAGAACCGCAGGATGCCGAGGCATTTTCGACCTTGGCGATCGAGGGGCTGGTAACGAAATGAGCGAAGGAAATGCAGGGGATCGATCGCCTCTTGAATACCAGGCGTGCTGAAGGTGAAATCTTGGGTGTGACCGGAGAGTAACGCTTATAATATTGAGATTAAGTTTGAGTATCGACGAGCGCGAACGGTGCTTGAATAGAGCGGTATGGGGATAAAGTCAATCGGCGATCGCGATGAATAATTCAAAGCTCAATGTTTTATTAGTAGAAGATGACCCACTCTACGCCGAGTTAGTTCGAGAGAGCGTGGAGAATTCGAGAGGAGCAAATCTGGAGTTGGGTTGGGTTCCTACTTGGAAACAGGCGATCGCCTCGTTAAATCGAAACCGATTCGACGCGATTTTACTCGACCTTCACCTCCCGGATACCCAAGGATTAGAGACCATTCACAAAGCGCTGTCCTCGGCGTCTCACCTGCCGATCGTCGTATTGACGGGTCTCGACGATCGCGAGTTGGCTCTAGAGGCAGTACGCTTGGGCGCACAAGATTTATTAGAAAAAAATCAGGTGAACGGACCGATCTTAGCGCAATCGTTGCGCTACGCGATCGAACGCAAGCAGATTCTCGAAAATCTCAAACAAAGCGAAGCGCAATATCGATCGCTCGTCCAACATGTCCGAGAAGGAATCTTTCAAACCGATTGCGAATTGAATTGGACCTTCCTCAATCCCGCGTGGGAACAACTGACCGGATTTAGCCTGGAAGAGAGCGTGGGAAAACCTTCGGGGCAGTTCGTCCATCCCGACGATCGCGATCGCCACGAACGCAAATTAAAAGAATTATTCGCACGAACCGAAGCCTCCAGCCGCTATCAAGTTCGATGGCTCACGAACCAAGGTCAGGTGCGCTGGTGCGAAGTTCACGCCCAATTGTACTGCGCGCCCGACGGCTCGATTTTAGGAACGGCGGGGATTCTCAACGACATTACCGCCCGTTACTTGGCCCAATCCTCCCTCGAAAACTCGATGGGATTGCTGCGGGCTACCTTTGAATCCACCGCCGACGGGATTTTAGCGGTAGACAGTCAGGGAAACCTCACCAATTGGAATCGCAAGTTAGTCGAAATGTGCTGCCCGCCGGACATGGCATTCGATCGCGAGGACGAATCGGCAGTGTTGGCGCTGGTATTGGCCCAATTGGGCGATCGCGATGGCTTTTTACAAAATACGGCGCATCTGAAAACCCCGGAGGCGGAAACCTTTGACATCCTCACCTTGAAAGATGGCCGCACGATCGAGCGTTATTCCCATCCCTGTCGGGTCGGGGATGAAATTGTCGGTCGGGTGTGGAGTTTTCGCGACGTGAGCGATCGCCAGCACGCCCAAGAAGCCCTACGCGCCAGCGAAGAACAGTTTAGAACCCTGGTGGCGAACATCCCCGGGGCGGTCTATCGCTGTGCGTGCGATCGCCAATGGACGATGGAGTTTATCAGTGGCGAGATCGAGCAGATTTGCGGTTATCCCGCCGCCGATTTTATCGACAACCAGCAGCGATCGTTTACCAGTCTCATCCATCCGGACGATCGCGATTGGGTCGAACGGGATGTCCACAACGCCATTTCCCATCGCGTTCCCTACTTGCTCGAATATCGCATTATCACTGCCGACGGGACGATTCGCTGGGTTTCCGAGAAGGGTCAGGGAAGTTTTGCGCCCTCTGGAGAGCTCCAGTGGTTGGATGGGGCAATTTTCGATATTACCAAACGCAAGGAAGCGGAAGCGGCCCTGCGCTATTCCGAGGCGATCGCCCGGGAAAAGGCCCAACAACTGGAATTGGCGATGCAAGAACTCAAACTCGCCCAAACTCAGCTCGTCCATCACGAAAAAATGGCGGGCTTGGGTCAACTGGTGGCGGGGGTCGCCCACGAAATTAACAATCCCGTCGGGTTTATTTACAGCAATGCGATGGCGGCGAACGAGTACGCTCAAGAATTACTCGAATTGCTCGCCCTTTACGAATCGACTTATCCGGAACCTCCGGCGTTGATTCGCGATTGGATCGCGGATATGGATTTGGCGTTCGTGCGCGAGGATTTCCCCCGCTTGTTGCAATCGATGCGAAGTGGCGCCGATCGCATTGGCAAGATCGTTAAATCGTTGCGGCAATTCTCGCGACTGGACGAGGCGGAATATAAGAAGGTGGACCTGCACGAAGGACTCGACGGCGCTTTGCTGGTGTTGCAACATCGCTTGCAAGGGGGCGATCGCCGCCGAGCGATCGAGGTGGTGAAAGCATACGGCGAATTGCCTCGGGTGGAATGTTACGGCAGTGAGATCAATCAGGTCTTTGTCAATATTTTGTCGAACGCGATCGATGCGTTAGAGGAGGCGTGGGAGCGGCGATCGCGCGATCGCCCGTCGCCGGAAGCAAGCGGGGAGAGCGAATCGTGGATCCCTCAGATTACGATGGCGACCGGGACGATCGGCAATGGCGGCGATCGCTGCGCTTACGCTCGAATCCGCATTCGCGATAATGGCTTGGGAATTCCCCCGCAGGTGCGCGATCGCGTCTTCGATCCGTTCTTCACTACCAAACCCGTGGGAAAAGGGACCGGAATGGGTTTATCGGTCGCCTATTCGACGATCGTCAACCAACACCAAGGGCGCTTGGAATGTCACAGCACCTCGGGAGAAGGAACCGAATTTGCGATCGTGCTCCCCCTTTATCCGCAAGATCGCCACAGTTAAATTGGTTTAGCAAGCCGATCGAGAGTCCCGGGCGCGATCGCGATCGTGAGGGGGATTCGGTTCGGGCGATCGGCGATTTTTGTAAGCGGCGATCGTCCAAGGGAGCGACTTCGCGAACGGCGGGTTTAGCACCGATGCGTAGTTTCGATTCGGTCGTTTTCAATTTTGGCGTTCGATCGTTGTTTTCGTCGTTTGGGAGTGGCGATCGAAGTTCTGCGATCGTCTAGTTCTTAATCGAGCCCATCAATACATCCCTTTTTGCATGAGGGTTAGGTTGCCCGTCTGTCATTGCCTGAAAAAGGGAAATGATTAAAATTTGGAATTTTCATAGCTGGAAACCGAAGAGAATTATTTAGATTTGGCGATCGGACAAGCCGCGCAAAAAAGCATTTCGTCGCCTTTATACAAATCAAAAATAATTTTTGGTAAATCGATCGATGGCGAAAACAGTTGAATTCCTCAATATCTCATTAATTGTCGATCGGGTTTTGAGGGGAACCGAATCGCCTTGATGTTTGAGATAAAAAATATATAATTAAACAATAATCTCCCAGTTACAAATCAAAAAAGTTATCACTAAATAGAGAATCTGAGGGGTAAAGCAGATGTCTGAAGCGGCTGAAAATCATTGCTTTGTCATTGGTGTGGGAGCCTCCGCAGGTGGGTTGCGAGCCGTGGAAGAGTTTTTCGACCACATGCCTGCCGAAAGTGGGGCGGCTTTTGTCGTCGTGCAACACCTATCTCCAGACTTCAAAAGTTTGATGAAGGAATTATTAGAACGGCGCACGCGCATGATTGTCAAGCGCGTGCAAGATGGGATGAAAGTCGAACCAAATATTGTTTATTTAATTACCCCAAGAAACAATTTAGTTATCGAAGATGGAACCTTAAAATTAATCGAGCAAAATGAGTTTCCCCGGCAGCAACCAAACTTTCCCATCGATATTTTTTTAGATTCCTTGGCCAAAGATCGAGGCGATCGCGCTATGGGGGTCGTCTTATCGGGAACGGGAAGCGACGGTAGCCGGGGGCTACAGAGTATTAGCGAAGCGGGGGGATTGACCTTCGTGCAGTCGCCGACCACCGCAGAATTCGATGGAATGCCTCAAAGTGCGATCGCCACGGGGATCGTCGATCGCGTCTTACCGCCTCAAGAGATCGCCCAAACCATCTACGAAATTATTACTATGAAACATTCCGGGACGGCCCAACCGGACACCCTCCTCCCGGAAATCGAATCGGATAAACTGCGGGCGATCGTTCAAATTCTCAACCAATATGAAAAACTGGACTTTTCTTACTACAAAACCAACACCCTCAGCCGCCGAATTTACCGCCGATGTTCGTTGAGTGGCTACAACTTACTCGACGAATATATTGATTATTTGAGAATTTCCGAGGAAGAACGGGGACTGTTACGAGACGACTTAATGATTGGCGTGACCCGGTTTTTCCGCGATCCGGAAGCGTGGGAATATCTCGAAGAAGAAGTTTTACCGGAACTGGTCGGAGCCCTGGAGAACGGGCAACAATTGCGGGTGTGGGTGACTGCCTGTGCGACTGGGGAAGAAGCCTATTCGATGGCGATCGTCCTCGACGAAGCGATCGCCCGTTTGGGAAAACATCTCAGCGTCAAAATCTTTGCCACCGATATCGACAGTACCGCCTTGGCGAAAGCCGCCGAAGGGGTTTATCCCGAAAGTATTGCCATCGACTTGTCCCGCCAACGACTGGAAAAATATTTTACCTTCCGCGATCGCCATTTCCACATTACCCGCAGCCTGCGCGAAAACATCATTTTCGCCCCCCACAACTTGGCGAAAAATGCCGGATTTACGCGAATGCACCTGATTAGTTGCCGCAATGTCCTCATCTACATGCAGCCGACTTTGCAACAGCACGTCATGCGAATGTTGCACTTTTCGCTGATGCACAAGGGGGTTTTATTTCTAGGCGCTGCCGAAACTCCGGGAGACTTATTAGAAGAATTCAGTCCCCTGTATGAAAGATATAAAATTTATCAAAAACGGCGCAACGTGCGTTTACCCATTCTCACGCAAAATTTAGAATATACCGTCCCCCTCACCCCTCGCCCTCCGATTGCAGGACGGCGCAGTACCCATCAATTCGACCCGATTTTGACCCGTGCGTTCAGCGCCTTCACCAAACGCCGCAATTGTTCTTGCTTACTCGTCAATGACAATTTGGAATTATTTCACGTGGTCACCGACGCCGCAGAGATTATGGAATTTCCCGAAGGCGGGATGACGCGGATGATTGCCGATTTAGTTCCCGACGAACTGCGCCTCCCGATCGATACCGCCCTCCATCGGGCCAAGCGAGAGCGCAAACCCGTGCTTTACGGTAGCATCCACTTCAATCAGGGGGATGTGATTCGCTCGGTCAACTTAGAAGTCACTTACCATTGCGGTGACACGCGCATGGATGATTTTTTCATGCTCGCGATCGAAAATGAAGATCGTCCGAACTTACCCAGACCGATTGAAACTTTCCAACAGGATGCGGAAGCGACTCAACGCATTGTCGATTTAGAATACGAACTGCAACAGACCCGGGAAAACTTGCAGGCGACGATTGAAGAATTAGAAACCACCAACGAAGAACAGCAAGCGACGAACGAGGAACTGCTGGCCTCGAACGAAGAGCTACAAAGTACCAATGAAGAACTGCATTCGGTTAACGAAGAGCTATATACAGTTAATACCGAGTATCAGACGAAAATTCGCGAACTGACCGAACTGACCAACGACATCGACAACTTACTGCGCAGTAGCGAAATTGGGGTGATCTTTTTAGACCGCCACCTGCGCGTTCGTAAGTTTACTCCCGCCGCCACCCCCGCAGTGAATTTAGTGGCGACGGATGTAGACCGACCGATTCAGCACATTACTCATAATCTCGATTGTCCGGACTTGATCGACCTGTTGCAAATGGTTTTGGAAACGGAGCGTCCGATCGAACGAGAGGTTTACTTAGAACAGACCCACACCAATTTATTAATGCGGATTTACCCGTACTTGCGCGATGACGGTCATGGGGACGGGTTGGCGATCAATTTTGTCAATATCGACGAGATCAAGCGGGTGCAGCAAGCCCTCGAACAACGGACGGAAGAGCTAGAAATGCTCTACGGAACCTCGCCGATTGGCTTGGCGCTGATCGATTCTGACTATCGATTCGTGCGGATTAATGAGGTGATGGCACAGATTAACGGTCTGTCTGCGGAGGATCATTTGGGGAAAACGATTGGGGAACTGTTGCCGAAGTTGGCGCCGTCGGTCGAACCGTTGTTGGCGCAGGTGTTGGAGAGCAACGAACCGATCCGCAATTTGGAAGTGAGGGGAACGACACCCGCCGAACCGGAACTGATGCGCGATTGGATTGCCAGTTATCTACCTGTGGAGTTGGCGGACGGACGACGGGCGGTGAATGCGGTGGTGGTGGACGTGACCGAACTCAAGCAAACTCAAGCCGCTTTGCGCCAAAGTCAAGAGCGTTTGCAAGATTTGATGCGATCGAGCCAGACGATTTTGTTGAGTTGCGAACCGGAACCGAATTATCCGATTAAGTTTATTAGCGAGAATGTGGAGCAGGTGTTGGGGTACTCGGCCCGAGCGTTTGTGGAAACGGCGGAGTTTTGGATCGAGCATATCCATCCGGACGATCGCGATCGCATTCTCGCCGGGTTTAAGTATCTCGGCGACGATCGAAGCTATTCCCACGAGTATCGACTGCGCGCTGCAGATGGTTCCTATCGCTGGTTTTTTGCTCAAATGCGCTTGATGGAGAATGGCGATGGGAGCGATCGAGAATGTGTCGGCTATTTGGTCGATATCAGCGATCGCAAAGAAGCAGAACAGTTGCTCGAACAGCAAATCCAACGAGAACGACTGGTTCAACAAATTAGTAACGAGATTCGCAAGAGTCTCGACCCGCAACAGATTTTTGAAACGGCGGTCAAGTGGATCGGTCAAACGTTCCAGGTCGATCGCTGCGTGCTGCACGTTTATCGGGGCGACGGGACCGACGAAGACCTTACAGAGGCGCTCCCGATTGTCGCCGAGTATCTCAACGGCGAGGTTCCTTCCGCACGCGGCATCTCGTTTCCCACCTTCGGCAATCCCCCTTTTGAAACTTTACTCGCTCGCGATACGCCGGAGGCGTCGCTTCGCGATCGCGCGATCGCCTGCGACGCGATCGCCGACGATCCCCTGTTCGCGCCTCAGCTCGCTCTTTACCAGCAACTGGCGATCGTCTCGATGCTCGCCATTCGCACGTCCTACCAGAACCAAACCAATGGGGCGATCTCCTTACACCATTGCAAAACCCGGCGCCACTGGACCGAACCGGAAATCGAGATGCTCGAAGCTGTCGCCGCTCAAGTCGGGATCGCGATCGCCCACGCCCAACTACTACAAGAAGCCCGACAACGCCAGCAAACATTAGCCCACCAAAATTTAGCCCTGGAAGAAGCCAGCCAACAAGCTCAAGCCGCCAGCCGCGCTAAAAGTGAATTTCTCGCCAATATGAGCCACGAGATCCGCACTCCCATGAATGCGATCTTGGGGTTTTCGGACTTGCTGCACGTGTTGCTGCAAGACCCGCAAGGCAAAAGTTATCTCCAATTAATTCAATCCAACGGGCGGATGTTGCTGACCTTGATCGACGATATTCTCGATCTGTCGAAAGTCGAGGCAGGTCAACTGAAACTGCTTTACGAACCTGTTAACCTGCACCACCTCCTCGAAGATATCAAGCAAATTTTTGCCCAACGGGCTGCACAAAAAGGACTGGCAGTAATTTTAAATATTGCCGATAGTCTTCCCCGACAGATTTCTATTGACGAAATCCGATTGCGGCAAATTCTGTTTAATTTGTTGGGGAATGCGGTTAAATTTACGGAGGAAGGCAAAATTGAGATCGGCGTTCGGGACTATCCCGTTCTCGAAGCGGAGAACGAACCCGACGAACCCGCCCGGATCGAGGACAATGGAGGCGATCGCGACGAGCAGTTTGGTTTGGAAATTACGATCGCCGATACCGGGATCGGACTGTCCCCAGAAGAACAAACAATTATTTTCGATCCGTTCCAGCAGGTTCGCGGCAATTCCAATCGCAAATATGGCGGGACGGGTTTGGGTTTGACGATTACACGCCGCTTGACCGAAATGATGGGAGGTCAGATTTCCGTGGACAGTGAAGTTAACAAAGGTTCCACTTTTACCTTGCGCTTTCCCCATCTTCGGGTACTGCCCGAAAATGCGATCGTCGCCTCGAAACCCGTCGAACCTATTTCTCTCAAAGAGTTGCCCCCTCTCTCGATTTTGATCGTCGATGATGTCGAATCTAACTGCGAACTGCTCTGTGCTTATTTAGAGGATAGTCCCCATCAGATTTTGACGGCTCAAAACGGTACCACGGCTCTCGAAATCGCCCGATCGCACCACCCCGATCTGATTTTTCTCGATTTAGTTATGCCTCCCCCTGGGGGCAAAACCGTACTCAAAACCCTCAAACAAGACGAACGTACCCGGGATATTCCCGTGGTTATGGTTACCGCGTCGATTCAAGAAAAGGATCTCCAAGAGTTACAACCGTTAACTCAAGGTTTCTTACGCAAACCCGTCAGCCGCACGGAGATTACTCGGGAATTGCAGCGTCTTTTCGGTCAACAAACCGCCCTCCCTAGTGAGTCTCTCCCGATTCCCGAGGCGGCGATCGCCCTATCCGAGGAAGCTCTGCGTAAATTACCCGAACTCTTAACCCTGTTGCAACAAGAGGAGGAACAGGTCTGGCAAAGTCTCCACCGTACCCTCGCTCTCGATCGCGTGCGCGTTTTTACGGCTAAACTGCAACGCTGGGCCAGTGAATATGAATGCCCTCAACTGCAAGCTTACGTCTCCACCCTCAGCGAGCAAATTACTGGCTTTGATTTAGTCAATCTGCCGAAGACTCTCGCCGCTTTCCCTCAAGTTAAAAAGCAGTTAGAAAAATTGCTCGATCGTTGATGGATTCGGCGCTCTCCGTAAGCACCCGGGCAATCTATCGACCACGATAAATCTACGATTTGACGATCTCGATCTCTAGAACAATCGACCCAAATATTAATCCAGGCATGGATAGATCCTATGGAAATTTCTTACCCCGACAATCAAACCCCTACGTTGTTAATTGTAGACGATCGCATCGACAATATCCAAGTGTTGGCGATCGCTTTGGAAATGCACGGCTATTCTATTACTTATGCCCTCAGTGGTCGCGCGACCTTTGAACGTCTCGAAGCGATTAAACCGGATTTAATTCTTCTCGATTTATTCATGCCGGATATGGATGGATTGGAAATCTGCGAAAAAATTAAAGCCGATCCGAACTATCAAGATATTCCGATTTTATTTTTATCGGCAAGTGAAGATGAAGATCATTTGCTGACTGCCTTTAAAAAAGGGGCTGCCGATTATCTGAGGAAACCGTTTAGAACCGTCGAACTTCTCGCCCGCGTTAAAACTCACATCCAATTGCAACAACAGGCGATCGCCCTCAAACAGACTCGCAATAAGCTCGAAACCCTTACCAGTCAGATCGATGACGGCGTTTTAGTCGTCGATCCAGGGGGAATGATTCAATTTGCCAATCCCATCTCGGCGCGGATGTTAAATAAGTCTTTGTCTGAATTAGTCGGCCATCCCTGCGATGATTCCCTGCTGGAAAACGACGGCGCGGCGATCGAAGTGATTGGAGAAAATGGAGAATCAGAAAAAGCGGCCATTCACCTTAAAAAAGGTCAATGGGAAGATCGATCGGCTTCGATGATTTGGTTACGCAGTCTCGGGCGTAGCCATCCGTTGCCAGATCGTGATTAATCCGTGACGAACCTGTGCAATTGTCCGGCGATCGCCCCCGTCCCCATCCCCAATCGGGCGACTTTGTTCTCGATCTCATTATAAATTCATTTAAAATTTAAGTTTAAATCTAATTTGAAATTTAAGTTTAAATCTAAAATCTAAAGTCTAAAAATCTAAAGTCTAATCTCCTTTTTCTAAACCCTCGATGGAGATGGAATACCTGTAAGGACACGGCAGTGCCGTGTCCCTCCCCTCGATCTCTCTCATTATTTTTGAATCGGCGTGGTATAAAATCCAAAACGAGCAATTTTGTTATTTATCCAATTAAAAACTAAGATATAATCTACGATCTAAAATCTACGATCTAAAATCTAAAATCCAAAACTCTACCATGTCTGTTTGGCAAGCCGATTTTTACCGACGCCCCCTTAAAACTGAACGGGGAGAACCGATCTGGGAACTACTTTTGTGTGAAGCCGATGGCAGCTTGACCTACAGACAGCGTTGTCTACAGTCCCAAGCGAATCCGCAATGGGTCGCCCGACAATTTCAACAATTTGGTGAGGGTCAACTCGCTACAACGGTGCAGGTGTTTCGTCCTCAATGTCTCGGATTGATTGGCGAAGCGGCAAAACAGCTCGGAATGGCGATCGAAGCGACCCGACGCACCTATGCGTTAAAGCGATTGCTGTTGTTACTCGCCCGGGAGTACCCCCAAGAAGCAAACTATACCGGGGAAGAGTACGATCCGTTGGCCGTCGATCGCCCGCCGCCGCTTCCATTACCGGAAAAGTTGTGGGGTGACGGTTGGCGTTTTGCCAGTATCGAGGCGGGAGATCTCGTCGATACCTTTGCCGATCTCCCGATCCCGATTGTCGAGATGCCCGACTTGCTCAAACCAATTCATTTGGGCTTGTCCTCGACGGTGACGGTTCCCGGGGTGGCGATCGATGGCGGGAAAGCTTCGATGCAACTGGCGCGCTGGTTGCAAGGGGCCGGTCCGGTGGCGATCGACTATCGCGGTGGCGAGTTCGGCGGGTTGGTGTTGGAAGCGGGATTGAACGATCGCACCATTTTGGCGACTTTTGACGACCCGGAGGCGATCGCCGCCGCCCGACGATTCGAGCAACGCAAGCAGGCGGCGGGGGGTCTGCATTTTCTCCTCGTCCAACCCGACGACACGGGCCGGACTTACAGTGGGTTTTGGCTGCTGCAAGCGGCGTGAGTGCTTCCCCACTCGTCCCTAAAACAGCAACCCGGGCGATCGGTTGCGATCGCTCGGGTTCGGCGGTTGGGATAATTCATTACAGTTTTAATCGATAAGGTCGGGGGATCTCTGGCACGATCGAGGTTAGAATTATGGCGCTCAAACCACCCGGATCGCTCCCCGTTGAACCGCCTCAAAAATGCGATCGATTTGGGAATGTTCTCGTTCGCTTAAAGACTCTTTTGACAACACCGTAGACATCAAGATTTGCTGGTCGAGCCGAGTGATCTGACGAAGGGCGAAGATCCGGTCGATCACTTGCTCTAGGGACAGTTTCGGGACGTTAGTTTTAGCACCCATGATGGTTCGCGTTTGAAGATCGAAGAGCAATTCTCTGTCTTTTTAATCATAAAGTTTTGGTAAAGTCTCCGAGGCGATCGAAACCGCTCTTCTCCTGTGACCGTTGAGTGCAAATCGAGTGACATCGGTCATTGACACCCTTTTTTCCCTTTAAAAAGGCGGGTTGTTCCAGGTAAAATAGCTGGGCATTTCTGCGATCGACGATCGGCAATAAGGACAGCAAAACTCATGGCACAAGCAACGATTGGCATCATTGGCGGCAGTGGGCTGTATGAAATGGAGGCCCTTGGCGATCGCCAAGAGGTCCGCATCGATACCCCCTTCGGCGCCCCCTCCGACGCGATCGTTTTAGGCACCTTAGACGGCACCCGCGTCGCTTTTTTAGCCCGTCACGGTCGGGATCACACCTTATTACCCTCAGAACTGCCGTTTCGGGCGAATATCTACGCCATGAAGCAACTCGGCGTCAAATACTTGATTTCCGCTTCGGCGGTCGGTTCTCTTAAAGAAACTGTAAAGCCCTTAGATATGGTCGTCGTCGATCAATTTATCGATCGCACGCGATCGCGTCCCTCCACGTTCTTCGGCGATGGAATAGTCGCCCATATCAGCTTTGCAGACCCCGTTTGCACCGCTTTAGCCCGAATACTCGCCAATGCTGTCGAAAGCTTGAATTTGCCCGAAGTCGAACTCCATCGCGGCGGAACTTACGTTTGCATGGAAGGCCCCGCCTTTTCCACCCGCGCCGAATCCCATCTCTATCGCAGTTGGGGCGCCTCGGTCATCGGGATGACTAACTTACCCGAAGCCAAACTCGCCCGCGAAGCGGAAATCGCCTATGCCACTTTAGCATTAGTCACCGATTACGATTGTTGGCATTTAGAGCACGATAGCGTTTCCGTCGAAATGGTGATTGCTAACTTAAAAGCTAACGCAATTAACGCCCAAAAAGTCATCCGCGAAACCGTGCGCCGTTTGAGCGAAAATCCCCCCGAATCGGAAGCGCACGAGGCTCTCAAATATGCGATTTTAACCCCTTTGGATCGCATTAGTCCCGCAGTTCGCGAACGGTTGCAATTATTGTTGCAAAAATATCTCTGACTCCCATCAACTCAGGGCGGCGATCGCTTTCGATCGCCCCTCTCCTGGCTTTACTTTTCGCGATCGCCCATCGCTCTAACTCCCGTAAATAACATCAACAATGACCCAAAAACAATGGCGATCGCGATCGCTCCCATCACGATGTCTAAATTGGTCGTATTTTCCATCTTTGAGATTTGAGATTTGAGATTGAATGGGCTTGAAATGAATTAAAGAGATTTTATAAAATTACTCCTTAATTTTACCTTATCTTCATGCGCGAATTTATTCCCCCTCACCGCTTTTTCCCCTATTTAACCTGGGCTGAAGTTGACGCCTTACCGGATAAAGCCAATACAGTCATCATTCAACCCATGGGGGCGATCGAACAACACGGCTATCATTTACCCTTAGTTGTCGATAGCGCTATTAGCGTCGCCGTTTTAGGCAAAGCCTTAGAACAATTATCCCCCGAAATTCCCGCTTATGCTTTACCAAATTTAGCTTATGGAAAATCCAACGAGCATGGAAATTTTCCCGGAACGATTAGCCTCAGCGCCAATACACTCATCTCTATTTTACTCGAAATTGGCGAAAGTTTGTATCGCGCCGGATTTCGCAAACTCATTTTGATGAATTCTCATGGCGGACAACCGCAAATTCTCGAAATTGCCGCCCAAGATTTAACCGCAAAATATGAAGATTTTAGTGTTTTCCCCATTTTTACTTGGCGCGTTCCCAATCTCAGCAAACAATTGATGAGTGAAACAGAGCGTCAGTATGCCATGCACGCCGGAGATGCAGAAACGAGCTTGATGCTATCAATTTTGCCGGAGTTCGTACAAATGGATAAAGCTGTTTGTGAATATCCCCCAAACCGTCCGGAAGGGAGTTTATTGGCGACGAAAGGAACGTTAACCTTTGCCTGGATGAGCGATCGCCTCAGCCATAGTGGTGTCATTGGCGACGCAACTGCAGCCAGTCCAAACAAGGGCGATCGTATTTTAACATCTTTAGCAGCAGGTTGGATCCAGTTAATCGAAGAAGTTTATAACTTTGAACCGCCAAATGTAAAAAATCATCTGTAATTTTCTACTGTAGCAGTCCCTCATTCTCTATAGCCGTCTTAAATCAGTTTAATCTGCGATCGACCCGGGAAAGTAGCTACATTCTTGTAAAGACACGGCAATGCCGTATCCCTACAACCTATCAATTTTACAATCGATTGAGGATGGATACAAAAGGCAATAATTTTATGTTTTTACCGTCATCAATGCATTAGTTATAAATTAACAATGCGTCTGAGTTCGATCGCAGTAACAAAAATGTTGCGAGCCAACCCCTCGAAACGATCTCGATCGCTAATTGAGATCGGATTCAAGCTTTGAAACTTTTACTTCTAGTTGTTTGAGTCGTTGATTGATTTCTATAACTAAAGTTGCGAGGCGATCGAACTGTCGTTCTAGTTCGGGATTGTTATTTGTTTGTCGATCGATATTTTCGGGAAAAGATGGAGATGTTCTTCTAGATTCTGTTATTCGATTGTCCGCAGAAAATTGATTTTCTAGTCGATAAACTTGGCTTTCCAGGCGGTTGACTTGCGATCGCAGGTTGAAGACTTCCGCTTCTAACCGAGAAACTTGCCCGGAAACATCTGCAGAAGCCGGGGCGATCGCCAATCCAGCGAGCAGTAAAATACAGAAAAACAGTAAAATAAGAATCTGTCGCATTGAAAAGAGCATGATATGATAGAAAAGAATAAGTTAAACTCAGGAGTTAGCAGAAAACTAATTTATTATTTGATGATTCGAGCGTTTATTCATTAATTCTGTCAATTTCGATCGATATTTTCAAGGGGTGAATTGCGCGATTGCCAAAATAATATCCCGATGGCGATCGTCTCGGAACAGAGGCACCAGTTTTCGATTCAATTATAATCAATTGTAGCAAGTTTAGCGATCCATTCAATCTCTGAGAAAATCTGAGGAAGTAGTTAACGGTTCATGACTTCTCAGCAACAGTTGCTAGAGCAAGCCGAGTCTTATTTACGAGCAGAAGTCGCCCCTAAAGCGGAGGCGATCGATCGCGATATGCTCGCCCTGTATCAAGCCCTTCTCGGGTTAGGCGATCGCGCCTTGCTGGCTTTAAAAGTTACCCACAATTCCAGCAGTTCTCAAGAAACGATCGCCCATCGTTTTAAGGAAATGGTGGCTCGATATTCGGGCGCTTTAGCCTTTCTACAAACCCAACATCAAAGCGCGAGTGCTATGCTCGCCAGCAGCAAAAATCGAGGGCTAAAACAAGAATATCTCGATCGTTTAGCAACGGGCGATCGGTTGCTCGGGATCGCCTTTTCACAACTACGCCGTTCCGGGGAACCGATGGTCAAAGCATGGCCCGTCAATGGTGGTTATCAAATTGACGGTCAAGTTCCTTGGGTCACTGGATTCGGTATTTTTGAAGAGTTTATTTTAGGCGCTCAATTACCCGACGGACGCGCCGTTTACGGGATCGTTCCCTTTAGTGAAAGCTATCAAGAAGGCGATCGCGCTTCTAATTCATCGTGGAAATTAGGGCGAATTTTATTTACGCCGCCAATGTCTTTAGCGGCGATGCAATCGAGTCAAACTGTCAGTGCTCAACTCGAATCTTGGTTCCTGACTCAGGATCGCATTGTCGTCATTCGTCCTCCGGGTTGGATTCACGAACAAGACCAAAAAAATGTTTTAAATGCGAGTTTTTTTGCCCTCGGATGTACCCGCGCTGCCCTCGATATTATTGAAGCGGCTATTCATCAAAAACAATTGACATTTATTCGCCAAGCTTTCGAGATCTTCGATCGCGAACTAAGGCAATGTCGTTCGGCTATTTTTAAGGCTATAGACAAGCGAGAAAGTAGTGAGTTAAATGCATGGTATACTCAAGCGTTGGAATTGCGAGCGTGGGCGATCGAATTGGCCAATCGTTGCGCTCATGCGGCGGTCACCGTGTCCAGTGGGGCTGCCAATTCTAACCATCATGCCGCAGGTCGCGTTTATCGCGAAGCTTTGGTGTTTACGGTATCCGGACAAACCACTGCAGTTATGGAACAAACCTTACAGCGCTTGACGCGATCGCGCTACTATAGATAAATAAGGTCGGGATTTGTAAACCCTACCTAACTCGACCAAAAATGTCCCTCATTTATCTATTTTTATGCAATTGATTCACTCCAACCTTGTCTAAAATTAACAAACGTTTTATTTGGCCTTCTGTGATTAGCATCTTACTCGGAAAAGCGATCCTCGTTTATCGCGGCCCGGGATGGACGTTTTTTCGGTTTTATGTCGGCGATGTAGTTGCCGTTGCGTTTTTGTACTTTTTGGTGAGTATCTTTTGGCGCATTTCTTGCTATTGGCGCGCCGGAGCGATCGGGGCGATCGCCGTAGCCATTGAATTCGCCCAATTGTTTAAACTTACCCCACAAAATGACTCTTTTTTAACTGAAATTGTCTTTGGTTCGCACTTTGAACTGTGGGACTTTCTCGCCTATTTTGTCGGATTGGCGATCGCCATCCTTATCGAAAAATACGTCCTCGCCGAACGAGAATAAATCTGTAATTCTTGAAAGATGATATAATCAAAAAAGATACGGCAATCGTCGAATCTAGTGGTTGATTTTCATCCCTCAATTTAAACCAATCATCTTTTAACTTTTGCCTCCCGTCTCATGTCAAAGTTCATTACCACAATTCGCGTCCGTCATCATGAAATGGATGCGCTGGGTCATGTCAATAATGCTTGTTACCAGCATTACTTAGAACAAGCCGGAATCGAGCATTCAGAACATCTCGGATTTAGGGTCGATCGCTATCGAGAACTCGGCGGTTTATTCGTGATGCGTCGCATTGAAATTGACTATCTCCGTCCGGCGATCGCCGGGGATATCCTCGCGATTACAACCTGGCTGGAAAAGATGCGCGGCCCTCGGGCAATTCGTCGCTACGAAATTCGCAAACAAGGTGAAGAAGATCTCGTCGTTACGGCTGAGGTTTTGTGGGTTTGGGTCGATGTCAAAACCATGCGTCCCAAAGCCATTCCCCCTGAAATTTTGTCGGCTTTTTCCAAGCATCGGCAAGAAATCGCCGCCAATTGCTAAAATTAGAAAGGAAAGAAGTAACAGTTAGAATTAGTATTAGTCGTAGAATCTGCTGTGGGACAATAAGAAAAACATAAAAAAACCATGAAAACAATAGAGAAATTTGTTTGTAATCAGTCGGTTCTTTAAAAAAAGTTAAAAAACTCATAACAATCCTCAAAAGTCTCCAAGTGCCATTTAAGATGGAATTAGGGGGAAGGCGATCGCCTGGCTGAAAATCGCAAAAAACATCGGCAACGATTACAATAATCATTAAGCGATATTTGTTTTCTAGCTGCGAGCCATCTACAACACTGTCGAGATTAAAACCCCTCAAAAGGGTTACAAGCACTGTGCTGCGGGATTCAACGCTTTTTTCAAAAAACGGTAATCTAAAGAGAGTCGAGCAACAAGGGTTGAATTCTGGATGAGTCTACAGGGAGACTTTGAACGACGATACGCGAGAGCGACAAGACCGCGCGCTTTGGCTAATCATTCATGGGGATCGCGCTGAGAAACGAATTTCAACTGTAGGGAATTTCTCGTCGAGCCAAGGATAGCCGATAGTGAACCATCGAGATACTCCGATTCAAACCATGTCCCTAGAATTTCCGAGCGGCCCGGTACCGATTGATTCCGAGCTGTATATTGACCGTCCTCCGGTCGAAAAACTGGCATTTGAAGCCCTCGAAAAACCAGGAAGTGTTATTCGGATTCGAGCGCCGCGCCGGACGGGAAAAAGTTCTCTGCTGCTGCGCATTATGAATCGAGCGGCTGAGATCGGTTATTACCAAGCTTGGTTGGATTTTCAGCGTGCTGACGAATCAATTTTTGAAAATTTAGATAAATTTTTACGCTGGTTTTGTGCCACTATTTCTTTACAGTTAAAACGTCCGCCTTTACTCAATGATTATTGGGATGAAGATATTGGCAGTAAAGTCAGTTGCTCTCTCTATTTTCAAGGGTATTTATTAGAACAACTCGATCGCCCCCTCGTCTTAGCTTTGAACGAGGTTAACTGTATTTTTGAATACTCGAAAGTAGCGGCTGACTTTTTTGCGTTGTTGCGCTCTTGGCACGAAGACGGAAAGCAAGTGGCGATCTGGCGAAATCTGCGTTTAGTCGTGGTTCATTCCACAGAAATTTACATTCCTTTAAATATCAATCAATCCCCGTTTAATGTCGGTTTACCGATTAAATTACCGGAATTTAATTTACAACAAGTCGGCGAACTGTCCCGGCGCCATAATTTGAATTGGGGAGACTGTTCCGAGGAAAATAGCGAAGCCAAGCGGTTGATGGCGATGGTGGGGGGACATCCTTATTTAGTACGATTGGCTTTATATCATCTTTCTCATCAGCAAATGAATTTAGATCGGCTTTTAAATGAAGCCCCGACCTTAAGCGGAATTTATCAAGATCATCTGCGCGACCAACTGACAACTTTACAAAAAGATCCGGAACTGGCTGGCGCTTTTCAAGAAGTGATTGAAAGTGAAAGTAGCATTAAATTAAAACCCGTGCTGGCTTATAAATTGAATAGTATGGGTTTGGTGAAATTAGAGGGCGATCGCGTCACAGTTTCTTGTAATTTATATCGCCTTTATTTCCAAGATCGAGAATTGGGATGGGATCGATTAAGCGATCGCCTCGCACGATTGCAACAAACCAATCAAGAACTTTATCAGTTAGTCAATATTGACGATTTAACTCAACTCGCCAATCGCCGTTATTTCGATCGCGAATTTCAGCAAAAATGGCAAGAATCCGCGATCGCTAAAACGCCCCTAGCGGCGATCATGTGCGATATCGATTATTTCAAAAATTATAACGATACCTACGGCCATCAAGCGGGGGACGAATGCCTACAAAAAGTCGCTCAGGCGATTCGTCATGCGATCGGTCGTTCTACCGATTTTGCGGCCCGTTATGGCGGCGAAGAATTCATTATTGTTTTACCGGGAACCGATGCCTTTAGTGCTTTTTATCTAGCCGAAAAAATTCGGGAAACCGTCAAGATGCTTAGAATTATTCACCAGAAATCAACTCTCGCCGATCGCATCGTCACGATTAGTTTGGGGGTCGCCTGTACGGTTCCCGATCTAGAAACAGAAGCCAAACAATTAGTTCAAGCCGCAGATCGAGCTTTATATCAATCTAAAAAAGAAGGACGCGATCGCGTTACTGTTAGCGATAGTTTCGATTACGGACTATTAGAATAATTCGATCGTTTCAATACTTATTCCCGACAGCGATAAAGCTGGTAGGGAATTCCCAATCGATAATATTGTGCCGGATCTAACGCGCAACTCTTCCCGGAGGCGATCGCCAATTCTGGGGGATATTCTCGTTGTCGTAAACCGGGGGCAACTACCCACAAATTGAGGGGAAGTTCTCCTAAATTTTCCAATTCAGCCAGGGATTGCCACCCATTTTGATAGTGAGGCGATCGCGATAAAAAGGCAAACTGGGTGCGATCTTTTCCTCCCCCTTCTTCGGCGCGTTGGCGACTGAGTTCTAGGGCAAAACTTAACCCTAATGCCACTTCTTGATAGTTCTCGTACCCTACTACCATCGCCAGCGATCGTGACGGTTCTAAATTCATGATTTTAGCAACCCCTTGAGGGTCGTAAGGCTTTTGAAATGCTAAATTAGATAAGACAAATACACTACTCAACGCGCCTACAGTGAATACAGACAGGGCAGAAACTCGCTTGTGAAGTGGCAACAATGCGCGAGGAGAACCGTACCACAATCCCGCACCGATTAAGGCGCAAATACTCGGATAGTAAATAAAATGATAGCGAACGGCTGAGGTGATATCTTTGCCCAAACCGTAGACAATTGTAAAATATTCTAATAAAACAATTGCCGTAAATAATAGTAAAATAACTGTTGAAACTTGGGTACTTGTTTGGATAGCGAGTTGGCGAATCGTTCCCGATAAAAACCAGAGTAAAGCGCCAATAAACAGCAGCATTAAAATGGCGGCGGGAATCGCTAACGGGAGGGGTTGATTTTCTACGGGGAACGCCACCACCATGACCGTCCATCCAGCGAGGGTTTGGAAAATTGGGTTGATGCTATCGATCCAAGACGGTTGGAAGGGTTGAAACCAATCGGTTTCCGAACGATTGAAATGACCGTAAAGGGTGGGTAACCATGGCAAAAAGGCGAGAAAAGGTAGAGCGAAACAAAAGCCCGTTAAGGCGATCGCCTTGCGTGAAATTCGATCTACAGTTGTTCGATAATACCAGATTAAAATAACAATTGTTGTTAAAACTTGAGCGACGATCGCCAGTAAAGAAAAATAGTGAATATAAAGAGAAATTGTATTGCAACTCGCCCATAATAACCCCAAACGAATAGGAAAGTTTTTACCTTGAATTAAACGGTGGATCGTTGAAATTAAAGCAGTTAAAGACAGGGCGATCGCCATCATCGGTAAGGTATAGTGACGCGCTTCTTGCGATAAATAAACCGCAAACGGAGAGACCGCCATCACTCCCGCCGCCATCACTCCTGCTTGTTTAGAAAAAGCCACGCGATTGAGATAATAACTGGCGGCGATCGCCCCTACTCCAAACAAGGCGGGAAGCGATCGTAATTGCCAAATTAAAGACCCATCAACACGCTTTAACCAATCGTGCATCAAACAAAAAAATAACGGTGGATGGGTCGATTCAGTGGCTACTGTTTGCGCAATTTGCGAACAAGTCGCCGGGGGGCGATCGCTGAAAATATTGCTCAATACTTCTGGAGAAAAAGCAATATCTAAAGGGATTTCCTGATAACTTTTTCCCAAACTAAAAATCGCCGTCATGATTTCATCCAACCATAACGGTTTTGCTTCTAATTGAAGAAAGCGTAATAAGGCACCCAAAAATAAAATAACGGTCAGACTCAAATAGTGGCGAGACGATCGCATAAAATTAAAGCAATTATGTTTTTCTAAAAGGCAAAAATTTTGGTGAATTCGCTGTTTCTAGGGGAATGACAGCTTAGATTGACGTAATGAGGATATCCCGTTTCTCATTGGGTTGACCATTGCGATTGGAGGCGATCGCAATTTGTGACGATTATCTTGTGACAACTTCTAATAACGATCGCTGTTTCGACCTTCAATTTTTGCAAAAATACCGAGATAAGTAGCAATTTGCTGCACTAACCACTCCTGTTCGATGGTTGACAGTTGGGAACCAAAGCGATACTCTTTTGCGCCTTCAAATAAGGCACAAGTAACGATCGGTTTATCATTGATTTTCATCGAAGTCGGACTAACTTCTACCCTGGATAGATCCTGAGTTTTACCCGTAACTTGATGTTGCCACAAACCGAATTTCCACTGCATGAAAAAGTTGCGGGCATTAATTTCCAAATTGAAGCGTAAAAACAAAGAAGATAAAGCAGAACCGATAAGAATCAAGCCGACTGCCCAAAATGGAATCGAAAATAAAGCAAAAAATGGACTCGCAGAGGCGGCGAAAAACGTCCAAATAAACACAAAAAAATCCCAAAATAGGGCAAATCCTAGCAAGCCGATATTGTGTATAGTTAATCCAGTTGGCGGAATGTCTACGATTAATTCTCGATCGCTTTTTTCTAAGATAATTTGACTTCCGGGAAGGGGGCGATCGCGATGACCGGGTGTTAACCGTCCTCGCAGATCGTGTAATGCATTCAGGGCTTCCGTTGCACTTTGAAACCGATCTTCTACCGCAGGTTCGAGCATTATTTCGAGCCATCGGGCGAATTCATCGGAGAGTTTGACCGCCGAACGAAACTCGATTTTCATGCGTTTTTGGGGCAAATCGGCGGGGGATTGATGGGTTAAAATAAATAGCAAAGTTGCGGCTAAACCGTATAAATCCGTGGCGAGTTCGGCTTTACCCCGAAACTGTTCCGGCGCCATGTAACCGTAAGTTCCGACCACCGTACTCCCGCTTATCATCGTGTTGCGATAGGTGTCTTGAACGGCACCAAAATCGACTAAAAATAGTTGTCCGTCTTCTTGTCGAATAATATTTTCGGGTTTCAGATCGCGGTGGATAATGGGAGGAGTAAATTGTTGTAAATAAACGAGAATTGTTAAAATATTTTCGGCGATATTCTTGACTTCGGTTTCGTCGGCGTACCATCCCTGTTCGATCCAAGCGGCGAGGGATTTACCGGGGGCAATTTGGCGGACGATATAAAAGCGGCGATCGCGATCGAGGTCGATGTGAAAATAATCTAAATAATTGGGAATAGTGGGATAGTCGATTTGGGCGAGAACTTTAGCTTCGCGCTCGAAGAGTTCGAGAATTTTCCAGTCTTTAACTTGTCGTAAGGAAAGGGCTTTAATGGCAACGGGTTCGTCGGTGGTTTCGTCGATCGCCCGATAAGTAATCGCGATGCCACCTTCACCGAGAAGACCTTGAATGCGATAACGATTGTTGATGAGATCGCCGTTTTGATGTAGGGGTTCCATGCCGCGATCGCCTCATGTTTTTTTAGATTTTGCACCTACGATATCATAGGAATTGCGATCGGTGGAGAAAACAGAGATCCCCCTAAATCCCCCTTAACAAGGGGGACTTGAGTTTGAGCAAGCAGTGGCGCCATTCAATATTAGTTAAACATTGGCGGGTATCGTTAAAAGACGATCGCGCCATTGAGTTAAATCATTTAAAGCGCGATCGCGGTATTTTCCGTAACGTTCCCGCTTGTTTTTAACTTTTACAGGTAACTCGGGAATAATGCCAAAATTGGGCGGCATCGGTTGAAAATGTTTCGGGGACGCCGAACTAATAAACTCGAATAGGGAACCCATCATCGTCGTCGTCGGTAAGGTCACGGGTTCCAAACCTCGGGCCAGTCGGGCGGCGTTGGTTCCCGCCAGCCAACCCCCTGCAGTGGCGGCGGTGTAGCCTTCAGTTCCGGTCAGTTGTCCGGCGGCGAGGAGGGTGGGACGTTTTTTGAACTGCAAGGTCGATTCGAGCAGTTCGGGGGAATTAATAAAGGTATTGCGGTGCATGACGCCCATGCGGATGAATTCGGCATTTTCCAAGCCGGGAATCAGGCGGAAGACGCGCTTTTGTTCCCCCCATCGCAGGTTGGTTTGGAAGCCAACCATATTCCAGAGGTTGCCCGCTTTGTCTTCTTGGCGCAGTTGGACGACGGCGTAAAAGCGCTCGGAGGTGCGCGGGTCGGTCAGTCCGACGGGTTTGAGCGGACCGTAGCGCATGGTATCTTCGCCGCGTTTGGCCATTTCTTCGATCGGAAGACAGGCTTCAAAGAATTTGGCGGTTTCGCGCTCGAAATCTTTGAGTTCGGCTTGTTCGGCGGCGCAGAGTTCTTGCCAGAAGTGCAGGTACTGGTCTTTATTCATCGGACAGTTGATATAGTCTGCGTCGCCTTTGTCGTAGCGGGAGGCGCGAAAGGCGGTCTCGAAGTCGATGGACTCGCCGAGAACGATCGGACTGGCGGCGTCGAAGAAGCTCATGTATTGCATTCCGGTGAAACGCTGGAGGTCTTCGGCGAGGGGATCCGTGGTCAACGGCCCGGTGGTGAGGACGACAATCCCCTCGGGGGGAATTTGGCGGACTTCACCGCGTCGGAGTTCGATGAGGGGGTGGTTGGCGAGGGTTTCGGTGAGGTCGCGGCTGAAGATGGCGCGATCGACGGCGAGGGCGCCTCCGGCGGGAACTTGGTGTCGGTCGGCGGTTTGAATGACGATCGCCCCGAGTTGGCGCAGTTCTTCGTGGAGGAGTCCGGCGGCGCGATCGCTGGCTTGGGCGCCGAAGGAGTTGGAACAGACCAGTTCGGCGAGTTCTTCGGTATGGTGGGCGGGACTAGTTTGAAGGGGGCGCATTTCGTGAAGCACCACGGGGATGCCAGCCCGGGCAATTTGCCAGGTGGCTTCGGTTCCGGCGAGTCCGCCGCCGATGACGTGGATGGGGGGGGGTTGGAGGTTCATGAGCTTTAGAAGTTGAGCCACTGGGTCACAAAACTGGGGGCGGGTAGGACGATCGAGAGTAACACGGCGATCGCCACCAAACCACAAAAATCCCGGCGATCGTCCAATTCGCTCAAGTCGTTGAGGGCGGGATTGTCGAGAATCGGCATGATAAATAGAAATAACGCTAGTAAAAACCAATCTCGATACAAGAACGACAACGCCAGCAGTGAAAATCGCGCAAATTGGCCGACCATTACCGCAGTGCGTTGCCCGAACATGGCGTGAACCAGGTGTCCGCCGTCGAGTTGTCCCACGGGCATTAAGTTAAAGGCGGTGGCAATTAAACCGATGTAGGCGGCGACGGCGACGGGATGGAGGGCGATCGCCCCTTGGGCGGTCAATTGCGACCCGAGGGCGATTTTACTCAGGATCGTCAAGAGGAAGGAAAAGCGCGGGTTGAGGGCTTCGATGGTCAACAAGCCCCCCTCTTCGGGTAGGTCTACGACCGTCGAGTTGTGTAAGCCCCACAGGAGTAGGGGGACGGTCAGTACAAATCCGGCGACGGGTCCGGCGAGGCTGATATCGAAGAGGACTTTACGATTGGGCATCGGCGATCGCATTTGGATGAAAGCGCCGAAGGTGCCTAAAAAGGCGGGAAAGGGGATGAAATAAGGTAGGGTGACTTCGATCTGATAGTAGCGCGCGCACAGGTAATGGGCCGATTCGTGAATCCCTAAAATCGCCATCAGGGCGATCGCGTAGGGCAATCCGTCAATCAGTAAAACTGGGTTGACAAAAACATTGTCGATCTCCAGTCCGGCGATTTGCGTCCCCATCACCGTCGTGGTAAATAACGTAATCGCCGCTAAGGCTAAGGCGATCGCGGGTTGGCTGAGATCGTCGCGTTGGCGTTGGTGCTGGGGATTGGGAACTAAGACAAAAAACGGTTTGCCTTTGAAATCTTCCTGCAAAACCACCAGAAAGCGATCGCCAAAACACTCGTGAATCTTGGTTTCAATCTTGTGGTACGCTACGTCCGGTGCCGCGCGCAACTGACCCCGGCAAATCACCGCCTGCGGACGGTAATCGATCCCGTGGAGGGGATAAACCGTCCACGAGAAACAATCGCGCAGTTGGTTTTCTTCCTCTTGAGTGAGGGGACGCGGTTCGGTCTCGGGTAACTCGGATTCAGACGCAGACTCGCTTTCGTCTTCCTCCTCCTGGGTCTCGACGACCTCGGTGCGCGGCAACGATCGCCGTCCCCACTGCACTAAAAACCAGTAAATTATCGGACAGACCGCAAAGGGCGCGATCGCCAAAATCGGCGGAATCGGCGCGTTTTCGCCGTAAACTACCAGCCATCCCAACCAAATAATGGCCGGAGTCATCAACACCAGCCACAAAATCCAGATCGGCGTGCGCGTCCGGTAAGCAACCCGACGCTGCAAAATAAGATAGGTAACCGCGCCTAAGAGAACGAGAAGTAACCAGACAATCATGCTATGCCCAAACAACCACGGGCTGTGTTCGACACAATTTTTGCCTTCCCTCCCAATCGAGAAACGTTAGGAGGCACAGCCTACTTTATTGTAAAAAAGAACGCCAATCTTCTGATTGATTGTCCGGCATGGGACGAAACGACCCAACAGTTTTTGGAAGAACGCGGCGGCGTCCGATGGCTGTCAATCACTCATCGAACGGCGATCGCCCGCGCTAAAGAAATTCAGCAATGTTTCGATTGCGAGATCGTCGTTCAGGAACAAGAAGCTTACTTGCTTCCCGGCTTGGAGGTCACTACTTTTCATCGCGAATTGGCCTTAGATCCCGATTTTGAGGCCATTTGGACCCCTGGACATTCCCCCGGAAGTGCCTGTTTGTACGCGGGCGTAGCGGGGGGCGTCTTGTTTACCGGGCGCCACTTAGTCCCGGACCGCGACGGCAATCCCGTTCCCCTGCGAACCTCGAAAACGTTTCACTGGCCCCGCCAACTGCGGAGTGTCGCCCTGTTGCGCGATCGTTTCAGTCCGCAAACCTTAACCGCGATCTGTCCCGGGGCCAATACGGGCTATTTGCGCGGTCAACGGGCGATCGATCGGGCCTACGATCGCCTCTGCGCGATCGACCTGGAGGCGGCAGCTCAAGCTCAAGCTATGCTCTAACGCCCCTCTAGACGGAGGTTACGGGCGATTGTCGATCCCGGGGTCGCCCCCCTGCGTCTCCCCTCGCCAACTTGCTACAATGCATCCGGCAATGCGATTCAATCCTGGAAAATCAAGGCTTATGACCGCTACCTCCGTTTATCCCAACGCCCCCGACCTCACGGCTGACGATTATATCGTTGTCGGTTTGGCGACTTGTTTTTTGAAAGAAGAAGGCGAACTACACGAAGTGAAAATCGCCGAACCGATTCCCTCGGCAGCCCTGGAGGCGATCGTTAAAGGGATTCCCACTTCCTATGAATTTGCTCGTGCGGCGAAAATCGGCGATGTTTTACAGGGAGATACTCCCAAAATGCTCTCGGAATTTCCCGCCGAAGCTCAATTTTGCGATGAGTTTGTAGAACGTTTGTTCGCCGCGACCCGCACCTACAAACGTCGTCCCGAAGCCACGGAAATTATCTCGGTAGGCAGCACCTATCGCGAATTGAATTATTCCACGGAACGCAAACGAGTACTCAATTCAGAAAACATCGTCAAAACTGAAGATAACGTCAAACAACATTCTTACACCCATCAAGTTTTGTAAGGCGATTTTGAACCGTTCGATAATGAATAACTAGGCTGCTTGTAGATTTTTCAAGGGATCTGCAAGCAGCTTATTTTTAATGGGTGCGATCGCCTGCACTATATCATGCCATCGTTTACAAATTACTTCGAGAGGTCGAGATACGCCATTGCCATGTCCCTAAAGGCGATCGGGTTGTATCGGAGGTTTGGAAATTGCAATGAATCATCGGTAGAAAGTTAAGGTAATGGGGCAATTTTTTCCACAATTGTGAATTTTGGATCGCCAAAAATGATAAAATCTTCAAAGATATCTTTTTGTGAATTTGCCTTCACTCAATTGGGAAACTTTCCCTCAAAGCCCTTTCAATCTCCACTCTAAAATCTCCACTCTAAAATCCCAAAATGGAACGAATGACCGAGCGTTTGGAATCCGTGAAATCGGGGGCGATCGCCGCCAGTGCGACGGTTGTCTCGTTTGAAGTTTTTTCTATTATCAATTCTCAACTCGGGACGGGCGATCGTCTCGGGTCGCCGTTCGGCGCCGACCCCTTCCACTGGGTGCTATCCAGCGCGATCGTTGCCGTCAGTGGCTTCCTCTTCGGCGTCACCTACCGCTACATCATTCGCGACGACGCCAACCCCCACCTCAAATCGGGAGGCGTCCTCGCCTTCGGACTGGTGCGCGGTTTAACCCAACTCGACCTCGGTTTATACTTAGAGCGCCCCCTCTGGCCCGTCGGCGTCCTCGTCCTCGAAAGTTTGGTCTTATTTGCCGTTGCAGGTCTCGTTCTAGATTGGGCGATCGCCCGCCACTGGCTCAAACCTTTTTGAAAATAACATCTATCTTTTTTCAAACCCTTGCCACCGCAGCACTGAATCTACCTACAACCGCTCACTCAATAAGCGCAACAGCACCATTCAGTCGCCGGATCGGGGGGTTGCCGATCGCCCTCAACAAAGGCAACACTGGGAGAGGACTTGACCCGTCGAGGGTCACGCCCCTCTATTTACCGTCGGATCGATCGGAGAATCACTACCGATGTCATTGAAGCCGCGACTGTCGAGCCTGTTAATCCTCACATTAAGCTTGGGGATCGTCCTCGAATTCCCTCACTCCACTCACACAAAGTGGCCGCGATCGGTGCGATCTCAAACCGTGGAAGCGGTCGAGGAAGAACCCCCCCAAAGCGAACGCGAGCAGTTGTTCGAGCGGGGAGAGGAACATTACGATCGCGGCGAATGGAACCAAGCCCTCGAACTGTTCCAACAAGTCCTCGTCCTCGATCGCCAACGGGGCGATCGCCTCGAAGAAGGCATCACCCTGTACAGTATCGGCTCGGTCTATCGGCAACTCCAACAGTACGATCGCGCCGAACATTCCTACCTGCAATCGTTGGCGATCGATCGCGAACTCGACGATCGCGCCGGGGAAGCAGCTACCCTCAGCGCCTTGAGCGATCTCTATCACGATTGGGAAAAATATTCTCAAGCCGAACAATATTACTCCCAAGCCCTCGGGATCTATCGCGAATTGGGCGATCGCTCCGCCGAAGCCAACCTACTCAACAATCTCGGCTTACTTTACGACCACTGGGATAAATTGGAGGAAGCCCGTTCTCACTCCGAACAAGCCCTCACCATTTATCGCGAATTGGGCGATCGCTCCAGGGAAAGCATCACCCTCTACAACCTCGCCCGCCTCTACTTCAAACGCGCCGATTACCCTCGCGCCGAACCCTACTACCAGCAAGGTTTAGCGATCGCCCGCGAACTCGACAATCGCCGCCAACAAGCCAATTTTCTCACCCGACTCGGAGAGCTTTATCACAATTGGCGCGAATACGATCGCGCCCAACAGTCCTACGAACGAGCCTTAGCCCTCTATCGGGAATTGGGCGATCGCCACGCCGAAGCCTCCCGACTCTACGACCTCGGCAGCGTTTACAACAGCCGCCGAGAATACGATCGCGCCGCACCCTATTTAGAACGAGCCTTAGCCCTCTATCGGGAATTGGACGATCGCCCCGGGGAAACCTGGAGCCTCGGGATGCTCGGACAACTGTATAGCAACCGGGGAGCCTACGATCGCGCCAAATCTTACTTAGAACAAGCCTTAAACCTCAATCGAGAACGGGGCGATCGCCGCGAAGAAGCCGCCAACCTCAGAAATTTAGGGGAAATCGCCCAAAAGCAAGGAGAATACGCCCGCGCCGGACAATATTACACCGACACCTTAACGATTTATCGCGAACTGGACGATCGCCTTTGGCAAGCCGCAACCCTCAACGACCTCGGTTCCCTCGCCCTCAATGTGGGTGAGTTCGAGTCAGCCGAACAGTCTTACCAACAAGCCCTCGCCATCAGTCGGGACGTGGGCGATCGCGAAGCCGTCGGCACCGTCCTCAACAACCTCGGACGGGTTTATGAAAGTCTCGGTCACTATAGCACGGCGCGATCTCACTACGAACAAGCCCTCGAAATTTACCGAGGGTTGGGGTCCCGTGGCGGCGTGGCGACCATCCTCAATAACCTCGGCGTCATCGACCAGCAACAGGGGGAATATGCCAAAGCCGAGCAATATTTACAAGAAGCCCTCGCCATTCATCGCCAAGTCGGCAACCGACCGATCGAAGGGACGACCCTCAATAATCTCGGTTGGGTTTACCAAGGGTTGAAACAGTACGATCGCGCCGAGCAGTATTATTTAGACGCCCTCGCCATCCATCGAGAATCGGGCGATCGCCCCCAACAAGGCATCAGCCTGCACAATCTCGGCGAACTCTACCGCGATCGCGGCGACTACCCGCAAGCCGAAAGCCGCCTATTTGAAGCGATCGAGCTTCGCGAACAGTTGCGCCCCGGATTGAGCGACGGTCAAAAAGTAGCCCTGTTCGAGCGGCAAAAAAACAGTTACGAACTCTTGCAACAAGTCCTCGTGATGCAGGACAAAACCGATCGCGCCCTCGAAATCGCCGAACGCGGACGGGCCCGCGCTTTTGTCGAATTAGTCGCCGAAAACTTCGCCGACCGCTTGAATGTCGAACGAGAAATCACCCCCCCCAACATCGACGAAATCCGCACGATCGCCCGCGATCTCGACGCCACCCTCGTTCAATACAGCCGGATCGCCCGTCTGTTCGAGATCGACGGACGGCGCCAATGGCGCGAATCCGAGCTATACATCTGGGTGGTCCAGCCGACGGGAGAAATTACCTTTCGCCGCAGCAACCTCACACCCTTATGGCGAGAGCAGAATACCTCTCTCGACACCCTGATTTATCAATCCCGTTGTTTCGATGACTGGGCCTGTCGTTCGGAATTGCGCATCGACCGACGGGGGAACCGCCTGCCAGAAGTCATCGGCAGTCGGAATCTCAGACTGTTCAACCTGCAAGCTCAATCGAGTGGAACCCAAGCGCCCCCGGAATGGGAAGTGACTTATGACGAGTTAAAACAACTGCACGAACTGTTAATCGACCCGATCGCCGATCTGCTGCCGACGGATCCCAACGAACATGTCGTGTTTATCCCTCAAGATTCTCTGTTTCTCCTGCCTTTTCCCGCCTTAATCGATGCAGACGGGCGTTATCTCATTGAAAAATACGCAATTTCTACGGCTCCCTCCATTCAAATTCTCGATTTGACCCACCGCCGGGGCCAGAAATGGGAGGAGAAGGCGCGAACCCAGGGTGGGGAGGCGATCGTCGTCGGCAATCCCCAAATGCCGAGGGTTTCCGAGGGTATCGGTCAACGGTCGCTCCAATTGGCCCCGTTACCCTATGCGGAACTCGAAGCCCGCGAAATTGCCCGAGTGCTCGACGTCAATCCCCTCCTCGGTCAACAGGCGACGGAAACCGCAGTGGTGGCAAAAATGCAAGGGTCGCGGATTATCCATCTCGCCACTCACGGCAGTTTCGACCCCAATCGCGCCCTCGATAGTTGGATTGCCCTGACCCCTTCGGGAAATGAGGACGGTTTGCTGACGGCGGCGGAAATTTTTGAGTTGAACCTCGATGCGGAATTGGTGGTGTTGTCCGCTTGTGAGACGGGACGGGGGAAAATTACGGGGGACGGGGTAATCGGGTTGTCGCGATCGCTGATTTCGGCGGGGGTGGCGAGCGTGTTGGTGTCGTTGTGGTCGGTTCCGGACGATACCACGGCGGTGCTGATGGGGGAGTTTTACCGTCACTGGCGCCAATCGGGGGATAAGGCCCAGGCATTGCGACAGGCGATGTTGGCGACGATCGCCGTCGATCCGAATCCCTACGGATGGGCGGCGTTTACCGCGATCGGTCAGATGCGCTGAGGGCGATCGATTGACCGACGTTTGATGTGAGAACTACAATAAGGCAAATTTCAACAGCGAAGTGAATGGGAACGTTTAAACCTAACTCCGGTGACCCGGTTCTTCCCCAACGAAGTCGTAAGGGCTATCTCAATTTCAGTCAAATCCCGTTTCCGCAACCGATGTTTTCCAGCGCCTTACAAACCCAAGCTCAAGAGATCGTCGTCCCGACGAGCAAATTACTCGATTTTTTAATTCCTCTGTTTCAAGTTCTCCAACCCAACAAGCATTTCAATCGCCACAAGGTTAATAATTATATTTATCGCAAATGGCGCGATCCGGGTTTGACGACGAATATAGAAGGGATTCGCGTGACTTATCAAGGGCAGCCCGGAGGTAAGAATAGCGAACATCACTGGCGGGTGGATGTGAGTAAGGCATCGCCGAAATTGCGCGAGGTCTTCGAGCAGTTGCAGCGCCATTCCCGCTTGCCGATCGCCGTCCCCTCCACCCCGACGGGCGATCGCGCGGCGCGAGGGGCGATCGAGTGGAATGGCTTGTGGTTGCGATCGCCCGCCCAGGTCAAGATCGCCGAAGCCCTCGATCTCCGACAGCTCGTGTTTTTTGCCAACGTTCCCGGTCGCGTTCCCACCCGGGACGGCCCGTCTCGGGCGATCGATGTCGAGTTTTCGATCGTCTATCGCGGACAATTGGGCATCCTCGAAGTAGACGGTTCAACCGATTCCGCCGGGTCTCCTCCGGACTACCACCGCGCTCGTCTTTTTTTGCGCCAGGGGATTATTTATACTCGGTTTACCGAACGGGAATGTTTGGACGATCCCGAAGCGGTGGTCGAGGAGTTTTTAGATTTGTTTGTTCGAGGATCTTTGGATTCGGCATTAGCTTAATCGGCGGGAAGCCCCGCACTCTACGCGAAGCTGTCGGGATGAAAGCCGAGGCGATGGAGTGGAACGGAGTCGCCATACTCTTTCGCTAATTTCTAGGGAGCATTGCTGTTTCTCCTAAGTTATAAGAGCTACATGCTTGTATTGACCTACTCATACCGGATTTACCCAGATCTCGCTCGGGAACTCCAGATGCTTAATTCGCCCAGGGAGGCGATCTTTGCCGTTTTTTCATGCAGCAATCAATCTCACGAGGGGATTGATTATCCCTCAATCGGTAGGGTGATGGTAAACACCGTCCCCCGTCCCAAGGTGGAATCGCAGCAAATCGTCCCGCCGTGTTGTTCGGTGATAATTTGATGGGCGATCGCCATTCCCAAACCCGTTCCTTTTCCGACTTCTTTGGTGGTAAAACTGTGGTCGAACACCCGGCGTTGGGTTTCCGGTTTCATCCCAGAACCATTATCCTCAATTTCAATCTGCACGCGATCGCGATCGACCTGATACGTCCGAATCGTAATCCGATTGGGGTTAGCTTTGAGTTCCGCGTAATCTTTCCCCTGGCAACCTTCTTCTAAAGCATCGATCGCGTTGGCTAAAATATTCATAAACACTTGATTGATCTGCCCTGCAAAACACTGAATCTCGGGCAAATCTCGATACTCTTTAACAATGTCGATCGCCGGACGCATTTTATTCGCTTTCGTGCGATGCTTGAGAATCAGTAAGGTACTTTCAATCCCTTCATGGAGATTAAATTTAATCTTTTGTTCGCGATCTTGACGGGAGAAAGTTCGCAAACTTTTGCTGATACTGCGAATGCGATCGATTCCCAAATGCATCGACTCTAAAAGTTTGGGTAAATCTTCGCGAATAAATTCGAGATCGAATTCTTCTAATTTTTCTGCGATTTCCGGGTCGTTCGCCGGAACTTTTTGCAGTAAATAGTCGATCGCAGCCATCAAATCACTTACGTACTCTTGGGCGGGTTTAATATTCCCTTGCAGAAATCCCGTAGGGTTGTTAATTTCGTGAGCGACCCCAGCGACTAAATTACCCAAGGCGGACATTTTTTCGCTTTGGACGATTTGTAATTGCGCTTGTTGGAGTCGGGTTAACGCTTCTTGCGCTTGGCGATACAGTTGGGCATTTTGGAGGGCGATCGCCGCTTGAGTACAGAGGAATTTCACCACTTGCTGGCGATCGGGGGTAAATACCCCTTTGGCGATCGGATGTTCTAAATAAAGAATCGCGATTAATTTCCCCTGATTTAAGAGGGGAACACAGAGGACACTTTGGGGTTGGCGTTCGAGCAAATACCCTCTGACGATCCCGGAAATATCCGTTTTTGCTTCGTCGATCGCCACCACTTTTTGAGTGTTTTTGACGTAGTGAATCAAGTAAGAAGGAACCGGACTTTCAACGGTTAACGGTTGCGATCGCGTGTCGGTTTCTACCGTTCCCTCGTCCGTGAGTTCCGCCATTGCTCGCAAGTGCCAAATCTCCTCTTGGGGAATTAATAAAGCTACTTTTTGCGCCCCTGCATTCGTTAAAATAATTTGAGAAATTTCGCACAGTAATTGGTCGAGTTCGATGGTCCGCGACAGGGTTTGAGCGGCTTTCAACAGCGAGGCTAAATCTAAAGAGTCGGACAATCCGGTGCTGCTATTGTGGGTATGAGTGGTAGAGAGTAAGGTATGAGTTAACCCTTCTAAACTGTTACTAGGATTCAACTCCAGTTTCGCTCGTTGTAAAACGGGCTGGAGGAGTTCTGGATAGTCCCGTTCGAGTCGGTCGGTTTTGGCTTTAGCACCCCAATACGCATAACAAGAATAGGCGTGTTGCATGTACTCGGCGGCGATCGCCTCTTTGGCCCATTCGAGATAAAATTGGGCGGCTAATTCGTTCCCTAGGGCTTCTTCTTGAATGTATCGGTTCGTTTTGGCTCCGGCAATGGCGCGATCGTAACTCTCGATCGCCCGATCGCGGCAGCCTTCCAAGCGCATTCGTTCGGCTTCGACTAAATCGAATTTATGTTGAAAATTCATCGGCCCTTGGGTGGCCCACTCTTTTAATTGTTCCTGATTGCTGGCGATCTGTTTCTCAACTGCTTCGCGATCGCTCACCTCCCCTTGTCGTAACAGTGCGATTAAGGTTAGAGATTCGTAAAAATTGACGATCGCCAGATGAATGAACCCAGAAGTGTTGAACGGTACTAATGAATTAGCATAAAATAGATACAAGAATCCTATGAAAAGCTGATTTCAGTGATGGAAAACTAGCTCTCTAAACCAGTGGACATAACTAATCTTTTCACACATAAAAGCCTGTAAATATCGCAACTTATCTAATAATGATGAACCCCATTCTTGGTTAATTTTTACTAATTTTAAAATTAGATATCCGATTAAACAGCAATAAATCTGGATTTCCATTCCATTCACATTTTTCGTGATAAATTTATCCAACTTTAAGTGCATTTTCAAGAACTTCCACAGCAATTCAATTTGCCAGCGTAGTCGATAAAATTCACCAATTTCTTCGTTACTTATTCCTCCTTCTCCTGTCTCTGGCAAATTCGTCACTAAGCGAAATTCAGTTTTTTCTTCCCGGTCGCAAAACATTACTACTCTTCCTTGTACTTGTGCTGTTCCTGTCCCCATTAAATATTCCCCATTCTCTAACATTTCTAATTTAATGTTTTTTCGGATTCTCAAGACGAAGTAGCGATTTTTTTGAGCTTGAAGTTGGGCAATTCTTTCTAAGCTGCAAAAACCTCTATCCATTACGGCGACTCCGTTTTCCGGCGTGGCTTCTATCGTTTCATTTCCATATTTGCTATCGTGTCCTTGACCCAAATGAATTGATATTCCTCCTGGGTTTCCTGTCACTAAGTTAATGCCACTAAACAGTTTCAATTGGTGATATCCTTGATGCCATAAGAGTTTACTCGTCAAAGTGATAATGGTTGAATCTAAAGGAAATATCATCAACTCTTTATCTGAATTTTGGGATTTTTTGGCTACTTCTTTTTTCAATTCATCCCACAATCGATGAAAAACTTCTGGACTACGAGTTTTACTGGCTTTTGAGAAGGTTGATATATCTACGGATTCTCCGCGAATATTTAGTCTTTTAAACAAACTTCTCATCGTTGTTTGACTCTGGTCTAAAATGAAATTTAGCCAAATTGAGACAAACTTGAAAGTGTCTAGTACTGGATAATCGTCTTGGGGCAGATGACTTAGATGTTTTTGGAGAATTTCAGGAAAGTTTGATACAATCATTGTTAAGTATTTATCGAAATATTGCCCCTATTTTACTTGATTAGGGACTTTTTTTGTCAAATTTCTCTTAACATTCAACACTTCTGGAATGAACCCAATCAGCGCATCTAAATACTCGCGTGCTTTTTGACTGTATGCTCGCCCTTGTTCGAACTCGCCGAAGCCATAGGATAAGATTAATTTCTGGATCCAAATTAACGCCAATCCCGAGCGATCTCCCGTGCTTTCGTGAAAAGCAAGTTGTTCTCTTTCATCGTAAGCACTGCCAATTAACGCCGTGAAACAGTCGCTTTCTCCCATCCAATTCAAAACCGCTTGGCGCACGATCTGGCAGTAAAGCAGGGTGTTGTGTTGTTGAAATTGTTCTAAAGCTTGGACGTATCCGGCGATTTCCGTCGCTAAAGACGCCAAAGGTTCGGCAGCATAGTAGGCATAATAGGCGTAGGTATTCGCCGGGTAGCCCGCAAATCCGAGATCGCCGACTTCCACACAACTCACGTAAGCCGTTTTGAGGGCGGGGAGGGATTCCCGTAGAGGTCTTTTCCAGTGGCGGGTAAAAGTATAAACCAGTTGTAAAGTTTTCCCTTTTAATAAGGCGTGCGGTTGACGCGCCAGCAAGTCGAGGGCTACTTGACCGAACTGGAAACCCAATTCCCGATCGCCGACGAGACCGCACAGTAACATCCCATAACAGGCATAGGTAAAGGGAGATTCGGGCAAGTGACCGGAGGCGATCGCCAATTCCACCTGTTTTAACGCACCGACGATGTAAAGCCGAGGTCGGGATAAGTAAGTCGGTGGCACGAGGGCCGTCCAAATCCGCGCCGCCGCTTGAATGTTGGGATCCCTGGCCTCTGGCAGGTCGAGCAGTTGTGCCGGAGAGCGATCGCCGATCGCCCGGGAAACGGACTCGAACGCGGCTCCGACGGCGCGATCGTCCGGATTTTCCGGCAATTCTACCCCCACTTGCGCCAAAATCGCCAATCCCGAGGCGATCGCCTCCGCCAATTGACCCCGCGCCGTGAGCGATTCTAACTCGATCTCGTATAATTTTAGCCGCTCTAACACCGTGTGAGTATGCTTCGAGATTTCCCGGGCGAAGCGATCGATCCGTTCCCAATCTCCACTCAGATAGCTCGCTTCCGTGGCGAGTTCGTGCAGCGCCAAGGTCAACTCATATTGCTCCTCCCACGGGCGACTTGGGAGCAGTTCGATGCCGATTTGAGCGTACTCCAGAGCCGCCGCGTAAGCCGTAGAGGCGATCGCCTTGCGACTCGCCGTTAAATTCAACTGCGCCAGCTTCTCCCGTTCGTTCTCCTCCTCAATCAATTGCCGCGCCACGTTAAGCTGACCGACAATCGCAAAAATGTTTTCTTCCCGCTCGTTTTCGGGAATGCAACCGAGCAGTAACTGGCCGATTTTGAGATGGGTGAGCGCTTTTTCCTCCTCGGGAATCAGCGAATATGCCGCTTGCTGCACGCGATCGTGTAGAAAACGATAGGTCGGCGTCACCGCATCGACCCCTTCCCCCTCTTGAGGCTCTCCCTGGAAAAATTTGTAAATCTCGTTTTTCGGCAAGACGAATTCTTCTTGCAACCCCGTCCACAAGTCTACTGCCACCGCTTCCGCCGGGCGTTCGCACACCACCGCCAAGCTCGTGAGATCGAAGCTATTCCCGATACACGCCGCCAGTTTCAACACCTCTTGGGTCGGCGGCGGCAGCTTTTGCAAGCGCTCCACCATAAACGCTACCACGTCGTCCGTCACCGCCAACTCGCGCGATCGCACCCAATCGCACTGCCAGTAACCGAGATCGGGCTCGAAGGCGATCGCCCCTTCCTCGTACAAGCGTTTGAGAAATTGGGTGGCAAAAAAGGGATTGCCTTGGGTGTTTTGATAAATTAACGCCGACAACGGTGCGGCAATTTCGCGCGAACACAGCAAGGTATCGGCAACCAAACGCGCCAAATCGACTTCAGTTAACGACAGCAAAGTTAACGTATGAAGGGTCGCCCCCGCTTGCCGAATTTCATCCAATGCCATCATCAAGGGATGGGTGGGAAAGACTTCGTTATCGCGATAGGCCCCTAAAACGAGCAAATAACCGCTCTCGGATTCGTTGACTAAGCGATCGAGTAGGGTTAAGGATGCCGAATCGGCCCACTGCAAGTCATCGAGGAACAACACCAGGGGATGCTCTCGGGTGGCAAAAACGCGCACGAAGTTTCCTAACAGTACGTTAAAGCGATTTTGCGCCGCACTGGCGGACAGTTCCAACACCGACGGCTGCGGGCCGATGATGATTTCGAGTTCGGGAACGACATCGATAATCACTTGGGCGTTTTCTCCCAAGGCGTCGAGAATTTTGGTTTTCCAAATGGCTAATTGACTGTCGGATTCGCCCAGGAGTTGTCCCATTAAGTCGCGGAAGGCTTGCACGAACCCACTGAAGGGAATGTTGCGGTTGAATTGGTCGAATTTCCCTTTGATGAAATAGCCCCGTTGTTTGACGATCGGTTTGTGAATTTCATTGATGACGGCGGTTTTGCCAATGCCGGAAAATCCAGCGACTAAGGTGATTTCTGTGGTGCCGTCGGCGACGCGATCGAAGGCATCGAGCAGGGTTTGCACTTCCCGTTCGCGTCCGTAAAGTTTTTCGGGAATTAAGAAGCGATCGCTGCGATCGCATTCGGCGAGAGCGAACGGAAAAATCTGTCCCGTGCGATTAAATTCTTGCTGGCATTTTTCCAGATCGTATTTCAATCCCAACCCACTTTGATAGCGATCTTCGGCATTTTTTGCCATTAATTTGCCCACGATCGCTTGCAGCATTTTTGGGATCGGCTTGGAGGGGCGATCGTCGGGAAAGTTGAGCGATTTTGCAATGTGGCAATGGACCACTTCCATCGGATCCTCGCTGACAAACGGTAATTCTCCAGTCAGCAGTTCAAAAAAGGTTACTCCGAGGGAATAGAAGTCGGTGCGGTAGTCTACTCCCCGGTTCATGCGCCCGGTTTGTTCGGGGGAAAGGTAAGCGAGGGTTCCTTCTAAAACATTGGGATTGCTCAGTTGCTGCTGTTCTTTTTTTAGCAAGGTCGAAATACTGAAGTCGATCAGTTTGACTTGCCGGGTTTCGGGATGAATCAGAATGTTATTGGGCTTGAGATCTTTATGGATAATATGTTGTTGGTTGAGGTAGTGAAGCGCTTCGGTTAACTGGAGGGCAACATCGAAGAATTCGGCTAAGGAACGATCGCCCTGCTGCCAGTAATCCCCGAGGGCGATCGCTCCTTCATCGGGCATAACTAATGCATAGCCATTGTTGTAGCGTTCTAAGGCTAACGGACGGACGATATTCGGGTGGTCGAGATGTCGCGTAATCAGATATTGATTGCGAAAGTGAACTAATTCGTTAAAGGTCGGATGCGATTTCCTCAGCACTTTAACAATGACTGCTCGACCGTCATCAATGCGCGTCGAACGGTACACGAGGGTACGACTGCCAACGTAAATGGGATGGGTTGGTTGATAACCCGTTAACTTTAGCATTGCGATCGCCAAAAAATCAGGTAAAAATGCAAGTTGAACTCGAAAAAAGCGTCAACAAAAAATAGGGTTCGTGGATTTGAAAAAGGGGTTGACAACCAGCACTACTCATGAAAATCATTCCCTTTCTATTCGAGAGGGATCGATTCGCGTTCCTATCTCTTGAAATCCAACCCGGCGAGAGGACGAAGAGGCTACCCGGTTTGAAGACGCTCTATGTCGGTTCTATTCAACGATAAGGGGAGAGAAAACCAGACAAACAGCCGTTTTTTTGAGTAAATAGCTATTTTCTAGATGGGGATTGTCAATCTACAAAACCTCAAGCACTCAACCCTCGATCTAGAGCGTTTTATTTTTGGTGAAGTTTTAATCGTTTAGAGCGCAGGCCGTCTGTGGCTCGAGCTGTATTAAAAATCAACACTTAGATGAGGATTGCTCTTATTGTTTCGTGATGACAGACCATCGGGCAGGATTTCGCAGTTCAATTCACAGCTTATTGTAATCATTGCCGAAGAGCTGCGTCAATAACGACATTCCCTCGCCATCAGTAATATTTATACGGCGACGCTCCCGCAAATCAGTCAACCAAGATCCTTCGGTTCTGTAAAGCGATCCCGCCGCCTTCTACCTGGGGTCTATCCCCGACTAGAGCAGAAATTATACGCCCGTCGTCGAGCGCGCGCTTTCTTATCCATAAAATGGCAAATTTGTCAAGATCGAAAAGTAAGTGTATGTGCCATTAATCTTCCTGAATTTTAAAAGAATCTCCTCCATTTTTGAGAGGCGATCGCATGACTTAAGGCGATCGGGTTGACGCTTCAACCCTTCCGGGAAGCCATCGAGACCCGGGAACGAGATCCGAGCGAGAATCCCTCTATTTTCGTTGCAAAAATCCCCCGACGAACCGATCGCCGCGATCGCCCCTATATATCCATAGGGGGTTATTTTGAAGAGCAATAAGCGGGAGAATAACAAAGGGCGATCGACAGCGAATCAGCTTCGCTGGGAAGCCGTGGCGAAAGAAACGCTCGTTAACTATGAATTGGCAGCCAAACCGTTGCAAAACAAGAACAGATCGTAGATCCGGCAACCGGGGTCACTCCGTCTCTGCTGAAATCCGTCGTGGGTTACTGCGAAAAGTACGCCGATTTTGGCTGGAAGGGGTGTTAATTCCGGCGTTGCACGGTCGGGAAGAATTACATTTAGATCTCGAAGTGCGCTCCGTTGCCGGAAATCTCACAATTCCCCAACCCACGGGAGATCGCCACCACTTGCTCGACGTCAAAGCCGGGGAAACTCTGCTGATTCTCGGTTCGGCGGGGGCGGGTAAAACGATCTTACTCTTACAATGGGTTCGCGATCGCCTCGAACTCGCCGAAAATAACCCAAATGCTCCCATTCCCCTGATTTTTGACCTCGCCTCTTGGCCCGGGGAAGACTGCCCGATCGCCCAGTGGACGATCGCCCAACTTCATACTTTGTATCAAATCTCCCCTGCCATCGCTCGGGAATGGTTCGACGACGACGGCGATCGTCTTCCCTTCATCCTCTGTCTGGAAGGATTGGACGCCCTCGGGATCGAGAAACAGCAGCCCTGTTCCGAAGCCCTCAATCGCTTTATCGAACAGTATCCCGACCTCACAATCGTCGGCACGAGTCGGACCGAGGAAGCTCACGAAGTGGCGACTCGGGTGCAGTTCGATTGCGCGATCGGCGTGCGATCGCCCACGGCGGTGCAAATCCAGCACTATTTCAACGGTCACCCCGAGGGCAAACTCCCGGTGGGTGGCGATCGCGCCGTCACCGTGTTGACCCTCAAGGCGATCGCCAGTCACGGCGACGACCTCGGCGATCGCACGATCGACAACTACATCCAGACGGCGATCGATCGCGCCTGCGATCGCCTGCCCTACCGCCGCGATCGGGTGCGACGCTGGCTGTTGTGGCTGGCCCGACGACCCGGCGATCGCGCCCGCAGCTTGTTTTATCTCGAACAATTACACTCGGATTGGCTGCCCCATCGCTGGCAATATTACCTGTATATCCTCCTCGTTTGGATCGCACGGGGTATCCTCACCGGACCGACGATCGGCATGGGTAGTGGCGTCCTCAGTGGCTTGGCGATCGGCAGTTTGCGCGGTCCGGCGGGAGTGGCGATCGCCCGGATCTTCCAATTTATCCGCACTCCGATCGCCGCCGGATGGTTGCGCGGAATCGGCGGATCCCTCAGTACGCTGACCTTCCGAACCCTCCAACCCTTAGCTGGAATTCTCGGTCATTCCCTCCGCCGACCGATCGCCCGCCTCCTGTGGAATGGGTTGCGTCGCAAAATCTTGCGCTATCCCTATCGCCTGGTCAGCAAACTGATTTTTCGCCGCCTCACCCCCAAACTCGTCCGCAAAATGTTAACCCGCATCAACCCGATCGATCGCGCGATCGATCCTCACAGTTACCCCAATCGAGGCATCTGGAAACGGGCGAAACAAGCGGCGATCGTCGGATGCGTGGGTGGCATACTCGCGATTCCCGTCGCCGTCGGTTTTGCCTTTTCTCCCCTCCGAGGGGCGATCGCGGGCTTTCTGTTGGGCATTTTTGCCGCCGGAAATTCCTGCATTCAACATTTATGTTTGCGTCTCATCCTCACCTTTAGCGGTCACATGCCTTGGAAATATGCCGATTTTCTCGATCGCCTCGTCACTATCGGACTGATGTATAAAGTCGGTGGCGGTTATTTATTCGTCCACCGTCAAATTTCCGAATATCTAAGCGGTTACACTCCCCAGGGGCGATCGCGATCTTAACTCCTCTCCGAAAAGGGGCGATCGCCATCAACAACATCCCTTCCACCGATCTACCTTCTTCAACTCATTCATTCCTCCTTAAAAACAATTCCCGATTCCCAAAAATTTATTCATTTTCTAAGCTAAACTAAACCCAAATTCTCATCCCGAACCTGTTATGAACCGACTGTGGACTCGTCGCCAAACCTTACAACTCGTTGCCGGAATCACCGGAGGACTCGTTCTCCACGCCTGCACTCCCGGCGATCGGCGATCGTCCGCCAATACCGCCTCCATTGGTTTGTTTACTTGGGTCGGTTCTACTCCCCTTTACATCGCCCAAGAAAAAGGTTTTTTTCAAGACTTAAACTTAAATTTAGACATTAAAGTTTTCGGAACCAATACCGACGGCAACACCGCCTTTATTTCCGGTCAACTCAATGCCGTTTCTCCCGTCGTCTCCGAAGCGGTCAGCCTCGCGGCCCGAGGAAAACGATTTCGCATCGTCTTAGTTCAAGATAATTCCGTCGGCGGCGACGGTATTTTAGCGAGGAATAAAATCAAAACCATTTCCGACTTTAAAGGACAACGAATTGCTGTAGAAGAAGCCAGCGTCAGCCACTTTTTTTTATTGCAAGTCCTCGATACCGTCGGCTTGGGTTCGGGAGATTTTACCCTCGTCAATGCCGGACCCGATGCGGCGGCGGCGGCTTATCAATCGGGCAATATTGATATTGCAGTGACTTATGCCCCGTTTTTAAAACAAGCGAACGAAGTTCAAAAAGACGGACGCATTATTTACGATTCCTCAAAAATGCCCACGGCTATTACTGATTTATATGTTTTTGATGCGGATTTTGTTGAAGAAAATCCCCAAGCCGTACGGGCTTTTGTCTCTGGAGTTTTACGAGGATTGGAGTTTTTGAAAACAAATCCCGATGAAGGATTGGCGATCGCCTCCCAACGTTTGGGCGTCACTCCCGAAAGCTTGAAAAGCGATCTACAAGGGGTCAAACTGCCCGATTTAGCTGCAAATGTAGAAATGTTGGCCGATCCGAATAGTCCCGTTTATTTATTAAAGTCGATGCAATCTTTGGCGAAGTTTCTCCAATCTCAAGGTCAAATCGATAAGATTCCCGACTTAGAACCATTCATCGAACCACAATTTGTCAAAGCATTGCAAAGTGAAGCGGCGGGATAAGTTAATATTGAATCATTTCTTTCACCTCTGAATTGCTTTGACGATGGTATTAATGGGTGGAATGTTCGGCCCAGGGGGTGAGTTTGCGCGAAACGATTTTAAAGCCATAATCGAGTAACAATCCGATCGCCCCAATCACGACAATACTGACTAAAACTTTATCCGTTTGTACGTACCGTTGTGCTCTAACAATTCTAAAGCCCAAACCGCGATCGGCGGCAATCAGTTCGGAGATGACGAGGAAATTCCACGCCCCAGCAATATTGACCCGCAAGGTGTCGAGAATACTGGGAACCGAGGCGGGTAAAATGACGCGCCAGAGAATCGCTTTGCGATCGGCCCCGAGGGTATAAGCGGCGTTTAAAAGTTCGTTGGGGATAAATTTAACGGCGTCGGCGATCATGATCGCGTTATAGAAGATAATTCCGAGAAAAATAATCGCGACTTTTGATAGTTCTCCCAAGCCAAACCAGACGATTAATAAGGGAATAAAGGCGGCAACGGGCATATAACGAACGGTTCCGACAATCGGACCGAACAGACTTTCCATACTGTAAAAGGTTCCCATGGCTATGCCGATCGGAATGCCGATCGCCGCCGCCGCTAGAAACCCTAGGGCAACTCTGGTGAAACTGACGGCAATATCTACCCATAAGTTTTCTTGAAAAAACATGACGATCGCCGCTTCGATAACGGCGGTTGGCGTGGGTAAAATCATCGGCGTTACCCAACCGCTATAACTGACGATCGTCCACAAGATTAGGGGGATGACGAGGGCAATTGTTGAAAGGGCGAGTTTTAGTTTTTTGGGGAATCCTTGACGAATACTCCAAAACACAGACGGTTTTAAATAGGATGGGCGCGATCGCGGCATGGGCTGCTGAGGTATACTGGCAGGAGTTACTCGATCCTGGATTCTAACATCCCGGCGATCGCTGTATTTTTTGGCTACTTTTGCAATATTTTTTTACAAAAATTTATCGATTTTTGCGCGAAATTTGCTCGAATAGGGATTGCGCTGGCGGCTGAAGTTTGGTATGATTTATATCATAATGGGAATCTGTGTAAAAATAAAAATTTTCGTCAGATTTCCATTATGATATAAATGTATCATAGAACGCGCCCCCGCGATCGCCTGCCTTACATTTCTTTATAAAAAAAAGATCGTCATTTTTTTTATAATCTTTGTCGCATATTTTTGTCGCATAATTTCTGTCGCATAATTTCTGTCGCAACAGCGAGCTAAACTAACTGAGCCATCTCAAAAGCCATCTCAAAACTCTCTGGAAAGAATGACCGAATTCGGCGAAGCGAAATTGCAAGTACGTGGGGTTGACAAATACTTCGATCGCTTTCACGTTTTAGCGGCGATCGACTTGCACTTAGAAGCCAATGAATTTGTTTCGATCGTCGGCGCGTCCGGATGTGGAAAATCCACCTTACTCAACATCATTGCCGGATTGACACCTCCGAGTACGGGAGAAGTCCTCGTTGACGGTCACATCGTGCGCGGACCGGGGAGCGATCGCGGCATGATTTTTCAGAACTATTCTTTATTTCCCTGGTTGAGTGTAGCGGATAATATTGCATTTGGATTGAAACTCAAAGGAGTCTCGCGATCGCGGCAAAAAGAGAAAATAGCTTATTATTTAGAAGTCGTCGGCTTGAGTCAATTCGCCAATGCTTATCCCAAACAACTCTCGGGAGGGATGAAACAACGGGTGGCGATCGCCCGCGCCTTAGCCAACGAACCGGAAGTGTTATTAATGGACGAACCCTTTGGAGCCTTAGACGCGCAAACCCGGGAACAAATGCAGCTTTTTCTGTTAAATTTGTGGGAGCAAACTCACACCACAATTTTAACGATTACCCACGATGTGGAAGAAGCGATTTTCCTGTCCCAACGTATCTATATCATGAGCGCGCATCCCGGTAGAATTAAAGCGGAAATCCGAGTCGATCTCGATCGCGATCGGGATTTAGAAACCAAATTGACCCCGAAATTTATCGAAATTCAGCGTCAAGTTCTGCACCAATTACGACAATAAAAAAAGCGGCCCCAACGACCGCCCTAGAAAGTTGGGGATGGCTCACTCGACCGATCGCAACAAGCTAACTAAAATATTTTGGGTATTCGGGCCGGCAACCCCATCGGCATAGAGCTGACGATCGCGCTGCAACTGCTCGACCGCTTCCTCGGTAAGCGGGCCGAAATATCCGGTAACCGGACCGTGAAAATAGCCCGCACTCATTAACTGACGCTGTAGTGCTTCCACCTCGGAACCGCGATCGCCGCGCGCCAGTTGGGCGCGATCGCCGGGCACAGAAGGGTCGCCGAGGTCAGTTTGAGATAAAATAGTCGCAGTCGTGCTGCCGACCTTGCCATCGACGGCGAGATGATAGTCCGCTTGAAAGCTGCGGACGGCGGTTTCCGTAAGCGGACCGAAATATCCCGTACGCGGACCGTGGAAGTACCCCAGGGCCAGCAATCGATCTTGCAACTGCTCGACTTGCGGACCGCGATCGCCTCTCGCCAACAGTTCCCCTCTGGCTAACAGTTCGATCGATGGGTTAGGGGTTTCGCGGGTATCGTCCAGACGGCGACTCGGCGTGACATCCACCGGATCGGCGCCGGGAGTAAAGACGATCGCCTCCTCTACGGCGATTTGAGTGTTGGTATTGGCCCTCCCGTCGATCGGCAAGCCGTAATCGCGCTGAAAATCGCGGACGGCGACGGTGGTTCCTTCGTCGTAAATGCCCGAAATCGGGCCGAAATAGTAACCGAGAATCGATAAACTTTGCTGCCAGCGCACGACCTTTTCGCCGCGATCGCCCTTACCGAAGTCAATATATTGAGTGTGAGGAGATTGTAAGAGCGATTCGGTCGCCGAACCGACCACCCCATCGGCGATCGTCTGGTGTCGTTCTTGAAAACGCTTGACCGCCGCTTCCGTTTGCGGCCCAAAATAACCGTTGACCGGACCGTTGTAAATTCCGGCATCCATCAGTTGTGCTTGCAGTTCGGTGACTTGCGGACCGCGATCGCCGAAACGCAACGCCGCCAAACTGGCTTGAGTGTGAACGACTAACAATAAGCTCGGAGTCAATCCGAGTAGGGTAAAACTGGCAGCCGCCGAGAGCTTTTTCCAGTTAAAGTGAGTGGCAATGGCGACCGGGGGATCGACTTGCGGATCGCGGTCGGCCAGCACTTCTAAATAAGCCAAATTTTCCATAACGAGCCTCTGATTGTGAGGGTGAGAATTGAATGATGGTCTTGCGATCGTCGAGTATGCGATCGCGCAACTCGTCAGTCGTGTAGTTGTTTTAAAAAGGATTAACTCGGTTAGAGAAAACCTCAAGCCAACCCCTACTGACCCATTAGTTCTAATTTAGCGAAACGACATCCGCATAAGATAGCGGTTCGATCCACCTATTCGTTAACTGATAAGTTAAATGAAGGCGATCGCCCCTCCCGCGTTCCTCTCTTTCTCTCCCGTCAAGAACTAAGCTGAATCAAAAATTAACTAGAAGATGCAAGACGATTCTATACTCCTACTCGATCGCGCCGTCAACAGCGTCCTCGCCCACTCTCCCGACAAACCGAAACCGGAAACGGTGGTCGAAGCTCTTTTAAAGGCCGAACGCCTCGCCAAAACTTCCAAACATCGCCATTATTTCGAGGAATTTTTGGGAACCTGGCGTTTATGTTTCGTCACCGGAACCCAAAAAACCCGCCAACAGGCCGGAAATTTAATTGGTTCCGGGCTTTACCTTCCCCCTTGGGTCGAGATCGAACTGAGTTACCTCTCCCTCGCCCAATCCCCGGATCTCGATGGGTGCGAGGCGATCGGACGAGTTCGCAATCAGGTCAATTTAGGAATGCTGCGAGTGACGTTGAGCGGTCCGACGAAATTTATACCGCCTAAAAATATCGTCGCTTTTGATTTTACCCAAATGCAGGTCAAAGTTTTTGGCGCCAAGCTCTACGGTGGCGACATTCGCGGCGGACAAAGCGGCGAAGCCGGATTTTACCGCGATCGCATCGCCAAACAAGCGTTTTTTGCTTATTTTCTCGTCACCGACACCGCGATCGCCGCCCGAGGACGCGGCGGTGGGTTAGCTTTATGGGGTAGGATGAAGGGCTGACACCTCAAAAATTTCCCCCTATTCCCCCACGGAATAAAACCAACTCCCCCGTTTTTGCCAAGCCCGACCCGCCGGATCTCGCTGTTGCGACCACTTGTGAAAATAGTCCTCCCCTTGTTCTACCGCCTCTAAAATGGTTTTGGACGTTACCCCGAGACGGCGGGCGAGATCGGCGGATCCCTGACGGGTTAAATTCCCGGAATGACCCGACCGATTCGGGCTTTTGCCTACCAGTCGGCTTTGACGGCGCGAAGGCTGACTTTCCGCTTCCAAAAGGCTGACGCGCTGCTGTAAATGTTCGACTTGGTTTTGCAACGCCGCGATCGCCGTTTGCACTTCCGAGAGTTCCTCCGCGTGAGGGGACGCCACCGGACCGTCAAAAAACTGCTTGACCATCTTTACCAGCGCCGCACTTTCGCTGAGGTCGTGTTCGTCCATGTATTCGCGCAGTTTCTCGTGGTACGGTGGCGGTAAATAGCCCACAATCCGAATATTTTTTGTAGCCATCAGACGCGCTCCTTCTCGCTAACAGTATGCTACCGTAGCACGATTAACATTTTAGAATTTAGCGTGAAGATTTTAGATTTTTAATTTTATGCTTTGGATAAATCCCCCCAATGGATAATCATTTCTGATGGATAGACCTGTAAAAAATTGAGGCACAACTGAGGCGATCGTTGCCGTATTTTGCGGGAAGTTGTGCGTTTTTCTCACCCTTGGGTCTAGATTTAGCCGTCGCGATCGCGGCGATCTCGATAAACGAAGTTTACCCCCAAAAAGATCGCCAATAAAACCACAATTCCTTTCCAGTCGAGGCGATCGCGCTCCCCGAATGCGATCCGAACCGTTTGCCACTCGACAAATCCGAAGGTCAAAATAAAGCTGACTTTGGTCCAACTCAACCAGTACAGGGCATTTTGATACTGCCTGCGTGCATTTTCTGGCGTAATCCGAACCGAATAGTGAAAGGTGTGGGGATAGAAACGGGCTACCGTCATCACCAGATAGCCGATCGCCGCGCAGACCGGATACAGCCAAATCGACAGTTTAGAACCCCATAAACTCGGTTGTCCGTTTAAGGAAAAATCGACGGGAATCTCTTCCGGAAGCTCGTTCCAGACGGTCATCGGAAAGACGATCGCCAAGATTAAACTGGCGATCGCCACGACTTCGAGCCAATTTTCCAACCGCGATCGCCCGATCTTGAGTCTCGGACGCCGCGAATCCTTCTGACTCATTCCTCCATCTCAACCCGGCGATCGCCGCTCCCAATGTTAACCTGTCTCCAGCCCTCGCCAAGATCTCCCCATACAGTTGAAAGCCCCCCAAAATGGGGAGCTTTCTGTTGCAGTTCGTCGGACATCTGGAAGGAGTCAAACCCTTCCAAAATCAAACGCCCAAAGTCCTTTATTTCTCCAGGCGCAAAGCCGATGGCGGGAGTCGAACCCGCGACCATTCGATTACGAATCGAATGCTCTGGCCTCTGAGCTACATCGGCTTGGCAATAACCTGACCCATTGTAGCAGCTTTCTCCATGCTTGCCTATCCCCCGGACTGAAAAAATTTGCCCGGACGGCCCGGGGCTCCGCCAGACCCTTAAATCAACGTCAGATCTCCGGTACTGAGTTCGTCCGCACTGACATTTTCTAACGTCGCCAACAGGCGATCGCCCCCTGCGAGACGAACGATCGTCCCTCGATCCCCCGCGACAAATTCCACCGCATCCGGCGTCAATCCCCCGCTCAAAGCCAGCAAATCGACCCCGACTTCAAAATCGACAATGACATCGTGACCGCCATCCTCGCGCAAGACGAAGCGATCGCGACCCGCCCCGCCGACAACGATATCGTTGCCCAAATCCCCCGACAGCACGTCGTCACCCGCTTCGCCAAACAGCACGTCGTCGTCCTTCCCGCCGTAAACCGTATCGTCATCCAAACCGCCACAGAGAACATCTTTGCCGACATTGCCCAACAGCACGTCACGGCCCTCATTGCCACAAACGAGATCGTCGTCCAAATCCCCAAATAACGTATCGTCGCCCCACTCACCCATGAGGGTGTCATTTTGTTTGCCCCCGTGAATCGTGTCATTCCCGCCACCACCATACAGCCAGTCATTCTGGCGATTGCCATTGAGAAAATCATCCCCGTCGTCGGCGAACAAGGTATCGTTCCCCCAATCCCCGAACAGAGCATCGTTGTCCCCACCACCGAACAGTAAATCGTCGTCCTTTCCACCGAACAAAGTATCGTCACCGACCCCGCCATCGAGCCAATCGTTGCCGATATTGCCGTGGAGTAGATCGTTACCGCCATCTCCCTCAATGCGATCGCCGCCTTCCATTCCCAGGAGGTAGTCGAAACCGTCCAAACCGGAAATCGCCTCATTTTCTGGCGTTCCCCAGTAAAAATCATCGTTGGCACTCGCGACCACCGCGCGATCGCTCCCCGGCGGTTCGACCGACTGACGCAACTCACTCGAACTCGGCAAACTCTCACAGGGACAGACGAGTCCCTGGGGATCCGACCCGTCCCCACTCGCCACATCAGAATCGGTCAACATCGGCGCGATCGGATGGTCCGTCGGATTCTCTACCGGATTCTCGACAACGGGTGTGGTCACCTCCGCCGTAATTAAATCCGAACGACTCCCATCGCCGATCGCGCTGAGGCGATAATAATATTGACGATCTGCCGCCAGTCCGGAATCGAGATAACTGGTGATATTCGCCTCCGTGGTGGCGATCGCCTCCCAGGTCGTATTATCCGGCGATCGCTCCAGCTTAAATCCCGTTTCGCTATCGCTATTGTCTTGCCAACTTAACTGTACCGCCGTCGCCGATTGCGCCGTCGCCACCAAACGACTCGGATTCGCCGGAACGGGCAGCGCCGTTGTCGAATTCGCCGCGATCGTGTGAGTATGAACCCGATTCGGTCCCAACCCATACACCCCACCCGACGGCGGCGTCAAACTCAGTTGCACCGTTTCCGCCGCTTCCGCCTCACCATCGGCGAGAATCGGTAACGAAATCGCCGCCGTCGTCGCCCCCGCCGGAATCGTCAGCAGACCCGACGGTTCGGTAAAATCGCTATTCGCCGTCGCCGTCCCCCCAGTCACCCTGTAGGGAATATTGAGATCGAAATCGAGGGCTTGAGTCAACTGCACCTGCACGTCCTGCGCGAGTGAACCTTCGGTGGGTTCCTCTCCCGTCGAGACCGTTTCGACAAAATCGAGGCTGAATTGCTCGAACGATCCGATATCGGGCTGATTGCGGCTTACCCCTCGTTGGTCCGTCGTTACCGAAGAGGCCCCCGCATTGAGGGCCGGACTGCCGTCTAATAAAGCATGAGTGAGAATTCCCGCCCCATTATCTTGTAACGGTCCGAGTTTCGGATCGGCGATCGTCACGTTCGCCGTAATATTGACATCGTTCCCATCGTCGGGATTTTTCGGTGGAAATTGTAAGTTATTGCCCCCGTCGATTAACTCGACTCCCGTCTGTTGCTTGTTATTCCAATCGTTCCCGCCATTACCCGCCGTATTGCGATCGAAAATCGAATTGCTCAGGGTCGTCCGGTTCCCATTACCCCAAAACGCCCCGCCTTGGAATCCGGCGTAGTTATTCGCAACCGTCGTATGGTCGATCGTCGCGTTGAAACCGTCCTTATGGTTGAGCATCATCGCCCCACCGAGTCCGGAATTTCCATCCGCCGATTCGGCGCGATTGCCCGAAAACGTGCTATTCACCATCGATAAAGTTGCCGATTCTCCCAACCACAAGCCCCCGCCTTGACTGTAGGCGCGGTTGTTGGCGATCGTCGTGTTGGTGATTCTCACGTCGCCGTTGCCAATTCGCACGCCGCCGCCCAAGGCGTCGCCGTTCGCCGCTTCCAAAACGGTGTTATTGACAATGGTGCTGTTTTCGACGACGACGCGATCGGGATTGTAGACGTAGAGAAATAAGGCGCCGCCCTGTCCTTGTCCCGTATTCCCTTCAAAGTGACTGTTACGAATGGCGATCGTGCCGCTATCCGGGTCGTTGAGGTCGCTGGCCCCGTCGGTATAAATGGCGCCGCCGTAACCGATACCGCCATTCGAGAGGCTGTCGTTGTTGAGGAAAATGGAAGTTTCGACGGTGAGTCCCCCTAAGAGGGTGTTGATGGCGCCGCCGAGGGTGCCTTGGTTATTGGTAAATTCGCTATCGGTCACCGTGGTTTGACTTTCGCTTTTAACGGCGATCGCCCCCCCACCCCGTTCGGTTTTCCCGGAAGTCCCATTTCCGGACGACCCATTCCCCTCAAATCGGCTATTGGCGATCGTGTTTTTGCTCCGCCACCCGCCAAAAATGGCCCCGCCACCTTCTCCGTTGGCAAAGTTATTAATAAATTGACTATTTTCGACAATTAAGGTGGTTCGATTGTCCGTTCTAATCCCCGCCCCGGCTCCTTCTTCTCCGTTTTGAGTGGTTTTGCCGTCGGCGACGATCGCGTTACGCAAGGTAAAGGTGACGGGATTAAAATTGACGTCGTTTTTAACGTCAAAAACTCGCGATGCATTATTGCCGCTAATTGTCAAACCCGGAGCGTTGGCTCCATCGATAATCAGATTTTTATTAATTTCGAGTTGACCACTGCTCAAGCGAATCGTGCTATTGCTCAAATTGCTGTCAAAAACAATCGTATCTCCCGGTAAGGCTTGGGCGATCGCCGCTCTGAGCGAACCCGCACCGCTATCGTTGGTATTCGTTACATTGAGCATAGCCAATACTCCCGTATAATTTGCGATCGCTGTTTTTTCTAGGGGGAAATTCCGTTCTATTTTGCCCGTGGCAAACTCTAAATTCCAATGGGTCTCCACCCCCACCTTGCCAATCAAATGCTCGGACGCCGCAATGTTTACGCCTAAAAATTTTGCTAATTTATAGAGAAAATTTTGACCGCGATCGCCCGCCACTCGGCAACCGTACAGGTGCAGTTCTCCGTCTTCGCTCCAGCCTTTCACCCACCGCTCTAAATGATGGCGATCGCGGCTAAAACTTTTTTGGTTTAATTTCCTATTTCCCAGCTCGATCTCGCCGGGACGACCGTGGGCGAAAATATGAATTTTGCCAATTTTTTCGGGACGATCGCCGTACTGCTCGATCGTTTCCGCGATCTGTTCGATCCCATTCCGGTCGCGATCGAGGGCGATCGCCACGCTCCCCGGTCGTACCCCTGCCAGTAATTCTCTCGGATTTTCTATGCCTAAATCAATAAAAACTAACTCGATTTTTGTGGCCGTTGTAGCTTGGCAACGTTCGAGGGTAGCTTGAATTCGATTATTCATCTTTTGCCGCTCCAGAAGGATTTTAACTGTAGATACACCTTCGGAGTAATTGCATCTGGAAAGTTATCGAGTTTAGCTCTACGATTGAAGAGCAGAAATCGAGTTATTTATTTTTAGAATAAAATTTAGTTTTCTAGGGGTAAATACGGAGAAATTGAAATATTTTATTCTTCGCTCTTCATTTCGATCGCAGAAAATTGACGCCGCGATCGCCCGCGATCGAGATTGGCTGGGTTCTCTATTTTCAATTTTAACTAAAATCTCTTTTAGTTTACTAGGGATGAATTTGCGGATTTTTGAAAAACTTAAATTTTAAAACCCGTATTTTTACGCAAGCAAATAGATTAAAATTGAGGACTTATCCGAGTTAAAAATAGGAAATTACGATCTTATTTTTATTCGATGATAGAGAAATAATAGTAGTCCAATGAGACTAAAATGAGACTAAAATATAATCATTCAAGTCGATCGATCGAGACTCAAGGAGGAAAGTCAATGAAGATGCTCTCAACAATATATTGACGACAAAATTCTTCAATCAACTGACATTTTTTAGCTTTCGGTAACGGTAAAGTGAAAAATGTCTTGACAAATAATTTTCAATCGGAAAAAACTGCCGATCGAGGGCAAAGGAATAGCCCCGATCGCGCCAAGATTGACGAGTGAAAACAGGTAGGATGGCAATCAAGTCGCGTTGCTAAATTCAGTCCCCCAGATTCTGTGACAGACAACTGCGATCGCGTGTTCCCCCAGCAAGGCGATCGCCCCGGGACCCGACTGCCGAGAGTCCTACAGCAGAAACGCCATAGCTTCCCGTACAATAGGGATGGCGGCGATCGCCACAACCCTTGCCCTCACTCGCCTCACTCGGCCTTTACCGCCTCACTCGGCGGGGCGATCGCACCGCAGCGACCGCATCGAGGCGATCGGCAACCGACGGCTTCCTTGTACGGTTTCCACGCATTAGCACTCGACCCCGGAGAGTGCTAAATTTGCTAGTTGGAGAGCTAGGAAGCTGAAGTATGGCCAAACTGGTTGCATTTGATGAAGAATCCAGGCGCGCCTTGGAAAAAGGCGTCAACGCCTTAGCCGATGCCGTCCGCATTACTTTAGGCCCGAAAGGACGTAATGTGGTACTGGAGAAGAAATTCGGCGCCCCCGATATCGTCAATGACGGCATCACGATCGCCAAAGAGATCGAATTAGAAGATCCGCTAGAAAATACTGGCGCCCAACTGATCCGGGAAGTGGCCTCGCAAACGAAAGACTTAGCCGGAGATGGAACGACCACGGCGACGGTCCTAGCCCAAGCCATGATCCGCGAAGGGATGAAAATTGTGGCGGCTGGAGCCAATCCAGTAGCCGTGCGTCGCGGGATTGAAAAAACCGTCAACAAACTCGTCAAAGAGATTCAAGACTTGGCCAAGCCCGTCGAAGGCGGCGCGATCGCCCAAGTAGCAACCGTTTCGGCAGGTAACGACGAAGAAGTCGGCCAAATGATCGCCGAAGCGATGGATAAAGTCACCAAAGACGGCGTAATTACCGTTGAAGAGTCCAAATCCCTGACCACCGAGTTAGAAGTCGTCGAAGGGATGCAACTCGATCGCGGTTACATTTCCCCTTACTTCGTCACCGACAACGAGCGGATGATCGTCGAATTCGAGAATCCCGCGATCCTGCTCGTCGATAAAAAAATCAGCGCCATTCAAGATCTGGTTCCCGTTCTCGAAAAAGTCGCCCGCGCCAGTCAACCTCTGTTGATCGTCGCGGAAGACCTCGAAGGCGAAGCCCTCGCGACCTTAGTGGTCAACAAAGCCCGTGGGGTTTTGAATGCTGCCGCGATCAAAGCCCCCGGATTTGGCGAACGTCGCAAGGCGATGTTACAAGATATCGCCGTCCTCACCGGAGGTCAGCTCATTTCCGAGGAAATCGGCTTGAGTCTCGATGCGGTCAGCAACGACATGCTCGGGCAGGCCCGCAAAGTGACGATTTCTAAAGATAGCACCACGATCGTCGCGGAACATACTGACGCCACCCAAGGCAATATCGAAAAAAGAATTGCTCAAATCCGCAAGGAACTCGAAAGAAGCGATTCCGACTACGACAAGGAAAAACTGCAAGAACGGATCGCCAAACTCGCGGGTGGCGTTGCGGTGATCAAAGTCGGCGCCCCCACCGAAACCGAACTCAAAGAACGCAAACTGCGGATCGAAGATTCGCTCAACGCGACCAAAGCGGCGATCGAAGAAGGGATCGTCCCCGGTGGCGGTACCACCTTAATTCACTTGGCGACCAAAATTGACGCGATTAAAGCCACCCTGCACGAGGAAGAAAAACTCGGTGCGGATCTGGTGTTGAAATCTTTAGAGGCGCCAGTGCGTCAAATCGCCGACAATGCCGGGGTCGAAGGCTCCGTCGTCGTCGAGCGCGTTCGCGAAAGCGAGTTTAACGTCGGCTACAATGCTTTGACGGGCGAGTATCAAGACATGATTGCCGCCGGAATTATCGACCCGGCGAAGGTCGTGCGCTCGGCCCTGCAAAATGCCGCCTCGATCGCCAGTATGGTGTTGACCACCGAAGCCCTGGTCGTCGAACAACCTGAAAAAGACGCTCCCCCTGCCCCCGATATGGATGCCATGGGCGGTATGGGCGGCATGGGCGGCATGGGCGGCATGGGCGGCATGGGCATGATGTAAGCTCGTCCTCCCCTCATTTCTGTTCGTTCGTTAAGCTATTAAAAAGGTTACAAGGTTCTCTCCTTGTAACCTTTTTTTGGATTGACTGTCCCAGGATGGGGGATCGCGATTGCGTCGTTTCGCCTAAATTGCAAACCCTACGATCGCGATCCTCATTGTTTTTCAGAGGTGAATCATTCTTCTTGCGATCGCAAAAATTGCGTTGCCAACGGACGGGCGATCGCTGTTGAATACTCCTATTATAATTAAGTATTAACCCAATTTATTCGGGGTTGAAAATTTAAAACACTCTCAAACAATGGGACTGCCATGATGGTGAATCAAGTACCACGATCCCCCCAAATATTCAAATAGATTCGTCGCCATCGATTGCGCTTTGAGTTTTCGTCCCCCGTTGATTTGCAGTAAATTTTCAATGGCGACAATATAACCGAAATTCTCGTAAACTTCGACGCGCACGATATCGAGATCGATTTCGAGATAATGGGTGGCTTTAAAAATCTTTTCCCAAGATGCGCGAATCTGCTGCCAACCCTCGATCGCCTGCCGTCCCGGGTGAATGCACAGGCTGGCCGTGCCTTGAGACCAAATTTTACTCATCGCATCGAGATCGCGCTTCTCAAAGGCTCGGTAAAAAGATTCATTAGCATCTAATAATGCCTGTCGGTCGGTCATTTTTTTTAAGGGATAATTTTCGTTTATTCTATCGATCGTACCAGAGAACTCAAACTGCATAAAAATGAATCTACCGGAATCGAGCCGTTTTCAATTGACCCCAGACTTACAGATTTGCCGCATTTTAAATGGGATGTGGCAAGTCTCCGGAGCGCACGGAAAAATTGACCGCGATCGCGCGATCGCCGCCATGTTTGACTATACCGATGCCGGATTCTCTACCTGGGACTTAGCCGACCATTACGGTCCGGCAGAGGATTTTATCGGCGAATTTCGCCGCCAATGGGCCACCCGGCGATCGCCCGAAACCCTCGGCCAAATTCACGCATTTACCAAATGGGTTCCCCGACCGACGGCGATGACCCGCGAAATCGTCGAAAAAAATATCGATATTTCCCGGCGCCGCATGGGGGTCGAAGCCTTGGATTTGCTCCAGTTCCACTGGTGGGACTATCGCCATCGCGCCTATCTCGACGCCCTCGATTATTTAGCCGAACTGCAAGCGGAAGGGAAAATTAAACATCTGGCCCTGACCAATTTCGATACCGAACACCTCAAAGAACTGAGCGATCGCGGTGTGAACATTGTCTCCAATCAAGTCCAATTTTCGATCGTAGACCGTCGTCCGGAACGCCAAATGGTCGAATTATGCCAGGAACGGGGCATCCACTTACTCGCTTACGGTACCCTGTGCGGCGGCTTGCTCTCGGAGCGCTATTTAGGCGAGGGCGAACCCCGTTGGGGAAGGCTCAATACTGCTTCGTTGGGCAAGTACAAGCAAATGGTTGATGTTTGGGGAAATTGGAGTTTATTTCAACAATTACTGCAAGTTCTTAAAGAAATTGCCGACAAACACGGGGTCAAAATCGCGAACGTGGCGGTGCGTTACGTACTCGACAAGCCCGCCGTGGCGGGGGCGATTGTCGGCGCACGCTTGGGAGTGTCGGAGCATATCGAGGACAATGCGAAAACCTTTGGGTTCGATCTCGACGGCGAAGATCGCGATCGCATCGATGAGTTCGCCACGCGATCGCGCGATCTGTGGGGGGCGATCGGCGATTGCGGCGACGAATATCGCCGTCGGTAAAGGGCTTGGGGTTGTCATCAGTTATTTCAATTGACGGAGGCATTTCTCTCGCGTCCGTCAGTCCCACTGAGGGATTCAGCCGTAATGGCGACCTTAGAGATCTCAAAATTTCCTGACAAAATAACGGTATCCCCTGTTACGATTGGAGAGTTGAATCGGGCTTGGTAAGCGGACGATCGCATGAAAAAGATTCTTTTTTCAGAGTGTTTTTTAAGGGTAAAATGCGATTTAACGGCGACAACTGCCAAATTAGCTGCTCAAACCCCATTTTTTTCCGGATTGACCCGAGATCGGCGTGAGTTTTGATGCTTGAACCGATCTCCTAACTCGTCTTAGAGTGAAGGGGAAGATCGAACGGTCAGTGCGATCGCGATCGCGCGATCGATATGAAGTAAAACACCGGATCTAATTGCATTAGATCGCCGAAAGCGCCTATCACCATCACTCGTTCTTAGAGATTTCCATCACAGAAACTTGCTGCGAAATCAACGATATTGAGAGTGTGGAAAGGTTTTGAGAGCGTCGAAGAGAAATCGTTGAGAGAGTTGCCATGTTACCTAAACCCAGTTTCGACGATCGCGAGTTAGCTGAATCGTTTTACGAAGCGCTAGTCAATCGCTTCTGCGAATCCTTTGAAGACTCCCTACAAGAGTTGCTGTGTGAATGCAGCTTTGGTGTGGCTCCCAGCGCGGATGGCGATCGAACCTTCTTTATCGTGACGCCCAATCTCGAATTAGCCGATCGCCTCACCGATCGCATCGATAAAATCATCGATCGGGTATCCGAACTGATGCCGGGGATCGATCAAACCGCAGTTTGTGTAATGCCGCCGCAGTCGGAAGATAAGTTATCTTCGTCTCGCAGTCGCAAGTCCGGATTGACCCCTCAATTCATGATGGCCAAATTGTTTAGCAACCCCTCCGAACACCGTTCCGAATTGAATTAAAGCGATCTCGCGTCAGCATCGGGATGGGGTCGGATAATTTTTACAAACTTGTTGGGTCGCTCCTCACCTCACTGGTCTGAAGTTTGCCGACCTCATGGCTTCCATTGCGCGCGTCGCGGTGGAAGTTGTCGATCGAGAAAATACTTTTTGTATATTTATACTTTAGTCAGAATATATAGACTCCCCCGGCTTCCCCGTCCGATTCGCAAATCTTCATCCAGATAGGTGGTATCGAGCCAGTTATCGCGATCGCCACGGTCGATCCCCACCGCGATCGTGCCGAACTCGTTCCCCGCTTCGATTTTCTCGATAAATTGCGCCGGATTTTGATAGCCGATCGCCGTTTGCAAGCCGACAATCCAGCGCTCGAAGGTCACCTGAACTCGTAAGTCGGAAATGGGTTCGAAGCGAGCGCTAACGCTGACGATGCTATCGAGGTAAGGGAGTCCGTGCAGTTCGACGAGATTCACTAAGTGCGATGTCTGCGGGCGAATCGATTGGTAGATTTGTCCCAAACGGACGAAAGGCGGGCGATCGAGGTCGAGCAGATCTCTACTGGTCGTATAAAGAACTCGCCAATCTCCAGCGAGTAAATCCGTCGCCGCCGTCGGCGTTGGGTTCGGATTGTGGTTTTCCAGATCGGCGATCGCCGCTTGGATTTCGCGCCGATCGCGATCGCTGGCGAGCAATCCGCGATGTTTTCCGGCGATCGCCGCTAAGAGCTTTACTTTTGAGGTCATCAGGTACTTTCGGGGCCCGGGTGCCCTAGGAAGGTCGATCTTATTGTATTGAGCGTTTGGATTTTGAGCGTTTGGATTTTTGGCTTTGAAGGGACGAGCTGAATTTGTCCCGTTGAATTTGTCCCTTTGAATTTTTCGATTTCCAATTTTGGAAATCCAACTTTCCAGTTCGTTTGGATTGCAACACGACGATCGACGATCGCCTCGCCCCCGCCATCGTGTGGGAGTGTAGGGGGGAGATCCCGCGCGATCGCGCCCTAGCGAAATTCGATTTTTTGCGAAAACCTTGCCCTTTAAAAACCGCTCTGGAGCGGCGATCGTCCCGCCTCGAAACCCTCGGAAAATACGGAGGTCACGCCAGTGTTCGACCTCCGCAATTTTGGGGAAGCGATCCCACCGTTCGAGCGACGAAAATCTCATCGTATCGGACAAATGAACGCTATCACCAGCCTTCCCAACTCAGTTCCCACCCATTTTGACCTCAGCACAATTACGGAAGCTCCAAAATGCCAAACACTAGTGTTTTTCACGATGACGGACTTCTGGCTCGTTGGCCATAATTGAAACTGAAAGATAAACAGGCTGGCACATCTTTATCAAACACCCTGATCCTCTCCCCTGGACAGGGTTTTTTGTTGGCTAATTTTTCACCAGGGATGTCGGCTCCGAGAAGACTCGCCGCGCCCCCCACGCGCCCTCAATGCCCCTTCGCGATCGTGGATAGCCTCGAAAACCACGTAACGTTAAAGAAAATGAGAGGATGAGGGTTAACAACAGGGTTTAAATTTCTACCTAAATTTTCTTAAACTTACTCACTTTTTATGCTAAAATAAAAATTTGAGTAAGTTTAGAAGGACTGAAGCCGCAAGAATCGCGGATTTCAGCATCTCCATTGCTTTCTGCTAGTCTTTATGGTAGCCGAAGTTAGCCGAACAAAAAGAGGGTTGAGGAGTTAAAAAAAGTCAGTGAAAGGCTTTAAGACCAAGCTAGACTTAAATAACCGACAACGAACGTTGATGGCGAAACACGCAGGAGTTGCTCGACACGCTTGGAATTGGGGACTCGCTACCTGTCAGGAAATATTAGAAACCAGAGGTAAACTCCCGAGTGCCATAGACTTACACAAAAGATTAGTCGCCGAGGTAAAAAGTCAGAATCCTTGGTACTATGAAGTTTCCAAATGCAGCCCTCAAGAAGCGTTGCGTCACCTCAATAAAGCGTTTAAGCGAGTTGGGCAAGTCAACGGAACAGGTTTCCCCAAGTTTAAGAAAAAGAATGTCAAAGAGAGTTTTTACCTGGAAGGAAGCATTAAAATTTCCGGTGATTGGGTGAAGCTACCTCGGATCGGTTGGGTAAAAAGCCACGAACAGTTACCGCCAGTCCATCCTAAAAACGTCACGATCGGTAAACGAGCAGGGGACTGGTATATTGCCTTCAAAATTGACTTTGAACCATCCCCCCAACCCCCCTTTGAAAGGGGGGCGAAGGGGGGATAGAGAGCGGATTGGGGTAGATGTAGGAATCAAAACTCTAGCGACCCTGAGCGATGGTAAAATCTATCCCAATCCGAAAGCTTATCGTCAGGCTCAGAAAAAACTGGCCCAACTCCAGAAAGAACTAAGCCGCCGTCAAAAAGGAGGTAAAAACCGAGAAAAAACTAAACTCAAGTTAGCTAAGACCCACCGACGCATCGCGGATATTAGAGCCGACCATCTACACAAGTTAACAACTTACTTAGCTAAGAACCACGGCGAAGTAAAAATTGAAGACTTAAATGTGTCAGGGATGCTCAAAAATCACAAGCTGGCTGGTGCGATTGCGGATGGTGGGTTTGATGAGTTCCGTCGTCAGCTTGAGTATAAATGCGAGTGGTACGGGAGCAAATTAACGCTGATTGACCCGTGGTATCCCAGTTCGCAGATCTGTTCCAACTGCGGACACCGACGGACACCGACAAAAAATGCCCCTGGACAAAAGACAGTATGATTGTCCGAACTGTCACGCCTCCATAGATCGTGACTTAAATGCGTTAATTAATTTGGAAAACGCGGATAGTTCAGCCGTGTAAGCCTAGTGATGGAAAGGTCTCGGAAGATCCAAGCTAGGAACTAAACATCAAATGATTAAGTTTGAGTAAGTTTTAGAGAGCGGAAACTTTGAATAATTCTTGACAGCCACACCCATGCCTCTTGTCCTGCTTACCTCGATCGGTTTTATCTCTTGGTTGATTAGCACCTTGGCGGGCGGTGGCAGTCCTCTTCTCTTGATTCCCCTCGTCAACTTTCTGATCGGTTCTGCCGGGGTCGCCCCAGTCATTACCACGGGGATGTTGTTGGGGAATTCCCAGCGCATCTTTCTGTTTTGGCGATCGGTCAACTGGAAAGTCACCCTCTGGTATCTCCCCGGCGGAATGGTCGGTGCGGTTTTAGGCGCTTATGCTTTTACCCAACTGCATCTCGAATGGCTCGAACTGCTTGTCGGTTTGTCGATCGTCCTCCTGGTCATCGGCTTCGCTTTGCGAAAACAGGAAACCACCTGGAGCGCCAAAGCGTGGTATTTTCTGCCTGCGGGATTTGTTTATGCCTTACTTTCCGGCTTAATTGGCAGTAGCGGCCCGATTCTCAATCCCCTCTATCTCAATTACGGCTTAGTGAAAGAAGAAATGATCGCCACCAAAGCCACCAATGTAGTCGTCATTCACGTGGTAAAAATGTTCACTTATGCCGCCTTTGGGGCGCTGACCCCACAGTACCTCGGTTATGGGTTGGCGATCGGATTGGTCGCAGCTCCGGCGAATTTAGTCGGTAAATATTTACTCGGTTATCTCAACGCCCAACAATTCCGCCAGATTGTCTTGGCGGTGATGGGAATTAGTGGGGCGTTGATGATGTGGACCCAACGAGGATTGGTGGGGTTTTAGAGAGGAAAAAATCGGAGCCAAAAACGGGTGTTTAGGGATTTTCAAGCCCAAATTCTTCGCCCAGAGCGGGCGATCGCCTAGGATCGCCTACACGATCGCGTGTTCTGAAGGACTGTTGCCATTACTGGCTTCTTTGAGCAATTCCAGGGAGTTTTTAAAGGTAACCGATTGCTGCGGCGTTCCGATCGCAATGCCTTCGCGATCGAAGCGCGTTTTAATTCGACGGCGAAACTCCCGACCCACACTCCAATGTTGCAAGGGTTTGGTTTTAATCCACGTCCGAATTAAAATCCCCGCATGATCGATTTCATCGATGCCGAGAACTTCCGGAACGTCGATAATTTTTTCCCGCCATTCCGGTTCGCTATAAATTTCCACCGAGAGTTCTCGAAGGACGGCCAGAGCGCGATCGACATCGGTATGATAGGCCACGTCGATCGTACAATCGACCCTCGCCCACTCTTTAGAAAGATTTTGAACCACGGAAATCGTACTATTGGGAAGGGTGATCAAGCGACCTTCTCCATTGCGAAGTTGGGTGATTCTCAGGTTCATATTTTCGACCAAGCCGCCGACATCGCCGACGATAATCACATCGCCGACGGCGTATTGATCTTCTAAGAGAATTAAGAAGCCGTTAATCGCATCTTTGATCAAACTTTGGGACGCTAACGAAATGCCCAAACCGATAATCCCGGCACCAGCTAAGATCGGGGCGAGATTGAGACCGATCGCCGAGAGCATCGCCAAGGTACCGACACTGACAAATCCGGCAAAACTGATACTTTTAAAAACTGCGGAAAAGGTCGAGAACCGCAAGGCCAAACGCCGGGATTCGTCTGCATCGAGAAAGTCTTCGTCCTGTAAGGCACTAAAAAAGCGATCGATGCCCACGTAAGTGAGGCGAATACCCGCATAGGAACTAAAAACAATTCCGACAATTTTAAGCGGAAAGGGTAACCAAGAAAGGACGAGGGGTTGCAACCAACGCGTGTAAGGAAATAGACCGACGATCGCGTAACTGCCGCCCCCCCAAACGCCGACCTGTCCGATTTGAATCAGTCGTTGTTTGAGGTCGTTGATGTTGCGTTTTTCGCGCTGATTCATCTTGTGCTGCAACTCGCCGATCGATTCCGATTCGTGGCGTCGGTCGAGGGAGTCGGACTCGACGGGATTGGTCGCGGTAGACTCGGATAAATCGGTTTCGGAACTCGATTCGGAGGGGGGAGGGGTCGGTTCGTTGGCGATTTTTTGGCGTTGCGCTTCCAGTTTTTGCCGTTCGTGAGCGAGGGTAAAACTGCCTAGAACCATGACCAGGGCGATCGCCGCCGCCAGGGAAAGTTGTTCTTTGAGGTGTTGGGGTTGGCGTTCTTCAATCGCTCGGTCGAGTTGCCGCTCGATCCGTTGACTCCACTCGTCGGCAAGCAGTTGGGGATCGGCGGTAAAGCGATTGAGGCGGGCATCCGTACTGGTGACGGTCATCAGGTAAATGGCGGGTTCCTTGCAGACGCGATCGCTATTGCCATCGGGTGCAAGGCAAATCACAGTTTCGCCATTGAGAACTGCATTGTAAACCGAGAGTTTTTCCGGCTCGAAGCCGTTGCGAACGATTTCTTTGAGGCGGGTTTCGATTTCGCGAACCCGTTCGCTATCGTTGGTGGCGATCTCGAATAATTTGCGACCGTCGAGATAAACCGGGGTTTGGGGGATTTGTTCTTCCCCGCCCATAAACGGCAAAAAACCGTTACCAGAGCTTTGGGTCTCTTGGGGAGCGGGTTGTGAGGGGGAAGCGTCTGCCTCGGCGCCTTGCTTATCCGACGCCGACTCTCCAGACTCCCCCGATCCATTGTCGTTTGAGGTCGGTTTTTGCGCTTCCGGAAGTTGGGAGGGGATGAAAGTCGGCGTCTGACCCGAGACGGGGACTGTAGAGAGGCTGTAAAGGGTCACCGCCTGAAGCGCGATCGCTCCACCCCAACGCAGGAGCGATCGGGGGGAAAATGGATGGGGTTTGTCGTCGAACCGGGTCTGCCGGATGGTCATTGGGGTTGTCGGATGCTTGCTCAAATTCATAGTGAAGCAGATGCCCTTGAGCGTTACAAAAGTTTACTCTAACAGACGATTGGAGTCGGTCTGTGTTTCGCCGTCCGTCTTTCCGATACACTCAGGGGAGGAAGTACCCTCGCACCGCATTTTTTTGTAGACCTTCGACCGACTCCACGGGGATCGTGAGATGGCGGATAGTTAAAATTTAGCTTCATGAGTACGAATCAGGACGCCCAGAATTTCGATCGCCAGATGATGCAACGTTGTCTGGAACTTGCTCGCCGAGCGTTGGGACAGACGGCCCCGAATCCCTTGGTGGGTTGTGTCATCGTTCGCGACGGCGAGATTGTCGGCGAAGGATTTCATCCCCGTGCGGGGGAACCCCATGCGGAAGTGTTTGCCTTGCGCGATGCGGGCGATCGCGCCCGAGGGGCAACGGTTTATGTTAGTTTGGAGCCTTGCAATCATTACGGACGCACCCCACCGTGTAGCGAAGCGCTGATCGCGGCGGGGGTGGCGAAGGTGGTCGTCGGTTTTGTCGATCCGGACGCGCGGGTCTCCGGTGGCGGGATCGATCGCCTCCGGTCGGCGGGGATCGAAGTGGTGGTCGGCGTCGAAGAAGAAGACTGCCGCCAAGTCAACGAAGCGTTTATTTACCGATCGCTCCACCAACGTCCCTTTGGGATTTTGAAATATGCCATGACCTTAGATGGCAAAATTGCCACCACGACGGGTCACAGCAGTTGGGTCACCAGCGAAGCCGCTCGCCGGGAAGTCCACTTGTTGCGATCGGCGTGCGATGCGGTGATCGTCGGCGGTAATACGGTCCGCCAAGACAATCCCCACTTGACCAGCCATCGTGTAGGGAGCCACAACCCCTTGCGGGTGGTGATGAGTCGTTCGTTGGAGTTACCGGAACGAGCGCGCTTGTGGGATCTTGACGAAGCTGCGACCTTGGTGCTGACCGAAGCGGGCAGCCATCCGGAAGTGCAGAAGCGACTGCTGAATAGAGGGGTTGAAGTCGTCGAACTCGATCCACTGACTCCGGCGAAAGCAATGGAGTATTTTTACGAGCGTCAGTTTCTCTCGGTGCTGTGGGAATGCGGCGGCACCCTGGGCGCTCGGGCGATCGCCGATGGCGCCGTCCAGAAAATTTTGGCGTTTATCGCGCCGAAAATCATCGGCGGTCGTTTGGCGCCTTCTCCGGTCGGGGATTTAGGATTGACTCAGATGGATCGGGCGCTGACTTTAGAACGGGTGCAATGGCGCAGTGTCGGTTCCGATTGCGTCCTGGAAGGGTATTTAAACCCCTAAACACGGGATTTTGAAAGTTTTGGGAACGATCGCCCCGGGTCGGCGATCGACGAATTAGCTCAGTTAAATAACTATGCTCGAAATTGTAGTGTGGAGTGTTTTTGTAGGCAGTTTGGGAATTGAGGCACTAGTGGCTGGCGGATGGTTGCGCTGGAGACATTTTGCGATCGCACGAACACATCAAGAGGAAGAAGAAATGTTTGATGCTTATTCCGGTAATGGTCAACTCCCGGCCATTGACATGCCTCCCACCTCCTTTCTCCCCACCGGAAACGTAGAACAGCGAAACTCCTCCGATGGCGAGTCGATCCGTCACGATCCGTTACCGGAACTGCGATCGCCCTCTCCCCACGACCCCCCTTTAGGAGAGTGGGAATATAAAATCGTGCGCGCCAATTTCGACCTGTTCCGCAATCCCGACATTTTCCACCAATTGTGCGAAGAAGAAAGTCAAGCCGGATGGGTATTACTCGAAAAACTCGACGATCGCCGCGTTCGCTTCAAACGCGCCCTCGTCTGGCGCAAAATGCTTAAAGAAGACGGTTTACCTTTCGATCCCTATCGCGTCCACTACGGTCCGTCCATGGGTACGATCCACTTACTCGGGGGAATCGCCGCACTTACCCTGATGATTCTACCCGCTTATCTCGGCTACATTTTAGTTTCTAACACCCTCAACAAACATACTCCCCAAATCGCCCCACCCGCCCCGACGGTCGATTTATCTTCGCCGGAACCGCCGATGATTCCCTAGGGGAGGGAATTGGGAGTTGTTGGCTCCTTCAACAGCGCTCAAGTGTTCTTCGCCCAAGCGGAAGGATCCCGCCCCACAGCTTCTACCTCTTGCTTTTCGCCGAATCCGTCCCTATTCCCTAGTCTCAATTCCCTACTAAAAGAGACAAGCCACCAAAAACAAACCCGTTGAGATCTTTTTGAGATCTTCTCCCGTGTCCTGTCTTTGGCGTCTTGTCCCTCAATTGACCGAGCAGAATCGTCAATTAAGCCGACCGACTCAATTGAGATTAGCGCTTGCGGTAAGGAACCATGTTTTGATAGTTCATGTTGACCGTAGACACCCTCGGAGGCGTGGCCCCTTTAGCAAAGTTAAGCTGCCGCGCCAAACCCAAAAAGCGGTTGGGGTCGCCTTCGCGAGCTTGTTTGTCTTGGGGGACGAAACGGCGGACTTGAACTTGCCAGATCGCTTGGGGGAAACCCAATTGACTGCGGTGGTATTCGCCGTAACGCGGGGTTTTGAGGTTGAAAGGGACTTCGCCTTTGGCTTGTTGCGGCAGAATCCGACGGCGTTGGTAAGGAACGGTATCGTAGCCGAAAGCGCCTAAGTATTCTTCGCTATCGAGTAAGGTGTCGATGAAGCCTTGAACGCCTTTGGTCGCGATCGCGATCGACCAAGCAATTTTTTCACGCTCGTTGTAGATGTCGCGTCCGAGAATCCGTTGGACGCAAATTTCGACGAAGCGATAGTTACTGTTGGTCTGGAAGTTCAAGCGCAGGAAGGCATCGGAAAGCACCAAACCGCGAATGAAGTCGCGCACGGTAATTTGACCGTATTTGAGTTGAGACTCCAAAAAGGTCTGGCGGTTGCTTTTGAGGATTTGGTGTTCGCTGAAGATCTGGCGGTAAGCGGCCCAGATTAACTCCTCGATCTCGCTCGGCGAGGGCATGGTTTCGGTGGAGTAAATTCTAGGTTGCTCTTCAGTCGGAATTTCAAATCCAGAAACACGCTGGTTTTGACTGTTTGGAGCGTACTCTAACAAAGGAATTGCCACGTCAGAATCTCCGTAATCTGAAAATCTGGTTATTTTTCTATGATTGACACCTCCCCCCGGCTTCTCGAACGACGAGCTGAGGGGAGTTCCTCCATCACTGAAGGAATTTCCTGTATCCCGGACTGTGGGCGATCGATTGAGTCACCTCGCTCGATCTCGGTCGCTTGGGGTTTACAGGCATGACTTCCTGGGTGCCTCCAGTAGGTCGGGCGATCGAGCTTGACATCCTCTCCACCCAAGTTAAAGGTTAGGGGTGGAGATTCCCCAAATACCGGGAAGATTGGCTGCTCAATGCGTCAGTCGGCTGGACTGCGCGAAACCGAGTACCCGCCTCGATCGCAGATGGTGACTGGTGTTGTGCAGCTCATTTGGATAGACATCATTCAGAGTAAGGGATGACGGCGATCTCAGTCTCATTTTTCTGAGGGAACGCAACAATCTGTAATATTTCTCGACAATTTTTAGGGACTGCCCCGCCACCACCTCTGGGGATCCCGAGTGGACTGGCAATGAGGCCAATGGCGCAAGAGCTTTTCATCGTCGGGGGCGTCCCCGGTTCCCTCGACTGTCGGGGGGGGTAACCCCAATCCCAAACATAAATGAGTGACCACTTCTAAAAAGGATCGCCCGTGACCGGGAGATTTGAGGTGGGCGTGGGCGTATTCGTGAACGACGACGCTCAACCAATCTGCCGGATCGATGCGTCCGACATCGACAAAAATCACCACCGGATCGAGGTGGATGTTGCACAGGGCATCTACTCCGAGACGTTCGGCTAACGGTGCGGCCAGAATCCGCATCGGGCGCCGTCGATCGCCCCCAAAACATTGATGGCAAGCGTCGAGGCAACTTTGTAATTCGGCATTGACGGCATCGCCATGCTCGCCAATCCACGTACAGATGCGAATGCGATCGTTAATGTCCTCCGGTAGCTCGATATCGCTCGGATCTAAGGCCAATTGCCGCACTCGATTGAGGTAGTCACTCCCCCGAACGAAGGGATCGGCGATCGCGGCGGACACACTCTCGGCGCCCGAACTGAAAACATCGGTTGACTCTGGAACTCGGCTCAATCTCTACTTTTACCATCCCAATACAGAATAGAACTGGGCGCCGTTGGCGCCATTGTTGTTAGCGCTTTGGGCGCCACCCCCGCCTGTCGCCGCTCCGGAGCCGTTAGCCGACTCCTCCATGCGAATTTCCGTACAAAAAGACGCGCTGCTAAACCCGCCAAACCGTTTCACCGTGCTGGTTCTCACCCGCATATTCGGTTGGGGAAACCAAAATCGCTCGATCGCGCTCATGGTTTCGTACTCCGTCGTCAGCACTAAGGCATCTTCATCGTCAATTTCGTAACGACCCGCCACCGGGACAATTTCCGCATAACCGCGCTCGCGCAAAAGCTGCCCGCGTCGCGGATTGTCCGCTTCCGGTACTAACGCGAACACCGTCGAACCTTGGTGATTTTCACTGTCGCGGTCCCAATCCATCGACCCGTGCCAGGTGACGAACGCCCCGCCGACGGTCCGACTCGGATCGACCTCGTGCAACTCGCAGATTTCAATCACTTTCGGATGATCCGCTTCCAGGGTTTCTACCTCAATCTGAGAATCCCCCATTTCAGCTCTTCTAAAAGCCAGGTGGTGCGTCGTCCGTTGCGATCGCCACTTCCCGGCACTTTGTCTGAAAAATTCCATTGCGTCCATCTGACTCATGAATTTTTATCCCTTTTATTTCGTCAATCGGCTCTAGTTTGACCCCTTTTATGATAAATCCTGAACCCTTTGATAAATTTTTGTAGCAATAATTAGTTTTAAAATGTACATATTGGACAGATTGTCAAGCCAAAGTAACGATAATTTACATTTAAGCGAAACCCGTTTGCTCGAAACCGCGTCTTTAAAGACGGGGGAGACAAACAACAACAGACCACAAGGAGCGAAAATCATGGATATTCCCACTCAACTCAGCTTAGAACAACAATTCAAACTCGAAGTCCTGCGCGACCAAGTCAAGAGCCTCAGCCGGGAACAGGCGCAAGAATACCTACTCGAAGTCCTTAGACAAAACATGGTCAAAGACAATTTGTTCAAGCACTTACTGAAGCGAGGGGCGTAGTGCAACTGCGCCCGAGCAACGGAAAAGACAAAAGCGCTCCCACTCGTCCGAACGAGGGGAGCGTTTTTGGTGTGTGGCGTGGCAAGTGGGAAGCTCTAGGGCGAGCATGTTGCCCGCCTCGAAGCCGTCACCAGGCAAAAGCTAGAATCTAGAACCGAAGCGTTACCGTCCCCATCAAATATCAAAAATCCAAAATCCAAAATCTAAAACCCTCTACCTTCCCATATTGCGTTTCATCTGTTCCAATTCGTCGTCGGTTTCCCAGCGTTGGAACTCTTGCTCTAGGGGATCCATGGAACTGCTAAAGGTACGATAATTCTGATTCCACCCCGTATCCCAACTGCTTTGACTGCTTTGAGTGCTTTGACTGTTTTGGGCTTCGGCTTTGGCTCGCGACGCTGCCGCTTCAGTCGCTTTCGCTCTCACTTCTTGGCGGCGGACTTGGATCTGGCGTTGTAACTCTCTGGCTTTTGCAATCCGATCTTTGACCCCTTGCATTTGTCCCCACAACTGATTTCCTTGGCGCAGAAGGGCGGCTTCGCGTTCCTCGGCGGCGCGTTTGAGGTCGTCGCGTCCGGCTTGACGGGCTTTAGAGATGCGTTCGTGCCAGCGTTGGATCTCTTGAGCGGTGGAGAGGATTTGGTCTTGTAACTGCTTTTCTTTGAGCTGGGACTCGGCAATTAGCTTGAGGGCGTCTTCTTCTTGTTCGCGTAACTGTTCTTCTAAAACTTGTAATTCTAGATGGGGATTGTTACGCATGAATTCGTCGAGACGACTTTCTAAAAAACGACTGACATCATCGAATAAGCTCATCGGCAAAAACTCCTCGCATAGGTTCGTTATCGGACGGCGGCGATCGCCCTCGACCGCCGGAATCATTTCTTTACTTAAATTTTCTCACGCCGTTCGACCAATAACGAACAACACGAGTAGCGATACACGAGTTAGAACGATTGTCCGGCAAAAATAGATCGCACTTCTCCGTTGCGGCGGATGACCGCTTCGCCTTGCTCGACTTCGACCAAGGTCCAGCCGCTAGAGCCGATGCTTTCGCCGATGTTGACGCGGCGGGCGACGCCGTTAATCTCGAACAGGGCGGCGGAGCGATCGCCCAACTCCAAAATCCCCACTAAGGTGTGAACTGTTCCCGGGGCGCTAGAAGCGGGGGTCGTCGGTTCAGCCGTCGGCGCCGGGGGTGCGGGTTCGGGGGCGGGCTCGGGGGACGGACTCGCGGCGGCGGGGGGCGGCGAGGCGGCGACCGTCGGTTCTGGGGCGACGACTTTCGGGGCGGGTTTGGGCGAAGGGGAAGCCGTCGGCGAAGGAGAAGCCGCAGGAGACGGGGAAGCCGCAGGAGACGGGGCGGCGGCGGTTTGTTGTGGCGGTTTGGGCGATTTGGGAACGGTAACCGTGAGATTTGGTTGAACCAGGGTGGGATTGATGCCGCGTTCGAGGGCGATCGCGATCCGATTCAACACTTCTGCCAAATTGCCCTGATGGGGTGCGGTCACCGTCACATTTTGAGGCGGGACGTTGACGTTGACCGTGGGCGCCGGGGGCATCGGCACTTGGAGAGCCGTATTCGGCACCGGGACAGGTTCGGTCGGGGCGCCGACCGCTTGGCGATCCATCGCTTCGAGCGATCGCTGCATATATTCCACAAAAGCGGCATCGGCATCGGCTTTGAGCTGTTCGGGGGTTTTCGCCGCCGGAACGGGGGCTTGAGCCGTTTGGGGTTGCAATTTGAACCAGAGACGCTGCAACGGTTCGCGATTGGCGAGCAATAAGCCGACGGTGAGGGCGAGTAAGGCGCAGGCGCCGCCGAACAAGAGGCGATCGAAGGATTTGCCCGTTTTTTGTTTCTTCTTGTCTCCCGTTCGGGTAGCTTTCGCGTCCACCGTGGTCGCGTCTTCGCGAGGGGGACGCGGCATCACCAACGGCGGCATGACGATCTGGGGAACTTGGATCGACTTTAACTTGACTGTTTCCGGGGCTTTGACGGATTTCGGCAGGGAAGTGCCGCCTTCGAGCACCCGGTCTACATCTTCAAACAGTTCGTCCATCAGGCGATCGGCAGACGCATCCACGGACCACGGTTCTCCCGGAATGCGATCGCCGGAGGTTCCCGCTTGGGCGGGGTCGATGGGTTTAGTGCTGAGATCCTGAGACATAGCTTTTTAGGGAAAGGGAAATGATGGGATAGTTAACCAAAATATAGTCAGATATAAACAAGACATGGATTCTATTTCAAAAATCCCCTTCATTTTGGCTTCGAGAGATTAATTCTCCTTGGGTGAACTACGCACCTCTCTATCCCATAGCCCATAAAGGCATTTGGGAATGCTTTTCTTAAGATATTATAGGAGCCTAAGATATCCGCTTGACACAAGAATCCTGTATCAGTCCGGTAAAGACCTCTTTTAATTCTTTTTCCCGTCAACTTAGGAACTTTTACCGTTTCTCCATAAACCGGAAGCGGATCTAAGTTGAAAAAGTTCGACTGACTCGTATAACTCTCTTCAGTTAGAACCACTTTAATCCCTACTAATTGACATTTATAGGTCAACATTTCAATCAGACGGTTGAAAGGAATCCCCACAAAGTTTTGGTTGTTCACTTTCCCCATCTTGGCATTTTGTTTCCACCCCTCATTTTTGCCAATGACTAAAGTAGTAATATTTTTATCAAGCAGTAGATTGACCAGATAACGGCTGGCTCGATGGAGATAGTTCTCCACTTTTTGATTTCGGCATCGAGTCAGACGCTGGATTCTCTTAGAGGTGGGTCGATTTCCTTTTAATTGGGATTGGAGAAAGGCTTTTCGTTTATTGTAGAATTGATTCAGGCTTTTTAAGGGTCTGCCATTTATCAACAGAGGAACAAAGTCCGGTTGATTAGAAGTTACAGCCATTAAAACATCTACACCTAAATCCACACTAGCGACCCATTCATTGGATTTTAATGTTGGTTCTACTTCTTCATAAATGACCTCAATGATATAACAATCGCATCGAGGAACGATTCTCACCTCCACTACTTTTTCGGCTACAGAAGTCTCCAACTCTATTTGGGTTTTTGAGCATTTGATTTTACCTTTTTTTAAAGCCACTTTACTTAGAGCCTGTTTCACGTACACCAATAATTGACGACCTTTCTGAGTGTTTTTATATTTGGGGATTTTCGGGTTGACTAAAAACTTCTCCTTGTTGACTTTGTAGGCTTGATTGGCGGCAAAAAAGGATTGCCAGTTTTTGTCTAATCCTCGTAACACCTGTTGAGAGACTTTAGCTGGTAAAGCGCGATATTGCTCCGTCTTCTGCATTAATTTATCCATCCGGTTATAGTTCAAGTAACCATGACCATAAATAAAGTTTTGACGGATTAGATAATTAGCCGCATTGTAGAGATTTTTGGAATGCCATGATAACTCATCTATCTCATCCCAAAACCTATGACCTTTTTTGATTATATGTCTTTCGACTAATTTCACTAGCGTTCCTTTAATTCGGCAATAATTTTTTCGGTTTTCCGTTTCGAGCGTCTTCATCCATAAAGACGAGAACAGAATGAAGTAATGATAGCAATTAAATCTTCCATCAATTCATCTTGTCGATCCTCGCTATGATTGACAATCTCAACGGTTTTTCCCCTCTCTTTTAACCGGATCTCAAGGTAATTTGTCCCAAACCTCGCCAAACGGTCTTTATGCTCCACTATCAATATATCGTAATGGGAATTGGTTAAAACCTTAGCCAATTTTGGACGATTATCATTTAAACCACTGCCAATTTCTTTGACGACTTTATAAATTTGATAGCCTCTGGCAATAGCATAATCTTTTAACCGTTCCGCTTGTCGCTCAAGGTGATCTTTATTTTCTGCACTAGAGACTCTGGCATAAATACAGGCCATTCTCTCGGTTTTCTTCTTCCCTTCTTCGGTAATGATAATTGTTCCCGAAGTTGATAGCCCGTTAGATGACCTTTTTGCCACCATCTCCACGCCGTTTGATAACTCACCCCGGCTTTTTTGGCATAGTCTGAGAGTTTCATGGTTATATCTTAACAGGAATGACTATACTTGACTATGGATTCAGTTAAACTTTACAATACCGCCGCGAAGGAGACAACAGAAACGAGCGATCGCCGCTCCCGCGTTCTATTATCTTTGGTTTAGTCTTACCACTTGCACGGGAGATCGTGCAACCACAGACGAGGAGGGAGAAGGGGAGGGCGATCGGGTCGCGATCGCCCTTAACTCGAAGCCGAGGTCGCCAATTGCCGTCCTCGCACTTCCAAATAAATTAACAAAGCATTAATATCCGCCGGATTCACCCCACCCAAGCGGCTAGCTTGACCGACCGTAAGCGGTTTGACCTTCGCCAATTTTTCCCGCGCTTCCATCGAAAGAGTTTCGATTTGGCTGTAATCCAAATTCGCGGGTAACTTGCGGTTGGCTTGGCGAGAAATTTGCTCGATCTGGTGTTGTTGGCGTTCGATATAACCGGAATATTTAATATCGATTTCCGCCCCTTCTCGTTCCGGGACACTCAGAGACGGATTCCCCAGACCGTAGCGGTCGAGGTCGGCGGTATGGAACCCCGGACGGCGCAAGAGTTCGGCCAAGGTAATCGACCCTTTAATCCGTTGTTGGGTCTCCGAGGCGATCGCCACCCCCAATTCCTCGTGTTCCTTAATGCGCGTCTCCTGCAGCCGTTTTTTCTCCGCTTCGATTTGCCCCTGCTTGCGCGTAAACAACTGCCAACGGCGATCGTCGATCGTTCCCAGTTCGCGACCCAACGGCGTCAGGCGGCGGTCCGCATTATCCGATCGCAGCAACAAACGGTACTCCGAACGACTCGTCAACATCCGGTACGGTTCGCGTAAATCCTTCGTACACAAATCGTCCACCAACGTTCCGATGTAACTCTCCTCGCGCGGGAAAATCACCATTTCTTCCCCTCGGGCAAACCGCGCCGCATTGATCCCCGCCACGAGACCCTGGGCCGCCGCCTCTTCATAACCCGTAGTGCCGTTAATTTGCCCCGCACAAAACAGCCCTTCGATCGCCTTCGTCATCAACGTCGGATAGCACTGGGTCGCGGGTAAATAGTCGTACTCCACCGCATACGCCGGACGCAGCATCGTGCAGCGTTCCAACCCCGGCAAACTGTGCAGCATCGCCAGTTGCAGTTTTTCCGGCAGCCCCGTCGAAAACCCCTGGATGTACAGTTCGGGAATATCCCGTCCTTCCGGTTCGATAAAGATCTGATGACTTTCCTTATCTGCAAAGCGGACGATCTTATCCTCAATACTCGGACAGTAGCGCGGACCTTTGGCGTCCACCCAGCCGCCGTAAACCGGAGACAGGTGTAAATTTTCGCGAATCAGACGGTGAGTTTGTTCCGTAGTGCGCGTCAGGTAGCAATTCATCTGTTCCCGTTCGACCCAAACTTCCGGATCGAAACTGAACCAACGCACCTCCTCATCCCCCGGTTGCGCTTCCATTTGACTGAAATCGACCGATCGCCGATCCACCCGCGCCGGGGTTCCCGTCTTCAGCCGTCCGGTTTCAAACCCCAATCGATTCAAGGTTTCCGTCAATCCCACCGCCGGGAACTCTCCGGCCCGTCCCGCAGGCATCGACTTGTTCCCCACCCAAATCCGACCGCCGAGAAAGGTTCCCGTGGTTAAAATCACCGCTTTGCAACCGAAGGCGACCCCGAAATAGGTCTCGACGCCGACGATCTCTTGATTCGGCCCGAGGACTAAATCGGTGACCATCCCTTCGCGCAACAGTAAATTGTCTTGGTTTTCGACAATATTTTTCATCACCCGGGAGTATTCCCGCTTGTCGGTTTGAGCGCGCAAGGCCCACACTGCCGGACCGCGTGAGGAGTTGAGGATCCGCTTTTGTAGGTAGGTGCGATCGGCCATTTTGCCGATTTCGCCCCCGAGGGCGTCAATTTCGTGGGTAAGCTGGGATTTTGCCGGACCTCCCACTGCAGGATTGCACGGTTGCCACGCGATCTTGTCTAAATTCAAGGTCAGCAGCAAGGTCCGGCAACCGAGGCGCGCCGTCGCCAAGGCGGCTTCGCAACCGGAATGTCCGGCGCCAACGACGACAATATCGAAACAATCTTGAAAGTCTACAGATGAGGTAGATGAGGTCATGGTCAGCATCCAAGTGCCTGGGGACAGGTTTATCTATCTTAGCGGTTTGGTTTGGCTCGTTACCATGCCCTGGCGGTTGGGAAAGGATCGTCTGGACTCAAGGGCGATCGCCGATTTCGGGGAGATAAGAGGCAAATAAGTCGAGAATTTTATGAAACTCGAAATTTTCGGCGAGTCCGGTCAGGGCGATCGCCAGTTTTTCCCGTTCTGGAGGCAGATCGTGGAGCAATTCTATCACTTTGAGATCGTTACACTCGCAGCTTGCCTCGTAGAGTTTTTGCAGCCACGGTGAGGGCATTTGCACCAGCCATTCGCCCATTTGAGCCGCCGTCACCGCCGGGCGATCGCTGGCGTCTCGATTCGGCGACGCTTCCTCGCTTCCATAGTCATATTTAATCCCGAGATAAGTCTGGATTTTTTCGAGTAAATATTGTTTCTGAAACGGCTTGCCAACAAAATCATCGCACCCCGCCGCTAAAATCACTTGGCGCTGTTCTGTAAAGGTACTCGCCGTGAGCGCGAAAATCGTCGTTCTATCTCCTGTTTCCGGCGATCGCCTTTCCGGGTTTTCCCCGTTCGCTTCTTGCTCTCGAATCGCCCGCGTCGCCTCATATCCATCCATCACGGGCATCCCCATATCCATTAAAATTAAATGGGGCTGCCACTGATGCCAAACCGCCAACGCTTCTCGACCGTTGTCTGCTTCTTTGAGGGAAAATCCTAACGGCTTTAACATTTTGACCAATAACAAACGACTTTCGGCAATGTCGTCAACAATTAAAATACGGCATTCCGGTTGATTGGGGGATAATCCGAGAATTTCGGCTGACGGTTTTGCCTTGGTTACCGCCTTCGCATCCCCGAGAGTCACGGGAAGATCGAAGGCAAACAAACTCCCACAACCGGGGGTACTTTTAACTGTAATGTTGCCCCCCATTAACTGCACGTACTTTTGCGAAATCGGTAAACCCAATCCCGTTCCTTGATGGGATTTTTTGCCCGTTTCCGTTTGTGTGAATGCTTCAAATAACAAGTGCAGTTCTTCCGGAGCGATCCCCAATCCCGTATCTTCAATTTCAAAGTACAATCGGCACGATGGAGAAGAGCGATCGGTATTGTCGGTTGAGCGATCGGCTCGCAGGCGCAAACTCACATGACCGACTTCGGTAAATTTAATCGCATTTCCCAAAAGATTGAGCAGAACTTGACGCAATTTCCCTTCGTCGGATTTGATGTATTTCGGCAAGTCATCGCCATATTCAAAAATGAGTTTTAATCCTTTAGACGCTGCTTTGAGTTGCAGCATTTTTTCCAGATTGTCGGTTAACTGTAGCAGGTCGAAGTTTTCCTCATTTAACGAGAGCCTTCCCGCTTCTATTTTGGAGAGTTCTAAAATATCATTAATTAGATCGAGTAAATGTTCCCCAGAACGATTGATAATCGACAGGCTTTTCTGATTTTCTTCCGAAAGAGACGGATCGCTACTCATGACTTGAGCGAATCCCAGAATCGCATTGAGGGGCGTCCGCAGTTCGTGACTCATCGAGGCGAGAAACTCGCTTTTAATCTGATTGGCTTTGTCTGCGGCAAAAACTGCTTTTTGTAGGGCTTCAGATTGCTGTTGAGTTCGTTCGAGTAATTCGGCTTGTTGCAAGGCAATCCCTAATTGATTGCCGATTTGCATGACGATAAAAATTTCCGATTCCGTCCATTCTCTCGGGGCTGCGTTTTGATAAATGGCGAGCAATCCCCAGAGTTGGTTATGACTAAAAATAGGAACGGTAATATAGGCTTTTGCTTGCAGGCGATCGAGTAATTCTAAATAGCAATCGTCGAAGTTTCGAGCTTCGACATCGGAAACGGCGATATAATGAAGATCTTGGCGATAAAATGCGCCTTGGGTTTCTTTTAAATAAGTGTCTTCAAAAAAAAGATCGCTAGTTACTAGCTCTCGAACGGGACAATTTTTACCCGTAACGATGCGATCGCACAAGGGAGAATGATGTAAGATCGTCATCCATTTTTTATCGACGGATTCGGCGACAAATTGCCCGCTCCAATCTTGATTGAATTGATAGACTAAAACCCGATCGCACTCGAGCAGTTCGCGCAATTCTGAAGTCGTGGCGGCAAAAATTGTACGAATATCGAGGCTTTGCCGCATTTTTTGAATCACCGTGGAGAGTGCTTTTTCTCGTTCGGCACTTTCTTTTAAAGCTTGTTCGACGGCTTTTTTTTGCGTAATATCGGAGATCGTCCCGATGATTCTATAAGGGTGGCTGTCGCGATCGCGCAAACAGCGTCCTTTCGCTTGCACCCAAATCCAATATCCCTGTTTATGTTGGAGTCGGTGAGTGTGTTCGTAGATTTCTGTTTTTCCTTCAAAATGATCGTTAATTGCGGCTAAAGCCATGTTTAAATCTTCCGGGTGAATGCGATCGCTCCAGGTCGTCAAATGTTGGGGAAGTTCGCCTTCTTGATAACCCAAAATCTTCATCCAAACTGGGGAATAGTAAACGCGATCGCTCTCTAAATCCCAATCCCAAATACCGTCATTGGTTCCGGAAACAGCTAACTCGAAACGTTCTTCGCTTTCTCGCAGTGCTTCTTCGACGATTTTGCGATCGCTGATATCCCGTGCGACCCACGCCACCGTTCGCTCGGAACACGGTACAATTCTGGCAGAAAACCAAGCGGTTTGGTCTCCAATCTGTAACCCATATTCGTAGTTGAGCACGGATTGGGTATCTAAGGCTTCGTGAATGTAATGCAGCACGTCGGATTGCAGATCGCCAAAAAATGCTTCGACGGTTTGCGTCAGAATATCAATTCCTGGCGGGTAAAGTCTTTCGGGACGAGTTGGCGCCAGTTTGAGTGTCTTTCCGTCGCGATCTAGAATCAGTACGACATCGGTAATCGCTTCAAAAAACGCTAGGATTTCTTGTTGAGACGATTGCAGTTTATCTTCTAGGAGTTTGCGCTCGTATATTTCTTTTTGTAAGGCTTCATTTTGAGTAAAAAGCTGTTTTTGTAGTTGAAATATTTTGAGATGATTTTGAATTCTTGCTAAAATTTCTTTGGCTTGAAAGGGTTTTGTGATATAATCTACACCACCAATAGAAAAGGCTTTGACTTTATCAAAAGCTTCCGATAAAGCACTCAAAAAAATCACGGGAATATCGCGGGTTTTCTCGTTCGCTTTGAGTTGATGGCAGATCTCGTAACCGTCGAGATCCGGCATCATAATATCTAATAAAATTAAGTCGGGAGGTTCGGCGGCGATCGCCGATAATCCGAGGCGTCCGTTGGCGATCGGTCGCACTTCATATCCGTGACGAGCGAGCAAGTTGGTCAGCAATCTCAAGTTATTCGGATCGTCATCAATAATTACAATATTAGCCGTTACTTTTTCTGCCAACGTATTCATTTTTGTACCCTGTTACAATGGTGGGGTTGAAATGAGTATCGACCGACCCGCTTCTTAATTTCTAAACCCTAAAAATTAATCGAGAAACGAGATAATAATTGAGAAGTCTTCTCAATTGAACCGCGATCGCTTTGAGACCACTTCCAGCACCGATCGGGGAAGACGACGGGTCTAACCCCTCAATTGAGCGAGTTAACTCTCGTGGCGATCGCACGGCGCGATCGCATCTTAAAACATTTGCGGACGAGAAGATATAGCCATCAATGTAGATTGGAATTTTCTCTGAAGTTTTGAATAGCTGTCAATATTTTCTGATATTGAAAGCGATCCGCTAAAGATCTGAGTTGCTCGGACAAGGTTGTATTCTCTAGTGCAATTCGATCGAGAATACTATAAATTTCACTAATTTTTCCCCGGAGGCTGGCCGCTTCCAAAGCCAGAATTTGTTCGACAGATACAGTAGCAAACTGCGTTGAATCGACTTCCTTGTCTGGAGAGGAAAGACGGAGATTTGAAGTGGCTGGCAATTTACTAATATACCGCAATCCTAAATGTTTTGACAAACTTTCAAGAATTTGGAATGTCTGAAAGGGTTTGTCAATTGCTTCGTCGCATCCAGAATTGAGGATCAAATTTTTTTGTTGTTGAAAACTACTTGCACTAACGGAAATCACAATCGTTTTAGACTGAGAAAAGAGCTCGCTTTCGCCAACGAGATCGCCTCCTGGCGCCTGTCGATTGTCTTCAGGAGTCAACCGATCTTCTCGTTTTCTGATTTCCCGAGTCACCTCCATCCCGTCCATTCCGGGAATTTGCATATCCATAAAGACGACATCGGGTCGCCAGCGTTCCCATTCTTCTAAGGCTTCAAAACCGTCACTGGCTTCGCGAATTTGAAAGCCAAAAGGTAAAAGAATTTGTAGCAACAGTTCTCGATTATCCGCGCAATCGTCAACTACTAAAATTCGATAGCGAGAGGGGTTCCCTTCCAGAGCAATCGGTTTTTCAGTCAGCGATCGCTCGCCGCCGTCCCCAGGAATTGAAGCGACTTTTAACGGAACTCGTAATAAAAATTGACTGCCTTCTCCGAGTTGACTGCGAACCGAAATAGTTCCCCCCATCAAGGTGACGAATTTGCGGACGATCGCCAGACCTAAACCCGTTCCTTCTTGCGATTGTTTACCCGTTCGTGTTTGTAAGAACGGCTCGAATATACTTTCTAATTGTTCTTCTGGAATGCCAATACCGCTATCTCTTACTTCAAATTCAACCCGCACGCGATCGCCTGCAACAGTCCCTGACAATTGACGCGGGGCTTCCTCCGAAGTGCTAGGCGATTTGTCGTTGTCTTGTAAAGACGCCTTCAAAAGAATAAACCCGTAATCGGTAAATTTAATTGCATTTCCCAATAAATTAATTAAAATCTGCCTCAAACGGACTTCATCGGCTTCTAAACATGTCGGAATGTTAGGATCGATATCAACTTGTAAGAGTAGTTTTTTCTCGATTGCCTTCAAATCAAACAGTTCTCTTAGATCTTCAATAAAAATATTAAAATTAAAGCTATTTTCATTTAAAATAATACGACCTGCCTCAATTTTTGCCATATCCAGAACGTCATTAATCAGCATCAATAAATGCGATCCACTTCGATTAATAATCTCGATTGACTTGCGATCGCTCGGTGTCAAATGAGAGCTATAACTCATTAATTGAGCAAAACCGAGAATCGCATTGAGTGGCGTTCTCAATTCGTGACTCATCGAGGCAAGAAATGTGCTTTTAGCTTGGTTGGCCGCTTCTGCCGCTTCTTTCGCTCTGGCTAGTTCGACTTCAGCTTGTTTGCGATCGCTAATATCTTGGACGATGCCATGCCAGCAAATCTCTCCATTTTGACGAGCTTCCGGTTGGGAGTTCGCTTGTAACCATTTAATTTTTCCCGAAGGGGTGATAATTCTCCATTCATGCCTGAATCTTTCTAAAGTTTCTGCACTGCGATTCACAGCTTTCTGATAAGCCTCTAAATCTTCGGGATAGATCGATCTCAAGAGCGTTTCTTCTGTATTTTCTAAAAAGTCCTCAACTTTTATCTCATAAATTTCTTCAACCGCTCGATTAATATATTCAAATTTCAAAGAACTATCTCTATATTTCAGCAGAGAATAAATAATCCCGGGAATCGCCGTGGCTAAATTTCGCAACCGTGCTTCATTGGTTCGCAACGCTTGTTCCGCACGTTGGCGATCGCTAATATCTTCAACAATATAAGAAAATCGCGATCGTCCGTTGACATTGACCGCGATCGTGCAAACTGTTGCTGACAAGTATCGATCTCCATCTGGTGTCTGATGAACGTACTCAAAACGTACCGGAGATTGAGTCCGTTCTGCTTCGCGATACCGTTCGATCCACAACTGTCGTACAGATTCCGGCACTGCTATTTCACTGGCCCAACGATTTTTAACCGCTTCTGGTGTGGTTCCAAAAAAACGCGCATAGCTCAAATTATCTGAGATATGAAGAATGTCATTGTCCTGGACTTCGACAATTCCCATCATCATTGAGGCACTGTTAAAAAAGCTCCGCAACGTCGATTCGCTCTGGCTTAATGCTTCTTCTACTCGTTTGCGATCGCTGATTTCTAAAAGAACTATCCCGACTCCACAATGAGTAGACTTCTTACTTAAAATAGGAAATAAAGATGCCATAAAGTCGCGTTTGTAATGATTAAGTAGAGGATATTCAATCGCAAATTCTCGATTTAAGATTCCGCGATCGCTCCTCAAGACTCGACGACATAGAGATTGCAATTTAGCGGCTAGTTTTGGAGATATCTCTTCTAAAGATTTTCCGATCGAATTGGGAATATCAACTGCATCAATTGCGGCGAAAGGTTCGTTAATTTTGATCGCATTGAGTTCGTCATCTAAAATGCACATTCCCACCGTTGCAGAGGCAAAAAAGGCATTCAGTCGTGCTTCGGTAGACTGTAATGCTTCCGTTCGTTCCCGAACTTGCACTTCTAACATATGGTTGTAATTTAATAAGACTCGTTCCGCTTCGAGGCGATCGCTAATATCGACAAAAGCATTAATCGTATAAATAACCTTTCCGCGATCGTCAAAGACTGGAGTTGCACGAATTTCTAGGGGAATAACTTTACCGTCACGGCGATGAATTTCCAGATCGTCTGCTAAGACTGTTTCCCCTTTCAAGGCTCGCAGAAAAGGTAATTGTTTCCAAGGATATAGGCGATCGGTTCCCGCTACGTAAATTTGATAAAATTTAGGTATCCATCTAATTTTATATTGGGTTAAATTGGCCAAACCTAAAATCTTTTTGGCAAACCCATTCATCACTACTACTTTTCCTTTCCGATCCAATACAGAAATGCCAACAGGAACCGCATCTAATAAGGTTGAAAATTTTTCTTCACTCTTTTTAAGCGCTTCAAATGAACGATCGAGCGATCGCGACATTCGCTGAAAGGAATCGGCTAATTCCCCAATTTCATGAATCGGATTCTCCGGAATAGAGGGATGAAAGTCTCCCAAACTAAATTGTTTGGCAATTTCATTTAAGCGAATAATCGGTTGAGTAATCCAGCGAGCAGTAAGAATTCCGATTCCGGTGGAAATCATCAAAATTACGATCGACAAAAAAACCGTCGTTCGCGTATTTTCGTGGATCTTTCCCATCACATCATGTTCCGGAATGTTCACCACAATCAGCCAGTCCAATCCCAATGGATCTCGATAAGGAATGACTCGAACAAACAAAAGACGATTTTCAATGAAAACTGTAAGATTTTGTGGTTCTTTTAATGTTTCTAAGCGGTCTAAATTTTGAGAAATTTGTCGATAAATCTCGCGAATTCGAGGGTTGTTACTCCGGTCGGCAGGGAGAAGCTCAAAAGGACGATCGGGGGATTTTACGGCAAGCGATTCAGAGGTAGAAGTAGCGACTAAATGACCGGAACGATTTAGAATAAATGCTTCTCCAGAAGTGGAAAAATTCAGTTTTCTGAGAAAATCACTCAAACTACTGAGACTGATATGAGAGGCGAAAACTGCTTGAAATTCATTTGTTTTACTGTAAATTGGGGCAACGGCAAAGATCCCTAAAATTCCTGATACTTGGTAAATAACAACCGGTGTCCAAGCTTGTTTTTTACTGCCGATCGCTTGACGGTACCAACCCAATTTAGAAAAGTTGATATCGGTGCTATACACAACTTCTTGAGGTCGGCCTGATTCGTCCAAAGAATAGTAATTGCGCTGACTTAAGTTTTCTCGCCTTACTTCTCCTAAATAGAGAGTGCCGATCGTCGGTTCTTTCCCCGTTAATCTTTTGCCTACTTCGACTTCTTTTTGACTGGAAACCCTGATGTATTCGATCAGTTCTCCCTTATTGTTTGCAAAATAAATTGAGGTGAGATCGGGCCGACTGTCGATCTGATTCCATAGATATTTTTGGAGGGAATCGATATCGTTAAGATCCAGGATTCCGTTACGAGTGGCTAAATCGTTAAACCTGACGATATCTTGGGGGACTTGTAAGTAGCTTTCGAGACGATCGCCGATGCGATCGCCGACTTCCTCCATCACTTGATGGGTCAACTCTTTAATGGATTGCTTCTGGTTCCGATTGGAAAGATATTTAATAGCACCGACAGTTACCAATACTTGCAAGGTGAATACACCGATCAAAACAGTGCGTAAGGAGATTTTTGGCATTTTATACGTTACGATCTTTCCGTAAAAATACTTGGATATTTTACCCCGAAGGTTGATTGGCAATCTAAATGATATTCTCTATCCTTCCAGATTTTGTTTTTTCATGTTTAGAAATATAGCGCTTAAATTTTTCAAGGGTACAGAAAGGAAGCGCTAGGTTGACACTTGAACGAAAATGCTCCTTCAATCGCTTCATTCCGAGCCTTAAAGCGACCTATTCAATTGATGGATATTTTTCGTGCGGTTTTCAAGCCTCCACACCGTTCGAGATCTCCCGATGTTGCGATCGATAGCGCATCAATTGAAATTGTTCTGCCGAGAGTCAATGGAGCAGATCGAAACTTTTAAACGGGTCAGAATTCTGAATCGCACGGAAGCATTGAGTGCGATCGATCCCTCAGTTTCAAGATAAGCCAACAGGAATAGAGATGGATAGAGAAAAGAACAGAACTCAAAAAATCATCGGTGAATTAGCTCAATTCATTGCCTGAGTCGATCCTAAGAACGATCGCCCGGTGTCAGCGATCTCCCAGGGTTGGCAATCGTTCGAGGAATTTCAAGGGGTCGGCCTTAATTCTAATTTTCGCTTCTCGGGATCCAAAGTGGCAAGGGTGGGCGGGCGATCGCGTCAGAAAATATGGATGGCACTCCCTCGAAAATTGGCGCAATTTCGCGATATGGTAAACAGCAAGTTCTTTGTCTACTGCCTAGAAATATTTGTCAGCACCCCACCCTAAATTAACCGGGATTCGTGCCTCTCCTTTCGTAGGGGCGTTTCGCGAAACGCCCCTACCCATGTCGCGAAACGCCCCTACCCATTTGGCGAAACGCCCCTACCCATGTCGCGAAACGCCCCTACCCAGGCTAAGTCCTTCGAGGGCTACGTTATCGGTAAGCGTTAAAGTTCCTACCTGGGGATACGTCGCCAGTCTCCTGCTCTAGAACCAAACCGTTAAACCGTCGTACGAGGGGTAAGACCGTGCAGTTTGGAAAGTACCGACCGATAACATTGGCGAGGCGCTATGACGCCGGGCACTTTAGGTGACTCCGGCTAACAGGAGCGAGGGAAAAGAGCACCTCTTTTCCCTCGCTCCCACGAGGGGACGGCGGTTAAAACCGCCCGTATCGTTTTTCCTCCCTGCGCTAAAGTGACAGGGCTTCCAAACAAGAGCAAAGATTTTCCGTGAAATACTTCTTTCTAACTGAAGGCTGGACCGTGGGTCGAGTGTGGGGAGTCGAAGGATTGTGGAACGAGTTGGCGTGGCGACGGGCGCCGCAGATCGAGCGCATGAACCTGTGTTTGCTGGAGAGCAGTGAAAAACTGTGGCTCTACCGCGTCGAAGATCCGGTGATTATGGTCGAAGTCAAACCTCTACCGGACGCCAATCTTCCGCCCTCAACCATCGGTCAAGTCTTCATCCGACGGTTGATGAGCGGCGACCAGGTACTCGCCAGACTGTGCGATTCGCAAACGATCTGTCAGATGGCGGATGGAATGCGATCGCCCAAATTCTCCTAGAGCGCGATCGTGTCAGTATCCAACCCCGGCAGCACGATCTCGCGCCTTAACGGGCGATCGTCATTTTGCCCCAAGCCATCGAGATGCTTGCAATCGGCTCAGTCAATAGTTACACTTCTTTAAATACTCTCATTTTTGAGAATACTCTTGTCGAACTGCCTCACTGCTTAGTTCTCAGCCAATTGGCCCCCTCTGGGCAGCAAGGCAAAGACTCTAATAAAAGGCACCAAGATAGCGTCCAAGTAGATTTTTCTAATCGAGGAGGAAGTGTAGTCAATGGGACTACCCTGGTACCGCGTACACACAGTCGTCCTGAATGACCCAGGCCGCCTGATTGCCGTACACCTGATGCATACGGCTCTCGTGGCTGGTTGGGCTGGGTCGATGGCACTTTACGAACTCGCCATTTTCGATCCGAGCGATCCCGTATTGAACCCCATGTGGCGACAAGGCATGTTCGTCATGCCGTTCATGGCTCGTCTCGGCGTCACCGACTCTTGGAGAGGCTGGAGCATCACCGGAGAGACCGCCGTCGATCCGGGATTCTGGTCCTTTGAAGGCGTCGCCACTGCTCATATCGTCCTGTCGGGTCTTCTCTTCCTAGCCGCCTGCTGGCACTGGGTTTATTGGGACCTCGAACTGTTCACCGACGCCCGCACGGGTCAACCGGCTTTAGACTTGCCGAAAATGTTCGGCATCCACTTGTTCTTAGCGGGTTTGCTCTGCTTCGGCTTCGGTGCCTTCCACCTGACCGGGCTATTCGGACCGGGCATGTGGATTTCCGACCCCTACGGCTTGACCGGACACGTGGAGCCCGTCGCCCCGGAATGGGGACCCGATGGCTTTAACCCCTTCAACCCGGGGGGTATCGTGGCCCACCACATCGCCGCCGGGATTGTCGGGATTATTGCCGGAATCTTCCACTTAACCGTCCGTCCGCCCGAGCGCCTCTATAAAGCTCTGCGGATGGGGAACATCGAAACCGTTCTCTCCAGCAGTATTGCTGCGGTGTTCTTTGCGGCTTTCGTCGTCGCAGGCACCATGTGGTACGGTTCCGCCACCACCCCCATCGAACTGTTCGGCCCGACCCGCTATCAATGGGATGGCGGCTATTTCAAACAAGAAATTCAACGTCGCGTACAAGCCGATCTCGATGCCGGGAAAGACTTGTCCGAGGCGTGGTCGGCTATTCCCGACAAACTGGCGTTTTACGATTACATCGGCAACAGCCCCGCTAAAGGCGGTCTGTTCCGCGTCGGTCCGATGGACCAAGGCGACGGCATCGCCCAAGCTTGGCTGGGCCATCCGGTGTTCACCGACAAAGACGGTCGCGAACTCACCGCCCGTCGGATGCCGAACTTCTTTGAGACCTTCCCGGTGTTGTTGACCGATGCCGATGGTGTCGTCCGCGCCGACATTCCCTTCCGTCGCGCCGAATCGAAATATAGCTTCGAGCAAACGGGGGTAACGGTCTCCTTCTACGGTGGCGAACTCGACGGCAAAACCTTTACGGATCCCGTCGATGTCAAAACCTACGCCCGGAAAGCGGTTCTCGGCGAACCCTTCGCCTTCGATCGCGAAACCTTAGATTCCGACGGGGTGTTCCGTAGCAGTCCGCGCGGCTGGTTTACCTTCGGTCACGCCTGCTTTGCCCTGTTGTTCTTCTTCGGTCACTTGTGGCACGGTTCGCGCACTATCTTCCGCGACGTGTTTGCCGGGATCGATCCCGACCTGGAAGAGCAAATCGAGTTTGGCGTCTTCCAAAAACTGGGTGATATCACCACCCGGAAACAAGAAGTCTAACGTCATTGAACTCAATCGACTCAATCTGAGGATCGAGGTCTAACAACTGAGAGAGTCCATTAAGACACGAACAGTTTGTTAGACCTTTTTTTCTGTTGCTTGGTAGACTGAGATCAATTGTAAAAATTTGGAACGGATAACATGGAAAGCGTTGCTTACATCTTAATTCTGACTTTAACGATCGGATTGCTCTTCTTCGCGATCGCCTTCCGCGAGCCGCCTCGGATTGGCAAGTAAGCACAAAAGCCAACCTATTTTTTTAGTTCGCTGAGCCACTCTACTCTAGACCTTTCTGTCTTCGGGATCGAAGCCATAGAGTCTAGATGAATTGGCTCAGGTTTTTCCATTGTTATCGATTCTGGTGAGGACAAATCTGTCAACCCCTCTCTGTAGACGGCGATCGAAGGCAATTGGGGCGTACGGATGCCATTCGGTACTCGTCCTCCGGTAGAGTTTCCTCCTGAATGTCTCTAGCCTCCCTGCTAAAACTTTCTTCTTCCTGAGAGGAATTCAATCATGCGATGTCCATTTTGCCAGCATACCGAAAGTCGAGTTTTAGAATCGCGATCGGCAGAAGCAGGTCAAAGCGTTCGCCGACGGCGCGAATGTATCCACTGCAAGCGCCGTTTTACCACCTACGAGCGGATCGAATTCGTCCCCGTCGCCGTGATCAAACGCGACGGTCGGCGCGAGTCTTTCGACCGCTCGAAATTGCTACGCGGGATCGTGCGAGCTTGCGAAAAAACCGGGATAGAGGCGGCTCAATTGGAGTCTTTAGTCGATGAAATTGAAGCCTACCTGCAACAACAAGTCATCCGCGAAGTCACCAGCAACGAAATCGGCGAATTAGTCTTGTCCCACCTCCAAGAACTCAGCGAAGTCGCTTACATCCGCTTCGCTTCAGTGTATCGAAAATTTCGCGGCATTCGCGATTTTGTCGAAACTCTCAATCACTTGGAACGACAAGCCGCTCAAACTCGCGAGTCCGAGGCGACCCGTGCGGGAGATTCCCGGGAGGTCGAACACCGCAGTCTCGAAGCGGAAGATCGGGGGGCATCTTTGAGACCGTCCCCAGAATCGATCTCGTTGATGAGCCAAACCTAACGCCGAAATCGACGGCTCCCTCGTCGGCGCTCCTCGGCGGTTAAAACCTACTTTGAACCCGAGTCTCGGCATCCTTGGCTACGGTCGAGGACGATCGCCTCTCCCCCGATTTAAAAAAAACTGCTTTTAACCCAACCATTCTCAAGAAAATCAGATAGAATAGATCCTTGCGTCTAGAACTTCACTTTCGGGTAGTCTCGCGGAAGGAAGTTGCTTTAAGCGGGCAGACCAGAACCAGGAAGCAACAGCATGGGTCTATTCGCGGCTCGAAGTTAGCTACCTACAGGTTTGTCCGAGGGTCAGGCGATCGCAACTGGCCATCTGCCAAAGGCAAGAAATGAAACCCATTTCCTGCAAAGGCGCAAAACCTGAAAAGGTTGTTAATTTCTGCTTGTTACACGAGTTGTACGAGTTGTAGCCGTTGTGGTGTTGTCCGCGTAAAGGTCAGGCTATACTAACTTTTACCAAAATCTACGACATCCATCAGTAGAACGCCAAAAATAACTACGGAGATCGATCCCAGGAAACAATACGCATGGTCAATCAGAAAACAATTGCTAGAGATGTTGGCTTCACTCACGAAGATTTCGCTGCCCTACTCGACAAATACGACTATCACTTCAGTCCTGGCGATGTCGTGGCCGGGACGGTATTCAGTATAGAACCGAGGGGCGCTCTGATTGACATCGGTGCCAAGACAGCCGCCTACATTCCGATTCAGGAGATGTCAATCAATCGGGTTGACGCTCCCGAAGAGGTTTTGCAGTCGAACGAAACGCGGGAATTCTTCATCCTTACCGATGAGAATGAAGATGGACAGCTCACCTTGAGCATCCGCCGGATTGAATACATGCGGGCGTGGGAGCGCGTCCGTCAGTTGCAGGCGGAAGATGCGACGGTGCGATCGCAAGTCTTTGCGACCAATCGCGGTGGGGCGCTCGTTCGCATTGAAGGGTTGCGCGGTTTTATTCCCGGTTCTCATATCAGCACTCGCAAGCCAAAAGAAGAACTCGTCGGCGAAGAACTGCCTCTGAAGTTCTTGGAAGTGGACGAAGACCGCAACCGTCTGGTTCTCAGCCACCGTCGCGCTCTGGTCGAGCGCAAGATGAACCGCTTGGAAGTCGGCGAAGTGGTCATCGGTACGGTACGCGGGATCAAACCTTACGGGGCGTTTATCGATATCGGTGGCGTCAGTGGTTTGCTCCACATTTCCGAAATTTCCCACGATCATATCGATACGCCGCATAGCGTGTTCAATGTCAATGACGAACTCAAAGTCATGATTATCGACTTGGATGCGGAACGCGGTCGCATTTCCCTGTCTACCAAGCAGCTCGAACCCGAACCGGGCGATATGGTCAAGAACCCGCAGTTGGTTTACGATAAAGCCGAAGAAATGGCGGCGAAATTCCGCGAGCAAATGATGCAACAGCAGCAGCAAGCGGAACAAGTCACTTCGGAAGCGACGGAAGAAGTTGATGTTCCTTCGGCGAGCGACGACGACAGCGAAAGCGGTTCTACCGTCGAGGAATAAAAGTATTCTAATAAGAGCGTACAAGGGCGAGGCGATCGCATTCGATCGCCGCAAGCCGCTTGTACCCGGAGGGTAACCCCCTCTTTTTTTATGGGTATTTTTGTCTTTACGTGTGTAGTTACATTTATATCCAAATATGTACTTATAAGATAGGAACATTTTGTAGGTACATTAGTTATGATAAATATCCGAGGCATAGGGAGGCCAAACCCTTGATTGACATTGAATGCAGGGGCGTTACCTTCAAAAACGTCGAAGCGATTTTATTTGATAAAGACGGCACCTTAGAAGATTCCGAAGACTTTTTGCGGACGATCGCGATCGCGCGATCGCGCCGCGTAGACGCTCAAATTCCCGGGACCGGAGATCCCCTGTTAATGGCCTTCGGTCTGGTCGATAATCAGGTCGATCCCACCGGGTTGCTCGCCGTCGGTAGCCGCCACGAAAACGAAATTGCCGCCGCCGCCTATGTTGCCGAAACGGGTCGAGGTTGGTTAGAATCGCTGGCGATCGCCCGACAAGCATTTGCAGACGCTGACGAGTTGCTTAAAAACGACAACAAGCATTCCCCCTTGTTTGTCGGGTCGCTCGAAACCCTTCAGATGCTCTCTAACAAGGGCCTCAAACTCGGCATTCTCTCCGCCGATACGACGGAAAGAGTACGAAGTTTTGTAAATCACTATCGACTCGAACCCTACATCCAGGTGCAGATGGGGGTCGATTCCGGACCGAGTAAACCCGATCCGGCCTTATTTCTCCAAGCCTGCGAAGCATTGGGCGTTCCCGCCAATGCAACCTTAATGGTGGGGGACTCTCCAGCCGATATTGAAATGGCCAAACGGGCAGGTGCAGCCGGGTGTATCGGTATAAGCTGGCGCCCGAGTTCTCCGGGACGATTGGCCGGGGCAGATGTGGCGATCGCGCAGTTGGATGACATCCACCTACTATAGACCGCTTAGCCCATTTGGAAATTAACTCCCTTCAAAAAAAGGGCTTTTGACCATTTGCCTAGAGGTCTACTCCTGTCCTGAAACTTGCCCTGACGCCCGAACACCTATATGTTGAAGATCGCTCTATCACCCTAGTTTTCCTGGGAGGAAAATCGTTGTCTCGTCGATATCTTTTTACTTCTGAATCCGTTACCGAAGGACATCCGGATAAAATCTGCGACCAGATTTCCGATACCATTCTCGACGCCTTGCTCTCGCAAGATTCTAAAAGTCGCGTCGCGGCTGAAGTCGTCGTCAACACGGGTTTAGTTCTGATTACCGGAGAGATCACCTCTCAAGCACAAGTTAACTACGTTAACTTAGCCCGGGAAAAAATTGCCGAAATCGGTTATGTTAACGCAGAAAACGGCTTTTCTGCCGATAGCTGCTCCGTCTTAGTCGCCTTAGACGAACAGTCTGCCGATATTGCTCAAGGGGTAGACCAAGCCCAAGAAAGCCGGGAACTCTCCGAAGACGAACTCGATGCGATCGGCGCCGGAGACCAAGGCTTGATGTTCGGTTTCGCCTGTAACGAAACTCCCGAACTGATGCCCTTGACCAGTTCCTTAGCCAACCGCATTTCCTTGCGCTTGAGCGAAGTGCGCAAAAACGGCGAACTGTCTTACTTACGTCCCGACGGCAAAACTCAGGTCACCGTCCTCTACGAAGATGGCAAACCGATCGCGATCGATACCATCCTAATTTCGACCCAACACACCGCCGCAATTGGCGAGCTGCGCGATAACGCTGCGGTCCAAGAAAAAATCAAACAGGATCTGTGGACTCACGTCGTCCAGCCTAGTTTTGCCGATATCGACGTCAAACCCGACGCCAACACCCGCTTTTTAGTCAATCCCACGGGTAAATTCGTCATCGGCGGACCTCAAGGGGATTCCGGCTTGACGGGTCGCAAAATCATCGTCGATACTTACGGTGGTTACGCCCGTCATGGTGGCGGTGCCTTCTCCGGCAAAGATCCCACGAAAGTCGATCGCAGTGCCGCTTATGCCGCCCGCTACGTGGCCAAAAACATTGTCGCCGCCGGATTGGCCGACAAATGCGAAGTGCAATTGAGTTACGCGATCGGAGTCGCCCGTCCGGTCAGCATCACGATCGAAACCTTCGGTACCAGCAAGGTTGACGAAGACAAACTGCTCGAAGTCGTCAAAGCCAACTTTGAACTGCGTCCGGCGGGAATCATTCAAACGTTTAACTTACAAAACTTGCCTTCCGAACGAGGCGGTCGCTTCTTCCAAAATGTAGCGGCTTACGGTCACTTCGGACGCCCGGATTTAGATTTACCCTGGGAAAGAACGGATAAAGCCGATCTGCTCAAAGAGGCATTGAGTGCGGTTACTGTGGCCCAGTAAGACGACTGATGCTGTCCCACATCGGTGGGGCGATCGCGGTGGTCGCTTGAGATCGTTAAATCGCGCGGGTTTTGAAGTTTCAAGCCCGCGCGATTTTTAGATTTTAGATTTTGAGATTGTAATTGTTGATTGACCCGCTACCTCCTGGATCTAGCCTCATCAATAACTAATCTCTAATGAAACATTGGCCTGCACCTGTTGTTCGCCGCCGACGACCGGGGTACTCGACTGGGCCACGGCGGCGCTTTCGCGCAGGATTAATGGTTGGGGAGTGGGCATACTGGCATTAATTTGGATGTTAACAATTTCGCGACGGGTGAGGTTGAGGGTACTTAAAACTGTATCGGCTTGGGCTTGGGCGTCTTCGGTGGCTTGGCGTAAGGCTTGCTGGCGGGCGGCGGCGATCGCCTCGTCCGTGGCGACAAAGCTAATGCCGTCAATGCGCGTAGCTCCTGCTCGTACCGCTTCATCGAGGAGATTGCCCGCGCGTTCGGTGGCGATGCGGAAACTGACGATATTACTCGCCGAATATCCGCTAATGATTTGTCGGTTGTTGGTATAGTTGTAAATCGGGTTGAGACGAATGCCCGTGGTTTCTAACTTCTCTACATTGCGCGATCGCAGTAACTCCACCACCGCCGACGATCGCCGCGCCACTTCCTGCTGTACTTCTTCTGCGGTTTTGCCCTGGACTTCTACCCCCAAACTGACTTGGGTCAAACTCGTCGGAATCGAAACGATGCCCTGTCCGCTTACGTTGAGGATTCTCAAGCGTTGCTCTTGGGCGATCGCCGGGTCGAGGGCGCCCATCTGAACGATTCCCAATGCTAAGGTTAGAGCAGTAACCTGACTCCAAACATTGAGGCGAGGACGCCATGCTCCAGTCACTTTCATCGAGATAGATCTCCTCACAAATTCTTCATGGACTGTTTTATTTCAACAGTCTGTCACGGCCAAGGTGGAACCGAGCCGTCAGTTACGGTTTTGGTAACCGAAAGGCCGAAGTATGGAAGGGTGGCACCCCCGAACGTTCCACACGAGTAAATCAGAGATCGTGACCCATCCCGATTTCCCGCAATCCGATGCTCATTCTTCCGGCAACGATCGCCCGCCTCGACGGCGGCGGTTGTTGCCGGGGTGGATGGGATCTTTGCCCTTTGGTTTGCCATTTGCCCGCCAAGATCGTACCCGTTCTTGGCGCATTCACGAAAAAATCGGTTATGGCTATTCGATCGCCATTGCGATTGGTTTTGTCGGTTCGATCGCCGGAATGCTCGTAGCCGATTACTATCAAGGCAAAGGGGTCGAGCAGTTTGTCGATGCTCAAGAACAATTTCACCTACTCAGTCATTTTAAAGACCTCGCCGTTACCATCCAATTACAGGGGTCGAGATTTCCCGGGGCGATCGACGATTCCCAACAATTACGGGTCCGTCGCGAAACCTTTTTAAAGCAGAGCGATCGCCTCGGGGAGTTAAAAACAGACATTGAAGACTATTTAAACAGCAACCCGGCGTGGTTGGCCGATCGCCCGAGTGCGATCCTCGCCTTACTCTCCGAATATGAAAGCCATTTAAACACCTACGTCGGACAAATCGAAACCAGCTTAAAAGCGGTCGATCCGTTGTCAACGACCTCGACTTCCGTCGAGACGGCGCGATCGCAGTTAATCCGAATCGCCAGTGGGGAACAAGCCGAACAGCTCGATCGCCTCGGCGCCGAGTTGAGCGACCTGTTAGAAATCGCCCGAATTCAGCAACAACAAGGGGCGATCGTCATGGAAGACGCCCAAGGGGTGGAAAAATTCATGATAGTTTTCGGTGCGTTGCTCTCGGTAGCGATCGCCGGAATCATTGCCTGGCGGACGACACGGGCGATCGCCGAACCGATCGTCGGCGTCACCGACATGGCCGAACGAGTCGCCCGCGAGGCGGATTTTAGCCTGCGATCGCCCGTCAACAGCGAATTACAAGAAATCGATTCCCTCGCCACCTCCCTCAATCATCTGATCGCCAAAGTCGCCCAACGCACGGAAGAACTGGAAACCGCTAAAGATACGGCAGAAAAAGCCAATCACGCCAAAAGTACGTTTCTGGCGAATATGAGCCACGAATTGCGAACCCCTTTAAATGCGATCGTCGGCTACAGTGAAATGCTCGAAGAAGACGCTCAAGACTTTGGCTACAGCGATTTAATCCCGGACTTGCAAAAAATTCGGACTGCAGGCAGGCATTTATTAACCTTAATTAATGACATTCTCGATTTATCCAAAATCGAAGCGGGACGCATGGATCTCTATCTCGAAAACTTCGAGTTAGAGCGGCTGCTCGAAAGTGTCGTAACCACCGTGGAACCGTTAATCGAAAAAAACGGAAATTCTCTCCAATTCGACGGCAATTGTCCGGTGAAAACTATGTATGCCGACGCGACAAAAGTGCGGCAAATTTTATTTAATTTACTCAGTAATGCGGCGAAATTTACCCACAATGGTGAAATTAGCTTGACGGTGACACGATCGCCCCGCGACAACGGTAGCGATGGCCTGTATTTTCAAGTGAAAGATACGGGCATCGGCATGTCAGAAGAACAGCAAAAAAAACTGTTTCAACCCTTTACTCAAGGGGATGCCTCGACGACGCGCAAATACGGCGGGACGGGCTTGGGATTGGCCATCAGCCATCATTTTTGCGAGATGATGGGCGGCGAAATTACCCTGAGCAGCCAGCGCGATCGCGGCTCCATTTTTACGGTTTGTCTTCCCATAGATTGTTCCCAAGAGATCGCCGCTACCCTCAAGGTTTCCCTTTAATGTTGTGTGTTGCGAACTCGATCGAGAGAAGAAACACCTAAACGCTTTCACCTCGGGGGCGATCGCCGCGTTCGCCTCTGTCCAATTCCTGTCAGGAAACTCTAAAATCGAAAGTAGACTTTAGCTTAATCGGCGGGAAGCCCCGCACTCTACGCGAAGCGTGAGTATCGGGATGAAAGCCGAGGCGATGGAGTGGAACGGAGTCGCCATACTCTTTCGCGATTTTCTAGGGAACATTGCTGTTTCTCCTAAGTTATAATAACTACATGCTTGTATTGACCTACTCATACCGGATTTACCCAGATCTCGAACAAGAACTCCAGATGCTGAATTGGCTGGAGACTTGCCGCCAGGTCTACAACTATGCGGTCGGAGAGCGCAAGGACTGGATCGACAGTCGGAAGTGCTCGGTCAATGCTTGCACTCTCCAGAAGGAGTACATCATCCCAGCTAACGCCCCATATCCCGATTACTACCACCAGAAAAAGGCATTAACTGAAGCCAAGAAAACGAACCCCGAACTCAAGGCAGTTCATTCTCAGGTGCTTCAGGATGTCATGGGGAGGGTTGATGCTGCTTTCGTCGCCTTCCACCAAAAGCGAACTGGGTTTCCTCGGTTCAAGAAATTTGGTCGGATGCGGTCATTTCTGTTTCCGCAGATGAAGGGCGAGGCGATTGATGGCAACAGCATTAAGCTGCCAAAGATCGGCCAGGTGCCTATCAACTTGCATCGCCCCATCCCAGAGGGCTTCGATCTGAAAGCCGTTCGGGTCGTGCGGAAGCATTCAGGCTGGTACGTCATGCTGATTCTAAAAGCCAACGTTGATATACCCGACATCCCGCCAGAAGGTCATGCCCTGGGGCTGGATGTGGGTCTGGAGTATTTTCTATCCACCTCTGATGGCGAGCAGGTTTCTCGTCCTCGTTTCTTCAATAAGCTGCACCGCAAGCTGAAATCGCTGCAACGTAGGCTAAAAGGGAAGCAGAAGGGGTCGAAAAACTGGCTCAAGTTAATCGAGCGGATCGGTAGAGTTCACGAAAATATTGCGAATTACCGTCTGGACTGGCAGTTTAAGCTGGCTCATCATCTCTGCGATCGAGCCGGGATAATATTTGTTGAAGACTTGGACTTCAGGACACTCGCTAAGGGCTTCCTCGGCAAACAGATGATTGATGCTGGCTTGGGTCAGTTCGTCAACATTGTGCTGCCGTGGGTGTGCTGGAAGCGTGGTGTCTACTACAGCAAGGTCAATCCTAGAGGCACCAGCCAGGAATGCCCTGAGTGTGGGGCTCAAGTCCGCAAGGAATTAAAAGACCGTATTCACCATTGCAGTGAATGCGGTTCCATCAAGCCCAGAGATGTTGCCAGCGCTCAAGTTATTCGCAATCGTGGCCTCTCAGTCGTGGGTCTCACGGCTGATGAAATCGCCTGTGGACGGGTTCGGTCGGAGGCATTGCCTAGACAAGACCGAACGAAGCAGGTAGTCGCTGGAGCGATCCGGTGAAGCCCGCGCTGTACCGTTGGCGAAGCCTGCGCGAAGCGCATAGGTCAGCGTCGGGAGAACGTCACAGGCCAACTCATGAGTAGCGACGAGAGCAAAGCACTCGCCCGGGAATTGAAAACCCAGATCCGCTTACTCGGTGGCGCGATCGCCATCATGTGGATTCTGGAGTTCGTCGATACCATTTTTCTCGGACAAGCCCTCAATCAATACGGCATTCATCCACGAGAAATAAGCGGATTGTGGGGGATTTTGTGGATGCCGTTTTTGCATGGAGGCTTTCCCCATTTAATAGCCAATACCGTTCCTTTTTTAACCCTCGGTTGGTTCGTGATGCTGCAAGACACGGGTGACTTTCTGTTCGTCACCGTCGTCACCACCCTCCTCGGCGGCTTAGGCGTGTGGCTGATTGGCGCCTCGAACTCGGTTCATATTGGGGCGAGTGGTTTGGTGTTCGGTTATTTGGGTTTTTTAATTTCGCGCGGCTTTTTTCAACGCAATTTTATGTCGATCGCCCTGTCATTATTCGTCGGCTTTTTCTATGGGGGCTTAATATGGGGGGTTTTGCCGACCCATCCGTTTATTTCTTGGGAAGGCCATTTCTGCGGGTTGGTCAGTGGCGCGATCGCCGCTAAATTCTTGGCTAACAAGAGATAAGCGATCGCTCGTTTCTAGCCCGGATTTTTCAATCTGGATTCTCAAATTTTCACCTTTAAAATCTTGCGAGTCATGCAAAAAGTTTTCTTATTTTTATCCATCGATGGCGTCCTCAACGTCACCGACTCCGGGACGCCCCAACTCCTGAGTACCCACATGCCTGCAGGATTGTTGGAAGAATCTTACGAGGGCGCCTATGGCTTTCCCGTATCTCTCGCCCGCAGTTTCCTGCAAGCAGTCGATCGCGCCGAGTGGATCGAACCGATCTGGTTTTCCGCCCAGTGGTTGGAAAACGCCACGGTGTGGAACGAATGGTCCGCTACCCGCCATTGGCGGATCGGCTACCCGCTTTCCATGCGCCAAATGCGCGGGTTGGTCTCGATCTACCCCAAACTCAACCTGGAAAAGTTCGACGGCAAGACCCTCGCCGCGATCTGGCACGCCCACGACGCCTCGCGGGTCGTCTGGATTCAAGAAAGCTTCGACCCTTGCGCGATCGCCTGGGCCGCCAAAGACAGCCGCATTCACTTGATCGACACCCGCCACCCGTCCGATCCGAGTTACAACGGCATTCAACCGTGGAATATCGATGGCATTCTCAGTGCTTTATCCCTGGAATTAGAAGCACCTCCCTCTCCAGAACCCCCGATCGCCTCTTCCTCGGGGTCTCCACCGGGATAAACTGCGCTTTCGGTCCGTCCGGCGATACGCCTAACTCCTAGCCCCTTCGGGGCGGCTACGCCTACGGAGTCGCGAAGCTAACGGCGCGGATCGCGACAGCACACCCGGAGGATTTCCAGAGTATTCAGAGGTTTTGAGGAGCAATATTATGCAAAGTATAGCGATCGCGACCGCGATCTCGGCGGGCTTATTTCTGGCTTTACCCCTGGTACTTTTTTGGGGCTTTCAAATCGTCCCCAGTCCATTTCCACCGCCGACGCAAGTCAGCCGCGATCGCGGTTCCCTCGGCGTTCCCGACGACTTACCCGAACCGATCCGGCGATATTTAGCATCCTGCACTAGCGCGGATCTGCCCCAGGTGGAATCGGCGATGATTTGGGGACGGGCCAAATTTAAACTCGGCTTTGCTTATAGCATGTTACGGTTTAAAAGTTTTTACCGTCAGGGAGAATTTTGCCGGGAAATGGAGTTAACCTGGTTTGGATTGCCCCTGATGAGGGCCGTGGACTCTTACATCGGCGGCGAAGGAAAGCTACAAGTACGCGGCTTGATGAATCTGTTCCAAACTGGAGAAGAGATCGCCGAAGGGCAGGTGTTGGCGCTATGGGCCGAAGAAGTCGCCATGTTGCCGCCGATGGCGATCGCCCATCCCGGCGTCCGTTGGGAGGCGATCGACGAGACACATTGTTCCGCTTATTTACCCTTTGGCGATCGCGAAGTGCGCTTGCAACTCGCATTCGACCCGAAAACCGCCGCCATCGCCCGGATCGAAGCTTTACGCTACCGTCAACCGGGCGAAGATCGTATTCCTTGGGAGATTACCTTATCGGAACTTCGTTCTTTCGGTCCCTTGCGCGTTCCCGCCCGGGCGATCGTGCGCTGGCAAGATGACGATCGCCCCTACTGGATCGGCACTTTGGAAGGGATCGCCTACAACATCGACGTTTCGCCACAGATTCCACCGGGCGATCGCCGGGTCGATCTCCCTTCGTGAAGGCGATCGGTGGCGATCGTCGGGGCGTTTTTATCGCTTTTGGAAACGATCGATGGAAACGATCGATTTGCACTTTTTCTCCCGTTTGTAGCCCATCGTCGAACCCGTTTCCCCTTCTGTCCCTGTGGCGGCCATGTGGGATAATTCAACCGTACAAATCCCCTCGGGCGATCGCGATGTTTTCCTTTTCCTTAATGCTTTGGGCTGCCATTTTTGTTCTCAGTCTATTTATCCTCGTTCAAGCCTCGGATTATTTTACCGATGCTGCGGAGAGACTGGGAATTTTTCTCGGATTTCACCCGTTTATTATTGGCGTTACGATCGTGGCGATCGGGACGTCCCTGCCCGAATTAGCCTCATCGATCGCCGCCGTTTTGCAACAGTCCTCGGAAGTCGTTCTCGGTAACGTCGTCGGTTCTAATATTACCAATATTTTTCTGATTGTGGGAGTCGCTTCGGCGATGTCCCGTAAATTTAAAATTACTTACCATTCCCTCAAAGTAGACTTGCAGATTTTTCTATCGTCAGCATTTTTACTCTGTCTCGCCGTCGGAGATCGCGACTTTTCCGCCGGGGATGCCTGGTTATCTTTGGGCGGCTTTATTATTTATCTTCTTTATGCAGTTTTGTCGCATCCGAATACTTTGGAAACCTCCGGTGAATCTTCCGAACGAGATGCCGAAGAAGATCCCGCAGAAGACACCGCCAATTGTTTAAAAAAACCCGATCGCTTTCCCGTCAAAAGTTTAGCGATCGCGATCGTTAGCTTAATTTTTATTTGGGGAAGTGCGGAATATACGATCGAATCGGTGACTAAAATTTCGGAATTTCTTCAAATCGGAAAAGAAGTGATTGCCATCAGTGCAGTCGCCTTTGGAACCTCTTTACCCGAACTGATCGTGACCATTGTTGCCACCCGTAAAGGCAATCCAGAAATGGCCGTCGGCAATGTTTTGGGGTCTAATATTTTTAACTGCTTTGCCGTGATGGGCGTGGCGGGGGCGATCGATAATTTAGAAATTGCCCCGGTGATTATCGCCGAAGGATTGCCCGCCATGCTAGCGGGAACGATCTTGTTTTTCCTCACCACACAAAACAAACAATTTAGCCGTTGGGAAGGCTTATTATTTTTTGTTTTTTACGGTTGGTTTATCGGCGAACTCTTTGACTTCTTGTAAACGGCGATCGCTCTTCGGTTTTCCTCCTCAATCCCATCGAGGGATCTGCCATCGAACGGTACGGCTTGACGATTAAAAATGGATGTGAATCCCATTTTTTGCCAGTTCGTCGATGACATCTTCGATATTGTCCAAATCCAAGGGTTGGCGACGGGACGGACCGCATAAAAATTCCTTCAGCGTTATCTTTCGATCGCGAAAATCTTTAACGAAATCGCGAATCTGTTCGAGGGATTCGAGTTCGGCTTTAAATTGTTCGAGGGAGGCTTCCACTAAATCCATGCCTTCTCGTTTGGCTTTGCGATATTCTTTGACCATCATCCCTTGAGGGGTGTTGCGGGTTTCGCGAACTTGGTCTTTTAATTGTTCGTATTGCCGTTCGAGAATTTTTAGATCGTGTTCGAGTTGCTTGCACTGGCGATCGCGATCGTTTTGTGAAGTTTCAATTTTTTGCTCGTATTCGCTTTGTTGTTCAATTTCCAACAAGCGGGCAAAATCGCCACTTTTATAAGCAATATTAACCTCTTTCATGATTTCGGTATAATGCTCTCTTTTTTCCGGATCGGCAATTTTATCCGGGTGAAAGCGATCGGCCAATTTTAGAAACAGTTTTCTCATATCCCGCGAAGGACGAGGGGCATGGTTTTCTTCAAATAGGGAATGACTGCCCCATTCCGAACCATCTTCGTCGTCGAAACTGTCGTCATTTTCCTCATTCGGATGTTCCCGTTCGGCTTCGGCTTCTTCCTCCCGGGCGAAGTCTTCGTCTTCTTCGTCGAAATGGGGACTGATACGACCTGTAAATTGGAGTATTTCGTAAACTTCTCGAATTTCGAGTTTGGTTTTTTTAGCAAATTTGCGCTTGGTAAAAATATCGTGAAATAATTCGTGAATTTCGCGATCGAGCTGTTGTGCTTGTTCGTAAATGGGTTGACCGTGATAGAGCATCGATCGCGCAATCTCTTGCATCTGTTCGGTTAAGTTTGACAGTTCCGTTCGCTTTCGCTTAATTAAGGTCAATATCTTTTTTTGTCGTTCTTGTAGAAACTGGAAGCGGGCGTCTGGAGAGGTAGACGCCAGGTTAGTTTCCGCGACGGGGCGATCGCGATCGCCTGTTTCTTTTTTCTGCTTTTTCTGTTTTTTAGCCATCATTCCAATTCCCTAGAGTTGTTCTTACCATACCGCTAAATTTCTATGGATGGAATGGATAAAAATGGCTATTTTAACGAATCCAGAAACCTTCCAATCGCGGGCGTTCGCCCTTTCCGCCGAACGTCCGCGATCTCGATGCCTGTTTTATTGGGCGATCGTATGAATCCAAATATTCCCCTCGGGACCGCACACCTCATCCATGTATCCGTAGGGATAAAGTAACTTCCGCCCTTCCGTATAACTATATCCCGTCAGGGCATCGCCCCAGGGATCTTGTACGATGTACCCCCGACTGTTAAAACCGATAATCGTGAGAATATGTCCCGTCGCCGTAAAGTATCCGGCAATCACCACCGGACGGCGGTTAATCAGCTCGTTTTTGACGTCGGACCAGCGCGCCGTCGTCACGAATTGATGCTTGAAGCCGTAAGCGCGAATCAGCGCCGAAAGCACGCTGTGATTGGTTTGCGAGCCTTCTCCGGCATAGTTGAAACACCACTGGAGCAACTCGTCTTCAAGCTGTCCGCCCCACTTCGATCGCACGCCGTAGTAATAAAACACCATGGCGATCGAGGTTACATTACAAGTAGACCAATAGTAACGCGGGTTATCCCGTTGGGAGAAATAAGGGACGTTGAGCTCGATCCGATCCGGAAGCGGATCGAACGCCCGACTCCCGCGACGCATCAACACGTGAGGCGGATAAATATATCCCGTATTGCCGAATTGAGGAAACTCTTCCGTCAGCGAGACCTTGAGGTGATTGTCTTCGATCGCGTAACTCGCCACCCCGTAAACTCGCCCCAGATTGAGGGTAGTTTTCTCCGTCGGACCGAGGTTCGCCGCCGAAATCGGGCGCTTTTTAAACGCCGTCGTCTCGCGAATCGTAATCGTCAGCGCGTCCGGTTCGTAGGGAATGACATCGTTATTCTTCTTAATTTGGACGTGTTGCCAGTAAATATAACCGACATTGCCAAAACCGGGAATCGAGTTGGTCAGAGTGACGCGAAAATGCCCTTCGGTACAGGCATATCCGGTAATTCCGTAAGTCGTTCCTAATTTTAAATCGGCTTTTTGACTGGCATTGAGCATCGACGAATCCACCGGACGGGCTTTAATAAAAGTGGTTCGGGTGACCAACATTTTCGCCGTCAAGTTGGTATCCGGAACGTCCTCGATGTCGAAGCGCAGGACTTTTTCCCCTTTGGTCAGTTCGACATGACCTTCGTAAAAGTAACCGAACGACCCCACGGGATTGACGGCGGGATCGAGGTTGACTTTCAGGTGTCCGTCTACCAGTCCGTATCGACTGACGCTAAAGGTGGTGCCCCCTTTGACCATTACTTTTTGTTCGTCCGCCAGTTGTTGGGAATCGAGGGGGGCGACTTTAAACCAAGTATTTTGTTCGACGCGCAAGCGTAGGGGTTCGCCGACGGTGGTCGCTTGGGTACTGACGGTGATGTAGATGATTTCCGAGGAAACGAGTTGGTTATTGCTGTCGGCGCCGCGCAAGCGCAACCAGCGCAGTCCGGCGGTGTTAAAGCCATTGCTGAGTACGACGCGCCAAGTTCCGGCGTCGCGATCGAGTTCGACTTTGAGGGGATATTTGTCTTCGGCGACGACGGCGATCGCACTAATGCTTTGCGGGTCGAAGTTTCCGGTTAAGGTAACCGCTTGTTTGACTAGAACTTCTTTCGGTCCGGTATAGGTCAACGGGTCTTCCGGGGAGGGAGTGCGATCGCTCACCGCCGATAGGGGCGTTTCGCCGCGTAACAAGCGCACGAAATCGGCATAAAGATAGCCCGTATTGCCGAAACCGGGTAAATTTTCACTCAGCGATACTTTCAGATGGCCCGCTTCCGAGGAATATGCGACGACCCCATACACCGAACCGATGGGAAGAGTGTATCGATCTGCCGCACTTAAGGTACTCGAATCCACGGGGCGTTTTTTAATCACCGTGGTTTTGAGAATGCTTAAATTCGTGGCGTTGGGATTGTATTCGATCCATTCTCCGTCTTTTTTGAGTTTGACGTGATCTTTATAGACGTAGCCAATTTGTCCGAATCCCGGGATCGGGTCGCGCAACATGATGCGAAAGTGGTTGGCGAAGGAGGTATGACCGAAGGTTAAAAAGGTTTGTCCTTGGAGGAGTTCGGCTTGTTGGTGGGCGCTCAGTTGGATCGAATCTTCCGGTTTGGTTTTAATTTTAGTGGTTTGGGCGACCCACAACTGACAGAATCCCGGCGGGGGGTCGGGAACGTTATCGACGGTAACGCGCTGGGTTTGTTCGGCTTTGACCAGTTGAACGTGAGGTTTGTAGAAGTATCCAAACCGTCCGAGGGGTTCGACATCGGTGTTGAGTTCGATTTTGACACGATCGCCTTCCACGGTATAGCGACTGACCCCGAAGGAGCGACCTTTGGGGATTTGGGCTTTGTGGCGATCGCTCAAGGTCGTCGAAGGCGCCGGAGTCGCTTTAAAAAAGGTATCGTGCAGCACTTCTAAAGAGAGAGAGTCCGCCACCGTCATCGGTTGTTCGCTGACGGTGATGTAGGCTTGTTGGTTGTCGAGTTCGCGACCGCTACTATCCATCGCCTTAAGGCGCAACCAGCGAATCCCCGGCGCGGTCAAACCGTTAGGTAAATCGACCTGCCAGCGACCCTCAGCTCGGTTGAGTTCGACGCTGAGGGGATATTTATCTTCGGCGACGACGGACACCGTGGCAACTTTTGCCGGGTCGAAGGTTCCTTTGAGAACGGTGGCGGTTCTGAGTAAGACTTCTTTGGGTTCGAGATAAGTCAGGATGCTGGACACGAATACTGCTCCTTTGACGAGGGATGGAATAGATGCTGCGATCGTCAGCTCGGAAAATCGGGGTGAATCGATCCCATTTTAGAGTTTAGATTTTCAATTTTTTGAGAAGTCAGGGACGGGCGATCGGGCTTTAGTCTCCCAATTTTATCGTTTCGGTGGGGCGATCGTGGCACCGTCTTTGCGAGAGCGGGCTTACAAGTGAGAATAATAAGATTAGAGTGAAAAGATAGAAGTTAAAATAGACTCGCAAAAGTGACTCAAGTCAATAGACTATCTTTCTGCTGTCATATTTAATGAAGCTTTTGTTAAAACACACTGGAACAAAATAGGGACAGATGAAAAGACGGGCCGCCCTTGCTTTGCGATCGCTATCGATCGCAAGCGCTTGCGCTCAAAATGAGTAGGGTGGGCAAAACTTGCCCACCCTACGAAGCGATATTTAACTCACTTGAGTGGAGCAATTAGGCCATTGCGGCGAGGATGTCGGCGGCGTGGGTGTCGGTTTTGAGGTTAGATCCTTCGTAGACTTGGGTGATTTTGCCGTCGCCATCGATGACGTAGGTGACCCGTTTGGCGTAGCCGCCGCCTTCGACGTCGTAAGCTTTGGTTAGGGTACCGTCGCTGTCGGCGAGTAAGGGGAAGGGAATATTATATTTCTCGGTAAATTTTTTGTGGGATTCTTCGTCATCCATGCTGACGCCGAGAACTGCGATGTCTTTGCTTTGATATTCGTTGTACGCATCGCGGAAGCTTTGGGCTTCTTTCGTGCAACCGGGGGTGTCGTCTTTGGGGTAGAAGTACAAAATCAAGGTTTTGCCCTTGAAGTCAGTGAGGTTGACCGTGTTACCGTTGGTGTCTTTGGCGGTGAAATCCGGTGCGGTGGTTCCGACTGATAAAGACATAGATGCGTAATTTTCCTTTTTGAAACTCGATCCAAATCCTAACAAACTTGTTACGTGGGGGGAGAGAGGGGAGGCGATCGCCGATTGGTATGCTACTACTAGAATGTTAGGCCGACCCGATCGCCTGTCCGCGTATTCTCCACTTTCTCAAGAATTGGCGCCAAGAATGAAAGCTGTCGAATCTCAACCCGCTCAGTCCATTGCGTATCCGCCGCGTACCGTTACTCGGGCTAGACGGGCACTGGCGTGTTCTCCGTTCACCCGGGTACTGTTCGAGGCGATGAAAACTGACAGCGTTCCCCTCAGCGCGATCGCCTCGGAATCGGGGATCCAACAGAACTATACCCGACGGGCGATCGCCGAACTGCGGGTCGAAAATGACCTGATGTGGCTCATTCAAGTCGGCGTATTGCGCCGGGAAGTAGACGGACAGGGAATTACCGACAGTTTTCGTCTGACCCCCCTCGGACGGCAACTGATCGATCGCCAGGACGCAGATGCGGTGAATTGGGGGGCGCCGGGTTGGTGCGATCGCCTCTATAATGCTGGCGCTCGTTGGCTGCGTCTACCGTTCTAACCGTAATCGAACTCATACGCTCGCAGGCTTGCCGATATGAAAGCAATTATGGTAGTGGGAACCACCTCCCACGCCGGAAAATCCCTCGTTGCAACGGCATTGTGCCGCATTCTCTCCCGTCGGGGATGGCGGGTCGCCCCGTTCAAGGGACAAAATATGGCCTTGAACGCCTACGTCACGGCAACAGGGGGCGAGATCGGTTACGCGCAAGCCTTGCAAGCTTGGGCGGCGGGAGTGACGCCAGAAGTGGACATGAACCCGATTTTATTAAAACCCCAGGGAGATATGACCTCCCAAGTCATCGTCCACGGCAAAGCCCAAGGGAGAATTAACGCCCTAGACTACTACGAAAAGTTTATCGATATTGGCTGGCAGGCGATCGCGGATTCGCTCAAACGACTCAGTGCAGAATTCGATTTAATCGTTTGCGAAGGGGCCGGAAGTCCCGCCGAAATCAACCTCAAACACCGGGATCTCACCAACATGCGGGTGGCGAAACACCTCAACGCCCCCACGATCCTCGTCGTCGATATCGATCGCGGCGGCGCCTTCGCCCATGTCGTCGGGACCCTCGAACTCCTCGATCCCGACGAACGGGAACTGATTCGCGGCGTCGTCATCAACAAATTTCGCGGGCGGCGATCGTTGTTGGACTCCGGCATCACCTGGCTCGAAGAACGCACCGGGATCCCCGTCCTCGGCGTCATTCCCTGGATCGACGAAGTCTTCCCCGCCGAAGACTCCCTCAGTTTAGTCGATCGCCCCTCGCGCAAAGGACGCACCGATCTGACCATTGCCGTAATCCGCCTGCCGCGTATTTCCAACTTTACCGACTTCGACCCCCTCGAAGCCGAACCCACCGTCACCGTCGAATATGTCAGCCCCAAACAGTCTTTAAACTATCCCGACGCAGTCATCGTCCCCGGGTCCAAAGCCACCATCCCCGATTTACTCCTGCTCAAAAAAACCGGAATGGCAGAACAACTGCAAAACTACGTCACTGCAGGCGGTACCATTTTCGGTATTTGTGGCGGCTTTCAAATGCTCGGCGAAATGTTAGCCGATCCCGAAGGCGTCGAAGGACAAGAAGGACGATTTGAAGGCTTAAATTTACTCCCGGTCAAAACCATTATCACCCCGCATAAAATCGCCCGCCAACGGCTCGTCACCTCCCAATATCCTTACGAAGGCTTGCCCGTTTCCGGCTATGAAATCCACCAAGGTCGCTCCCAATTTGGCACCTCCAACGGCGTCAAAAACCTGTTTGACGATCCCAGTTTGGGCATGGTAGACCAAGAACAATCGGTGTGGGGAACCTACCTGCACGGCATTTTCGATAACGGTCCGTGGCGACGCGCTTGGTTGAACCGCCTACGCCACCAGCGCGGGCTGAAAGCTTTACCCACGGGCATTCCCAACTATCGAGAACAACGCGAAAGCTTGTTAGACCGATTGGCGGACGTGGTACAGTCTCATGTAAATTTAAAACCGCTATTGTAGGTTGAAAAGCAAGAGACAATTGGGAGGAGAGGATCGGTCCGCCACCTAAACTCTAAAATCCTCACTCCCTCAATCTAAAATCTAAAACCTAAAATCTAAAATCTAAAATCCATCGTGAGTGTCAAAATTCGATTTATCCCGGATGATATTACCGTTGAAGCTCAAGTGGGAGAACCGTTATTAGAAGTGGCCGATCGCGCGGGCATTTCGATCCCCACCGGATGTTTGATGGGGTCTTGTCATGCCTGTGAAGTCGAAGTCGATGACGGCGAAATGATTTGCGCGTGTATTTCCGGGGTTCCCCCGGGAAAATCGGAAATCACAATTAGTTTGTATGTCGATCCGACTTGGTAATCGTAAGATCTGGGGGAGATTTGCGGCTATTTCCGCACGAATTTTGTGAAAAATAAACGGTTCGATCGCCAAGTTTCCATTTATCTTAAAAAAGACAAATGCGGGTTGCCATGACCCTCGTGCGCTCGAATTGACGCGCGCTTAACCGAGTTCTCCATACTCTCTGTGCTTGAAGTTCCATGCCCCTAGATCGTACTGTGCCTGCTGACAGTCCAGCTTTAGATGATGCCATTGCCGCTTTGCCCCTCGCGACCCCGGACATGCTCCTGCTCGATGTTATCGGACTGATGCTGGAGTTCCCGGAAGGGTCGGAACGGGGATCGGCACTGGGGGGGTGCGCGATCGCGATCGCCGAGTCGAAGCGGGTGGGGATGTTTACCGAGCGAGATGTGGTGCGCTGGAGTGCCAAAGGACTCGATTTTCAACGGACGACTTTAGCGCAAGTAATGGGCGCTCCGGTGGAGACGGTCCGCCGATCGCAGTTGGGGGATCTGTTCGGCGTGTTGGCGCTGATGCGCGATCGCGCGATTCAGTATCTCCCGGTCGTTGAAGATGACGACACCGTTCTCGGAGCGATCGCCCTCGAAACGATTCGCCAAATTTTGCAACCGTGCTATCTATTTAACGTGCGATCCGTGGCGCAAGCGATCGCCGAAACCCCCTCCACCGCGCCGCCGAACGCCTCGATCCTGGAGCTGACGCGGGTCATGGCCGATCGCCCCACGGAATGCGTCGTCATCTGCGATCGGCTCGAACAGCTCGATCGCCCGGCGCGACCGCTCCCCGTCGGGATCGTGACCGAACGGGATATCCTCCGCCTACAACACCTCCAATGGGATTTACGCTCTACCCGGGCCGACCGAGTGATGAGCGCCCCTTTAATCGGGATCCGTCCCGAGGAGTCCTTATGGTGCGCTCACGAACGGATGCAACAGCACCGCATCCGCCATGTAACCGTCACGGGCGATCGCGGCGAACTGCTCGGCGTCCTCACTCAAAGCCAGTTGCTGCAAGGGTTCGACCCCCAGACGATTTACGAAACCATGCAACAGCTCGGCGAGCAGTTAGAAGGCGAACGGAGCGAGCGTCGCCGTCTCGAAGCCGAACTGCACAAAATCGCGATTCAAGAGCAAGAACTCGGCGAACTCAAATCCCGCTTTACCTCGATGGTCACCCACGAGTTTCGCAATCCCCTGACGACCATTTTATATTCGACGCAGTTATTAGAAACCTTCGGTCATCGGGCGACGGAGGAGAAAAAACGCAGTTATTTACTGCGTATTCGGCGCACGGCGCAATATATGAATCAGTTAATTGAGGATTTGCTCGTGATTGGCGGGTCCGATGAAGCCAAACTGGAGTTTAATCCCAAACCGCTCGCTTTAGACGAAGTTTGTCAGGATTTGATCGAACAGCAGCATTTGAGCGACGGGGGACGCAATCCGATTTCGTTTGAAATTGAAGGAGATCGCGATGAAGTCTGTATGGATGAAAAATTACTGCGCTACATTTTTACAAATTTACTCGCCAATGCTTGCAAGTATTCGCCAAAAGGAATGCTCGTCGAGTTTCACGTCGCCTGTGAAGACGAGCGGGCGATTTTTTATTTGAGCGATCGCGGTATCGGGATCCCTCCGGAAGAGTGCGATCGCCTCTTCGACCCGTTCTATCGCGCTACCAATGTCGGCAATATCCCCGGTACCGGATTGGGATTGAGCATGGTCAAACGCTGCGTCGAGTCCCATTACGGCACGATCGCCGTCGAAAGTGAAGTCGGGGTCGGTACCCGCTTTATCGTCACCCTTCCCCTCGGCCCGATCTCGGAGGTGGATCGTCAAACTCCCTCGGTTGCACTCGAGCAGAATTCACTCGAACGCAAACCCTCGTGACGCGATCGCCCGCCAGCAAAACCCGATCGCCTTAAAATAATATTTAACGAATATGTAGTTTTGTATCAAGAACCTTAACAGAGAACCTATGGCACCTGCCGTTATTGTCGAAAACTTGCAGAAACGCTACCGCGATATCGAAGCGGTTAAAGATATCTCTTTTACCATCGAACCCGGGGAAATTTTCGGATTGCTCGGCCCCAACGGTGCCGGAAAAACGACCACGATCCGGTGTTTGTGTACTTTGACCTCGCCGGATGCGGGACAGTTGCAAGTCTCGGGAATCGACGTGGTCGCCAATCCGAAGGCGGCGCGGCAGCGTTTGGGTTACGTAGCGCAGGAAGTCGCCCTCGATAAAGTGCTGACGGGTCGAGAACTGCTCGAATTGCAAGCGGCGCTTTACCATATTCCCCGGGCGGCGATCGGCGATCGCATCAAAACGATGTTGAGTTTGCTCGGTTTAGAAGAATGGGCCGACCGTCAAACCGGGAAATATTCCGGCGGATTGCGCAAGCGCTTGGATTTGGCGGCGGGATTGCTGCACGAACCGGACGTGTTAGTGCTCGACGAACCCACCGTGGGATTAGATATTGAAAGCCGGATGGCAGTCTGGGCCTTTTTGCGGCAATTGCGCGATCGCGGGACGACGGTGTTAATTACCAGTCATTATTTAGAAGAAATCGACGCTTTAGCCGATCGCGTCGCCATTATCGATCGCGGCGTCGTCATCGATACGGGAACCCCATCCCAACTCAAAGATCGGGTCGGGGGCGATCGGGTCACCTTGCGCGTTCGCGAGTTTTCCCCCCTCGACGAAGCCGAAAAAGTCAAATCTTTACTCGAACCCTTACCTTTCGTGCGCGAAGTGATTATCAACCACGCCCAAGGGAACTCGTTAAATCTGGTGGTCGAACCGCAAAGCGACGCACTGATCTCGATCCAACAAGCCTTACGCGATGCGGGATTGCCGACGTTTGGAATCGCTCAATCGCGCCCCAGTCTCGACGATGTTTATTTAGCCGCCACGGGTCAAACTTTACTCGATGCGGAATTAGCCACCGCCGGAACCCGGGATCCGAAACAGGAACGCAAACAGAATATGCGTTAAAAGGGAGTTGAGAGTTGAGAGTTAAAAGTTTAGATTTTAGATTGAGGGAATGGGGAGTTTAGAGTTTAGATTGTTGAATTTAGAATTTCAGATCTGATATCTGACTCCTGTGTTCCCTGTTCTCATTTCCCCATGGTCACTCCCCGCGTCAACCGATTTATTAAAATTAAGATGAGCCAAACTATCGATTCTCCAGAAAGGGAAAAGAAAATGACGACTCAGCCCGTGCCAGAAACTGGAAATGCGATCGCCGAATTCTTGCAAGAAACGACGGCATTGACGAAACGGTTATTTGTCCAATTACAGCGCCGTCCTTCCACATTAATTGCTGGAATTATTCAACCGTTGATGTGGTTAATTTTGTTCGGGGCGTTGTTTCAAAATGCACCGAAAGGGTTATTTGGAGAAAGTTTAAATTACCTGCAATTTTTAGGGGCTGGGGTGATCGTATTTACGGCATTTGCCGGGGCGCTCAACGCCGGGTTACCCGTGATGTTCGATCGCGAATTCGGCTTTCTCAATCGATTTTTAGTCGCCCCCTTATCGACGCGCTTTTCGATCGTGGTAGCGTCGGCGGTTTACATTGTCGTTCTCAGTTTTCTGCAAACGGGAATTATTTTGACCGCCGGGGCGCTGATGGGGGCTGGATTGCCGGGAGGACTGGGATTAGCGGCGATCGCCGTGATTATTTTCTTACTCGTTCTCGGGGTAACCGGATTGAGTTTGGGGCTGGCGTTTGCGCTACCGGGTCACGTGGAATTGATCGCGGTGATTTTCGTGACGAATTTGCCGTTATTGTTTGCAAGTACGGCGCTAGCTCCCTTATCTTTTATGCCAAAATGGTTGCAGGTTGTGGCAACGCTCAATCCGTTGAGTTACGCGATCGAGCCGATTCGATATTTGTACTTGCATCCCGATTGGAATTTGGGCAGTGTGGTCATGCACGCGCCCTGGGGGGATGTCAGTTTTGGGGGTGCCTTGCTCGTGTTGGCGGCGTTCGCGACGGTATTGCTCGCCAGCATTCAGCCCCTTCTCAGAAGAACCTTTGCTTGAGTAGAATCGTCCTTAGCATATAGCGTTGTTCTTGGCAACCGCAGACGTTTATCGCAAATCGCAAGAGGAACCAACCGATGATCTTTGTTCGTAGATTTTCCCCTTTGGCTTTGTCAACCCTGGCGGCGATCGCCGCAATTTCTGTAGGGATGGGACAACAGGCGATCGCCGAACCGGAGGCGGATGTCGAACCCGTGCAAAGTAACTCCTTAGAACTCGAAGACGGACGGGATCCGTTTGAAGGAACCAGTGGGGAGGCGGATACCCGGGTGGATATGTTCGAGTTGATTCACCGGGCCAAACTCGGCGGCGGGCGATCGATGGATGAATTTCGCTTGGGAACGGAGCAAAATATTGACGATGCGGCTGCTCAATTTCGTAACCGACAATTGCAACAGTTAGAACCGGGGAATATTGAAATTTTGCCCGATCGCGAACCGGACATGAGCGGTCGTACTTCTGAATTCGAGTAAATTTTAACTGCAAGATAGGGAAAACGCCGATGGAACTTTGCCCGATCCACGGCGTTTTTTTATGGCGATCGCCCCTCCACAGGGTCGGTTAAGATCGGGTGGGCGTTTTGAGAAAAGTACGATTTCAAAAAGGATTGAGACTCGAGCGATCGAGGATCTACAGGGGTAACGCTAAGGTACACTACGGACAAAGCGACGCTAAAGCGATCGTCGGATCGATCGATTCGATCTGCAGCCTTGATGACCCACCGAGATCGACCGCCTAGAATGGAATGGAATTGACCGAACTGTTGGTGCGCCCATACAGCACGATAGCGGTTTCCCGTTTGTTGCGTCCGCCACTTCCGGCGATCGAACCACTTGTAAAGCAGGTAAAGAAGAAGCGATTCATGGGCATATTTAGCTGGAGACAAGGCTCCCTTGCCACCAAATTGACCCTAGCGATGACGAGTGTGGTCATTGTTGCTGTCGGTAGCGTCACCTGGCTATCCCTGCGCCGCCAACAACTCTCTTTTCGCCAAGAATTGCAACAACAAGCGGCGATTTGGGTCGAAGCATTGGATCTGGCTACTTCCGACGTTCTCAATCCCCTCGACAGTCAAGCGATCGCCAAGATCGCCGATCGCCTCGGAGAAGACGGACTGTTAGTGTCGGGACGGATTTATCGACAAGACGGACGGGCGATCGCCGATATTTACGAAAACCAATTACTCCTATCCGATCCCCAAGTAGATCCCTTCGGCGAAAAACTGATCGACAGCGACCAAGTCGTTTACGAATGGTACGCCGATCGCCTGATCGCCGGAAAAGCCGTTCTCGCCGACGGTCAGCCGATCGGCGCCGTCAGCATTGGCTTGTCTACGGAACCGCTTCAGCTCAAAATGGTGACCGTTCGCAATCAAGGGTTACTCGTCGCCGCGATCGCCGCTAGCGTCGGCGCCGCGATCGCCGTCCTCCTCGGGCGATCGATTATCGGACCGTTGCAAGAAATCACCGCCGCCACCGAAGAATTTGCCGAAGGCGACCTCACCCGTCACATTACCGTCAACAGTCGCGACGAACTCGGCGTCCTCGCCAATTCCTTCAACCGCATGGCGGAAGAATTGCGCGACCTGATCGAAAGTATGGCCCAAAGGGCCGAAGCGTTGCACCAAAGCGAAGCCAAAAATATCGCCCTCCTCAACGCCATTCCCGACTTAATGTTCGAGTTCAGCCACGACGGTACCTTCGTCGATTTTAAAGGCGGTCGCGGCGATACGATCCTACGACCTGCCGGAGAACTGTTACGTAAAACCGTTTCCGACGTTTTACCCGCCCAACTCGCCAAACTCTATCTAAAATACGTCGAGCGCACCCTACAAACCCGCGAAATTCAAGTTTTCGAGTACGAATGGTTTATTAACAACAAACGCCGCCATTTTGAGGCGCGCTTCGTCGTCAGTGGCGAAAACGAAGTGTTGGCGATCGTGCGCGATGTCACCGAAGGCAAACTCGCTCAATTCGAGCTAGAACAAGCCAAAGAAGCCGCCGAAGCCGCCAACCACGCTAAAAGCGTCTTTTTAGCCAACATGAGCCACGAACTACGAACCCCCCTCAATGCCATTCTCGGTTACAGCGACCTCTTGCGCGAAGAAGTCGAAGATTTAGGCTACGAGGACTTACTCCCGGACTTACAAAAAATCAGACAAGCGGGATTACATTTACTCTCGATCATCAGCGACGTTCTCGATATTTCCAAACTCGAAGCCGGACAGATGACCCTGTATCTGGAAAACTTCGATATTGCCACCCTGATCGCCGAAGTTAGAACGACTGTCGAGCCTTTAGTTCAGAAAAAAAATAACACCCTTTCCATTCACCTCGCCCGCGATTTGGACTCGATGTACGCCGATCGCACCAAAGTCAAACAAATCTTACTCAATTTACTCAGTAATGCGGCTAATTTCACCGAAAAAGGCTCGATCGTGGTCAACGTGCGTCAAGACAGCCCACCGAACCCTGCCGAAGCAAACCCAGGCGAGACTTTGCTGTTCTTTAGTGTCAGCGATACGGGAATTGGCATGACTTTAGAGCAACAAGAACATATTTTTGAAGCCTTTACTCAAGCGGATAACTCCACGACTCGCAAATATGGCGGAACGGGTTTGGGATTGGCGATCAGCCAGCGTTTTTGCGAACTGATGGGCGGTGAAATTATCGTCGAAAGTGAAGCGAATGTCGGTTCTACGTTTACGATGCGATTGCCGAAAATGGTGGTGGCAGAAGGCGGAAATGGGGAGTAGGGAGTCGGGAATCGGGAATTAGAAATCGGGAATATTTTCTAAAAGCGCGATCGCGATATTTGCCAAAGGGTTCGATCGATTAAAAACAAGTTGGCACCTTAACAAAGCCCGGTGCAGTTCGAGGGGCCACCAACTCCAGGCGATCGCCGCGCTTGACCCAGTGCGTGGCTTCTCGGGGGGCTTTCAATAAGACTTGCGACTGGGGGGATGGGGCGATCGCGCCCTCGTCGGTTCCGAAATCTTGCAAGTCTTGCCAAAAAACTTGCGGCAAGATTGCCTCCGTGGGAGCGTTCGGCAAGCCGCCGCGTCCGACAACCGCAAACGAATTCTCCCCATGGGTCACGCAACCGTAATTGAGTTGCAAACTCCCCGCCATCAACGGAGTCGGCAATTCCAACGTCCCGCGACTCGCATCGACTTCCGGAGAATCGATCGCCACCGTACCCGAAATCCCAAACTGAGAACTCGCCGTGATATCGCTTTCCGAGGTCAGTCTCGGACGAAATTCGATCCCGAAAATCCCGCGCGCCTCGATCGCGATCTGGCCCCCGGCCCCTTCAAAGGCATTGGCGACGATGTCGCTATTGCCCTCAGCCACAAGTAAATCGCTGTTGAGGGTCAAATTACCGCCGTTCCCGGTCCCTCCCGCTTCCGTCGTAATTTGACTGCGATCGCGCAAGGTCAGGAGATCGCCAATATACACTTGCAGGTCGCCGCCTTCCCCGGATTGGGTCGATCCGGTAATTTTTCCTTGATTTTCCAGCATCACCCGCTCCACATTGAGGGTCAGGGTCCCCGCATTACCGTCGCCGTCGTTTTTGACGCTGATCGAACCGCGATCGCTCACCCTCAACATGGGGGTCGTTATTTGCAAATCCCCTGCATTCCCGGAAACGCGATCGGGAAGGCGAAACAGTTCGCGCAAGAACGGATCGAGAACATTAGACGAGGCATCGATTTGACTGGTATTAAACAACGCCGGAGTCTCGCCGCGTACTTCGATAAATTCGGACGCCTCCACCGTCAAACTGCCTGCATTTCCAAACGCTACATTAGTCGCACTCACCCGTCCCCCTTTTAAAACGGAGAGTCGTCCGGTGGCGATCGCCAAATTGCCCCCCGGTCCGGTCGCAAAGGTAGAGGCGGATAAAATCCCCTCGTCAATATTGACCGCTTCGCGGGTTCGCACCTGTACGTTACCGCCGCGACCCGTACCGAAGGTAATCGAGGAGACTTGTCCGGAATTGGCGACGGTTAAGGTTCCGGCGGCTAAGTCGAGATTGCCACCACTGCCCGATCCGAAGGTTTGGGCGGTCATCACCGTACTGGTCCGGGTATCGGATCCGACAAAAATCGACTGAGTGGCGTCGATGCGGATGTCGCCGCCTTTTCCACTGTCGAAACTATTCGATCGCACGTCTCCTTGTCGTTCCAGACGGACTCGCGCTCCCGTAATGACGATCGCAGCCCCTTCTCCCGAGGCGATCGTTTCGCTTTTGAGGCTGCTGCGAATACCGTCACTACTGGTTCCGCGTAGGATTACGCCGTCGCGACTGGCGATTTGCAACGGTGGCGCCGTTTCGCCGCCTTGGTTTTGGGAAAAGATCGCGGAACCGCCTTCTAAGGTCAGCAAGCGCCCTCGCACGTCGATCGCCCCGGGACGATCTCCCGTGACGCCGACCAAAGCGCGCGATTGCAGGGTAATTGCGTCGAAGTTGTCGATCGCGCTGTAATCGAAGCTGAAACCGGAATCTGTCCGGGCCAGACCGACGCGAACGGGGCGATCGTGACGACCGACCGCCCCCAAGGCGATCGCGCCGTTGTCCGCTTCGAGAATGGCGCCGGACAGGTTCACGGAACCGCCGATCAGGGCGAGGGTCGCACCGGGTTCGACGCCTAAATTGGCGGGGCGATCGCCGCGAACTGTCGGCACCGGGCGCGTTTGAACCGCCAGGTCGTGACCGAATCCGGCGGCATCAATCGGGCCGGGTTCCCTGCCGAATTGGATCCCCGTCGGTACGCCGACCGTCAGTAATGGGGGCGCGTTTGCTTCGCTGGCGCTGTAGAAACTGCCGTTGTCCCACACGAGGCGATCGGCGCTGGTGGCGACAAAGGAACCGCCGAGATCGAGGCGCGCATTCGGCCCGAAGCGAATCCCGTTAGGGTTGAGCAGAAACAAGTCTGCGCCGCCATTGGCGCGAATTAAACCGTCGATTTGCGATCGATCCGTTCCGGTGACTCGGGTCAAGATTGTAGCAATATCCGGCCCTTGGTTGAAAAAGGCTTCGCCTCCCGTCGGGAGGGAAAATTCTTCAAAACTGTGGAAGAGTAAATCGCCCGATCGCGTGCCGCCTGTAATGACGCGAACGCCGTCAGTTTCCGTGACGGTGGAGTTTTCCGGCAAACTGCGATCGGGAATAATTTGAGCGCGTGGGGGCGATGCAGTCCACAGGAGACAGGCGATCGCACTGAGGAGTAATCGGAGAGGAAAGTTCATAGAAAATGGGGGAGCAGTAGGGGCGGTTCGCGAAGCGCCCCTACGCGATCGCGAGTTCTTCTATGCTAACCTTGCACCCCGGACAGTAGCGACGCAGCTAGCCGCGATCGCACTCAAGGGAGTTATAACGGAAACGATCCCCGATCGATCTCGATGGCGAAACTCTGCATCTACTGGAGAACCCACCCGTTCGTTACATTCCCAGTTTTTCCAACAGTCGATCTCTAAGCCTTTGGAGGGCGATCGCCCGAAATTTTATGCAGCACTTTCCCTATTTTCGCATTTCTCTATTTTTTCTCTCTTTATTACTGTTTTCTCTGACGTCTTCCACCCCTGCGAGTCAGGCGCGCCGCTTCCTCGCCCCCGCACTAGCACAAAGTGAGTCATCGACTCCCCGAGAGCGCATCCAACAAGCCGATCGCCTGTCCCAACTCGGACTCGAACAAGTGCGACAAAATCAGCTCGATGCGGCTCGGCGATCGTGGCAGGGCGCCTTAGAGATTTACGAGGAGGTTGGGGATAAATTGAAACAAGGCTGGACCGCCATCAACCTCGGACTCCTTTATGAAACGTTGGGGGACGACGAACGCGCCGTCGCCTACCACCAGCAATCCTTAGAGATCGTTCGCGAACTCGGCAAATCCGACGCGGAACGGGGGGTGCTCCATAACTTGGGTCGGGTTTACGAACGTCTCGCGCAGTATCGACAAGCGGAGCAGGTTTACCGACAATCTTTAATGCTGGCGCGCCAAATCGGCGATCGCGAGGGGGAAAGCGAAGCCCTCCACGACCTGGGGACTGTCTACCAAGCGCTCGCGGAGTATCGACAAGCGGAGCAGGTTTACGGACAATCTTTAGAGATTTCCCGGGAATTGGGAGATCGGGAAGGGGAAAGTGGTTCGTCCGTCGGACTGGGGAATGTTTATCTGAGTCGGGGAGAATATGGGCGATCGCAGCAATTTTATCAACGCGCTTTAGTCGTCGCGCGGGAACTGGGTAATCAGACTCGCGAAGCGGATGCGCGGGTGGGTCTGGGGTTGGTGTTCCACGCCGTGGGGGAATATCGGGAATCGGAATATTATTTGCAGCAAGCACTCGCCATTAGCGAGCAACAGGGCGATCGCCCCAAGCAAGGACAAATTCTGACCAATCTCGGTATTGTTTACGAGAGTCGCGGGGAATATCCCCGAGCTTTGCAGGTGTATCGGGACTCTCTCACGATTGCTACGGAAGACGGCGATCGCGCGACTCAAGCGAAAATTCTCGATAACCTGGGAACGGTTTACAACCATCTCGCCGAGGGCGATCGGGCTGAAGACGCTTATCGGCGATCGTTGGCGATGAGTCAGGAACGGGGCGATCGGGTCGCGCAAAGCAATACCCTGGGCAATCTGGGGATTCTCTACGAACGCCGTGGAGACTTCGATCGCGCCATCCGCTCTTACTTGCAATCGTTAGCGATCGCCCGCGACATTGGCGATCGGCGCGCCCAAGCCAACAGCCTGCACAATCTCGGCAGTCTTTATGAAAAGTTAGAACAATACGATCGCGCCGAGCAATATTTATTGGAGTCGATCCAAATCCGCGAGCAATTGCGGCCCGATCTCAGCGACAGCCAGAAAATTACCCTGTTCGACCAGTACAGGCGCACTTACGAACGCCTGCAAAGTGTCCTCATCGCCCGCGATCGGATCGAGAAAGCCCTCGAAATCGCCGAACGGGGTCGGGCGAGAGCGTTTGTAGAATTACTCGCCCGGCGAGTGAGTGAGGATTTCGATCTCGCCTCCGCCAGCGCCCCTCCCGATCTCGATCGCATTCGAGCGATCGCTCGGCTTCAGAATGCCGCGATCGTCCAATATTCGATAGTTTTAGATGAGTTTACCGTCGGCGGGTCTCCCCAATGGCGCGAATCACAATTGTATATCTGGGTGATTCGACCGACGGGGGCGATCGCCTTTCGGCGCGTCGATTTGACCCCGTTATGGCAACAGCAACAGACTTCGATCGCCGAATTAATTTATAAGTCGCGCTGTTTCGGCGATTTTAGCTGTTATTCCCAGTTCGAGACCGCCGGACGAGGAAACCAACCGCCCCAGGCGATCGATCCCAGACCGCCTAGAAGTTTCAATCTCGGCGCCCAAGCGACTCATATCGAACCACCGCCGGAATGGGAAGCGACCTATGACGAGTTAAAACAACTGCACCAACTGCTGATCGATCCGATCGCCGATCTGCTCCCCACCGATCCCAATCGGCACGTGATTTTTATCCCTCAAGATTCCCTGTTTCTGTTGCCGTTTCCCGCTTTAATCGATGAAAACGGGCGCTATTTAATCGAAAAACACGCCATGCTGACCGCCCCTTCCATTCAAGTGCTGGAGTTCACTCGACAACAAAGTGAGGTGCTGGCAAATCGCGAGGTTTTGATTGTCGGCAATCCGGAAATGCCTCTGGTCGCGGACGGGGTCGGCGAACGGGCGATCGCCCTCAAACCGTTACCTTATGCCGAACGCGAAGCCCAGGAAATCGGCCAAATTTTGCAAGCAACGCCGTTAATCGGCAAGAAGGCGACAGAAACCGCAGTGGTCGAGCAGATGCAAATGGCGAGGCTGATTCACTTGGCGACTCACGGCAGTTTCGACCCGCAACAAGCCCTCGACAGTTGGATCGCACTGACTCCTTCACCCACTGACGACGGCTTGCTGACGGCGGCGGAAATTTTTGAGTTAGATTTGAATGCGGAGTTAGTGGTGTTGTCCGCTTGTGAGACGGGACGGGGGAAAATTACGGGGGATGGGGCGATCGGGTTGTCGCGATCGCTCATTTCTGCCGGAGTGGCGAGTGTCTTGGTCTCTCTGTGGTCCGTCCCCGACGATACCACCGCCGTGTTGATGGAAGAGTTTTATCAGCATTGGCTCGTTTCCGGAGACAAGGCTCAAGCCTTACGACAGGCGATGTTGAAAACGATGGCGAACGATCCCAATCCCTATGGGTGGGCCGCATTCACGTTAATCGGCGAGGCAGAATAAGTCTGTATCGGCTGTATGTCTTTGGTTGCCGCTCTTTTTATTTTAAATGCTAATAAATATTGAAACCCGATCGCCAGCATTTATACACACAAAAGTGGTCGTTCGCCGAGGCGATCCGATCCAACTCGATTCGTGGGGACGATCGCCCCTTGAGCAGAGAAAGGCTCTATAATTAATAGCAAATTTAGACCCGGCGCTTGATTTTTTATCTATTACTTGAAAACAGGCGATCGCTTCCATGCACAAAGCCACCTTTGAAGATCTTTTACGACTGCGCAAGCAACTGTTAGAAGATGCAGATTTTGACTTAAATTATGCCGTTTTAGTCATCAGTTCTTGCGCGATCGCGACCATGGGTTTACTCAATAACAGTCCCGCCGTCATTATTGGCGCGATGATTATTGCCCCGTTAATGATGCCCTTGCGCGGAGTCGCCCTCGGCGCCTTAGAAGCCGATATCGACTTAATTCGTAAAAGTTTGACAACTGTCGGTGGCGGGACGGCGATCGCCATTTTTCTTTCGTGGATGCTCGGTCGCTTAGTCAACTTACCGATCTCCGAATTTGGCAGCGAAATCCTCTCGCGAACCCAACCCAATCTTGCCGATCTTGCAGTGGCGATCGCCGCCGGAGCAATTAGCGGTTTTGCCAAAATCCGCCCCAAGTTGAGCGACGCCTTAGCCGGAACGGCGATTTCCGTCGCTCTGATGCCGCCGTTGTGCGTGGTCGGGCTCAGTTTAGCTCAAAACTATTGGGTAGCGAGTTGGGGGTCTTTCCTGCTCTATTTCACTAACTTTTTAGGGATCGTTCTCGCGTGCATGTTGGTGTTTGTTTGGGGCGGTTACTATATCGAAACCCAAAAAATCGGGCGCGCCTTGGGCTGGACTTTTGCCCTGACTGGGGCGATCGCAATTCCTTTATTTTTCAGCCTCTGGACCTTGCTGCGCGAAGCCAACGTGCGATCGAATCTCAAAGAAATTCTTAAGCGCGAAACGATTACTGTCGGACAACAAGTTAACTTACTCTCGGCGATCGAAATCGATTGGACGAAACAACCGCCAGAAGTCTTTTTAAGCGTCGAAGTCAAACAACCGATTACCTCCAAACAAGTCAGAGAAGTTGAAAAATTTCTCGATCGCCGCATGGGACGCCAGTTCACCTTAGTATTTCGAGAAAGTCAAATCCGGGAAGTCCGCAGCACGCCTAGCAAAGGCATCTCCGAAGTCTTAGAACCCTTCGACCCGGCGACGGGAGGTTTAGGCGGCGATCGCCTCTACCCTCCTCCGTCAGAGGATATGTTAAAACCGAAAAAAACAGCGAACCCAACCCTCGATCCGGGGGGTCGGGAACACCAAGATCCCTCCCGCAATCAACCCCAGCCAACTCCCACCGCACCGACGGAAAACTCAACCCCCACGCCAACTCAATCCCCCTCTCCTTGAGCCTGCTTAACAGGGGGTCCCCTGACATTCCGGGCGGGTGTGTACTAAGGTGGTAAGGTTGGCAAACGTAAAAATTGTCGTTAATTTGTCGTTCGAGGAAACCGTTTCATGACAGCAACTTCCACTCAAGTCAAACACGAAGTCAAAGATCTTTCGCTCGCCCCTCTAGGCAAGCAACGGATTGAGTGGGCAGGTCGCGAAATGCCCGTGTTGGCTCAGATTCGCGATCGCTTCGCTCAAGAAAAGCCCCTGGATGGCATCCGCTTGGTGGCTTGCTGCCATGTAACCACGGAAACCGCCAATCTCGCCATTGCCCTCAAAGCCGGGGGCGCTGACGCTATTCTGATCGCCAGCAATCCCCTGAGTACCCAAGATGACGTTGCTGCCAGTTTGGTTGCCGACCACGGTATCCCCGTGTTCGCTATCAAAGGTGAAGATAACGAAACCTATCACCGTCACGTCGAAATCGCCCTCGACCACAAACCCAACATCATTATCGATGACGGCAGCGACGTGACTGCTACCCTCGTCCAACATCGCCAACATCAACTCCCCGATATCATCGGCACCACGGAAGAAACCACCACCGGGATCGTCCGCTTGCAAGCGATGTTCAACGACGGCGTTCTCTCGTTCCCGGCGATGAACGTCAACGATGCCGAAACGAAGCATTTCTTTGACAACCGTTACGGAACGGGTCAATCCACCCTCGATGGCATTATCCGCGCCACCAACATCTTGCTGGCGGGTAAAACTGTCGTCGTCGCCGGATACGGTTGGTGTGGTAAAGGTGCCGCCTTACGCGCTCGCGGTATGGGTGCGAATGTGATCGTCACCGAAATCAACGCGGTTAAAGCCCTCGAAGCGACCATGGACGGCTTCCGCGTCATGCCGATGGAAGAAGCGGTGCGTTACGGCGACTTGTACATCACCGTGACCGGGAACAAGCACGTACTGCGCGCCGAACACTTCGAGAACATGAAGGATCGCGCGATCGTTTGCAACTCCGGTCACTTCGATATCGAAATCGACCTCAAATCCCTCGGTTCGATGGCTTCTGACGTTCGCACCGTGCGTCCGTTCACTCAAGAGTACCGTCTCAAGTCCGGTAAGTCCGTCGTGGTTCTCGGGGAAGGTCGCCTGATTAACTTGGCGGCGGCGGAAGGACACCCCAGCGCCGTGATGGACATGAGCTTCGCCAACCAAGCCCTCGGCTGCGAATATTTGGTCAAGAACAAAGGTAAGCTCGAACCGGGCCTGCACTCGATTCCGACCGAGCTCGACCAAGAAATTGCCGCGCTCAAACTCAAAGCGATGGGCATCAATATGGATATCCTGACCGACGAGCAAGTGAAGTACATGAACTCCTGGACTGCAGGAACCTAATGACCAACTGAATTAATTTAAGGATTTAGGGTGGATTCGTCCACCCTATTTCGCTATCTTGACGGTTTTTTCTGCGTTCCTAGTATTTTTTGACGATTTCATTTTCACGATCTCACTATAATTTCACTAGAAGTAGTTAACCCTGTGGCTCGACTTTCTGTTGAATTAACTCGCTACTTTTTCCAAGAAGAACGTGCTGCCGAAGTTACGCTTTCAGATATGTGGATGTTGGCTGGAGAGCGTATTTTCGGCTTTCTGTTCGTGGTTTTAGCTCTACCTTCGGCCCTCCCCGTTCCCGCCCCGGGTTACTCGATTCCGTTTGGAATTGTTTTATTATTTTTGGCGGTGCAGTTGATGATGGGATCGAAACAGCCTTGGTTACCGGAAAGAATGCTGCGCCGTCCGATCGCCCTGAGTACGGTTCAGGGGTTTTTAAAAGCCGGGATTCCTTGGTTGCAAAAAATTGAGGTGCTGTCCCGTCCTCGCTTCAGTTATATCTGTACTAGTGTTTCCGGTCGTTTGATTATCGGTTTGGCGATCGCTTTGATGTCGATTTCGATGATGATTCCGATTCCGGGAACCAATACTTTACCCGCGATGGGCATTTTTATTACGGGATTCGGTTTACTCGACGATGACGGCGCGATCTCTCTGGCGGGTTTGGTGGTCTGCGCGATGGGTTTCGTGCTTTCGGCGTCGATTTTGTTTTTCGGTTACGAAGTGGTCAAACGGGCGATCGATTTGGTTCGCGAGTCGATCGGATTATAATTGACGGATTCATTTTCCCCGAACGGCGATCGCCTGTTATGCTCGATGGTGGCGGGCGATCGCCGGATTTCCACTCTAAAATCTAAACTCTACATTCCCCACAATCGAATGTTGTCTGAATTCGCGAATCTGATTAACAGCTTGAGCGATTTACCCGAGGCGATTAAGGCGTTCGGTTTGATCGGAGTCTGGACGATCGTTTTACTGGAAACGGGGGTTTTCTTCGGCGTCTTTTTGCCGGGAAACAGTATGCTATTCACCGCAGGGGTCTTGGCCCAACAAGGCTTATTCGATCTCGGCGCGCTGACTATGGGTGCGTTCGTTTGTGCGGTTCTCGGGAACAATATTGGCTACAGTACGGGTTACCGTTTCGGACGCCGTTTGTTCCGTCGCGAAGATTCATTGATTTTTCACAAAAAACATTTAGTCGCCGCCCAACTTTTCTACGAAAAACACGGCAGAAATACGATCGTCATGGCTCGGTTTTTGCCGATTATTCGCACGTTTGGGGCGATCGTGGCCGGGATCGGCTCGATGAATTATCGGACTTTTTTAATCTATAATACTGTCGGCGGTGCCATTTGGGCGTTTGGTATTCCCCTCCTCGGTTATTATCTCGGGGCGCTGATCGGCGACGATATCGATCGCTATTTATTGCCGATTATTTTGGTTATGATTACCGTGTCTTGCACGACGTCTCTCGTACAGATTTATCGCGAACACAAAGCCAGTAAAACCAATCGTCTATGAGGCAATTTTTGCCCTCGGATCTCACCGAAGTTTTTGTCATCAGGTTATCTGCGATCGCTGACTACGAACTGACGGCGAAGTTTGTGAATCCTACCTTCTCGTTCTAAGGTTTTGAGCAAGCGAGTCACGGTTACCCGAGTCGTACCGATGGTTTCGGCGATCGCCTCGTGGGTCAAGTGCATATCGAGTAAAATACCCCGCTCAATTTCTTTACCAAACTGTCGAGACAACCATTGTAATAAGAGAATTAGGCGATCGCTCACAAAAGTTTGATGAATAATACTCAAAAGTTCTTCATTCTTCCACCCACGCACCAATAAAGCTTGTGCAAAATAGCTCGTCTCCGTGGAAATTGGACTTAATTCAGTCGGCGTCAAACATTCCATTTCACAAGGTGTCAATCGAGTTAATGGCTGTCCGACGACATCTCCCGATCCCCAAAACCCTAGAGAAATTCGTTTTCCTTCCTCATTCCAAGTTGTCGTTCGCAAGACCCCTCGCTCAATTTTCCAAATCGTATCTGACGTGGGAACAATCGATGCTTTAGGTTTAAACAATTGCGGGTTATGTACTACCGCCAAATGGTTTCTATAACTGGGACAGATCGAACGAGTTACTAACATGACAGCCTTAACCTTCTCGATATTTCCACTCTTCTTAAGATCTTCAAACTTCCCGAAATTCTCAATATCACTCAAACTTCAACGGACAACCACGAGATTGACAGTTTTCACAATTTTGACACTTCGATTTTTTCGGATCCGTTTCCCGAGTTTTAGGCCGATCCTCCGTTTTATAAAATGAGGGAAAATCGGAAGCTACGGGAAATATTAAAGGTTCGTAATCTAGGCAGTCAATCGCTTCTTTCAATAACGCTTTAACTGGATGAATTGTAAATTTCAGTCGATAGTTTCTCGTAAAAAATGCATAATTCATATAGAGAATTTGATGCAAAGTTCGGATCTGCTCTATTCCATTGCGAAGAGCCGAATAAGCCGAAAGTGTCAACATTCCTAAAATAGTCAAGATCGTCATTGGACAAATCACTCCCCAGAGTTCACGAATTTCATTGATAGAAGCCCAATCAGATAACACTCTTTTTTAACCTCGTATAATGACTCAATTACTTTTCCGACTGCGACTATTTCCGCTACAACGATTGGCAAGTTGAAATAGTCTGTGGATATCGATGTTGTATTGTTGGCAATCAAGCCTATCTAATATCAATTTTCTAAATTAGAGCTATCCAAACAATCCTCTTGCTCCCGAGAAAACCGCGAACTGATTCGATGGTGCGATCGCCGATATTCCGATAAAGCAGGCATCGCTTGACGGCAATTACAACAGTACCAATACAATCCGCTCGAACCAATATGAGCCAATAACGAGTTGGAACAGCAAGGACAATTCATCATTTTTCGATCTCCGTTAAAAATACCCGCTATGAAATCTTGGAAGAAAGAGGGGTTGTCTCAATTCGTCCCTTCCAACAACCCCTCGCTGCTGTGTAGGAGGAATTAGAGATTTTCGACGGATTGCATCGAATTTAATGCCCCTTCAACACGACGAAAATCAAAGCCGATCGCTCGTAAAGCGTGCCACAAATGTCCTTGCAAGAAGAAAAAGGAGAGAAAGAAATGAGCATTAGCCAGCCAACACCGAGGCGTATGAACCCCAAAAGGCAAGTCGATCGTATCGGTAAAGTAAGGTAAAATGCCCATTTTTACTTCCAGAGGCGGACCGTAAAATTCGACGGGATACGCTAACGTATTGACTGCACAAAAGTAGGTCGCCACAAATCCCGCTAAGGCAATTCCACCGAGGGAATAAGACAAAATTGCTTCGCCAGAAAAACTCAGCACTTTTTTCGCCCACCCTAAAGGGGGAACGAGGATGTGCCAAATTCCACCCGCAATCAGCATCGCGCCGACATAAATATGTCCGCCGACGAGATCTTCCAAACTGCTGATGCTAGCAAAGTGAGTTTGGTAGCCGTAGACGATCGCGGGATTGAGGGTCGGTTCGCTGATGACGCGCACGGTTTGGGTGGTGGCGTCGTAGAGTCCGCCCCAATACATCGCTTTCGCTACCAGTAACAAGGCACCCGCCCCTAAAAAGATGAGGTGATGGCCCAGAATTAAGCCCAATTGTTTGGGGTCGCCCCATTCAAAATGGAATTTTTTCGCCCGACCTGTTGCTTTTTTCAGGTTTTCAGGGGCTTTGAAGGTATGAAACAGCGCCCCGGCCCCGAGGACGGCAGAGGAAATTAGGTGAACGGCGCCAATCACAAAGTAGGGATAGGTATCGACCACGGTGCCGCCATCTTCTACACCCAAACCGAGGGTGGCTAAGTGAGGGAGCAAAATCAAACCCTGTTCCCCCATGGGACGGCTGGGGTCGAATGAGGAAATTTCAAAGAGGGTAAATGCTCCGGCCCAAAAGGTAATTAATGCAGCTTGCGCCACGTGGGCGGCAATGAATAAACCGGAAAGGTTGGCAAAGCGGGCATTTCCCGCCCACCAAGCATAAGTTACATTGGGGTTGTCATAAGTTTGCATGGGTTTGTCTGTCGATTGTATCGATGGTATTGATTTGGTCGGCGGACATTGAGGTTAGTTGCAAATAATTGTCAACTAACTTTCGAGAATTAGTTTAGAATACTTCTCAATAAATGATCGTTAAGTTTTGTAAAAAAACAGGAGCCGGAATCGAACACCGTGTTTGATTCCGGCTGGAAATACTTATTTAATGAGGGTTTTAGTTATTTATAGAGCGATCGCGCCCCGGAATTTAACAGAATCGACGACGATCGCCACGACTGGCTACCGTCAATATTCGCGAGACAGGTCAAATAAAAGTTTTTGTTATTTGCTATTAATTCTCAACTAATAGAGATAAATGAAGCGGTGGGGGCGATCGCCTCGCTGGAAGGTATCCCTACACTCAACCGTATATCAATGCTTTCCCGGGATAAATTTGGCGCGATCGCTTGGGAATGTAAATCCATTCCAAATCTTGCAAGCGATTGACCAAATTCGAGATACTGACCCCCAATTGCTCGCGCATAGCGTATAACTCGGCCCATTCCGTCAAATTCCGCCCCTCGCGCATCTCTTCTAAAACGTGGCGCGGCATCAGCAAGCAACTGGCAAAATATTGCGCCTGCCACTCAATGGATTGCAACTGGGTCAAATTCGGCGAAATTCCCTCCCTCAGTTCCCGATTGCCCCGACAGACAAACGGTAAGTGAGGTTTTTGTGAGGTATCTTCAGCCGCTTCTAGATCCACATGTAATAACCAATGGCCGATCTCGTGGGCGAGGGTCGATTCTTGGAAGCCCGGGGGCATGTCCAAAATCTCCTCGTTGATTTCGATGCAGCGCTCTAATGGCAAAATCCGAGCGGCGATCGCCCCTTCCTCATCCGCCGCGATCGCATCCCAGACCACCCCGAGATCCAAAAAATCGGCCACCAACGTCGGATCGAGGGGCCACTGGGGGACGAATTGCGAACCTTGTCGCCTCATTTGTCGCAACAGTTGATTCGCCCGGTATTCGATTTGAGCTTTTGTATAAAAGCGGTAAGGTTTGAAAATCCCCAAGGCTATTCCCCCTGACTGGCTGCCTCAAACACTTTCTGGGCAAATTCCGGATTCTCTCTCATGCGGCGCAACAGCGCGGGCATGGTTTTGTAATTTTGCTTGAGAAATTCTTCGTAAGCTTGCGGCATCCGCCCCGCCAAAACGATCAATTCTTCTTCGTCAAGATCCAAATGCGCGGCTAAACTCCGGATCACTTCTTCTTTCGGCGGGTACTCCGAGCGATCGTTTTCCAGTTTAGACAGATAGGTAAAGTCTACATCGATTCGATGGGCGAGTTCGCGCTGGCTGAACCCTTTATCCTTGCGGCTTTGACGGATGACTTTCCCGAAGGTCAAGCCTGTGGCTTCTCGATCTGCTTCTTTCACGGTGATTTCCTCTCGATACGAGCCATTGCAAAAGCGCGTCTTGTTGATGACACCAGCATTGTAGGCGGTTTTGACAAAAAAATCAACTCTAGGGGTTGACGCAAGGTTCAACACGAGCTAGACTGAGTTTAGTTGAATAAAAGTTCAACAAAAGAAACACTATCCCTAGGGTTAAGCACCGGATTTAGCCCGCAATTTGCCCCTATATATAGATGTTTCTCTCGGGATGGCGATCGCGCGCCCCCCGATCCCCGCCTTGAAGTTCGATCGAGGAGAACGACGATGCTCAAAACCTGGAGTGACACGCACTACAAGCTAGAAGCACAAGATTGGTTGTATATCGCCAAACACGAAGATCGGGGGGCAGCCTCCCTGGTGTGTCCGGGTTACGCTCGCGATGGCGCGGGATTCAGCATTCACTTTACCCCGGCTCACATTGAAATTTTAAAGCACTTACTCGCCGTGCTCGAAACCTGCGAACCCGAACCCTCCGCAGAAGCGGCGATCGCCTCCGAGACCGTCGAGGAGTCGAATTGGGTTGAAGTTTATCCTCCGGGTGAAGCGCAAGGCGCACCCTACAAATATCCGATTCCCGAACGCAGAGATCGCCCCGTCATTCGCTGAAAGCGAGTTCGGGAGATCGGCTCATACATCCTCCAAAAACGAACAAATAGGAGCAGTCAAAATGGCTAAGAAAGCAACGATTTCCGTCTTCGGAACCAAACCGGAAAATGCAATCGTCGTTCCCGAACTTCCCCTCGCCGTCCGCAATAATTGCCAGAGTGGAAAATGGACGATTGGCGATGAAGAATACGGATCGAAACTATCGATGACCATCTTAAAGTTTAGCAAATTTTTTGGCAGTTTAGGACAAACCCACAATACCCTCTGGGGACAAATTTGGTTCGTGGCCGAATCCGGCGAATTGCCGAAAGGGGTCGTCATGGTCACCTATATTAAAGGGCGTTCTTTAAGTGACTTCAATCGCTTAGTTGCCTCAGTTCAAGCCCGGGGAATCGAACCCGCCGAAGGTATTTTTATTCCCGAATTTCTCAAGCATTCCGGACAAAAACCGGATGAAACGGGCGTCCTCAAACCGATCAATTACTATTCTTTAAAATGGGATTGGCTGGAACGTTCCGAGTGGGAAAGCTTGGAACAAGCCGCCGCCGTTTTAAGCGACTCTCAAAATCTCTCGCGCATGATCGATTTAGAAAGTACGACCAATATGGTTTGTCTCGACAACTTGCCCCCTCATGAAATTGCCTGTTTGATGGCTGCCTACAGCAACGGTCACGACAGTCAAAATGGCGATTTGGCCTTACCGGGGGGTGAGTCCGAAGCTGTAGACTCAGAAGCACAAATGGCTCCTGCTTTTTAAAGAGCGATCGAGATCGTGCTTCGTCTTCGGCTCCGCGCGATCGCCGAGGCGAAGCAATCTTCTCAAAGGCGTCAAAGACAACCGAGATAACTGTAGGGTGTGAATATGAAAGAATTGACAAGAGTGAGCAAATTAAGCGATCGCCACGAAACTCAATTACGCGGAAAGTTAGTGACGATTGACGACATTCGCGGCGATGGTTTAAACGATCTCGATCTGCTGGCGCAAGATTTTCAACATATGAGTTTAGTGGTCAAGTCGGTACAGCGAAATTACAGGCGATTGCTCAAACAAAATCGACGATTGCAAGTCTTGCTGTTAAAATCGATGGATCGGTGTTATTGTTGGCCGGGAAATCGCTGCGATCGCTGTCAGGAAATTCTCGAAGTTTTGGGCAACCCATCCCTTTGCGATTACGTCGAGTTAACCGAAGATTAATCGAGATGACATGACGGGCGATCGCCTCGGTCAAGTCTATCTAAAAACTGTAAGTTTAAGGAGTGTCAATCATGCCCCAAGAGAGTGCTGCTAAAGATAGTAAAGCTCAAATTTTAACTGAATTTCGTCAACTGCTCGCCGAGCGATCGAAAATTGAATCGAAAGTCGCGACCAAAGAAGAAGAGGCAGAAAAAGAGAAGAATAAAGAATTACTCGCCGTCGCTTCGACTTATACGATCGATAGTATCGTTAAAGGGTTGGCTGATTTACAGTTAGATTTCGGCACGATCGTGCAGTCCCTCGCCGAAAAAGTCGAGACCGAATCGGAGAAATTAGAGCAATTACGACGGGCGATCGCTATCGAAGGCGATCGGTTGGAAGAATTACGCAAAGTGCGAGTCGTTGCCGATGCCCTTCACATCCTCACTCAGGAACATCGGGAAAAACTGGCCAACTTAGAAAAAACCGCCACCGAACAGCAAGAAGCCATCGAAAAAGAGATGGCGAGCGAACGGAAAGCCTGGGAAAAAGAACAGGCAGAATTTGAGGCGAGGGCGCAAGAACAACAAGAATTACGATTGCAAGCGCGCCAACAAGAAGAGGCAGATTATCAATATAAAATAGAGCGCTTGCGGAAAGTCGAAATGGACGAGTACGAAGAACTCAAACGAGTTCAAGAACGAGAATTGCAAGGAGCAGACGCTCAGAAGCAAAAAGACTGGAGCGAACGCGAGCGCGAACTGGATCGCCATCAAGCCGAATACGCACAAAATCTCCAGAAAATTGAAGGTTTTGAGGAAGAATTGAAGCAAGCCTATACGAAAGCGAAAGAAGAGGCGATCGCCGAAGCCCGTCGCGAAGCGAAAGTTAAGGCTGATTTGTTCGAGAAAGAGTGGGAAGGAACGAAAGAAGGTTACGAATTAACCATTCAATCTTTGGAAAATACGATCGAGCGACAAACCGCAGAAATTGCCGATATTACTGCCCAATTGCAAGCGGCGATGCGACAGGCACAAGACTTGGCAATGCGGGCATTTCAGAATACCGATCGCGGCGATCGAGCCAGTACGAGTGGCAATAAATAAGCAAATCAACGCGCGTCATTTCACTCCCTACTGCTACAGTTAGAACACCCCAGAAATTGCAATAAAGACGATGGCTAAAAAAATTAATTCCCGCAGTACGAAAGCTGAAATTATCGAAGCTTTTGAAGAACTCAAAAAGGAGAAATCGTCCTTAGAGTCTCAACTAAAAAAGACAGAGAAAGAGAAACAGGCGATCGCGAATAATCCCTTAGCTGCCGCGCAACAAACCACCCCTTCTGCTGAAGTTAAACCGAAAATGAATGCTCCCAAAACTGCTAAAGATAAGATGCACCAAACCATCGAAAGCCTGCAATTATTACAATTGGGCTTTGGGAGTGCCGTCAGCGAACTTTCGGAACAATTGACCGCCGAAGCCTCGAAATTGTCAGAATTGCAAGCTTCGGTGAGTGAAGAGATTGAAGAATTAGAAGCCCTTCACGAGCTCGAAGTCGAAGAAGAGACTCTCGATACGTTACTCGAAAGTTATCAAGAGCGATCGAAAGAATTTGAAACCGAATTAACGGAACAACGGGAGACGTTAGAACAGCAAATCCAGGATTTAAATAAAAACTGGAACAAGGAAAAAGAAACCCACACCCGCGAAATTCAAGAACGCAACCGCCAACACCAGCAAAGTCAACAACGGGACGAGGAAGAATATCGCTACGACTTACAACTCGCCCGAGATTTGGATAAGGAAGAATACGAACAACGGAAACAAGCTTTATATCTAGAGTTAGAAGAAGCCCGAGAAACCCAAGAAAAAGAATGGGAAGAACGGGAAAAGGCGATCGCCGAACGGGAGAAACAACAAGCAGAAGCAAAAGCCAAGGTCGAAGCTCATGAAAAAGAACTCGAAACCAACATTAAGAATGGCAAAGACAATGGCCGCAATATCGGGAATTATCAGGCAAAAGTCGCCGCAGATTTACGAGCAAAAGAAGTGGAAGGCGCCACCCGATCTTACGAACTTCGCATCAATTCTCTGCAACAAAGTATCCAAAATCAAGAAGCACGAATCCAAAGCTTGAACAAACAGCTCGAAGCTGCATTAAAACAAGTGCAAGACCTGGCAGTTAAGGCGATCGAAGGAACGGCGAATTCTAATTCTCTGCAAGCTATTAAAGAAATTGCTGTCGAACAAGCCCGAAATCAGCAGAAGAATAAATAAGTTCTGAATGAACTTCTGAATGTTCGTCCGGTAGGGATACGACATGTCGTGTCCCTACCCGTGCGATCTACCTTTTTTTAGCGATTATGCCAAGATTAAAAATTCCGGCTTAAATAACATCAACAAGCCAAAGAAAAGCATGAAAGTACCGCCGACTAATTTGAGAATGCGACCTTGATTTTCATTGAGTCGGGCAGATTTAAACGAATAGATAAAGTTCGCCAAAATTGCCAGGAGGGGAAGGATATAAATTGCCGCATAGATCGCCGTCCAATAGGAATAACACGGCCACGCATTGGAGCCACAAACATTAATCAGCGTAGCCATATAAACGGTGGGTAAAATGGCCGTACAACCGAGTTCGATGATGTTAACAAAAATAGCGAGTAAAATCGTGCCTCCTACCGCAGCGAGCAAGCGAATTTTATCCCCTTCGGCACTTTTCAGTTCCCGAACAATTTTTCCGGCTTTTTGAGTAATCGTTAACTGCTGCTTTTCGGAAAGGGAAAGGGAAACCGACTGTTTGAAGAAGAAGTAATCTTTAATGTTAATCAGCCCCGCGATCGCAATAAAGGCACCTAAAATCCATAAAAAGATAGTGCCGTATTTTTCGAGAAATACCGAACCAACTAACACCATTAACATAATAAATAGGAAATACATCACGGCTGAAGTCGTGATAAATGTGCCGCCAACAATGCTCATATCTCGTCGGCTTTTGGTGTAAGTCAGTAAAGAGAGGAGAATAATTAAGACGGTAAAAGCACAGGGATTGAAGCCGTCGGCAAGGGCGATCGCCGATACAAATAAAGGAAAGGGGAGTTGACTGGCAAACTCTTTAATAACAATGTCTGGAGTTGAAGCAATAAAGGCAAATAAGCTAACAATTGTGAAGGCAAAAGCACCGCCAATCCAGTAGCGCTGGTGCTGTTCGGTTTTTAATTTATTGCGGGTGAAGGGATAGGTTGAAACATAGAGAAGGGGGAGGAGAAACCAAGCCAAGTTTTTTTTTACATTTTGAGCTAAGTTTGGTGTTTCTCGATCGCTGGAAAGGGAGAGAGACGCGCCGATTTCTTCTTCGACGGCGCGAATAATTTGATTGCGATAACCGATATAACCTTGGTAGGCTTCGTTATATTCTAAGGCTCCCTCGCCATTGACGTAGCCGATGAACGATCGCTCGCCGATAAACGTGCGCGGAACGGCACCGGAAAATATGCCATATTGCGCCTGAAATTGTTGCCACAATTGCGGTTCTTCCGTGACTTCGTGAAAATGGACCGTCACGCGATCGCTGCGGTCTATTTCATGCATTAACGGCTTCTGTTCGGCGCAATGGGGACAAGTATAACTGTAGAAAAAATAAACGTCTAAAACCCCATTTTCAGTTTGAGCGAAGGAGTAAAGTGGGGTCACTAAGACCGCCACAAACGCCAACACCCCGAGGAGAAGATTTTGCAAATTTTGCCAATTTTGCCAAGATCTATGTCTCACTGGCCCGACCTCTAGAATTAGAAAGTATTTCTACTTAATTCCGATCTTGAGCCATTCACTCCGGTTTCGGCGCAGGTATTTACAAAACTTACAACAGGTCATCCAAACAGGTTATCCTTCCGCCAAATCCATTTGTCCTCGAAACCCGGTAATAATGCGGGTTCCATCTTTGAGAACGTGAATCTCGATTTGGTCGCTGGCCCAGGTAATTTTATCTTCAAATTCGGGATTAAAGATGCGGACTTTTTGATTACGCGAAGAAACGGGAGATTCGGGAGAATGAATCGCCTGATTTTCTAAATAGGGACCGTCAATCAAAATATCGAGTTCGTCTAGTAATTCTTGCGATCCGGGAGGAGCTTTGGGCGATCGCAATTCATCCAAAGTAAAGCCACTAAACGACATCACATTTAACCCCGCCGCTTTTAATTTTTTGGCCAGTTGCGTTAACGCGGGCGCCTGCCAAAATGGTTCGCCACCGGAAAAAGTCACTCCTTGATTGTGAGGATTACTCAATATTTTTGCAGCCAATTCATCCACAGAAATTACTTGATTAAGTTCAAACGACCAAGAAGCGATATTAAAACAGCCGGGACATTCGCGGATGCAGCCTTGCACCCAAACAACCGCGCGCGAACCCGGTCCGTTGACTTCGGATTCGTCTACATAGCCCATAATATTAAGATGTCCCGGGGGGATTTTTGCGAGTTCGGGTAAGGGATCGATCTTTGTACTCATGATTTTAAATTGGTTCGCTATTCTTTAGTTAGCTAGGATGGGCAAAGCTTGCCCATCCTACTTTCCTACTTTCCTGTTCCCTATTCTATCAGCATTCTATCAGCGAGAAACTCGCTGCAAACAGCGTTGAAATGCGGGTAAATGTCGTTCTTCCGAGATGTTTCGTAACCGCAAGAATACGGATCGGATATCCGGTTCTTCAACAAAATTTAAGAAGCGATCGTACATTTCCACGTTGTCGATTTCTCCCTGCACCCCCATTTCACAGGCTTCTTTTAAGGTGGCGGGGGCTTCGATGTTGTTGGCGTAACGATCCTCGGGGAGGGGAACGCCGTATTTTTGGAAAAGCGGTTCCCACATTTTGGCGTGGCGGTCTTCGGCGATGACGATATTCGTAAAAGGGCGAATTTCGCCAAATTTATCGATAACCGCTTGATATAAAGCGCGGGCTTTATATTCGTCTTCAATGCCTTCAATCATGGCTTGAACGGTACGATCGCTCGGTATTATGGCAGCTTGGCTGACGGCGGTAGTATTTAAAGTGAGAGCGGCGATCGCCCCCGTGCAGGCGGCGAATTGACCGAGGCTTTGGCCGCGATTTCGACCGCAATTTTGGCCGCGATTTTGGCCGCGATTTTGGCGAGAGTGATGTTGATTTCTGCAATGGGGCATGGGTTTGTCCGGGTAAATTTTTAGCTGGAACAACGACGAAGCATTCGGCGATCGCATCGGCTTCATTCCCACTTTTTTAAGAAGGCGAATGCTTCGCTATTCTAGACAGAAACAATAACTTAAATTGCTTTTGACAGGCGCTCTAAATTATGTTCCGGCGTGTGGGCATCGAACACGAAACCGATGTTACGAATGAGTAAGCGTCCTACGGGAGTGACTTCAATTTTTTCGGAATCGAGGCGCACTAAACCGTCAGTAGCTAAGGCTTGTAAATCGAATAATTCCCGATCGAAATACTCGTCAAAATCGATGTGATGGCGCTCTTCCATTTCTTTTTTGTACAGCGTCCAGTGGCACATCAATTCCATAATGACATCGCGGCGAATTTTGTCGTCGCGATCGAGATGGTAGCCTTTTTCAATCGGTAATACTCCCTCGTCGATCGCCCGATAAAAGTCTTTGAGACGTTTATGATTCTGCACGTAAACGTCATCCAACATACTAATTGAGGTTAAGCCAAAACCGAATAGCTCAGCCGTTCCCGCTTTGGTGGTATACCCTTGAAAATTTCGATGTAACTGCCGTTCTCGCTGGGCGATCGCCAATTCGTCATTATCTTTGGCGAAGTGATCCATCCCGATAAACTGATAGCCATTTCCGGTTAACTTCTCGATGGTCATTTGCAAGATATCGAGTTTTTCGGAAGCGGTCGGCAGTTCGTCTTTTGGTAAATTTTTCTGGACGGGTTTCATCCAGGGAACGTAAGCAAAGTTAAAGACGGCGACGCGATCGGGATCGAGTTGCAAAGTCTTGTCGATCGTTTCGGTAAAGGTTTGCAAGTTTTGATAGGGCAAACCATAAATTAAATCGACGTTGACGCTTTCAAATCCGGCTTCGCGAATCCATTCCATGACTTGGAATAGCATTTGTTCCGGTTGAACGCGGTTGATGGTTTCTTGAACTTTGGGGTTGAAGTCTTGAATGCCGAAGCTAATCCGATTGAACCCAAATTGTTTGAGCAGTAAAATATAGTTGCGATCGACGTAGCGGGGATTAATTTCGATCGAAATTTCCGCGTTGTCTTCAAAGGTGAAATGGCGATCGATCGCCTCCCACAAGCGTTCGACGTGGTGGGGTTCTAAGTAGTTGGGGGTTCCGCCACCCCAGTGCAGTTGGGTGACGCGGCGATCGCGGTTCAGTCGCGGCGCCACGGCTTCGATGTGGCGGGAGAGATAGTCGAGATAGGGTTCGACGACGGGTTTATGTTGGGTGACGATGACGTTGCAACCGCAGAAATAGCAGGCACTTTGGCAAAAGGGAAGGTGAAAGTATAATGAAAGCGGTAATTTCTGCTCGTTTCCTCGGGCGATCGCGCCGTGAAACTCCGACACGGGGAAGTTTTCCGTCAATTGCGTGGCGGGAGGATAGCTAGTATACCGGGGCGTGTTGCGGTTGTATTTGGTGATGAGTTCGCTGTTAAATTTAACTTGGGGGTCGAACCGTTCCATGACGCTCTCTTGCTCTTACAGTGAAATAATTGGGTAGAAACAGACAGATACTTCGTTTATGGCGCGACCGCACTTTCCGTACTTCCGGCGCGGCGATCGCGGGTGAGGCGATCGAACTCATCCCGTCCGATCGCCGCAATCAGATCGGCTTCGAGGTCGTGAAACAAGCCTCGACTGAGTTTGAACGATCGCTCGGCTTCGGCGGCGATGCGATCGGCTTGCGCTTCGTCCACCTCTAACTCGTTCAAAGCTTGGCGGTAACGTCCTTTAAAGGCGTTTAAATCGCCAATATTGCTGAAATTGTAGAAAGCATTACCGCGATCGCCCTCTAAATTCAAACCCGTTTGGATAATTTTTCGGAAGCTTTGACCGCCGGACAAATCCCCCATGTAACGGGTATAAGCATGGGCGATCAGTAACTCCGGTTCCTCGCTCGAAATTTCGCGAATTCGCTCTACAAAGCGCTCGGCCCCCGGTAAATAGGGGATTTCGTCGCGCCAATTGTCTCCGTAATAAAACTTTAGATCTTCTTCCAAGTTGGTGCGGCGATTGAGGTCGTGGAAATACATCGCTTTGACGATCGAATTTTCCAAATTTCTTTGGATTTCCTCTTCTAAAGCGCTGTAGACGAAATACAAACTCGCTATGAGTTTCTTTAATGAGTTCGGTTCGACAACCCCTTTGAGAAAACACTTTACAAAACCCTCATTTTCCGATGAAGTATGGGGTTTTTTTGTCGTTTCACGAAGCTTGATTGCTAAATTACTACTCATCTGCTAAATCTAATAGTTGCTGTAGAAAAAAGCCGCCAACTCTTCCCTAAAATTGGGAGATTTGAACTCGGTCTGACTTCGCAATAGTGCCGAAGTCCCGCGCGGCTCTCTTCAGTGATGTAACTATATTACTATATAGGCGTTAATTTTTTAAAAACGAGCTTTTCCGTTAAAAATCTTAATAAAGCTAGCTTTTAAGATTTAACACTATATAATGATGTGGCAATTTAAAACAGGGACATTTCGGAGTAATGGTCAACACTGCCCCCAAACCCAGCGAAACCGAAGTCAAACCGGGTACGAAGGAAATGGCGAAAGAGACGATTCTGACGCCTCGGTTTTACACCACCGATTTTGACGCCATTTGTCAGATGGACATCTCGTCTCAAGAGACTGAACTGCGGGCGATGCTCGAAGAAATGCGCAACGATTACAACCGCGACCACTTCGTGCGCGACGAAGAGTTCGATCGCTCTTGGGACGACATCGACGAAGACAAACGCCGAGCATTTATCGACTTTTTAGAGCGCTCGTGCATGTCGGAATTTTCCGGATTCTTACTTTTTAAAGAAATTTCGCGTCGCGTCAAAAAAAGCAATCCCTTATTAGCAGAAATTTTTCATTTAATGGCGCGCGACGAAGCCCGTCATGCAGGGTTTTTAAATAAAGCCATGGCGGATTTCAAGATTCGGCTGGACTTGGGTTATTTGACAAAAGCTCGCAACTACACTTTTTTCAAACCCGAGTGGGTCATTTACGCGGTTTACCTGTCGGAAAAAATCGGCTATTGGCGCTATATTACGGTGTTCCATCACCTGCAAGCCCATCCCGAAAATCAGTATTACCCGCTTTTCCGTAAATTTGAAAGCTGGTGTCAGGATGAAAACCGCCACGGGGATATTTTTAAAGCCTTGTTACGATCGCAGTCCTCCATGTGGAAAGGTTGGAAAGGGCGCTTGTGGGCGCGTTTCTTCCTGCTGTCCGTGTTCGCGACCCATTCCCTGACGGTCCTCGAACGAGCCGATTTTTACCGTTCCATCGGACTCGACCCGATCGCCTACGATAAAGAAGTGATCCGCCAGACCAATAAGACCTCGGCGCGCGCTTTCCCGGTGATTCTCGACGTGGAACATCCGCAATTCTTCAAACGGATGTACCGTTGCAGCGATCGCAACGAGAAAATCGCTGAAATTGAAGCCAGCAACGCGCCGAAAGTCGTGAAATTCTTCCGCAAATTGCCGTTAATTGCGGGAACGGCGATCGACCTGCTGCGCCTGTACCTGATTAAACCGATTGACGCGGAAGCGACGCGTCAAATGGTCTGCTAACGTCGTGGCGCTTTTGGGGGAACGGCGAGGATAGAATGGAAGGCGAACCGAACCCCCGAACGCTCTCGACAAGGGAGAAGGGAGGGTCTGCGCCCTCAACGCTCCCGTCATCCGATGGGAGCGCAACGGTGGATCCTGCGGCTCGAATCACGAGCAGACGACAACCATGATAAGCGAACCCGATCGCCATCGATTAACTGTAGAAGAATACCTCGAAGCCGAACGCCATAGCCCGATTAAGCACGAGTATCTTGATGGGGAAGTGGAGGCGATGGCGGGAGCGAGTGCATCGCATATTCTGATTACGGGTAATCTTTATGCACTGATTCGCGATCGCCTGCGCGGTTCTGGGTGTCGAGTTTTGTTTTCTGATATGAAGGTTTACATTGCCCGTCGCCATCGATTTTACTATCCGGATTTAGTGGTGACCTGCGACGATCGCGATCGCCGCGCCGAATATTGCCTGGAATTTCCCAAACTCATCGTCGAAGTCCTCTCGGAAACGACCGAAGCGAAGGATCGAGGCGATAAATTTGCAGATTACAGCGAATTATCGAGTTTGCAAGAATACGTTTTAGTTAGCCAAAAACAACAACGGGTAGAGTGTTTTGAGCGCACTCCACAGGGTCAATGGATTCTGACGCGCTACGGTCCGGGGGACGTGGTTCGCTTCAACAGTGTGGGATTCGACGGTGCGATCGCCGGAATTTATGAAGATGTGGACTTAGGCGATCGCCCCTAACCGCCTCTAAAAGCGGATTTTGCCTAACTTCGCCGGAGAGAAGCCATACCAGCGATGCAGGCGTTCGAGTTCCCGGACGAGGGAATCGGTTTTTGGAAAATCCTTGCAAGGATAGCCGAGTTCGCGCAACGCCGCCAGCACCGTACTCGGCGCCACCCAATGGGCTTGAGAAAATTTGAGCAGGTGCAACGGACTCCCGGGCGATCGCGTGAGGTATTCGCTCAGGAGCGATCGCAGCTTCTCCGGCGACGGTAGTGAGGGGAGCTGGCTATATATATAAATTTGCTGGGGTTGCCCTTTCGCTAAAAACCACTTTAAGTGAGTGAGAGACGGGGGCAGCGTCCAAAAAATGAAGGTTTCGCAGACCCCTTGGGGGCGATCGTAGTCGATCGCGGCGTGGGTCGGTCCCGCACTGGGGCGCCCGTCCCCGTAGACGAAGACCCGCCCTTGCAGTTGCCCGAACAAGTCCTCTAGAGGCGGTCCGGCGAGCCATTCCGGGCGGACGGAGACCGGGGGCGCCTCGGGATTGACCAAGATCGGCTGCGCTGGGGGCGCGACTTCGGGAAAGCGGGCGCTGACCAGTTCGAGTTCGATGCTGGTTTCCCCATTCCAGACATTTTCGCGCAATTTATAGGCGACATCGACGCGCGGCGGCAGGGGATAGTATTCGCCCCAGCGCCAAGCGATCGCCTGAATCCGGTTGGCGGGGGAACCGTCGGTTTCTAAAGTCAGCTTCAGATGACCTTTTCCGACGATCCGTTGTTCGACCACCTTCGCGTTACCCGTCCAAAAGACCGGGGCCGGGTTTTCGATCCCGCAGGGGTGAAGGGCATCGATTTCGCGGTAAAACTGCAAGTTAATGCGATCGAAGTCGAGGGCGGTATCGATCGCGATCGCGGGTTTGAGGTGAGACGGATCGAGACAGTGACAGGCAAATTGGCTGAGGCGATCGCCGAACGCTTGCAAGTTATCGCCACTGAGTGAAAAGCCGCCCGCCGCCCGATGACCGCCGTATTTACCGAGCAAGTCATCGCAAAATTGTAACGCTTCAAACACGTCGAATTCCGGAATTCCGCGCGCCGACCCGCGAACGTGGGTTTTTTCCGCATCTTCGTAAGTCCCGATAAACACCGGGACGCCGTAGCGTTCTACCAAGCGGGAGGCGACAATCCCGATGACCCCATGATGCCATCCGGACTTGACCACCAGCAGGACGCGGCGATCACCCAAATCGATGTTGCTACTTTCCACCCAGGCGATCGCCTCTCGTTCGATCTCCTCGCACATTTCCTGGCGCCGGGCGTTAATTTGTTCGCACTGCATTGCCCGTTCCAGGGCCACCCCGCGATCGTCCGTAGTCAGCAGTTCGATGACGATTTGTGGGTCGCCGATGCGCCCCACCGCATTGATGCGCGGTCCGAGACGAAATCCGATCTCGTCCGGTTTCATCGCCCGCCCTTGTTTCGAGGCGCTACTCGTCGCCCCGGACACTTGAATTAAAGCTTGCACCCCCGCTAATTTAGAATTCGGTAACTGGCGCAATCCCCATTTCAACCAGCGACGATTGACCCCAGTCAGGGGCGCCAGATCGGCGATCGTTCCCAGGGTCAGCAATTCGCGCAAGGGATTAATCAGGGGTTGGGCTTTTTTTAATTTTTGCGCCAGACAGACCGCCAAAATATAGGCGACGCCGACCCCGGCGACCCCGCGATAGGGAGAATCTTCGCGAATCAGTTTCGGGTTGAGAATGGTGGTGGCGGGGGGAACTTCGGGCGGGACTTCGTGATGGTCCGTGACGATGACATCCAAACCGAGATTGCGCGCCAAAACGATCGGTTTGAACGCCGCAATTCCGTTATCGACGGTCAGAATCAGTTTAACCCCTTCCCGGTGGAATTCTTCGACAATGCGTTCGTTAATACCATAACCGTCTTTCATGCGGCTGGGGATGGCATAATCGACATTGGCGCCGAGGTAGCGCAAGGCGCGCAGTAACAGGGCCGTACTGGTCATCCCGTCGGCGTCGTAGTCGCCGCAAATCGCGATTTTCTTGTTCGTGGCGATCGCGTGAATCAGCAAATTAATGCTTTCGTCGAGGGCGGGAAAATCATCTAACGGCGAAGGAAGATCGAGAGAATCGGGATGGATGAAACCTTGGGCCGCCTCAACGGTGGTCATCCCGCGATCGATCAAAACTTGAGCTAAAACCGGGGAAAAATCCGGAGAAATAGCCTGCGCCAATTCCTCGGCGAGTTGGGGGAATTGCGGGTAAATTTTCCACCGATGGTTCGGTAGTTTGGCTTGAGTTCGGCGACGAAGCGTAGGATCGGGCATGATCGGGGGGCGTAAGCGGTCGGCAATGTCATTACCCAAGTGGGTTGGGCGATCGGTTTTTTTCTGTTTTGGAATCGTTGGAATCGATTGAAATAGCGCGATCGCGGCAATGACGATGTTAGCCGATCCTATCAGTGATTTTGAGCGATTCGCGATCGCACGGCCCGATCGACCTGTTCGTAAAGTTGGGAAAGATCCCCACAATTGTCGAGAACGACATCGGCGCGATCGCATTTTTCCGCGAGGGGAAGTTGGGAATTAATGCGCGCTTGAGCTTCTTTTTCACTCAAGCCATTGCGTTGTTGGAGGCGATCGCGCTGCAGTTCGGCAGAACAAGAAACAACCCAAATTTCGCTGGGTAAATAGGTTAAGTTGGCCTCAAAGAGTAGGGGAATAGCTAACACGGCGGTTGCGTCTGGTTCGAGTTGGGCGATCGCCTCATAAAACTTATCTCGAACGGCGGGATGAATTTGCGCTTCAACCCACTTGCGTTCTTCCGTATGATTAAAAATAATTTTACCAAGTTCCGGTCGATTTAAACTTCCATCTTCTAAGCGGATCTTCGCGCCGTAGCGATCGTAGAGTTGGTCTAAAATGGGCGAACCTTTTTCGACCACTTCCCGCGCGTAAACATCCGCATCAAAAATCGGCAACTTATAAGTTTTTGTCAAGTAATTGGATACAGTTGTTTTCCCCGTAGCAATGCCTCCAGTCAGGCCGATTAAGCGATTGCTTTTATGATTATTATTGTTCATTTTAACTTTCTTCGGTCACTCAAAGACAACCCTTGTAGTGACTTACTTCTAGAACTCTTACAGGGTCGGCGATCGCCCTAGATCTTTCCCGATCGGGGATACGGCGATCGCGATGTCCGAAAATGACAGAAGAAGGATATAAACCGCCCAATCGTCAACCCGAGGTTTCAAGAAAGAGAAACCGGGTCGATCCGCCCGTATTGAAGACGGGCAGATCGGGAGCGTACAGAAACCCGGCTTCTCAGTTAAATCTGTTTTAAAAAGCGCAAATCGCTGCCGTAAACCCGGCGGATGTCGTCGAGTTCGTGCAGGACCATCGCAAACCGTTCGACACCGAACCCGGCGGCAAATCCCGTGTAAATTTCCGGGTCGTAACCCACCGCTTTAAGCACGTTCGGGTCTACCGTACCGCAGCCGAGGACTTCGAGCCATTTACCCTGCCACTGCACGTCAACTTCTGCCGAAGGTTCCGTAAAGGGGAAATAACTCGGGCGGAAACGAACCGGGAGATCGGCGCCGAACATGCGGCGTAAGAACACTTGAATCGTCCCTTTAAGGTCGGTGAACGTCAGCCCCTTATCGACCGCTAAAATTTCAATTTGGTGGAACACGGCGGCGTGGGTTGCATCGACGGTATCGCGACGGTAGACCCGACCGGGGGCGACAATTCGCACCGGGGGTTCGTGTTGTTCCATGTAGCGAATTTGCACCGGGGAGGTGTGGGTGCGTAAGAGATGACCGCCGGGGAGATAGAAAGTATCTTGCATGTCCCGGGCCGGGTGGTCGGCGGGGGTGTTGAGGGCCTCGAAATTGTAATAGTCAGTTTCGATTTCCGGTCCGGTGGCGACGGTGTAGCCGAGGCTGACGAAGATATCGATCGCGCGGTCTACGGTCAAGTTGAGCGGGTGGACGCGCCCTTGAGGACGATAAACCCCCGGCATGGTCACGTCGAGGGTTTCCGCCTCGATTTGGGCTTGGATCCGAGCGGCTTGGAGGGCGCTGCGGCGATCGTCGAGCTGCTGTTGCAGGGCTTCTTTCACCTCGTTGGCGAGGGAACCGATGCGGGGGCGATCGCCCGGATCGAGTTTACCCATACCGCGCAAGACGAGGGAGAGTTCGCCTTTTTTGCCTAAATATTTGACCCTCAATTGTTCGAGGGCGTCGAGGGTGTCTGCAGAGGCGATCGCGCCGGAGGCGACAGACCGCACCTGTTCTAACTGAGTCTCCAGGTCGCTTAGCTGAGTAGTCATGCAACGAATGTTCAATCGAAATAAAGCCGCCTCGTTTGAGTTTACCCCGAAACACCGATCGCCGACTAGGGACGGAGAAGGGGACGAGAGCGGCTTTTCGTTGCCCTACAATCGATCGTGGCTCGTGCAGAAAATTCACCCTTACAACTCATCAGTTCCATGACGATTTCGTTAACTTTTGAAGAAATTGCCCGTTATCGAGAGCAATTGTCCGACCATCCGGCAGCTTGTAAAGCCCTCGACGCGATCGAAGATTGCGAGGGAGACCTCGAAGATGCGGCGATCGATTTAGCGTTACACGCCGGACAAGAACCCAACGTGTCCGAAGGATGGCTCGATAGCATGGCGAAACGCTGCCGTCCGGTACTGTGTCAGCCGTCGGTTCGCGAACAGCTCGATCGCCACGAAATCGCCGGTCCGGTGAAGGCGCTGGTCGAGGCCAAACTTTGTCCCCCCGTCTTGGTGGCTCCGGTGGTCTTCTACGCCGTGAAAACGGGAGTTGAGGACTTTTGTAAGGGGGTTTGATCTGCGGGAGTCCGAGGAGATTTTGACCCCAGGCGATCGCCAACTTGCTCCGATCCGGGTCGATCTCGCACAATCGAAGCGCACGACTTTTGCATCTCAATAATCTGTTACATGAAATTATTAATTAGTAACGATGACGGGATTTATGCCCCGGGGATTTATGCCTTAGCCAATCGTTTAGCCGGGGTCGGTCACGAGGTCAGCGTCGTCTGTCCCGACCGCGAGCGATCGGCGACAGGTCACGGATTGACCTTGCACCAACCGATTCGCGCCGAAATTGTCGAATCTTTATTCGACCCCTCGGTGAAGGCGTGGGCCTGTTCCGGAACTCCTGCCGATTGCGTCAAACTGGCATTGTGGGCGTTACTCGATCGCGCGCCGGATTTTGTCCTGTCCGGTATCAATCAGGGTCAAAATTTGGGCAACGATATTTTATATTCCGGTACGGTTTCCGCCGCGATGGAAGGCTTGCTCGAAGGGATCCCCAGTATTGCTTTCAGCTTGGCGAGTTATACCTCTAGAGACTTCGACCCGGCAGCTCAATTTGCTTGTCGCTTGCTCGATACCCTCGCCGCCGATCCCCTGGAAAAACCGATGTTGCTCAACGTCAATATTCCCGCCGTGGCGATCGCCGAGATCGCCGGAGTGACCCTGGCGCGCCAGGGGTTGCGTCGCTACGTCGATATTTTTGAAAAACGCAGCGACCCGCGCGGGAAAACGTATTATTGGTTGGCGGGGGAAGTGCTTGAAGATATCGAACAACCTGCGGATCCGCGCATTAGCGATCGCATTCCTACGGATGTCGAAGCGATTCGCGAGAACTATATTACGCTGACCCCATTACATTACGATTTAACGGCGGCGAGCGACTTCGATCCCCTTGCCAAACGCCAATTTTCTAAAGAATAGAGTTGCCTTGGTCAGTCTCGCTAAACTGTTCGAGCATAACCAGCTATTGAGCTAGAAGATTGAAGCGGAGTAGACTAAGACTAAGGTCATCTTGTCAAATTGCAACCCATCGTCCCAGAGGCGATCGTGACCTTGCACCCTGACAAGTTCAGATGCCAATCATTTGGGTGTCAACTTTCTGTCGAACGGCAACACCGAAGTGCAATCCTTCCAGGATTGGTTCCCATGTCGCCTTCATGGGGTTGAAAGCTGACAGCTTCCTGACCTTCGGGCGATCGCGATCTCGATCGCGCAATGCGGGTAGGAGTTGCGTTCTCGCCAGCCAAAAGACGGAGAATACCGCGCTCGATCGAACGATCGAACCAGCAAAAGCCGGACGACGGAATCCAGTCAAGCTCGAATACAGCCGTATTCTCTTTCAAAAGCGGCGATCGCCTTCAGGGTAAGATTCAAGTGCAATCACTGCAAATATCGGCGATCGCCCACGGGGAAACAGACAACATTTGAGGTGTTGTCAGACGAACAAAAAAATCTGGTAAACCACGGTTTTGGGAAAGTGGGAAAGACTTATGAACGCTCACACCTTTGACAGTCACTCGGTCACCTGCCCGGTATGCAACCGCACTGGAACAACTCACCCGCGCGAGGTCTTCGGCGGACTTTATACTTGTCCCTATTGTCAGGCGCGCTTGGTGGTCAGTTGGAGCGGTCACTACGTCCGCGATCCATTTACGTTGAAACAATTGGGTGTCGGTCGTCTGATTCGCCGACAAAGTCGCCCGGTCGCCCGCATGTTGCGCGATGTCGGCTTCCGTCGTCGTCCGTCCCTGGTCGCGGTCATTGCGGGATTGGCGATCGCGGGATTTGCCCTGACGAGTTTAGAAATTTGGATGCCGGAACGCAATCCCTTCAACGATTTATTGGATCGCATGGGAGAGGCGATCGAATCGACGGGGATGGGGAGGGTTAACAACAGGATTTAAATTTCTACCTAAAGTTTCTTAAACTTACTCACTTTTTATGCTCAAATAAAGATTTGAGTAAGTTTAGAAGGACTGAAGCCGCAAAAATCGCGGATTTCACCATCTCCATTGTTTTCTACTCGTCTTTATGGTAGCTGAACTTAGCCGAACAAAAAGATGATTGAGGAGTTAAAAAAAGTCAGTGAAAGGCTTTAAGACCAAGCTAGACTTAAATAACCGACAACGGACGCCGATGGCGAAACACGCAGGAGTCGCTCGACACCCTTGGAATTGGGGACTCGCTACCTGTAAAAAAATATCAGAAGCCGGAGGTAAACTCCCGAGTGCTATAGACTTACACAAAAGATTAGTCGCCGAGGTAAAAAGTCAGAATCCTTGGTACTATGAAGTCTCCAAATGTAGCCCTCAAGAAGCTTTAAGCGAGTTGGGCAAGTCCAAGGAACAGGTTTCCCCAAGTTTAAGAAAAAGAATGTCAAAGAGAGTTTTTACCTGGAAGGAAGCATTAAAATTTCCGGTGATTGGGTGAAGCTACCTCGGATCGGTTGGGTAAAAAGCCACGAACAGTTACCGCCAGTCAATCCTAAAAACGTCACGATCGGTAAACGAGCAGGGGACTGGTATATTGCCTTCAAAATTGATTTTGAACCATCCCCCCAACCCCCCTTTGAAAGGGGGGCGAAGGGGGGATAGAGAGCGGATTGGGGTAGACGTAGGAATCAAAAGGCCACCCTGAGCGATGGTAAAACCTATCCCAATCCGAAAGCTTATCGTCAGGCTCAGAAAAAACTAGCCAAACTCCAGAAAGAACTAAGTCGCCGTCAACAAGGAGGTAAAAACCGAGAAAAAACGCAACTCAAGTTAGCTAAAGCCCACAGACGCATGAAAAGTGAAAAGTGAAAAGTGAAAAGGGGAAAGGGGAAATTGAAGACTTAAATGTGTCAGGAATGCTCAAAAATCACAAGCTGGCTGGTGCGATTGCGGATGGTGGGTTTTATGAGTTCCGTCGTCAACTTGAATATAAATGCGAGTGGTATGGGAGCAAATTAACATTGATTGACCCGTGGTATCCCAGTTCGCAGATCTGCTCTAACTGGGGACACCGACAAAAAATGCTACTGGACCGAAGACAGTATGATTGTCCGAACTGTCACGCCTCCATAGATCGTGACTTAAATGCGGCAATTAATGTAGAAAACGCGGAGAGCTCAGCCGTATAAGCAAGCGTGATGGAAAGGTCTCGGAAGATCCAAGCTAGGAACTAAACATCATACACTTAAGTTTGAGTAAGTTTTAGAGAGCGGAATAAGAGTTTGGGAATGGGGAGGTAGAAGGGACAAGGGAAGAGGTAAGGCTAAATTACTTCAATGTTGCAAGAAGGCTCCCGCCATAATCTTTGATTTGGCGGTGAGATGAATTGCAACCCACAAAAAAGAATGCAGGATTTGTGCTTATCCGCATTTCTCTTTGGTAAAATTAAGTCATGATAGTTAGAGAAGCCAAGCTACTAAACGGATCTAAGGTACAATATCAAGCCTTAGACGATGCCATAAGAACTTCTCAATTTATTAGTGGATTTCCGTCTCAATTCTCAACTCCCAACTCCCGAGTCCTTTCGTCGGATCGCGAGCGATCAAAATCCAATTTTCGGCTTCGGCGATCGCCTTGGCTTGCTTCAATTGCAGGCGATCGCGGGTTTCGGGATCGAGCAGTAAGTAAGGACGGTCGTCTTTTTTCCAATGTTGTTGTAGTTGTTCGAGATCGGCGGGGATCACTTGGCGATCGCTGTAAAAATTGAGCGACGGGCGGTGATAGGGATGGGACGTGTACACGACCTGTTCGGGAGGGGTGTATTCCCGCACGATTTGCGCCACGGGTCGGACGGGATAATCTTCGGCTAACTCCCACACCCAATGAGCGCAGGAAACGAACAAACATAAAGAAACGTACATTCCCCAAAATAAAATTAAGACAAATTGACGGTCTTCTCGATACACTAACGACGCCGAAACACTGAAGGTCAGGGCCAGTGCGAACAGGGCGATCGGCAATACGGGATCCACACTCGGATCGAACAGCCCGAAATAGGCACTCGCGCCCCAAGCGCCGAGGGCGAGGATACCGAGGATGACGACCCAATAACGGGGATAGAAGTGGGACGGAGAAAGCGGACCGGAGGCGCTGGAGGGGACGGTAGAATGGGCGTAAACGTCGCCCTGCCACACTTGAGCGAGGAGGGCGCCACAAGTGAGGGCGATCGCCGGATAGACGGGCAAGACGTACCAGGGTAATTTGGTACTCATCACGGTGATGGCGCTCAGGTAGATTCCGGTCCAGACGAGGACTAACTTCGCCCATCCCAAATTGCGATTATTCCACGCCAGATGCAAGCCTGCGGGCCAAAAGAGCAACCAGGGCCAGGTATATTTCAACAGTTCGAGCAAGTAGAACCACGGCGGACCGGAGTTATTTTCCACCGGGGCGAGTAAACGCTGCCAGGATTGGCTGAGAAAGTGGGCGCTGGCGAAGCGATCGCCGTAATAGAGCAACTGAGCGACATACCATAGGGTGACTGGAGTCATGCCTAAGAGTAAACCCGTCCAGAGATAACCCGATCGCAGCAAGCGGGGGGTATCCCAGAGGGTAAACAGGAGGGCGATCGTCCCGAGCAAAATCGCCACGACTCCCTTGGTCAGGACGATCGCCCCCAAACCGAAGCCGACCCCCAACCCCCAGCGTAAATCCCGGCGAGATCGCAGCAAACACCAGAGGGTTAGCAGGAAAAAGCACAACAGCGCCCCATCTAACATCGCCAAGCGCCCGTGACGGACCACCGGAAACAGGGTTAGATAAATCAACGCCGAGAAAATCGCCGGACCGCGCAGGGGAAAGACTTCGCGCGCAATTCCATAAAGCAAAGGAACCGAAATGGCGCTGAGCATGGCGCCGGGTAAGCGCGTCGTCCACTCGTTGACGCCACCGAAATGATAGGCGATCGCCACGAGTAAATGCACGAGGGGAGGCTTGTTAAAATACGGCTCTCCGGCGATCGTCGGATGCAACCAATTCAAATCCCCTCGCCAAAGATCGCGAGCCACCTGTGCGACAATACCTTCATCCCAATCGCGTAAGGGTAACTCGCCTAAATTCATCTGATAGAGAACGATCGCCGCGAGTAACAGCCCTAAAACCCAAAGCTGTTCGATCCAACCTTTCGTGCGATGGGAACCGCCACTCGGTTCGTAAGATGTAAAAATTTCCCGATACATGCTTGCGTGCAATTGCTTGACTAGCTTTTCGATCCGGGTTCACCCTGGGGTCTGACTGGCGAACGAGAACATCCAAGTCTACCGCCGCCAGTCTTCCCTTGTTATTTTCAAGTGTAGATTTTTCTGGGGGCGATCGCTATTTAACGGCAACACCCCCCAGTCATTTCCCAACTTTACTGTTCCCGAAGCCCCCTTGCGGGTGGCTCCATCCTCACCCTTTACTTCAAATTTGTTAAAACTGCTCGGGATATTGTCAACCATGACGTATAGTAGCGGATGTCGAGATCGACTGCTCCCCTCCCTCCTCCTCTAATTTTAACTAGGAGTCTAGATTTCCATGAATATTCCTATCATTTTAGACCTCGCTATCAGCCTCATTTTTATTTACCTGATCGTCAGTTTATTGGCTTCGGAAATTCAAGAAATTATCACCACTTTGCTCCAGTGGAGAGCCGAACATTTAAAAAAATCAATTGAAGTCTTACTCGCCGGAAGTTCCGAACGCACCAAAAGTAAAGAAGTGCAGGAACTAGCCGATCGCCTCTACGCCCATCCCCTCATCAACAACCTCAATCAAGAAGCCGTCGGCGTGTTGGCGATGGGGTTCCGAAAAGTCAGTCAAACCTTCGGAACGGCTTATCACAAATTAACCGGAACCAAAAGTGTTTTCGGCCATCAAAAAAGCGGTCCTTCTTATATTCCCGCCTCTAACTTTGCCGCGACCCTGATGGATACTTTAAAAATCTCCGATATCGCCCACGTCATTACCGAAGAACGCCTCGACGAATACAAACATCAAAATTTAAAAGAACTGGTCAGTATTTTCAAACACGCTAACTTCACCGAATCGAGCCGCAGCTCTCTCGAACGAGAATTAAAACTTTTAGGACGCAGTTTTGACAAGATCGTCACCGATTTTAAAGAAGATCGAATTTCTCTATCGATCGCCCTCGATTCGATGGATCGCAAACTCCAACTGTTTATTGAAAACTGTCAAATTTTCCTGCCACAGGAAGGTCCCCAAGGCGAATGGTTTTTAATGCAAGTTCGCCAATTTCACCGCGAACACTACGGGGATCTAGAAAAACAAGTGATCTTCAATCAATTAAAACCGAGCGCCTCCCAAACTATCGACATCATTCGCCGCAAACAAGCAGGCTACGAACAAATCGTCAAATCCCTGCAAGATCGCGATAGTGCCACCTATCAAGGGATCGAAAGTTTGGTCGATAGCTTACCCGAATCCCTCAAAGAAAGTTTGGGAACCTTAGCGAAACGAGTCCGTACCGAGAATGCAGATGTCGCTCAAGAAATGGCGCAATTGCAATATGAAATCGAAACTTGGTTCGATCGCTCCATGGACCGCGCCACCGGGGTTTACAAGCGCAACGCGCGCGGGATCGCGATTTTAATCGGGATCGTCGTGGCGGTAATTGCGAATGCGGACACCCTGTACATTATCAGCAACTTATCCAAAGATTCGGTTTTGCGCGCCACGGTCACTCAATATTCCGATTCCTTGATCGAGCAGAATTTGAGAACGGCGTCGTGGCCCGCCGGGAATTTGTCCAACCCTACCGCTCCCCCTCCCGGTCAAGCTCCCGGCGCTCGGGGGGTTCCGGCGGGATCCGGGGGCAATCCTTCCGAGAGTATGCCCACGGCTCAAACGGGTCTAACGCCACAGACCATCGACCAAATTAAACGGGACGTGCGCCAATCTCTCGACGATATCAGTCTTCCGTTAGGCTGGGGGCAGTATAACGTCGAGCAGCAGTTAACCGACGAGCAAAAATGGCCCGTTCCTTACATCCGACGGGTTCTCGGTTGGGTGATTAGCGGATTGGCGATTTCGATGGGGTCGTCGTTTTGGTTCGACCTGCTCAGTAAAGTGGTCAATATCCGCAATGCGGGAAAACCCTCGTTCCCACCGTCGAATAATTCTCGCTAAGCAATCGGTGGCGATGGCGAGGCGATCTGGCTCACACGCGCGATCGCTCCTTTGTGGATAGAGTGAAGGGAGTCTGGGGGCCGTCTCAACCGATTCGAATGGGTCAAAATTGTGTTGCGATCGCCCTCCAGGCGCGGCAAACTAGGGGACAGATTCAAGTTTGATGGCTCCCTTTTCCCTGAAGGCGATCGTCACCCATGATTTTCGTCAATTTTTCTCTTTCGCAGTTTACCTTCACTCAGATTCCTTGGATATTTTGATTTGACCATGACTGAAGCCAACTTGCAACAGCTCGAACAACGCAACGCCGAATTAGAAAAAACTATCGAACAACTGAAAGGAGCGATCGCCCAAAAAGATACGAAAGTTGAAGAAATTGCTGGCGAGCTAGAACGCCTCCAAGGACACATGATCCAAATGGAAAAAATGGCGATGCTCGGTCAAATGGTTTCGGGTATTTCCCACGACATTAATAACCCGATTAATTTTATTTATGGTAATTTGCCCTACGTCGAAGAACATATCGACGATTTATTCAGAGTTCTGGAAGTTTATCAGTCGGTTTGTCCGGAAAATTCAGAAGAAATTGAAGATATTCTGGATGAAGTCGAACTCGATTACGTTCTCGACGACTTGCCGCGTATTGTCAATTCGATGAAAGTCGGCGCCGATCGCATTCGCAGTCTGGTCCTGACTTTGCGGAACTTCTACCGCCTGGACGAACCGCAGATGAAAGCGGCCAATTTAGAAGAAGGGATCGATAATACCCTGGTTCTGCTCAACAATCGTTACAAGCAAAATATTACGGTCGTTAAAGAGTTTGAAGAACTTCCCGAAGTCGAATGTTATATCAATCAACTCAATCAGGTGTTTATGAACTTGTTGAGTAATGCGATCGATGTTTTGCTAGATGAGTCTTCCCAAGAGGAAGCGACGGAAGATCGACCGAAGAAGAAACGGGAAATTGCGATCGTCACCAAACGACTGGACGAGAGTTCGGTTTCAATTGCGATTACCGATAACGGCGCGGGAATTCCTAGCGAATTGGAAGAGCGCATTTTCGAGCCATTTTTTACGACGAAACCGATGGGAGTCGGTACCGGATTGGGGTTGTCAATTTCCCGACAAATTATCGAACAAACTCATCACGGTCGTTTGTACTGTCATTCGACTCTCGGGGAAGGCAGTACGTTTACGATCGAGTTGCCGATTTCTCAACCTCAAGCGGGGTAGGGCTTCTGTCGCTTCCGTACGTAGGAATAAAGAGGCGGGCGAGAGGCCCGCACCACCGTCCCACCGAAAATATCAAGAAAATATAAAAAAAATCTAGTAGGGGTTTGGTCACCAAACCCCTACTGGGCTCCTTCAAAAATAGTGGCTTTCCCCGGAACCATTAACGGGACTTCTTGCAAGCGGACTTCGCCTTGCATGACGGCGGCGATGCGGCGGGCGTCGGTGGCGCGATAGGGGGCGGTACGGCAGTATAAATCCATATCGCGGTAGACGGCGGGTTTTAACTGGCGCGAGTTGGGATCGACTTGTTTGCGGGCGTAGGTTTCGTCGATATCGCCTTTTCCGTAACTCCAGTGAAAGTGTTCGGTGAGGATGTCGCCGATGTAGTGGGTGCGTCCGACGCGCTTGGCGATTTCCCAAATCCACATGTCGTCATAGAGACATTCAAATAAACCCGTGGTGAAATAACCGAGGGTTTGACACCATTTGCGGCTGACGATGGGGAAGGTGCAGAGTCGATCTTGCCAATGTCCCTCGTTAAACCACATGCAGAAGATTTCGTCGGGGTATTTGGCGGTTTCGGTGTCGAGACGGTCGTCCCAGCCGCGATCGTTGTAAAGTTGGTCGTCGGCGGCCATGATTAGGAGGTTCCCTCGGCAGCGTTTGGCAAGTTCGTTCCAGGCGTTGGAGATGCTCATTTGTTCGCCGATAACGAAGGCGCAGCGCCAGAGGCGATCGAAGTCGCTTTGACGATCGCGGAATAATTGCAAGTATTGAGATCGCCGGGGATCGTCGGCGTCGAGGTAGAGCAGGATTTCGACGCGCTGGGGTCGGCGGGCGGTTTCGAGGACGCTACTGCAAAATTTCAGCGCTTTTTCGGGTCGTCCCCGGGTCGGACAGAGGAGGGAAATGGTTTGAGGGGGACTGGACATAAAGCGGGAATTTGAATGAAAACGGGCGATGTTGACGGGGAGAGCGACGGGCGATCGCCTTGAGCTTCCCCATCGAAGATACTATATTGACTGTTGTTTTTGGAAAACCCAAGTGAATGATGCGTCTGCTTCCCGAGTCAAAGGCATGGTTTATCTCGTCGGCGCCGGATTGGGGGATGCGGCGTATCTGACGGTACGCGGACGCCAAGTTTTAGAACGGGCGCAAGTGCTGATTTACGATGCGCTGGTCGATGAGGGGGTGTTGGGGTTGACGCCGCCGGATTGCGATCGCCTCTACGTCGGGAAACGGGGGGGTCAGCCGAGTTGGTCCCAGGTGGAGATCGATCGCCTGTTGGTGGAACAGGGTTTGCGCGGTAAGGCGGTGGTGCGTCTCAAGGGCGGGGATCCGTTCGTGTTCGGGCGCTGCAGTTCGGAAATCGAGGCACTGAATGCGGCGGGCTGTCCCTTTGAGGTGGTTCCGGGGATTTCGTCGGTGTTGGCGGCGCCGGAATTGGCGGGGATTCCGTTGACCGATCCGGTGTTGAGTTCCTGCTTTGCGGTGTTAAGCGGTCACGATCCCGAGAGTTTGAATTGGGAGGCGATCGCCCAACTGCCCACGTTGGTTATTTTAATGGGAACGCGCCAATTAGGGCAGATTCTCTGGCAGTTGCAACGCTGGGGGAAGTCGTCGCAAACTCCGATCGCGATCGTACGCGCCGCCGGAACGGAAGCTCAACGGGTGTGGACGGGCCGTTTAGCCAATATTCTCGATCGCACGCGCGGGGAAATGCTCTCTCCGGCGGTGGTGGTGGTCGGCGATGTGGTCAAATTACGAGAGCAGTTGTATGCAAAGGAGTGTGAGGTCTTGTCTCAAGGATTCAACCCGCAAATTCGGGCGCCCTTGGCGGGTAAAACGGTTCTGGTGACTCGTTCGGCGACTCAGTCGAGTACGTTTACCGATTTGTTGACTCGGGAGGGGGCGCGGGCGATCGAAATGCCTGCGTTGGAAATTACGGCGCCGTCGAGTTGGGACGGTCTCGATCGCGCGATCGCGCAATTGCACGAGTTCGACTGGCTGATTTTGACTTCGGCGAATGGGGTGGACTATTTTTGCGATCGCCTCGTTCGCTTGGGTAAAGATTGCCGCGCCTTAGCTCATCTTAAAATTGCCGTGGTCGGCAAAAAAACGGCGAAAGTCCTACAGGGGCGATCTCTCGTCGCCGACTTCATCCCGCCGGATTATGTCGCCGATTCTCTCGTGGAAACCTTTCCCGACGATCTCGAAGGTCTCAAAATTCTGTTTCCCCGCGTCGAGTCCGGCGGTCGCGAGGTCTTGGTCGCCGAATTCACCGACCGGGGGGCGCAGGTTGAAGAAGTCGCCGCCTACCAATCTGGCTGTCCCGCAACGATTTCTCCTCCCGCGTGGGACGCCTTACAACGCGGCGAGGTCGATATTGTGACCTTTGCGAGTTCTAAAACTGTTAAATACTTCGCTCAACTATTAGAACGCGAGTCCCGCACTCATCCGGGCGTTCGCGCTGCTGAATCTTGGCAATCTTTACTCAATGGGGTTTGTATTGCTTCCATCGGACCGCAAACCTCTCAAACTTGTCGCGACGCTTTCGGTCGGGTCGATATTGAGGCGGAAGAATACACGCTAGAAGGTTTGGTTGCTGCGTTAGTCAGTTTTTCTAAACGGCGATAGCGTTGCAGCAGGCGCGATCGTTGGGGAGGGAAAAGGTCGCCCGCCGTGGGTTGACCCCCGACGCAGATCGACCGAATCGCTAGATAGGTATTCGATCCGAGTCTAAGAGGCGACCAAACTAAACCAACCGCGATCGACGCTATGGACGATCCGTCTAATCATTCTTTTCTCTTCTTGGTTTAACGGCGCTTGCATCAAGTGTTGCAGCAAGTTCCATTCCCTATGCGTAACTTTCTGGGAAAGCGAGGCGTTGATAAAGACTTCTTGGATTTGGCTATTACTCAGCATTTCGATGTCCTCTGTACTCTACTACTGCTTATTTTGGGCGACTGTGACGCAGAATTCATCGGTGGAATCGCTCGTTTTGCATCAGTGGATATACGGATTTCGATTTGTACGCGAACATACTGAGATCCTCACGGAGACTCTTGCGCCTCTGTTGGCGGAATGCTGCTAAGCATAACGGCTTTTTTGTCAAAAAGCAATTATACCCACGTAAAATATCGATTTTGTTGATGTTGGCGAGATCGGCATTTTTGCGGGAGGAATCCGGTGAGTGTTGGAGTCGCCCATTTTTTGAGAAACTCAAAGCGGGGAGGATCCCAATTGGGGAGGAGCGATCGCACGATTCCCCTGACCGGGGCGGTTTGCGATCGCATTAACCCTAAAGCAACGCCAATCCAGAAATGCCTATTGGGAAATGGCAATTGAGAAAGGACAAACATCAAAGAAGAAACACAAACGATTTGGATGAAAATGATCGTGAAGAAAATACAAGCAAACTTTCTGATTTTATTAGGGGCGATCGCCCTGATTCCAGCAATTTCTTTTCCCGGACTTTCGCAATTGTCCGAGGCGGCGATTCAACGAGTCATCGGCGCCGGATTGATGAGTGAATATCCCGACGGCAGTTTTCATGGAGAACGGGGCATCACCCGGGCGGAACTCGCCGCTATTTTAGTGAAAACGTTTCAATTGCAACAACGGGCGATCGTCGATGAAAATGCGGCGAGTTCGTTAGTCGATGTCAGTTCCGCTCATTGGGCGTATGACGATATTCAATGGGTCGTAAAAACGGGAATTATGAGTGGCTATCGTCCGGGATATTTTTATCCCGATCGCCCGATCTCGCGCGCGGAAGGGTTCGCAATTTTTACCCAAGCTTACGGCGTTTTACCGTTAGGTGATGCCGAAGTCGATCGCATTTTAAAACGGTATGCGGACGGCGATCGCGTTCCTTATTGGGCGCGACAGGCGATCGCGACGGCTTTAATCGAGGAATTAGTTAATTTAGAAGGAACTCAATCGATCTCGCCGTTACAACCGATGACACGATCGGACATGGTTTATGGGTTATACCGCTATTTAGAAAAACAACAAAATCCGGGAACTATTCCCGATTTTCCGGTGGATTAAAGGGCGAAAAAGCAAGAGGGAATAAAATCTAAGATCTATTGTTTGTTCTTTTAATCTAGAACAGTAATGAGGTGAATCTGATGAGTGTAACGGCGAAATCGGATTAAAACTTATTAAATATTGGGGTGAATCATCTATGCGGCGATCGCCCCCCACTGTTTACCGATCGAGAATAGCCATCAAATAAAATTTGGCTCTTCTAGGGTTCTTATGACAAAACAACACATGAAAATACTATTTTCGGATGACTGATAAAGACAAAATGCCTGAATTCTTCTGTTGAAAACGATGAGATTGTTTTTGTGATAAAAATAAAATACAAATTTTGCAAGTAAAATTGGAGAATTAATAAAATTTCATTTAATTTATCACTTTATTTTATAACAAAAGTTATTAAAATTGAGTTATTAGTTATCGATGAAATATTCGCTTATGTAAGGACACGGCATTGCCGTGTCCTTACTAGATTTTTATCATTATTTTTGAAAATCGGTATTATTTTGACAAACGAACGACCAAGGGAGTGGGAGAGTGGATTAACCAGACAATTAAGTTAATCAAAAAAACGTATGGGCCAGCAAACTTTTATGGTTTTACAACAAGATTCTTACGAACCTGGTATTTCTATTAAAAATCGATCGTATTCAGTTTAAAATAGCTATATTTATCTCATTTTTCTATATTGTTCTGGTGCGCGAATAAATCCTTCTTTTCTAGCTGTTTTTTCATCTTCAAAACACCAATCAACTTCGAGACGGATGCGTTCGTGTTTTAAATAGTAATACCTGTCGGTTTTGTCGGCTCGAATCGGATAATTTTCGGGGCAGCTCCTTCGATCTTTAGGTGCGCTTCCGTACAGATGGCGGGTTAATTTTAGGTCGGTTGTCAGCCAGAGAATGGCTAGAATGATTGAGATGGCAATGCCTGCAAAAGAGAGAGGTAAATTCTCGAAAAGATCTTTCATGACTCCAGCGATCGCATGGGTTATCTCTATTTAAGATGATTCTTGACGCTCCAAATATCCTTTAAACCGAGCTTTCAACGCGTCGGAACTGAGATTTTCCATCCAATATTCGACAAAGGCATGACCGAAGGCCCAGGCGTTGCGATCGGGAGATGCACTGTTATCGCGCAGGACGGGCCACAAAGCGAGTAAATCGAAGTTGCGATCGCCGCGCTCTTCTTTTAACAAATTAAACAGGTCGTAAGCCATCTGCAATTTACCGATAACCACGGGCAATTGTTCCACAGGAATTTGTTCCGCCAGCAGATAAGCCAGGGACGGCGACCCGGTGGATAACGTGGAAAGAAATTGCAAAATCGGACTTTTGAGAAAGGCGGCAAGTCCCTGAGTCGTGGTCATTTGGAACGTGTAGCGGTCGATAATTTTCGCTGCCGCCGCCGTGCGAGTCTCGCGATCGCGCAAGAAGCGGGCGAGTCGGTCTTGTTTGGCTGGTTCGATCGCCTCAATAAGCTCTATAGAAAGGGCTTCGACGTTCCACGCCGCGCGATTGCTCCCCGGATCTGCACTCACCAAAGGCAGCACGCGATCGCAGCGATCCCCAAACTGTTCGAGGCGGTATTGGGTCGCTTCGCGGATCGCCACTTCTTTCTGGCGATCGCCGAATACCCAATCATAGGGCGGTTCCCACTCCCGCATCGGACGCAGGCGGTCTACTTGGGTGACGATCGCGATCGCCCGCAAATCCGGCACCTGCGATCGGATCTCCTCCAAAAAGTCCACATCCATCTGCAACGCCGGATCCAACGCCGGAGTCACCAGCAGCAATAAATCCGCCGTTTTCGCATACTCCAACACCATCTCGCGCAATTCGGGCCGATTCACCTGTTCGTAACCCGGCGTATCCCACAAGCTCAGGCGTTCCCCGGTCTGCGCCTCCCATTGATAACTTGCGATCCGGTCCGTACTCGGTAAAACGTCGATTTCAGCCAGATCGGCGTCAAACAAAGTATTGATCGCACTACTTTTCCCCGCCCCCGTGCGCCCGACGAGCAGGATATTCACGGGTTTTTCCACAATTTCGGTCGCGGGTTCGGCGCGATCGAGAATTTCGCGTAACGTTTGGGTCTTCGCCTCCGGTAACTTTTGTGGCGCACTGACCGCTTCCAACTCCGGCGGCGTACTCTCTCCGTACAGGGCGATCGCCTGCCGTGCGAGATTGCGTAAGGCCGCTTCCCGCGCCATTTGGCTCAAATTGACCACTAACTCCCGTTCGGCCCGAGAACTGCTTTTCTGGCTCGCCTGACGGGCTAACGCCGCCGCCGGATTCAAAATCCACTGGGCCCACCCCCACGCTTGCCACAACTTGCGCGCCGACGGCTCCAATTTTTGATACATTTGATACCCTTGGTAGGCTTGGCCGACGGTGACTTGATTGAGAACTGGGGAAAGCTGCTGCATCCAGCGATCCACGTCGTCCACGGTGCCGCGAATTAACCCGTAAGCCTGGGGAATGTAGATATTTAAAAGGGGATATTTGACCTCGGGATGGTAAATATTGGCGATCGCCACGACGAGATCTTGCGCCCGTTGCCAAAATTGCTGCCAATCTTCCCAAATCGGCGGATCTTCCCGCGCCGCTTGCAAACTCTCGCGCAAGACGGCTTCGACTTTTTGGGTCGCTTCTTTGTCCGTCATCGCTTGGGGCGCTCGTTCCGTGACGCTTTCGAGCTCTTGACTCACTTGGGCGATCGCCGCTTCCACTTGCGCCACCCCCGATCGCGTCCAGCGTACCAGCAACCAGCGCCAACCGACGAAAATGAGGGTGAAAATGGCCCAAATCCAGTTAATTCGCCACTCGTGGATCTGCCAACCTGCCGCCACTAACAGGAAAATGACGATCGCGGCGATCGGCATCGCTAAAATCAGACTTTGCCACCCTTTTAAACGCACCATTGTTCTTTTCCCAAACTTCGCATCAGCGCCATTCCCATTATCCCGATCTCAATCGGGCTCAGATCGGCTTTAATAAGACTCGATACTTTTCTATTTGATTCTGTTTTAACAGGCGATCGCCATGACCTACGGACCGTCCCCCGCTCGAAAATATCCCCTCCCCGGCCAAACTCGGCTCGTCTATCTCAAAAATATTATTACCAATCCCAATATTATCGTCGGCGACTATACCTATTACGACGATTTCGAGAATCCCGAAAACTTCGAGCGCAATGTTCTCTACCATTTTGACTTTATTGGGGATAAATTAACGATCGGTAAATTTTGCGCGATCGCCTCCGATGTCAAATTCATCATGAACGGCGGCAATCATCGCACTGACTGGTTCACCAATTATCCCTTTCCCGTGTTTGGACAAGGTTGGGAAGTGGCCATGCCCGAATCGTGGCCGGATAAAGGCAATACCTGCATCGGTAACGATGTTTGGATCGGTTATGGCGCGACGATTATGCCGGGAGTTCGGATCGGGGACGGGGCGATCGTTGCCAGTCAATCGGTCGTCACGAAAAGTGTCGAACCCTATACCGTTGTCGGCGGCAATCCCGCCCGCGAAATCCGCAAACGATTTGACCCACAAACGATTGAAGAACTGATAAAAATTAGTTGGTGGAATTGGGACATCGACAAAATTACTCGCAATCTCAAACTGATTTGTAATGGCGATTTAAAAGCGTTGCAAGCGGCACGCTAATTTTAATTCAATTCCGCGATTTGTGCGAAATCCTTCAATTTCGATCGCCCCGCGATCGATTTCAACGGGCGATCGCCAATTTGCCCGCAATTGGGTATTCTAAAGAAACGGAAAATCGAGATAACTGCACGATGTCAACTGCCAACCAACTCGCCTTACCGACAATGGGTTGCGGAACCTGGGCCTGGGGAAACCGATTGCTGTGGGACTACGATCCCAGGATGGACGACCAATTGCACGCCGTGTTCGATTTATGTGTCGCTTACGGGGTCACCTTATTCGATACGGGCGATTCTTACGGAACGGGACGACTCAAAGGACGCAGCGAGGAATTATTAGGTCAATTTGCCAATACCTATCGCGGGTCGAATGCAGACCGCATTTGTATTGCAACGAAATTGGCGGCTTATCCTTGGCGGTTGACCCGAAGTTCGATGGCGTCGGCGTGTGAAGGTTCGGCCCGTCGTTTGGGGAGAAAGGTGGATTTGGTGCAGATGCATTGGTCTACGGCGAATTACGCTCCTTGGCAAGAATGGGCCTTGTTAGATGGCTTGGCGGATTTGTACGATCGCGGCGAAGTTAAGGCGGTCGGACTGTCGAATTACGGACCGAAACGATTGCAGAAAGTTTATCAAAGATTCCGCGATCGCGGGGTGCCGATTGCAACGTTACAGGTTCAGTATTCTTTGCTTTCAACCTATCCGGTCAGCGAATTAAATGTAAAAGAGATTTGCGACGAGTTGGGTATTCAATTGATTGCTTACAGTCCCCTGGCGTTGGGTTTGTTGACTGGGAAATATTCGGCGAACGGACCGTATCCGAAAGGGTTGCGAGGGTTTCTCTGCAAGCAGTTATTCCCGGCGATCGATCCCCTGTTAGATTGTCTGCGGGCGATCGCGCGATCGCGCCAGAAAACCATGGCACAAGTGGCTCTGAATTGGTGTATTGGTAAGGGGGCGATTCCGATTCCAGGGGCTAAAACTTTGGAGCAAGCCAAGCAGAATATCGGGGCATTAGGTTGGCAATTAGATGCGGGCGAAATGGCCGAACTCGATCGCGTTTCCGAAAGTTTGGACAAGCAAATGGTACAGAATATTTTTCAAACTCGGTGAGGGGCAAGAGGTCCATCAAAAATCACTAGAATTGAGTCGAAAAAGAAGAAGTCAAAAGTCTTAGAGACTGTTTCCAGCACTCGGGCGTCTGATGAGTTACAGTACCGATCCCCCTATCCCCCCTTAAAAAGGGGGATTTAGGGGGATCTAAATATCTTGCAGAGCAGAGGAAATGCTGTATAACATCAACACTAACAGCCTTGTTTGAGAGCAGGTAAAGGTAATCGCCAGAGCATCAAACGACCCCAATGCTCTCGATGTTTCTATTCTGCCCGAATTTTTATATTTAAAATAAATACTTTTTACCTTTAGTGTGAAAACTTTACCCGTTTTCTAGGAAGGTAAGAGGATACAAGCGATCGCCGCCGAGGGAGGGGCGATCGAAAAGTAGTGATTTTAAGAAAAAGTCGCTATAAATGATGAATTCGACAACAAATCGCTCCTCTTTCCTCTTGGCAATTCGAGGGAGATCTAGATAAAAAGAAATCTAAAATCTAAAATCTAAAATCTAAAATCTAAACCCCTTATCTTGCCAGAGCCAAGATCGCTGTGGTAGGATTGAGTTCTTAGATTAGATATCGGTGGCTGAGTTCTTGCTCGCATTAGAAGACTTGTTTCTGTTTAGTGTCAGATTTGTAGACTTACCTCCGAATTTCAAATCTCCACACCCTATTTAATTTCTGAGGTAAGTTCATGACGGTTTACGTCGGTAACCTTTCCTTCCAAGTCACGGAAGACGATCTCAACAGTGTTTTTGCAGAATACGGTTCGGTCAAGCGAGTTCACATGCCCGTCGATCGCGAAACTGGACGAGTACGCGGTTTTGCCTTCGTCGAGATGGAAACCGAGGAAGAAGAAGACGCAGCGATCGAAAGTTTGGATGAAGCTGAGTGGATGGAGCGCACCCTCAAGGTGAATAAGGCCAAACCCCGCACCGACAAGCGCTCCTCCGGTGGTGGTGGCGGCGGTAACTGGGGCGGTAAAAGCCGCAATTTCTCCCGTCGCTACTAAGTTGTGAGAGGCGAACTCAACTAGATTCTCAGGTCTGAGGCAGGACAGGGAATTGGCCCTGTCCTCGTCTTTTTTGCTCGAACCTGAAAGCTCGTCCGATGAGTTTCACATCAAACTGGGAGGATGTTAAATGACCCAAGTGATTCTGGGTGATAACGAACATTTAGAGTCTGCTTTACGCCGATTTAAGCGTAAAGTTTCCGGGGCTGGAATTTTTGCGGACATGAAAAAGAACCGCCATTTTGAAACCCCAGCCGAAAAGCGCAAGCGCAAGGAAATTGCGCGACAAAGAGAACGGCGTAGACTTCGCAACCGCCGTAGAGGTTTTCGCAGTTAGTTCTTAGCAAATTCTCGATGGAAAGTGGCGATCGCCCGGACGGATAATTCCCGACGGGAAGGGCGATCGCACTTTTTTTTGGCATTTTTTGTAGGGGCGGTTCGCGAACCGCCCCTACAAAAGCATCGAAGCTTAATTAAGCATCATCTAACGCCGCAATACCGGGAAGTACCTTACCTTCGAGCAATTCGAGGCTGGCGCCGCCCCCCGTCGAAATGTGGCTCATTTTTTCGCCCAAGCCGACTTTTTCGACAGCCGCCACGGAGTCGCCACCGCCGATAATCGTGGTCGTGCCTTTCGGGGTCAGTTCGGCTAACGTATGGGCGATCGCCTCCGTACCTTGAGCGAATTTTTCCATTTCAAACACACCCATCGGACCGTTCCAGATCACCGTCTTGCAGTCCGCCAGGGCTTCTTGGAACGCCTTCACGGAGTCCGGACCGATATCCAAGCCCATCCAGCCGTTGGGGATGTTTTCCACGGTCACCGTTTGGGTATTGGCGTCCGCCGCGAACTTGTCGGCAATCACGACGTCGGTCGGCAACAGTAAATCGACGCCGCGTTCTTTGGCTTTGGCTTCGAGCGATCGCGCCAACTCCAACTTATCCTCTTCCACCAAAGAATTACCGACGCCAATCCCGCGCGCCTTGAGGAAGGTGAAGATCATCCCGCCGCCGAGGAAGAGTTTGTCGCATTTCTCCAGCAACGTTTCGATCACGCCGATTTTACTCGACACTTTAGACCCGCCGATAATCGCCGCCAACGGCTTTTGCGGATTTTCGATCGCCCCTTGCAAATATTGCAATTCCTTCTCGATCAAAAATCCCGCCACATTGGGGCTGAGATACTTGGTCACCCCTTCCGTAGAAGCATGAGCGCGGTGAGCCGTTCCGAAAGCATCGTTAACGTAAACCTCCGCCACCGAAGCTAACTGCTTGGCGAATTCCGGATCGTTTTTCTCCTCTCCAGCGTGGAAGCGCACATTTTCCAACAAGGCCACTTGACCGTCCGCCAACCCTTCGAGCTTCGACGCCACACCGGAACCGATGCAATCGTCGCATTTAATCACATCTTGACCGAGCAATTCCGAGAGGCGCTCCGCTACCGGAGTCAACCGCATTTTTTCATTGACTTGACCTTTGGGACGTCCGAAGTGACTGCACAGAATCACCTTGGCGCCTTTTCCGGTGAGGTCTTGAATCGTCGGCAACGCAGCGCGGATGCGGGTATCGTCCGTAATCTTGCCTGCCTCGTCGAGAGGAACGTTAAAATCGGCGCGCATCAGAACTCGTTTGCCCGATACGTCGGAAGCCGACAAATTTGCTACAGTTTTCTTGGCCACAAATCTACCTCTCTATTGCGTTATTTTGGTCTGTTTTCTACAAAATCGGTACTATACCGTTAGCTCCTCAGTGGGAACTGATGTCTTGACACGAGACGCGAGCAATCGCGCTTCGAGAGCGGATGGAACTCAATCCATTTAACTGTTTGCCGTAAACATTTTATCGAAGAGTGTGTCCTCCAGAGGGTTCTTATGTTTGAGACCGTTCTATTTCCGATCGACCAAAGCCCCGAGTCTCGTGAAGCGGCGGATACCGTCGTCAAAATCGTCAAGCAGTTTAATTCGCGTTTAGTGCTGCTTTCGGTACTTGAAAAGCCTATTGAAGGGGAGGAAGCCCCTCCCGAACCGAGAATGTCTCCCGAGGCGATCGCCGAACTACTCAAAAGCGCCCAATCCATGTTTGGTCAAGCCGGGATCGAAGCCGAGACGATCGAGCGCGAAGGAAAACCTGCATTTGCGATTTGTGACGTCGCCGACGAAATCAATGCCGATCTGATTATTATGGGATGTCGGGGGATCGGCTTGATCGAGGAAGAAGTATCTGAAAGCGTGACCAATCGCGTGATTAACTTATCTCCCTGTCCGGTGTTAATCGTGCCTTAAACGCCGTGGCGCGACTCTCCTGGGGAGACGCTTCGCGATCGCCCGTCCCTGGGGACGATCCTCGATACGACCCTCGAACTGCACCATCTCAATTACTCGAATTGCGGAATCTATGACCATTCAGTGGTATCCCGGTCACATTGCCAAAGCGGAACGGCAACTCAAAGAACAACTCAAGCTCGTCGATGTCGTGCTCGAAGTCCGGGATGCTCGCATTCCTCTGACCACCCACCATCCCCAAGTCCAGGAATGGGTCGGCAGTAAGGAGCGCGTCTTGGTGATTAACCGGGTCGATACGATTCCGAAGCTGGTGGAAAACGAGTGGCGCACCTGGTTTGAAGAACGCGGCGAAACTCCCTATTTTACCAACGCCCAACAGGGAGACGGCGTGCGCGCCGTGGCTCAAGCGGCAAAAAGTGTCAGCGATCGCGTCAATCGGCGACGGCGCGATCGCGGGATGCGTCCCCGTCCCGTGCGCGCCGTCGTCATCGGCTTTCCCAATGTCGGCAAATCTGCTTTGATTAACCGCCTGTTGGGTCGGCGCGTTGTCGAAAGCGCCCGCCGTCCCGGGGTCACCCGTCAACTGCGCTGGGTAAAGATTTCTAAAGAATTAGAATTACTCGACGCGCCGGGAGTGATCCCGACGAAGTTAGACGACCCCCAAGGGGCGGTCAAATTAGCTATTTGCGACGATATCGGCGATGCGGCTTACGAGAATCTACTCGTGGCTGCGGAGTTGGTCGAGTTAATTTGTTTTATGGACGATAGTTTTCCCGGGATGGGAGCTGCTCAAACTTTAAAATCTCGTTACGACCCCGATCCGTTTGCGAGTAGCGGCGAGCAGTATATCCACGCGATCGCCGCAAGCCGCTATCAAGGGGATGTAGAAAGAGCTGCCCGTCAATTGTTGAACGATTTTCGCAAAGGCTTACTCGGGGCGATCGCCCTGGAATTGCCACCGATTTGAATTGGAAGGAAACAAGCAACAAGCAACAGGCAAAAGCTCAAGATTTCCCCTCTATCTCTGGTCAGGGCAACAGGAGGGCCGTTCCTCGGACATCTTGCCCGCTTTCCGTGCTTCCTTATTTAACTTCCACAAGACAGCCAATCTTGATAGTCCATCACTAAACCCGCCACTTTTTCTAGAGGGATTTGATGAGTGTTGCTTAAGTCAAGTAGAGTTTTTTGAAAATTGCTATTCGCTCGAAAAGTGTTGTGAGTTGATAAATAAGTTTCTAACAGTTTTTCAATCACTGCGGTGTCCACTCCATATTTGACCGATAGTAAAATGAGGCGTTCTTTCACCTTATTACTATTCATTTTTCCGGAAAGATAGGCCAAATTTGAAAGAGAATCCCCGGTTTCGGGTTCGCTGGTGGGGGAGCGATCGTCCGGAGTTGGGTTGGCGATCGCCGATTGCCTTACGGGCGTCGGAGAACTCTCGGAATGGGGCGAATGGAGAACCGCACCACATCCCGACACGAGCAACACGCAAACACACAGTAGTAACAATCGGGCGATCGTCAATTTTAGAGTTTAGAGTTTAGAGTTTAGAGTTTAGAGTTTAGATCGAGGGATTGGGGAGTGGGGAACTTCTGTGAAAGCGGGCATCTTACTCTCCTAGAAGAGGCGATCGTCTTGCCCGCACCACAGATGAGAATGTTGGCCGCTTCTTCCCCTCCCCCCCTATCCTAACCGCGAATTAAAACATCTGGCCCGACCTCCACAAAGCCGATCAGACTCGGTTCGGAACCGACGACCAATCCTAAATAGGGGCCGCTCGTTCCAATTCTAATCACGGTGGCGTTGACCTCCTGGGACTCGCCCTCGACACTTTGGGGGAGCAGTCCGGCGAGAATGTCGCTTTCGCCTTCTCCCCCAAAGCGGTCATCGACATTAAACCCACTGAGGTTAACTGTAATCGGTTCTAACACTAACTCCGTGCGAACCACCCCCGGAGTCAGACCGATCGCGTCATTTCCGGCGCGGTTGAAATCGAGAATGATATCGGCTTCCTCAAGAGAACTTGCGGCAAATTCAGTTTGTAAAACAAAGATATCGTTCGCCGGACCGCCTGCGAGTAGGTCTTGACCGCGATCGCCCAATAAGGTGTCATTTCCTTCCGATCCTTCGAGCAAATCGCCGCCTTGACCGCCGCGCAAGAAATCGTTACCCAAACCGCCGACCAGGCGATCGTCGCCTTTGTGACCGTGGATAAAATCGTCGTCGCGTTGACCGAAGAGGCGATCGTTATCGCTACCGCCGCGCAAGGTATCGTTTCCGTCGCCGCCGAATAAAACATCCGAACCGACATTGCCATTCATATTTTCGCTCGACGCCGATCCGACCACGGTATCGTCTCCGTTGAGAGCCCGCAAACCTCCCGGCGTCGCGTCTAACTCTCCCTCGCCGAGAGTGACATTATCCCCATTCTCCGGATCGTTACTCAAATCGAAAAAGTTTGGATCGTCAAATCCCGGTTCTTCTGGCGGCGGCGGAGGCGGCGCGGGAGGCGAACCCGGCGGCGGTGGTGGCGGAGGCGGCGCGGGAGGCGAACCCGGCGGCGGTGGTGGCGGAGGCGGCGCGGGAGGCGAACCCGGCGGCGGTGGCGGCGGTGCAGGGGCAGGGGGGTTGATAAAACTATCGGGAATTTCGACAAAATCTAAATCCGTTTCCGTCGCCCCGGGAACGAAGCCCAATAATTCCCCCGTATCTTCGACGCGGATGAGAACCCCCGAACTGCTGCCCACCTGTGGATCGGTGCTGTCTAACTCGATTTGCTCGAATTCGAGGTCGTTTTCTTGAATGCCGCCTGTCAAGCCAATTTCATCGATACCATCGAGATTGTAATCGACGAGAATATCGACACTACTGAGGCTGCTGCCCGAGGTTTCGGTTCTGAGAATATAAAGATCGTCTCCCGGACCGCCAACTAACAAATCTTGTCCGAAATCCCCACTGAGGGTGTCGTTTCCCTCGCCGCCATCGAGGAGGTCGTCATCTTGACCGCCGCGAATGATATCGTCTCCATTGCTGCCAAATACGAGATCGTCGCCGACATTGCCGTTGAGGTCGTCGTCGCCGTCTTCGCCGTCGATGAGGTCGTTATCGCGACCGCCGCGCAAGGTATCGTTACCGGATCCGCCGAGGAGAAGGTCATTCCCAGTATTGCCGTTGATGACTTCATCCGATCGCGACCCGGTAACCGTATCGTCTCCCGCGAGGGCGCGCACCCCACCGGGGCGATCGTTGAGTTCTCCTGGGGCGAGACTTTCATCGTCGGGGTCGGTCGCGTCGTCGGTTAAATCGAGAAAATCGTCTTCGCTAAACCCTCCTGGCGGGACGCCACCGGAAGACCCGGAATCGACGGTATCATCCTGTGCCCGTTCCGGACAGGGACAGTTGAGATCGTCTTCGAGAATTCCTTCTGGCATAACCGCTATACTCCGACATCCAATGTTAAGAAATCGCCACCCAAAAATAGGTAACCGGGTCTGTTCCCTCTCAGTTTATCAAGGCCAACGAAAGTTTTCGGTTTGGAACCGTGCTTTCAAAAGACAGCTTTGGGATCCGACCATCCTGGCGATCGCGGCGAGGCAGGGGCGATCGCCGCTACCCTTGCAGTAAGATATTCTCGTCCACGGCAGCAAAATGCCCGGTCAAGGCGTCGGCGGTGGTATTTAAGACGGCACCTAAGAAGGTTCCGGAATCGAGACTTTGAATTAAGGTGCCTTCGAGAACCCCGTCGCCGTTGGGATCGAGTTGCGCTTGGCTGACTCCGGCGACGGTTAACAATTTTTGCAGTAATTCAGGGTCGAGACTGGCGATCTCGCTGGAAAGATTGACAGAAATCGCCTGAAACCGGAGGTTTTCGGCGGAAATGCCTCCGGTGAGTCCGATCGTGTCTTGGGTCGGGTCGAAGTCGATAATAATATCGGTACCGAAGGGATTGAGGTCGGTGGTGTCGGTTCGTAGGACGAACAAATCGCGATCGCCGCCGCCCACTAAAGCATCTTGTCCGAAATCGCCGATTAACACGTCATTTCCGGCTTCGCCGACGAGTAAATCAAAATCTTGTCCGCCGCGAACGATATCGTTTCCCTCGCCGCCGACGACGATATCGTCGCCGCGATTGCCGTTGAGAACGTCGTTCCCGAGTTCGCCGAAGACTTCGTCGCCGTCCCGTCCGCCGCGTAGGAGGTCGTTACCGCCGCCGCCGAAGAGGCGATCGAGTCCTGCATTGCCGTTCATGATTTCTGCAGAGTCGGCGCCGCGCACGGTATCGTTACCGGAGAAGGCGCGCAATCCGCCGACAAAGGCGGCGATCTGGTCGAGATTGAGTTGGATATTGTCGGGATTTTCGGGATCGTCGCTCAAGTCGAAAAAGTCCTCGTTGGTGAGGGGAATTCCCTCGGTGTTGAGGGGGGCGATCGCCGGGGAATTATAAAATTTTAATGAAGAATCAACCACGCTTTTTATCTTCCTTAACGTAAAAAAGGATAGGAATTTGACTCGTCGATCGCGAGTCGTTCCTATCCTAACTGGAGAGCGATTGAGTTGCCAGAGGGTCGGACCGTTCGGCGCTCTTGGGGGTGAATTGCTGGTTTGAAAAACGGGGATTTTAAATGAGGGTTTATATTTTAAATCCCATTTCTTTTAAGGTGCTTCGCAGTTCGCTTCCGGCGGGAGAATCGCGCCGTTCGTAGAGGGCGATCGCTTTGCGAAAATGGTCTAAACTCTCGAAAACTTTGCCGTTTTTCAATAAAATTACGGCGATGTTTTGATAAGCTTCGGCATAGGTAGGGTCGAGTTCGATCGCGTGATGGTAAGCGGCGATCGCTTCGTTGAGTTTCCCTTTTTCTTTGAGAGCCAAGCCTAAATTAAAATGGGCGATCGGTAAGTTCGGATCGATTTGCCACACTCGTTCGTAGGCGGCGATCGCTCCGGTTAAATCTCCCGTTTGCATGTACAAATTGCCCAAGTTATTATAAGCGCCAATTTTTAAAGCGGGTAAAATGTTGAGGGCGATCGCCGCTTCGTAATGGGATTTTGCTTTGCCAACTTTTTGCTGTTTGCTCAAAGCAATTCCCGCATGATAGTGCAGTTCGTAACGTAAGAGGCGATCGAGATGTTTTTCTTGTTTTAATCCTTTTCTTAATAACTTCAAACCCGCTTCTATCTCTCCATTTTGGACGTATAAAGCACCAAGTTTGCTGCAAGTGTAGGCATCATCCGGATGTTCGGATAAATACCGTTCCATTGCTTTACGAATCCGAGAGAGCTTGTCGCGGGCGGCGATCGCCTCTGGTCGATACCCGTCGTGAACGATCGCCACCGAACTTAAATATCCAATGTCCCAGCGATCGGGCTGTTGCGCCATGAACTCTGTAACGCTATCGTCAATTAAAGCATGGTAAGGACGACTAAATTGGATTCCCGGCAACGGTCGAAATAACCGGGAAACCAGAGAATAAGGTGATTGTTTGGCTCCGATCTCTTGACGGACGAGATTGATGGCTAAATGTCGATCGCTGGCGATCGCTTCTTGTAATTGCGGTACAATTTCTGGATGTAAAATCTCATCGGCATCGAGGACTAAGACCCAGTCTCCGGTAACATATTGCAAAGCAGCATTACGGGCTGCCGCAAAATCGTCATTCCATTGATAATGTTCGATTTGAGCGCCATAGTCTCGGGCAATTTCGACAGTGCGATCGCGCGATCCGGTATCGAGGATGACGATTTCATCTACGACCTCTTTAACGCTATCGAGACATCGACCGATACAGGCTTCTTCATCTTTGACGATCGCGCACAAACTGAGTTTGACCATTGCTAGTTTGAGAGTGTCTCTGGGAGTTGGATAGTTTCTATTTTAAGGGGAAGGTTAAGGGAGTAAAGGCAGGGAGTTCGCGTTAGCGAAGCGACGCTAGAGGCGAATCGCGAGATCGGACAAGGATGGAGGGATTGAGAATAAAAAAAGGGTCGCCAGTGGCAACCCGCGATCGAAAACTGGTCGAACTTGCAATTAATGCAAAAGTAAGGCTAAAAAGATCGCCGCCATACTGATAGCGTAAAAGCTGCCGACAATTTCTAACTCGGACCAACCGGAAAGCTCTAGATGATGGTGCAAAGGCGCCATTTTTAACAAGCGCTTGCCGATGCCATCGGGACCTTTGGTGGCTTTATAATATAAAACTTGGGCGATCACGGAGAGGGATTCGACAAAGAAAAGACCACTGATGAGAAACAATCCCCAAAGGGTGTTGGTGGTCAGGGCGATCGCCGCCAAGGCGCCTCCCAAGGCGAGGGAACCCGTATCGCCCATGAATACGCGGGCGGGGTTGCGGTTGTGGGCGACAAAACCGAGACAACTGCCACTAAAACAGGCGCACAATAAGGCTAAATCTGGGTGAGTCGGGGCGACTAATGCGGCTAATCCGAGAAAGGCGATCGCCCCAGTTCCCCCCATCAACCCGTCTACGCCGTCGGTTAAATTGGTGGCGTTGCTTTCGGCGACGAGGACGAATTCGGCGATCGGCCAAAAGAGGAATCCCAAGGGTAACACGATGCCAAAGGGAAGGGCGATCGCGCTCAACGTTGACGGTTGCGTCAAGGCCAACCAGAGGCAGAAGAGGGCGCCGAACAGAACTTGCAAGCCGAGTTTCATTTTCGGCGAGATGCCTTTGTTCGATTTCAGGCGCAAGATTTGCCAGTCGTCCAGCCAACCGATAAAGCCATAGGCGACGGTGAGGGCGCAGACCGCCAGGGCTTCCGGGCTAAAACCGGACCAAATCGAGCCGATGAGGACGGCGACGGGGATAAAAAAGACCCCGCCCATTGTGGGGGTCCCTGCTTTTTTTAAATGGGCTTGGGGACCGTCTTCGCGGATGACTTGTCCGGTTTTGAGGCGCACGAGCATGGGAATCACCCAAGACCCCAAAGCGGCGGTGACGACGCTACATAAGAGTAGGGGGAGTAATAACGATCGCCCCCCCAGGACGGTGGTTTTTAAGTCAACATCGAAAATAAAGGCGATCGCCGTCAGTGCGATCGCCAGCAGCCAAAATAAACGAGTTCCCGAGAGGGTTAACGATTTCACGGAGAACAATTTTGCATCCACGGGCTTTCACTCCTACTCCACACCATTTAGATCCAAAGACGCTCCGTGCATCTCCGGTCAGTCCGAGGGTTAATTACAATTACGGTTGCCATTTTTGGGGAAGATCGATCGATGGGGCGATCGATCTTCCCCGAACGAGCTTAAACGTCGTCTTCGTCAGCGCTGGAGTCGTCGTCCATGTCGTCGTAAGAGTTATCGTCCCCGGACATCAACTCCGAGATTTCTTCTTCTTCTTCGAGAAAATCTTTTTCGGTCTCTTCACGAGCAATCAACCGTCCGGTCGATTCCAACCAATCTAAAATCGAAACTTCTTGTTTGAGGGGAATCACATCCGCCGTTTTGTTGCGAGGTTCCTCGCGTAAAGAGGGGTTGTACATCTAACGCTCCTGAGATTAAAACTAATGGAACTCTAGAAAGGGCTCGCTGTCAATCAATGGCAACGGCTAATCGGCGAGTCGGATTGGCAATTCTATAATAAGCGTTCGGGGAACCGGGAATCGAAACCGTCAGCAATGAGCCGGGGAACATTAGATCGTTAGATCGTTTGAGGATGGAATATGGTGCGTTCTTAGGCAGAGCGACGATCGCGGTCATTTTACCTGATTCGAGGGGGGATCTGGGTTGACCGGAAGGCGATCGCACGGGATCCGAGTTGGATTGGGCGCTTGACGGGCGATCGCCGTTGCCAATCGATAATGGGATAATGGGATAAACTTTATAACAATATGGTATGACTCAGGGTTAGGGCAAAGCTGATGACTGTCGGAAAACTCGATTTACTCAGCGCGATCGCCGCTAAAAATCGCGGTTTACTCGCTACGAAATCAGACAATCTCGCCATTCTGGCGTTGATTTCTCAATTGGAAGACCGCAATCCGAACCCGCGTCCTTTAGACTCGGCGAAAGTTTTACTCGATGGGAATTGGCGTCTGCGCTACACGACCAGCCAAGAGCTTTTAGGAATCGATCGCTTCCCGCTAACAAGTTTGCGCGAAATTTATCAATGTGTTCGCCTCGATCGCGGCAGAATTTACAATATTGCCGAAGTGGCCAGTTTACCTTTTCTGGAAGGGGCGATCGCCGTCGTTGCGGAATTTGAAGCGATTTCCGAACGCCGAGTGGCGGTCAAGTTTTTACGCTCGATCGTCGGTTTACAACGGGCGATCGGTTATCAATCCCCCGATCGCTTGATCGAAGAAATTGAGGGCGATCGCAAGTTTTTAGCCCTCGATTTTAAAATCAATTCCCAAACTCGTCGCGGTTGGATCGATATTACTTATCTCGATGAAGATTTACGCATTGCCCGGGGGAATGAAGGGAGTGTTTTTGTGTTGACGAAGGGATAGGGAAATGACTCTTTTTTAGTGAAGAGTGAAGAGTGAAGAGTTAAAAGTTAAAAGTTAAGAGTTAAAAGTTAAAAGTTAAGAGTTAAAAGTTTAAGTCCGTAGGGCGATCTTTTGACGCGCTGCGGAGAAAAACAGGACAGAAGCATTAATGTTTCAAGCTAAAAGATAAAAAAGCGTTTCTCAGATTAGTGAGGTAGGTAGATAAAAATGAATCCAGGAGTGCGAGCTTCTAGCTCGCACTCTTCAAAAAGAAGATCGCATCTTTGCGAGAAGCGCTATAAAAGATAAAAAATAAAAGATAAAAGATAAAATTTCTATCTATGATTTATTCTGCTCCAGCAAACATTAGATTGTCTCAAGGAAAACTAAATATCCTGGAAACTTGCGCGCGGAAATTTAAACTGAGTTATCTCGATAATTTATCTTCGCCAATTTCTCCGAAGCAAAAAGAACGGATGGAGTGGGGGCGTCAGTTTCACTTGTTGATGCAACAGCGCGAATTGGGGTTACCCGTCGAAGTTGTATTAGCGGGTAATCCTGAAATGCAACAATGCTACGAGGCGTTAATCGATGCAGTTCCAGATATTTTAAATAGTAATAATATGGAAGAGCGATCGCTATTTCGAGAAGCCGAACACAGTCGGGTTTTGAGTTTGGATCGGTGCGAAATTGTGGTGATTTACGATTTGTTGGTCGAACAGGAGGATCGGGCGCAAATTTTTGATTGGAAAACTTATCCTTTAGCCAAAGATCGATCGCACCTTCAAAATAATTGGCAAACGCGGCTGTATCCGTTTGTTTTAGCGGAGACGAGTGATTACCAACCGGAACAAATTTCGATGACTTATTGGTTCGTGCAGTCGGTGGCGGGGTCGAACCGTAAAAGCGATCGCCAAATGACGCCGCAAAAGTTATTTTTTCAATACGATCGCCGCCAACACGAACAAACTCGTCAAGATCTCGATCGCCGGGTGGCAGAGTTGACGGAATGGTTGGAAAATTATTCATCGGAAAGCTCATTTCCGAAAGTGGCTGAGGATTCAAAAGTTTGTCAGTTTTGTCCGTTTGCGCGCCGTTGCGATCGCGAGGAACTGGGCGATCGCGGTTTAAGTGCTTCTGAAATGAGTGGGGATTTAGAGGATATTTCAGCAACTTCGATTTGGGAGGAAGAAATAAATGACGACTTTTAACGCTTAACTGCTAAGTTCTAATTCCCACTGTCCTCAATCATAAATCTAAAATCGTACATCTAAAAATCATAAATCATAAATGACTTCTGCAACCCCATCCCACTCCTCACCATCGAAGCGATCTAAACGCGATCGCGGTTATGTTTTGACGGCGGCGGGTGCGGAAAAGCTCAAGGATCGGATTGCAGAAATTGAAGCAGAAACGGGGATTAAATATACGGCGCCCAAAATTGCGGAACGAACCCAATTAATCGGGTCGCAAGGGTTGCACGCAACGACGGTACGCAAGATTTTGCGGGGAAAAGGTCGGGTCGATGAAAGTTCGTTAAAACTGCTGTTTGAGGTGTTCGATCTCGAACTCGAACACGAGGACTATACCCAACCGGGGGTGCAAGAGGTGGCGCGGCGGGAACCCCGACAAGATTGGGGGGAAGCGGTGGATGTTTCGGAATTTTACGGGCGGGAACGGGAGTTAAAGACGCTGCAGGAGTGGATTCTCGACGATCGCTGTCGGTTGGTGGTGATTTTGGGGATGGGAGGAATCGGTAAAACGTCGTTGGCGACGACATTGGCGCGACGGTTACAACCCCATTTTGACGCAATTTTATGGCGATCGCTGCACAATCCGCCGCCGATCGAGCAGTGGTTGACTCAACTGTTGCAGTTACTGGCGCCGGGGGGTCATCGCGGCGGCAAATTGCCGAAAACCACGGACGGACTGATGGTTGAGGCGATCGCGCTGTTGCGACAACAGCGCGTTTTATTAGTCCTCGACAATCTCGAAACGATTTTAAAAACCGGGAGTCCTGCAGGACGCTATCGGGAGGAATATGGAGAATATGGGGAGTTTTTCGGGCGCTTGGCGGAAAGTGACGGTCAAAGTTGTTTAATTTTGACCAGTCGCGAAAAACCCCAGGGGATTGCGGCGTTGGAAGGGGATTTTTTACCCGTACGATCGTGGTATTTGACCGGGTTGGGCGATCGCGAGGGGGAACAAATTCTCCACCTCAAAGGGTTGCAAGGGTCGTCAACCCGGTTGCGGGAACTGATTCGCGCCTATCAAGGTAATCCGTTAGCTCTCAAAATTGTCGCCAATTCGATTCAAGAATTATTTGCGGGACATCTCGACGAATTTCTCGATCGCGGGGTGACGGTTTTTAACGGGATTCGCAATTTATTAGAACGTCAATTCGAGCGACTTTCGCCGTTAGAACAACAGATTCTCTACTGGTTGGCGATCGCCCGCGAACCGATGGGAGTCGCTCAATTGAGCGCCAATCTGGTTCCTCCGGCGCGATCGAGTCGCATCCTGGAAGCGTTGGAATTTATCGGGTGGCGATCGCTGATCGAAATGCGCCGAACCGCCGCCGGACAGGAATTTACCCTGCAACCTGCGGTGATGGAATATGTCAGCGATCGCCTGATCGAAACGGTGACGGAAGAAGTGGCGATCGCCTGCGAATCGGCTTGTCTCGACTCGATCCACCTGTTTAAATCCCATCCCCTCATCCAGGCGGAAGCCCGGGATGCCTTGCGCCAATGCCAGCGCGACTTAATTTTAAAACCGATCGCCGAACAACTGCTCGCCCATTTTGGCGGAAAAGACACCTTATCTACCCTTCTGCGTCAACTGCTCGCCTGTTTGCGCGAAGATGCTTCGAGTTCTGGCGGCTATTTGGCGGGCAATATTCTCAATCTGTTAATTGATTTAAATGTCGAATTAACGGGATATAATTTATCTCACCTCACGATCTGGCAAGCCGATTTCCAAGGGGTCAACCTGCGCGGGGTCGATTTCAGCCACAGCAATTTATCGAAATCTGTCTTTAGCGAAAACTTCGGCAACGTTTACGGGATCGCTCTCAGTGGCGACGGGCACACCTTAGTCACGGGACATGTGGATGGCGAGATCCGGTTGTGGAATACCCGCGACGGTCAACCCCTGTTGTCCACTCCCGGTCACAGCAGCACGGTGTGGGGGGTGGCGTTTGCCCCCGACGGGGGACGGTTGGCCACTTGTAGTTTTGATTCGACGATCCGCCTCTGGGAGGTTCGCGGGTCGCAAGCGCGGGCGATCGCGATCTTCCAAGGTCACCGGGATTGGGTGTGGGCGATCGCCTTCAGCCCGGACGGTCGCACTCTCGCCAGTTGCAGCAGCGATCGCACGGTCAAACTCTGGGATCTCGACCGTGGAGAATGCCGCGCGACCTTAAGCGGACACGAGGATCTGGTCGATTGTTTGGCGTTCTCTCCCGATGGCGAACTGCTCGCCAGTGGCGGCGCCGATCGCACGATCCGCCTCTGGAAATGCCAGAGTGACACGTGCGTTGGCGTGCTACGCGGACATACCAGCCAGATTTCCGGCTTGAGTTTTACTCCCGACGGTCGTGGCTTGGCGAGTTGCGAAGCCCAACGGATTTGCGTTTGGGATCTCAAAACCCGACGGTGTACTCAAACCTGGGAAGGCGATTTGCAGTTGGTCTGGTCGATCGCCTTTGCCCCGGGAAACGGGCGCCGCCTGCTCGTCGGCGACGGCGATCGCGTCGATTGCTTCGATCTCGACACCCGACGGCGCGATCGCTACTTATCCGAATTTTCCGGACAAGTCTGGTCCGTGGCGTGGAGTCGCGACGGCAGCACGATCGCCGCCAGTGACAAACAAGTGGTCAAACTCGCTCAGGTGGGCGATCGGCGCCTCGAACCCCTGCAAACTCTCAAAAGTTATACCAATGCGGTTTGGGCCGTCGCCTTCAGTCCCCAAGGCGACACGATCGCCAGTGGGGGCGCCGACGGGCTGATTTCCTTGTGGGATGTCCACGGCGGACGCTGGTTGGAAACCTTGCAACACCATCACAAACCAATTCGGACTCTCGCCTTTTCTCCGGACGGACAGTTACTCGCCAGTGGGAGCGAAGACGAGACGATCTGGCTGTACGATTGCGATCGCGATCGCCCCTATCCGACCTTCCCCGGTCATACCGGATCCGTGCGATCGCTCGCCTTTTCCCCCAACGGTCAAACCCTCGCCAGCGCCAGCGCCGACGGCACGATCCGCCTCTGGGATACCCGCGATCGGCGCGTCCTCAAATGGTTGCGCGGACATCAAAGCTGGGTCCTCGGCGTCGCCTTTTCCCCGGACGGTCGCACCCTCGCCAGCGCCAGCGCCGACCACAGCGTGCGTCTCTGGGATGTCGCCAGTGGCGCATGTTTGAAAACTTTATTCGGACACGAGGGTTTTGTCTGCGCCGTCAGTTTCTCCCCGGACGGTCGCACCCTCGCCAGTGCTAGCGAGGACTGCACGATCCGCCTCTGGAATCTCGAAACCGGACAGGGCGATCGCCCCTTGCAAGGACACGAGAGTTTAGTCTGGTCCGTCGTCTTCTGTCCTCCCGTAAGCGGCGCCGAATCCCCCGCCCCCTTGCGTCTCGCCAGCAGTAGCATCGATCGCACGATCCGCCTCTGGAATCTCGAAACCGGACGGTGCGATCGCATCTTCGACGGTCATCGCGGCCCCGTCTGGTCTTTAGCCCCCAGTCCCGACGGCCAAACTTTGCTCAGTGGTTCCCAAGATCAAACCCTCAAAGTCTGGAATCTCGCCACCGGAGACTGTACTCTCTCCCTGAGACCCCAACGCCTTTACGAAGGCATGAAGATCGCCGGAGTCACCGGATTGAGTCCCGCCCGCAAAGCGACTTTAAAAGCCCTCGGGGCGATCGAGCTTGGGGAGTAGGATCTAGAGAAATCGAGAGCCGTTCGCGACAAACGCCCGACCCCGTCAATCTCAACTCTACACTCTAAAATCTACACTCCCTTCCGCCCCAGGGCGATCGACATCGAACCGAAAACCACCAAAAGTGCTCCGACAATCGCTCCATACGTTAGATGTTCCGCTTCGATTAACCTCGGTAAAAACTGCCCCATCAGAGTGACCCCGACCAGCGTGACAATCGGCGTCGTCGCCAAAATCGCACTCACCCGGGAAGCGTCCCAATGTTCCAGCGCTTCGGCAAACGCGCCGTAAGCGACCACCGTATTTAAGGCGCAAAACAGCAATGTAGCGCCCTGTAACGGGGTTAAATTTCCTAACAAGTGGGGGGAGGCCAACGGGGCAAACAGTCCGCTACAGACCCCATAAATGAGGAGCATGATATTAGAAGACGGCAATTGTTGTAAGAGTTGCTTTTGGGCGAGGGCGTACACGGCCCAAGTGGCGGCAGCAATGACGAGAATTAGATTGCCGAGGAGGTAGGTCGAAGCGTTGGCGATCGCCATTTTGAGCTGTTCGTGGAAAAACAACACGAATCCGGTGCTGAGAACCCCGACGCCCACCCACTGTTGCAAGGTGTAACGTTCTTTGAAAATGACGATCGCCCCGACTCCCATCAACACGGGGGCGAGTTGGATTAGCACTTGAGCGTTGGCGGGGGAGGTTTGCGCCAAACCTTGCAAGTAAAATAAATAATTAATGGCTAAAAATACGGTGGCGACGGCGAGTAGTTTCCACGAAGTGACCCGCAATTTCGCCCGGGGAGGCAATTGCTGGCGCGCCGCTAAATAAAGCCCGAGAATTCCAAAGGCGATCGAAAACCGAAACCAGGTCACGGTATAGACATCGAGTCCTTGCAGGGTAATTTCGAGGGCGATCGGTAGAATTCCCCACAAAAAAGCGGTCACCAGGGAAAGCGCCAGCCCCAAGCGCCACCGCCCCGAACTTGAATGAAGTCCCATGATTATTTCTCCGTGGAGCGAGACGATCGCCCGATCGACTCGCTACTTTGCATTTCCTACGACAGACAGGGTAAAATGCTAATTGTCTATTCTAGAACGACTCAAATCTTCACCCATTTGGGTGATTAACAATTTTGAATCTTTTTCGATCGCCTCCGGGTTGGAATCCGAAAAATTAGATTTTACAATTGTTTTTTTTAAAAGCGAGCTGGCGAGGAATTGGCGATCGCCATTTATTTTTAAGTTTTATTTACTCGATGATGCAATCTTTCGGTCAACTGCCAGACTTGTCCGACTTCGGCTATCAAGTGATTTCCTCACTCCGTCCGAACCGGGGCAATCGCCGGGTTACCTATCTCGCGATTCCAAGTTTTCACGGGTGCGATCGCCCCCAAAAAGACATTTCCAACCCCCTGGTGGCGATCGAAAAACTCCCGGCTCACCCCCCAGGAAACTCGGAGGAATACGAGGATAAAATTAATTTAAAAACTCAAGAGTTAACCTATTTACGCCATCCTCATATTTTGCGTTATCGCGATAGTTTTATCCTGAAAGATAATATTTATTTAGTTCGCGATTATCGCTGTTGTAAATCTTTAGACGATTATGCTGGTTTGCCGATCGAAAAGATCGAGAAAATAGCGATTTCAATACTTAAAATTTTGGTCGCCTTACAAGAGCGAATTGCCCCGATCTTGCATCGGGACATCCGACCCGAAAACCTGCTAATCGATCGCCAATTTAAGGTTTATTTAGTGGGGTTTGCGATCGCGGGCGTCGATTTCACGGCGGACGATCCTTTTCTCGCCCCAGAAGTGCGGCGGGGCGCCCCCTTCGCCAAAGGCTCCGATCTCTACAGCCTCGGCGTTACGATCTTGGCAGGGTTCGCCCCGGTGGATCTTCCTAGGTCGTTACTCGGCGATCGCCTAGGGTCTCCAAAGGAGAATCGCCCCGCCCTGAAGCAGATTACCCAAAGTGAGATAACGCCCTGGCCGACCTGGGGACCGTCGCCCAATTCGCCCTTTGGCAGGTGGCTGCAAAAATTGACCGATCCCGACCCCGAACGGCGCTACCTCGACGCGATCGCCGCCCTGCGGGCGATCGCCCCCGCCGCCGCCGTCCGCACCCCTCAAATCCAACTCAGTCACGATCGCCTCGAACTCCACGCCTCCGATCTCACTCACTCGGTTACTCAAACGATTACCATCGGCAACGAAATGCCCGGAACGGTTCTCGAAGGGAGTTGGGAAGTCGCCCCCCATCCGAACGATCCCCCTCACACGCCGGAAGCACACCCCTGGATTTCGTTTAAACCGAGTCATTTTAAAAGTAACTTTTTTGACTGCCAAGTCACCGTCAATCCCCGTCAACTGAGTCCGGACGAATGTTATCGCCGTCAACTGATTTTGCGCTGCAATAGCGAACCGCCGACCTACGCGATCGCCCTCGAACTCCGAACCGCAGCCGCCCCGGACATTACACAACCGCGCGATCGCCCCGAGATGGCCGCGATCGCCGCCCTCGTCGTAGGCTTAATTGTAGCAACGGTATTTTCTGGAAAAGGAATGACCTTCGGCACGATCGCCGCCACGATCGCGATCGTCGGCAACCCAGACGTGCGATGGGGGTTCCCGAGGGCAGAGTCTCACGTATATTACCGCCGGGGCGGGCGATCGTCCTTACCGATTCGAGGATGGTGGGTCGTCCCGATCGCACTCTATCTTGGCGCGATCTCCCGGGTCAGCCTTTTCGACGCGATCGCGACGGCGATCGCCTTTGTCACTCTCCATATTGCCGTGAGTCTGATGCACTGGGGACGAGAAGAAAGTCAGATTAAGCTAAAAAGGGCTAAAAATCCTCTATTTTTCGGTAAAAATGGCGAATTAAGGTCAAAATCATCCAAAATCGGGGCGGCGATTGCAGAGCGACTCCCTAGGAATATCGGCTCGTTCAAGCGGCGCCAGGGTCGAGGGGGCGGAATTCACTAAAAGTTTTACGACCATTTTGAGAAGGTTTGATAACCCTTTAAAATCGATCTCGATAAAAGTTACAGAGTACAAACATGAGCCATTATAAACATTGGAAAAGTTGGGCAATCGCGATCGCGGCAATCCTCTTAATATGGAGTGGTAGCTTACCTGCTATTGCTGCCGATGCTACGAGCAATTCCGTCAATGGAGCCAAACTTTTTGAGGCCAATTGTGCCGGATGTCATCCCAATGGCGGCAACATTATTCGCCGGGGAAAGAACTTGCGAAAAAATACCCTAAAGCGACATCATTTAGATTCTTTAGAAGCGATCGCCCGTAAAGTTAAAGAAGGAAAAAATCCCATGCCTGCTTATGGCGATCGGTTGAGTTCCGAACAGATAGAAACTGTTTCCGCTTACGTCCTTTCCCAAGCCGAACGAGACTGGAAATAGTCATCGATCTCGTGTTTCTCCATCCAATGATGGAGCATCGCCCTAAATCCCCCTAAATCCCCCTAAATCTCCCTTAAAACGGGTGACTTGAAGAGACTTGCCCCTCGTGGAGTTAAATTATCCGGTCATTTCTCGATAAGCATCATGGAAATCACTGAATATCTGCATACCGCTTTACTCGTTTCCGATCTCGATCGCGCCGAAAATTTTTATTCCAATATTTTAGGGTTGCCGAAAGTCGAGCGAGTTTTAAAATTTCCGGGAGTCTGGTATCAAATCGGTTCGTTTCAACTGCATTTAATCGTCGATTCTCAAGCCCATACGGAGTTGAACCATCGGGAAAAGTGGGGACGCAATGCTCATGTAGCCTTCTGTGTGGCGGACGTGGAAGCGGCGAAACAGAAACTGGTCGAAGCGGGATATGAAGTGCAGATGAGTGCTTCCGGTCGCGCCGCCTTATTTACACGAGACCCGGATGGAAATGTTGTCGAACTGAGTCAACGTTCGTAAGGGAATTTAAGGGGATGTCGAGGGATTGAGACGAACTCGATCGCCGCCAGTGCAACTATGAAAATTATTGCCTATATCTATAGCGATCCGCTTTTAGAATCCTCCCCGGATCCGGATATTTGGGGATGGGAAATCGATCGCGTTTATCGAGATTTAGGCGATCGCGCCGAACTGGAACAACTGTTAGAAACGGCGCGCCAACATCCGCCAGATTACTTGTTAGTGCGTCGGTTGGAAGAATTCGGCGATTCCGTGCGCGAGGTGTGCGATCGCCTCGCCGAACTCGAAGCCCTGGGAACGGCGATCGTGGCGATCGAATCGAAACCGATGCCCTCACAAACTGACGCACCAACCTCCCCGGTGACCCGAGGCGACCTGTTGCAACTCCTCGGCGAACTGCAGCAGCGCCAACGCAGTCGCCAAATTCGCAAAGGACACGCCCGCAATCGCATCAAAGCCTTACCCCCACCGGGAAAAGCGCCTTACGGATACCGTCGCGGAAAAGACCGTTACGCCGTCGATCGCTCGGCGGCGATCGTCGTCAAAGATTTCGTCGAACGCTTCCTCTTGTACGGGTCCTTGCGCGGCGCCGTGCGCTACATCGATCGCAAATATAATAAAAAAATCTCGGCGACCACCGGACGGCGCTGGTTGACCAATCCCGCCTATCGCGGCGATTTGGCGTACAAAAACGGCGAAACGATCGCCAATACCCACGTCCCGATTATCTCACGCGAAGAAGCCGCCCAAGTCGATCGCCTGCTGCGCCGCAACCGCCGCCTCCCGCCGCGAACCGCCAGCGCGCCCCGTTCTCTGGCGGGGTTGGTCGTCTGTGGGGAATGTGAGTCTCCCACCACGGTTACCCGGGTGACCCGCCGCCAAAAACCGGGGGAATATTTATACTTGCGTCCGCACCGATGCCCGCGCCAACCGAAGTGTAAGGCGATCGCTTACGATCGCGTGCTGCAATCCACGATCGAGCGAATTTGTCAAGACCTTCCCCGGGCGGTCGCGGCCCTCGAAATGCCGGATTTAGGGAGTTTCAAACAACAATTAACGGGGGCGATCGCCGACAAACAAGGAATTCTCGATCGCCTCCCCCATTTGTGCGCCCAAGGGATTCTCGATCGCGAAACCGAGGAATTGCGCGCCTACAAATTGCGGACGGAAATCTCCCAACTCCAAGGTCAACTCGCCGAGTTACCTCCGGTCAACTTGCGCGAAACGGCTCAAGCGGTGTCTATCCCTCAATTTTGGCAGGATTTATCGGAAGCGGAACGCCGTTTTTACTTCCGTGAATTTATCCGTAAAATTGAAATTCTTCGCGACGGGAATGAGTGGACGCTCAATCTGATTTTTATTTTTGAATTTTGAGAGAGGAAATGAGGTTCAATATTGAAGCGAAATATTGCTCAATGAAACGACGGCTTTAAGTTCCCTCCAAATATCGCTTTTTATTTACTGTTCGCAAAGGTTCGGCGATTTCCTTCCCTTCACCGCGATCGCCCTACCTCAATCGATCTGATATTACCCGGTGTCAACCCACAAAAAGAAACCGGAATCGTCAATTTTACCGTGGTTCCCATCCCTAGTTTCGAGTCAATAGATAAAGTCCCATTGTGTTTTTGCATAATTTGATAACTCACCGACAATCCCAATCCGGTGCCTTGACCGATCGGTTTATTCGTGAAAAATGGATCGAAAACTTTATCTTTAATTTCCTCCGGAATTCCCATACCATTATCGCGAATTTCGATCGAAATTCTTGCTTCTTGCTCCGAATGAGTTATCTCCGTTTGGGTTGAAATTTCTATTTTGCGCGGTGGAGCGATGGCTTCAACAGCATCGATCGCGTTGCTCAAAATATTAATAAAGACTTGATTGAGTTCCCCTGCATAACATTCGACTTTCGGGAGTTCTTGGTAATTTTTAATCACCTCAATCCCATCTAGTCGATGATTTAAAAGCATGAGGCTATCTTGAATGCCGTCGTGTAAGTAAACTGCTTTTTTCTCGGACTCGTCGAGACGAGAAAAACTGCGTAAAGATTGGACAATATCTCGGATTCGTTCGCTACCCGATCGCATCGATTTTAAAACCTTAGGACAATCTTCAGCGATGAATTCTAAATCTAATTCATCGACGCGATTGCGAATTTCTGTAGACATGGCATCGGTCTTTTCATACTCTCGTACAATCTCGATCAATGGTTCGATTGTCTGACGGATATACTGTAAGTTTCCGTGAATGAAATTGACCGGATTGTTAATTTCGTGAGCAATTCCAGCTACTAATTGCCCCAAGCTGGACATTTTTTCATTCTGAATGAGATTGGCTTGAGTTTGACGCAGCTTTTCGAGAGTTTCTTCTAATTCTTTGGCTTGCTTTTTAGCTAAAATTGCATGGTCTTGCAGTCGATTTTCTCGATTTTTCAATTCGCGATCGAGTTGATTAAACAAGTAAACAGCGATTAAACCACTTACTAAACCGATAATCGATTCAAACCAGAGTGCTTTTTCGAGAAACTCATGTTGAGATTGCGATCGTTCTTGTCTGAGTTCGAGAAGTCGTTCTTCTTCACTAACAAAAATCTTAATTTCAACCCGCGCTCGATCCATCAAACTTTTGCCTTGAATCATGAACCGCTTGATTTCTTGTTCGTCAAGGGGTTCGTCCGTTCCCGCATCTAAGCGATAAAGCTTATGACGCAAAAACTCCATCGTTTGGTCGGCAATTTCCCTGACTTGAGTTAACTGTTTAGTTTGTCGGGGGTTGTCGCTGACGAGGTTTTCCAAGGTGTATAAGGTTTCTGGAATCGTAACAATGCTGGTTTTGTACGGTTCGAGAAACTGTAACTGTTGGGTGATTTCATAGCCGCGAACCCCGGTTTCGGCATCGACTAAGTTGGTGAGTAGTTGGTTCGCTTCAATACGAACGTGTTGGGTATGCTCTACATAGGCTTGAGCGAGATCGGCATTTCTTTTGAGCCAACTAAAAGAAAATACAGTAATCATCAGGCAAGTGGTGGGAATCGCAATAATAATAGTTCCCTTACTACGAACGGAAAGGTTAGACCAAGTTTTACTTTTTGGAAAGAAATAAATCGGCTTCACGGTGCAGGATCTCCGGGGATCTCGAAGGTTTGGAAATTAGCAATTGACTCGTCCCCCCCAGCGCTTAAAAAAAGCGAGCTTTATTCTAGATTTCCCTTCCGTGAAGCCGATGTGCCAATTATCAATTTAATTTTTTTGATTTTGCCAATTGATGAGGTAAGCTGTTTGCACTTGAGATAGGGAAGACCGTTCGGCTTGCTGGGAATGCGAACGTGTCGATCGCTCTCGATCGCCCAATTTAAATGCTCAACCCCTTACGGCGACTCGATCTGTACTCGCACAGTTACTCGGAAACGGCATTAGATTGTAATTCCATCGCACGATTGTTGGCTTCGATCGCCTCGTTGTAACGTCCCAAATGCTGCAACGCCGTACCTTTGTTAATCCAGGCATCGCGAAAATCGGGCTTGAGTTCGAGGGTTTTTTCCCAACTCGTCAGCGCTTGTTCCCACTGCTTCAAGGCGCCAAAACCTACGCCTCGATAAAACCAGGTTTCAAAATCGTCCGGTTGAAATTCCAAAGACCGATCCCAAGCGGCGATCGCCTCTTGCCATCGCCCTAAATTACGACCGAGGGCCAGTCCCTTATTATACCAAGTTTCTGCATCTTGCGGTTTGAGTTCCAAGGCCCGGTCCCACGAGGCGATCGCCGCTTCGATGTCGCCGCAGTCGTAGAACGCATCGCCGCGATGGGACCACGCCGGGGCCGCACTCGGATTTAAAGCGATCGCCCGGTCGTAAGAGGCGATCGCACCTTTGAGTTGGCCTAAATTTGCCAAAGCGACGCCGCGTTCCAACCAAGCGCGATCGTGGTTCGGATCGGCTTCTAACACGCGGTCGAAAGCACTTACGGCTTCTTCAAATGCTCCGGCGTGCAGGCGATCGCTGGCTCGATTGAATTCCACTTCCAGCGCTTGGCGATCGAGTGCGGCGATCGTCGCGGGACGGTCGTCTCGCCAAAAATCGCTATCGATCGCTTCCGATTGCGGTGTGGGTTCGGGTTGCGGTTGCGATTGCGGTTGCGGGGGACTCTCGGCGGGAACCGCGCGCCCTTCTAACTGGGCGCCAATTTCGCGGGCGATCGCCCGAATTGTCTGTAAATCGTCCACGGAGTGGCTGCGATCGCTCAAACGCAATAAGCGACGGGCTAATTCGCCATGGGAACCCTCGTTCGCGAGCCGTTCGTCCCCAAAACGACGCAACCAACTTTCCCAATCGGACAGGGTGGCGCGATCGCTCAACGCCTCGAAAAATCGGTAAATCTTAACCCCTTCCCAACCGCGATCTACGCCGTCGAGCAATTGTAAAAAATAATGTTCGTATTGGGTTTTGTCAAGTGGTTCCGGTTTGGCGGCGATGGGCCGATCGGTCGATGGCGTCGTTGACGAACCGAAAAGGGTTGTAAATCTCCCTGAAAACCACTGCCAAACTCGTTGGAACATCTGGCACCTCTATAAAATCCAATTGAGAAATGAAATCGCGATCGCCCGTTGTAGCGTAGAGCATTATAGATCGATCGCAGCGAAGCTCGGCGATCGCCCGGGTTTCCTTGCCAAATGTCAACCCGTAGAGGAGACCCCAACATTAGACGCCCATTGAGAACCAACACTTTAGGCGATCGCGCCGTGCTCAGCCGACCGCGATCGCACCCCTCTCGACTCCGATCGGTCGAGATCTCCCCTATTGCGGGGTTTGTTGTAACTCCGGTCTCTCGTCGGCAACGATCGCCCCTTCCACCGGACAAACTTGCAAGCAAATACCGCAGTCAATGCAGGTTGCAAAGTCGATCCAATACCAATCCGTCCCCTTGCTATTCTTTCCCGGACCGGGATGAATGCACGCCACCGGACACGCATCTACACAGTCGGCAACGCCTTCACAAACATTGGTAACAATCGTATGTGACACAGTTCTCCTCGAATTTAATCAACGTCGGGATTGGCTCGATCCAATCCGCTAAAGTGCCTATGTCTAGCCTAGCAGTCCCGTCGCCCCTCGCGCACCCACTCAACGACAACCGAGAGAATACCGGGTTTCCACCCCCGTTTGCGAATTGACCCCGGAGGCGATCGCGCACAATTGCCGCAGTTGCGCCCCATCTAACAAGGCATCGGTGAAATCCGCCCCTTCAATTTGGGTATCTTCAAACAACGACCCCAGTAAAATCGTCTCCACCAACACCGCATCGCCGAGATCGGCCTCGGTCAAGTCCGCTTGATCTAACATGGCATTGGTTAAATTAGCGCCGTGAAAATTCACCCCAATTAAATTCGCCGCGCTGAAAATTGCCCCTTGAGCGTCCGCGTCCCTAAAATTGGCAAATTCTAAATTAGCATTGGCAAATTCTGCCGAATACAGTTGTTTTCCCGAAAAATCTTGACCCGACAGTTGGGCGTGACTGTAAGAAAGCGGTGGAGGATAATATTTCGTCGCTTGCGCCAACACGGGGGTGGGAAATAAGCCAACGATCGCCGCGACCCACAGCAGCGCGATCGCCCACCACAGGCCCTTGGAGGCGATCGCCTGGAAAAACTCGCGCTTTTTCATGGTCTTCCATCCCTTACAAATCACTTTTGATGTTATTTGATGTTATTTTAGGGAGTTTCGCCATCCCGGAACGGTTTTCCCCCTGTCCGTCTCCCCCCTTCCTCTCGCTAACATAAAAATTGATACCGAGATCGAAAGAGTTAAACCACAATCATGCTCAACTTCATTCTGACCTGGTTGGGGGCCGCCGTTTCCCTCCTGATTACCGCCTACATCGTCCCGGGAATGACACTGGCGGGCTTGTCTTCCGCCGCGATCGCCGCGATCGTCATGGGACTGGTCAACGCCGTCGTCAAACCGCTTTTAGTCCTGTTTACCCTACCGCTCACCGTTTTGACCCTCGGCTTATTCTTGCTCGTCGTCAACGGGATTAGCTTGGGACTGGTCGCCTATCTTACCCCCGGATTCACGATCGCCGGATTCTTCCCCGCCGTGATCGGCGCGATCGTCCTGTCCTTCGTTTCTAGCTTAATTGGTAAGTTCGTCGGTCAAGTCGAGCAGGAAATCAGTTAATTCGGTTAATTCGGCTAATCAAGCCCTCTAGGGTTGGCCCTTCCTCTCAATTGCTCGTCAATACTTCCGCCAACCCTACTCTACTCGTCCCCGTTGCCACAACTTGACCCGTCCGTTCCACAGGGCCGTGACTAACGTCTTTCCGTCGGGACCGAACGCCAGGGATGTCACGACATCCAATTCGTTGCCCAAGGTTTTGACCAGTCCCCCAGTGGCGAGATCCCAGAGTTTTACCTGTCCGTCCCAACTGCTACTCACTAAAGTCTGTCCGTCGGGACTGACGGCGATCGCCCAAATCGTCCCGTCGCGATCGCGCAATGTGGTTTCAATCTCCCCAGTTTCGAGATTCCACAGTTCGATTTTATTGTCAAAACTGCTCGCCACCATCGATCTGCCGCGATCGTCGTCGAACAAATGCCAGACTTTCCCCAGTCTTCCCCTCGGAAGGGATAACGCTTCGCCACTGGCAAGATCCCACCGTTTAATCCGTCCCTGCCAATCGCTACTGAGTAGGGTGCGACCGTCCGGGGTCGTCGCCAGGGCCGTAATTCGATCGCCCTTCCCGTCAAAAGTGCGGATTTTCACAAAATTTTTATTCTCAAGAACGGGGGAATTCTCCAGCTTAAAACTGTCGATCTTGCCGCTCGCCCGCCCCACTAGCAAGCGATCGCCCTGCTGGCTCACCGCGAGTGCCGTCACCCGATCGCCCGTCCCGGCAATCGTAGTGATTTGCGAAAAACTTGCCAGATCGTAAACGGCGATGCCGCCGTCCTCGCCGCCGACGAACAACTGGCGTCCGTTCGGGCCATAAGTGAGAACTTGCGGCCCGCTCCGAGTCGTATTAAAAGTGCGCGCGATCGTGCCGTCTTCGGCCTTCCAAATTTGGAGCGATCCGCTCGCACTCGCCAGGGCGAGGGTTTTACCGTCCGGACTCAAGGCGAGGGCATTGGCGGCGATCGCCCCCAAATTCGGGTCTAATGTATAATTCAAAGCGAAGGAACTGCCGCGATTCGGCGAGTCGTCCCGGTCTCGGGCGGCAGCGAGGCGATTTTGGAAGCGGCGATCGCCTTGTAAAACCTCTAAATAATATTGATAATAATCCGTGTAAGAGATCGTATGCACTTGCACTTGTTCGATCTTAATTTTGGCATCGATCGCCGCCAAACCCGAAAGGGCAAATTGGGGATCGCTCGCTCCGGCGGGAACCGTATTCGTGGCTTTTTCCAATTCCCTTTGTTTGTAGAGTTTTTCTAAGGTTTCGGAAAGCAATCCTTCGATTTTTTGGCCAAAATTCGGATAGCTATATTCGCTCAAGCGATAAATCAAGGAATCAAAAATCGAACTGTCCAGAATAATATCGCCACGATTTTCGACATCGATGGTGGGGATATCGCCGTAGGCGCGATCGAAGGCGGCGACAGCTTCTTCTTTGAGGAAGGGAGGGGCCGCTAAGGTAATTAATTGGAGATTGGAGGCTCGAATCCCGTAATTTTTCAGCAACGCCGTGTAAATACTCGCCGCCGCCGCCCCCAAACTATGTCCGGTGACCATAATTTCGAGATCCACATTCGGATCGTTTTGCAAGGCGAGAAAGGTCTCGATATCCGGTAAAGTGGCCTCGAAAATACTCGCCGCATAGCGATAAAATCCGGAATGAACGAGTAAGTCCGGTTGTGCTGCGGAGAGGGGAACTGCCGGAAAGCTTAAATCGCTAAATAAATCGTTAATTTTGAGGGGATTGGTGCCTTTAAAGGCAATTAAATAATGATGTCGTTCGCGACCGTTTTCTTGTCGGTTTTGGCGGTGAAAGATTAAGGCATAACCGCCTAAATCCTGGAAGGACGCCCGCAGTTGTTCGATAAAGGTTTTAACCATACTCGCCCCCGCTTGTTGGGGACGATCGCGGGAGTTGAGGCGATCGATGATTTCGTCGTTACTCAGGGATAAATCGATAATCCGGTAATCTTGCGGCTGACAGTGGGGGAAAGTCCACGGACAACGGGATAAATCCCCTTGTAATTCCGACGTGTAGATGATGTCGGCGGCAATTTCGGAGGCGATCGCCACGTCCCGACAGCCGACGGGATCCCGGGCGCAAAAGTTTTTATATTCTTGGAGGAGGGGATAGGTCGAAGGGGTTGGGGCTGCGGGTGCGGCGATCGCGCGCTCGAAGCTGCACAAAATCGGCGCGATCGCGCAGGCGACCGTCAGGGTAGCTTTGCGCATGGTAGGAGGAACGAGGGACGAATCGGGTTGCAGATCCCGGGATCGTCCCGATCTTAAGCGATCGCCCCCGGTTTTGTCGTCGCGCGATCGGGTGAGGGCGATCGGGGGAGGGTCGCGGGTGGAGTCTACAGACCCAAATCGACGGCGATCCGGTGGGCGCAGGCGAACCCGGAAAAGGCGACGGCGTTTAAGCCCTGTCCGGGGAAGGTGCTATCGCCGACGCAATACAAGCCGGGAACTGAAGTGCGATTAAACGGCATCGGTAACAAGCCGGGTAACTTGCGGTTGGGAATCGGGCCGTAGGTGCCATCGACGCGGTTTAAAAAGCGGCGGTGCGATCGCGGCGTCCCGACTTCCATAAAGTCCAGGGCCGCATCGAGACCCGGGAACACCCGTTCGAGGCGATCGACGATTTCCCAGGCGAGTTCTTCTTTCTTGGCTTCGTACTCACTCGGAGAAAGGTCTTCCCACTGTTCGATCCAACTCGGGGTGAAGCTGTGGATGATGTGATAGCCTTCCGGGGCCAAGTCGGGATCGAGTAAGGTGGGAATCGAGACGAACAGGGTGCCGTAAGGGTCTTCCATTTCCTGCCAATTTTCGACGATGATGTGATGGCAGGCGGTATCGGCGCTCAGTAGGGAGGCTTCGACGCCGAGGTGCAAGCTGAGGAAACTGGGCGATTTTTGGTAGCGATCGCGCCAGCGCCGTTCTTTCGCCGGGAGGGGGCGATCGCCGAGTAAGGTGTCAAAGGTATCCCATCGGGTGGCGTTGGACACGATCCGTTCGGCGCGGTACTCTTCCCCGGTGGCGAGGCGGACGCCGACGGCGCGACCGTTTTCGACGAGGATTTTGGCGACGCGCGCCTGATAGCAAATTTCGCCCCCGGCGTTTTCCAAGCCTTCGACGAGTTTCTGCGCGATTTGTCCGACGCCGCCTTTGGGATAGTTAATCCCGCCGTAGTGGCGATCGGAAAACACCATCCCGGCGTTAATCATCGGGGTCAGGTCGGCGGGAACGACGGACCAGCAGTAGCATTCGATATCGATAAATTTAAGAACTTGCGGGTCGCGGATGTATTTACGCGCGATTTGTCCGGCGTTGACGGGTAAATATTTGACCAGTCCCAAACAGGCGCGGGGATTTTGGAAGAAGACGCGGGTCAGGTAGCGTAGTTCTTCTAAGGAGAGTAACTCGATCGCGTTGAGGCAGTTAAAGACGTTCCAGCATTCATCGTAGAACTGCCGCAGTCCTTGCCGTTCGTGGGGGAAGCGATCGCCGAGTTCTTGCAAGAATTTCTCATAATCCCGGTGAACTTGCACGGTGACGTCGTCCGGTAAGTGGTAGTGAATTTGAACCGGATCGGGAATGGTTTCGAGGCTGACGCCGACGGCATCGAGGGCGCGGGTGAGTAGGTTGGTGGTACCGCGATCGCCGAAGCCGAAGATCATCGAGGCGCCGACGTCGAAGCGATAGCCCGATCGCTCGAAGTAGCCGGAACTGCCGCCGGGAATCACGTAGCTTTCGAGAACTAGAACCCGCGCCCCTTTGGCGGCGAGTTGGGTGGCGGTTACCAGTCCGCCGATCCCGGAACCGATGACGATCGTGTCAAATTGTCGGGTTTGAGGTAACTGTCTTGGGGAAAGAGCTGCCATGAGTCGTAATTGCGCGCTTGCTGGGGGAAGGTTTCCAGGTTGGGTCAATTTTTACGAGTGTAGCGCTTTGTGGTCAACCTGGAGGGGAGCGAGGGCGCGATCGTCCCGGATTTGGCCAAAATTACTAAAAAAAACCGGGATCGGTCTGCCATTGCCGACCAATCCCGCCTGCCGATCCTTTGAGAGGAGAACACTATGGAAGTTACTATAGAGTTATTGAAAATCTTTGTCAATACTTACTGAGAATTTTTTTCAAAAATTTTTTTGACGGGGAGAGCGAAGGGGCGATCGCCCGGGCTGACGGCGGGCAGAGGCGATCTGAAATCTAAATCTCAAATCTCAATCTCAAAACATCTCAAAACCGAAAACCCTCAAGCCCAAACGCAGTATCATGGGTCAGGTCTTCAACTGCGATTGTCAGTCATCTATTGCTTATGACGCTTCAAATGCGCGTTTACGTTCCCCCCCATCCCTTGATCCAACATTGGTTGGGGGTTGCCCGGGATGCTTCGACGCCTCCATCCTTATTCCGTTCGGCGATGACCGAGTTGGGGCGGTGGCTGACTTACGAAGCCTGTCGCGATTGGTTGCCGACTCTGGAAACGACCGTCGAAACCCCCCTGGCCCCTTGTCGCGCCCAGTTAGTCGATCCGCAAAAGCCCTTAGTTGTGGTTCCCATTTTGCGAGCCGGGTTAGCGTTACTCGACGGCGCCCAAGGGGTGCTACCGTTAGCCTCGATCTATCACTTTGGAATGGTGCGCGACGAGGAAACCTTGGAAGCGAGTTGTTATTTGAATAAATTTCCCCCCCAGTTCGACCCGGAAACGCGGGTGCTGATCTGCGAGCCGATGTTGGCAACGGGAGGAACAATTACGGCGACCTTGGAAGCGTTGGGCGATCGCGGGATCGATCCCGGGAAGATTCGGATCGTCGCCGTCGTCGCCGCGCCGCCTGCGTTGCAGAAGTTAAGCGCCAACTATCCGAGTTTAAATATTTATACCGCATGTATTGACGAAGGTCTTGACGATCGCGGCTTTATCGTCCCGGGATTGGGGGATGCGGGCGATCGCACCTTCGGAACCTAGAGGGCGATCGCGAACTCCGGCGAATCTGCACTAATCTAAAAACAGTACGCAACCTCACCCACAACCCAAGCCATGAGCAATCGAGATAATTTTACCGGTGGTTTTATCGCGGGAGCGGTAGTCGGCAGTTTGATCGGCGCCGCACTCGGTTGGGTGGTCGGCTCCAAACTCTCCGATGAAGAGACCGTCGGCGAAAACGGTCATTTGAGCGAGGGGCGATCGCGCAAATTCAAACCCTATTCCCAGCAATCCGAAGAAAACATCGAACAAGCACGGCGCTCTTTAGAAGGAAAAATCGCCCAACTCAACGAGGCGATCGACGACGTGCGCCAGCAACTCGGCGACGTCAACTCGATGTCCGAACAAGAACTCCTCGAATCGCCTTCCCGCAGCGAAGAAGTCTAAGTCGTGCCTCGGATTCGGCGATCGATTACACTGAATGCAAGTCCTGTTGTGGGCCGTGTTTTGTAGAAACTAACGAGTCACTAAGCCTATGAGTCCTGCCATTAACTTACTCGCCAGTACGATGGCGACCTTTTTACAAATCTATTTCGTCCTGTTGATCGTTCGTATTTTTCTGAGCTGGTTTCCCAATATCAACTGGTACGACCCGCCGTTTTCGATTGTCAGCCAGTTAACGGATCCCTACCTCAATATCTTCCGCTCGTTCATTCCTCCCTTGGGTGGAATTGATTTTTCCCCCATTTTGGCTATTTTCTTGTTGCAAATTCTCTCCTCTGTATTTGCCAGTTTCCAAGGGGCGCCCGCATTTTAAGGTGAGTCGGGTGGGTCTGGCCCACCCAGTCCCCCGGAAGTTTAGAAGCGTACTCGTCCGGTAAAGCCCGAAGCTTTGAACTGCTCCAATTTCAACGGAGTGGGGAGATTGGAGGGTACGGTCAGTTGCAATTCAAAATTGCTTTCTCCCGGGGGGACTTCGTCAATTTTTCCCAAGCGGGTACGATTCGGTAAGACGTTGTTGTTATTGGCGTCGTAAACGCGACCGTAGATATCGGCATCGTAAATCGTTTTCCCCGAGGGATTTTTAGCTTTCCCGGAAACGATGAAACAGTTAGCGCTCATGATACTGCCACTGGCGACGGCGCCTTCGGATAAAGCCGTGGGACAGTCGCGATAGGACAGGTCGTAGAGTTTGATTTGGGTGATGGCCCAAGCGGGGGCGGCAAATCCCCAGGAGGCGATCGCCGTCAGACAGACGGCGAGGAAGAGACGGACGAGGCGATCGCGCCGCATCCAAGGGCGATCGAAGAAGGGGTTAAAGATCGACATGAGTTTCTAATAATTGCGTAATAACAGATCGAAGGGATTGAAAAATCCTCGATCCCAGCTTACCGCGATCGCCCGATTGCCGTTAGATCGAGCCCAAATGTTCCTGTAAGGACCGACGCATCACGTCCACGGGAACGGGTCGATTTAACCAGAGTTGTAAGGCGGCGGCCCCTTGTTGCACCAACATTTCCAAGCCGTCGATCGCCACGGCGCCGACTTGGCGCGCCTCTCGCAACAACCGCGTCGGATTGGGGGTATAAATGAGGTCGTAGACGATCGCCTCGGCAGGTAATTGGGCCAGTAGCGACGCCTCGACTGGAGTGCGATCCACCTGGGGGTGCATCCCCACCGGAGTCGCATTGACCAGCAAGTCTGTTTGCGCCAACACGGCGGGCAGATCCTCCCAGAGGCCCATTGAAAGCGGGGCGATCGCGATCGGCGATTCCGCCCAACTGCGCGCGAAAATGTCGAGTTTGGCGCGATCGCGACCCACCACGACGATCGCCTCGCACCCCAGTTCCGCACAGCCCGCCACGATCGCCCGCGCGGCGCCCCCCGCCCCTAAAATCGTCGCTTGGGTTCCCTTCCAGGGGCGATCGCGCGCCCGTAACGGCGCCAAAAAGCCCTCCACGTCCGTATTCGTCCCGGCCCATCCCGTGGGGGTGCGCCACACCGTATTCACCGCCCCCACCGCCCGCGCGACCGGAGACACTTCGTCCAAGAAGGCGACGATCGACTGCTTGTGAGGTATTGTGATATTAAAACCGCACAAACCGACCGCCTCAAACCCGGCAACTGCCGCACTTAAACCCTCCGGTTTGACCGGGAAAGGAAGGTAAACGTAATCGACTTGCTCCCCTTCAGTGGCGGACAGGGCCGCGATCGCCGCATTGTGCATCACCGGGGAGAGGGAATGTTCCACGGGATGACCGATGACCCCGAGGAGTTTTGTCTTTCCTGTAATCGCCTGCATTAAAATTTACGGGTGAGTCGTACTGATGACTTACTGCTTCTCCAGAATACGATCGATCGAGACGTTCTTATCTGCTGACGAATCGAGAAATTCTATGTCACAATTGCGATCGAGACCGATGTTTTCTTGGGTTTGTATCACTTTTAATAAATCAAGTATCTATCATTGTGTTATCATTCGTTATCTTCCCCTCCGATTTAAAACCTGGGGTAATTCGGGCGATCGCATCGTATTGAATAGCTCTTTTTAAAATGAAAAGACTGACCTATATTAGTAAATTTTCTCGACCGCTTTCCCCAGAAGAGGTTGAAGGGATCGGACAAGTTTCGCGTCGCAACAACCAACGGGATGGGATTACCGGAGTCTTGCTTTGTTCTGGCGGCATCTTTTTCCAAATTTTAGAAGGAGAAGCCGAAAAAATTGACAAGCTTTATAAGAAAATCTTAAAAGACGATCGCCATACCGATATTTTATGTTTAAAATCTGAGTTAAACGTCCGTACCCGGATGTTCCCGGACTGGTCGATGCAGACCATTATTTTAGACAACAATAAAGACTTATTAATCAAACCCATTGACAGCCTGTTAAAAACAGTTACCCGGTCTCACCGTATTTTAGAGAAATACACCCAATCTAAAATCTTTGAAATTATCAGTCAGGGAATTAATCCACTTTCCGTTCGTCCGGTTAAAAGCGAAAAAGTTATTTTATTTGGCGATATTATTTCATTTTCCACCTTCGCGGAAAAACTGCCCGTCGAAGAGGTCGTCGATTTAGTCAACAATTATTTTAGTATCGCCACGAAAATAATTACCCGACAAGGCGGAGAAGTCAGTAAGTTTATTGGCGATTGTATTATGGCATATTTTGACGGCGATCGCGCGGACAATGCCATTCAAGCGGGAGTCGAAATTTTAGAAGAATTAGCAATTTTAAGAAATAGCGTTGCACCGGACAGTCCCCTGCGCTTTCTATATACAGGAATGGGATTGGCGAAAGGGAAAGTGATCGAAGGGAATATCGGTTCGGCGGTGAAAAAAGAATATACAATTATCGGCGATGCGGTTAACGTCGCCTCTCGCTTGGAAGCCCTGACCCGACATTTGACCTATGCGATGGTTTTTTCTGTCGAAGTCAAAAACAGTGCTAAAAAGTCCTGGAATTTCATCAAAATTGATAACTATCAAGTCAAAGGTAAATCAAATCCGGTTGAGATTTATTCAATCAATGATGAAGGGGTTAAGAAAGAGCAAAAACTTTCCGCGATCGCGCAGGAAATTCGCGAATTTTTAAATCAAATTGAAGGATAAAGAGAAATTAACCAGTTAAAAAAAAGCGGCCAAAATGACCGCGCCACTTTTCAAGAAATTTTATTAAATTGTATCTTCAATTTTAAAAACTCCACATCACCGGATTCTCATCGAGAGAATCCGTAACAGTACGCCCGATCGCATCAATTTCTTTCAGATCTTCTGACGATAATTCGATCGATCCTGCTTTAGCATTATCCACCGCTTGACTCGCATTGCGCGCCCCGGCGATCGCATTGGTTTGCGGTTGAGCAATTAACCAAGCTAACGCTAATTGAGCGAGACTACATTGATGGCGATCGGCGATCGGACGCAGGCGATCTAAAGCAGTTTGTACTCGTTCGTAATTGTCTCGATTGGCAAATAACTTATTTTTAGAACGGTGATCCCCTTCTTCAAATTGATGGTCGCGCCCGAATTTTCCCGTGAGTAAACCTTGCGCTAAAGAAGAATAGGCTAAAATTGAAATATTGTGTTCGACACAATAAGGCATTTCATTTTTTTCAACTTGTCGCCAAAATAGAGAATAAGGTGGTTGTAAGCTGTCAATGCTTCCAAATTGATCGGCTTCGGCAATTTGTTCGCGGGAGAAATTAGAAACACCGATCGCCCGGATTTTGCCTTGCTCTTTGAGATCGTTTAAAGCGCGCATCGTTTCTTCAATGGGGACGATTTCGCTGCCCCAACTGCCAGAAGGCCAGTGAATTTGATAGAGGTCGATATAATCGGTCTTGAGTCGTTTTAAACAGCCTTCGCAGGAGCTAATCACTTGGTCGTATTTCAAATGATTGGCAAACACTTTAGTGGCGTAAACGACGCGATCGCGCACGTCCGCCAATGCTGCACCTAAAATCGTTTCGGAGTGACCTTCACCGTACTGTTCGGCGGTATCGAAGGTGGTGATTCCCGCATCAAAAGCGGCGCGAATCCCTTTAGTAATTTCGTCATCGTCGATACCGACCCACATATTTTTCCCGGCTTGCCAGGTTCCCATAATAATGGGGGTGATTTGAATCTCTGTATTTCCCAAGGGGCGCGTTTTCATTAATCCTCCATGGTTGGATTGACAATTTTTTGATAATTTTGTAATTATAGCAAATTAATTTTTTCGAGTCAGAGGATTGGAATGCTATCTAATCCTATCTGAATTTTGAAATTTTAAAAAACTATACAGCACTCGGGCGTCTGATGAGGTACAGTGCCGATCCCCCCTATCCCCCCTTCGCCCCCCTTTGAAAGGGGGGTTGGGGGGATTTCGGGGGGAACGAGGAAAGTAGGGGTTGGGTTACCAAACCCCTACCTGGCGAGGGGGATTTCGGGGGATCTAAATGTCTTGCATAGCAGAGGAAAATGCTGTAGTTGAAGGGAGATTAAAACCATCGATGTGTCAATGTAAAGAGGCTAATTCCATGAGTGAAATGATGACTCACGCCCTCAAAGAATGGGCGATCGCCGTCGAAGCGTTGGAACGGGGAGAAACGATCGTTTTACTGCGTAAAGGTGGGATTCGCGAACGGGGGGGAAAGTTTACGATCGATCGCGATCGCGTTTTACTCTATCCGACTTACGAACATCAAAAACCCGAATTACTCAAACCGGAATATGCGCGAAAAGTGACCCCAGTAGAATCCGGGTGGCATCCAGAAACGGTCAGAATCGGCAGTTGGGCGCAGATTACGGACATTTTACCCGTGGGCGATCGCGCCGCCGTCAGCGCCGTGCTACCGTATCATATTTGGACCGATCGCCTGACGGAAGATCGCTTGAAATGGAAGCCGCAACAACCGCTTTACGTACTGTTATTGCGCGTGTTTCGCTTGGCGCAAGTGCGCCAGATCCCTTACCGGGAGGGGTATGGCGGTTGTCGGTCGTGGATCGAACTGACCGACGCGATCGCGATCGCCGACTCGTCCCCGGTGTTGACGGAAGCGGAGTATCGATCGCGATCGCAAGCCGTTCGCGATCGTCTTGCGGAGGCTGTAACGCCCTCACCATAAGGTTCCGAAGCGAATATTCAACTCGCGCAACCACTGACGATAGGCGATCGAAGCGCGATCGCACGGGAGGTGAATTTCTGCCTTTAAATCCAGGGGGAGACGCTTGGGACGTTGGGAGGCGACAATCGGCAGATCTTGACGGACGACGCGATCCTGAAATGCCCGTAATTCGGTTTCTGGCAGGTTGTGACCGTAATTCATCGCGATCCACATCCAACCGACGCACGCTTCTTCCGCCGTGGGACAGACGGTGAAGAAAATCGCCAATTTTCCGCCCCTTGCGTGTTTGACAAAGGAGGCGGTAAGCGGTCGCGAAACCGAGTAATCGTAAGTGACCCGACCCCCGGATCCGGTTCCGTCGGGATCGGGCTGCCAAACCCCGACGTTGTTGAGTTTGAGTCCGTTGCGATCGCGATCGATCGTGTATTCTTCCACCCGGGGGCGATCGCGATCGCCGAGTAAGCCGTCGTGAACGAAGGGAAAATGAGACACGTCTAAAAAGTTTTCGATCGCCCGAAATCCACTAGATTCGTAAACATACGGACCGCACAAGAATTTCCGATAATTGGGATCGTTCCATTCACGAAATTCTGGGATTGGAACGTTGTTTTTACTTAAATTAACCCAAATTAAATCGTAATGAATCTGACAGGGATAAGATCGAACGTGCAGGCGATCGGGCGGTTTTAAATCCGGGTGCGCCGGAATGAAAATGCATTGTCCCGCGCGATCGTAGTGCAATCCGTGATAGGGACAAACGAGACGATCGCCCGTCGCGGTTGCGCCGGAAAGCTTGGCGCCGCGATGGGGACAGCGATTTTCCCAAACCGCGACGCGATCGCCATCGCGCCACAAGATTAACGATTCTCCCAACAAGCAGCGCTCTTGGATCGTCGTTTCTTCGAGTTCGTTTAAGGCGGCGATCGGGTGCCAGTCTTCATGCAAAGCGCGATCGATCTCGTTCATGCTCAAATCCTCCTGGTCGGGGTTTATAAAAATTAATATTTTTTCGATCTAATGACTAATTGATAACATTATAAAAGTGAATCGTATCAATTTAAAATTTTGGTAACTTTCCAGGAACTTTATAAACGATCGAACGTCTTTCGACTGTATCTAAATCTCAAGAATTGAAGTGCGCGATCGCGGCGATCGGGTTAATTTTACGGTTCTAAAAACTTAGCAATAGAACGATTTTGCCGGACGGTAACGGCGATCGTCCTGGGGAGCGATCGCGCCTCGGACAATTTCATTTTTTTTCTCTTTTGTTACCCCTCTCGGCTTTATTGACCATCTCTCACCTTTGGACTGTATAAAATTTACAGGCAATCGGATTCCAGAGGCGATCGCGCCCTAGATTTTGTCACCACAAATCGAGCCATTCTTACAAGCGCGAACGAAAAAGCTCAAACTTAAAAACAAGACAATTTTTTTTTGGCCTTGACGTTTTTTATTTTGCCTTTTGCAGACTTTTACTCTACGATCGACAATCAGTGAACGGAATCTATAAGGTAAAACATGCGATTAGTGGTGGGGGGACTGATAGCGACAATCCTGTTATGGGCCTTGCCAGTACAAGCACAAATTTCCCACGCCCAAGTGATGGCATTAGTGGAAGCGCTCCGACTGGCAGCACCGCAAACTTCTAGTCAAGAAGACGGATTATACAGTCCGTGGAAAATCAAACCCTCTAATATCCCTCGCTGGTCGAGATTGTGTATTGGAGAGGAATTGACTCCCGAACAATTTGAGGAAAATGTCCAAAAAGCTAGACTTGTTGTTGCTTGCGTGATGGATGACATTCTCAGAAAAGAATATCCAGAAAGTGACAATAACGAGTTTACTGCCGTCCGTCGTGCGGCATCGTGGTGGGTTTCGGGAGATCCTTCACTCTACGATAGGGGCGATATTCGTATCTATACCGAGCGCGTCTTGCGGTTCTACGAAGAACTGCGCGTAACGCCTAGTGATTTTGTCCCGTTACGGGTCACTAACTAGGTCGAAGCTCCAACAAACCCCAACTGACAATCGATCGGCCAAATGGCTGCATTGTGCTCTTTGAGATCGCCCAAAGCGCGAACGCGCGATAACTCCCAAACTGAGTTGCTGCGCGATCGCCATTCCCAACCGAGTAGAGAAGAATTTGTCAGAGGGAGTTAGCCCTTTTTATAACTTCGGGGATGCATCTATTAATTTTAAAGTTTAGCGTTTAGATTTTAGATTTGGGGAAGTTTATATTTGAGATTTTAGATGCGATCGCCTTTCTCCAATCGATAGGCTGTTGCTCTTTTAAAATGCATATAGCAGTCCTACATGACGGGTAACCCAAGTCGGGAGAAAGATGCTCCCAATCCCATTTTAGTAGAGACATGGCATTGCCGCGTCCCTACAAGCGATCCATTTTACAATCTATTGAGGATCGCTATAAGAGTCACGAGGCGATCGGAACAATTGCACCACAGAAAAACTATCTTCGATCGCCTGTTTAAGAAGGATTTCTAGCTGGAATCACGCAGCTCAAATATCTAACAGCTTAAAATGCCTGACGCTTGAAAATAATAGAATTTTTTGCCTCTCTTGCTTTCTCTACATCCACTAAAAAGAGTAAAATTAAACCGACAATAAAGAAAATAATTAAAGAGAGAATGGCCGTGCGCGCGTTTCCAGTGAAATGCCCGATCGCGCTAAACGCCAACGGCCCAAAAATCGCCGAACCTTTATTAAATACCGAATAAAACCCGTAAAATTCTGCGGAAGCGTGAACCGGAACGATCGAGCCGTAAAATGACCGACTTAACGATTGCGAACCGCCTTGCACCAATCCGACGATCGCCCCCATCACGAAATACTCGACCGAACTGGTTAAAAAATAAGCATAAATCACGACAATCGACCAACCGACTAAAGTAAAGATTAAAGCGGTTTTCGTCGAAACCCTTTCCGCTAACTTACTAAATCCTAACGCCCCCGCCACACTGATAAACTGAATGGCCAATAACGTTCCCATCAAGACCGCATTGGAAAATCCCAATTCTTGGGTGCCGTAAATTGTCGCCATTGCCATCACTGTTTGAATGCCATTGTTATAAATTAAATAGGCAATTAAAAACCGTAAAAGATGGTTGAACTTTTTAACCTTTCTAACCGTGGCAACCGTGCGTAAAATTCCAATTTCCGTATAAGCGCGCCATTTAGGAATCCGTCGATAAGCGGCGGGTAAAGATTCCGTCGGCGGAGCTTCTTTTAAGGTGAAAAAAGTAATTAAAGCAAAACCGCCCCACCATAAAGCAGCCATTAACATCGCCAAGCGGGCGGCGAATTCGGCAGATAGACCGAAAGTAGCATGTTTGGCAATTAGTAACAGGGCGATCGCGAACTGCACGCCGCCGCCGACATATCCGAATGCAAAGCCTTTTCCCGAGATCCAATCTAATTTATTTTCCGATGCAATTTGGGGTAAAAAGGCATCGTAAAAAATATTGGCCGCCACAAAACCAATTTGAGCAATAATGAATAAAAATATTGTCGCTAAAATATCGCCTTGTCCGCAGAAAAACAGTAAAATGGCGGCAAGACTTCCGGTGTAACAAAACACCATCATAAACTTTTTCTTGGCGGCGGAAAAGTCGGAGATTGCGCCTAAAATTGGGGCGAACAGAAAAACAAAGAAAGCAGAAACACTGACCATCAACCCCCAAATTGAGGTGGCGCTGTAATAAGTTCCTGCAAATTTCAATCCTTCGGAAGGGACGACGACAGAGGCGAAATAGGCGGGTAAAACGGCGACGACGATCGTGGTGACATAAGCTGAGTTGGCCCAATCGTACATCACCCAACCGAAAATTTGTTTTGGATTGTCGAGCATGGGTTAATGAAGGAAATAATTCAATTAATGACAAGAAGACTAACCGGATAAACGACCGGATTTACCCTGGAAATAATGACAATTTCGAGGGACTTTTTCGAGAATCGGACGATCGCCTGCCGTCGATTCTAACCTTTGGGGAGCAATTGCCCACGGGCGATCGCCCGGGAAAACGACCGCATTCGGGTTAAACTTTATCTCGCATCGCGCCATCTCACGCGCCATCTCAACAGGGGAAATGCAGCATCCACAGCCTTTTAAGCGGCGATCGCGCCGACTGTATGCCTTTTTTTGCGCCTTGGGGCTAATTCTTGCCCTCTTGGGCGCGCAAGTCCCGTTTCAAGTCGGTTTCGCCTTCGACCTGCCCCGTAACCAAGCCCTTTACGTTCCCATGAGTGACGGAACCAAAATCGCCCTCGATTTGTGGTTACCCGCCGATTTGAAACCGGACGCCCGCATCCCGACGGTCATGCGGATGACCCGCTACTGGCGATCGTTCGGTTTAGTGGACTTACCCATGGAATCGGATCCCAACTACGGAGACGCCCGACGCTGGAACGAGGCGGGTTACGCCCTGGTCATCGTCGATGGGCGCGGGAGTGGGGCCTCCTTCGGTAGCCGTCCTCACCCGTGGTCCGAACGCGAGATCGAGGACTACGCGGAGATCGTCGAGTGGATCGCGCGTCAGCCCTGGTCTAACGGTAAAGTGGGCAGTTTTGGAATTTCTTACGAAGGCAATGCGACGGAGTTACTCGCGGCCCACCACCCGGAACCGCTTAAGGCGATCGCCGTCCAATTTAACAACTTCGACCCCTACACCCAACTCGCCTTTCCCGGCGGTGTTTTTAACGAGTGGTTCGTCCGTCAGTGGAGTGACGGCAATCAGGTTCTCGATGCCAACGATCGCTCGTTTATCTGCGTCATTCAAAAGCTGACCGGGGAAAGTTGCGAGGCGGCGAAAGCGGTGGTGACGGGGGTTAAGCCCGTGGATGAGGATACGGACGGGGAACTGCTGAAGGCGGCGATCGCCGAACGTCGGCAGAATTTGAACGTCTACGAGGCGGCGAAAGACATCACCTATCGCGACGACCCCTTCGGCGATCGTGGCGATACTCTAGTAGACTTTAGCCCCTATCACTTCCAAGAGGAGATTTCCGAGTCGGGAATCGCAATCTTTGCCCGAGGCAGTTGGTTCGATGCGGGTACGGCTAGCGGCGCCCTCAGTCGCTTTTTTACCTACGACAATCCCCAAACCGTGACGATCGGTCCGTGGAATCATGGGGGGAATTTCGACTCGAACCCGTACAATCCGCCGCGACACTTCGTAGACCCGCCGTTTTCCGAACAATTGGAAGAGTTAACGGCGTTTTTCGATGCGTATCTCCAAGATGACGCCGAAACGACCCCGCCGCCCTCAGAAATTCGGTATTACACCGTAGGGGCCGACGAGTGGAAGCGGACCACGGTATGGCCGCCGGAAGGGGTGGAGCTGAGATCGTGGTATTTGGCGCCGGATGGCGGTTTGAGTCCCGAGGCCCCGAGGGGCGATCGCGCCGCCGATACCTACGCGGTGGATTTTGCGGCGACCACAGGAACGGACAATCGCTGGCATACCCAAGCCGGGGGGAAAGATGTGGTTTACGGCGATCGCGCCGACGCCGACCGCCACTTGTTGACCTATACCAGCCCTCCTTTGACCGAGGACGTGGAAATTACCGGAGATCCGGCGATTACCCTTTATTTGAGTTCCACGGCCACTGACGGGGCATTCTACGCCTATTTAGAGGACGTAGACGAGGGCGATCGGGTGACCTATCTCAGCGAAGGACAATTGCGCGCCCTTCACCGTCAAATTTCCTCGGAAACGCCCCCTTATCGGGTTTTCGGTCCCTATCATTCCTTCGAGAGAGAAGCGGGAATGCCGTTAAAACCGGGAGAGGTAACGGAAGTGTCGTTTTCGTTATTCCCCATTTCCGTCTTGTTGAAAAAAGGCCATCGCTTGCGCGTGGCGATCGCCGGACACGATGCGGACACCTTCGCCCGCTATCCCGCCTCCGGTCACCCGACCTTAACGATCCGGCGCGATCGGCGTTATCCGTCTAAAATTGAGTTGCCCGTGAGGGGATTTTAGGTTTTAGATGTTGGATGTTGGATGGCGGGTCCGATCGCCCGCCCTACCGCGTTCCGAGGTTCTGCCATCCCTACGGCGTCAACACCGTATCCGTCGGCGCCGAACCCACCGCCCCGGAATAGACTAAACCGCGTTCCATATCCAGGGTCAAAATTGCCCCTTCCCGAATCAGTTGAGTGGCGTTTTTGACCCCGACAATGGTGGGGAGGCCCAAGCGCAAGCCGATCACTGCCGCGTGACTGGTGAGGCTTTCGTCTTCTGTAATCACCCCGGACGCTTTACGCATCGCTTCGACAAATTCCGCATTGGTTTTGCGAACCACCAGAATTTCGCCGGGATTGAAGTTGCCGACTTCTAAAGCACTTTGAGCGACCCGGGCCCGACCGCTTACGGACCCTTGACCCAAGCCGACCCCTTTACCGAGGACGGCGGTGACCACTTCGACTTTGATTAAGTCGGTGGAACCGGACACCCCTTGCAAGGTTCCGGCGGTCATGACCACGAGATCGCCCTCGGAGAGCATATCTTTTTCTTGGGCGACGCCGAGGGCCGCTTGGAAGGTTTGCCCGGTGGAGGGTAAATCGAGGACCAGCAGGGGTTTGACCCCCCAGACGAGCTGGAGTTGGCGGGCGACATCCACGTGAGGGGTCACCGCCAGAATCGGGGTTTGCGGGCGGAATTTGGAGACGTTGCGGGCAGTGGACCCGGTTTTGGTGAGGGTCATGATCGCCGCCGCGTCGAGTTGTTTGGCGATTTTGGCGACCGCTTGGCTGATGGCGTTGGGAATCGATCGCCCGGTATCGGAGAGGCTGGTTTGACCGATCGCCTGATCCCGTTCGATGCGCGTGGCGATGCGCGACATAGTACGCACGGCTTCGACGGGATGTTTGCCCACGGCGGTTTCGTTGGAGAGCATCACCGCATCGGTCCCGTCGAGAATGGCGTTGGCGACGTCGGAAATTTCGGCGCGGGTGGCCCGGGGGCTGTGAACCATACTGTCGAGCATTTGGGTCGCCGTGATCACCGGGATGCCGAGGTGGTTGCAGGTCGCAATCAGCCGTTTTTGGACGATCGGCACTTCTTCGGCGGGAATTTCGACGCCTAAATCGCCGCGAGCGACCATGATGCCGTCACACAGGGGAAGAATGGCTTCCATTTGTTCGACGGCTTCGTGTTTTTCGATTTTGGCAATCACGGGGACGTGTTTGCCCGTGCTGGAAATCAGTTCTTTGATTTCGAGGATGTCTTGGGGGTTGCGCACGAAGCTCAAGGCGACCCAATCGACCCCTTGATCGAGTCCGAAGAGCAGGTCTTCGCGGTCTTTATCGGTGAGGGCTTTGACGGAGAGGTAGACCCCGGGGAAGTTGACCCCTTTGCTGTTGGAGAGGGTACCGCCGACGACGGTGATGCAGTGGAGTTCGCGGGTGACTCGGTCTACTTTTTCGACGCGCATTTCGACCCGTCCGTCGTCGAGCAAGATCGTGGCGCCTTCGGGAACTTCGTCGGCGAGGGGTTCGTAGGTGACGGAGGAGATCTCTTGGGTACAGGGGACTTCGCGACTGGTGAGGATGAAGCGATCGCCTTTTTGGAGGTAGATCGACCCTTGCTCGAACCGACCGAGACGAATTTTTGGCCCTTGCAAGTCTTGTAAAATGCCCACGGGCTGGTTGAGCTCGAAGGAGGTTTGCCGAATCAGCCGGATATTGCGCTGATGGTCTTCGTGGGTCCCGTGGGAAAAGTTGAGGCGGAGCGTCGTAGCGCCTGCTTCGATCAGTTCTCGGAGAATATCCGGTTGGCTGGTGGCCGGACCGATTGTTGCTACGATCTTGGTTCGACGCGGACAGTTTCGCAATTGCATTAACTCAAATCGGGAGGTAGATAAGACGGAATCTTGTTGTTTCTGGGGTCTATTTTTTACGCTTGAGGACCGAACTGACTCAGGTACAGTCCCGAGCTGATTTTGGGTCGGTCTAGTTTCGACGACTTGACCAAAAGACCGCGAATTTATAAATACTACTTATATTTTCATCCAGATTAGACACGCGGATTCACAAAACTTTATATTTGAAGATGCTTATTGTACATTATCCGAGGATTCGTTGAAAGGAGTAAAGAAGAACATGTCAGAGGCGACGCCGCCACTGAGGGTGCCTAAAGAGTTTCTCGGTCCTCCAGAGGACTTCAATCCCACACTGCTGATGTTTTTTGCGGCGGTGGGGTTAGTGCTGCTATCGACGTTGGGGTATTGGCAGCTCCACTGGCCGGGATGGTGTTGTTTTTTCATTAATGTCGTGGCCCTGCACATGGCGGGAACGGTGATTCACGATGCCTCTCATCATGTGGCACACCGCGATCGCCTCATGAATGCGATCTTGGGTCACGGCAGTGCGTTGATGTTGGGCTTTGCGTTTCCGGTGTTTACCCGGGTTCACATGCAACATCACGCCCACGTCAACGATCCGGATAACGATCCGGATCATTTTGTTTCGACGGGCGGCCCTTTGTGGTTGATTGCGGCGCGCTTTTTTTACCACGAAATCTTTTTCTTCAAACGTCGCTTGTGGCGCAATTACGAGCTGCTGGAATGGTTTTTAAGCCGTTTGGTCGTGGTCGGGGCGATCGCGATCGCCTGTCAGTATGATTTTCTCGGCTATATTCTCAATTTCTGGTTCTGTCCGGCTTTAGTCGTCGGTCTGGCTTTAGGGTTGTTTTTCGACTATTTGCCCCATCGACCGTTTAAAGAACGCGATCGCTGGAAAAATGCTCGGGTCTATCCGAGTCCGGTGTTGAATTTATTAATTTTGGGTCAGAATTACCACCTCATCCATCATTTGTGGCCTTCGATTCCCTGGTACAAGTACCAAAGTGCGTATTGGGCGACGAAACCGCTTTTGGAAGCGAAAGGCTGCCATCAATCCCTCGGACTCTTACAAGGAAAAGACTTTTGGAGTTTCCTCTACGACATTTTTCTCGGCATCCGCTTTCACCACCACCGCCCTGAGAGCAAACCGGAAATTAAGTAGCATATTTTTGAATATCTGTCAAGGTTCGAGCCAGCCGCAGCGCCGACGCGAACCGGGGGAAGGTGGGGCGATCGCGCCTCCCTCCCCCATTTTTATCGGTCGAGTCCCCGGCGGGGAAGGAGGTTCTCATCGAGGAACCCCCACCCCCGCACGGATTTTAAGATCCGACTCGGGAAAAACTCCAGTCCGGTCTGAGATTCTTCGCCTGCCGCAAGTACGGGTGGTGAACTTCGAGGTGGGATGCGGGGAGGTTGACGTGAATCAAAAACCGAATGCACCGTTCTAAGTCACCGACCACGTGCATGTGCTGCACGTCCAACAAGGGCACATTTTCCCAGTGGGGACGCTGACGCGCGATCGCCGCCGGGAAAATCGCATCCAAATCTTTCGTCACCGAAAAAATCGCGCTGATCGTCATTTCCGGCTCGATCTGATTGCGTTTCTCCAATTCGTCGAGCAATTCGGTCACTGCCTCGCGAATGGCTTCTACTGTGTTCGCCGAAGCAGTTGTCGCTCCACGAATCGCGCGAACTCTCCACTCCACGCCAAAATCCTCCATTTTTTCTCAATTGTCAGCGATCGGGTTGCGCGGACTCGGGGGCTCCCGCGATCGGGCGCCAAGGCTCCCAGTCCGCCCAGATCCGGGGAACTTCGTCAGCCTCAGCCGAGGGCGCGCTCCCCCAATCCCCCCTTAAGGTCTGTACAGCCACAACGGATGTCCACTGTGAGACAGCTCAAATTCTAACCAATTTAGACCTGCCGATACCCGAGGGGCGACCTGGGTTTGTCCGACGATCCGGGCGAGTAAAGGTTTGCGTTCTTCCAGGGTAAAACAACTGGTTTTCTCCGGATCGAGTCCGACTAATTCCGCCGCCCACCGTCGTGCTTCTTCTTCGGTCCCGACGCGATCGACGACCCCGAGTTCCAAGGCTTGCTCCCCGGTGAAAATCCGCCCGTCGGCAAAGGATTTGACGGTTTCGATTTCGAGATTGCGGGCTTCGGCGACGGTCCGCACGAACTGGTTGTAACTCGTATCGATTAACTCTTGCAAAATCGATTTTTCCGGCTCGGTCAGTTCGCGATCGAATGACAAGATATCTTTATACGGACCGGATTTAATCGTTTTAAACGAAACGCCGATTTTATCGAGCAGGCGTTCTAAATTATTGCCGCGCAAGATGACGCCGATGCTGCCCGTAATCGTACCGGGATTGGCCACGATATGGTGGGCGCCCATACCGATATACACGCCCCCCGATGCCGAAACATTGCCAAAGCTGGCCACAATTTTGATCTTTTTACCCAACTCCTTGAGGGCGTTGTAAATTTCTTGGGAGTCGCCGACGGTTCCTCCCGGACTGTCAATCCGTAACAACAAGGCGGGGAATTTTCGTTCTTCGACGGTTTTGAGCGCTTCGAGAACTTTTTTGCGCGTGGTTCCGGCAATCAATCCGGTGACTTCAATGCGGGCAATTTTTTTACGGAATTTTCTAAAGGGCCAAATCATGGGCAATTAAGCAAATCAATGATGGATGGATCGAGCGAGTCACCTGTTTCCAGAGGAAAAATTGGGCTGGCGAGTGCGCTGGGTTGAAGCGATCGCGCCTCGACGAGGGATTGACATCGACGAGATCGCGCTCAATTCTAGTTTGCCCTATTGCGAGGGAGGCGTTGCACTTTCCCCAGGGCGATCGCTTAACATAAATACATAATTTAGCTTAATCGGCGGGAAGCCCCGCACTCTACGCGAAGCGTGAGTATCGGGATGAAAGCCGAGGCGATGGAGTGGAACGGAGTCGCCATACTCTTTCGCGATTTTCTAGGGAACATTGCTGTTTCTCCTAAGTTATAATACCTACATGCTTGTATTGACCTACTCATACCGGATTTACCCAGATCTCGAACAAGAACTCCAGATGCTGAATTGGCTGGAGACTTGCCGCCAGGTCTACAACTATGCGGTCGGAGAGCGCAAGGACTGGATCGGCAGTCGGAAGTGCTCGGTCAATGCTTGCACTCTCCAGAAGGAGTACATCATCCCAGCTAACGCCCCATATCCCGATTACTACCACCAGAAAAAGGCATTAACTGAAGCCAAGAAAACGAACCCCGAACTCAAGGCAGTTCATTCTCAGGTGCTTCAGGATGTCATGGGGAGGGTTGATGCTGCTTTCGTCGCATTCCACCAAAAGCGAACTGGGTTTCCTCGGTTCAAGAAATTTGGTCGGATGCGGTCATTTCTGTTTCCGCAGATGAAGGGCGAGGCGATTGATGGCAACAGTATTAAGCTGCCAAAGATCGGCCAGGTGCCTATCAACTTGCATCGCCCCATCCCAGAGGGCTTCGATCTGAAAGCTGTTCGGGTCGTGCGGAAGCATTCAGGCTGGTACGTCATGCTGATTCTAAAAGCTGACGTTGATGTACCCGACATCCCGCCAGAAGGCCATGCCCTGGGGCTGGATGTGGGTCTGGAGTATTTCCTATCCACCTCTGATGGCGAGCAGGTTTCTCGTCCTCGTTTCTTCAATAAGCTGCACCGCAAGCTGAAATCGCTGCAACGTAGGCTAAAAGGGAAGCAGAAGGGGTCGAAAAACTGGCTCAAGCTCATCGAGCGGATCGGTCGAGTTCACGAAAATATTGCGAATTACCGTCTGGACTGGCAGTTTAAGCTGGCTCATCATCTCTGCGATCGAGCCGGGATAATATTTGTTGAAGACTTGGACTTCAGGACACTCGCTAAGGGCTTCCTCGGCAAACACATGGTTGATGCTGGCTTGGGTCAGTTCGTCAACATTGTGCTGCCGTGGGTGTGCTGGAAGCGTGGTGTCTACTACGGCCAGGTCAACCCTAGAGGCACCAGCCAGGAATGCCCTGAGTGTGGGGCTCAAGTCCGCAAGGAACTAAAAGACCGCATTCACCATTGCGGTGAATGCGGTTCCATCAAGCCCAGAGATGTTGCCAGCGCTCAAGTTATTCGCAATCGTGGCCTCTCAGTCGTGGGTCTCACGGCTGATGAAATCGCCTGTGGACGGGTTCGGTCGGAGGCATTGCCTAGACAAGACCGAACGAAGCAGGTAGTCGCTGGAGCGATCCGGTGAAGCCCGCGCTGTACCGTTGGCGAAGCCTGCGCGAAGCGCATAGGTCAGCGTCGGGAGAACGTCACTAGAATTGGGCAAATTTCTCAGGGCCGTGCTGGGACGGCGCGCGCCTGTTGGCTTGATTGCCGAGTGTTCGATCGAACTTGATAACGTCTATGCAAAACCGAACGATTCTTACCCAAACCCCCCTGCGTTGGCTGCTCTTGCTCAGTCCCTTCTTCCTGTGGGGAACGGCAATGGTCGCCATGAAAAGTACTATCCCCGAAACCACGCCCCTGTTTTTGGCGGGTACTCGCTTGATTCCGGCGGGGATTCTCGTCTTGCTCGTCGCCGCCTGGCAAGGTCGCCAACAACCGCAAACCCTGAAAGCTTGGTTGTGGATCGGCTTGTTTGCGGCGATCGACGGCACCCTGTTTCAAGGGTTTCTCGCCGAAGGGTTAGTCCGCACGGGGGCCGGGTTGGGTTCGGTGATGATCGACTCCCAACCGATCGCCGTCGCCTTATTGTCGGCGTGGCTGTTCGGCGAAACCATCGGCTGGTTGGGGGCGATCGGTCTCGGTCTCGGCGTCGTCGGAATTGCCGCGATTGGCTTGCCCGACGAGTGGATTTTGGGCTTCGCCCGCAGTCTGGGGAACGGAGAAATTCCCCTGACGATCGCCGATGTGAACCATTTCGAGTGGGGGCGATCGCTGCTGTTGCAATTATTCAATAACGGTGAGTGGTTGATGCTGCTGGCCGCCCTGTCAATGGCCGCAGGCACGGTCAGCGTCCGTTTCGTCTGCAAACACGTCGATCCGATCGTGGCGACCGGATGGCACATGATCCTCGGTGGATTACCCTTATGGGTGCTCTCGGGAGTCAGCGAATCGCAACAGTGGGTTAATATTGACCTGTACGGTTGGTTGTCACTGGGCTATGCCACCGTGTTCGGGAGCGCGATCGCCTACGGTGTATTCTTTTACTTCGCCTCTCAAGGAAATCTCACCAGTTTGAGTGCGCTGACTTTCCTAACCCCCGTTTTTGCTCTTTTCTTTGGCAATCTTTTACTTTCAGAAACCCTTTCAGGGTTACAGTGGGCGGGAGTGCTGCTCACTCTAGTTAGCATCTACATCATCAACCAGCGCGAAGTGTTGATGTCCAAGCTGGCTCAGAAACAGGGCTTCGCCAAAGGCGATCGCGAACCGATCGCCCGCACTCACAAGCACCCCTCCAAACCTGTGGAACTCCCGGTTCAGATTGGCCTCTCTCAATCCGAGACCGAAATGACTTCCTAAATCTTTCGCCACTCCACGGGAGGCGATCGCCTCGACCCTCAAAACATTGTGTCCTGGCGCGATCGGGTTTATAACGGGTAGGAATGGGCTAGCTGGTCGTCACTCTTTCATCAGAGAAGGCTGGTTGCATCTCCTCACCCTCCATCCGTTTATGACGTTAAAGCGCCACCTCTTCTTACTCGCCAGTTTCACCTGTCTTGGGATCGTCGAAAGTTCCCTCGTGAGGACATCGTTCGCCACCCCTTCCACAGAGGGTCGAGGGATGGGATCCGTTGTCACCCCAGGAGAAATTGCCCCCCTCACTCCGGAAAATTCCGCCTTGAGTGCGGATGGCACCACCGTGGGCGTCGGATCGTCTTCCGAACCCCTCTCGCCGACGCGAATCGCTCAGAACGACTCCGAGTCGGAGCGCCCCAAACCCAAAAAAAGCCGCTCTAAAAAAGAACTCCTCTGGTGGGCCGTCCTCGGATTCGGAACCCTGCTCGCGGCGGGAGCCTTTGTCGGCGCCTTCTACTGGCTGACCCGCCCCTTAGAAGAAGACGACCCCTTGGAAACCGAAGCCTTCGACGACGAACTCGCCCACAAAGATCTCGACCTCGGAGAGTCGGAGGAGATCCCGGACGAGAAAGCCCCACCGAGCGATCGCGAAGCCTCCGACCAGGACGATCGCCCCCTCAATTTACCCCAGGCTCCGCAGATTTTTTCCAAACCGCCGCCCCCTTCTCCCCCTCCTCCCATCGATGGCGGACTCAATGGCTACAACGATGTTGCCGGATCGGACCTCTCCCCCATGACTTCGGGGACGTCCCAGCCCCCCGCACCAATGCCGACGCCTCCCGCCACTCCGGTGAGGGTCGAGCCAACCCACTCCCGGCCCAACATCGATCGAGTCGAAGCACTGATCGCCGAATTGCAACGCTGCGATCCCCAAAAACGCTCCAAAATCATTTGGGAGTTGACCCAGTGTGGCGATTCGCGGGCGATCGAACCGTTGGTCAATTTGATGGTAGAGTGTGATTCTCAGCAGCGCAGCGCGATCGTCGCCGCGATCGCCAAAATTGGCACCCGCGTTCTCCAACCGATGAATCGCGGCTTGAGCGTAGCCCTCAAAGATCGCAATCCCGACGTTCGCAAAAACGCCATCCGCGACATCACCTTGTTTTACGACTTAGTCTTGCAAATTAGTCAGTTCCTACAGCACGCCGTTGACGATACCGATGAAGAGGTCCGTCAGGCAGCCACCTGGGCCGTCAGTCAATTGACCCGCTTTCAAGGGCGCGCCGATCTCGAAAGCCGCTCCGCATTGCCCAGTTGGAGCCATCCTCCCGAAGCTCCCGAAGATATTCCCTAAGTCGAGTTGACTCGCTCTCGATTCCGTTCGATCCCTCATGCCCTCGGTCAATCCCCCCCATTCTTTAAAATTGCTCTTCGTTTCAACTCCCGTCGGTCCGCTCGGTTCCGGACTCGGCGGCGGCGTCGAGCTGACTTTACGCAATATCGCCACCGAATTGCAACGGCGCGGACATCACTTAACCATCCTCGCCCCGGAAGGATCCGACCTCGGCGACTTGCCGATCGCCCAAATTCCGGGAGAACTACAGCCTACCGCCCAAACTCAGGGACGCCAGACCCCCGTCACTTTATCGGCTCATTCCGTCCTCGCCAATCTCTGGGAAGTGGCGCGATCGCGACAAAGTGAGTTCGATCTGATTTGTAACTTTGCATACGACTGGTTGCCCTTCTATTTGACCCCGTTCTTTCAGCGCCCGATCGCCCATCTGGTCAGCATGGGATCCCTCAGCGACGTCATGGATGAAATTATTGAAAGAGTCGCGATCGCTTTCCCCGGCAGTATTGGGGTTCATTCGCGAGCGCAAGCGGCAACCTTTAGCTTTGGCGATCGCTGTCGCTGTCTGTTCAACGGGTTTGACTTTGGTGCTTACGAGTTTTGCGAAACTCCGGACCATACCCTCGCCTGGGTCGGTCGGATTTCTCCCGAAAAGGGTTTGGAAGATGCCGTCGCCGCCTCACAAAAGAGCGGAATCCCCTTAAAAATTTTCGGATACTTGCAAGATAAAGATTATTGGCACGAGATCCGCGAGACCTACCCCGATGCGGCGATCGCCTATTGCGGCTTTCTCGAAACGAAACAATTGCAACGGGAATTAGGACGCAGCCGCGCCCTCTTGGTCACTCCCCGTTGGGTCGAAGCCTTCGGTAATGTGGTGGTCGAAGCCCTCGCCTGCGGCGTTCCGGCGATCGCCTACCGTCGCGGCGGTCCGGCAGAAATTGTCAGCGATGGCGAAACGGGGTGGTTAGTCGAACCCGATTCCGTCGAAGGTTTGGTCGAGGCGATTAGCCAGCTCGATCGCCTCGACCGCCGCACCTGCCGCGATCGCGCTGAAGGCCAATTTTCCGTCAGTGCGATGGGCGATCGCATGGAAAAATGGTTTTACGATTTGCTTGGGGCTTGAAGGCGTCGGAAATTGAGAATCGTGTCTATGTGAACTCTAAACGCTAAAATTCCACAATATGCCCTTATTTCCCCCGCCCTTACAACCGGGAGACTTACTCAGAGTTATCGCCCCGAGTGGTTGTCTCAAAGAACCGGAAATCCTGGAAAAAGGACTAGAAATTTGGCGATCGCGCGGGTTTCGCGTCGAATTATGCCCCGGGTACGATGCACGCTGGGGGTATCTCGCCGGGGACGATCGCGATCGCCGCGAGCAACTGGCACGGGCGTGGGCCGATCCGGACTGTCGCGGGATTCTCTGCGCCCGAGGGGGGTACGGTGGGGCGCGCTTGCTCGAACGGTGGCAGTGGGAACCGATCGCATCGCCGAAATGGTTAATCGGGTTTTCCGATATCACGGCTTTGTTGTGGAGTTTGTGGGGTCAGGGGATCGGCGGGGTTCACGGTCCGGTACTGACGACCCTGCCCCAGGAACCGGACTGGTCGATCGCGCGCTTGTTCGATGTCGTCGGCGGACGGGCGATCGCGCCCCTTCAGGGACGGGGGTGGGGAGGCGGAAGCGCTTGCGGGGTCTTAGTTCCCGCCAATTTAACCGTGGCCACTCACCTGTTGGGAACCGCCGCCGAAGCGCCCTTAGACGGGGCGATCGTCGCCCTCGAAGATGTGGGCGAAGCGCCCTACCGCCTCGATCGCCTCTTGACCCAATGGCGGATGCAAGGGATCTTCGATCGCGTCGCCGGGATTGCCCTGGGACGGTTCAGCCAGTGCGACGAATTGGCCAAATTGCCGAGTTTTACCGTGGCCGAAGTCCTGCGCGATCGCCTGTCCGATTTAGGGATTCCCGTAGTTTCCGACTTGCCCTTCGGTCACGACGGCCCCAATGCGGCCCTTCCCGTCGGCGTCCCGGTAGAGTTAGACGGCGATCGCGGCGTGTTGGCCTTTGGACACGGGCGATCGGGTTAAAAAACATTACAAAATCTGCTAAATTAGCCAACTCGTGGTAAGCCTTAGTTCGGCTTCCAACTCGGCGAAACAAGGCATCAAATCACAATCGCTCAGTGGTAAGCTGAACAATGGCATTTAAGAACGTTTAAGGTGAACATTAGATGGCTGAATCAAGCCAGATTCCCTATCTATTAAGGGCAGCACGTGGTGAAAAATTAGACCGTCCCCCTGTATGGATGATGCGGCAGGCCGGACGTTATATGAAAGCTTATCGGGAATTGCGGCAGAAATATCCCTCATTTCGCGAGCGCTCCGAAAATCCGGACTTGGCGATCGAGATTTCCCTGCAACCCTTTCGCGCCTTTCAACCCGACGGCGTGATCCTATTTTCCGATATTTTGACTCCCCTGCCGGGAATGGGCATTCCCTTCGATATCGTCGAAAGCAAAGGCCCGATCATCGATCCGCCGATTCGCAGCGCCGAACAAGTCGAGAACGTCCATCCCCTCGATCCCGAAGCCTCCTTGCCCTTCATCCGCACGATTTTACAAACCTTGCGTCAAGAAGTCGGCAATCGAGCAGCAGTATTGGGATTTGTCGGGGCGCCGTGGACCCTGGCGGCTTACGCGATCGAAGGTAAATCCTCTAAAGATTACAAAATTATCAAAGGGATGGCCTTCTCCAACCCCGAGATGTTACATAGCCTTTTAGGCAAAATTGCCGACTCGATCGCCACTTACGTGCGCTATCAAATCGATTGCGGCGCCCAAGTCGTACAGATGTTCGACTCCTGGGCGGGTCAACTCAGTCCCCAAGACTACGACACCTTCGCCCTGCCCTATCAAAAACGGGTCATCGAACAGGTCAAAGCCACTCACCCCGATACGCCGTTAATCCTCTACATTAGTGGCAGTGCGGGCATCCTGGAACGCATGGGTCAATCCGGCGTCGATATCGTCAGCGTCGATTGGACCGTGGATATGGCCGACGCCCGCAAGCGTCTCGGTCCCGAGATCGGCGTCCAAGGTAACATCGATCCGTGCGTCTTGTTTGGATCCCAGGAGTTCATCCGCGATCGCATCCTCGATACGATTCGCAAAGCAGGCAATCAAGGCCATATCTTGAATCTGGGTCACGGCATTCTTCCCGGTACCCCCGAAGAAAACGCCGCCTTTTTCTTTGAAACCGCCAAACAAGCCGACAAACTCCTTGCCGTTCGTGCCTGAAAACCCCCAATTTAGGGTGTATGGGGTAGTTAACTCCAAAGCAACCGAAATTTTCAGTCAAAGGCGAATGGCGAATTTGGAGGTCAATTGACGTAATTCGCTGTTCGCCACGAACTTTACGGCCAAAACTTTCGGTGACAAATCAGCCGTCAGCCTCTAAAATCTAAACGTTAAACGGCGCCTTCATTTACTTTCCTCTCTAACTTCACACACCTTTATTTAGCCCTAGACCTCCTGTGTTTTCCTCATACTATAAACCCAAGCGGATTTTAGTCACTGGTGCTAGTGGCTGCATCGGTCACTACGTAGTCGAAACGCTCATTCAAGAAACCGACTACGAACTCTTTTTGCTCGTGCGCGATCCCGAAAAATTGCGTGTCGATCTCGAAGCGCGTTCCGGTATCGAAATCATTAAAGCCGATATGCGCGACATCGATCGTTATAAGGATCTACTCGCGACTATTGACATTGCTATTTTAGCCGCTACGGCGTGGGGAGGAAGTCAGGAAGTTTTCGATGTCAACGTTCTCAAAACCCTCCGTTTAATCGAACTGCTCGATCCGGAGGTTTGCGAACAAGTGATTTATTTCTCGACGGCGAGTATTCTCGATCGCAATAACGAATTGTTAAGAGAAGCCGGACAACTCGGCACCGATTACATCCGCTCTAAATTCGACTGCATTCGCCGTTTCAGTCGTTTGCCCCTCGCCTCTCGAATTACGACTCTTTATCCCACGTTGGTCTTTGGTGGGGACGAACAAAAACCCCTGTCTCATTTAACTGCAGGAGTGCCACAAGTCCTCAAATGGATTAATTTAATTCGCTTTTTTAAAGCCGAGGGCAGTTTTCACTTCATTCACGCCCGCGATATCGCTAAAATCGTCCTGCATTTAGTGGAAAATCCCCCCGAACCGTCCCGTCCGTTCGTATTGGGAAATGCCGCGATGACCGTAGACCAAGCGGTTGAAGAAATTTGTGCGGCAGTGAATAAAAGTATTGTTTTTCGCATTCCCCTGACGCCCCTTTTGGCGGATATTTTTATTACCTTATTCCGCATTCAAATGTCGTCTTGGGATGAATATTGCCTCAAGCAACGCCACTTTACCTATACCGACCCGGTGACCCCGGCGACGTTTGGGATGACGACGGAATATCCGACGTTGAGGGATACGCTGAAAGCGTCGGGGTATTTTAAAGTAGAGTCGCCTTATTCGATGTCGGCAAATAGTTTTGAGGATCCAACTTCAGAAAGTTCTCAGAACGAACCGGGAACGGGAGAAGCGGAACGGGATTTTTGAGAACAGTTTTCCAGGAATCGCGAGTCAGTTGGTCTGCCATTAGAACCCTAAACTATTAGAACCCTAAACAATCGATATACAGCATTTCTCAATCTGGCGAAGTATAAATTCATCACTGAGATCGCACTTAGTAAATTTTGGCTTCCTTGGCGGCTACAGCCGATCGATCCTACGACTCCTTGGTTGACCTCATCGCCCAGGCTATGTCTTGGCAGGCTTTGACTTGGGCAATGCCGGGGATTTCGATAGAGGGAATGGAATCGCACCTCCCCTCATCGAAAACGATCGCGATCCGTTGATTTTCGGATCTCGAAGGCTCGATAAGGTTTCTTCAATGATAGGATGTGGAAGATTATCGGTTCTAAGGAAGAGCAGCCCTTAGAGGAAACGGGGAAAGAGCAGTGCGAATCTGCCACTGTCCCGCAGCTGTAATGAAAAAGAGTGGAAGGTTGAAAAGCTCAGTTTTGGCATCTAAGGAATCCGCCCTGAGAGTTTTTGCCGAATACCAAACCCTCTCTTTTTCTCAGTCAGAATGCCCACCGATATGGAGTTTATCGTTTTCAACATCTGCGAGGTACGGATGATCAGCAATTTAGAATTTAAGCGATCGCCATTGAGTCGTGCTTGGAGTATCCCTACAAAACTCCGAGACGAGTAGAGAAGTTTGGCATCAGACGGGTCGGTTAAAAACATTAGCGTTGAGCTTGGATGAGTCCCCTCATCTTGGCAACTTCGCGCATTAGCAGAAATTGCTGTTTTGACGACCGTCTCGATCGATCGCGCATCGAGACTAAAAATTCAACATCGCCGATCGAGGTCGAACAGACCTTCGCCAGTTTCAAGCTACCTAAACCCATTCACATCTACCATTTCAGGCATTTCAGGAATCATCAATGAAGCTAAACCCTCGCATCTTACAGTTAGTCGCGATGGCGGCTTTGAGCCTTTACCTAGTTGTGGGAGTCGCTCCACCCGCCCAAGCCATGCACATCATGGAAGGATTTTTACCCGTTGGCTGGGCTGTGTTTTGGTGGATTGTCTCTCTACCATTTTTCATTTTGGGATTGCGATCGCTGGCTCGCATTGCTCGCGAAAATCCCGAACTCAAACTGTTACTGGCTCTAGCCGGAGCCTTTAGCTTCGTCCTCTCCGCCTTGAAAATCCCCTCAGTGACGGGGAGCTGTTCCCACCCCACGGGGACGGGATTGGGAGCCGTTCTGTTCGGGCCGTCGGTGATGACGGTTCTCGGTAGTCTCGTCCTGATTTTCCAGGCAGTATTGTTAGCTCACGGCGGTTTGACGACATTAGGCGCGAACGTCTTTTCGATGGCGATCGTCGGCCCTTGGGTAGCTTACGGCGTCTATCGCCTCTTTGCCAACAGCGATAAGCAAAAACTGGCCGTGTTCCTCGCTGCGGCTCTGGGAGGTCTGGTGACTTACATCGTCACCTCAATTCAACTGGCTTTGGCTTTCCCCGCCGCCAGTGGGGGTTTCGTCGCCGCCTTCGTGAAGTTCGCGGGGATTTTTGCCCTTACCCAAATTCCCCTCGCCATCAGCGAAGGTCTCCTGACGGTGTTGGTTTGGAATTGGCTGCAATCCTACGCCACCGATGAATTGCAGACGTTGAAGGTTTTGAAAACAGGAGCTTAGGAGATGGAAACGCAATATAGACAAAAACCCCAAAAACAAGGAAACTGGCTTATCGTGTTTGCGGTAATTGCCCTGGCGGTACTTCCCCTGATTTTCGTGAAAGGCGAATACGGTGGGGCTGACGGCGAAGCGGAAGAAGCGATTGGCGAAATTCAGCCGGACTACGAACCCTGGTTTGAAGCGGTGTTCGAGCCGCCGAGTGGTGAAATCGAAAGTTTGCTGTTTGTTTCTCAAGCTGCCATCGGTGCGGGGGTTATCGGCTACGCGATCGGGTTTTATCGAGGACGAACGGAGCGCAAACCATCTGGCAAAGAATGATAAATCTCCGAACGCTCTGGGAAACGATTTCCTGGCGGCAATTACGGCGGACGCGGCTGGAGGCTGATGCACCATCAGATTGATTCTCTCGTCTATACCAACCGACTTCGACACTTGCCGCCCGAGCATAAGTTGAGTTTTGCCGCCGTTCTCTTTATTCTCGGTTATGGGTCTGCACCTTGGGTTCAGGGGGCGATCGCCCTTTGGCTGGCGGTGTGGATTGTCGGCTACGCAAAGATTCCGGCGAAGATTTACGCTCGACTGTTACTGTTGCCCCTCAGCTTTTGGCTGACGAGCGTTCCGGCGTTGTTGCTGGGGGTGACGGCGGCGAGTCGTTGGAGTGCGGTGCAACCGGATGTGATGCAAGGGGTTGTTATCGGCCCGGTTTATCTCTATCTCAGCGTGCAAGGATGGCAACAGGCGAGTGAGGTGTTCGCTCGCGCCTTGACGCTGACGTCCTGTTTGTATTTCATTTTGTTGACGGTGCCGTTTGTGGAGATTTTGTGGGTGTTGCGTCAACTGCGCTGTCCGAGCTTGATGGTGGAATTGTTGGCACTGATGTATCGTTTTATTTTTATGCTGGCGGAAACAGCCACGGACTTGGTGACGGCTCAGCGATCGCGCGGGGGATATCTCTCCTGGCGGGTTCGTCTGCGCAGTCTGGGACTTGTGGTGAGCCAACTTGTGGTGCGCACGTTGGACAGTTATCGCCAAATCTCTCTCGGGTTGCAGTCGCGGAACTTTACGGGAGAGTTGCAGGTTTGGCACGCTCGCCGCCACAAACCCAGTTGGCGTTACAGTACGGAAGCGGTGGTGGGGTGTCTGTTGTTGGCGATCGCCACGGGAATCTATTATGCCGATTGAGTTCGATCGCGTCACTTACACCTATCCTTGCGCGCAGAAACCCGCCGTACAGGAACTCTCGTTACGCATTCCTCCCGGTCGTCGCTGCGGTCTCATCGGTCGCAATGGCTGCGGTAAAAGTACGCTGTTGCGCTTGGCAGACGGTCTGTTTCGTCCCGATCGCGGTAAGTTGTACTGGCAGGGAAAACCCCTAGATTACAGCCGTAAGTCCCTGCGGACGCTGCGCCAGCAGGTGGGTTTGGTGTTCCAAGACCCGGAACATCAGCTCGTGGCGACGACGGTGGAAGAGGATATTTCCTACGGTCTGTGTAATCTGGGATTACCTGAATCGGAGATTGCCGATCGCGTGCAGCGCACTTTAGAGGATTTCGATTTGTTGGAGTTGGCGAATACGCCGATTAACCATCTGAGTTTGGGACAGAAAAAGCGGGTGGCGATCGCCGATGTAATGGTTTTGCAACCCCAACTTCTCCTGATGGACGAACCCACGGCTTATCTCGATCCGGCGCAAACTCGCACGCTGTTTAGCCAACTCGAACGCATTCACGCTGCTGGAACGACGGCTTTAATCGCCACTCACGACCTCGATTTTATCTATGCTTGGGCGGATTGGCTGATGGTGATGGACTGCGGACGCATCGTTCTCGAAGGACCGGCGGAACAGGTGTTCGATCGACACGAAGAACTGAGCGCCCTAGGGCTTGGCTTACCGTTGGCTGTGGATTTACTAATAATATTGGAAGACAACAATGTTTCCGTGAAAACGGTACGTTCTCAGATCCTGAAGCGCTTGAGATGTGGAGGGTATCGATCCTTCAACGAAGAGAATTCTCTGAGATCCGTCTAGAGTGGTTATTTTTCGAGTTGCTATATCTGGCAATATTGTGAAACAAAAACACAGCTTGGTGACTTTGCTCGTGCCATTCCCTTTTTGTCGTACATTCGATCGTTAAGGTGAACAGATACGAGGGATAAGCTGTTTATCTTTTAAAATGCATAGTTACGAGGTGGGCAGGATGCTCGCATGACCAAAAACGATTGTATGCTGTAGGGGTTGGGTTACCAAAGCCTTACAGGATTTTTTGATATTTTCTCGATCGACTGTCTCATAGGAACTTCGCTGGTTTGACTGATGCAGTTTAAATGTCTAACCGCTTATCCCTACAGAAGTTCGTCGCCAATTCGGTAAAATCTAAAATCTAAAATCTAAAATCTAAAATCCCTAAATCCCTATCTGCAGGGGGAAGCGATCGCCTCCTGGCTACGGATATGCTGGGTCTGTTGCGTTGGAAAAGGCGATGGAACGAGTGACAGTAACTCGCGCTTGGGAACTAAAACAAGGGTTAATTGATTTTATTTTAGAGGCAGAAGGAGAAACGGCGATCGCCCTGGAGAAATTCGCCGCACGACAGGGGCGCCGGGATAGTGCGGATCGTAAATATCGCTATTTACTAATCGATTCGTTTGCAATTGAAGGGAAAGTCGGTGAAAAAAGTCCTCTGAATTTATTTTTAGAAACCGAGGACAGTTTGGGTCATTTGTCTACAGGCGATCGCCAGCTTTTGCAAGCATGGAATCGTAGTTTTACCGGACTGTTTGAAGTGCTGCAAATTTTGCCCGATGGGTTTGAGGTTAAAAACTGGCTGACGGCGAAACAATATCGAATTGAACCCAATCCCGAGAGCGATCGCGCGCAATGCGATCGCCTCCAACCGGGAGATATTATCGCCGCGCGGATCGCACCATTAGGGGAGGATCGCTGGATGTTATTCGGTCCGTTTATTCCGAAAGGTAAACTCGGTAAACCCAAACTTGCCGTCGCTATTGGCGATTTTAAAGAACACTATCCCCATCAGTTATATGCGGACGCACCGGAATTGTTACAAGAAGCGTGGGATTCCGTCGCTCAATATCATCGAGAATTTGTAGAATATTTCGGGGGCGATCGCGTCACCTTACCCGGCTATCAACTCGATCGCAAAATTGCCCAATTAACCGAATTAGTGATGCACAAAAAACTCGCTAAATCGGGAGTGGACGGTACAAAATCTATCGAACAATTGGCAGCAGATTCGGGAGTCGATCGCCAATCTCTTATCGAAGAAACCGCAAAAGAATCCGGCACGAGTTCGCAAGAAATTTCGCAATTATTAGAAACACAAACCGAAAATAAAACAATTTTACCGAAAGTTGAATTACCCGGATCTCTCAAAACAGCCGAAGCGGTAACCGCTTTATCCGATCCTCGCTGGGGTCACCATTTCTTAGCCGATTATTCTAAATTTGAACATCTTTTAGAAGTTCCTCAAGAAGATAGTGAATTGGCCGCTAAATTAGTCCGCCGTTATTTAGAAACTCCCGAAATTACCGTCGAAATTTGGCACCGTTTGGCGCGGGACTACCCGAAAGCGTTGGAAAAGTTGCTCGCCACGGTATTAGAACGACCCAATTTTTCATTAGAAGCGGATTTAGACGGGTTAATGCAAGAATTTGACAAGCCCTTAGCGCCAGAATTACCGGGAACGGCGAGCATCCCGTTACATTTGCACCAGTTATTTGAAAGCGCCCTCGCCGAGGTTCGGACAACCAAATCGAAACGGAAATCTAAAGGCAAGAAAAAAACAGTGAAAGGGTTTGGTTAAAACACGAGAATTTAGTTGGGAGTGTGGGAAATGTACAGGCGATAATCGCTGGCTTCTCCGGCGCGATCGCCGATGTAAATTTGATAGGTTCCTTGAGTCCACAAACCGGACATTTCCGGCCCTTGTTCGGTGTAACTGTCGGCTAATACGCAGAAGCGTCCGCCGGGTCCGTCAATTAGGAGGCTGAGATTGTTCGTTCCTTCGACTGAAATCCGCAAGTAAGGCAGATCGGCGCCGACTTCTAAAACGTGATTCGGGGTATCGCCGAGGTAGCCGCATTCGCTGTTCGTCGCACCGCCCGATCGCCCTTCTACGACCATCGGATCGGGGGAAAATTGGGGTTGAATTTGAATAGTTTCGGCGCGCGCTGTCGGGGCGATCGCGCCGACGAGAACGAGGGCGATCGCCGTGCCGATCCTTTGGTAAAGTTTGGGTTTCATCTTGCTATTGCCTCGATTTTTTTTAACTGTATTCTCTTACTTCTATTTTAAGACTTCTTTAATCGGGGTTCGTTCCGGGGCGATCGCCGTCCGACGAGTCATTACAGATCTTGACAGATCTTGCGATCGCGCGGGGCAATTTCCGGGCTGAATTGTAAATAATCGGCGACCAGTTGACAGGCGCGATCGAATTCGTCGAGGGCCATCACCCGCGATCGATCCCAGACAACGACGTTGCGATCGTCCCCTCCCGAAACCAACCAGCGACCGTCCGGACTGAACTGGACGATCCGCACGGGTTCTTGGTGGCGGGCGAGGCTTTTGAGTTCTACCCCTTGGCGGTTCCAGAGTTTGACCGTGCGGTCCCAACTGGCAGTAGCGACCAACTCCCCATCGGGACTGAAGACGACTTTATCGACAATACCCTCGTGACGGTCGAGGGAAATCGGTTCGCCACCGTCCAAGGGCCACAGTTTCGCCGTTCCGTCCGCACTCGCCGACGCCACCCAGCGACCGTCCGGGCTGAAGGCGACCCCCCAAATGCCTCCCCGATGCCCGGAAAACTGGTGTAAGAGGGTGCCGTTGACGTGCCAGATGCGGATGAAGTAATCTTCACTCCCGGTGACGAGGCGTTGTCCGTCGGGACTGAAGGCGATCGCCGTCGCCGATTCGGGATAGTTGTCAAAGGTCTGTACTAAGGTTCCATCGAGTTTCCAGAGTTTGACGGTGTTGTCATTACCTGCAGACGCTAAACGTTGTCCGTCGGGGCTGAACGCAACTTGATTCACCGCTATATCATGGGCGTGAAAGGATCGCAGCAGGTTGCCGTCGCGATCCCATAATTTAATCTGTTCGTCCCAACTCCCCGAGGCGAGGGTGCGCCCGTCGGGACTGAACGCCAAGCCGACAATCCCACTCTCATGGGCGTGGATGCTGCGTAACAGGGTACCGTCGAGTCGCCAGAGATGGATAAATCCGTCCCAACTACTCGATGCGAACTGTTGACTGTCTGGGGTAAAGGCGATCGCGCGCACTTCGCTTTGGTGGGCGCGGAAAACTTGCAAAAAATCGCTGTCAAGCTTCCACAACTTGACTGCGCCCTCAAAACTTGCAGAAGCGAGGGTTTGTCCGTCCGGACTGAAGGACAAGCCGCTAATTGGAGCTTGATGTCCGAGAAAAGCTTGTAAGAAGCGACCGTCGAGAGACCAGAGTTTGACGGTTTTATCCCAACTTCCGGAAGCGATGGTTTGTCCGTCGGGACTGACGGCGATCGCGTAAATGCTTCCTTCATGTTCGCCGAGGGTAAGGCGATCGCCCTCGTCGATCCCCAAGCGTTCCACCCGGCGATCGGCCCCTCCGGCGATCGCATATTGGCCGTCTGGAGTAAACGTAACGGCAGTGACTGGGGCATCAAAGCCTTCAAAGGTTTTGAGCAGTTTCCCCGACCGATTCCAGAGTTTGACCGTGCGATCGTTACTCGCCGAGGCGATCCTCTGTCCGTCTTGACTGAAGGCAATTTGCCGGACGGGGCCGCGATGACCGGAGAGAACGTGCTGTAAAGTTCCGTCGGTTTTCCATAATTTGACCAGTCCGTCGCCACTGGCGGTGGCGATCGTTTGGGCGTCAGGACTGTAGAGAATTTGCGAAATTTCGAGATCGTGGGCGGGAAAACGAGTGAAAACTCGACCCTCGGCATTTAACAATTCAACTTCGCCGATGCTGGTGGCGGTGGCTAAGGTTTGACCGTCGGGACTGAAGGCGAGCGATCGCAATTCGTAACCGGGTTGGTCGATCTCTTGCAACAGTTGGCCTCGGTTATCCCAAATTCGGATCGTATTGTCCTGACTGATCGTGGCAATTTGTCGTCCGTCGCGACTGAAGGCGATATCCCACACCCGGGTTTCGTTTTGGCTGAGGCGATTGTACTCCGTGGCGCCATAAAAACTTTGGTTTAAGGCGGCGCTGACTTGGGTTTGTAAGGGGGCGGCGATCGCCCCTAACTGCCGAACCGCCTGCCGTGCTTTCATCGCCTGGATGAGGGCATCCAAGCGGCGATCGGAGGCAAATAAGCCCTGGGAAGACGAGGTGAGGGCGTCGATTTCACGCAAACGGGCTTGGCGATATTGCCAGTACGCCGTCGCGCCGAATCCCAAGGAGAGGACTAAGGCGGCGACGGCGGTGGCGAGTAGCGATCGCTGCAACTGCGCCGTTCGCCGTTCTTGGGCGAGTCGGGCTTCGACTTCGACCAGTTTTTCCGCTTCTAACGCCTGTTGGACGGCCCGGCGATCGCATTGTTGGCTGGCGGCTAAAAATTGATAGTCGAGATTGCTCAAACTTTTACCCATGGCCCAGTGTTGGGCGTCGAGGAGGGCTTGACCCCGCAACAAGCGCGATTCGTCGGCTTTCCCCGAACGCACCCAGGCGTTGAAGGTTTGGGAGTAGGGGCGCAGTTGATTTAACTGTTGCGCGACCCAATCGAGATCGAAAACATGGCGGTAGATTGGGTTTTTCACCCGCAACTGACCGGAGTCTTTGACCGCTAAGCCACTGAGTAACAGTTCCATTTGTTCGCGGCTGTCGTCAACGGGAACGGGGGTATTTTGTAACAGGGTTTGGTACAGCCCCAGCAGTCGTCCCGCCCGGTTTTCGTCCGCCAAACAGCGATCGCGGATCGTGCGTAAGTGCTCCGGTTCGTCTTGGGACTCCCAGTTTTCGACGATCGCCTGACGTACTAAATCGTCAATGAAGCGATCGAGGTCTTGTGGGAATAACAGGGAGACTTTGGACAATTCGACGGTCGTTAACTGACATAGTTTTTGTGTCAGAAAGGGCTGTCCCCCGGTCCAGAACAAGATTTGTTTGAGAAGTTCGATGGCTTTGTCGTCGCTGACGCCAAATCCTCGGGCCAGGGGGGCAGCTTCTTCTAAGCTAAAGCCGTCGAGGGCGATCGCCTCGCCAATATTAAAGGGGGTCCGTTGGCGATCGCGAATCAAGTCCGAAGGGGTCGCCACGCCGAAAATGGCAAAGTTGAGGCGTTGGTATTCCGGGGCGATCGCCCGTTGGTTGCAGCAAAAGCGAATCCAGGCAAAAAAATCATCGACGGGAAAATCTAAGGATAAAATACTGTCAATTTCGTCGATAAAAATGAATAACCGATCTTCCGGGAATTGTTCTAATAAAAGTTCGACAAAATAACTCAAACGCTGCAATAGGGAAATGTCTTCGGCTTCGCGCCACCAGCTTTTTAAATTAAACTTACCTAACAGCCGAAATCCCTTCCACAATTCGGTGACAATGCCTTTGTACCACTGCAAGGGCGTGATATTTTCACCGCCGATGCGGGTCATATCGACGGTGGTGCATTTAAACCCCCGCGCTTCTAAGCGATGGCGGGTTTTGACTAACAGCGACGATTTCCCCATCTGTCGCGCGTTGAGAATATAACAAAAATCCCCTCGCTTCAAGCGATTGTAAAGATGGCGATCGGCTTCTCTTTCGATGTAAGTCGGTGCATCATTCGCCAGTGAACCGCCAACTTGATACGATAGCTGTTCGATGTTAACCATTCGCTTCAATGAGGGGGAAATACTTCTTTAATATATAATTAATGTATCTTGTTTTTTATATTTGTCGTTCGTAGATTATTGATTGTCTCTCGCCGCCGATCGCCGACCGAGGGGCGATCGGGGTTTACGGAATGGCCGTGCAATGCCATACTCAAAATAATCTAAACTTGTCAAACCCTTTGAAATCAAGGAATTAAGTTCATGTCAGCATGGCCGAGTTTGGTGACGATCGCCAGTTTAATTCTCTACCTGAGTGTGATTATTAATGTGGGTAGAGCGCGAGTTAAATATAAGATTCCCGCCCCTCAAACCTCTGGAGATCCGGATTTCGAGCGGGTTTTTCGGGTCCAACAAAATACTTTAGAACAGCTCGTTTTATTTCTCCCTGCATTATGGTTATTTTGTGAATTTATTAATCCCATTTGGGGCAGTGGTTTGGGATCTTTGTGGATTGTCGGCAGGATCGTTTATGCCTGGGGCTATTACAAGGCACCGGAAAAGCGATCGATCGGGTTTGCGATCGGTTCTCTCACCAGTTTGATCTTGATTCTCGGCGCCTTAATTGGGGTCGTGATTCGACTGCTGGCCACGGGGGCGATCGAATAAATAAAAATTAAATTAAAAGGGGCGATCGCACCCTTTCTTATAAAATTTTACCCTAATTGTTTGAATTGATAAAGATTAAATCGATCTCGATCGGTGGCGATCGCCGTCAATTTGGTTTTCCCATCATTCCAGTTTGGGAAAGGTTCGATGGTTATATGCCCTGTTTTTATGTACGGTTTTTATGCCCTGTTTTTGCCCGATTTGCGATCGCGAATACGACCCCGAAACTGTTCGGCGATGTCTCGGGTGTGGTTGGGATTTAACGCCGCTTCCAGGAAGCCCGCGCAGTCCCCTTTATCGCGCCTTTCTCGACAAGCAACAACAGCAGATTCATTGGGCGATCAAACTCTGGGTTCGCGATCGCGTTGGGCGAGAATATCGGCAAGAATATGGCGATCGCGCTTCGCAAACCGACCCAATCGAGGCGATCGCCCGTTTGGAAGCGAAAATCGATCGCCTCGATCGCGTCTTAGAAGAAGCTCGTCGAGAAAGATCGCAAATCAAACAACAATTGCAACAACTTTTAGCGACGTTCGATCGCAGTTCTTTTGACGAAATTAAAGCCCAATTAAGCCAGATTTCTCAATATTTTACTCCCAAGATTGAAGCGGACGAGCCAGAGAATCCTTATCCGAGTTCCGAGGTCGGAATCGATTATACAGAACTGTTAAACTTACTGGCGGCGGGAGAGTGGCAACAGGCGGATGAAATGACCCGATCGCTGATGCTAACGGCGGGCGATCGTCAGGGGAAAGGCTATTTGAATTGTGAAGATCTCGAATATTTCCCCAGCATGGATCTCGGGACTCTGGATTGGGCTTGGCAAGCGTACAGTCACGGGCGCTTTGGGTTGCGGGTTCAGCGAACAGTTTGGCAAGAAGTCGGCGGCGACTATACGGTATTTTGCGATCGCGTCGGTTGGCGCGATCGCGATAATTGGTTGTACTACGATGAGGTCGATTTCTCATTAGAAGCCCCTCCCGGACATTTGCCGATTTTCGCTTGGCAACAGCGCGCCTGTTATGGTAAGGGAGAAGTAACGGCGGCGGAACTTTTAGAAGCGGCGATCGCCCGTTTTAACGATTGAAAAGTCCTTACAATAGAAACAACGCCCTCAAAATTAATTAAATTTAGGACAATTTCATGCTCACTGCTACTCCAGTTCGGGAAATTATTGAAAGACAACGGCAATTTTTTGCGACGGGTCGGACGAAATCGGTTGACTTTCGCATCGAACAACTCAAAAAGCTCAAACAAGCCATTCTCGACCACGAAGCAGAGATTATCGCGGCGGTTCAAGCGGATTTGAGAAAACCGCATTTAGAAGCGTATTTAACCGAAATTGGCAGCGTTAGCAAAATCGATTACGCCCTCAAACAGATTAAATCGTGGGTCAAACCGCAAAAAGTGGCGACGGGAATCGAACAATTTCCCGCTTCGGCGCGGGTTTATTCCGAACCGTTGGGGGTGGTTTTAATAATCAGTCCCTGGAATTATCCGTTTAATTTGGCGATCGAACCCTTAATTGGGGCGATCGCGGCGGGAAATTGCGCGATCGTCAAGCCTTCCGAGGTTTCGGCGAATACGTCCCGTGTGATTGCCAAATTGTTTGGCGCCGTCTTCGATCCGGGCTATATCAGCGTGGTGGAGGGAGATGCGGAGGTCTCTCAGGGGTTACTCGCAGAGAAATTCGACCATATCTTTTTTACCGGAGGAACGGCGATCGGCCAACGGGTGATGGAGGCGGCGGCGAAACAGTTGACTCCGGTCACGTTGGAACTCGGCGGGAAAAGTCCGTGTATTGTCGATCCTCAGATTAATTTGGAAACGGCGGCGACCCGGGTAACCTGGGGTAAGTTTCTCAATGCGGGACAGACTTGCATCGCGCCGGATTACTTACTCGTCGATCGCCGGATCCAGGCGGATTTCGTCGCGGAAATTCAGAAAAAGTTACATCAATTTTTCGGGCCTAGCCCCCAAGAGAGTCCCGATTTTGGACGGATTGTCAGTGACAAGCATTTTCAAAGGCTTGCAAGTTTACTGCAAGATGCTCAAATCGTGACGGGGGGCGAACTCGACCCGGGCGATCGCTACATCGCGCCGACTCTGGTGGAGAACGTCGCCTTAGACGCGCCACTTATGCAAGAGGAGATTTTCGGGCCGATTTTACCGATTATTCCTTACGATCGCTTCGACGAGGCGATCGCGATCGTCAACCAACGTCCGAAACCCCTCGCGTTGTACCTGTTCTCGAACGATAAGGAAAAACAGGCGCGGATTGTCCGAGAAACTTCGTCTGGAGGGGTCTGTCTCAACGACACGATTATGCATGTGGGGGTCGCGGAACTCCCGTTCGGCGGCGTCGGTCCGAGTGGTATCGGCGCCTATCACGGAAAAGCCAGTTTCGATACCTTTTCCCACCGCAAAAGCGTTTTGAAAAAGTCTTTCTGGCTGGATCTCGACCTGCGTTATCCCCCTTATGCCGGGAAGTTGAAACTGGTTAAAAAGTTTTTGGGCCAGTAGGATGTTGTAAGATTTTGCAGGATTTTGTGAAAACCTTGCAGTAGGGGTGAAGAATGGGCGAAACATGGGCGTGCATATTTTTCACCTACTTTTCGCCTATTTTTCGCCCCTACATCTTTTTCCCAACCCGTCGAAGTTAGAACAACGCATTGCTGTAGCGTTCTTCGGCCCAGGGTTCGCCCCGTTTGTGGTAGCCGTTGCGTTCCCAAAATCCCGATTCTTCCTTATCGAGAAATTCGAGTCCGTTAATCCATTTGGCGCTTTTCCAGGCGTAGAGATGGGGAACCACCAGACGCATCGGTCCGCCGTGTTCCGCCGGGAGGGGTTCGCCAAACAGGGTATGGGCGAAAAAGTTTTGTTCGCGGGCAAAATCTTCCAGGGGGAGGTTGGTGGTGTAACCGCCGTAGCAATGTTCCATGACGTGAACCGCTTTGGGGTCGATTTCGACTTGTTGGAGAAAGTCGGTGACTTTAACCCCGGTCCACTTGACATCGAGTTTGGACCAGCGCGTTACGCAGTGGAAATCGGCGGTAAACTCGTGTTGTGGCATCGCCATAAAGTCTTCCCAGGTAAAGGTTTTCGGCGTTGCCAACCCCCAGACTTTAAATTCCCACTCGTCGGCGGACAGTTGCGGGGTATCGCCGTAAGTCAAAACTGGAAAGCCATTGGTCAAATGCTGACCCGGCGGGACGCGATCGCCCAATTCCGGACCGGGTTTTTTAAAAAATTTGCCCAACATGGTTCTCGAACAATTGCATCAGTATTAGGAGCAGTATACCGCTCTCTAAAACTTACTCAAACTTAATCATTTGATGTTTAGTTCCTAGCTTGGATCTTCCAAGACCTTTACATCACTAGGCTTACACGGCTGAGCTCTCCGCGTTTTCTACATTAATTGCCGCATTTAAGTCACGATCTATGGAGACGTGACAGTTCGGACAATCATACTGTCTTCGGTCCAGGGGCATTTTTTGTCGGTGTCCGCAGTTGGAACAGATCTGCGAACTGGGATACCACGGGTCAATCAGCGTTAGTTTGCTCCCATACCACTCGCATTTATACTCAAGCTGACGACGGAACTCATCAAACCCACCATCCGCAATCGCACCAGCCAGCTTGTGATTTTTGAGCATTCCTGACACATTTAAGTCTTCAATTTTTACTTCGCCGTGGTTCTTGGCTAAGTAAGTTGTTAACTTGTGTAAATGGTCGGCTCTAATATCCGCGATGCGTCGGTGGGCTTTAGCTAACTTGAGTTTAGTTTTTTCTCGATTTTTACCTCCTGTTTGACGGCGGCTTAGTTCTTTCTGGAGTTTGGCCAGTTTTTTCTTGGCCTGACGATAAGCTTTCGGATTGGGATAGATTTTACCATCGCTCAGGGTGGCCTTTTAATTCCTACATCTACCCCAATCCGCTCTCTATCCCCCCTTCGCCCCCCTTTCAAAGGGGGGCGAAGGGGGGATGGTTCAAAATCAATCTTGAAGGCAATATACCAGTCTCCTGCTCGTTTACTTATAATGACGTTTTAGGATGGACTGGTGGTAACTGTTCGTGGCTTCTTACCCAACCGATCCGAGGTCGCTTCACCCAATCACCGGAAATTTTAATGCTTCCTTCCAGGTAAAAACTCTCTTTGACATTCTTTTTCTTAAACTTGGGGAAACCTGTTCCTTTGACTTGCCAAACTCGCTTAAACGCTTGATTGAGGTGACGCAACGCTTCTTGAGGGCTACATTTGGAAACCTCATAGTACCAAGGATTCTGACTTTTTACCTCGGCGACTAATCTTTTGTGTAAGTCTATGGCGGTTGGCAGTTTGCCTCCGGCTTCTGATATTTCCTTACAAGTAGCCAGTCCCCAATTCCAAGCGTGTCGAGCTACTCCTGCATGTTTCGCCATCAGCGTTCGTTGTCGGTTATTTAAGTCTAGCTTGGTCTTAAAGCTTTTCACTCACTTTTTAACTCCTCAACCCTCTTTGGGTTCGGCTCACTTCGGCTACCATAAAGACTAGCAGAAAACAATGGAGATGGTGAATCCACGATTTTTGCGGCTTCGGCCATTCTAAACTTACTCAAACCCTTATGATATGCATAAAAGTGAGTAAGTTTAGGAGACTTTAGGTAGGAATTTAAACCCTGTTTTTAACCCCGGACCGAACCGATCTACATGAGAGAAAACCTGGGAAGGAAAGCGGTTTTAGCTGGCGAGGCGATCGATTTCTTTGTTGGCGCCGATCACCACCATTGCCGTTCCTTTATGCAGGCGCATCGTCGGCGGGGGGTTGATCTCAAATTTGTTTTCTAATCCGACGGCGAGGACGGTCAGACCGTAGCGTTTGCGCAGTTCCAGTTCGGAAATGGTTTTTCCGTCGAAGTGTTCGGGAACGAGAACTTCGACGATGCTGTGATCGGTGTCGAGCTCGAAGCGATCGAGAATGCTGGGTTTGGTCAACGATCGCGCTAAGGCGCAACCCATTTCTCGTTCGGGAAAGACGACGTGATCGGCGCCGACTTTATTGAGTAATTTCATGTGGGTTTCCGAGGACGCTTTGGCGACCACGTGTTTGACCCCCGCTTCTTTGAGGTTGAGGGTGGTGATAATACTCTGGGCTAAGTAATTCCCGATCGCCACGATCACGGTATCGAATTCGGTCAGTCCCGCCTCTTCCAAGGAATTGGGTTCGGTGGTGTCGAGTTGGACCGCGTGAGAGGCAATTTGATCGTTGAGGGCTTGGTTGACTTTTTTTTCATCGCTATCTACGGCGAGCACTTCGTAACCTAAACCGTGTAAGGTCAGACAGACGGCCCGACCGAAACGACCCAAGCCAATTACGGCAAATTGGCGGTTCTCCGAACGCAAACTGCGAAAGAAACTCAAAGACGATAGATTCACACTGCTTAACCTTTGGCAACTGAAAACAGAGGGGAAATTTTGGGGCCACCCTCCGGGGCGATCGCCCACTACGCGATCGATTTGTTTTTAACATTATCAAGGAACTGGGCGACGGCGCGATCGGGAGGGAATCGGGGCTAACCCACGAGTAGATCTTCCTCCGGATAGCGGATCGTCGTCGGTCGCGGGTCGCCATGCAACGCACTCATTAACATTAAAATTCCCACCCGCCCGACGTACATCGTCACGACTAAAATCAGTTTGGCAGGGGTGGACAAACTCGCCGTAATTCCCATGGATAATCCGACCGTCGCAAAAGCGGAAACCACCTCGAACATGATTTCGATAAACGGTAAATTCGGATCGGTCAGAGTGATTAAAATAATGGCGGCGATCGTAGTTCCAATCGACCCGACGACCACGCCAACCGCTTTTAAAATCATTTCCACCGGGATTTGTCGCTGAAAACATAATGCCTGTTCCCGCCCTTGTAAAACGGCTTTCGTACAGATCACTAAAATCCGCGCCGTGGTGGTTTTAATTCCCCCTCCCGTACTTCCCGGCGACGCCCCCACAAACATGAACGGAATCGTGATAAAAATTGCCGCCGGGGTCATCGCAGCGATGTCAATACTGTTAAATCCGGCGGTTCGCGTGGTCACCGATTGGAACCACGCCCCGAGTAATTTTTCCCCGAAATTTAACGGCGCTAAGGTGTCGGGATTGTTGACTTCCGTACTGAAAAATGCGAGAGTTCCGACGATTAATAAAAATAGGGTCGTCGTAGTTACGATTTTGAAATGTAGGGAAAATAATCCCCGTTCCGATCGCCCGGTGAGGCGATCGCGCAACCACAGAAACATCGCCATAATGACTTGATAGCCGATTCCGCCGAAAATAATCAAGAAACTAATCGTTAAAATTAAAATTGAAGAATCGGCATAGCCCATTAAACTGTCTGAAAATAAACTAAACCCAGCATTGTTAAAGGCGCTGATACTGTGGAAAATCGACAGCCACAAGCCATAATCGAAACCATGCTTCGGGACGAACACTAACAACAGTAAGAAAACACCCGTCAATTCAAAGATTAAGGTCATCGCAATAATCGATCGCACCAAACCGACCACCCCAGCCATTCCCGGCGTGTCTAAAGACTGCTGGATAGCGAGTTTTTCTTTCAGTTTGAATTTTCGACCCAGTAACAATAGTAAAAACGTCGTCGCGGTCATGTACCCTAAACCGCCGACCTGAATTAATAAGGCAATTAAAAACTCGCCAACTGGCGAGTAATAGCTGCCCGTATCGACCACAATTAAGCCCGTCACGCAGACCGCAGAGGTCGAGGTGAACAATGCCGTTACGAAATTGTTCCAAGACCCATCGCTAGTGGAAATTGGCAGCATCAATAAAATTGTGCCGATGCTAATTACTGCCAAGAATCCAAGACAAATTGTTCGAGAAACAGTCATTGAGGATGTTAGATTCTAGATTTTAGATTGGGAGATCGACAAACTCTTTTTAACCCCGTTTACTGAGAGGCAATTCAGTCAAACTGATAGAAAATAAGAGTTCGATCGCGATCCAGGTCTGAGATTTAGATAAATTGTATCAGGTTAAGGAAAAACTCGGAATCTGGCTGACGGGCGATCGTGCAAAAATTCCCGACATGACGACCGTTCCTTTTTAACCATCATTTAGAAATATAAGGGTTTACCAAAAGAATCCTAGATAGATGATGAATTTAAATGTCAATCATCTCTGAGTCCTCCCCAGGATTTTATTGAAAGTCTATCAATAATCTGGTAATTTAAATAAACGTTCGATTTTGTTTTGCTTTTCCGGTTCTGTCGGCTAAATTTTTATATTCTAAAACGGTTCTTCTACTGAGTCAATCCCTATGAATTCTACACTTTACGAAAACATCCAACAATTTTACGATGAATCCTCGACCCTGTGGGAAAGCATTTGGGGGGAACACATGCACCACGGTTATTATCCTTCTCCAGACGAGCGATCGCGCGATCGTCGCCAAGCCCAAATTGATTTAATCGAAGAATTATTAACTCAAACCTCCCTCCATTTATCCCGAGATTTGACCCCCCTAACTCACTCTGTTTTAGATGTCGGCTGTGGAATCGGTGGCAGCAGTCTTTATCTAGCAGAAAAATTCGATGCTACCGTTACCGGAATTACCCTTAGTCCGGTTCAAGCACAACGCGCTACCGAACGGGCAGAAGCTGCGGGATTGGATTGCAATTTTCAGGTCGCCAATGCTTTAGAAATGCCCTTTGAAAATAACTCTTTTGACTTAGTATGGTCTTTAGAAAGTGGCGAACACATGCCGAATAAAAAACAGTTTTTACAAGAATGTTACCGCGTCCTCAAACCCGGCGGGACGTTTATTTTTGCCACCTGGTGTCACCGCAATGTCGCCCCTCCCGAACCCCCTTTAACCGAGTCCGAACGTCGCCATCTCGCCGATATTTATCGTGTTTATTATTTGCCTTACGTAATCGCGTTAAACGAATACGAACAAATAGCCGAGGCGATCGGATTTTGCCAGCTTCACACTGAGGACTGGTCGGCAAATGTTGCCCCCTTTTGGGATCGAGTCATCGAGTCGGCTTTAGAACCCAAAATTTTATTAGAATTGTTATTTTCTGGCTGGAAAACGGTTCAGGGTGCGTTGGCTTTGGGGTTGATGCGTGACGGTTATCAACGCGGTTTAGTCCGTTATGGGGTATTATATGGAAGTAAGTAAAGTTTGAGTTTTGATTGGGTCGATCGCGGGTAAAATGCCCGCACCATAAAATCTATCTAGATCCTGTTTTTGTCAACAAAAAATTGTTTGAATATGAATGGTTCTTTATTATCGTTAAATGGAAATTTGTACGCCTTTTGGAAGTTTTCTCGTCCGCATACAATCATCGGAACGACATTAAGTGTATGGGGATTGTACGCGATCGCGATCGCCCTCACCGGGAGTTCGATCGCCCCTGAAAACTTATTTTATGCTAGCTTAACTTGGCTGGCGTGTTTGTGTGGAAATATCTACATTGTCGGCTTAAATCAACTCGAAGATATCGAAATCGATCGCATTAATAAGCCCCATTTACCGATCGCCTCCGGAGAATTTACAATCAATCGAGGACGGGCAATTGTTGCCATCACTGGAGTGAGTGCGATCGCGATCGCCTTGCTTCAAGGTCCTTGGTTATTCGCTACGGTCGGAATTAGCATTGCCCTCGGTACGGCGTATTCTTTACCGCCAATTCGTTTAAAACGGTTCCCGTTTTGGGCATCTTTCTGTATTTACACCGTTCGCGGGATTATTGTTAATTTAGGGCTGTTTTTACACCATCACTGGCTGCTAACTCATCCGGAAAACTTAACCGGAGAAGTTTTCGATATTCCTCTCGCAGTGTGGGCGTTAACCCTATTTATTTTAATTTTTACATTTGCGATCGCCATTTTCAAAGATATCCCTGACATTGAAGGCGACAAACAATATAATATCACCACATTTACGATTCGCCTCGGTGCCCCCGCCGTCTTCAATCTTGCCCGATGGACGATAACGGTGGCTTACTTCGCCATTTTGTTAGGCGGTTTCTTTTTATTTATCAGTGTCAATCCCATTTTTCTAATCGCTTCCCATCTTTTCGCCCTCGGTTTACTGTGGTGGCGAACACAAAAAGTGGATTTAAAAGAGCGATCGCAAATTGCCAGTTGCTATCAATTTATTTGGAAACTCTTTTTTCTGGAATATCTGATTTTTCCCGCCGCCTGTTGGTTTTAAAAACATAGACCTATCCAGAACAAATGCTTGAATCGAGTCGCCAAATCCCCGGAGGGACACGGCAATGCCGTGTCCCTCCAAACCCTAAAATTTCAACACCGTTTCAACGTACTTAATAACACCACAATTTCATCGATCGCCCCCCGTAAAATAGACGCAGATCGTTCCGATTGATTGACCATAATACTAAATAGCAACGTATCGTATTCTTCATTGTCCACATAACCGGATAAACTCGATACTCCCGTCAAAGTTCCGGTTTTGGCGCGGACGCGACCGAATGCAGGTGTTTCGCGAAATCGCCATTTTAGCGTACCGCTACTTCCCCCTAGGGGTAAGGATTCTCGGTATAACGACCCGTTCGGAGATAACGCCATTGCGCGTAAGGTTTGCACGAATGCTTGGGGACTGACCAAACTCTGACGCGATAACCCGGAACCGTCGCCTAATTGATAGGTATCCGGATCGACTCCTAACTGAGTTAAGCTGGTTTTCAAACGGTTTAATCCGGCAGCGATCGCGCTATTTGTAGCCTCATTTGTAGCAACGCCGAGCGATCGCAACAACACTTCCGCATAGAGGTTGTTACTGTCTTCATTGACTTCTTGCACTAACTCCACAAGGTTTGGCGAGAGGGTTTTTGCGATTTCTGTTTCTTCCGTAATCTTTTCCGAACTGGAAGTGACGCGCAAGACACGAATCCCTTCCTCGGCGAAAATTCTTTGCAAGTTTTCTAAAAAATGCTGGGTCGGATCGCCAACGGCGATCGCCACGTCCTCCGGTGGCGACCCGGCGCGCAGTTGTCCCGAGAGAATCACCGTCTGTTTTGCGAAATCCCTGCTCAGTTGCAGCCATTCTTTCCCGTCGGTTTCCACGGTGGTCGTGCGGTTCTCAACCTGCCAGTTTCCGGCTTCTGCGGGGTTCGTCCACGCGAGGCGCAACGGTTGGCCGACAGCTTGCGGGTATACCGTCAATTCAACGGCATTTTGCCGATAAATCAGGCTGGTGACCGGGGCGCCGTAACCCGCCTGAATGTCCTCCCATTCCCAGTTCGGATGGATGGGAGACCCGGGGAAATAGCCGTCGTGGGCGATCGCCTGGGTAATTTGGCGGACGCCGCGATCGCGCAACTGGGACGCCAGCGATCGCATTTGGGCTTCGCCGAAACTCGGATCCCCCCGTCCGACAATGCGGATATAAGATAAAACGCCGTCGGGATCGGCAGACTCGGGACCGTAGACCGAGGTTGTGATGCGAAAATTTGCGCCTAATGTTTGCAACGCGGCGGCGGTGGTCAACAATTTTGCATTAGACGCGGGAATAAAATAGCGATTCCCTTCGCGATCGTAAATCGGACGATCGCCCTTCGCCGCCAACGGTTCGATCGCGATTCCCCACCGAGATCGCCTTAACTCGGGTCTTTCGGTAATTTCGGCGATCGCCTGGGGAAGTTGCGACTCGCAAATCCCCTCCGAAGACGCGGAGAGGGCTAAATCGGGTTTGAAAACAACCAGGGAAAATAAAATAGCGGCGTGTTGCAGTTTCATAGCTTGGGGAAATCGGGAATCGGGAGTAAAATTCGCGCTTCCCGGGATCGCATCCGAAAAACTTCGCGAAAAAAAACGGCCAACCCCTTGATAAACTGAGAATCCAGACTCACGGGGACGGCGACATGAATCGGGGACGACCGGACGCAATGCGGTTCGCTAGCGCAGCACAATTTTACCAGGCACGGTCCCTCGCGGCAGCGCGTCAGATCGCGGAAGAACTGCTGGGGGAGACCCCGGACTCCGTGGAAGTTCTCGGACTGCTGGGGACGATCGCCTCGGACGAAGGAGATTGGCAACGCGCGATCGCCTATTACCGAAAAGCCCTCGAACTTGAGCCGGATTCTGCCCAAATTCACTACAATTTAGCCAATACTTTCTCAAACTCCGGAGAGTGCGACCGCGCGATCGCCCATTACCGACAAGCGATCGCCCTGCGTCCCCACTACCCGCAAGCCTTCTATAACCTGGGGAACCTCTACCAACACCGAGGCGAAAAAAAAGTGGCGATCGCCTATTATCAACAAGCGATCGCCCTCGATCCCCAATATGCTAAAGCTTACAACAATTTGGCCATTTTGCTACAAAATTCTGGAGATTTTTCCGGCGCGATCGCTCAGTTCAGCCAACTGATTGACCTTTGTCCCGACGATGCCGAAATTCACTACAATTTCGCTAACGCTTTGCAAGCCTTGGGAAAAGTAAAATCCGCCCAATTTCACTACGATCGCGCGATCGCCCTCAACCCCCGCCATGACGTCGCCCACTGGAATCGCGCCCTCAACCTCCTCCTCGCTGGAGACTGGCAACAGGGCTTCGTCGAGTACGAATGGCGCTGGAAACTGCCCGGAAAAACCCCCCGATCCTTTCCTCAACCCGTCTGGGACGGGGCGCCCCTCCAGGGAAAAACCATCCTTCTCCACGCCGAACAAGGACTCGGCGACGCCCTCCAATTCATCCGCTACGTTCCCCTCGTCGCCGCTAAAGGCGGGCGGGTCGTCGTCGAAGCTCATCCCCCTCTCATCCGTTTATTTCAAAGCATTTCCGCCATCGATCGCCTCGTCCCCGTCGGGGATCCCTTGCCGGAATTCGACGTTTACGCCCCCTTGATGAGTTTGCCCCGGATTTTGGCAACGACCCTGCAAACCGTTCCCAGCGAGGTTCCCTATTTACACCCCACCGAACCCGTCCCCGAACTGCAACCCGCCGACGCTTTTAAAATTGGGGTCGTCTGGGCCACCCACTCCGACAGTCCGACGGCGATCGCCCGATCCGCCGATCTCGCCGACGTTTTCCAACTGTTAGGTCTTCCCCATTCCTCGAATATCTATTTATATAGTTTGCAAAAAGGGGCAACTCTCCCCGATTGGGCCGCCAAAAACCCCAGATTTATCGATTTAGCCCCTCAACTGAACGATTTTGCCGATACGGCGGCGATCGTCCGAACCCTCGATTTAGTCATTACCGTCGATACCGCCGTCGCCCATTTAGCCGGGGCCTTGGCTAAACCCGTCTGGATTTTACTGCCGTTTGCTGCGGATTGGCGCTGGTTGCACGATCGCGACGATAGCCCCTGGTATCCGACCGCGCGCCTTTTTCGTCAATCTCAACCGGGGGATTGGCGCGACTTGTTCGACCGAGTTAAAGTAGCGTTACGTCAACTGTTCCCCCCCGAAGTTTTTCACCCTGGCGCCGTCGATCGCGCGAGTCCACCTGTGAACCGAGAAGCCGAACCGTCTATTTCCCTCCAAAACTCCTTAGAAGGGGCGATCGCGCGCCATCAAGGAGGATTTCTCGACGAAGCGGCGACCCTCTACCGCCAAATTTTGCAACAGCATCCCCACCACCTCACCGCGTTGACCAATTTGGGAATGTTGTTAAAAGAAACAGGGAAACTGGCGGAGGCGATCGCCTGTTACCGCCAGGGAATCGCCGGGTTGAGAGAAAAAGACCCCTTCGCCGTCCCTCTTTACTACAATTTCGCCAACGCCCTCGCCGAAGCGGGCGATCGCGACGGGGCGATCGCGGCGTATCGAGAAGCGATCGCCCGCAAGCCCGACCATGCAGAAGCTTATAACAATTGGGGCTTGTTATTGCAGAAAAATGGCGATTTAGACGGAGCGATCGCCTGCTACGACCGCGCGATCGCCGCCGATCCCCACTACGCCAAAGCCCACAACAATCGCGGCTTTGCCCTGCAAGATTCCGGCGACATCGACGGGGCGATCGCCTGCTACCGCCAAGCCTTGCGCCTCGATCCCGACTACGGCGAAGCCCACAACAACCTCGGCGTCGCCTTGTTACTCCAGGGAGAATTTAACCCCGGGTGGGACGAGTACGAATGGCGGTGGCGGGTCAAAGACGGTCCCCAACTGCCCGATTTTAAAGTCCCTCTCTGGGACGGATCCGAGATCCAGGGCCAAACCATTCTCTTATTTGCCGAACAAGGACTCGGCGATACAGTCCAATTCATCCGCTACGCGCCCTTAGTTGCGGGGAACGGCGCCCGGGTTATCGCCCTCGTTCAGCCGCCCTTACGGCGTTTACTCCAATCCGTCGAAGGCATCGATCGCCTCTATGCTTACGGCGATCGCTTGCCCGAATTCGACCTTTGGGCGCCCTTAATGAGTTTGCCGCGCTTATTTAAAACCGATTTAAAGACTATTCCGGCAAAAATACCCTATTTAAAGCCACAAACGCGGTTTTCTCACCCCAAACTCCCCCAGACAAATACACTCAACGTCGGACTCGTTTGGGCGGGGAACCCAAACCATCCGAGCGATCGCTATCGTTCCCTGTCGTTCGAGGCATTTTCGCGCCTGTTACACGTTCCCGGAATCACTTATTTTAGTTTGCAAAAAGGATCCGACGAACTCGGCGATCGCTGGGCAAACTTTGAAAATATTATCGATTTAGCGCCGGACTTGCACGATTTCGACACGACCGCCGCCGCGATCGCCCACCTCGATCTCGTGATTACCATCGATACCGCCGTCGCCCACGTCGCCGGATCCCTCGGAAAACCCGTATGGCTGTTACTCGGTCTGTCTCCCGATTGGCGCTGGTTGCGCTTAGGGGAGACCACGCCCTGGTATCCAACCATGCGGATATTTCGTCAAAAGCGCTTGAACGAATGGGACGACGTTCTCGATCGCGCCATCGACGAACTGGGCGCATTCGCCGCCCGTCCCCAGGATGTCTCGGCGATCTCCCCGACGCCGACCGCGCCCGCGTCCGACGTCGAACGGGCGATCGCCGACGCCCGCCAAGCCTGCCAAAATCGGGATTACGATCGCGCCGAAACCCTTTGTCAGCAGCTTTTAGAGGGGAATTCCGACAATCCCCAAGCCTGGCAACTCTTAGGAACGATCGCCCATTACCGGGGAGAGATCGACGGGGCGATCGCCAATTACGAACGAGCGATCGCCGCCGATCGAACCTTCGCCCTTCCCTATATCAATTTAGGATCGCTGTTGCGACAAAAAGGGCAACACGAACGGGCAATCGCCCTGTTAGAAAAAGCGGTAAACTTGCAACCCGACCTCGCCGCCGCCCATTACAACTTAGGGAACGCCCTTTTCGACGCCGAACGCTGGTCAGAGGCGATCGCGGCGTACCGGGGGGCGATCGCCGCCGAACCCCATCACCCGCAAGCGTATTACAACTTGGGCAATGCCTTGCAGCATCATGGCGATTCCCGAGAGGCGATCGCCGCCTACGAACAGGCGATCGCCCTCCAGCCCGATTACGGCGAAGCCTATAACAATTTAGGCAATACCCTCGCCGACGAGTACGAATTCGACCGCGCGATCGCCGCCTACCGCGCCGCAATCGACCGTCGCGCCAACTATCTCGACCCTTACATTAATTTAGGCAACGTTTACCAAGCCCTCAACCAAACCGACGCGGCGATCGCCTGCTATCAAAACGCCCTACAAATCGACCCCAACTTTACCGACGCCCACGTTAACCTCGCCATGAGTTTACTCGTTTCTGGGGACTTCCGGCGCGGTTTCGCCGAGTACGAGTGGCGTTGGCGGTTGGACGGGGCGATCGATCGCGCCCCCCAATCCTTGCCCCTCTGGGACGGTTCCCCCTTACAGGGAGAAACCGTCTTGCTGTACGCCGAACAGGGGATGGGTGACGCGATTCAGTTCGTCCGCTACGCCTCCCTCGTCGCGACCCACGGGGGACGGGCGATCGTTTTGGTTCCCAAACCGTTGGTGAAATTGTGCCAAACCGCCGATGGGGTCGATCGCGCGATCGCCTTTGGCGACCCCCTCCCCCAGTGCGACTTTCGCGCCCCCTTGATGAGTTTGCCCCGCATTTTGGGAACGACGGCGGATCGCATTCGGGCCAATATTCCCTACCTGCATCCCTCGCCGACTGGGTTACAACTTCCCCGATCCGACGCTTTCAAAATCGGCCTCGTCTGGGCGGGCAATCCCCAACATACCCACGATCGCCACCGTTCGGCAAAACTTGCAGATTTTCGCAAATTGTGGAGTATCCCCCATTGCGAAATTTACAGTTTACAGAAGGGAGAACGGGAAAAAGATTTAGAAAGCTTTCCCGAACCCATCCATAATTTAGCGCCAGACTTGCACGATTTTACCGAGACCGCCGCCGCGATCGCCCAACTCGATTTAGTCGTCACCGTCGATACCGCCGTCGCCCATTTAGCCGGGGCCTTGGGTAAACCCGTTTGGATTGTCTTGGGACTCGCCCCCGATTGGCGCTGGTTGGGCGATCGCGACGATAGCCCCTGGTATCCGACCGCGCGCTTATTCCGCCAGACAGAACCGGGAAACTGGACGGAAACCCTCGATCGCGTCGTCGCCGCATTGCGACAACTGCAGCAACAGCCAGATCTCGCTCAAAGGGTGAATCAGTTAATTCAACAGGCGAATACATTGCAAAATGCGGGGAATCTGGAAGGGGCGATCGCCCAATGGCGCCAGATCGTCACCTTAGTTCCCGATCGCCCGGCGCCCTATTACAATCTCGGCAATGCGCTGAAAAAAAGAGGGGATGGGGAGGGGGCGATCGCCCATTACCGACAGGCGATCGCGATCGCCCCCGACTATCTCAAGGCGTATCACAACTTGGGCAATACCTTGCTCGAACAAAATAAAGTCTCCGAGGCGATCGCCGTTTACGAACGGGGGATTTCCCTCGCCCCCGACCGCGCGGACCTTCACGCCAATCTCGGCTTTGCCCTTATGCTGGCGGGGGATTTACGGCGCGGCTTCGCCGAATACGAATGGCGCTTGCAGCAGTCCGATGCCGAAGTTCCCCAACTCGATTGCCCCCGGTGGGACGGGTCCCCCTTGCATGGTAAAACGATTTTGCTTTATGGGGAAATGGGATTCGGCGACAGTTTGCAATATATTCGTTATTTGTCTTTCGTCGAACAACAGGGGGGACGGGCGATCGTGCGCTGTCCGCAGCCTCTCGTCCGCCTGTTTCAAACCGGATTAAACAGTGCAAATACAACACAAATTATTTCAGAAGACGACCCCTTACCCCCCTGCGACTGCCAAGCCTCGTTAATGAGTTTGCCCCACTTGTGCGGCACCGACCTCGGGACGATTCCCGCAGAGGTTCCTTATTTATCTGCCGGGGGCGAGTTTCCCGATCGCCGACGCCCAAAACCGCACTGTATCAATATTGGCATCGTGTGGGCGGGGAGCGATCGCTACGGCGACCGACGGGGGCGCTCGTGCGATTTAGATCTCGTACTCGGACAACTCGATCGCCCCGGCGTGCAACTGTACAGCTTGCAGAAAGGGGTCGAACCTTCCAGCGATCGTCTTATCGATTTAGCGCCAAACTTGCACGATTTCGCCGATACCGCCGCCGCGATCGCCCACCTCGATTTAATCGTCACCGTCGATACCGCCGTCGCCCATTTAGCCGGGGCCTTAGGAAAACCCACCTGGATCTTAATCCCCTTCGTCCCGGACGCGCGCTGGTTCCTCGATCGCGCCGATAGTCCCTGGTATCCGACGGCGCGCCTCTTCCGTCAACCCCAACTCGGCGATTGGCCCGGCGCCTGCGCAGCCGTGGGGGCGGCATTAACGACGTTATTAGCACAAGTGACCGAACAACCATCTCAAAGCGAAATCGAGATGACAGGCAATCTTACCCCCCCGGTTCCAACTCGACCCCTGCGCCTCGGCATCACTTGGCAACTGAGTGGAATCACCGGATGGGGGATTTACGGCTTAAATTTAACCTTGCAACTGGAAAAAAACCCGAATTTCCAGCCGATGTTATTGATGCGACCCGATCGCACCGGAGTAGACAATCCCTTACACCGTCATCTACTGCAACCTGCCTTAGAACGCTATCAGGAGGTACAGCAGTTATTGGCGAAACATCCGGGGAAATCCTTGTGGTGCGATTTTCCCATCGTTCATGCTTTAGGGAATAACTTGTCGAGTCTGGCCACCCATCAACCGATGAGTGGGAAATATCAGATCGGGACGATTTTCTTTGAAAATACGGAGTTAACCCCGGAAATGGTGGAACGGGGGCGGCAATATCACGCCATTGTTACCGGATCGAGCTGGAATACCCAAGTTTTGCAAAGTTACGGCCTCGATCGCGCGGTGACGGTCCAGCAAGGGATCGACCCCACCTTATTTCACCCGGCGCCCAAGGCGAATTTATTCGGCGATCGCTTCGTTATTTTTAGCGGCGGCAAGTTGGAATATCGCAAAGGTCAGGATATTGTCGTGGCGGCGTTTAAAGCCTTTCGCCAGCGCCATCCGGAAGCGCTGTTAGTGACCGCGTGGCACAACTTCTGGCCCCAATTCATGGCGGGACTCGATCGCACCGGACATGTCGCCGGATTGCCTGCGGTGGGGAAGGATGGCCGAGTGCAAATCGGCGCGTGGTTAGTTGCCAACGGCTTACCGGAAGGGTCGTTTATCGATTTGGGGGCAATTCCCAACTATCTGATGCCGCCAATCATGCGCGAGGCAGACGTGGCGGTGTTTACCAATCGTTGCGAAGGAGGAACGAATTTAGTGGCGATGGAGACGATGGCGTGTGGTTTACCCGTGATTCTCTCGGCGAATACGGGCCATTTAGATTTAATAGGGGAAGACTGGTGTTATCCGTTGCGATCGCAAGGACGGGTCAAACCCACCGAACGTTTCCCCGGGGTGCGCGACTGGGGCGAGTCCGAGGTCGAGGAAGTGGTCGAAACCCTCGAACGAGTCTGGCAAGATCGCGAAACGGCCCGACAACGCGGACGCGCCGCCGCCGAGGTGATGCGCCAGTGGAGTTGGGAAAAACAGGTCAACCGTTTTTTAGGGATCCTGATGCGAGTGATGGGATGCTGAAAGATTCCCCACCTTCATCCAGGCTTCACTGTCCGACGCGCTGATTCATCCACCCCGTTACAAGCTGTAACTATGAGTTCCCTCGTTCGCACCATCGCTGACTCTCCTGTTGTTTCCGGTTGGAATGGTCGGATCCGGTTGGGCGCGATCGCCTTAACCTGCGCGATCGTGCCGTTCTGGGGGGCAGCGAACGCCGCCGCATTGTCCTCGCCGTTTCCCGCGCCATCCCATCGAGGCGAACTGGAGATCTCCGGGAACCTCGCCCAGACGCCGCCCCCCGAACCGCCGACCCAGCAACCGATCGAACCCCTACCGGAGGCGGAACCGACGACCCCGGAGGAAGAAGAACCCGTCCTCGAACCGCCGACCCCGGAAGGCGAACCTCCCGAGAGTGGGATTCAAATCGAAATCCGCGAAGTCCGCGTGAGTGGATCGACGGTGTTAGAAGCGTCGGAAATTGACGAAATCGCAGCTTCCGTAGAGGGGCGATCGGTGACGCTGGAAGAATTGAGGGAAGTGGCCGATCGCATCACCCAGTTATATCTGGATCGCGGTTATATTACCTCCCGCGCGATTTTAGCCGATCAAACCATTGAAGATGGGGTCGTCGAGATTACGATCGTCGAAGGTAGTTTGGAGAAAATCGAAGTCGAGGGAAATAACCGCGTTCGCGAGAGTTACATTCGTTCGCGGGTGGCGTTGGGGGCGACCCAACCGTTAAATACGGCGCGTTTGGAAGATCGATTGCGCTTGTTGCGAATCGATCCGTTATTCGAGAATATCGAAGCGAGTTTGCGGGCGGGAAGTGAGTTAGGGAAGAGTATTCTCACCGTTAGGGTACAAGAGGCGAGTCCCTGGAGTGGGGGCTTCAGCGTCGATAACTATTCGCCGCCGAGTGTGGGGTCGGAACGGTTGGGGGCGAATCTGCGGTTTCGCAATTTAACCGGGTTTGGCGATGAAATTTCGGCCACGTCTTATCTTGGATTGGGGGATTCTCAGTCCTTCGATTTCAGTTATCGGATTCCAGTGAATGCGATGAACGGCACGATCGCCCTTCGGGTGGCGCCCAATCAGAATGGGATCGTCCAGGAACCGTTCGACGAATTTAATATTGAGGGGGAATCGGATTTATATGAAGTTAGTTTTCGGCAACCGTTCGTGCGATCGCCCCGGCAGGAATTTGCCCTCTCGTTAGGGTTTACGCACCAGGAAAGTCAAACCTTTGTGGACGGGGAACCGTTTCCCTTCGGGACCGGACCCGACGAGGACGGGATTAGCCGCACCAGTGTGGTGAAATTCGGTCTCGACTACCTGCGGCGGGATGTCAGTGGGGCCTGGTCGGTGCGATCGCTGTTCAATTTGGGGACTGGGATGTTCGACGCCACCACCAATGACGATCCGATTCCGGACGGGCGCTTTTTCAGTTGGATCGGTCAAGTCCAGCGCGTCCAGCGTTTGGGCAGTGCGCAATTGTTAATTCTTCAAGGGGACGTACAGCTTTCCCCCGATCCGTTACTTTCGTCTCAGCAGTTCGTCATCGGCGGCGGGCAATCCTTGCGCGGTTACCGCCAAAACGTGCGATCGGGGGATAATGGGTTTCGTTTTTCCGTAGAAAACCGGATCGCGATCGCCCGGGATGCGTCCGGAATTCCGATTTTTCAAGTGGCGCCCTTTTTCGATGTCGGCACGGTCTGGAACCACGACGACAACCCCAACCGCTTGCCCCGGGAAACGTTTTTAGCAGGGGTCGGCGTCGGGGTGCTGTGGCAACTCTTTCCCGGCTTCAACCTACGCCTCGACTATGCCCGTCCCATTTTCGAGATTGACGACAAAGGCGAGAACGCACAGGATGAAGGGTTTTATTTTAATGTCAACTATCAATTTTAACGACAGCTTGGAAGGGCAGGCGCCACGAGGCGATCGCGCGATTTGGACTCGCTCCCCCTTAAAACTCCTCATTCGGAGCGTCAGGCGCCTCTAACGGCATCATCGGCAGGTCGAGCAGGGGTTCCTCGGCGCGATCGTCGAGTTTGACCGTCGCCAGCAGTTGCTGCCAGCGTGCCTCTAGGAGAGGATCGGCGGGTCGATCTTGTCGCAGTTGGAACAGTTCGGCCAGCAGGTCGTACCAGAGCCCTTCGCGTTCGTAAATGGCGAGGCGATCGCCCGGCGAAGCGGCTTCGAGTTCGTCTTGGAGGGGGGTGGTGAGTTCCACGCGCTCGATCCACCCTCCCACGAGCATATTGGGATCGCACTCGAAGGATAAATACCAGTTGTAATAGGTATCCGGTTCTAAGGGAGTAGCGCTGCCGTCATCGGGAACCGAAATGGCGATCGTGCCGCCTCGTTCCGGAATCGAAACCAGGCTTTTGTACAAGACGCGATCGGGATCGTTGGCATCGACCAACTCGAACTCAACTTTTTCCGAAGAGTTGGGAATCCCGGGGACGTAGAAAAATAACGTGGGATAGGCGGCAACCGTTCGTCCTAAATTGGTTTCGGGAACCAGAGCGGTCAACTCCAATGCCGCTCGCGGACAGCGACTGCGCGTTCCGCCGCCGACACGGCGACCGGGGGTACCGCGATCCGGTGGCTCGAACGAATTCCATTCCGTCGTCAACCCTTCCGACTCTGTCGTCACCGTCCCTTGAGCGCGAACGGGTCGGGAATCGAGGGAGAGGGTCGAGAGACCGAATGCCGTCGAAAGAAAAATCCAAGTCGCAAAAATGTGGAAAAATTTCCAAGCCATGATCTATGCCTTTAAATGCAGGAGGGGCGATACGCCTCTGGCGTCGCCTTGCGAACGGAAAGCCCCTGAGTTCCGATCTTTCCGAATATCGATCGCCCGAAGTGTTCCCCAAAGGAGTCAATTTAGGGAGTCGCTGGCTCGAAACTCAATTCGACCAACGGCGCGTTAGCGATATCGTCGAGTTCGACCGCATCGAGCAACTGCTGCCATCGAGCGGACCAAGAGGAGTTATCGGCGCTTTCGCTTTGGAGTTGAGCCAGGGTATCGAGCAAATCGTACCAAAGCCGTTCTCTTTGGTAAATTTCGACTTTTTCGGCAGCCGAAGCCATTTCTAGTTCTTGAGCGAGCGGGTTGGGGGTTTCGACGCGCTCGATCCATCCTCCCGTAGAGAGGGTATGGGGTTCGGAGCTTTTGTAGTCGCAGATTACCGAGAAATACCAGTTGTAAATTTTATCCACGGCCAAGCCCTCGCTTTCTCCATTATCCGGCAGGGCGATCGCCACGATCCCGGATTGTTTGGGAATCGGCATCGTGGTTTTATAAACGGTTTTGACGTCTTGCCAGTTCGATTGGTCTTCGAGGAGAAACTCAATTTGCATGTCCTGGGCCGGGACGATCTCGGGAATGTAAAAGAAGAAAGTCGGATGTTGGGAGAGGGTTTGCCCTTGGTTCGTCGGCGGAATTAAGGCCACGATATTTTGGGCGCTTTGCGGACACAGACCCCGCGTGGCGCCACCGATGCGCCGTCCGGGCGCACCACTTTGGGGAGGGTCGAAGGGGGCGGCATTCCAGTCCGTGGGTAACTCTTGGGCGATCGCCCCCGAAGGGGGAGCGCTATGGGCGCGGCTGCGGGTGGGGAAGGCAAGCGTACCCCATAGGGAAAGGGATAACAGCGCCGCGAGGGAAAACAAATTTAGGGGGGATTTTCTCCAAATCACGATCGTGTAGCCTTTGGGTGAATTTCCTTATGTTGCTCGGACAGGGACGCTATAGCCAGTATTCCGTTCGGAGAAAGTGGTCGAACCGCTCTTCCCGAACAGATCGCGCCCCGACAAAGTTGATAAATTATCGAGCGTGCGATCGACGAGCTGCGGTTCGGTGCGGACATCCTGCCGTGCTGTTTGACCCATTTCTTTATAGGAGGGTAGACGTAACGAGCAAGCGGTGAGTTTCGCGCAGGGCGAAATGCACAGAGTTGAGTCCTCTGAGATCGGCTTCATCACTTTGGGTTTGCACCCGTTCGGGTTGGCCTTATTCTGAAGAGGACCCCTCGATCTTTCCTTGCGCCTTGAGGGAGTTCGGCGTAACTGGCTAGTTCGTCGATCCCCCAATTTGACATCCTCTCCGGCCTAAAGGCGCCCAGATTCCCAGACCTTACGATCTGAGTTTCTGCTTCGTAGCACCAGCATAAGCGAGATTTAGTCTCTTCAGGTCTTACGGTCGCGACCCAGACTGACACCGCTTGCCCGGCGGCCAAGACATTGATAGCAGCGTTTACGTCCCGGTCATGTTCATGCCCACATTCAGGACATTTCCATTCCCGAACATTCAAATGCAGTCGTTCGACGTCCTGCTCGCAGTTCGAGCAGCGTTTCGAGGATGGGAACCAACGGTCAATTTTGAGCAGTTCCCGACCGTACCACTCGCTTTTGGAGGTAAGCTGCCTAACCCATTCACCCCAACTGGCATCCGAAATGGGTTGTGCCAAGTTGCGGTTTTTGAGCCCGTTCTTCACCGCCAAATCCTCAATGGAGATCGCTTGATTGTCGCGCACCAATTGAGTTGTGAGTTTGTGAAGAAAGCTGTTGCGGGGATCGGCAATTTCGGCTTGCAAGTTAGCGACTTTGAGCCGTGGTTCGTGCCGATTATTAGAACCGTTCATCTTTCGGGACAGCGCCTTTTGCGCTTGAACCCGACCTGCCCAAAAATTAGCAAACCCTGTTTGCAGGTGCCGCAAGCCTTGCTGCAAGGGGACGCAGCTCACTTCATTCAGAAAGCTAAGCTCGTCTTCTTTTTTCCATTCGGCGAGCATGGCCGATGTTTCTTTGTACCCGATTCGCTCTTGCCTTTGATACCAACCTTCAGTCCTTGCCGCCAAAGCTCGGTTGTAGACAAGACAAGTACGACCCAACGTTCTCCGAAGCACATTTTCTGGCTTCGGAGTTGGATAGAAACGATATCGGAACGCCTTTTTAGTCATGCTTACGTTATAGCGCGTAAAATGTAAAGCCGCCCTCAAAGGGCGGGGTTTCAGACCCAGGAGTTTTGATGAGTTCGGATTCACCTGTGCTACCCCCTCAGACTCGTGCCGATTTGCGAACGGTCAGACCGTTTGGCGTTTATCGCTTGCACGGGTTGACGTTTCTCGGCGATCGCGCGATCGCCGTCGATTCGGTACGCGGACATTTGCTAGAAATCGACCTGACCACCGAGAACACCACCATTCTCAATCCCTACCAAGTTTCGGATTTTTTAGACGTTCGCGGTTTGGCCTTTTGGCAAGAGAGCTTGTGGCTGACCCGCGAGGATACGGTGTATTGTTGTCCCGACGCGCGCGATCGCCTCGGTCGCGAACCGTTAAAATTTGAGGAATTTGCTCGATTGGGCGATCGCTTAAGCGGGGTGGCGGTCTGGGAATCGGCGGTTTACGTCAGTTGTCAGCGTGCGGGTTATATTTACATTCTCAACCGCAATAGTGGGGAGATCATCACCCAATTTTACGCCCCCGGAATCGGCGAGGAAAACTTGGCGGTCAGCGAAGAAGACCTGTGGATTTGCGATAGCGAAGAGCAGACGATTTATTGCATGGACCGCGCCACCGGGGATTTGCGCTACAACCTGCTGACTCCCTATTCCCATCCGACGGCGATCGCCTTCGACCCCCGGCAAGTCTCGGCCCACCGCCTGCTGCACGTCGCCTACGCCGAAGAAGAAATTTATATCCGCGACGATCCTAACGCTAGCAATCCCCATCAAGTCAGTTTCCGCGATCGCACCTTCATCCATCCCGTTTGCTTCCAGTACCATCCCCAACAGCACTACACCCTCTCCAACGGCTACCTGGTGGAGATGTCCTACGTCGAGGAACTGTCCCCCCTCGAACCCGTACAGTTTGAAAAGCTCGACTGGCGGATCGCCTTACCTGCAGATACCGCGCGCCAACGGCTCAAAGAGGTTCGCGCGATCGGAATGCCCTTTGAAGAAGAAACCGAACGGGGACAGCGCTTTGCAGTGTTTAAATTCGATACCCTCCAACAGGACGAAGCCCGGATTTTCGGCTGGAAAGCCCTCGTCGAACTCTACAGCATCAAATATCACCTGACCCCGCGCGACGTCGAAGACCTCCCCGAACTTCCCGAGGAGTTCAAACAGCTCTATTTGGTCGATAACGACCAACTGGCGATGAATAGCGACATCGTTCGCCAAGCCGCTAGGGAGGCGATCGGCAACGAAACCAACTTGTTGCGTAAAATCCTCAGTATCCGCGATTACGTCTACGACAAACTCGACTACGGCATCAAACCCTACATCGATCCCCCCGACGTGGTGTTAGAACGCGGCGTCGGTTCGTGCGGCGAATATGTCGGCGTCTTGCTCGCCTTACTGCGCTTGAACGGGATCGCCTGTCGGACTGTCGGTCGCTACAAATGTCCTCCCCACCCCGAACGTAAGGGCGTTCCCCTGCAACCGGATTACAATCACGTTTGGTTGGAATTTTACGTCCCCGGGATCGGCTGGATTCCGATGGAGTCCAACCCGGACGACAACGAAGAGGGCGGATTGCACCCGATGCGCTTTTTTATGGGATTGGCGTGGCATCACATCGAGCTGGGGAAAGGGATCCGCTTTGAAAGTCTTCGCCTCGATGGGGTTCCCATTCATAAAAGCAAAATTCCCCTCGGCGATCTCGCGCTCAACCACGTTCGCTTTACTATTCTCGACGAACTGCCGCCCCCGAATCCGGAGGAATAAGCGCGCAACCGTGGGAGGCGATCGCCCGGTGTAGAACCTGGGGCGATCGCCCCGCCTCTTCTACGCACCTAAAAATGCAAAAACCCGCTCCGAAAGCGGGTTTCGAGGAATGGACACAACTGGACTCGAACCAGTGACCCCCACGATGTCAACGTGGTGCTCTAACCAACTGAGCTATGCGTCCTCGCCCAATGCGTTTACAACCTTAGCACAGGCATCTCGAAAGATGCAAGGGGTCAATCCAAAAAATTTTAGCTCCCGGTCGAAAATCCCTCGAAAAGCCCGTCATTTCGGACAATTCGTGGATTTGATAGGGGGTTGCACCAACTGTTCGATCTCAAGGAGCCCGAGCGAAAATGGAAGTTCGAGGCTCTTTTCCCCAAACCTCCAATGAAACCGACACACGAGCGGCGATCGCGGCCATTTCGGTATTGTAAAGTTTAACTGAATCCATAGTCAAGTATAGTCATTCCTGTTAAGATATAACCATGAAACTCTCAGACTATGCCAAAAAAGCCGGGGTGAGTTATCAAACGGCGTGGAGATGGTGGCAAAAAGGTCATCTAACGGGCTATCAACTTCGGGAACAATTATCATTACCGAAGAAGGGAAGAAGAAAACCGAGAGAATGGCCTGTATTTATGCCAGAGTCTCTAGTGCAGAAAATAAAGATCACCTTGAGCGACAAGCGGAACGGTTAAAAGATTATGCTATTGCCAGAGGCTATCAAATTTATAAAGTCGTCAAAGAAATTGGCAGTGGTTTAAATGATAATCGTCCAAAATTGGCTAAGGTTTTAACCGATTCCCATTACGATATATTGATAGTGGAGCATAAAGACCGTTTGGCGAGGTTGGGGACAAATCACCTTGAGATCCGGTTAAAAGAGAGGGGAAAAACCGTTGAGATTGTCAATCATAGCGAGGATCGACAAGATCAATTGATGGAAGATTTAATTGCTATCATTACTTCATTTTGTTCTCGTCTTTATGGATGAAGACGCTCGAAACGGAAAACCGAAAAAATCATTGCCGAATTAAAGGAACGCTAGTGAAATTAGTCGAAAGACATATAATCAAAAAAGGTCATAGGTTTTGGGATGAGATCGATGAGTTATCATGGCATTCCAAAAATCTCTACAATGCGGCTAATTATCTAATCCGTCAAAACTTTATTTATGGTCATGGTTACTTGAACTATAACCGGATGGATAAATTAATGCAGAAGACGGAGCAATATCGCGCTTTACCAGCTAAAGTCTCTCAACAGGTGTTACGAGGATTAGACAAAAACTGGCAATCCTTTTTTGCCGCCAATCAAGCCTACAAAGTCAACAAGGAGAAGTTTTTAGTCAACCCGAAAATTCCCAAATATAAAAACAGTCAGAAAGGTCGTCACTTATTGGTGTACGTGAAACAGGCTCTAAGTAAAGTGGCTTTAAAACAAGGTAAAATCAAATGCTCAAAAACCCAAATTTGGAGACTTCTGTAGCCGAAAAAGTAGTGGAGGTGAGAATCGTTCCTCGATGCGATTGTTATATCATTGAGGTTATTTATGAAGAAGTAGAACCAACATTAAAATCCAATGAATGGATCGCTAGTGTGGATTTAGGTGTAGATGTTTTAATGGCTGTAACTTCTAATCAACCGGACTTTGTTCCTCTGTTGATAAATGGCAGTCGCAGGTACATAAACGCACACTTTAATATCAAAAAAACAGGGAGTGCGTTTATGTACCTGCGACCCTTAAAAAGCCTGAATCAATTCTACAATAAACGAAAAGCCTTTCTCCAATCCCAATTAAAAGGAAATCGACCCACCTCTAAGAGAATCCAGCGTCTGACTCGATGCCGAAATCAAAAAGTGGAGAACTATCTCCATCGAGCCAGCCGTTATCTGGTCAATCTACTGCTTGATAAAAATATTACTACTTTAGTCATTGGCAAAAATGAGGGGTGGAAACAAAATGCCAAGATGGGGAAAGTTAACAACCAAAACTTTGTGGGAATTCCTTTCAACCGTCTGATTGAAATGTTGACCTATAAATGTCAATTAGTAGGGATTAAAGTGGTTCTAACTGAAGAGAGTTATACCAGCCAGTCGAACTTTTTCAACTTAGATCCGCTTCCCGTTTATGGAGAAACAGTAGAAATTCCCAAGTTTACGGGAAAAAGAATCCAAAGAGGTCTTTACCGGACTGATACAGGATTATTGTGCCAAGCGGATATTTTAGGTTCCTATAATATCTTAAGAAAAGCATTCTCAAATGCCTTTATGGGCTATGGGATAGAGAGGTGCGTAGTTCACGATTATGAGAATTAATCTCTCAAAGCCAAAATGAAGGGGATTTTTGAAATAGAATCCATGTCTTGTTTATATCTGACTATATTTTGGTTAACTATCCTGAAACCATCGACCAAGAAAAGTAAAAGCATCCTGTCCCGGGTCTACCCCGATCTCCAGATCAGCCGTCAACATTGAGATGAACTTAGATTTACCGAGATTTTTCAAAGCCTGCAATCCCAGCAAAACCCTCGACATGACCAACGAGGAAGATCGCAAATACTACATCGATTTTTCTTCCGTTCGGGGGGGGAATATCATTCGCGAATTGGGTCGCACCATTTCCCTACTCTCCGGGGACGACCCCACCTGTCAACTGTTCACCGGACATATCGGTTGCGGGAAATCCACCGAACTCTTCCGACTGAAAAACGAACTGCAACAACAAGGATTCCACGTCGTCTACTTCGAGTCCTCCCAAGACCTCGATATGGCCGATGTCGATATCACCGAAATTTTGCTCAGTATCGCCCGCCAAGTCTCGGAAAGCTTGGAAAAAATCGATATTTCCGTGCAACCGCGCGGCTTTAAAAACTTACTCCAGGAAGCCGCCCAGTTTTTACAAACTCCCATCGAACTCAAAGGCGAAGCCGCCATTCCCGGCGTCGGAACCTTCAGTGCCACGAGCGAAGGCGAAGTCGGCTTTTCCTTGCCGGGGGGCATCGGTTCGATTACGGCCCGGGCCCGTCACAGTCCCAAAATCCGCCATCAATTGCGCCAGTATTTAGAACCGCGTACCAACAATATTCTCGAAGCGATTAATAGCGAACTGCTCGATCCGGCCAATGCTTTACTCAAAGGGCAGGGGAAAAAAGGATTAGTGGTGATTGTCGATAACTTAGATCGGGTAGACAGTTCGCCGAAACCCTCCGGACGGACCCAGCCGGAATACTTATTTGTCGATCGCGGCGAACAGCTCCGGCGCCTCAACTGTCACGTGGTCTACACGATTCCGCTATCGTTAATTTTCTCCAACGATTTCGGTCGCTTAACCAGTCGTTTCGGAGTCAAACCGAAAGTATTGCCGATGGTTCCGGTGCAGTCGCGCGAGGGTCAAGATTTTCAAAAGGGGATGAACTTGCTGCGCCACATGGTGCTGGCTCGGGCGTTTCCAGAAATTGCCCCGGAACGGCATTTAGAGTTGATCGACGAGGTATTCGATTCCCGGGACACCCTCGATCGCCTCTGTCGGGTCAGTGGCGGTCATCCGCGCAACTTGCTCGGGTTTTTATATAGCTGTTTGCAACAACAAGATCCGCCGATTTCGCGGATGTGTTTGGAAAACGTGATCAAAGAACATCGCGACGATTTGATCGCGGCGATTAGCGATGACGAGTGGGCGTTGTTATTTGAAGCCTTGGAAAATCGTAGCGTTCAGGGGGACGAACATTATCAAATCTTGTTACGCAGTATGTTTTTATTTGAATATCGCGACCCCGAGGGGCGTTGGTATTGGATCAATCCGGCGTTAGCGGAAGCGCCTAAGTTTAAAAATTGGCAAATGAGCCGTTAGGAGCGATGGTGAAGTTCTCGGGGATCGGTGGAACCACAATGGAGAATCGCCGGGATTGCGATCGCGATCGTCCCAGGGGGGATCGGCATGGGCCAGAATAGCGATCGATCTGGAGATCCCCCGATCTCGTTGAGGGAACAACCCCAGAGCTAGTGTGTTTTTCCTCTCTACCCAGCCAAGGGCTGGAGACAGGGTTTAAATTTATCACTAAAATGTTTTAAACTTACTCATTTTTTAGGCTATAATCAAATCATGAGTAAGTTTAGTATTTCCGAAGCAGCAAAAATCAAAGGAGTATCACCATCGACGTTAAGACGTTGGGAATCGGAAGGGAAATTAATCCCTGAGCGCACGGCGTCGGGACACCGGAGATACTCTATGTCTCAATTGCTCGGGGTTGAACCTCATAGAGCATACACAATCGGTTATGCACGAGTCAGTAGCCACGACCAGAAACAAGACCTAGAACGTCAAAAGGAAATTATTGAATTGTTCTGCGCTCAAAATGGTTGGGAGCATGAGATTATCCAAGACTTAGGCTCTGGGATGAATTACAGTAAGCGTGGGTTAAAGCGTCTTCTGAGGTTAATCACATCGGGTGAAATCGACAGACTGGTTCTGACCCATAAGGATAGGTTACTTAGATTCGGGGCTGAACTTGTGTTCAGCATCTGCGAGCAGTTTGGTGTAGAGATTGTGATTATAAATCGGACTGAGGATGCCAGTTCTGAGGAAGACTTAGCCAACGATGTGTTAGAAATCATTAACGTGTTTTCGGCTCGTCTTTATGGTAGCCGAAGTGGCAAGAACAAAAAAATAGTTGAGGAGTTAAAAAAAATTAGTGAAAAGCTTTAAGACCAAGCTAGACTTAAATAACTGAAAACGAACGCTGATGGCGAAACACGCTCCTTGTAGCTCGAAACGTTTGGAATTGGGGACTCGCTACCTGTAAGGAAACATTAGAAGCCGGAGGTAAACTCCCGAGTGCTATAGACTTACACAAGAGATGAGTCGCCGAGGTAAAAAGTCAGAATCCTTGGTACTATAAGGTTTCCAAATGTAGCCCTCAAGAAGCGTTGTGTCACCTCAATAAAGCGGTTAAGCGAGTTGGGCAAGTCAAAGGAACAGGTTTCCCCAAGTTTAAGAAAAAGAATGTCAAAGAGAGTTTTTACCTGGAAGGAAGCATTAAAGTTTCCGGTGATTGGATGAAGCTACCTCGGATCGGTTGGGTAAGAAGCCACGAACAGTTACCGCCAGTCCATCCCAAAAACGTCACGATGAGTAAACGAGCAGGGGACTGGTATATTGCCTTCAAAATTGATTTTGAACCCCAGGTCACACCAAAAATAAGAGAGCGGTAGGTATGTTGTTTGTCGAAGAGATCGACGTGGTCTCGTGGCAGAGAGGAATGCTGTCAAAACACGGTGCCGATGCGGGCTTCGGTCAGTTTGTGGAGATCTTAGAGTGGGTGTGTTGGAAACGGGGTGTGTGTTTTGCTAGAGTGGATAGAAACGGGACGAGTCAGACTTGTCCTAACTGTGGCGGATATACGGGGAAGGAAACCCTGGATCTGAGAGTTCACTGCTGCAATGAATGTGGATATATCACCACCAGAGATGTAGCGGCAAGTCAGGAAATTAGAAATCGTGGAATTTCTGCGCTAGGGCATAGCGTGGCTGAAAATGTCTGTGGACTGGAAGCGACGGGGAGTGTCGGTCACGATGCTCTAGTTGGCACGGGAGGAAGCAGAAAACCAGTGTCGCGAGGGACTGGAATCGCCCACTTGAAAGATATTAAGCGTAGCGAGATGGCTTAAGTGGGGGAGGGTGTCAAGACTGATTCGCCATACGCTCTTGAGAGCGACGCTTATAACGAGCGTTCTTTACACACGTCCGTTCGGGCGATCGCCCTGTCTCAAGGGCAGTTTGCCTTGATTTTGATGCGCTGTAACTACAGCTTTTTGCGATCGCGCGCGATCGCCCAATTAGAAACACTGTGTCGCGACGATCCGCAGATTCCGGACAAACCCCTTGAGAGCTTAGTTTTACCGAATACCGTTACCACCCTCTACACGACGATCGCCGAATTCCTGGGCGATCGCAAGCCCCTCGGCTTAATGATTTTGGGGTTGGAGTCGGCGATCGCCCTCGAATCGTTGCTGATTTCCACCAATCAGATGCGGGAAGAATTTCGTAAAAACTTCCCCTTTCCACTGATTTTGTGGGTCAACGAAGATCTGTTAGCGACGGCGATCCGCTTCGCGCCGGATTTTAAAAGTTGGGCGGCGACCTCGATTAAATTTGAACTCTCCAGTGCCGAATTACTCGCCTTTTTGCGTGGCGAAACCCGCGATCGCCTCGGGAAAATTTTACAAATTGGCGGTGCGGATTTCGGCAGAAATTGGACGATCGCCCGACCGATCGAGGCGATCGCCCGTGGCGAGGTCGAATTTGCCCTCAAAGATTTAGAATGGCGCGGGATCGACCTAGAAACGGATTTACGCGCTCAAGTCGAGTTTCTGCGAGGGTTTGACGACTTTTGCCAAGACCGCCTCGACACGGCAGAGATCGCCTATCAGAAGAGTTTGGCGATCTGCGAGGCGGGAGAACGACCGAGTGAGAACTACCGGGAAGGCGATCGGGGCCTGTCACCGCCGGGAACGCCGGAATGTCACGGGACCGTTTTATTTTACTTGGGCTTGTTATATGCCCGTCGGGCCGAACTGGTTCGCGGAACGTCTCCGGAGGAGAATCGTGTCCGAGAACGCCAACACTGGGAAAGCGCCCGAGATTATTTCCAAGAGGCGTTATCGGTCTTTCACGAGGCGGAACGTTTCGATTTAGTGGCGCAATATTTGACCCCGTTGGGACAAGTGTTGCGAGAGTTGGAAGCGTGGGACGAGTTGGAACAGTTGGCGCAATATGCCCTCGACCTCCACGCCAACGATCCGGTGCAACTGGCGCGCGATTACGGTTTTTTGGCGCAAGTCGCCCGGGTTCGCGGGGATTGGGAACTTTGCCGCCTGCAAGCGGCCAGCGCGATCGATACCCTGGCGCCCGTCGCCGAGGCGATCGGCAGCGAACGGGGGCTGTATTTCTTTTTGCTGGGGCAGGCTTTACAAAAATCGCCGATTTCCGGCGATAGTAACGCCTTGGTGCGCTTTTTCCGGATTCGCCAAGCCGAAGCCTTGCGTCATTTGAAACTCGCCCGTCAGGTGAGCGTTCCGTCGGAAGATCCGGGCTTGCACGTGGAGATTTTGAACGAATTGCGATCGCTGTATTTCCAACGTGGTGAATATTTGCAGGCTTTTCGGATCAAACAAGAACAACGGGCGATCGAGACCCTTTACGGGTTTCGCGCCTTTATCGGCGCCGGACAACTCCAACCTTCCCAAACCGGGACGGCTGGCGGTTATCGCCCGTCCTGGGCTTCGTTGCAGGGTAATGAGTTTCGATTTCCCTCTCAAGAAATTGCCGCCGCCGGACGCCAGCAGGATGTAGAACGGCTGTGCGAACGGATGAGCCGGGCCGATCGCAAGTTAACGATTCTTTACGGTCAGTCCGGGGTCGGTAAATCGTCCTTGGTCAAAGCGGGATTGGTTCCGGCCCTCGAACAGCGTCCGGTGGGCGATCGCTTGGCCCTGACCGCGATCGTGTCCGCCTATCTCGATTGGGTCGGCACCTTGGCGCGAACTCTCGGCGAGGCGTTCGGTCGGGAGGGGAGTGCGGGGGATCGGTCCGGTTCTGAGGAGGGGGCGTTGGCGATCGCCGCCAGTACGGGAGAACCCGTCGCGACAGCGCAGGCGATCGTCCGGCAGTTGCGCGAAAATGCAGAACGCAACTTGCTGACGATTCTCATTTTCGATCAATTTGAAGAGTTTTTTTTCGCGATCAAATCCCGCGAAACTCGCGAGCAATTTTACGACTTTTTAAAAACAGCTCTCGACGTTCCGTTTGTGAAAGTGATTCTTTCGTTGAGAATCGATTTTTTACATTATTTATTGGAGTTAGAGCGGTCGCGAAAATTCGATATCGTCAACAACGATATTCTCAATAAAGAGATTCGCTACTATCTCGGAGATTTTTCCCGGCAAAAAGCCACTGAAGTTTTTGAAAGTTTGAGCGGGCGATCGCAGTTTTATTTAGAACCCGAGTTGATCGATGCCCTCGTCAACGATCTCGCCGACGATACCGGAGAAGTTCGCCCGATTGAATTGCAACTGGTCGGCGCTCAATTACAAGACGATAAAATCACCACCCTCAAAGCCTATCGACAACTGGGAAGCGCGCCGAAATCGACCTTGATCGAGCGATCGCTCGTCCAAGTCGTGCGCGATTGCGGCCCGCAGAACGAGCGCATTGCTTGGGAAATTCTTTACAACCTCACCGATCGCAAAAACACTCGCCCCCTCAAAACTAAACAAGAATTACTCCAAGTGTGTTCCGGGGAAATCGTCGGCGAAGCGGCGCCGGGAGAAGAACGGCTCAACCTCATTCTCGAAATTTTAGTCGGTTCCGGCTTGGTGTTTCTCCACCACGAAGAACCCGCCGAACGCTATCAGTTGGTTCACGATTATCTCGTCAATCCCGTCCGCCAGAAATATGAAAAAGATTTCGGCGTTCAAGCCAGTTTGGCGAAAGCTTTAGAAGAAGAAAAAAAGCAATCTCAAGTCAAACTCGAACAGAGCAATCAAAAACTCAAACAACAACGCCAGGGATTGATGGTGTTAGCGGTGGGTTTGGCAATTGTTAGCTTGTTTGCTGTCCGCAATTGGCAACAAGCAGAAGTCCAGAAACGGTTTCTGGAAGTTCAAAAAGAACGGGCGCAAATTATCGCCATGAGTGCCGCCAACGAGGCGCTTTTCGTTTTAAATCGGGAATTTGACGCGCTCATGGAAAGTTTGAGGGCGTGGGGGGAGTTCAAACAGGCAAAACAGCCGGATGTGGAAACTAAAATGCGGGTGGCGACGGCATTGCAACAAGCGGTTTATGGCGTGCGAGAACGCAACCGTCTCGAAGGTCACGGCGCCGAAGTTTGGAGTGTGAGTTATTCCCCACGGGGGGATTTAATTGCTTCTGCAGGGAATGACGGGGAGATCCGAGTTTGGAAGCCGGACGGGAGTCTCCATCTGCTTTTACCCGGACATCTCGAAGCCCTCACCAGCGTCAGTTTTTCCCCGGACGGGAAGACGATCGCTTCGGCGAGTCGCGATCGCACGGTCAAACTCTGGAATGCTGAAGATGGCAGGTTGTTGGCGATTCTCGACGGTCACGAGGATAGTGTTTACTGCGTTACGTTTTCTCCGGATGGGGAACTGGTCGCTACCGCCAGTCACGATCGCACGATCAAACTCTGGCGCCGTTCTGACGGTCAATTGGTCAAAACAATTCGCGGTCACGACGGTCCGGTTACCTGGGTGACGTTTTCTCCGGACGGTCAACTGATTGCGTCGGCGTCCGACGATAAAACGGTGAAAGTCTGGCGCCGCAACGGTAAGCTGATGACGACTTTACCGCCCCATAACGATTGGGCGATCGCCGTTGCTTTTTCCAAAGATGGCAAAAGTATCGTTTCTGCGGGGATCGATAAGATGATTCGGGTCTGGCACCTCGACGGGCGCCCGCCGAGAATTTGGAAAGCCCACGAGGGCGAGATTTTCAGCCTCGCTTTCGTCCCGAATAGCAATCTGTTCGCTTCCTCGTCCGACGACAACACGATCAAACTGTGGGAACTGGACGGGACCTTAGTTCGTACCCTCAAAGGGCATAGCGGTCGCGTGACCAGCGTCAGTTTTGCCCCCGATGGCGAAACCCTCGCCTCCGGAAGTTTCGATAAAACCGTGCGGTTGTGGCGGTACCGACGAAGTTTGTTGACGGTTTTGAAAGGTCATGACAGTCGCGTTTCTAGTGTCAGTTTTGCCCCCGATGGCGAAACGATCGCCTCGGCGAGTTGGGATAATACGGCGAAGCTGTGGGATCGACAGGGGAATTTGCTGACGACCCTCAACGAAGCGCAAGGGCATCAAAAACGGGTGTTTGGGGTGTCGTTTTCCCCGGATGGGGAGTCGATTGCGACCGCTTCGCAAGACTGCACGGTCAAAGTTTGGAATCGTCAGGGGGAGTTGTTAACAACCTTGGTGGATCCGAAGTTGGAAAGGGTAGAAGTCTCGTTATCCCCCGTGACGAGTATGGAGGATGAAGGGAATGAGGATTGTAACGGGGCTTCCACTCACGGCGATCGCGTCTATGCGGTGAGTTTTTCGCCAGACGGTCAAACGATCGCCTCCGGAAGTCGCGATCGTACCGTGAAACTCTGGGGCGTCGATGGGAGTTTGTTGGCGACGTTGGAAGGTCACGGCGATCGGGTCAACAGCGTCAGCTTCTCTCCCAACGGACGCTATCTCGCCTCTGGAAGCGACGATAAAACCATTAAACTCTGGGATACCCGCCAGAAAAAGTTAGTGCGTACTTTTTCCGGAATTGCAGGTCACGACTCCTACGTGACCGACGTTAGCTTCTCTCCCGACGGTAAAACGATCGCCTCCGCCAGTTGGGACAATACCGTCAAGCTGTGGCCCTTGGAAGGTGGCGAACCGCGCACCCTGCTACAGGGATATAGCGATAGTGTCGAAAGTGTCAGTTTTTCCCCCAACGGCGAAATCCTCGCCTCCGCCAGTTGGGATACCACCGTCAAACTCTGGAGTTTGAACAATGGGAATTTGATCAAAACCCTCCAAGGTCATACCTCCGGCGTGTTAGATGTCGCCTTCAGTCCGGCGGGGAAAATGGCGATCGCCTCCGCAGGCGCCGACAACCACATCATCGTCTGGAACCTCGACTTAGACGATCTGGTGATTCGCGCCTGTAGTTGGTTAAATGACTATTTAGAACATTCCACCAACATCAGCGAAGAAGACCGCAATCTTTGTGAAGGAATCCCCATTCGAGAGATTCCCTGACCTCTTCCATCTCAACTCTAAACTCTAAAATTCCCCACCATGTCCGAACTTCCCCCCTTAACCGAAGAAACACTCTGGGATATCCTCAACGACAACCTCGACGACGAAACCGTCAATCGTCTCGTCTGGTACTACTTAGGCTACCGCTACGACGAAACAACTCAAAGCTGGGACGCCAGCCAAACCGATTCCCTTTGGCAAGAAAACTATCCCGAACCTCCAGATTTTATCGCCAGTCGTCCCGCCACCGTCAAATTAACCCGTTCTATTCCCAAAGAACACAAACAATTACTAAAAGAAAAACTCGGGTTTAAAGGCTATAAAGTCGGCGAACTGATTCCCCGCCTCACCCGCCGTGCCACCATGACTAACTGGCTCCTCAGTTATATGGAATCGGCTTGAAAATAGGGTAGGGTGGTCAATATTTGCCCACCCTACTTGTGGCTTATAAAATGAAAACCGATAAATTGTTTTATCGAATTTTTTTAAATCAGCCCAGTCTAATGGCTGAATTATTGCCAAACATTCCTCCGGACTGCGAATTTGACTATAGCGCTCCAGTGATCAAAGAAAAAGAACTGCGACTCGATGGGTTACTGACCCCGGTCTCGGAAGATCTGAATTTGCCATTGGTGTTTCTCGAAGCCCAAATGGAAAGCGATCGCCGATTTTACGCCCGGTATTTTTCCAGCATCTTTGGCTACCTTCTGCAATACGACATTACCCGACCCTGGCAAGGGTTGTTAATTCTGCGAAATCGAACAGTGAACTTAGGCTCCCCACTTCCTTATCAAAACTTGTTATCTAGTTCAGTAGCGCGGTTGTATTTAGAAGATTTACTTTCCCGAGAAGATCTCAGTCAGAATTTATCCCTACTCAAATTAGTGGTGGTTCCCGATGGGGAAGCTTCTACATTAGCGCGATCGATTTTAAACCGCGCCCAAACCCCCGAAGAGTTTGAGAAATACCTAGATGTGGTGGAAGCTATACTAGTAAATAAGTTTACCACTTTAAGCATTGAGGAGATACGCAATATGTTGGATCTCAAAACTGCAGATGTCACCCAAACTCGTTTTTATCAGGAAGTTCACGAGATTGGACGTCAAGAAGGACGCCAAGAAGGACGCCAGGAAGGACGCCAGGAAGGACGCCAGGAAGGACGCCAAGAAGGACGCCAGGAAGGAGAGCAACTCGGAAGAGCGAATCTGATTTTACGGCTGCTCTCTCGCCGATTTGGAGAAGTAACGACCGAGCAAATTGATGCAGTGCAGCAACTCTCTATTCCCCAATTAGAGTCTCTGGGTGTGGCGCTATTAGATTTTCAGGAAATTGGCGATTTTAACACCTGGTTGCAAGAGAACGGAGAATCCTAATTGTCAGGACAAGATAGTGTCCGGACTCTACGTTTTTAAAGTTATCTAATCGTCCGGTAGCTTGGCTCACCGGACTATAATCATGCTGGAAGACCGAACAAATGATTGAGAAAAAATTAGTTAAATGAAAACCGACAAACTATTTTATCGGATTTTCTTGACGCAACCCAGTCTAATTTCCGAACTCTTAGAAGGGATTCCTCCGGACTGCGAATTTGACTATAGTGTTCCAGTGTTTCAAAAAAAAGAACTGCGACTCGATGGGTTACTGACCCCGGTCTCGGAAGATCTAAATTTGCCATTGGTGTTTCTCGAAGCGCAAATGGAAAGCGATCGCCGATTTTACGCCCGGTATTTTGCCAGCATCTTTGGCTATCTTCTGCAATACGACATTACCCGGCCTTGGCAAGGGTTTCTAATCCTACGAAATCGAACAGTGAACTTAGGCTCGCCAGTTCCTTATCAAAACTTGTTATCCAGTTCAGTGGGGCGGTTGTATCTAGAAGATTTACTCTCTCCAGAAAATCTCAGTCCGAATTTATCCCTACTCAAATTAGTGGTGGTTCCCGATGGGGAAGCTTCTACATTAGCGCGATCGATTTTAAACCGCGCCCAAACCCCCGAAGAGTTTGAGAAATACCTAGATGTGGTGGAAGCTATACTGGTCAATAAGTTTACCACTTTAAGCGTTGAAGAGATACGCAATATGTTGGATCTCAAAACTGCAGATGTCACCCAAACTCGTTTTTATCAGGAAGTTCACGAGATTGGACGTCAAGAAGGACGCCAACAAGGACGCCAACAAGGACTCCAGGAAGGACGCCAACAAGGAGAGCAACTCGGAAGAGCGAATCTGATTTTACGGCTGCTCTCTCGCCGATTTGGAGAAGTAACGCCCGATCGCATTAACACCGTGCGGGGTCTTTCGATTCCACAATTGGAGTCTCTGGGGGAGGCGCTGTTAGATTTTCAAGGAATTGAAGATTTAGACGCTTGGTTGCAAGCGCATCGAGGGTAGGCAAAATTTTGCTCTTCTTGAAAACAATCTCTGGCAATTAGCCAGAGCCAGGTAAGATAGCACCTAATACACAGTATTACTAGGTTTTACCAGTAATTACCGGGTTAAAGACTATCTGTTCTACCCCACCTCAACCCATATAGAAAGTAGTAGGGTGGGCAAAATTTTGCGCACCCTACCCGTGACTTATTAAGGAATATTTGTATGAAAGTGGCTCGTCAATTCATTCCGGCTTTTGAGAACGGCGATCGCCTCACGCGCAGCGAATTCGAGCGGCGTTATCACCTCATGCACCATCTTAAAAAAGCCGAATTAATCGAAGGAACCGTTTACGTGCCCTCTCCTCTACGTTACAGCCAACATGGTAAACCCCACAGCCAAATCGTTGCGTGGCTCCAAGTTTATGCTGCCATGACTCCAGGAGTGGAAGCCGCCGATAACGCCACCGTCCGCCTCGATTTCGATAACGAACCCCAACCCGACGCCCTCCTGCGCCTCGATGAAGCCTGTGGCGGACAATCGCGCATTAGTGAAGATGACTACATCGAAGGCGCCCCCGAGTTCATCGTCGAAGTCGCGAGCAGTAGTGCATCCTACGACCTTTATGATAAACTCCAGGCTTATCGCCGCAATGGCGTTCGCGAATATCTGGTCTGGGTAGTGCAAGAAAGCGAGTTTCGCTGGTATATTCTCGATGAGGGAACCTACCGACAACAGCAACCCGATGCGGCGGGTCTGTGCGCCAGTCCGTTTTTTCCCGGATTGCGCCTGGATGTCCGAGCCTTGCTGACAGGCAACATGCAGCAAGTGTTAGCCGCACTGCAGCAAGGGCTGAGCTCGCCAGAACATCAGGAGTTTGTCGCCCATCTGAACCGAGGTTGAGCTAAACTCCAAACTCATCCCTAAGTAGGGTGGGCAAAATTTTGCCCACCCTACCCGTGGCTAACGCAACCCAAGACCTAAAAACCGTCGAATCCAGCCTAACCCTGTAGCCGATGAAAGCCCAAGTCTTCCGAGGCGTCAATCAACTCAGTTACGAAGAAGTCCCCATCCCCGAACTCGAAGCGGACGAGGTTTTAGTCCGCGTCAAGGTGGTGGGGTTGTGCCAGTCAGATATTAAAAAAATTTGCTATCCGCTTTACGAACCCCCGCGCATCTTCGGACATGAAATGGCTGGAGTGATTGCCAAAATGGGCGACGAGGTGGAAGGATGGGAACTCGGACAGCGCGTTGCCGTCATGCATCACATTCCTTGTATGCGGTGCGCTTATTGCCTCAACGACAACTTCTCGATGTGTGACACCTACAAAAACGTCACGACAACGGCGGGGTTTGCTCCCAGTGGGGGCGGTTTTGCCGAGTATGTCAAGGTTCCGGGTCATATCGTCCGCAATGGCGGTTTGATTCCGATTCCCGACGGGGTGACCTTCGAGCAAGCGAGCTTTGTGGAACCCACGAATTGCTGTTTGAAGGCGATTAAAAAGGCGGGAGTTCAAGCAGGAGATACGGTGTTGGTCACGGGTGCGGGTCCGATTGGCTTGATGTTCGTGATGCTGCTGCGCTATTTTGGGGCGCGGGCGATCGCCACCGATCTAATACCTTCCCGCATCGAAAAAGCCTTTGAAGTGGGCGCAGAAGCGGCTTTAGACGCCCGAGACCCCGATTTACCTCAAAAAGTTCAAAAGCTGACCGCAGGTTTGGGAGTCGATCTCAGCCTCTTGGCTGTCCCCAGTGAAAAAGCCTTTTTCCAAGCGCTCGATTGCACGAGAAAAGGAGGTAAAATTCTATTTTTTGCGGAGTTTCCCGATGAAGTCGAGATTCCTCTCAACCCGAACATTCTCTATCGTCGTGAAATCGATTTGATGGGGAGTTACAGTTCTTCCTATCGTTTGCAAAATTTGGCCGCACAAATTGTGTTTGAGAAGCGCATCGATGTAGATAAGTTGGTCAGCGATAAGTACGATCTGAGCCAACTTTCGGGAGCCGTAGCCCGGGCGATTCAGCCCAATCCAGAAACTTATAAGATTTTACTGGAATCTGGCGGCAGGGACTGAAGAGATCTTGTTTTTATAGATTAAAATGTAGTGTTTTCTAGATTAATGAAGTTGATCGAGGATCCCCCCCAACCCCCCTTTATAAGGGGGGAGTTCGGTTAAGTCCCCCTTATAAAGGGGGATTTAGGGGGATCGAAATTATACCTCGTTTGTTAGAAAATGCTATTGCTATAAAGTTAAGAAAACAATTGAGTCGGTCGAGAACGACAAGCAAAACATAGCGAATGATTAATAAAGGTCAATCCTTATCTACACTCAAGCAAAAGATTCGCGATCGCACTGCGGTGATTGGCGTCGTTGGCTTGGGATATGTGGGCCTTCCTTTTGCCGTAGAAAAGGCTAAAGTGGGCTTTAAGGTCTTAGGCATTGAGCAGAATCCTGAGAAAGCCGCACGGGTGAATCGTGCAGAGAACTACATCAGTGATGTCAAGGATGAGGATTTACAGCAGGTGGTGAGGACGGGGCACCTAGAAGCCACCAGCGACTTTGAGCGCGTGGCAGAAATGGATGCGATCGTGATTTGCGTTCCCACGCCACTCACGAAAAACTTGACCCCGAATCTCAGCTATATCGAAAGCGTCACCGAAGAAGTAGCGCGCCGACTCAGACCCGGACAACTAGTGACTTTGGAATCGACGACTTATCCGGGGACGACTGATGAGGTGATGCGACCTGTTTTAGAAAAAATTAGCGGATTGCACCAGGGTGAAGACTTTTTTTTAGCTCATTCTCCCGAACGAGTCGATCCGGGAAATCAGCGTTATACCACTAAAAATACGAATAAAGTGGTTGGTGCGTCCGATCCTAATTCCCTCGAAGTCGCCACTTTATTTTATCAACAAACCATCGAGCATGTCGTTCCGGTCAGTAGCGCTAAAGCTGCGGAGTTAGTTAAGGTATTTGAGAATACTTTCCGAGCTGTTAATATTGCGCTGGCGAATGAATTAGCTTTGTTGTGCGATCGCCTCGAGTTGAATGTTTGGGAAGTCTTAGATGCGGCGAATACGAAACCCTTTGGGATTATGCCCTTTTATCCCGGACCGGGGGTAGGGGGTCACTGTCTCGTGGGAACAGAACAGGTCCGCTATCGCTGGCATCAAGATAATGGGGTGATTGCACTAGAAGCCCTCTATCAACGAGTACAAGAACGCAGCGAGCGCGTATTCTATCATCTCGGAGGCGCTTTTCTGCGACCAGAAGGACTCGAAGTGCTCTCCATTGATTTAGAAACGGGACAACAAGGATGGAAACCCGTTAGCTATTTATTTGCGAGGGAATATGAGGGGACATTGGTTAAAGTCGAAACGAGCGATCGCCGTCAACTGACGGTAACCGATCGCCACCCAATGCTCGTTCATGAAGCGGATCGCTTGCAAGTTCGAGATGCGATCGCATTAACCCAGGGAGACATGGTTCCCCTGGTGCATCAACCGACAGCAGATGATTTAGATGAACCAGAGTCCATTGAAGTCATTCCCCTCTTACCCGAACAATTGGCTCAAAAAGTACGAGTCAAACATTCGCAAGGATGGGAGGCTCTCAAAGATGATCTCAAACCCCTACTTCACGAAAAAACTCGTGATGTTCTGCGCGACAACAGTCTCCCTTTAACGGTCTGGAAAAAACTGCCCGAACAACTGCGTGGAAAACCCCAGCAGTTGGCTTTAGTTACTGGCCGAGGCCCTTCTTTTTCTAGTTTTCCTGTAGTGATTCCAGTCAACGAAAGTCTGGCTCGATTGCTGGGGTATTATTTGAGTGAAGGCTGTATTACTGAAGAGAAAACCGGGAATTTACGGCTGCGTTTTACCTTCAATCGGGATGAGCGAGAATACTTGCAAGATGTGCGCGATTTGCTGTCCGAACTGGGTTTAAGTTGTAGCGAGTACAACGACCCTCAGTGGCATTCTACAACGCTTAAAGTTAAAGGTTGGCTTCTGAGTTGGTTTTTCCGGGATGTTCTCCGGACTGGAACTGATGCTTACTCTATGAGAATTCCTGCTCCAATTATGGCGGGGAGTGCAGCCATTCGGACTGAAATCTTAAAAGGATTATTTCGCGGAGATGGGGATGTTCATGTCCGGTGTGGCAAGCAGACTTATCAGACAAATGGTGTAGTTCAGACCCATGAAAACAATAGCGGCACTGTAGGCTTTTTTAGTAGCAGTCCCGAATTATTTGAACAGGTCATTTTGCTCCTGCAAGAATTAGGACTGACGCCCTACCGAAAAAAAGACAAGCCTCAATTACGATTTAAATCCTACAAAGATTTAGAACGTTTAGAAACCTGGTTTTTAGGGGACAAAGCTCAGAAACTCGCTCGTTTACGGTTAAACCGAAAACGTCACCTGGCGAGTAAACGGCCACAGGTGAATCAACCGTATGCTGTGGCTCAAATTCATTCCGTGACGCCTTTTACTGCCAAAACCCCTGTTTATAGTGTGGAAGTCGCAGAAACACATACTTTTGCAGCGACTACTGGGGTGTATGTCCATAACTGCATCCCCCTCGACCCTCATTACCTGGAATGGAAGGCCAAAGAGCATAACTTTGAAACTCATTTTATTGCTCTAGCGGGGGAAGTCAACCGGAGAATGCCGGAGTTTGTCCGCGAGAAAGTTTGGCGAGTTTTAAACGGGATTGGTAAGGCCCCTTCAAAGTCGCAAGTTCTCGTGATTGGCGCCGCTTACAAAAAAGACATTGCCGATTGGCGGGAATCTCCCGCCATATCGATTATGGAATTGCTCTTGCAAGATGGGGTCAACCTGAGCTACCATGACCCTTTGGTTCCCGAGATTCAAGTCAAAGGTCATAATTTACTGTCTGTAGAACTCACGGAAGAGGCGATCGGTGAAGTCGATCTAGTGATTATTGCCACGGATCATAGCAAAATAAATTACCTCAATCTGGTAGAAAAGTCTCGGGCAATTCTCGACACCAGAGGCGTGACTCGCCACTTAGATTGTCAAAAAGAAAAGGTGACCTTACTGTGACTCAAGTCATTGTCGTTGGTGCAGGCAATTGGGGGCGAAACTTAGTCCGTAATTTTTATGAGTTAGAAGCTCTTGCTGGAGTGGCAGAAGTTAACCCCGAACTCCGTTCTAAAGTTGCCGAGAATTATCCAGAAGTTAAGCTGTATGACACGTTTGAAGCAGCTCTCAACAGTCAAGTTCCAGCCATTGTTATTGCCACGCCAGCACCCACCCATTATGCGATGGCTGATGCTGCCTTAAAAGCAGGTAAGCATGTCTTTGTCGAAAAACCAATGACCCTACAGACCGACGAATCGCGACGTTTGGCAGAATATGCCGATAAAAAAGGTCTGGTTCTGATGGTCGGTCACCTGCTTCTTTATCAACCCGCAATTACTTGGATCCGAGATTATCTCGCTACGGGAAAAGCGGGTAAAGTTCTCCACGTCGCTGCAACACGAGCAAAATTAGGAAGGGTTCGTCGGGAAGAAAATGTCTGGTGGTCGTTCGCACCCCACGATGTTTCTGTCGTTTTAGATTTACTCGGCAATCCAGCGATCGATCGCGTGGCGGCCAGTGGTCATGCTATGTTACAGCCAGGTATTGAAGATAATATTCATGTCGATCTTCTCTTTGCAAGCGGACAAACCGCTCATATTCACTGTTCTTGGTATTGGCCTTTGCTAGAACGCAAAACCGTCGTCATTGCCGAAAAACAAATGCTGGTTTATGACGAAGTCGCTCAAGAAGTAACGATCTACAACAAAGGAGTTGACGAACAACTAAAAAATCGAGATGAAGGTAGTGAAACGGTTCCCGTGGCAGAAGCACAACCGTTACGGATCGAGTGTCAGCATTTTCTCGATTGTATTAGCAAAGGTCAACGTCCGCGATCGGATGGATGGAATGGAGTGGCAGTCGTCGAGATTTTAGAAAAAGCGACGGAGGCATTACGTGGCTAATTTTTTTGTTCATGAGTCCGCTTATGTGGATGAAGGTGCGCAGATTGGAGAAGCAACAAAAATTTGGCACTTTTCCCACGTTATGGGACAAGCTAAAATCGGTTCTCATTGCATTCTCGGTCAAAATGTTTTTGTAGCGAATGCGGTAGAAGTGGGAAACTACTGCAAGATTCAAAATAATGTGTCGCTTTACGAAGGAGCGATCCTCGAAGACTACGTATTTTGCGGCCCAAGTATGGTATTTACCAACGTCAAAACCCCACGCTGTGAATTTCCCCGCAATACCAGCAAGGATTATGCGACAACTTTGGTGAAGCGAGGGGCGAGTATTGGTGCCAATGCCACAATTGTTTGTGGCGTTACCCTGTATGAATGTGCATTTGTAGCGGCGGGCGCAGTCGTGACTAAGGACGTCCCTGCTTATGCAATGGTGGCAGGGGTTCCAGCAAAAATCATCGGCTGGATGAGCGCCTATGGGGATGTGTTAGAGTTTGATGCCGAGGGTTTGGCGGTTGATTCTCAAGGGGTGAAATATCAGAAAGTTTCAAGGGACTCTGTACAAAAACTGGGGTGAAGTTTCAAAATGAAAGCAATTACCAGTAAGCAAGCTAAGCAACAGTTAGATGAAATCATCGAGCAAGTGATCCTTGATGTCGAACCGACCATTTTATCGAATATTTAACTCTTGGCAAGAAACAGTCTATTTATTATCCAAATCCAGCTAATGCCGAACATCTATTAAAATCAATCAAACAAGCCAAGGAAGGTGAAATTTTTGTTAGTAACTTGGTTGATGAATGCAAATCACTTTTACAGTCACTTTTACAGAAGCATCTTAGTCAGACTATCTTTGACTACAAGAAAAGGGTAAAAAACGATCGAAAACTTTTAAAAAGAGTCAATTTACTCATTAAAGATATAATTAAAAGATATAATTAGAAGCCCATTTGAAGGGATTGGTAAGCTAGAGCCTGGCCATTTATGAGGAAGAAGTTATTGTTATTTCCTGTGGATTTTACTATGAGAAATAAAATAGATCCGGTATAATCTTTTTGAAGATGGCTTTGTTGGATTTTCAATCTCTTGAAGAGTTTGAGGCTTGTTTGCAAGCAAACTCCCTGTAGGGACTGTAGGGACACAGCACTGCTGTGTCCTCCTGTGTTCTCCCGCATCCTCCCGTGTCCTTCCGAGGTTCCGAGGGAAGCTATCGCGTAGAGCGATCGGCTAGAATGATGGTGAGTACAGCATAGTCAAACCCGAGAGTTGAATTTATGTCAAATTTAACAACAACCACTCTCAAGGAACTTTACCAGATCGATGAGTATCTTTGGTTGTCCGAAACGATTAAAATCTTGAGAGCAAGTCGCTTAGAAGACTTAGATCTGGAAAATTTAATCGAGGAATTGGAAAATTTGGGCAAACGAGATTTAAACAAAGTCAGAAGTCTTTTAAGACAAATTATTATTCATCTTTTATTTCTGGAATATTGGCAAGAAGAGCGCGAGAGAAATTCTCGTCACTGGAAAGGTGAAGTTACAGCTTTTAGAGCAGATTTGTCCGATCGCTTAACGACGACCCTAAAAAATAAATTACATGAAGGTTTAGCATCAATTTATGAGACTGCTTTGAAAGTTGTTCTGCAAAAAACAGGCTTATCTAAGGATACTATTCCGGAAAGCTGCCCCTACTCTTTCGAGCAACTATTGGATGATAGCTGGTATCCAGAAGCTTGAAAAGTGAAAAGTGAAAAGTGAAAAGTTATGAAGGAGAGTCCACTAAAAGATAATCCCAATACCTGCAAAACCATAAAAAGAAATTTATTTTGAGCAAACAACTTCTAAGAAGCGGCACGGCGATAGGAGCATTAATTCGCGAGTCCGAATTTGCACAAAGCAAAGCTGACTTTATCGGCAAAATGAGCATCTCGCTCAAGGAGGCTAACGAAACAGCATATTGGCTCTCCTTACTGAAAAATACGGGCTATATAAACGAAAAAAATGTTTCAAAGCATACAACCTGACTGTCAAGAACTCATCGCTATGCTAGTATCAACTGTCAAAACCTCCAAACAGCCCCACTAAACCATTTTTATCTAGTATTCACTATTTACTATCTATTATTGACTTTTCACTTTTCACTTTTCACTTTTCTCTGAGGATATGACTGAAATTAAAATCCCCGTTTTAGACCTAAAACCCCAGTACGAGCAAATCAAAGACGAAGTTCAAGCCGCAATTAACCGCGTGTTAGAATCTGGTCGCTTTATCATGGGGCCAGATGTGAAGCTATTTGAGCAGGAAGTGGCTGAGTATTTGGGGATTAAGCACGCCATTGGTGTAAACTCTGGCACGGATGCCCTTGTAATTGGTTTGCGGGCTTTAGGAATTGGCGAAGGGGATGAGGTGATTACCACTCCCTTTTCTTTTTTTGCCACCGCTGAATCCATTAGCAATGTGGGGGCAAAGCCTGTTTTTGCGGATATTGACCCTAGAAGTTTCAATATTGACCCCAAAGAGATTAAAGCAAAAATTACCTCTCGGACAAAGGCGATTATGCCTGTTCACCTCTATGGGCAACCCGCAGCAATGGCGCAAATTATAGAGATTGCCCAAGAGTATGGTTTAAAAGTAATTGAAGACTGCGCTCAATCTTTTGGGGCAAGATATTGGGGAACTTGTTCCTCTTGTGATGGTCATTGTCAGGAATCCACGCGGGAGTCACTGCGAGGGAAATTTACGGGGACTATTGGAGATGTGGGCGCTTATTCCTTCTTCCCGTCCAAAAATTTGGGCGCTTATGGGGATGGCGGTATGGTTGTCACTAATGATGACCAAGTTGCGGAAATGGCCAGGATGTTGCGGGTTCATGGAGCGAAGAAAAAGTATCACAATGAAGTTTTGGGATACAATTCGCGCTTGGATACGTTGCAAGCGGCGATTTTGCGGGTGAAGTTGCCTTATTTGGAACAGTGGAATGAGGGCAGACGCCAAGTGGCTAAAACCTATAATGAGTTATTGGCTGATGTTGAGGGGATAATCGCTCCAGAATTGGCTGACGGTCATGTGTTTCACCAGTACACGATTCGGGTGTTAGATGGGAAACGGGATCAAGTGAAGGAATATTTAGGCGAGCAAGGGATTGGGTGTATGGTTTATTACCCAGTGCCGCAAGACCAGTTGCCTGTTTATAAAGGTAAATATCCTTCTACTCCAACCAGTGATTTATTAGGGACTGAGGTTCTGAGTTTGCCCATTTGGCCGGAAATAGAAAAATTTAATATAGAGTCTGTTGTGAAGATTTTAAAACAAGTATTGGCTCCTGAATCTTGAGAAATTAAAAGAGGTAAGACATTGTTGTACATTACTTTGCCTGCATATAACGAAGAAAAATCATTGCCAACGCTGCTTCCCAAAATTGAGCAAGTTATGAACGAGTTAGCCTGGGAATATAAAATTGTTGTCTGTGACGATGGGAGTAAAGATAGCACTCGTGAGATGTTGGCTAATTATGCCCAATCTCTCCCATTAGACATTATTTACCATAAAATCAATCGGGGGTTGGGCGAAACTGAGCGGGATTTGTTTGAGTATGTGGCGGATCGTGCTCAACCGGATGATGTGGTAGTTAGACTCGATTGTGATGATACTCACGAACCTAGTTTTATACCTGATTTGGTAGCCAAGCTTGATGAAGGGTTTGATGTTGTCATTGCATCACGGTTTCAACCGGGAGGTGGTCAGCTTGGGGTGAGCACTTATCGAGCATTTATTAGTCGTTGTGCAAATCTATTTATGAAATTCTTTTTTCCTATTAAAGGAGTTAAAGAATATTCCTGTGGATTCCGCGCTTATCGAGCTGGATTAATCAAAGAAGCTATTGCGTTTTATGGAAATAATTTTCTTCAGCTTAGAGGACTGGGTTTTACAGGTACTCTAGAGAAACTGGTCAAATTGAAGATATTGGGAGCTAAATGTGCAGAGGTTCCCTTTGTTCTTCGCTACGACCAGAAACAAAGCGATAGCAAGATGATTAGTAGCATCACCACTCTTGGCTATATGGTTATGACTGTAATGTATCACTGGCCTTGGGGTGGATGGCGTAATAGATACAAGCAAATACTCAAAGAGCTACAAGCAGAGAAATAATGACTAAAAATATTGAGGAAGTTCAAAAATTTTGGGAAAATAATCCTTTATGGTCAGGAGAATCTAATTTTGCTCCGGGTACACAAGAATTTTTTGAGGAACATCGGCAAGTTTATATCGAAGATTGCTTTGCTGGATATTTAGACAAACGCATATTTCCCAACAAGATAGAGGAACAAAAAATCCTTGATCTTGGCTGTGGACCTGGATTTTGGACTGTGGAATTTGGTTTGCGTGGTTGTCAAAACATAACCGCAGCCGATTTAACATTAAAAGCTTTAGAGTTAACGCAACAACGTTGTAAAATTTATGGCTTACAAGCCGCTCTAAGTCAGCAAAATGCAGAACATTTAACTTTTGCAGACGCAAGTTTTTCTCATGTTAACTGTCAAGGCGTAATTCATCATACTCCTAACACAGATCTATGTGTTAAAGAAATTGCCAGAGTATTAAATGATGAAGGCACAGCGATTATATCTGTATATTATAAAAATATATTTTTAAGAAGCTGGAAATTTTTAAAATTTCCAGCTTCTTTGATTGGTAAACTAGGAGGAGGGTTAAAGGGTCGAGGAAGAGAACAAATTTATCAAATTGATGATGTAAATGAAATTGTCCGACTTTACGATGGTGTGGATAATCCTATTGGAAAAGCTTATTCTCGTAAAGAATTCAGTCAAATGCTTTCACCATATTTTGAAATACAGGATGTATGGATTTATTTTTTCCCGGCTCGAACTTTACCCTTCCCGTTGCCCAATTTCATTCATAGTATCCTCGATAAGTCGGTAGGTTTTATGATTATGGCTAAGTTAAAGAAGCGTTAATATGTGTGGAGTTTGCGGAATTTTTGGCTCGGTAAGAGACTCGGTGGAGAGAAATTCTCTAGTCCGGGGAATGATGGATCGCCTGACTCATCGAGGACCTGATGGCGAAGGAATTCATAGTGGAAATGATTTTACCTTGGGTCATCGGCGTTTGGCTATTATTGACCTCGCCTATGGAAAGCAGCCCATGCACTCTGAGGATGGGCGATATACGATTGTTTTTAATGGGGAAATTTATAATTATCTAGAACTACGGCAGAAGCTAATTCAGCAAGGGGTTCAGTTTCGTACCTTTTCAGATACCGAAGTATTGCTGAAAATGCTTATTTATGAAGGTGATGCGGCTTTTAAACAACTCAACGGAATGTTTGCCTTTGCACTGGCAGACAACCAGACAGGAGAATGGCTGCTAGGTCGCGATCCTTTTGGTATAAAACCTCTCTATTACGCAGAAGTAGAAGAGGAAATTATTTTTGCCTCAGAAATAAAATCAATCCTGGTGCATCCTAAGATTCGAGCAGAGCGAGACTGGGAAGGAATGCAGCAGTACCTTACCTTTCAGTTTTGCTTGGGCGATCGCACTCTATTTCGGGGGATTCATAAAGTCGAACCTGGTTGCTATATCAAAGGGTGCAATGGCAAGGTTAATGACATTGTCCGCTATTGGGATACTAACTTTCAGATTGATGAATACCATACTGAAGAGTATTTTGTTGATAAACTGCGAGTTTTATTGGAAGATAGCATTCGCCTTCAACTTCGTAGCGATGTGCCATTAGGTGCTTATCTTTCCGGCGGTCTTGATTCTACTATTATTGCGATGGGAGCTACTCAATATCTAGAAACTCCCATTAAAGTGTTCAATGGCTTATTTGCAGAAGGTTCGCAGTATGATGAATCTTCTTATGCAAAAATAGTGGCGGAGGCCAGTGGTAGCACCTTACTTAGCGTTATACCCACTGCACAACAATTTATAGATGATTTACCAAATCTAATTTATGCTTTAGACGAACCTGTTGCGGGTCCTGGTTTATTTCCTCAGTACCACGTTAGCAAACTGGCTAGCAAAAACTTGAAGGTTGTGCTTGGGGGACAAGGGGGCGATGAAATTTTTGGCGGGTACGCTCGGTATTTAGTTGGTTATCTCGAACAGGCTCTTAAAGGATCGATATTCGAGACTCAAGAAGAAGGGAAACATATTGTCACCTTAGCCTCGATTATTTCCAGCCTACCTTTATTAAAACAGTATCGCCCGCTCATGCAAGAATTTTGGCGAGAAGGGTTATTTGATGCAATGGATGCCCGCTATTTCCGTTTAATAGATCGCAGTCCAAATATTGAACAGCTATTGACTCCCGAAGCCCGATCAGCCTTTGACCCCGGATCTGTCTATGCTGAGTTTCAGAAAGTTTTTAATCATCCTAATACTTCGTCTTATATCAATAAAATGACCCACTTCGATTTAAAAACGCTTTTACCAGCACTCCTGCAAATCGAAGATCGGGTCAGTATGGCAGTTTCGATTGAATCTCGGGTTCCTTTTCTAGATACTCGAATTGTCGATTTAGTAACCAGAATGCCCCCACCTATGAAATTTCAGGGAGGAAAAACCAAATATATTCTCAAGCAAGCAGTCAAGACCTTAATTCCAGAAGCAATTTTGACTCGAAAAGATAAGATGGGTTTTCCCGTGCCTTTGAAAGAGTGGCTGCTGAATACAAAAGTCCGAGACTTTGTTGGGGACGTTTTATTTTGCCAAGCTAGTCGAGAAAGGGGTTTGTTTAACTCAAACGCTTTAGAAAAGCTTCTAGATACAGAAAAACCTTTTGGGCGTGAAATTTGGGGAGTTCTTTGTTTGGAATTATGGCATCAGCAATTTATCGACCAACAATGAATTTTGTTCCAGTTCGTCCAGAACGCAGTTACGCAGTTAAAGCCCTAGAACGCTATTGGCAAAACAGAGAATCTTTGATTTTGAGGTTGCCCATTCCAGAAGTGCTCTATCCAGATATCGAGCAATTGCCGCCCCCAGTCGAATTTGTGGAACTTCCAAACTGGGCGACAGATATTGCTGTAGAGGGCAGTTTGCTGGTGCCAAAACAAGCGATCGCAGAAGGTGAAACGCCCCCTTGGACTCGAACGGATTGGTTGTGGGTGATTTTTTGGTATTTGAACGGTCTGGCAGAACAGAGCTTTGAGCGACAACATGGCCCAATACACTCTTACAGTTTTCAGCTAAAAGGCTGGGACTCTCGTCTCTGGTCGAGAGCTTGGGTTAATCGTATTGCTCTGTTTTTAAGACGTTGGGCCGCGAGAGAGCAAGGTGTCAGCGAGCAAGCTCTATTCGGTTCTTTGCCAAAAGCGGAAATTATTTTGACTCACGATGTAGATGCGATCGCCAAAACCTTAGCAATCCGCTTTAAGCAAACTGCATTCCACTCGTTTAACGCAGTCAGAAGCCTATTGCGGGGTCAGATAGGTAGTTCGTTGAGTAAGTTGGCCAATGCTGCTAAATTTTTATTCAGTCAAGATAATTATTGGTGTTTCGATCGCATTACTGCTCTAGAAAAAACACATGGCTTTCGCAGCCATTTTAATATCTATGGTGGCCCTGGCGGATGGCAACGGACTTTTCAAGAACTTTTGCTTGACCCAGCTTATAGCATTGCTACCCATCCCAAGCTGAAACAACAGTTGCAGAAAATGTCTGCCGAGGGCTGGACTATTGGTTTGCACCAGTCATTTAATGCTTGGGCAGATGCAGAACAGATGCAGGGCGAACGCCAACGCCTAGAAAAAGCTTTGGGTTTTCCCGTTACCAGTTGTCGCCAACACTGGCTCCGCTTTAGTTGGGAGCAAACTTGGCAAGCGCAACAAAAAGCAGGATTTGCGTTAGATAGCACTCTTGGCTTCAACGATCGCCCTGGATTTCGCACGGGAGTCGCACTGCAATATCATCCTTGGTGCTTTAAGTCTAGAAGGGAGCAAAATTTACAAGTCTTGCCAATGGTGCTAATGGATTCTCATCTATATGATTATAGAAATTTAAGTGACTCCGAGCGGAATACACAAATAGCATATTGGTTAGACGAGATTTATGCCGTACATGGCACAGCATCAGTAATTTGGCACCAGCGGGTGATGAGCAATGATTATGGGTGGGCGACTGGATATGAAACTCTGCTATCGACGATTGAGGCTAAAAGTTAAGTATGAAAAGCCCTAACCCCTATTTAGAGCAGGTATGGGCCGTGTTGCCCAGACTCTTGGCTTTATACGATACAAATCCCCTTAGCCCTACCTACGGAATGGGCGATCGCTATCGTTGGGCTTGGAAGCTGATTGACTTTGGCAATGGAACCTTTCAAGGAGCAGCCCAAGGACTGGCGCGGCTATTAAAACACAACTTATTGCCCAACTACCTTTCTCAAATGGCAATCGAGCGTCGCATTGATGCTCTATTCCGAGGGGCTGATCGCCTGCGTTACCCCAATGGCAGTTTTGAAGAAGCGTTCCCGTTTGAATCTTCCTTTTGCGTTACAGCCTTAGTCGCCTATGACCTGCTAACTGCCATAGAACTCCTCAAAGCTCACTTAGATTTAGAAGTTCAAACTCGTTATCTGGACATCATTCGCCCCGCAATATCATTTTTGCACCAAGCTGACGAAAGCCACGCTTTTATTTCCAATCACCTGGCAACTGCTGCGGTAGCTCTCTACAAGTGGTCAGCACTTACAAACGAACCTGGTGAAAAACGAGGGGAAGAAATATTAGAGCGAATTTTATCGGAACAATCCCCAGAAGGTTGGTTTCGCGAATATGAAGGTGCAGATCCGGGTTATCAGAGCCTAGCAACCTATTATCTGGCTGACTTGCATAGACTGCGCCCAGATTTGGACTTATTAGATTCCTTGCGGCGTTCTATTCAATTTCTCTGGCATTTTGCCCACCCAGACGGCTCTTTTGGCGGATATTACGGAAGTCGCAATACCCGTTTCTACTATCCTGCGGGACTGGAAGCCTTGGCTCCAGAAATACCAGAAGCAGCTAGTTTAGCTAAATTCATGGGCAGCTCGATTCAAAACTTGACCACTGTAACCTTAGCGGTCATAGATGAGCCAAATTTAATTCCCATGTTTAACGCTTATTGTTGGGCTGCTAGTCTTTACGAGGGAACGCAAGAACATAATCTAGAACCATCACCTGAACTGCCAGCATTATCCAACTTGCTCTGGCGTCGTCAATTCCCAGAAGCGGGATTATTGATTGATAAAGGAACAAAGCATTACACGATTGTATCTTGGCATAAAGGCGGTGTTTGCTATCATTTTCCCTCCGAGACAGAAAAATCTTGGATTGATGTGGGTATGGTGGCCATATCGCCCAATGGGCATTATGTCAGCAGCCAAGCTTATCAAGCCCACAACTCAATGCAGCTTGACGGAGATATCCTAACAGTTACGGCCCCTTTAGTTGCGATGCACCAACAATTGCCTTCTCTCCTCCAATTCATTATCTTGCGTCTGCTGAACGTCACCATAATGCGGAGTTTATTGTTAGGCAACTTGGTAAAAAAGATTCTAGTCCGCCTTCTGATTACGGGGCAAAGAGTGGCCCCAGTAAGCAACCGTAGGACAATTCATCTCGGAGCAAATCTCAATATTAAAGATTCCTGGAAAGAAGAACAAGGGAAAGGGTTTAACCGTATTGAAGTAAAATATCCTTTCAGTGCCATCCACATGGCAAGCCAAGGCTATTGGCAATTGCAGGACGATATCAGATGATACCAAGATTAAAGCCCACTTTAGGATGGCAGGAATTAGCGGCCTTGCTTCCTCCAGCAGGAGAAGAAGAAATCCAGCGCTTCGAGCAAGCTTTTGCTCGGTTAATGGGACAAAAGCACGCCATTGCGTTTCCTTACGGTCGTACTGGGTTGGTTTTGTTACTGGAGGCTTTGGGGTTAAAAGAACGAGAAGTGATTTGTCCCGCCTATACCTGCGTCGTCGTACCTCATGCGATTGTCACCAGTGGCAACGAGCCTGTTTTTGTGGACTCTCAAGAAGAGGACTTTAATATGAACCTCGACTTGGTGCCAGAAGCCATTACAGAAAAAACAGGCGCGATCGTTGCCACCTCAATTTTTGGCTATCCCGTGGATCTGGATCGTTTAGACAAAATTCGACAACAGCATCCCCAGATTCCGATTATTCAAGACTGCGCCCATAGTTTTGCCGCCGAGTGGAAAGGACGCCCCGTTCAGCAAGCGGGGGATGCAGCAATATTTGGATCGAACATCAGTAAAATCCTTACCTCTATTTTTGGCGGGATGGTGACAACCGATCGAGATGACCTGGCGGATAAATTGCGCCAATTGCGAAAGGCGCGAATTCAGCCTCCAACTTGGCAGAAAGCATGGCGGCGCAGGCTCTACCTGGCAGCCATTTATCCAGCTTTCACCGCACCTATTTATGGAATGACAAATGCCTTAGAGCGGAGTGGACTTTTGAATCGCTTTGTCAAATACTATGATGAAGGTATTATTGAGATGCCAACAGATTACTTAGTAGGCATGACAGGAGTAGAAGCAAAAGTCGGTCAAGTTCAAGTTGGTCGCTACCATGACATTATTGCTAACCGCCGCCAAGTGGCAGAGTTTTACGACAAACATTTACAAGAAATCCCCAATTTCATCTTGCCCCCCTTGGTTGAAGGTGCGACATATTCCCACTATGTCCCTCGGACAGAACATCGTCAACAACGGATGCAGTATGCCCTAAAACATGGAGTGCAATTGGGACAAATCATTGAGTATTGCATTCCGCAGATGTCGGCATATCGCGATCGATCTGGGAATAGGTTTGCTTGTCCTGTTGCCCGACAGATGGCAAAAACTACAGTTAATTTGCCAGTTTACTTAGCGAAGCAAGGCAATCAAGCATTAAAGATTGTAGAGCTATTGTCCAAATATAACAAAATATAAATTGTCCAAATATAAATAGTCATGTCAACAGACATTTTTTTCGATTTTACAATCACCAGAAGATGGGACGCCTATTGAGTCAAATCTTAAGTCATTAGGAGGGATCCAGTATGAAAAGACTAATTCGGGAGTTTTAATAATTAATTCTCATCAAAAATCTCCTTCCGACTTGGTTTATGAAAGTTCAATGTTTAAAAAATGGAATGAAAAGATTGAGAAGCGTATTAATTATTATACTAAGCCAACATCGGTTGCAGGTCTTCTTGCTAATTGGAGCTATAACAGTATTAATAAATTTAATAAACGCGAACCTGGGGGATGGCTTCTCGATATAGGCTGTGGTGATGGATCGCAAGTTCAAAAATTAAAAGATCGCTCTAAATATATTGGAATCGATCGAAATTTGGAAAGATTAGAAATATTAAAATTAAAAGATCGCTCTAAATATATTGGAATCGATCGAAATTTGGAAAGATTAGAAATATTAAAGTCTAATTATCCTGAAGTTACAGCTATCTATGCTGATGTATGCTCATTGCCATTTAAGTCAAATTCTATAAAATATGTCTTTTCATCAAATACCTTTGAACATATTTGGTATTTGAAGGATGCAGTAATTGAGCTTTATCGTTGTTGTACATCTGATGCTGAGATTAATATAGTAATACCTACAGAAGGTGGGTTATGGAATGTTGGGAGAAATCTACTTTCAAAACCCCATTTTACTAAGATGTATCCAGACATAGATTTTGAGTTCATTTCTCACGTAGAACACTGTAATCAAGCGAAACAGGTGATTCGTAGCTTAGAAATGTTTTTTGATTGCAAAATAAAAGGAATACCACTATATTTTCCATCTATTTACTTAAATGGACTTCTAGAAATCTCCTGTAAGCGTCGGAAAAATATAAGCATATAGTAGTTATAACTAACTTGGAAAATCGTGGATACTACAGAAAATTTCAATAATGCTATAAGTCATCTACTTCGATGTCCAAAATGTAAGAGTAAGTTACTATATTTGGAAGGTTGCAGAGGGCTAAAGTGTCCCATACATGGAATTTATCCAGTTATAGATGAAATTCCTTGCTTTGTTCAATCCAATCATCCAGAAAATATAAACTATCATTTTGACAGTCATTGGGATGAAAATATCACAGAACAAATTCCCATTCAAAAACAATTAGTAGCCCAAGAATTCTTGAAACCACTATTCGATTGTATTAACTTACAAAAGCCAGCCTTACTTTTGGATGCTGGATGTGGAAATGGCGTTCATGCACGGGTTTTATCTACTCAATCGTGGGCTAAAAGTAGTGATTTTGTTGGTCTAGATATTTCTCTATCGGCCCTTCGGTCTGCTGCACGGGATCTACACAAATCTAGCTGGAAATTTGTGCAAGGGGATCTAGGAGAACTACCTTTTGAAGACGGTCAATTTGATGCAGCATTTTCTTTTGGAGCTATAGCTTATACGGACAATCCGTTAAATTCATTTTCTGAATTATGTAGAGTTACTAAAAAAGGAGGGTTAGTAGGAGTTTGGATTTATCCAAAAACTGGTGGTCTTATGGGAGTCCTATTTTCGACGATCAGAAGTCTATGTCAGGTTACGGGTTCTGTGGGTTCCAGATTAATTGCCGATTGTATAGTCCCCTTTTTGGGAGTTCTTCCCACTAGATCGGGAATAAATCTGGCGAACTCTACTTGGAAGCAGTGTCGTGAAGTTGTCCTGGTAAATATTGCCCCAGACCAATTATTTTTTCCAACCACCTCAGAGGTTGAAAGTTGGTTCTCAGATTATGGACTGGAAATTATCAGTCAAGATGATGACAATCCGATTACTATCTGGGGGAAGAAGCTTTAATGTATTCTTCAAGTCTGACAAAACAAACAAAACGCTTAAGGGGCGCAATACAATCTCACAGTCCAGCAGCACGTCTGGGAATTTTGTCGATCGCACTAAGCCCTATTACGCGATCGTTAGACAGAATTGCTTATCAATTATTCCGACATCACCCTCTTCCAGAGAATTGGACTTTACCTCCTTGTGCGATGATTGTTAGCCCTCCTAGGTCTGGCAGTACAATTGTTTACCAGGTTTTGACAAGAATTATACCTAGCGTTTATATCAGCAATCTTCATTCATTATTTCCCAGCTTAGCATCGTCTTATTTATTAAAAAATGACTTATTTGGAAAATCGAATCTAAAGTTTAATAACTATTATGGTTATACTTCACAGATAAACGATGTTAATGAAGGCAATCAATTTATTGAACAATTGCTCCAAGACAGCGAAAATTTAAGCTTGATTCGTAGCCGCTTTATTAGATTAATTAGAATGATGCAGGCCACAAGAGATTGCCCTTTTATTTTTAAAAATGTCCGAGCATATCCCAAGATTTTAAAACTGCATAATGCCATACCAGAACTAAATTTTATTAGAGTTAAAAGAAATCCAGAACAAGTTATACAATCTGTTGTCAGAGCATACTATGAACTAGGAACATTTCATCCAGTTCCTCCTTCTCTCAAGCACAGCAATATAAAAGATCCGGTTGAGTTTGCGATTAAACAAATATTGGAAATTGAGAAAACGATAGACGAGCAACTAAAATATATTAAGCGATCGTCTTGGGTTGAGGTAGAATATGAAGCTTTTTGCTCCGACCCTTGGATAGTCGCTGAAAATTTGCTGAAAAATTATTTAAATCTGGATTTATCCTGCCTTCGTAAAGATGCCCTTTCAGAGCCATTAAAAGTTTCCAATAGAGTTAAAGTTTCTGAAGGCGAGGCAAAGCAAATCTCATTTTTATTAAAAGAAAATAATTTTTGGGAGTGTTAAGGCTTGAAATCCAAATTAAAGCAGTTAGGAAAAGATTCAATTATTTACGGAGTTGGAGGTGTAGCTGCAAAAGCAATTACATTTTTTCTGCTGCCAATCTATACACGCCTTTTCACTCCTACAGAATATGGCATCATTGAAATGTTGACAGTGTTGAGCAGTTTTCTGGGAACTCTGTTGACAATGGGGATGGATTCAGCCCAGTCTTTTTATTTTTTTCAGCAAAAGGATAAGGGAAAGCAAGCACAAGCAGAATTAATCACAGCAATTTTGCAATGGCGATTAATTTGGGGAACAGTCATAGTCGGTGCAGCCTTACTCATCGCACCATTTTTGAATCAATTCTTTTTCGAGGGTCAATTAACTTGGCATTATTTTGCCTTAGCCTTCTGTGGGTGTCTCTTCGGGCGACTCATGTCTCAAAGCGTTGAAGTTTTCAGACTCCTCTATCGTCCTTGGAACTATCTAGGCATCACTCTAAGTGTCACTGTTATTTCTGATACCCTTGGCATATTTCTAGTCCTATTCCTCGATTGGGGGATTGTCGCGTTTCTTGTAGCTTCTGCGATCGCCTCTATCTTAGGAACCATCCTTGGCTGGCGGGGAATCCGCGCATATATAGACTGGTCAAAATGGCATCGACAGTGGTGGCCTAAGCTGTTAAGGTTTGGCGCCCCCCTTGTCCCTGCTGGTTTAGGGATGTATGTCCTCAATACATCCGATCGTTGGTTTATCATCCATTACCAAGGGCAAGATGCACTGGGTTTATATGCTGTCGGCGTTAAATTTGCGATGATAATCGCTTTAGCTGTTACCACTTTCCGACAAGCCTGGTGGCCGATCGCAATGGATGCGCTCCACACAGAGGAAGGACCTGAATTATTCAGGACAATTGCTCGCCTTTATCTAGGATTAGGAACAGCAGCTATTGTGGTAATGACTGCTATCTCTCCTTTCTTAGTCCGCTGGTTGACAAGTCCTGGATATTATTCTGCTTATCCGATTGTCGGAATTCTCGCTTGGTCATCCCTTTTTTATGGATTCTACTTAATTGGTTGTGCTGGAATATGGAAAAAGGAAAAAACTGCATGGAATCCACTACTGATGGGTTTTGCCGCCTTACTTAATATTGCTCTGGACTACATATTTGTACCCAGATGGGGAATTACAGGTGCAGCAATTGCTACTTCTACTTCTTTTTTGGTTTGGAATGCAATCGCTCTAGTAGTTTCTGAAAAGTTATGGCAAATTCATTATCCGATAGGTGCTTTGTTATTGCAGATTTTTACAGGAATTTTTACAACTACAGCTATCTTATTGCTGTACAATAAAAACGCTTCACTAACACCCATTATTTCAGTAGTTATCATGGGCTTGATAATTCTAATTAGTACATCTTTGAATAGAAATGCATAAGGTAATAGAACTTTGGAATAAATTCATAGAACGCTATGGCTGGTTCGGCTTGCTCCGCTTGATATTTTACCCTTTGACAACTTTAGTCACTACCCCAGTACGCTTATTACAGACTTTGTGGGCTTGTTTGATACTCGCAGATGGCAAATGGCATAGCTACAACCGATTTACAGCCAAACATGGTATCAATTCTTTGTTTTATTGGACAAGAGCTTTGAATTTGTATAGATATGGTCGTTGGGGTAACAGCCCATACCTCGGGTTAGGTAATTATGATTTGTCAAGATGTTTTCATTATTCATTGCTCTCTTTATATGCATACTGGGTAGCTTCACCTGTGTTCTTGCTGGTATGTATGTTTGGTTGGCTTTTTTCTCACTTAATATGGCTTCAAGACATAAGTTCAACATGGGTACTGCTAGTAATCGGACTTGCCGCTATCAGCACGACCTTCTATTCCAATACTTTTGGCTTGCAAAATTATAATGCTGCGGGGTGGCTTTTTTTTCCTTTAGGACTTTACGCCTTGCTTACCCAAAAATGGATTTTGGCTGGAACTGCGTGGTTAGCTGCTAGCTTCGGCAGTTTTACAGTTGTTTTCATCGCAGGGATTTTATCATTAGTAGCCGCTATAAGTATTTGTAACATATATCCTTTACTAGCTCTGTTACCAGCATTATTAAAGCTATGCACTCACTTTTTGCCCTCAATCGATAGCGGAAATTTTCGCAACATACTTTTTTCTGTTGCAAAAGCTATTGGCATGATAGATAAAAAAGTGAAATATAAACGGACTTCATCAAGAAAACTGGGAATTACTCATTTATATTTTTTGTTGATTTATAGTCAGTTTGTGTTGGTATTTTATGTATTAAAACAAGATATACCAGCCTTGTTTTTGTCTGGAGTTATTTTTTTCTTGATAAACTCAACATTTGTGCGATTTGCTGACGTGCAATCAATATATATGTTGATTTTTAGTCTAGCAACAGCCACGACAATTCAAAATCCTATGCCACTACTTTTACTGTCCTACTGGGTTCTTGCATCACCTCTTCCCTTGTTTACTGGGTTGATATCTCAAGAAAATTTCGATGTAGTGCCAAAACTTGCCCCATTTTCAATTCAACCGTTTATAGAAGGTATGAAGGCTTTTTTCTCTCCTGTAAGCCAGGGGGAAAGGGTTTTCATGGCTTTTGAAGATCCTAAAAACACTTATGAAAACGTTTTTGATGGCTATCGCACTTTACTAGAACTGCCTCTATACGTTGCAGCCACGAAAAATATACACTTTATGCCAGATTGGTGGGGGGTATTTGAGCTTAACTATGAGGGAGCCCCGGACTTTTGGGGGAGAACTGTTGAGTTAGTTCAAAAAAATATTAAATGCTGGAATGCAGACTATGTCGTTATCTACCAGGATGCGGGGACAGAGTTAGAAGAAAAGTGGCGAGATGCAGGATTTACAGTATTAAGCTGCTTTTCTTGGCGAGACTATGAAGAACACCTGCGCGGAGAGAAGCCTTACTCTGGCGAGACCCCAGTTTGGTGGCTAGTGAAAAAACCGATGGATTAACGAAGTAAGAATATTTTAGCCAAGCAGGACGAGAATTGCAGATCGAAGAGAGAGAAATATTTTGAAATTATCACCGATATCTAGAATTCCAAAAGCGTTATTATATAAAAGCTTTCACTTCCTAAATAGGAAAATTCACACTTTGGAAGTGTCTGGCCTTGGTACAACTGAGATTGAACTTGTCCATCCTCCTATTTTTATCATTGGCGCACCGCGATCGGGCAGCACGCTATTGTATCAAGTTTTAACTGACTACTATGATGTTGGCTATATTTCTAACCTTCACGCTAAGTTTTACGGCGCACCTTCTACTGTAGAACGCTTATTTCATCCTCTCAAATGGCGTCAATCATCTGACTATACCTCCTATCACGGTCAAACTCAGGGTTGGCTTGATCCTAGTGAATGTGGTGAATTCTGGTATCGCTTTTTTAGTCGAAAACCTGCCTATGTTCCAATTGAAGAAACCAATTCAGAACAAATTCGTCATCTTAGAAATTCTGTCATTGCCTTGCTTCAAGCTTTTGGCAAGCCGATTTTATTTAAAAATCTTTACTGTTCCTTGCGACTTCAAGCCATCGCAAAATCTCTACCTGAATCGTTGTTTATTGTCATTCATCGTAATATAATTGATAATGGGCATTCCTTGCTTGCAGGAAGAAAAAAAGTTTATGGAGATTATAAGACTTGGTGGTCAGTAGAACCTCCAGAAGTAGACAAACTTAAAAATTTACCAGCATATGAGCAAGTCATCGAGCAAATCCGCAGTATTTATACATTAATTGAAAGAGATAAGCAAATTATTGGCACAGAACGCTTTTTAGATTTGGATTATGAGGAATTTTGTAATAATACTCATTATGTTCTCAATAAAATCAGTAATTTTTTTGATTCACATGAACTGATGATTAAGAAACGGATAGATATTTCAAAAATCCCCAATGAATTTTTAATAAATCAGCAAATAAACATAGACCAAAGCTTATACGACAAAATGCTACAGTATGTGCAATCGACATCGTTAATATAAAAAGTATCAATTGATTTGAATAGTGTCATATTTTAACAATACATCAGTGAACCTAAGACAAACTATTTTAGAGGTTAACAGTATATTCCAGCAGCCTTGGTGGTTGGATGCCGTCGCTCCTAATTCTTGGAATGCTGTGGAAGTCAAAAAAAATGACAGATTAATCGCCCGTCTTCCCTATGTGGTTAAGCAAAAATATGGGTTAACTATGCTTACGATGCCTAAACTAACCCAAACCCTTGGCACGTGGCTGGAGTCATCTAATGCCAAGTATGCTAAACAGTTAAGTCAACAAAAAGACTTAATGAACTCGCTAATTTCGCAGTTACCCTCTTATGACTATTTCTGTCAAAACTTTCACTATTCAATCACCAACTGGTTGCCATTTTACTGGCAAGGCTTTACTCAAACCACACGCTACACTTATGTAATAGAAACCCTAAATGATTTAGATACAGTCTGGGCTGGTTTTCAGGAAAACATCCGTAAAGAGATCCGCAAAGCGAAAAAAAAAGTGATTGTAAATACAGACTTGGATATTGAGGAATTTCTCAATATTAACTCGCTTACCTTTCAAAGACAGGGAAAGAAATTGCCCTATAGTCGCGAGTTTGTTCGGCGCTTAGATACTGCCTGTACAGAACACCAATCACGAAAAACTTTTTTTGCGGAAGATGCTCAAGGACATATTCATGCTGCTATTTATATTGTCTGGGATGAAAACTCTGCTTATTATCTCATGGGAGGAGCAGACCCAAAACTTCGTAATAGTGGCGCCACTAGCTTACTGATGTGGGAAGCGATTCAATTTGCCGCTACCGTAACTAAAAAATTTGATTTTGAGGGTTCCATGATCGAGTCTGTGGAGCGTTTTTTTCGGGCATTTGGGGCGCGACAGCTTCCATATTTTCAGGTGACACGGATGAGTCAGCGAATGAAGTTACTTAGAAGTGGGCGAGATATGCTCACAACATTAGTTAGGAATGGTAGATGATTACAATTGAGATCCCTGATACCTATGAACCAGAACGCCGCTACATCCTCTCAGTCATCTTCGGCGAGTTTTTGGGATTGGACACCCAAATTCAGGTATCAGACCGCCAAGACACCAGAATTCTCATTAATGATGATAGTCGCGAACTTGTCATAGCAGATGGACTATTCGCTACACCACCCAAGCAATGGTTACAACCTGCTTCACTGCCCAAACAACCCTTACTCATTTGGAACTTCGCCAACACAGGACTATCAGCCACAACGGTAAGCCCAGACATTCCTGTGATTTATGGGAATGAACCCAATCGTTCAGATTTTCTTCAATATACAGAAAACAAAATTTACCTGGGACTTGACATTTTTGGGTCTGCTTTCTTCATGCTCACCCGCTATGAAGAAGTAGTCAAACCAGACCGCGACCAGCACGATCGCTTTCCTGCTACTGCATCCTTAGCCTATCAAGAAAATTTCCTAGACCGCCCGATTATTAATGAGTATCTAGAAATTCTTTGGGCTTGTCTGACAAAGTTATGGCCAAGATTACAGCGCAAACCCCGTCAGTTTCAAACCTATGTCAGTCATGATGTAGATGAGCCATTTCGATACGCATTTATGGATAGCTTGCAGATAGCGAGGCGCTGTGCTGGAGATATTCTCAAGCGTCGCGCCCCTCTACAAGCGATGGAGAATGCCACCCGCTGGTTTCTGGTAAAAGCGGGCAAAGCTGAAGCAGACCCCTGCAACACCTTTGACCTGATTATGGATATTAGCGAGAAACACAACCTAAAAAGTGCGTTTTATTTCATAACAGATCGTAGCGCAGGAATTCTTGACGGTGTTTACAGCATAAATCATTCCCTAATTCGCCAACTGCTGCGGAAAATTCACCAACACGGCCATGAAATTGGCTTGCATACCAGCTACAACACCTACCAAAGCCCAGAGCAAACCAAAAAAGAGCTTAAAATTTTAAAACAGGTTTGTGCTGAGGAAGGAATTGAACAGGATACCTGGGGAGGACGCCAACATTACTTACGCTGGGAAACGCCCACTACCTTCCAAAATTGGGCAAATGCAGGTCTCGATTACGATACAACCTTATCATTTGCAGATGTAACAGGATTTCGCTGTGGAGTTTGTTATGAGTTTACCACATTTAATCTTAAAACTAGACAACCCTTGAAACTAAAAGAGCGTCCTCTCGTCTTGATGGAATGTACAGTTCTTGACCAAATTTATATGAACTTAGGTACTGAAGGTGGCGCTGCTTTGCAAGTGATGAAAAAATACAAGCACTGCTGTCAGCTTTTCAATGGGGACTTTACACTGCTATGGCATAACAGTAGTTTGATGCAACGACGAGAAATCGAACTCTACCAAAAGATGGTTTCTAATTGTGACTAAACCTATTATGAGTCGTAAAAATAATGTCTTAACTGCAAAGTATTCAGTGGGTACTTTTTTTGTCAATTCGCTATTAGTAGTTTCATCTATAGATATTTGGACGCAATATACTCCCGCCAACATTTTCGGTTTGTATTTACATTGGATATACTTGCCCCTACTCTTAATTTTCCTCTGTTTAGGGATCAGAATAAGCAAACAGGCTTATATTATAGTGTTTGTATTTCTCTTTTTGATATTATTAAATAATAATGAAATTTCATACCAAAATCTAGAATATTTTAAAGCTTCTATTTACTATTCTATTTATTTATTCTTCCCGTTAGCTCTAATTTCTTCAAAAAGATCCTTCTTATTAAAGCCATTAGTAAAACTATGCTTTTTATTATCTATTCTCAATTTTTTGTTGAGATTGCTTTTGTTAGATTTCTATAGTCTTCCTTTTAACTACAATTGGACGGTTTTTCAGGTTTTTTGCTTGGGTGTTCTGTTATTCAAAAAAAACAAAAAAAAGTTAGTTTTATTTCTAATTGCTATAGCTATAGCTGCTTTTTCTGCCGGTTCGAGAGGTAATCTGATAGCTACAGTTGCAGTAATAACTGTATGGATACTTCCAGAAAACATTTTTCAGACTATTTTTTATAAATTAAAGACATTTCTGTTTGCCTTCTTTTATACTCTAGCCATATTAGTTCCCTTGACTTTGATTCTAATAATCCCCTATCTCGTAGACTCATCAGGCCGAGCATCTGATATTACTATTCTCGGTCGATCTTCTTTCTCTGGAAGAGAGGTTGCTTATCTAATGTATCTTAATTTTATCGAATCAACACAAGGAATTTTAAAAACCTCTATTTTGGGTATGGGATCGCAAAAACTTTTTCTTGTATCCAATACGAATTCTTACTTGGATAACTATGAGTATATTTATAGCAATACGCTTCAGTATATCTTCATCGCGGGAATTCCTTTCACCTTATTTTTAACCTTCTTATACTATAAGAACGCATGGTTAAAATCCAGATCGCAGCCAAAACTATTTATAACATTCTGTATTTTGTACATTGTTGTCGGAACTGTCTACTCAGTTCTCAGTTTCACAAACTCCTCATTAGGCTTAATGTTAGTATATAGCCTGTTAGAATGTAGAACAAATAAGCCGGCCTATATCTTGAGTTATCACTCTCAGAACGAATTAAGAAAATATTCAAGATTGCAAGCAAAAAAAAGAAATAGATATAGATAAAGAGTTACGCCACTTCGTTATTTAGTAACCATTGATGGGGTAAATTATAAGATTAAGAGTAATGAAAGACAGCATTACGATAGAAAAGGTAAGTAGTTGTACCAAAAAATATTGAATTATGATAAATCTTCATCTGGCTCTTAACTCTATTACTGGTGATAGCCGTATATTAAAAGAAACTCAGTCGATAGCGGATTCTAACTTCTTCGAGCGAGTAGAAATTGCCGGAATTCGTGATCCGGAGGACTTAGCCACTGAAACTTTAGGAAAGTGCCACATCTCTCGATTTAGTCTTAGAGGTCGTGGTTTACCGAAGGATTTATTAAATCAGGGACTTAAATATTTAGAATGGCACTGGCGTGTAGTTCAGGCTTACGCAAATAAACCGCTGACCGTTATTCACTGTCATGACTTTCATCCGTTGGCAATAGCCATTCATTTGAAGCAGCTAACAGGCGCAAAAATTGTCTATGATGCTCATGAGCTAGAAACTGAGCGAACTGGTTTGCGAGGGATGCGGCAAAGCATTGTTCGATTACAGGAAAAGCTATTATGGCCATACATCGATGCTTTCATCACTGTTAGTCCTTCAATTAAAGCATGGTATCAGTCTCACTATACTGCTGTACCCACAGCGTTAGTTCGTAACATCCCCAATTGTCCACTATCCATTTCGCCAAAACCTCTTCGTCAACAGTTTAAAGTGCCAGATCGCGCTTTGCTTTTTCTATACTTTGGTTACTTGTCGAAAGCACGTGGGATCGAACTATGCTTAGAGGCTTTTCAGTCAGAACAAGTACCTCATCATCTCCTTTTCATGGGAGATGGCTCTCTCAAAGAAGTTATTTTAGCTGCTCAAAAATCATGCCCGCGAATTCATTGGCTTTCACCAGTTCCCCATTATGAAGTTGTCAATTATGCGGCTGGAGCTGATGTGGGTATATCCTTAATTGAAGATGTTTCTCTTAATGAGCGCTATGTTTTACCCAATAAGCTTTTTGAGTCTTTACTGGGAGGCATTCCTGTCTTAGCATCTGCTCTCCCCGATCAATCGGAAATTATCAATACTTATAATGCAGGATGGTTAATACAACCATCACGCGATATCCTGATTGATTGGTTAACTAATATCACCCCTATTGAAGCGATGCAATTGCGTCATGGATTGCGAGAGCGAGTCAACACATTGACCTGGCAAAAAGAATCCGAGCAATTAGTCGATCTCTATCAAAAAATACTGAAAATTTAAGCTAGTTTTTACTGGCAGCATCCTAGTTATGCAATAGAGTATTTATACTTGTTACTGGAAGAGGCTATTTAGTCAGGCTTTTGAAAGTGGTTGGCAATAGCGGATTAGAAATTTGCAAAAGTTGGGATGCTGCCGTTTTTACTAGATATAGATATCGATCTTAAACGCTATATATAGCTGCTGTGCATAAGTTCTGTTTAATATAAAAGGAGTAATAATTATGTGTGGTATCTTCGGTATCATCTCAAAGACACCAGTTAGCAAGACAGACCTTAATATATTAGCCAAACACTCCCAACAAAGAGGAAAAGACTCTAGTGGATTGTTTTTGTATAAGAATAATGAATATTATGTCCATAAGGCTGATTATCCATTAACAAAACTGGTTAAAAATGTTGCTCCATATTCTTGTTCTATTGTTATGGGGCATAGTCGATTAATCACAAATGGTCTTTCCGATAATCAACCAATTGTAAGGGATAACATTGGTGTTATACACAATGGTATTATAGTCAACCACGAGGGACTCTGGGAACATATCGGTAAGAAGCCTCAATTAGAGATAGATACAGAGATAATAGCGGCAATTACACAGTGGCATCTGGAATCCGGTGGTACAGTTGAGGATGTATCAACTACTGTTTTAAAGCTTTGTCAGGGTGTAGTTGCCTGCGCGGTTATAATTCCGCAACTTGGAAAGTTACTTATTTTTTCCAATAACGGCAGTTTGTATCAAGGAGATAAAAATGATTCTATCGCCTTTGCTTCTGAAAGTTACCCTTTAACTCAAATTGGCTGTAAAAACATTAATCAAGTAAAAGGTGTAAGGATTTTAGATATTCCTAAATCGAACAATTCTATTTACTCAGAGAAACAAGAAATCAGGAAGACAAACTTAATACCGACACTAACCACTTCTAATTTTGAAGAACATCTACTAGAATATAAAAAAGTCAGCATTCGTCGTTGCACAAAATGTTTACTGCCCGAAACAATGCCTTTTATTAAGTTTGATGCTGATGGGGTTTGTAATTATTGTAATAACTATAAGTTGAGAAATATACCCAAGCCCAAGGAAGAACTTTTTGAATTAGTTGAATCCTATCGCCGCAAAGTTGGAAATGATTGTATTGTTCCTTTTTCTGGTGGTCGCGATAGCTGTTATGGCCTTCATTTAGTAGTGAAGGAACTTCAAATGAAGCCAGTTGCTTACACTTATGATTGGGGGATGGTGACTGATTTAGGTAGACGCAATATTAGTCGGATGTGCGCGGAGTTAGGAGTGGAAAATATTATCGTTGCTGATGATATTGAAAAGAAGCGTAAGTACATAGCCCAAAATTTGTCTGCATGGCTTAAATCACCACACCTAGGTATGGTTAGTATTCTTACAGCAGGTGATAAACATTTTTTCCGACATATTGAAACAGTCAAAAAACAAACTGGAATTAGTCTAAATCTTTGGGGAGTAAACCCGCTTGAAGTAACACATTTCAAAGCTGGTTTTCTTGGAATTCCTCCGTATTTCGACGAAAAACGGGTTTACACTCACGGAATCTCTAAGCAATTGAGATATCAATATTTACGTTTTAAGGCAATGCTTGAAAGCCCGGGATACTTTAACGCTTCACTGTGGGATACGCTGTCTGGTGAATATTACCGTAGTTTTACAAAAAAGAGTGATTATTTTCATATATTTGATTACTGGACTTGGGATGAAAAGTTGGTTGAAGATACTCTGGATAGCTATGATTGGGAAAGAGCCGTAGATACTAATGCAACATGGCGTATTGGAGATGGTACGGCTGCCTTTTATAACTACATTTACTATACTGTTGCTGGTTTTACTGAACATGATACTTTCAGAAGTAATCAGATCCGAGAAGGTCAGATAACCAGAGACAAAGCACTAGCATTAGTTGAAGATGAAAATCGGCCTCGATACCCCAACATTAAATGGTATCTTGATACTGTCGGAATGGATTTCAAGGAAGTGATTCAGGCAGTAAATGCTATTCCAAAACTTTACCCTTATTAGTGGCAAAAACCATCCTAAAATAACTTTATGAAGTTAATCAAAGTAACCGTTTTAAATTTGCCAAAAATTAAGTTGGCAATATTTATTGCCCTAGGGATTATTTGTTTTTTTTCTACAGTTCAAAGCTTAAATGCTTCAGATTTTTCAAAAGAGCAGTTGTGGGCTAGATTTGATCGAATGGACAATGACTTCAGAGGGGGCGATGGCTTCAGTAAGGTAACTAACGAATACGGCTCTCTAGCTTGGGGTCAAAGTTATCTTTTTGAAGCTTACTTAGATATGTATGAAGCCACGCAAGATACAAAATATCTTGATAAGTTTGTTACTCAGGCCGATCGCGTTATTGCCAATACGGATAAAAACAGAAATATTCAAGATTACAGAGGTAGATCCGTAGTGGGATGGGGAGCGACTAAATATAGCCCAAGTAATATAAGAGTTGTTCATCTTGTTCATACAGGAATGATTACTTATCCTTTAGTGAATTTTGCTAAAATTGTCAACAATGATTTGAGTTTAAACCAGTTTCAAGACAAAGCCAATGCTTATGTTCGGGTAGCTAATGAAGCATTGTCAGTTTTTGATGAAAATTGGACTTTTAATCAAAATACAGAAGTCGGCTATTACCAATTTGCTGCAAGGGAGCAACCGGTTGCAATACATTTTTCAGAAAAAGCAAAATCAACTTTAATTCCTGCTCCCTTTAATCAACAACTAGCTGTAGGAAGAACTGCGATCTTGCTATGTCATATCCAAAGTAATATGAACCCTTTTTGTAAGAAAGCAAACGCATTAGGTAAACATTTTTTAAATAGAGTTAGGCAAGATAGTAATGGATTTTATGTATGGGATTATTGGTATGGAGAAGCACTAGATATATCCCAGATTTCTAAAAAAAGAGAAGATGTGTCCCATGGCGGTATCGATGTAGATTTTGCGATTTTAGCCCATAGACATTCGATGGTGTTTAACAGTGAAGATATAAATAGTTTTAGTAAAACTTATCGTAAAATTTCCCAAAATGGCAAATTTGCCGGATTAGTGGATGGTACTAAGGAAGCTCGTTCTCTAACATTTATACCTTTATGGATGGAAATGTCACCTTACGATTGCAAACCGTGGCAAGATTTTAAAGATTTGCTAGGAGAAGATCGACTACCTGAAAAAGGCTATGGAGTAATGCTCGGTATAGCTAAATTAGCTAAATACTACGATGTTTGTATTAATCAATTATGATGAAACTCTTAACTATCGTTGGTGCTAGACCACAGTTTATTAAAGCGGCATCAGTTTCGCGAGCTATTGAGCAATATAATCAAAGCCTGTACCAACTAACTATACATGAGGTTCTCGTACATACAGGTCAGCACTACGACCAGAATATGTCAGATGTATTTTTTTCAGAGATGCAAATATCTCAGCCTAACTACCATCTAGGAATTGGTGGGAGTTCACATGGTGCCATGACTGGGCGAATGCTGGAAAAAATTGAGGAGGTGATTCTCCAAGAAAAACCTGATGTGGTTCTGGTCTATGGAGATACTAACTCCACTCTAGCAGGCGCTCTAGCAGCAGTCAAGCTACATATTCCTGTTGCTCATGTGGAAGCAGGGCTACGCTCTTTTAATATGAAGATGCCAGAAGAAGTCAATCGAGTGTTAACTGACCAGATTTCTAAGTGGTTATTTTGTCCTACGGAGACTGCTGTTAAAAATTTACAGAATGAAGGCATAGTCGAAAGAACACAAGCCCTAATCACCAATGTCGGGGATGTGATGTATGATGCGGTTTTGTTTTACCGCAAAATTGCCAAACCCACGGATAAGATATCGTCACTGATTGATGAACTGAGCGGCAATTTTTATTTAGCAACAGTGCATAGAGCAGAAAATACTGACGACCCAGTTCGTTTTAGTAACATCATGGATGCTCTCAACACCATTTCCGAAACTACTCCTGTAGTTTTGCCATTACATCCTCGAACTCGTAAGCTACTGGGAAGTGATTATAGCTCTAAAGTTAGGAGAATGGACCCAGTAGGTTATTTTGATATGATTACTCTGCTATCTCACTGCCAAGGAGTATTTACTGATAGCGGTGGATTACAAAAAGAAGCATTTTTTTTTCGTAAGCCCTGCGTGACATTGCGAGAGGAAACAGAATGGGTAGAATTAGTTACATCGGGGTTAAATATTCTTGTTGGCTCCCATCAAGACGCGATTCTTAATTCGGAAAAGAAAGTAAAAAAACTGGCATCCTTTACACAGGATACAGATTTTCAATATTTATATGGTGATGGGACGGCAGCAGACAAAATCATTAAAGTATTACTGGGAAGTGCATGAAAATTTGGATCGTTAACCATTATGCGACCTCTCCGGAAAGAGGATCAAGTACTCGTCATTATTCATTAGCAAAAGAATTGGTCAAGCTAGGTCATCAAGTAACTATTATCGCTGCTCAGACCCATCATTTAGTAAATTCTCAATATCGTCACTCCCCAGCAGTTAGATTAATTGAGCCTGATAAAAAAGAAGGTGTCAATTTTCTTTTTTTGCCGACACCTATATATAAAAAAAATGGCATTAGCCGTTTGTGGAATATGTTGTACTTTACATGGCAAGTTTTACAGTTACCGCAAGAGTTAAATACAGAAGTACCGGATATAGTGATTGGTTCCTCTGTTCATCTTTTTGCGGTCTGGGCTGCTGAAAGACTTGCCAATCGCTTCCATGTACCTTTTTTCTTTGAAGTTCGAGACCTATGGCCTCAAACATTAATAGATATGAAAGTCCTTGGAAAATATCATCCATTATCTATTATTTTTAGACTATTAGAAAAGTATTTATATAAGAAAGCAGATAAAATCATAACTTTACTTCCCTATGCAAATGAATATATTATTCAACATGGGGGTCATTCAAAAATTATTGAGTATTTACCAAATGGGGTCGAATTAGACAAATTTAAATTGATCTCAAAAAACTCTAAAAATACTGAAAATTTCACAGTGATGTATTTAGGTTCTCATGGAAAAGCAAATGCTCTAGATACATTAATTGAAGCAGCAGCAAGATTAGACCAAAGAGAATTTTACTGGCGCTTTATTGGAGAAGGTCCTCAAAAGAAACTACTACAATCAAAAATCGAAAAACTGAGCTTAAAAAACGTAAAACTAGAGAAAAAAATCAAACGCAAAGAAGTGCCTCAAACAATGGAAGAGGCAGATATTCTTGTCTTGAATCTTCTTGATTTAAATATTTACAAATATGGCATTAGTTTAAATAAACTATTCGAGTATTTGGCATCAAGCAAGCCTATAGTTTTTGGCTGCGCTGCTCGTAATAACCCTGTAGCAGAAGCTAATGCTGGTATTACAGTCCCTCCGGAAGATCCAAACGCAATGGCTGATGCGATAAAAACACTGGCATCCCTCTCACCACAAGAACGATTAGAAATGGGTCAAAGAGGTCGTGCTTATGTGGAGAAATATCATAGTTATCAATCGTTGGGAAAAAGACTGAATACCTTAATAGAGGAAATGGTTTCATAAAAGTCAAAAAATGAGTGAAGTAAAAAACAAAAAGCAGTTGTCCCGTTGTATAAAATGGATTATAGATAGAGCCTTATCCCTATTATCGTTTTTCCTGCTGTCTCCTTTAATGCTAGTCATGATAATTGCTATCTACCTATGCATGGGTTATCCAATTTTCTTTGCACAACAAAGACCTGGGAAAGATGAGCAAATTTTTACTTTCTATAAATTCAGAACTATGAGTAATGAGCGGGATTCTGACGGCAACCTTCTTCCTGACGAGAAACGCCTGACAGCCATCGGCCAATTTCTTCGCCAGACCAGTCTCGACGAACTCCCCCAACTTTGGAATGTTTTAAAAGGGGATATGAGCTTTGTTGGCCCACGTCCCCTACTGGTAGCCTACTTAAATCGCTACAACAGCGAACAAGCCCGTCGCCATGAAGTCAAACCAGGGATTACTGGCTGGGCGCAGGTGAATGGACGGAATGCAATAAGCTGGGAAGAAAAGTTTAAACTAGATGTCTGGTATGTTGACAATTGGAGCCTCTGGCTAGACCTAAAAATTATATTTTTAACGGTTATTAAAGTATTCAAACGTGAAGGGATATCAGCAGCCAACCACGTCACTATGAGTGAGTTTCAAGGCAATCGTTCCTCAACAAAATAGAGGTTATACATATTGAACATCTATCTCTATGGTTGTGGCGGACACGCCAAAGTTATATTAGATATCCTGCTAAAACAACAAAGGTCTGTCACAGCATTTGTTGATGACAATCCTCCTGCTGGAATTGAGCAAATTCATGGAGTCCCTATTTACCTAGCTTCACAACTCCTACCCACTGTTTCGCTTCATAGTCAGTGGATTGTTTGTATTGGCAATAACCGCATTCGCCAAAAGATTGCTCAAAAACTAAACGATCGAGGTTTTTCTTTTACAACGGCTGTTCATCCTTCAGCTAAAATCGCTTTAGGCGTAGATATTGCTCCTGGTACTGTGGTAATGGCGAATGCTGTAATCAATACTGACACTAAGATTGGGCATCACGTTATTATTAATACTGGAGCTACAATTGACCACGATTGTATCATTGGTGATTACTGCCACATCGCCCCAGGCTGCTCTCTTTGCGGTCAAGTTCAGCTAGACAAGGGCGTATTCTTAGGAGTTGGTAGTAGTGTTTGCCCTTCGGTTGAAATCGAAGAACATACCACTTGTGGCGCTGGCTCCGTTGTTGTTAAATCTCTACCTTCTAATTGTTTAGCTTACGGCTGCCCAGCTAAAATTATCCAGAATAACTACTCACAGTAAGGGCAGATGCCTAAACAAATCCTACTCTCAACCCCACACATGGGTGACTCCGAACTCGAATTTGTCAAAGAAGCCTTTGACACCAACTGGATCGCCCCAGTCGGTCCCCATGTAGATGCCTTCGAGCAAGAATTTTGCCAAGTCGTCGGCACTTCCCACGCTGCTGCTCTCAGTTCTGGCACGGCTGCCCTGCATCTTGCCCTCCGACTGATTGGCATTGAACCTGGGGATGAAGTTTTTTGCTCTACCCTTACCTTTATTGCCACTGCCAGTCCGATTACCTACCTAGGCGCAAAACCTATTTTTATTGACAGCGATCGCACCTCCTGGAATATGAATCCAGACTTACTCCAAGAAGCCCTAGACCACCGGGCTAAAACGGGCAAACTCCCCAAAGCAGTGGTACTCGTCCATCTCTACGGACAAAGTGCTGACATTGACGCCATTCTAGAAATCTGCAACTACTATAATATCCCTCTCATCGAAGATGCCGCAGAAGCCCTCGGCGCAACCTATAAAGGACGATCTCCTGGAACGTTTGGCAAAATTGGCATCTATTCCTTCAACGGCAACAAAATCATCACCACCTCTGGCGGTGGGATGCTCGTTTCCGAAGCCCCCGACCTAGTTGCTAAAGCCCGTTTCCTAGCAACCCAAGCCCGCGACCCTGCCCCTCATTACCAACATTCAGAAATCGGCTATAACTATCGCCTCAGCAATGTTCTCGCTGGAATTGGTCGGGGTCAGTTGCAGGTTTTGAGAGACCGTGTAAATGCCAGACGCCATAACTTTGAAGTTTACCAACAGGCTTTAGGCAGATTACCCGGAATCGAGTTCATGCCGGAAGCTGCTTTTGGCAGATCAACTCGCTGGCTAACTTGTCTGACTATAGACCCAAAAGCATTTGGATGCGATCGCGAACAAGTCCGCCTAGCCCTCGCCGAACAGCAAATCGAAGCGCGTCCCGTTTGGAAACCCCTGCACCTACAACCCGTGTTTGCTGGATGTGAATGTATTGGGGGTGAAGTTGCAGAATACTTATTTGAAACTGGCTTATGCTTGCCCTCTGGCTCTAATTTAACGCCAGAAGAGCTAGAGCGAGTGATTGAGGTGGTTAAAGGATTGAAGAACTGAGAGCAAAGAGCGAGAAATTTGAGCCATTCCAACCCACGCGGCGGCGGCTTGGGCTCGATCGTCGCCAGCAAAGGCGATCGCATAAAAACTCCCCACTGGTCCTGGGGCTGCGTAAAATAAAATTAAAATATTGTCCCGCACAGATTTAAAAACAACTTGTGGCATCGAAATGAAATCAACATTAACCTTATACGATACAGACTATCAACTTTGGTTGGAACAAACGATCGCCCAGTTGCAAACCCACGATTTCAGCCATATCGACCTAGAGAATTTGATTGAAGAGATAAAAAGTTTGGGCAAAAGAGACAAACGGGCTATTTGTAGCTACCTCATGCGACTGTGCGAACACTTGCTCAAAGTCAAATATTGGGAACAAGAACGAGAAACTTGTATTCGAGGCTGGAGATTAGAGATTAGAAATTTTCGCTTGCAGATTCAACTCATCCTCAAAGATAGTCCCAGTCTCAAAAACTATCTCCAGGAAAACTTTATTCAGGAATATCAGAATGGGCGGAAACTATTTCTCGATGCCACAGGTTTCAATTCAGAGATCGTTCCTGAAGACCCTTGCTTCACTCTAGAGCAAGTTCTGGATGAAAATTGGCTACCGTAGGGCGGGCGAAGCATTCCGCCTGCTAGGTTCGCCAAAACCTTCTGGACATCTCCTACCTCCAGCAACCCCTCTGGTGGCTCATGGTTGCTGCCCTCCTGGGCTTCCTGTGGTGGAACTGGTCCCCCGCCAAAATCTTTATGGGGGATGTAGGCAGTACGATCCTCGGCGCAACAGTGGCCATTTCTCTCCTCAACGCAGACAACTCGATGCAAGCCTGGACAGCCCTCACCATCACCCTCCCCCTCAGCGCCGACGCCATCTATACCCTGGTTCGCCGCCTGATGCGCCGGGAAAACATCTTCAAAGCCCATCGGAGTCATTTGTATCAACGATTGCAGCAATCCGGGTGGACTCACGCCCAAGTTGCCAGCACCTATATTGGGGTGACGGTGTTCATTGCTCTGAATATTTTGGTTTGGGGTGCCCTGGGGGCTTGGATAGGGTTAGCCTTTGTAGTCGTGGGGATGGTCGCGGGAGAGGTTTATTTAAGCCGGGGTGTAGGGTGTAGGGTATATGGGAGTAGGGGCGAAGCCAGCGATCGATTCCTGCGTCTGCGATCGCATCAATCAACCACTACTCAACACATCGCAATATCAGTTTGAGAGAAATCAGCCCCTTTAAACAGCAGTGGCTCCCCTGTAGCCTTAGCCAGAGCATAAGCAAAGCAGTCCCCACAGTTTAGTCCCGCAGGATGCCGACCTTTGCCATAATTTCGCCAAGCTAAAGCGGCAAAATCCACCTGATTTTTGCTAATAAAATCCGCCCGTTCTGGTTCGTCAAACAAAATTGCGGCGATCGCCGATGTATCGATAACCATCAAGACGGCAAGCCAAACTCATCGTAACCGAGAATCTCGTCCATACTGCGGCGATCGCCATCTGGTAAAGCCGCACAGCGCAAAGAAATCTCAGTCAGATTCCGCTCAATAGAGCGAGACTTTGGCCGCTGGTGTTCGGCTCTGGCTTGAATTAATGCCCGTTCCACCGCCATCTTCACTGCTGCGGTCAGACTCAGCCCAGTCAGGTTGGCTAATTCCTTAGTCATTGCATGGACATCAGGGTCTTTAATGTTCATTCCCATTGCCAATACCAAGGTATAAAATTTCTACCATTATACCATATTGTCTTGACTGGTGTAAGATTCATCCAAAATATCCATACCTTTTGAGGGGAAATATACCAATATTTACCCGGAGCGTTAGAAGACTTAGAAAGCCTGATTATCTTAGGTCAATTAGAAAGAAAACCAGCAGATTAGCAGGAGGGTCAGAAACCGGGTTTCTTGACTAACGCTTGGTGTTAGGCAGAAACTTAGGGCAGAAACCCAGTTTTTCAAGTAGAACCCTCACCAAAGAGCGATCGCATATTATTCGAGGCCAAGGAAAGGTCATAGTTGCAACCGCCCTAACGGGCAAACCCTATTCAGCCAATCTCGCTTTAACAGAAACCAGTCTGAATGCATTGAGGTCAAAACATGGATGCGAACTTGAACAATGGTGGCAAAACCGATTCGGCTTCAACTTTGACTGCTTTACAGAGTCTGAAGCACGTTACTTGCTCAAAACCCCGACAATTGACCGAATCGGAAATAGAATTACTCAGGCAGAGCAAAGTTGAAATTGCCATGCGGGTTAGGGAGCTTTCTAAGTTAAGTAAAACGACATAGCTGGGAGGACGATGACTTCATATTGGCGATCGCTGGTTAAAGAAAGCGGTAGATCGATAACCAATTGACCATTGACAGGTTTGGTAATGATTCGCAGAGCTTCCATAGTCACCTCCGGACTCACCATCAACCTAGATTCTAGCACTAGAATGAAAACGTTCCGAGGCTGTGAAAATTAGAGAAGGTTTTCTCGCCCTCGACCTACACCAATTCCTCTGGTGGCTTCTCATTGCTGCCCTCCTGGGCTTCTTGTGGTGGAACTGGTCTCCCGCCAAAATCTTCATGGGCGATGTGGGCAGTACGGTTCTCTATACCCTCATCCGCCGCCTCATCCGTCGGGAAAACATCTTCAAAGGCCATCGGAGTCATTTATATCAACGATTGCAGCAGTCCGGTTGGACTCACGCCCAAGTTGCCAGTACGTATATTGGCTGTACTCTGCTGATTGCCTTGAGTATTCTGCTGTGGGGAGTAGTGGGGGCTTGGATTGGTTTAGCCCTAGCGGTGGTGGGGATCGTCGGGGCAGAGGTGTATTTGGGGAGGAGTATAGCAATCCACCCGTAGGGACACAGCAATGCTGTGTCTTCTGCTGCATCGAACAGAGGGATGGATGGGCGATCGCGCTCCCTCGGTAGGGTGTGTTAGGCTGGCAATTAATTTTAGGGAAAAACAATTAACCTTCGTTCCAGCCGTAACGCACCACTCGGCGCAACCATTGCGATCGCCCTCCTCAACGCCGACAATCCCATGCAAGCTTGGACAGCCCTAACCATCACCCTCCCCCTCACGGCTGACGCCATCTATACCCTCATCCGCCGCCTCATCCGTCGGGAAAACATCTTCAAAGGCCATCGGAGTCATTTATATCAACGATTGCAGCAGTCCGGTTGGACTCACGCCCAAGTTGCCAGTACCTATATTGGCTGTACTCTGCTGATTGCCTTGAGTATTCTGCTGTGGGGAGTAGTGGGGGCTTGGATAGGGTTAGCCCTTGTAGTTGTGGGGATGGTCGGGGGAGAGGTGTATTTGGGGAGGAGTGTAGCAATCCACCCGTAGGGACACAGCAATGCTGTGTCTTCTGCTGCATCGAACAGAGGGATGGATGGGCGATCGCGCTCCCTCGGTAGGGTGTGTTAGGCTGGCAATTAATTTTAGGGAAAAACAATTAACCTTCGTTCCAGCCGTAACGCACCACTCGGCGCAACCATTGCGATCGCCCTCCTCAACGCCGACAATCCCATGCAAGCTTGGACAGCCCTAACCATCACCCTCCCCCTCACGGCTGACGCCATCTATACCCTCATCCGCCGCCTCATCCGTCGGGAAAACATCTTCAAAGGCCATCGGAGTCATTTATATCAACGATTGCAGCAGTCCGGTTGGACTCACGCCCAAGTTGCCAGTACGTATATTGGCTGTACTCTGCTGATTGCCTTGAGTATTCTGCTGTGGGGAGTAGTGGGGGCTTGGATTGGTTTAGCCCTAGCGGTGGTGGGGATCGTCGGGGGAGAGGTGTATTTGAGGGGAGAACGGGAAACGGGTCAGAAATCTGCTTTTTAGACGTAAAGATTGGGGGTTTGGCTAGAATTCCGGCAAGAAAGCCGGTTTCTCAGGGGCTATTCAGTGGAGGTTGTTTGGCTAATGACAGTTGTGCGATTTCCTTGGGATGAATTTCCATCGGTATGGATTCATGCCCCAGAATTAGAAGTTAAAAAGCATTTTGCCTACCGTGCAGCCAAATCAGGAAACCCTGATGCTGCTTATCAGTTGGTGAATGAGATGCTGTCAGAACAAGTAGTAGAGCAGTTGGCATCTACATTTGAGCAAAACCGCCGCGCATCCTACGAATGTCAATCCCATGTTGCGTTTACGCTGTGCTTAACCTTTAGCCTCCAACCCACGAAAATCTAAGAACGCATTGCGGGACGACCCTGGACGCTCTGGGATATCCCCCAGCCAAGGAACTATTGAATTTCACTAGAGAACGCATCACGACTTTTGTCGAGTCATTGCCAAAATGCGATCCACCGTAAGCTCTAGACCTAGACCAAGATCGGGTAAAACATCTGCACCCGAATAAATAATTGGTAAATTCTCCCCTTCCCAAACCCAAATCTGCTGGCGTTGACAATCGATTAACCAAGCCAGTTGCGTCCCATTACTGAGACAGTGGAGAATCTTATTTTGTAAGTCTAAAGTCCCCTGGTCAGGAGAGCGAATTTCAATCAGCCAATCTGGAGCGCCATTGAATGGCTCATCCTCATCCGAAAGTCTTTCCTCAGCAATGACAGCAATATCGGGGACGGGGGAATAAGGTGGAATAATACAGCGTAATTCTTGAATGGCTTCAAACCCATCGGCGCGATTATTGATAGTATTGACCAGATTACGTTGCAAGCGTGAATGAAACAGAGTTGGCATAGGCTTTTGAACAACCCTCCCATCAATTAATTCCCATGCTGGAGAGGACTCAATATTCGATTGAGCCAAAAATTCTACCAAAGGAACGGTTGCGGTTGACTGTGACATAGACATCTCTACTAAAAGCAACTTGAGATAAGCTACCGTTGAGCTATGGTTTATTTTAAGCGATCGCAACGAAATCAATAGACATCTCCAAAAATCAGATCTAAAGTGTTGATATGGCTGGAGTAACGCGCAATTATTGGAGATGTCTAATGCAGCGTGAAAAACGATTCCCACACCCAAGCCGTTCTCAACCATTACCAGAAAGCTTTAACCTTTAACCCTTGCCAAAGAACTGCGCTACTTCACGGGTGAAACCCATTGGCAACAAGGGAAATTCCCACCGATTATCTGGATTATTTTCCACCCATCGAACATCCCACTTATCAAACCGGAGAAGCCACCCCCGGATACATCATTCAACCCCACCTCGCCCAATCTCTGCGCCACTGGTTTCCAGACATTAAAATCATTATCCTGCTGCGAAATCCCGTCCAACGCACCATCTCAGACTTTTATCAGCGCCAAAACATCAGCGACCCCACTTTTACCCAAACCCTTGACGGCGTAACCCACATTGATTTAGCCAAAGTTGATGTCATAGCCGACCAACTTTATACCGACCTAAAAACAGGGGTTAGCTGGCTGCAATGTTTGCTCAAACAACAGACCATTGTTCAAACTGACATTAGTTTAAACCTAGCTCGTAACCTTGCCTTTAGCCAGTATATCCGCTATTTTCCCCAGTGGTTCGAGCAGTTTCCCAGAGAACAGATTCTCGTCCTTCCCAGCGAAGACTTATTTCAGAATCCCCCCGCCACCCTGCAACAGATTTACACCTTTTTAGGACTGGAACATCACCGTTTACCGGAATATCGCAATCTTAATCCGCGACAGTATAACGCCATTAGCCCAGAGTTCAATCAACAGCTTACGGAATATTTCCGCCCCTATAACCAGCAACTCGAAGATTATCTCGGACAAAACTTCAACTGGTAGGGTGCGTTAGGCGCTGCTTTAAGCAACAATTCCAAGGTTTCGGTGCGTTACGCAGGAATGAAGGTTAAATGTTGGTATCCTCATTTTGTCTCCTGCTAACGCACCCTACCATATCTACCATAATCCTACTCTTCCTCATCAGTACGTTCACGAAGTGTTCCATAGGAATCGCTCTCCTCAGAATATTCTTCAACTTTTGCCAACCCAGTTGTTAAATCTGCCGCACTTACAAAATCTAACATTTCTAAACCCAATATATCTGACTGAGTGAGAGTGAGTTTTGGTTCTTAATAGATTGCTTTATTGTCAAATTGAGGCCAAGTCCTGCTCTAACAGGATTTTTGCAATTTTCACCATACTAGGTTCGGTAGAACCATCATAATTTGAGAAATGAGTTGATTTGAGACAAAAATCAACTTTTGAGAGGGGCGAACAGCAACTCAATCGCCTTATGGGTTATTTATACAAAAATACACTATACATAACGATCGCGGATTATATATATCGATCGCAGACGCCATCCTACTTCAATCCCCCGCAAAAGATCGCTATTTAGAATCAAACCGCCAAGGGGCCAGCTTTTGAGCCGTCTTTTCAGACCGTGAGTTGGGTAGTGCTGGGATTCGCGCGACCGGATTCTCTCAAAAAGCTCAAAACAAGTCCGGAGTTATCGGTCAATCGAGGAAGAAATAAAGCAGTTGCACCCTGACTTCCTCCTAGTCAGTTGGCTGGGAGGTTTTTTTATCAACAAAGAATATAGGGTCAATATTTCAATCGTTCGATGACTTTTGCTTTCTTGCTCTTTCAAGCGGTTGCATTGACCCTCGATCTCCACCTCCACCCAACGAGCAAGTGGGCTAATTTTTATTGGTCAGTGCATCGACGACGCGCATCGGGTAGGCGATCGATTTTTAGATCGGAACAAACATCGTCCTTCCCTTCAATCGCTCCTGTGTTTATTCGGGAGCAACTTTTGTTTTTTATCCTTACAACTGTTTGGATTAATGCCAAGACACACATGCTTGTTAAAGCCGATATTCTGTGAATTTAAGGGAGACTCGGCTATAGGCAGCCCGATTTTCTGGCGAACTATCCTGAAATTTCTCAGATTCCGTGTAAATAACAGTGGGTTTTTAAATTTTTGCGGTGGGTAAAACGCCCTGTGCATTGTTACGAAGCATTTTACCTGCGGGTTTCTGACGCGAGAAATCGGCAGTTCTAGGATCGGAGGATAAGGATATGTCTGCCAACAACTCCCATATCAAACGCTTACTGGCAACGAAACAATGTCAGGGAGGCGACCTTAGAGATGCCCATCTGACTCGGGTCAATCTGAGTGGGGCGGATTTGAGTGGGGCTAAATTAATGTTTGCCAATCTCAACGGAACCAATCTCGCCGGGGCTAACTTAAGTGGTGCGGATCTCAGTTTTGCGAACTTGGTCGCCACGGACTTAGGAAATAGCGATCTAAGCGGGATTGATGGGAAAGGTGTCAATCTTTTAGATGCCAAACTCCATCACGCCGACTTGGGAGGTGCGGATTTGGTGTTTGCGAGCTTAGTCAATACTCATTTAGAAGAAGCCAATTTAAGCGGGGCTTCTCTGGAAGGGGCGAATTTAATCGGTGCTGAATTAACTGGGGCGAATTTGAGTGGTGCGAATCTGGCGGGGACTAATCTCGGTCACGCTCAAATGATCGGAGCGAATTTGTCCAATGCGGATTTGAGTGATGCTCGTTTGGTCGAAGCGGATTTAAGCGATGCTAATTTGAGTGGCGTGAGCTTGAGAAATGCCAATTTATTAAATGCTAACTTAAATGGAGCCAATTTAAGTGGCGCGGATTTAAGTGGTGCTAATTTAGCTCAGGCAAAACTGGAAGGGGCGATCGGTTTGTATCAAGAACACGGCCCGGGAATGCGATCGCCAGAACCGAGTCCCCCACCAAAACAACATGCAAATATGTCTTACGTAAGTTTTCTGAATTCTTCACATTCTTCTCATTCATCCAGCAATCATTTCGATTTACCCCGTCCTGGATTGCCTTCGTGAACGACCCACGCTGATTCAAACAATACAACTCCGACAATAATCCAATAAATTGCCTGTAAGGGAACTTATGGGTCTTAGATCTAGGCGATCGGCGCTATCCTAGTTCCTAAGATTTATAGAAACTACAGGTTGTCCAAAAAACTTGTATGGATCTACCTTGGTTTTTGCTATTTCGGGTTCGGTCAGGGAGGAGAGTTATAGCATGTTTGGGGAGTCCGTGCATCCCAACGCTCCATTGAAAATTGTTGAGGGGGATTGATTACTCCCCAAACCCCTCAAAACGTCAAAATTTTTACGAATTTTATAATTATCGGCAATCTAGCCATCCTCAATTTGGTGATAACCATTATTGCTGGGTGGCTGGATTGCCGTTTGTACGGAAATTACAGGTTACGTGGGTGGATTGGGAAAGGCAACAACTGCACAAGCGATAGGGTTCAATAAAAAACCTAGGGGAAAAACCCCTAGGCTAGCCGGAAATACGAGCAGGAAAGATACCAGTAACAGGAGTAAGGAACACTGAGCTACTAGCGAGTAAAATCACTCGGGAAAATTCCTGTCGCCAAATCCAATGGGTAAAGGAGAAAAGTCAAGTGGAAAGGGTTTTTCGGGAGGATATTCCCGAAGGAGGCGATCGCCTCCCCTACAATGTTAAAGGGAGTCAAGTAAAAAAGCGTTGCACGGTCACCGACATTCGTCAGGGTAGTAAGCAGGAGATAATGACTACAGGTATTCCCTTGAGAAAATCGATTTCTCGGGCAACGCCCCGGTGAAGGAAGGAAATCTTACAGTTATTGAACGTAAAATTATATTAACGCAAGCCTACCATAAAGAAAAGTAACGGCTTTTGATAGTTATAATAAGTTTTAGTTTATAGATTTTTGGGTAAAGGAGAAAGGGTTTTGAAGCAGGCAACACTGCATCAGCTTAAAGTGTTTGAAGCTGCAGCCCGACATGGGAGTTTTACTCGTGCCGCAGAAGAGCTGTTTCTGACGCAACCGTCCGTTTCGATGCAAGTCAAACAGCTCGGTAAAGCGGTGGGAATGCCCCTGTTCGAGCAAGTCGGCAAGAAGTTATATCTGACGGAAGCGGGACAAGAATTACTCGTAACCTGTCGGGATGTATTCGAGCGTTTGGCTCAATTTGAAATGACCGTTGCCGATCTCAAAGGCATGAAACAAGGTCAATTGCGCTTGAGCGCGATCACGACGGCAAAATATGTGATTCCGCGCTTACTCGGGCCGTTTTGCCAGCGTTATCCCGGGGTCGAAGTTTCCCTCAACGTGATGAATCACGAAGGACTTCTCGATCGCCTCAATCAAAACTTGGACGATCTTTACATCCTGAGCAATCCGCCTGAAAGTAAGGATATCAGTTGTCAGCCCTTCTTGGAAAATCCGTTGGTGGTTCTGGCGCCGACCAATCACCCCCTCGCCAAGGAGAAAAATATCCCGATCGAACGGCTGAACGGGGAACCGTTTATCATGCGCGAACCGGGTTCGGGAACGCGCAGTGCGGTTCAAGAGTTATTCGATCAAAAAGAAGTCGATGTCAGAGTGCGTCTCGATCTCGGCAGTAACGAAGCGATCAAACAGGCGATCGCCGGAGGCTTCGGCATTTCGGTTCTCTCGCGCCATACCCTGGCCCTGGAAGGGTCGATGAAGCGCCTGACTATTCTCGACGTCCAACACTTCCCGATTCGCCGCTACTGGCACGTTATTTATCCGGCGGGCAAACAATTGTCCGTGGTGGCGCAAACCTTTTTCGATTATTTGCTCAATGAAGGTCGCAAAGTCGCGCAGGAGACCGCCGACTTTAAAATCACCGATTGAACGATTTCGCCATGACGGCGATCGCGCGGCTTAGAATCCTCGGGGGTTAAACGAGGGGAGATCGGCGTTATTTGAGGGGGGTGACCAATTGCAGCAATATACCGGAAATTCCGAGCTTTCAACCGAATTGAAAAGCCCCCATCTGGGGGCTTTTGTACGCATTTGTGCGCCTTAACTAGAAACTTCGGCCATTTCGATGGTCCGTCCTTCGATATCTTTGACCAAAAAGTTGAGCGGTTTTTCCCGACGAATCTTGTATTTGACGCCCAAAGCTTGTACGCGCAATAAAATCGCTTCTAAGCCGTCGCGATCGAATCCGACGTGACGCTGTCGATTTTTGTGGCCCAAACTCGCTCCTGAAATGATGTGAAGCTGGGTATTCTTCTTGAGGGTGTACCACAGTCCGTCAGATCCGCCCAATCCCTGGGTGGTCGGGGCGCCGAGACTGGCGGAAGAGAGGTAGAGTGGATCGATGCCTGCCCCCCCTAATGTTTGTTCGTAGTTGTAGTAATAGTGCAAGGGGACGTCCGCCGCAGGCAACTCTAGCATCCCTTCGTAAAACTGACGGGCAATTTCTAAGTCGGACACCATAATCGTGTAGACTTTGGGCGCGCTGGTCAAAAACATCCACATTGCTACGGCATAAGCTGCCAGCAGCATAATCATGATCCCCTGAGTCGAAAACAAACTATCGAGGGGAAACGCCGCTACAATTGCGCTTGAGGTCAAACTAAAACTAACGGTTAGATCCATGTATTTATCAGAGGGGAAAGCAAAGCTAGAATTTAGCAATCAAAATATTGCGGTTGAGCGATCGCCGAAAACTCGTTAAAGCTCGAAGCAATTTATCGAAAATTTGGAGTCTAAAACCGGGTCTTTCCAGGGGAGCTTGATTGGAGATGTGGCACAACTGCTGCATTGCTGGCTAAAATTGCGCTTGAGGTACGGGTAACGAACCTCGTTAACCCCCTGGCATCGGAAGGTCGGAACCTTGAAAACTGAAGCTTGTCGCTTCCACATGGAAAATCGCTCGTGTGGGTCAAAGCTTCGAGCTTCAAGTCCGCAGACTCAAGATTTTTGGACTCCTTTGTACGGTGGGGCAGACCGGAACGGGTTCCCTGAAATGGGGGCGAACGCTTGGGGAGATAAAGATCTCTAGACATTTGGCTTCCGGGTTGAATGTGTCAGTCTTGTCGTCGAACCAACAATCCCACTGTCTTTAGGCGTGGGAGTGCCAAGTTTAATTGTAACAAGCCGAGATCGACCTCATCCCATCGGGGTCGCTCGGGCAACGGCGAACTTTTGCCGAGAATGACTAACAATAATAGGTTACGGCGATCGCCGCGCGCCAACAGGCAGATTGCCCGCACGCGATCGCCGTTCGTTTCCATATCCAGCTAGTTCGTGAGTTCAAACCGTGCAACCGCCTAATTTTCCTGAATGCAACCACTCCCTGGTCAAAGCGCTGTTTCACTACAGCGATCGCGAATTGCTCAATCTGTTTCAAATCCACCCGGATGAAGGCAAATACTTCGTCGCCATTTTTTGCCGCTACCACACCCTCGTTTACACCCTGATCCAACATCAAGCTAAATCCCCGGTTCAAGGCGATTACCTCTTTGCGTTGACCTGGCGCCATATTTTCCACGAACTTCGCGGTCTCGATTTGCGCGCCGCGCAGGAACGTACTCCCGGTTTTACGTTACAAACCTGGCTGATCGAAACGACTGCCTTATGTTTGCAACGCATCCAGGTTCCCCCGGTGGAGTCGATCCACTATTCCCTGGAGGCGGCGCCCCCGCCGTTGTGGTGCTATCTCGAACAAACCCTGGACCAACTGCCGCCAATTTTGCGCCTGACCGTATTGATGGCCCAAACGTTTCATTGGAGCGAAACTCGGATCGGCGCTTACCTGCAAGCGGAAGGCGAAACCCTCTCCCCGGCTGACGTGCGCGCTTTGCTCGACGAGGGCTATCACCGTTTGGAAAATTTGCTGCCTATCGATATCCGCACGATTTATTTGAAGCGCAAAGGTGCGGCGGCGCCCGACCGAGAAGCGATGCAGCAGTCCTGAACCCCCGCCGTGGCGGCGATCGCCCCATCCAAAGCCCAATCAAAGCCCAATAAAAAGCACTAGCTTATAGCCCAAGCTAGTGCGAATCGAGGTCTTGACTTAAGAGAGAGAGAAAAATCTAAAATATCGTGCTTTTTTGATTGATTTTGTTATTTAGCAACTTCAATTCCCCCCATCCGGACGATTCCTTGAGGGGGTCGTCGTCGGGTTGCTTTGTAAATAAATGTAACAGACTTTGTAAAAAATTACAACATTTACTTGACACCGGGCGATCGCCGTACAACTTCAATCACGACAACGGCACCTAATGCCATTCCCCTTGCACCGTAAACGCCGCCCAATAATACGGCGCCTCCCACTGCTGCCGTTGCCACATGGCGATTTGAGCCTGTCGCAGGGCCGCCGCCGCACTTAACCCTTCTTGCAACATCCCGCGATAAAAATCCACCATCAACAACGAAGTAGCTTCGTCGTCCACACTCCACAAACTGACCACCACCCGCGCCGCCCCCGCATACATGAACCCTCGGGTCAAACCGACCAAACCCTCGCCGCGAATATTCTGCCCGAGCCCGGTTTCGCACGCACTCAACACCACCAATTGGGCGGGTAAATCGAGATTAAAAATATCGTGGAGGCGGACGAAACCATTTTGAGGTTTGCCCCGTTCGTCCACCAGAGAAAAGACCAAACCGGATAACTCCGGATTGCTGCTGTCGAGAATCCCGTGAGTGGCGTAGTGAACGATCTGGTACTGGCTGAGTTCTTCCGAAGTCGCCTTATCGCGGTTCGCCGCCAGTCCGAACGCTTTCGTTTGTTCGGAAGGCGGAACGAGGGCGAGGATTTTTTCCGCTTCGTCCCGGGTAAACGGGAGACGGTTGAACTGAAGCGGACCGGGTAAACCGGAGCTGTTTTGTTTGAGCGAATTCGACGCATTCGAGGAAGCATCGAGGCGCTCGTCCTTGGCGCTGAACACCGGATCGGCAAATACCGCGAGGGTTTTGGGCGCTGGGGGGCGTCCGTCAATTTCTCGGCGCAAAACCGCGATCGCCGATGCGGAAGGCAGGGTCACGAGTTCGTGTTCCACCACTAACGGCACCACTTCCTCGGAGGCGCCCTCATTGGCGCGGATCGGCAGGGCCGAAAACGGTACGTACTGCAACGCCCCATCGGCAACAATTAACAGGCGACGGTCTTCGAGGCGATCGCGCACCGGAGCCAACACCAACTCGCTCAACTGTGCCGCAATTTGCGCCGCTTTCTGCTTGCGAATCCGCATACTCGGCGTAATCAAGGCATTGCGAAACGCCCGCGCAGCCGCGTCTATTTCCGCCCGAGGGGGCAGTTCGTAACTCTCGATCCCGTCCGAGGTCACGGCCCATAAAAAACTGCGCTCTTTGCCCAAAGAATAGGACAATAACAACGACTCCTCGTCGAGAACCTGGGCTTGAATTTGCGCCAAATTCAGAGGTTGGGGCTGGGTCAGGGCCGCATAACGCGGCGAAGTGGCGCGGATGTCCGCTTGGACTTGGCGATATTGACGCACTAAGCGATCGATCTCCTCCTCAAGTTGGGCCGCTTGTTCGGGACTATGTTCGCCGCCGAGCAGTTGGATGCGCCGTTCTTCCAAACTCGCCAGTTCGGTTTCGATCGCCCGTTCCCGTTCGAGCAACTGCGGATCGACCCCTTGACGAATATCTGCCCCAGCTTCGTTGAGGATGTCGAGTAAAGACCGAGCCCGAGCCCGTTCGCTCGCTTGCAAGGCGAGGGCGTCAAATCCTTGCCCGGGCGCTTGGGAGTGCATCTGCATCAGCAGGTCGATGTAAAACTCGTAATAATCTTGCTTCGAGGCGAAGAAGGACGCCCGCAATTCTTGGCTGGTGACTTTGGTTCGCAAATCTTCGACAATTTGCAACGCGGTTTCGATCTCCCGTTTCGCCCGTTCCAATTCGCCCCGATCGCGCCGCACCGAGGCGATTCGATACAACGTGAGCGCTTCTTTGGCGCGATCGCCCACGGCCCGCCGCATCGGTAAGGCCCGATTGTAATAATCCAAAGCACGATCGGCTTTCCCCATCTGCGCGTAGACAAAACCGATATTGCTCAACGTACTCGCTTCCCCTTTGACGTCCCCCGATCGCGTCCACAGACCCAAAGCGCGCTGGTAAGCCTCTAACGCAGGCTCCAATTGTTCCGAATTGGCATAAACAAACCCAATATTATTCAACGTCGTCGCCGTTCCCGACAGATCCCCCACCGCGTCCCACAACGGTAAAGCGCGATCGAAATAATCCAGGGCGCGTTCGTATTGTTTCGCCGCGTCGTAAAATAAGCCGATATTGTTGAGAGTGCGCGCCATTCCCGCTCGATCTTCCACTTCCTGGTAGAGCGGTAAAGCCCGGTTGTACGCTTCCAAGGCGCGATCGTACTGTCCCAGGGCGTCGTAAATAAAACCGATATTATTTAAGGTCGTCGCTTCCCCTTGGGGGTCCCCGAGGTCTCGCCACAGGGATAAGGCGCGATCGTAAGCGTCGAGGGCTTGTTGGTATTCCCCGAGGGCGTCGTAGACCACCCCGAGTTCGGTCAGGGTAATCGCTTCCCCTTGGGTATCGCCGAGTTCGCGCCAGAGGGGAAGGGCTTCGTTAAAAGCGTCGAGGGCTTTCTCGTTATCCCGCCAGCGCGAATATACTAACCCCATTTTGATTAAGATATCCGCTTGACCGCTCCGATCGCCGAGTTGGCGATAAATCGGTAAAGCGTCTCGGTACGCCGCCAATTCGCGATCGCGCTCTCCCAACCCTTGATAGATAAATGCTAACGCCGTTAAGGTATAGGCTTCTTTGGCCCGATCTCCCGCTTGGCGATACAAATTCCGCGCCTGTTTCCACTTCTGTAACGCCCGCCGCCGCGATGCTTCGCTTCCTTCTTGAAACAGTGCCATCCCTTCGTCAAAAAGACGCTGGGCTGCCGCTTGTGGCGTTTCCTCGATCGCCTCCGACGGCGGGGCGGGTCTGGCGAACACCGGAAGGGCGATCGGCATCAGTCCGGACAAGCCCAAGCATAAGCTAACGGCGATCGCGCCTTGACGGAAACCGCCCGCGCTTCCAAAGCTTGAATGCCCCCGATTTCGGGAATAAGCGGTCAACAGAATAGTAGAAAAGCGCTTCATTTTATATGATTAATTAACTTATGGATGCGACGGACAACCCCAGCCCGAGGGGGTCGATATCCCTCTTTACAAGAATTCAAGCCACCCCATGGATAACCCTCCCAAACAATGAAGATAGCAGTTATTCCCCAGTTCCCACGGGTGGTGGGGGGTTTTAGAGTTGAGAGTTGAGAGTTGAGATTGAGGGAATCGGCAGGGGAAAGGCGATCGGATGCGCGCGAGACCGACTCCCTACCTCCATTCTCCTTGAATCCCGAATGCTGCCCAGTAGTAGGGCGATCGCCATTCCTCGCTGTTTAATAATTCTAATTGGGCGGCCCGTAACGCGGCGGCGGGAGCGCGATCGCCGCCTAACATTTGACGGTAAAATCGCACCATCAGGTCCGCAGTCGCCCGGTCGTCCACACTCCACAACGACACTGCGACCCGTTTCGCCCCCGCATACATGAAACCGCGCGTCAAACCGACGATTCCTTCTCCCCGGATTTGCCGTCCGAGTCCGGTTTCACAGGCACTCAACACCACTAATTCAGCTTGTAAATTGAGGTTGTACACTTCGTGCAAGCGCAAAAAGCCATTTTGGACGTCGCCATCGGGTTCGACCAGGGAGAGGACTAATCCCGATAACTCCGGTTGTTCGCTGTTGAGAATGCCGTGAGTGGCAAAATGAATGATTTGGTATTGACTGAGGCGATCGCTCGTGGCACTGTTTTTATTGACCTCAAAATCAAAGGCCGCTTCTCGTTGGTTCGGCGCAACCAGGCTTAAAATCGCCTCCGCTTCCGATCGCGTGTAGGGAAGGCGGGCAAAATCGACCCCAGCCATGCGGGCCGATCGCTCTAACAAAGCGGTGGTTAACGAGTTATCCTCTTCTACAGTGGGGCGCCTTCCGGTAACGACGCGCTCGTCGGTCGCACTAAAGACGGGATCGGCAAAAATTGCCAGCCGTTTCGGGGCGATCGCCCGTCCGCCAAAGTCGCGCCGCAACAGCGCTAACGTAGACGCCGAGGGCAACGTCACGATTTCGTGTTCTTCGATTAACAAGACCGGGCGATACGCCGGAGGCGTCGCGAAGCGATCGCCCGTTCGGTTCGGATGGGGCAAAGCGGCGAAGGGGACGTATTGCAAGGCGCCGTCGCCGACGACGAGCAAGCGGCGATCGCCCAACTCCTCGGCCACCGGTGCGAGAATCGTCTCACTTAATTCAGCTCCCACCCCTTGAATGCGTTCGGTATTGAAGCGATAACGCGGATCGGTGAGTGCTTGGCTAAATATACGGGCTTGCTGTTCGATCGTTTCCCGTGACGCCAGTTCGTAACTCGCAATGCGATCGTTCGTCACCACCCACAGGTAACTGCGGGCCCCTCCCAGAAAATATTCGAGCAAGATCGTCTCGTCGTCTAGCACTTCCCGTTGAATTTGTTCGAGAGAGAGCGGTTGCGGTTGGGTCAACGCGGCATAACGGGGAGAATTGGCGCGAATATCGGCGAGAACGGCGTTGTATTCTTCTAACAGACGGGCGATCTCACTTTCAATTTTTCCGACCTGTTGGCGGGGGTCGCCGAGGGCCAGTAGTTCGATCCGTTGTCGTTCCCGGGCGTCGAGTTGGGCTTTAATTTCTGTTTCGCGATCGAGCAATTGCGGATCGACTCCGGCGCGGATATCGGCTTGGGTTTCATTGAGAATTTCTAACAAGGAACGGGCGCGCGCCGCTTCACTGGCTTCAAAGGCTTTGATATCGTACCCTTTGTCCGGATGGCGCTGGTGCAGTTCCATAAGGATATCGATATAGAGTTCGTAATAATCCTGCTTTTCGGCAAAAAATAGGCTTCGTAACTGTTCGGAATTAACTTGCGATCGCACGTCCTCAATCTCGTTCAATGCTTCTTCAATTCGTTCTAAAGCCATTTCGAGATCCCCTTGCTGTCGATCTAAAGTGGCCAATCCAAATAATACGAAGGTCGCTTTGCCAAAATTCCCGAGTTGGCGATTGATTTCCAAGGCTTGGTTAAAATTTTGCCGCGCCTTGTCCCACTGACCTAAATTTTGATAAGTCGTCCCTAAATTGGCAGTTAAAATAGCAATTATTTGCCGATCGCTCACTTCACGAGCTAAACTTAGTCCTTGCTGGTAATAGTCTAAAGCTTGCTCTAACTTTTGTTGGTTTAAATATTGGCTGCCGATATTGCCGAGAATGTTCGCTTCTTCCGCGCGATCGCCGATTTGACGAGCGATCGCCAATGCTTCTCGGTACAGAGATAAAGCGCGATCGCGCTGATTCTCATTGGCATAAATTCCCGCAATATTGTTGAGTATTGCTCCTTTTCCCACTAGATAACCTGTGGTTTCGGTCATCGGTAAGGCGCGCTCGAATAACGCCAAAGCGCGCTCGCGATCGCCCAAGTCTAGATAAGTTTGACCGAGATTGATATAGGTCACCGTCTCGCCGAGGCGATCGCCGATCGTCTGTTGCAATTGCAAGACTTGTTCGTACAGATCTAAAGCTTTTTGAAGCTTACCTTGTATGGCATAAAATACCGCTAAATTCGTCAGCGTATTGGCAATTCCTTGCGGGTCTTGAATTTCTCGTCGAATCGCTAACGCCTGTTGGTAATAGTCTAATGCAGTTTCATTTTCGCCGAGATGACTGTAGACCCCGGCGATATTGTTGAGCGTCGAGCCTTCTCCCCGACGATCGCCTAATTCTTGCCGCAGTGCTAGCCCTCGATTCAAATACTCTAAAGCGCGATCGCTCTCTCGTAAATCTGCATAAATTTGACCGATATTATTTAAAACTTCTGCTTCTCCCCAAGTATTTTCTACTTGCTGATATAAAGGTAGCGATCGTTCGAGGTTTTCCAAGGCACGCTGGTAGTCTCCGCGAAACCAATAAATGGCGCCGATATTATTTAAACTTTGGGCGGTTCCCGATAAATCTCCGATTTCTTGTCTTATTTCTAAAGCTTTTTGGTAATAAGTTAAAGCTGTATCAATTTCGCCGATTTCGTGGTAAACTTTGCCAATTCCTTGAACTAGTAAGCCTTGTCCGAGGCGATCGCCGAGGCGTTCCGCCAGGACGATCGCCGCTTCCCACTTGGCGATCGCCTCCCGGTAAGATTCGAGGGTCGCCCGCTCGAATAACTCCATCCCTTCACGGACGAACTGAATATAAGTGAGACGATCGCGGTCGGCTTCCGTGGCCGATCGCCGTTCGATAAGTCTCACTTGATATTCACTCGCTTCCCCAGTGGCCGCGATCGCCGTAATTTCTAGGGTGTAGGTGCCTGTAGAAGGGGCGATCGCTTCGAGAACGTGGCCGTCTGCGGTGGTCTCGGTATGGATTGGGGCGATCGCCGTTCCGTCGGACGCCATTAATTGAAGCTCGATCTCGATTTCCGGTCCGCCGACCGCCAATTTTATATATTCTTGAGCGTCGAGAGCTACTTTATATAATTCCGTTGCTCCGGGGGCGATCGTTCCCGTGGTTATTCCTTCCCCTAGGGGGGTGGCGTCGTCTGCGTCGCTGGTTTGCGCGGTTTTTTGTGCGAAGTTCGTCCCGTTCTCGGGGGGTACAACGGCGAGTAAGGGTTCGGGGAGTCCCCGGACGCCGAGTAACGCGCTGGCGGCGATTGTTGCTAATCGAAACAGGAACGTCGGGGAAAAGGGAAGCGGCGATCGTTTCATTGCAGGTTTCATTTTTTGGGGATGAAGGCGTTATATTGATTCTGGCGGCGAGTGACGTTCGACCCAGACGAGCTGAATTTGTTCCTCGAATCCCCCGCGTTCCTGGCGTCGGCGTTCTTGGAGGGCGATCGCCTCTTCTCGCGATCGCCCGTGGGCTGCTAAAAGGGCGTCGATCGCTTCGTATAAATCGGCGATTTCAGTTAACAATTCTTCCGGTCGGGCGTCTGCAATTTCCCGGGCTTCTTCGAGGATCTTCTGTTTTAAAGCTTGGCGGTAGTCTTCAGGATTGAGACGCATTGTTTCGCAGGTATTGCCTGCATTATGGATGATTTCTGGAATGCGATCGCGCACTAGTTTGTTATAGTATTTTTTCATAAAATAGCTTTGCGTAGATACCTTCTTCCCGATGACGAATACAATCCAAGTATTTGTAGATAGCGAAACTCTCCCGTCCTGGCTCAGCGTCGATATCTATGCGACTTCAAACTTTATCCCTTTTAACTCTAGCGGCCTTTGCCACTCAATGCATCTCCACCACGGCGATCGCATCTTCAGGCGATCGCCGCGACGCCCCCACCATCGCCAATAGCGCCCAAGTCAACCGTTTTAACGATCTCGAAAATCACTGGGCGCAAAGCTTCATCCTCGCTTTAGTCGAACGCGAGATCATGAGTGGCTTTCCCGACGGGCGCTTTCAGCCGAACGCCGCCGTGACCCGCGCCGAATTTGCGGCAGTTCTGCAACGGGCGTTTGCAACTGGGGGTGGCCGTTATAGCATCGAATTTGCCGACGTTCCGCCCAATCACTGGGGGCGAGAAGCGATTCAATTTGCTTACGAATCCGGCTTTTTGGGGAAATACGACCGCGATTTCCGACCGGATCAAAAAATCTCGCGGGTTCAAGTTTTGGTGTCTTTAGTCAACGGCTTGAATTTATCCGTGCGCCGTTCCGATCGCACGATTTTAAACAATGCCTTTCAAGATGCCTCGGAAATTCCCGATTACGCGCGCGAGAGTGTGATGGCGGCGTTAGATAACGAATTAATTACCACCAATCCTAATATTCCCAACCTCAGCCCCAACCAAATCGCCAGCCGCGCCGATATTGCCGCGTTAGTATATCGGGCGTTAGTGATAACGGGACGACTGGACAATCGACCCGTAGCCGATCGCACGTTGCCGCGCCTGACGGAAACCGCCGCCAGTCCGCCGCCAGCGCCGCCCCAAACCGCACCGCCACCGCCTCCCGCTTCGACGCCGAGCAATTTTGCCCCCGTACAGAATGTTTTTGAAACTTATACATTAGGATCGGGCGATCGCATCCGCCTCGACGTGTTGACCGCGCCGGAATATAACGGCGAAACCTTAGTGTTAGCCGATGGAACGGTGAATTTACCGTTAATCGGGAAAGTCCAAATTGAAGGGATGACCATCGACGAAGCGACCGATGCGATCGCCGGGAAATATGCCTATTACATCCGCCAACCCGTGATGACGGTGACCCTCGCCAAACCGCGACCCTTACGGGTGGCGATCGCCGGAGAAGTCAGCCGTCCCGGGTCTTACAGCATTTCTCTCGAAGATAGTCCCCAATATCCCACCGTGACCCAGGCGATCGAAATGGCAGGGGGGATTACCCAAACCGCCAACCTGCGACAAGTGCAAATTCGCCGCAGTGAAGATCGCGGACGCAGCCAAATTGTCACGGTCAACCTCTGGGATCTCCTCCAAGGGGGCAATCTGTCCCAAGACTTGGCCCTGCGCGACGGCGACAGTATTTTTATCCCCACGGCGGAATACGCAGATCCCGGGGAAGCCTCCCAACTGGCGACGGCGAGTTTCGCGGCGGATACGCCCCAATCGTTAAAAATTGCCGTGGTTGGGGAAGTCACCCGTCCCGGAACTCATATCGTTCAGGGAGAAGGCAGCAATTCCGACGGAACCACCGCCTTTCCGACGATTACCCAAGCGTTGAAAACGGCGGGAGGGATTACCCAATCCGCAGATTTGGGTAACGTGCAGATCCGGCGACCGACGAAAAGCGGCGGCGAACAGGTCATCGCGGTGAATTTGTGGTTGTTGTTGCGCGCCGGAAACTTGCGTCAGGACGTGATTTTACAACAAGGGGATACGATTGTCGTTCCCACGGCGCGTTATACGAGTCCGGAAGATGCGGCGTTAATTGCCGATGCCAGTTTTGCCGCCGATCCGGCTAAACCGATTAATATTGCGATCGTCGGCGAAGTGGCCCGTCCCGGAACCCATACGATTGTGGGGAAAAATCCCGGGAGTGGCGGCGGAAGTAACTTACCGACGATTACCCAGGCGATCGAAGAAGCGGGCGGAATTACCCTATCGGCGAACGTTCGGGCGATCGAGGTGTTGCGACGCACCCGGGAAGGGAGTCAACAACGGATTCCGGTAGATTTGTGGCAACTGTTGCAGGCGGGAGATGTCAGCCAAGACGTGGCGTTGCAACCCGGGGATACGATCGTGATTCCCAAAGCCACGGCGTTGACGGCGGCGGAAGCGACGGAATTAGCATCGGCAAGTTTTTCGCCCGATCGCATTAACGTCAATGTCGTCGGTGAAGTGGCCCAACCGGGATTGGTGGAAATTCCGCCCAATACCCCACTCAATCAAGCGTTATTAGCTGCAGGTGGTTTTAGCAATCGCGCCAGTACCGGGGAAGTGGAGTTGATTCGTCTCAATGCGAATGGAACGGTCTCCCGTCGCAATGTCGAGGTGGATTTGAACGCCAGTCCCAATGATGACACGAACCCTATTTTACGCAATAACGATGCGATCGTCGTCGATCGCTCCGGCTTGGCGAAGGTCACCGATACGGTAGGAGAAGTCGCCCGACCGATTGGCAGTTTCTTCTCGATTTTTAATTTCTTGAGGATTTTGCAGTAAACGGATATTGCATTTTTCCACGGCGGATTTTCGTGAACGCCCTTTAAAAAGGGGCATTTAGGGGGATCCGCTTCGTCCCCGATCGCCTTGAAAATTGCGAGGATCCCTATCCCTGACTCTGACACACCTATCACGGCATCAGCTAGATGCTGCTGAACAAATATTCTCGCCATTGGTGTTCGTAATGGCTGAGGCATCAAACTCGCCATCATCAAATTCCCCTTCTACAGTGAGTTCATCACCGACCGATACGCTTTGCTGAGTGTTGTCGCCACACACATCCCAGCTATCCACATTGACGGTGCGATCGCCCGTATTGATGCTGAATCCATCCTCCCAGACCCGCTCTACAGTGCCTGTTATGGCAGATTCCTGGGTTTGCTCAGTGGCGGAACTCTGGGTTTGCTCAGGGGCAGAGCAAATATCTTCGCCGCTAGGACTGGTCATGCTTGCAGCATCAAACTCGCCATCATCAAATTCCCCTTCTACAGTGAGTTCATCACCGACCGATACGCTTTGCTGAGTGTTGTCGCCACACACATCCGAGCTATCCACATTGACGGTGCGATCGCCCGTATTGATGCTGAACCCATCTTCCCAGACCCGCTCTACAGTGCCTGTCAGAGTACCATTGTGCATCTGTGCAGCACTCGTACAACCAACTAAGCCCATTAGCATCAGGACAGGCCCAACCAATAGTTTCATAAAAACCCTTCCACTCGGTAATGTAAATGCCTCAAATTGTAGCACTCTACAGCCGGATTCAGATTGACGGCTTTCATTTATTTATATCTACATCAATCCAAAAATTTGTCTGTATGAGTCCTACCGTCGAGCAGAAATATTCTCTGTCATTTGTTGGTCATATTTGCCCGTTAGCATCAAAAAACAGATGAAATGGAGGCAAACCACAGACTAAAAGATCGTCAGTCACGATGTAGTACGATCGCCGATCTTGTAGGGTGCCGTCCCCACTTCAACTCCTACTATCCCACCGATAAATTTTGGGAACGCACCATTCTTATAAATTCTTGAAGCCAGCGATCGCGGTATGGAACGTCGTAAAACTAACTGTTTTCAATCATCACATGAGCAACCTCAAACACCCCTTACCGCCAATCCTAGCACCCTATCGCGATCGCATCGAAGCAACCATCAAACCCTATGTTGGTATTGAACTGGTTCCCGACGACAGTTTAACCTGGTGGAGTAGCAAGTTTCCCGGAGAGCAAATCAGTCGGGCTGACTTACCGTATTTGCCCAAAGGAATGAGCTATCCTCAGACACCAGAAGGGGAATATTTGCATCTGTTGATTCAGATTAATTTTGCTGAAGCGCCACCTCTGGAGCCATTTCCAAAGCAGGGGATTCTTCAGTTTTTTATTGCGAATTGTGATTATTATCGTATTAGGAGAAAGCCGCTTGCGGAATTTAATCCCGATTTGACCGTGGGTGAAGTCCGAGTTCTGTTGGTGGATTCCTATTTTTACTGGGATGACAGTTTAAATGAGTGAATCGAGACTCTCAATTTTACAGGTTAACCTCGCTATTGATAAATTTCACAGCCCATAAATGTTATCTATATATAAATCGATCGCAGAGAACTACAGAGATCTAAAAACGTGAGTTCATGAATAAATCGATCGCTGTTGAGAGATTAACGAGGTTTGAGAACGGTTCGGTTGTTTCACTAGATTGTTTTATTTGAAAACTTCAAATCATTCATTATCTGCACAAAATTTAAGAATTTCGGGAGCGATCGCCCGTTGAATTTCTATGTTTGACTCGATGCTGGCGATCGCAAGATCGTCGATTAACAACGGAATAACTTTAAGAAAAAATTAAGGTTAGATTAACCTCAATTGATTAACCGAGAGTCATTTCGTGATTTTATTTAAGAAATATTGATGATTTTTAAAGACCGCTCGATCGCGGGGGTATTCTTTTAAAATCCAGAGGAGATCGATTATTATGGAAGTCAAGAGTTGTGCCAACATTTTGCATGATTGAGCATCTTTGAGTTGGGCAGTAGCCAGCCCCCGAGCGATCGCCTCAAACGAGCTGCGGGTCGGTAGATTGGCGATAGTTTTTACAAAAGTTTGCACGACCTCAACCCTGGAAATGCGATCGAAGCCGTGGGGAAAACTGTAGCTCGATTTCCTGACTTCCACTCATCCATTTCATTGAGGATCTGCATGTTGAGTCTCTCTACCCCGGACTTGTCTCGTGCGTCATTTTCCCGATTTCGCACGCCCACCTTCCATTTAGAATCCACCGTCCGCGAATTGTCCCTCTATCAATTCCAGGTCGAATCCCATCGGTTGGGCAAAGAAATCGCCGAAGCCTTCGATCGCAATCCCCTACTTCCCGGCGTGGTTTTATTAGATAACGGCCAATTTGAAGGGATGATATCTCGCCGTCGCTTTTTCGAGCATCTCAGCCGTCCTTACGGACTCGAACTGTTTTTCAAACGCCCGGTTAAAAGCCTCTATCGTTTCGCTCACAGTGACGTTCTCTGTTTGCCCAGTTCCATGACGATTGTCATGGCAGCGCAAGCGGTTTTGCACCGATCGCCCCATTTACTCTACGAACCCCTGGTGGTCGAAATGGCAGCGAACGACTACCGTTTAATTGACGTGCATCAACTCCTATTAGCCCACGCCCAAATTCATCAACTGGCGACGGAGTTACTCAACAACCTCTACCAACAATTAGAGACGGCGAATCGAGAATTAAAACGTCAGGCAAGTTTGGACGGACTGACCCAACTCGCCAATCGCCGCAAATTTGACGAATATCTGCAACAAGAATGGTGGCGGATGGCTCGGGAAAGACAACCATTAGCCTTAATTCTGTGCGATATCGATTGGTTTAAGTCTTACAACGATACTTACGGCCATCAAGCGGGAGATTGCTGCTTGCAGACCGTCGCCCAAACCTTGCGTCATGGCGTGCGTCGCAGTACGGATTTAATGGCTCGTTACGGCGGCGAAGAATTTGCGGCGATCCTGCCGAACACCGATCTCGACGGGGCATTCGCGGTGGCGCAACAGTTGAGATCGCGGGTCAAGGCACTCGATATCACTCATGGCGGTTGCGTTCCCCCTGGGGTCGTCACCCTCAGCGTCGGGGTCGCCAGTCAAGTGCCGAGTTCGGCCTCTTCTCCGGAAGATCTGATTGCGGCGGCGGATGGAGCGCTCTACCGAGCGAAAGAACGAGGGCGCGATCGCGTGGTGGTCTGCGACACATGCTACGACCTAGCTCGCGACGCTTAAGTGACACCCGGCAGGCATTCGACCGGGACGCGCTCCGGTGCAGTGGCGCCAATTCCCGAACCGCAAGGGCGGCGATCGCCCCTCTCTCATAAATCGCTCCAACCCTGCCCCCGTAATAACTTCCGCGATCGCCGCCCGTCTTTTTCCTGCCCGTTAAATCCGTAACTATAGCACCCCCACCCCGGCTAAATGAAAATAGTGTTAACATTAATTAACAGTTAAAATAAAAGGCACTCCCAAACGCCCTAGATTCAGTAATCCAGGAGGAATATCGGTGAATAAACGGTGGAGAAACGCCGGACTATATGTGCTACTAGCGATCGTCGTCATCGCCTTGGCGACCGCTTTCTTTGACAAACAGCCGCAAACCCGCGAAACGTGGCGCTACAGTCAATTTATTCAAAAAGTAGAAAATAACGCCGTTGAAAAAGTCAGTATCAGTGCCGATCGCGCCAAAGCCTTAGTGCAAGTCGCCGACGGCAGCAAAGTCATGGTCAACCTGCCACCAGATCCCGACCTGATCGACATCCTGACCCAAAACAACGTCAACATCGAAGTCGTCCCCCAAAGCGACGATGGCTTCTTGTTCAAAGCCCTCAGCAGCCTGTTCTTCCCGATCTTACTGCTCGTCGGTCTGTTCTTCCTCCTGCGCCGCGCCCAAAGCGGTCCGGGTTCCCAAGCGATGAACTTTGGCAAATCCAAAGCTCGCGTGCAGATGGAACCGCAAACCCAAGTCACCTTTGGCGACGTCGCCGGAATCGAACAAGCCAAACTCGAACTGAGCGAAGTAGTGGACTTCCTCAAAAACGCCGATCGCTTTACCGCCGTCGGCGCCAAAATCCCCAAAGGCGTTCTGCTCGTCGGCCCTCCGGGAACCGGGAAAACCCTGTTAGCCAAAGCCGTCGCCGGAGAAGCAGGAGTCCCCTTCTTCAGCATTTCCGGTTCGGAATTCGTGGAAATGTTCGTCGGGGTCGGTGCCTCTCGGGTGCGCGACTTGTTCGAGCAAGCCAAAAACAACGCCCCTTGCATCGTCTTCATCGATGAAATCGACGCCGTGGGTCGCCAACGGGGTGCGGGTCTCGGCGGCGGGAACGACGAACGGGAACAAACCCTCAACCAGTTGCTGACCGAAATGGACGGCTTCGAGGGCAACACCGGAATTATCATCATCGCCGCTACCAACCGTCCCGACGTTCTCGACGCCGCCTTATTGCGTCCCGGTCGATTCGATCGCCAAGTGGTGGTCGATCGCCCCGACTACGCCGGACGCCTCGAAATCCTCAAAGTTCACGCCCGAGGCAAAACCCTCGCCAAAGACGTCGATCTCGAAAAAATCGCCCGTCGGACTCCCGGGTTCACCGGGGCGGACTTGTCCAACTTGTTGAACGAAGCTGCAATTTTAGCGGCCCGTCGCAACTTGAGCGAAATCTCGATGGACGAAATCAACGACGCCATCGATCGCGTCCTCGCCGGACCGGAGAAAAAAGACCGGGTGATGAGCGAAAAACGCAAAACCCTCGTCGCCTATCACGAAGCCGGACACGCCCTCGTGGGCGCCTTGATGCCGGATTACGATCCAGTACAGAAAATCAGCATCATCCCGCGCGGTCGTGCAGGGGGGTTGACCTGGTTCACTCCGAGTGAAGACCGCATGGATTCGGGCCTTTACAGCCGCGCTTACCTCCAAAATCAGATGGCGGTCGCCCTCGGCGGTCGGATTGCGGAAGAAATTATCTTCGGCGAAGAAGAAGTAACCACGGGCGCCTCGAACGACTTGCAGCAGGTGGCTCGGGTGGCGCGCCAGATGGTGACCCGCTTCGGAATGAGCGATCGCCTCGGCCCGGTCGCCCTCGGTCGCCAGCAGGGGAATATGTTCCTCGGTCGCGACATCATGGCGGAACGGGATTTCTCCGAAGAAACGGCGGCGGCGATTGACGACGAAGTCCGGAACTTGGTCGATCAAGCTTACCGTCGGGCGAAAGAGGTTCTCGTCAGCAACAAAGCGGTTCTCGATCGCCTCGCGCAAATGCTGATCGAGAAAGAAACCGTGGACGCGGAAGAGTTACAGGAAATTCTCGAAACCTCCGACGTCAAAATGGCGGCGATCGCCTAAGTGCGATTGTAACCGTTCGGGAAGGCTGGCGCCCGGGGCGATCGCGCCGAGCCGTCAGCCCTTCCCCTTTGAAATCAAACAGACGGGTCAGTTCGGATCGAAGCGAGAACTGACCCCATTTTTTTTGAATGGGTCGCCAACAGGTTACGATCGCCGATAGCTTTTGGCGGCTTCCGCCGGAAATGTCAAGTTCATTGTCCGATTGCCTGATTCGAGCGCTATTTTTTATGCCTTCCCTTTCTACACTCAACTCTCTCGATGCGAACGCTACGCCCACGCAACAGGCGGGCGATCCCTCGTCGAGTGCTGCGACCGAGCCGAATTTATCCCCTTTGGAGCGATTGGCGGAGCGGATTCGTCAGGCTCATCGTCAATGTCAGGCGGCGATCGATTTCGGTCTGCTCCAAGCCCACGATGCGGGAGCTTGCTTGGTTCGCGCTCAAGCCCAGTTACCGCCGGATCGCTGGTCGGTTTGGCTCGCCGAGTCGTGCCAGATTTCTGAAAACACCGCTCAAACCTATATCGCGATCGCCCGAGGATGGCCGGGGTTGGAACAGGCGCCCTCGTTGCCCCCCGGGCGATCGCCCGCCTCCCAAAAACCGGACGGGTCCGGGGACGAAAAGAAAGGTGATTTACACTCACCTACTGCTATCATGGCCGAACCCGTGCTTAAACCCGTCGATCCGAGCGATCGTTCTCAACCATTTGACGCCAAAGACCCGGTAGCGCCCCCAACCTCGGCGAAACCGACCCCAGCGAAACGCTCCGATCGCCCCAAAACTTCGGAGGTGTTCAGTTTCTGGATTCCCGGACGAGTCAGCCCCAAAGCCCGTCCTCGGGTGACCGCCAACGGCACCTATTTACCCAAGCCTTACCGTCAGTGGCGACTGCGGGCCGAAGGGGAAATTTTGATGCAGTTGCAGCAAATGCATCCCCAACCACAATTGCCGATCCAACAGGCGGCGGTTCAGGTGGTCCTGCACGGCAAACATCGCGGTGATGGCGACAATCTCGCCGGATCGATTCTCGACAGTCTGGTCGGCGCGGGGGTGTTGCCTTCGGACAGTCTCAAGCATTTGCCTTACGGCTGCTGGCGCCACGTCCCGGACTCGCAAACCGGAGTGCAGATCGATATCAAGCCTTTACCTCCGAGTCGGTGACGACGGCGGGCGATCGCTGCACCGTGGCGGATTTGAGGGATTGGGGTTTTTGTGGAGATTTCCACAAACTCCCTCCCGAAGTCTTGAAAAACATTGAAATTTGCAAATTTCTCTAACTAGACGATCGGTACATAGGGCGATCGCTCCTAAAATCGTGATTAGATCTTAATGAGATAACACGACAGCAACGGCAATGGACTCTTTAGCATTTATCCATCTGGCTCAAGCTTACGACGAACCCTTACCCGCCCCCGAACCCGTCAAGGTGAACTGGCGCCAAGTCAGACGGCGATCGCTGCGATCGATCTTGCCTTTGGGGATTGCCCTCTCTTTGTTTGGGGCGATCGCTCCCGCATTCGCCCTACTCAAAGACGGCGATTACGGCGCCAAGGTCACTCAAATTCAAAAGCGCTTGCAAGAACTCGGTTATTTCCAAGCCGACGCCACCGGATATTACGGCGACTATACCACCAGTGCCGTCAAGCATTTTCAACGGCAAAATGGCTTGAAAGAAGATGGCGTCGTCGGTTCCCAAACGGAAGCCGCCTTGCAAGCGACCTATCCCGCCACCCCCGAACCGGACACCCAACCCACGGTCAGACGCGGCGATCGCGGCGCCACGGTGTTGCGGGTTCAACGTCAGTTGAGTTCGCTCAAGTATTTCGACTATCGCAATATGGATGGCGTGTTTGACGCGGAAACGGAAAAAGCCGTTTCCCAATTTCAGCGCGATCGCGGTTTGAAAGTCGATGGCGTGGTCGGCTTAAAAACTCACACGACCCTGAGAAATCTCACGGGTTTGTAAAGCGACCCGCAAGGGAGGCGATCGCCTCCCTGTTTCGATTGGATCTAATGGACGGGTTATACCGTTTTTCAAACAATTGAGAAAAATTGAGGGACGGATACAGTAGTGCGATCTCCCTACTCGTTCCCTTAAAATGACAGCAGAATTTTGGCGTCGATCGCCTTTAAAGTGAGTTCGATCGTCGGGCGCTCTTGCGTAAAATCGATCTCGACCTCATAGCCACTATCGATGACTTCCAAGCCCCATCGATCTTGACGACTTGGATGCTTTTCTCGAACCTTAGCATCCCCGCTTCGTTGGCGCTTTTGTAAGTGAAACTTGAAATTATCGAACGTCGTTTGATCTTCAATTGCAAACAAGCGATTTTCTGCCGTCCCCAGCGTTTTAATTTCGAGATCGCCAACGTTAAACTTAATATTTCCATTATCAAGACGTTGAAGATCGATATCAGCAGATAACCCGTCAACTTGTACGCGATCGTCGCGATCGTTATTATATTTAGGCAATGACGGATAAAAAGGAAATTTAATTGTGGGATTAATCCCCCACTCGCGTAACCGATTTTCCAAGTCATACCGAATATCGTCAGCGCGATAAACCTGCCCTTGATTGGCAAAATAATCGGCTTGCTTTCTTTTCGTGACAATCCAACGTTGTCGGGCAAATTCTTTGAGATCTGTAGCTAAATCCCCAATAAATCGCTCGTAGAACTTTAGGGTAGCAACCAATCCCCCAATTCTTTCAAGCGCAGAACCGATCTGTTGCATGGAAAGATGGAATTCCCAATCGTTCTGACTTAAAATTTGCTCCATGAATTGTTCGTATCGTTGGCGGTTCTCCACATTCATATCGATGGAGGTTAAATCCGAGTAAGCAATAGCGCGCACGATATCGCACTTTAGCCGTAATTTTTGCGTTTCGGATCCGGCGATTGTCGAGAACTCTCGGTCAATTTCTGCGATCGCCTCAATCCACTGATTACGCTCGATTAAATAGGTCACTAAAGCCCCAAGAATCTCCAGTTTTTCATCCCCTTCAGTTTGACTCTGAGCAAAGCATTCTTTGACCTTCTCAAGTTCGTCTAGTTCAATATATAAACGCAAAGCACAGGTGTATTGCTTTTCCTTTTCTAAAGCCGAGGCAACAGCTTTTAAGGAAGCAGGTTGCATCTTCGTCGGTTTTCCCGCTTCTTCCCATGCTCGAACGATGCGATCGATCGCACCTGCTTTCGCCAACCATTCTATCTTTTCGGGGAAAGGATTGATTTCAGCTTGGGATAAATAATACTGAGGAATTTCGGTGGCGTTACCATTGGCCAAACAATCTTCAGCTTTGTGATAGTCTTGCGCTTTAAAAAATGCTTCTCCCGCCGCTCGCAACATCGATGAATATCCCCATCGATCTAATTCGCTAAAAGTAGAACCCAGTTTCAACCATTGTTCTCGGGTAAAAGATCCTGGATCGATCTTGGCAATGCGAGACTTAAATTCGGCGATCGCTGTTTTCCATTGCGGTAAAAAAGGAGACCCAATATGTTTTTGAACAATACATTTTTCTAAAAACTCATTAAACTTTAAAAGAGTGCGATCGGTTCGCGCGCGATCCACCATAAACTCGGCTAAATTTACCGCTAGACGATCTTTATAGTAATCGTGGCGATCGCTTAAATCGAGCAAATCATCCCAACACATCCCTTCCCAAAAACAATCCCATGCACGTTCGTATTCACATTGATTGACAAAAGCTCGTCCGGCTTCACGAAAGCGCTCTTCAAATTGTAAGGCTAAAGCTTCGCACCAATCCGCTTTTTGACTTTCTCCCACTGAACTATAGTACTGTTTAGCTCGTTTGAGTAATCTTGGATTTTGTGAATTTAAACCTTTCGTTTCAAATTCTTGGGCAATTAAAAGCGGATTGTCTTCGGAAATATCTGTAATCGTCGTTACGCCGCCACTACTTAATAATTGAATGGCATTTTTCCAAAGTTCTCTATTGCTCGAATGGCTCGAAAATCGATCGAGTTCGCTTTGACTGCTCGCATACCTCCAGAGTTGAGCATCCCCTACTTCGGAATCAATAATAAATAAGCGCTCCATTGCACGACTGGCGGCGACATACAATTTATTGAAAAAATATTCAAACTCAATGGGACAATCGCTGACTGTATCTTGATTCCAAATTTGCGGGTTGCACGCTTCTCCAAACTTGTAGAGAATTACTTTTTTGAATTCCAATCCTTTAGCGGCGATCGCACTCAAAATATTTTTAACGGGTTCTCCCTCTCCAATATCTACAAAAATTTGACTGAGGATTTCATCATTTTGCACGAATTCATTTTCTTCCCCTTCTTCACAGGGAACGATGATAATCGTGTCTTTCACGTATTCTTTGAACTGCTGCAAAGAAATTTGGCGATCTAAGATGAATTTTTGGGGATCGGGAAAATCTACCTTTCTCCATTCTTTCTGAGGCTTCAAATCCGGTAGATTAAAAATAATGCTACGCCAAAATTGAATTAAGTTGGTAAACCGGACAATCGGAGGACTTGAACGATAATTAAATTCTAATTCTTTGAGGTTGAGGTCGATCTCTAGTTCCAGTTCGTTCAGAATTGCTTCATGAAAAGCCGCTTTAACTGTAGACCACCGAAATCCCGTGGGATTCAACGTTTGTAAAGGATCTCCGGCAAATGCAAACGGCAGCGAAAAAATTGGCATTCTTTGTAAATCGTATTGGGAAAGCTTCCACAACTTCATAATGAGCTGTAGTTCGATCCGCGTGAAATCTTGAGCTTCATCACAAAAAATAGCCGCATAATCCGATTCATAAGAATCGAGTTCTAGAACTTTTCTGATTAAATCCTGATCGTCCCAATATTGATGCTCTTGCGCCGTAGATTTATACCATCGCTCCCAAATGGTTTCGTAAATTTCTTGATAGTCACTAATTTCTATCGTGCGATCGCGGCGATTGACAATTTCTGTGGTTTGATAGTCGGACGGTGAAATTTCTCCTTCTAGTCGATATCCCTTAATAAAGCTTCTAATCACATGCCAGCAAATCTCTGCATTCCATTTTTTGGCTTGAGGTAACCGACAATTATTTTCATATAATTTCTTAAATCGAAAGAAAGAAATATAGTTTTCAGCAGAAAACTCTCTTTGATACTCTAAGGGAAGCAGTTCTATTAAAAATTTCTGGAACGGCTTAAAAAAGGAACTGACATCGGGGATCGGATCGTCGGTCGTGCGTTCTGACTGAAAACGATGGTGAGACACTAAGAGTTTTTGTACACCTTTTTTTGCAACTTCGAGCAACCGCTCGTTATAGGTTAAAAATAAAGGATCTCCTGAAAGCTCTGTTTGCTGAGAGTTATAATATTTGCGGTGGCAATAGTCAGAAAATAGATAAAGCAGCATCGTAGATTTGCCACTCCCGGCTCGACCATTAATAAAAATTGGTAAAGAAGAACGATCGGTTGTCAAACTAGACACGGACTCTAAAAGCAGCATTTCTTCTGCGGAAAGGGCTAGATTCGCTTCTTCTTCCCGTTCGATCTCCAGCCAGCATTTATCGTCAGCTAATAAGTAATCCGGATAAGAGCGCTGGGCAAAAACAGTTAACTTCTCAATAGGAACTTCGCCACTAAATAGATTATCGCTTGCACTTTCATAAAATTTATTTTTACGACCTAACTGCAAGATGTCTGCTTCAGCAGGTAGATTTTCAAAGGGTGCAATTAAAAATAAAATATGCCTGGGGGGAGTATCTGTAGTCAAAATTTGACTGTAAACAATACTTTGGCTTTCACCATACATCCTAACTTGAGGCCATCCAGGTAAAGATTCGCCAATATCGCTGTTTTGAGCGATATCACCAATCAGTTGATAGTAGGTTTGCCAATAATCTTTAATCTTTGGTTTTCTAAATCGGGTGACCCATTCTTCACTTTCATAAATGACTAAATCGTTGGCATCTATCCCCCAAGCAGGGAGTTCTAACCAAGGTTGCATATCCGGAGGAACGCGCCAACGAAATGAGGGAAGGTTAGATGCTTTTTGCGCTTCTATTGCTTTTTTCAGCTCTTCAGGATCGAGAAGGTCTTCTAAGTCTGTTTTTCCGGTGTCTCTCAATCGATCTGAAAATTGTCTGTAGTCTCGATCGTGGTCGAAAATCTCTAAAAGACACAAAATCTTTTCTTGTTCAACTTGTTGGATCGATCCGATGAATCGATAACGCCTGTGGTCTTTTCTTAAGTAAGACGATCGCAGGGTTTGAAATAAATTGGTTTTCACAAAGGTTTCATCTGCCTTTTGACTATCTTCGATCAGTCGTTCTATTGGTCTGTGGAGTGAATAAAGCTCTTGTTTGTCTCTAAAGCGAGGCGTAATATATATGTACACTTGGCAATCTCCTCTTATAGTAGAATTGCGGGGTTGTTTTGTCTTATTTTATGGTTACATAAAATAAGCTGAATGGGAAGGGGATCGATAATCATACAATTAACTTGAGCTTGATTATTGCATCTCTCATTAAGCTGTGGAATCACCAAAGTTATGACCTTAATTCTCACCAATGACGACGGGATCGACGCGCCGGGAATGGCGGCATTATGCGAAGCGCTGGACGGACGGGCGATCGCGATCGCCGCTCCCCGAGACGAACTCTCCGGATGCGGTCATCAAGTGACGACGAGAAACCCCATCCACGTCGATCGCCGTTCGAGTACGTCATGGGCGATCGCCGGAACCCCCGCCGATTGTACCCGGATCGCTCTTTCTCACTTATATCCGGAGGCAAGTTGGGTGATTTCCGGGATTAACTCGGGGGGAAACATGGGGGTCGATATCTACATTTCCGGAACCGTGGCCGCCGTGCGCGAAGCCGCCTTTCACGGCGTTCCCGGCATCGCCATTTCTCAGTATCGTCAAGGCGGACGACCCGTTAACTGGGAAATAACGACCCATTGGGCCAGTCGGATTTTGGCCGATCTGCTCGATCGCCCCCCGGAACCCGGGTGTTTTTGGAATGTCAATTTACCCTATCTCGAACCGGGCGATCGCGAGCCGGAAATTGTTTTATGTGAGAATTCTTCCCAACCCCTGCCCATTGACTATCACATTGAAGGAGATTATTTTCACTATTGCGGGCGCTACGGCGATCGCCCCCGGGAAATAGGAACCGATGTCGATGTTTGTTTTTCCGGCAATATCGCCATCACTCAGTTATCTGTCCGCACCCTCGACAATAAACCCCAGCGCGATCGCGGCGCCTAGATTTGTCCGGGGGATTCAAGAGTCAATTCAGAACGGGAAAAAGTGAAAACATAGGCGCAAAAACCTGAAAAATTGAGCCTTAAAACTCCACAGAATTCAACCGAGAACGATCGCTGTTTGAAACCCCTACCGTCGCGAAAAACTACTCTTGACTTCCCTCATTTGCAAAATCCCGCGATCGCGGTTTCTGGAGTCGGGGCAAACAATTTGGCACCCTTACCGACCCTACCGCCTCTACAAACATTCCATCTGCGTTGGCGATCGGTTTCTGTTTCGATCGCCGCTCCAATTCATCCCCGATGTCTGCAACGCCTCTAGAGCAGACAATCCAATGGTGGGTATGGCGTCCACCTCATCGATCGCCGAGCAACCCATTTACGAAGGCTTCAAAAAAGAACGCCACGGCGATCGCTCAACGACTGGAGCGCCTTTTTCCTCTGCTCTGCAGGGAAATAGCCCACGAGATCCCAGGGCGCCGACGGACAGGGGTGCCTTCCCCCATTCTCTCCCGATCCCCCAATTTTGTATAGTGTTGAAGTAGTTTTTTTTGCGATCGCAATCCTATGCTGCTTAACTCGCCGAACGGCTGTAATTGCGCAATATGACTTTCTAGGATCGCCCGCTCGGCTTTTCTCCCCGAGCGCCCTTGAATCCTCCCTGTTCGCCCGCAGCGATCGATCGTCGCCATTGCGAATCTCGCAACCGACCCTCGACGATTCGATCTCGGCTCCTCAACACCCACACCTGCCGAAAGGATGAATCAGTTAAATAATGCTTTCACGCTTTGGATGAGTTTAATGGTCGAGGCAATGCCCTTCCTGTTGTTGGGGGTATTGTTATCGAGCTTATTGCTCTTATTTGTAGACGAACGCAAGCTGATTGCGATCTTACCCCGACATCCCCTCCTCGGCGCTTTGGCCGGAAGTTTGATCGGTTTTTTATTCCCGGTCTGCGAATGCGGCAACATTCCCGTGGCCCGTCGCTTATTACTCCAGGGCGTCCCGTCCTCGGTGTCCATCGGTTTTCTGCTCGCCGCACCGACCATTAACCCTATCGTCATTTGGTCTACTTGGGTCGCCTTTCGCGACCAACCGGAAGTGGTTCTCTGGCGTGTCTTATTTTCCCTCGCCATTGCTACGACGATCGGTTGGATCTTCAGCTTTCAGAAAGACTTGCGCCCCCTGCTACAGCCTTCGGTGTTGCGGGCCATGCCGCAATCGGCTCCCGAACCGACGCCGGAAGTGAAAAAAGCCCAAAGTATTTCGCCATTACTACAGTCGGGAACCTTTTTATTAGGGCAAGGGGAGCAGCCCATGCGGCTCGATACGACCGCCGTCCAAGCAACCCCGCTCCCCCAACTGGGGAACGCCCAGATCGGTTTATTTCGGTTTTCCGGGATCGATCGCTGGCGAATGCGCTTGTTTGTCGAGAATACCCTGCAAGAATTGCGAGAACTCGGCGGTATTTTAGTGGTGGGTAGCGCGATCGCCGCGATCGTTCAAATCGGCATTCCCCGCGATATTATCCTCAGTTTGGGTCAAGGTCCGGTCAGTTCGATTTTGGCCATGTTAGCTTTCGCCAGTGTCGTTTCGATTTGTTCCACGGTCGATGCGTTTCTCGCCCTCTCGTTTGCGTCGAGCTTTACCACCGGATCGTTATTGGCTTTTTTAGTTTTCGGTCCGACGATTGACTTAAAAGCCCTCGGTTTACTCCTGTCGATCTTTAAAGGTCGTGCGGTGGTTTATTTAATGGCGTTAACTGCTCAATTGACTTTTTTGTTTACCCTAATTTACAACTTAAAAGTGGGTTGAAATGGGGATCGAAACCCAAGTTTGCCCGAGTCAATTGGACAGTTGCCGATGGTGCGATAAGGGCGAAAAATTTTTCGCCCTTACGGCGCACTCTTCTCCGATCGCTCGCTCGATCGAGCTAGGCGATCGTTTAACTCATTTCCAACATTCGGGCGATCGGTCGCCATGCCGCCTCGCGAATGTCTTCGGGCAAGTTAATTTCTGGGGTGCGATTTTTCATACACAAATATAATTTTTCGAGCGTGTTGAGACGCATGTGAGGACATTCGTTGCAAGCACAGTTACTGGTCGAAGGTGCGGGGATAAACTGCTTGTCCTTCGCTTCTTTCTCCATCTGGTGGATGATGCCGGGTTCCGTCGCTACGATAAATGCCGAAGCGGGACTTTCTTTGGCATATTGCAGTAGGGCGGTGGTCGAACCGATGTAGTTGGCGTGGCGCAATACCGGGGTTTCGCATTCGGGATGGGCGATGATTTCCGCGTCCGGGTGTTCGATTTGCAGTTGGACGATCTTTTTCTCGGAAAAGGTCTCGTGAACGATACAACTGCCTTCCCACAACAATAAATCGCGCCCGGTTCGTTCCATGACGTAACGCCCGAGGTTGCGATCGGGGGCGAAAATAATCGGTCGATCCGGGGGGAGTTGTTCGATAATTTTGACGGCGTTAGAGCTGGTACAGATGATGTCGCTCATCGCCTTGATCGCTGCCGAGCAGTTGATATAAGAGACGACTAAGTGATCCGGATGGGCGGCTTTGAATTGGGCGAAGGCGTCGGGCGGGCAACTGTCGGCGAGGGAACAGCCCGCGTCTAAATCTGGCAGTAGGACGAGTTTGTTCGGGTTGAGGATTTTCGCCGTTTCTGCCATAAAGTGAACCCCAGCAAAGACGATGACCTCTGCCTCGGTGTTGGCGGCTTGACGGGATAAGCCCAGGGAGTCGCCGATGTAGTCTGCGATGTCTTGGATGTCGGGATCTTGGTAGTAGTGGGCGAGAATGACGGCGTTGAGTTCTCGCTTCAGTTCGGCGATCGCCTCGAATAAATCGTCGGGCAGGTCGTTCGATCCGGTCGTGTCTCGGTGAACAAGGGTGGAGGTAAACACAGTTATGGCCTGAACTTAGCTCGTTCGTTATCGTTATTGGAAATTATAGTAGTTTTTACCAAAAATGACAGGCGATCGCCGTCGGATCCTCGCAGGAGTTCTAGCGAAACGAGCCAACCCTTGCTTATGCTGGGTTTATCGGACAAGTAAGGTAAAACGGGTCATGAGCGATCGCCAGTTTGAGCAACAGTCTTTGACGGTGGCTGTCGTCGGGGACGTTCACGAACAATGGGAAAGAGAAGATGCAGAAGCGCTGAAGGCTTTAGAAGTCGATTTAGTCTTATTTGTCGGCGATTTTGGGAACGAATGCCTTCGTGTCGTGCGGGCGATCGCCGATCTGGACTTGCCCAAAGCCCTGGTTTTCGGCAATCACGATGCTTGGTACAGTGCCACCCACTGGGGTCGGAAAAAATGCCCTTACGATCGCCTCACCGAAGATTGGGTCGCCGACCAACTAGAAATCACCGATGATTTTCACGTCGGTTACGCTCACTTGGACTTTCCCGAATACGGCTTGAGTGTGGTGGGGACTCGTCCCTTTAGTTGGGGCGGTCCGGAGTGGAAATATGCCGAGTTTTACCGCGATCGCTTCGGCGTCAACAGCATGGAAGAATCCCGCGATCGCATCCTCGCCGCCGTTCGCGAAACAAGCTGCGATACGATTATTTTTCTCGGACATAACGGCCCCTATGGCTTGGGTTCCTTACCAGAAGACCCTTGCGGTCGCGATTGGAATCCGATCGGCGGCGACTTCGGCGATCCCGATTTTCAAGAGGCGATCGCCGCCACTCGCCAACTCGGAAAAACGATTCCCCTAGTGACTTTCGGTCACATGCACCATAACTTGCGCCACACCAAACAACGGCAGCGACGATCGACCCACGTGGACGCCACAGGCACCTTATACTTGAATAGCGCCTGCGTTCCGCGCGTTATCGTCACCGAAACCGACGTCAAACGTAACTTTTCCCTCGTTTCCTTAGAAAATGGCGTCGTCACCGATGCTCGTCTCGTTTGGCTCGATCGCCATTTCCAGGCGATCGCCCAACAAATTCTCTACGAGAATCCCGGTAAAGCCATGCGCCAACTGGCTTAAGCGGATTTTAGCGTTTAGCGGTTAGAGTTTGGATTCTAGATCGCGATTTCGATCTCCTCTGAGGCGAAATTTTCTCAAAATGCCTGTTTTCTTTGCGAGGCAGGCACGCTAAGATTGAAAGAGTGCCTAATGGAGAGGTGGCAGAGTGGTCGATTGCGTCTGACTTGAAATCAGATGAGTCCGCAAGGGCTCCGGGAGTTCGAATCTCCCCCTCTCCGGTTTTGAACGTAGATAGCGGTTGAGGTGTGGGACAGTTCCGCACCTCGTTTGTCGATCGCGGGAGACGAGCAACATGCAGGGCAACGGGCTCATAACGCTATTAACCGATTTTGGCTTGAGCGATCCCTATGTCGGCGTCATGAAAGGGGCGATCGCCTCCATCGATCCGGCGTTGCGCGTCATCGACCTCACCCACCAGATTCCCCCACAAAAGATCGTGGCGGCCCGTTTTGCCCTCGCCTCGGCGATCGCCTACTTCCCTCCAGAAACCGTTCACGTGGTCGTCGTCGATCCGGGGGTGGGGAGTCGGCGACGGGCGATCGCGATCGCCTGTAAGGGCGCCTTCTTTGTCGGTCCCGATAACGGCGTCTTCGACGGAATCCTCGATCGCGCCGACCCGGCGATCGCCGCCGTCGAATTAACGGATTCTAACTACTGGCGCACCCCCAACCCCAGTACCACCTTTCACGGACGGGATATTTTTGCCCCGGTCGGCGCCCATCTCGCCCGTGGCGTCCCCTTCAGCGACTTAGGAGAGGCGATCGCTCCGGAAACTTTAGTCCGGTGGGACTTCCCTGATTGTCAAATTGGATCGACTCAAGTTTCCGGTTGCATTCAATATGTGGATCGGTTTGGTAATTTAATCAGTAATATTCCCGGCGATGCCGTGGGGGAACGGTCCTGGGTTTTGTCATTCGACGATCGCCAGATTCCGAGTGGCCAAACTTATGCCGATGTCGGCCCCAATGAGGCGATCGCCCTGGTCGGTTCTCACGGTTGGGTCGAATTAGCAGTCAATGGCGGTAACGCGCGCGATCGCTTTGGTTTAGAGGTGGGGACGAGGCTTGATGTGATTTTAGATTTTAGATTTTAGAGACTGTTTATCAAATAAACATTCAGAGTCATGTTTGAGAGGAAGCCATCGCCGCAGCATCAAACGACCGATGGCTGCTATCGGGTTACCCCTACTTCTCTAGGATTTGGTAACCAAACCCCTACAAGATTTTTTGTATTTTCTCGATCGAAACTATTGCTTAAAATGAGGGAATTTTTGGATTTTGTAATTGTCTCTTGCATCCCCTTTTTTTCCTTTTGACTTTTTCCTTCTCCGTTTAATAATTCACAAACCAAATTTCGTACATATTGAGCAGTTCGTGATTTTCCTTATAACTGTTATCGATATCTCCATAAACCTCTAAATCCGCTAGAGGTAAAACAAACTTACGGCGATCGGAGGTTCGTTTGACTTGAACTCTAATCCCTTCCTCAAGGGAAACATTTTCTTCAAATCCCAACAACAGAAATACATCTTCAAATGAGGGAAGTATTGCTTTCGGCTTGGGGATTTTTTTTTGAAGGTTGGGAGGAGATTCAAAATAGTTTTCTTCCCAGGCAAAAGGTTCGATACCTGTTAAATGGCAAGGTAAATTAATTTTGTTTTTAATATAATTCAGATAGATTTTGAGATTTCTTTTATTAACCTCGATATCTTCCGTCTTGAGGATGCTAGAAATTTGAGATTCTAACTCTTCTATATCTAGGGGTTCGACCAAATCTTCGAGAAATTCGGCAAACTCTTTAATTTCCCGTTTTAAGAGGACCATATTTCTCTCTTCTTTGGAAAGGCGATCGATAATCTTGACGCCAAAGAGACCCTCATCGAGTTGAATTCCTCCAGCGATCGCCGAGGCTGACGGTTGATTTTTAGCGGGCTTTTTAGATTTAGACATCTTGAGAGCCTCTTTGCAGGTTTCCACCTTTAAAGTGTATCTTGAGTGCAGTTACTTTGCTGTCAATGTTTGACGAACAAACAATGATTCAGGAAAATTCCGACGAACCGATTGTTTACCAAGGACAGTTTGGTGAGTTTACCATCGATCGCGACGATCGCCTCGGGGTCGCGATTTACCGTGGGGGACTGGCGATCGCCGCCGCGTGTTTCGCCGTGGGGACGACCTTAGTATTATGGCAAGGAGTGACCGAGGCGATCGCCCCCGTTTTAACCGGGCTGTATGGGGGATTTTCCCTCGCCCTCGGCGTCAGCTTGCTGACCATTCACATTTATCTAGTTCCCTTGCATCGCTTACTACAATTGTTGTGGGGTGTGGGGGCGATCGCCACCGTTTGGGCGGCTGTCTCCTATCCCGAAGCCCTCGCCCTGACGGCTTATCAGCGCCCGATCGCCTTATTCGGCATGGGCTTTACCTTCGTCGCCCTCACGGGAATTTACTTTAAAGAAGCCTTTTGTTTCAACCGCTTGGAAACCAAAATTCTCACCCCCGTGGTGCCGATACTGATTTTAGGCCATCTTTTCGGTCTCTTACCCGCCGTTGGGGAACGGGCTTTATTGGCCCTTTGGGCGGTGTTATTCGTCGTATTCGCCTTGAGAAAGGCATTTCAAGCCATGCCCGACGATATCGGCGATAAAACAGTGTTCGAGTATCTCAAACAACAGCGATCGGCGCGCGTCCCTTCCTAAATCTCGCGATCGCCCGCGATCGATGGCGTCCCTTGACCACCTAACCATAAGGTTAAATTCCATGCCTACTCCCCCCTTGAGTGCGAATCCAGCGAGAACGGCAATGGAGATTTTAATTGTCGAAGACGAACCGGACATCGCCGAGTTAATCGAACAATCTTTAGAAGAAGAAGGCTTTTGCTGTCGGATTTGTCATGACGGCTTCAGCGCTTTAGAAGCAGTACGCACCTCGCCGCCGGATCTGATCGTACTCGATTTGCGCTTGCCCGGATTGGACGGCTTGGAAGTGTGCGCCCGCATCCGACAGCAACACATCCCCAAAGATCCCTACATCCTCATGTTGACCGCCAGAGGGGAAGAAATCGATCGCATCATCGGACTGTCTACCGGGGCCGACGATTATTTTGTCAAACCCTTCTCTCCCCGGGAACTGATCGCCCGCGTCCGCGCCCTGTTGCGGCGTAGTTTGCGCCACGGGGGCGAAAGCCAGGTGTACCGCACTGCCAGCTTTACCGTCGATGTAGACCGCCACGTGGCCCACCGCCACTACCACCACGAACCCGCCTCGGTGTTGGATTTAACCCATTTAGAGTTCAAACTGTTAACCTTATTTGTCAAACATCCGCGCCGGGTCTGCGATCGCACCCAACTGATCGAGTATCTCTGGGGGGATAACTTTTTCGGAAACGAGCGCGTTATCGATACTCATATTGCCCGATTGCGTAAAAAAATCGAACCGGATCCGCGCCAACCGCGTTTTATTAAAACCGTGGTCGGCGTCGGTTACAAATTTGAAGACGATACGCCGTCGAGTCTCAATTAGGGAGAGGCGATCGCGCGATCGTCTCTCCCCAGAGAGCTTTTATCCCCTCGACGGAGAAAATCCCCGATTGTCCGAGAATTTTCACGATTTCCCCCGTTATCGTATTTTATTGTTGCTAGACTACAAATAGCAAATTCCCACCGACGGACGGAAAGCACGGTTATGCCTGGAGTCGTGAAAATCGAAATAGCCGAAACGGCTGACGAACTCAAAACCCTGTTAGGAAAACAAAAAACCTCTCAAAAGTTTCTCCGCGTGCAAGCGCTCTACCTGCTCAAAACCGGACAAGTCAAAACCGTAACCGATCTCTCCAATCTCTTGGGCAAACATCGGGTAACCGTTCAAAATTGGTTGAAGCTGTATAAGAAAGAAGGATTGCAAGGATTATTGCAAGACCGACATAGCGGGGGAAGAAAATCGAGTATTCCCGATTGGGCGATCGAAGAATTAAAGAAAAAAGTCAAAGAGAAAAAAGAATTTAAAACCTACGGGGAAATTCAGCAGTGGTTTAAAGAGGAACTCGGCGTCGATGCCTCTTATATGGCGGTTTACGAACTGGTGCGCTACAAACTCAAAGCAAAAGTGAAAAGCCGCAAATCCCGAACCGATCGCTGATTCCCCGATGTCCTTCGCGTTGGCGCGATCGCCGTGAGTGCAACTCTCGTAAATCCATTGTGAATCAGTTAAATTTACAATCTCGTCTATTTTTATCGCATTTGTTAGTGGCGATCGTCGGCGGTCTGAGTTCGTCGATCGTCGGAACAGTTTTAGCGCCGGATTTCTTTGTCGTCCATCTCGAACGACTGGCGGGAACCCATAGCCTCAGCCTCGGCGAATTGACTCCCTTACTCGCCGCCTTCAAAAGTGCGTGGGATCAAAGCACGTTTCAATCGGGATGCGTGGGCGCCTTGGCGGCTGCGGGACTCAGTTATTGGGTCGCCCGACGCTTGGTGAGTTTGCTGCTGGAGATGGAAGAAATTACGCAAGAGTTCGCCGTAGGACGGATCGATCGCCGAATGCCAAGCAGCGATATTCCCGAACTTAACCGCCTCGCCGCCAGTTTCAATCAAATGGCAACGGTGCTCGAAGGGGTCGAACAACGGCGTCGGGAAATTGTCACCGATTTGACCCACGAGTTGCGAACCCCGTTGACGGTGATTCGGGGGAATTTAGAAAAACTGGCGGATGGGGCGATCGCCCCGTCGCCGTCGATTTACCGTCGTTCGATCGCCGAAACCCGCCGTCTGGAACGCTTGGTGCGCGATTTACAGGATCTCTCGAAGGCAGAAGCGGGCTATCTTCCAGTCAATTTACAAGCGGTCGATCTCAGGCCGTTACTCGAATCCTTGGTGGAAAAATTTTCCGAGCAACTGGTTGAAGAACCTCTGAGTTTGGCTTTAGAATGTCCGTTAGAGTTGCCCGACGTGCTGGCCGACCCCGATCGCCTCGAACAAGTTTTAGTGAACTTAATCGGTAATGCCATGAGCTACACCGAGCGCGGTTCGATTACCTTGCGCGCTTGGTGCGAGTCGTCGTCGATTTGGGTGGCGGTGGCGGATACCGGGGAAGGGATCGCCCCGGACGAGTTGGGCCATGTCTTCGAGCGCTTCTGGCGATCGCCGAAAGCCCGCGAACGTTATTCCCGAGGGACGGGAATCGGTCTGGCGATTTGCCGCCGTTCGATCGAGCTGCAAGGGGGCGAGATTTTTGTCGAAAGCGAACTCGGCCTCGGCAGTCAGTTTAAGTTTTACCTCAAAGCGGCCCAAATTCCGACAGGACGCGACGAAGTGACTCCCTACCGCCCCTAGACTGTATAAAACATTACAGAACTTTAAGGAAACCAAGTGAAAATTGACATACAAATGACAAAGAAATGTCATCTTTTTGTCATATCAGTCTGCTAAACTTGGCATGTCACCGAGCTAGACGGCTAGCCGCAAGGCGAGGTCTACCGGAGATATTGGCTGAATTGACGGGGCAAATGCCCGGTGAAGCGTGCGATCGCGGTGACGATCGATCGCGATCGCAAAACACCTCAATCTCAGCCTAGGTTCTAGGGAGTATCCGATCTCGAAGGCATGGAACACCACGCCCACAAGAAGGATAGCCACCGAAGCGATCGGGCGATCGATCGTACTCGCAACGACGAAAGTCGAAACGGGGGAACCGAACTTTGTTGAATTCAAGTGAAAAACATGGGAGACAACAAGCGGATTGCCTTAGTTTCCGTTCATGGAGACCCCGCCGTCGAAATTGGTAAAGAAGAGGCAGGCGGTCAGAACGTCTACGTCCGTCAAGTTGGAGAAGCACTCGGACGCCAAGGCTGGCAAGTGGATATGTTTACGCGCAAAGCCAGTGCCTCCGATGCCGAAATCGTCGAACACAGTCCCAATTGTCGAACCATTCGCTTAGTGGCAGGGCCGGAAGAATTCGTCCCGAGACAAGAAATATACGGCTATCTGCCCGAGTTTGTCGAACAACTGCAAAAGTTTCAACAACAACAACAATATTATTATCCTCTGGTTCATACGAACTATTGGCTGTCTGCAAAAGTGGGGATGGAACTGAAAAAACATCAGTCGATCCAGCAAATCCACACTTACCACTCGTTAGGCGCGGTCAAGTATAACTCGGTGAAAGTCGTCCCGACGATCGCCACCACCCGCTTGAACGTCGAGAAAACTTGTCTGGAAACCGCCGAACGCATCGTCGCGACCAGTCCCCAAGAACGCGAGCACATGCGATCGCTCGTTTCCAGCAAAGGCAATATCGACGTGATTCCCTGCGGAACCGATATCGACCGCTTCGGTCACGTCTCCCGCCGCGACGCCCGCCGTCAACTCGACATCGACCCCGCCGCTTTAGTCGTGCTTTACGTCGGTCGCTTTGACGAACGCAAAGGGATCGAAACCTTAGTGCGGGCCGTCGGTCAGTCGATGTTACGCGGCTTGGCGAACATCCAGCTCGCGATCGCGGGGGGATCTCGTCCCGGACAAAGTGATGGTATCGAGCGCGATCGCATCGAAGGCATTGTAGACGAACTGGGAATGCGCGACTTTACCCGCTTCCCCGGACGTCTCGGCGATGACGACTTGCATTTATACTATGCTGCGGCCAATGTCTGCGTCGTTCCCAGCCACTACGAACCGTTCGGCTTGGTGGCGATCGAAGCGATGGCCAGTGGAACCCCGGTGGTCGCCAGCGACGTCGGCGGCTTGCAATATACCGTCGTCAGCGAAAAAACTGGGTTACTCTGTCCCCCGCAAGATGACGAAGCCTTCGCGAAGGCGATCGATCGCATTCTCAGCCAACCTCACTGGCAATTGCAACTGGGGAAAGCAGCGAGAAAACGTGTGGAGCAGAAATTTAGTTGGCAAGGGGTCGCCGCTCAACTGAGCGAACTCTACGAGGAATTACTCGTGGAAGAACCTGCGAAACAATTGGTTTCGGTCAGCGCCTAGAAACGCCATCTAAAATAACCGTTGCCAATTCTTGGCATTAACGTTTTTCAAATCAATCGATAAATTTGAGCCAGCCAGCAGGGTCTTCAGTTGACGCTTTGCTGGCTGGCCATTTATGGTGTGGACAGTTTTGCAGTTAGGTTCATGGTTGAGCTGGTTTTCGTCATTCTTTCGGTGAGTTTGTCGATCCTTTTAGGCGCGATCGCAATCGCTTTTTTATTTCCCCATCTCAAATCTTCCGACTATCGGGTGAAGAAGTAGTGGGGAAGTCCGGAACCGAGTGGGGAGGACCGACCGACCGAGAACGGCTGGAGGACAAAGTTATACTTCAGCCGATCGACATGACACGATCGAGACCGGGCGAATTTACTCGAATTGCCGAGGCGATCGATCGCCGATCGGTCGGTTCGTCGTGACCAAAAGCGGGGGAGATCTCGTGTCGATCGCGGGCATCTTGCCCGTGCTATGGTAAAGCAGGTGAGATGCCTGCTTTATGGAGAGAGATCGATGACATTCAAGTTGAAATGTCCTCCCTTAATCCGGCGGCGAGAACGATCGACGTTAACCCCTTGGGGTTGGGGAGTGGCGATCGCCATTGTCATGACAATTTTAGGAATGGTGTTTGGCAGCCTTTATCCCTTTCTGGCGGCGATCGAACCGTTGCCGGAGGCCGAGATTTTGGTGGTTGAAGGCTGGTTGCCCGATTACGCCTTAGAGGCGGCATTAGCACAATTCGATCGCGGCAATTACCGCCAATTGGTGACCACCGGATTGCCGTTAGCACGGGGATCGTATTTGGTGGAATATCGCGATTTTGCCACCTTAGCCGCCGCCACCTTAGCCGCCGTGGGGGCCGATCGCGATCGCCTCGTGGCGGTTCCGGGTCCGGCGGTGATGAAAGATCGCACTTATGCGTCGGCAGTCGCCTTGCGCGAGTGGTCGATCGCCACGGGAACGGAAGTGAGGGCGATCGATTTAATCTCCCTCGGACCGCATACCCGGCGCAGTTGGCTGTTATTTCAATTAGCACTTTCCGAGATTGACGTGAGCGTTGGGGCGATCGCCGTCGAGCCGATGGACTACGATCCGCAACGTTGGTGGCAAAGTAGTGCGGGGGTGCGATCGGTGATTTCCGAGACGATCGCCTACCTGTACGCGCGCTTTTTCCAGGGGACGATCTAAGATGGAAGAACGGGAATTTTGGGTAGTTTGGTCGCAAATTTCCGGGATCGGTCCGGTATTGCTGCAACGGATTCGGCAACAGTTCGGTTCTCTGGCGGCAGCGTGGCGGGTCGATCCTCGGGAACTCGGTGCGGTGGAAGGATTCGGACGGCAGATGGTGGAGAAAGTCGCGATCGCGCGATCGCAACTCGACCCGCAAAAAGTTTATCGAGAACACCTGCAGAAAAACCCTCACTTTTGGACGCCCGCCGATGCGGACTATCCCCGACTGCTGCTAGAAATTCCCAACCCGCCCCCGGTGTTATACTATCGCGGACAGGTCGAACCCCTGGAGAATCAAGGGATCGTTCCCGCCGTGGCGATCGTCGGCACCCGCTACCCGTCCGAATACGGCAAACGCTGGACCTGGCGGATTACCAAAGCCTTGACTCAACGGGGATTCGCGATCGTCTCCGGAATGGCGAAAGGGATCGACACCGAAGCCCATCGCGCCTGTTTGGAGTCCGGAGGACGAACGATCGCCGTCTTCGGCACCGGAATCGACGTGATTTATCCCCGGGAAAACGCCAATTTATACAAAAAACTTCAGGAATCCGGCTTGTTACTAACGGAATATAAATCCGGGACGACCCCGGATAAATCTCACTTTCCCCAACGCAATCGCATCGTCGCCGCCTTGTGTCGTGCCACGATTATCATTGAAGCCCCCGCGCGATCGGGCGCCTTAATTACCGCCCGCATTGCCAACGAATACGGGCGCGATGTCTACGTGTTGCCCGGTTCCCTCGACAATCCCAACGCGATCGGATGTTTGACCTTAATTAACAAAGGCGCCCAGTTAATTTTAGGGGAAGACCACCTTTTAGAAATGCTCGGCGAGATGCCCCCCTTAGATCTGTTACCAACGACTACCTCACAACAGTTAGAACTGTTCGCCGAACCGAAAAGCGCGCCCTCCGTCGAACTCGACCCGCCACTGCGGCAAGTATTTGACGCCTTACCCCCGGAAGATACCCCCTTTGACGCGATCGTCGCACAAGCGGGAATGGACGCCGCCACGGTATCGAGTGCCTTATTGCAATTAGAGTTATTGGGTGTCGTCGTTCAGCTACCCGGAATGCGGTATCGGCGGAGTCCCTAGAGACCGTTCGCCGACTCACTAAAATCTAAAATCTAAAATCTAAAATCTAAAATTCCTATAAGCTGGATTACGGCGCTTGTAACGGTTTTTAACCATGGTACGAATTAACGACAACTACCTCAAGCTCAAAGCAGGGTACCTGTTTCCCGAAATTGCACGGCGAGTCAATGCTTTCGCCGAAGCGAATCCCGACGCTCAAATTATTAAACTCGGGATTGGCGACGTCACCGAACCGTTACCGGAAGCGTGCCGGACGGCGATGGTCGATGCTATTAATGATATGGGCGATCGCGCCTCCTTCAAAGGATACGGCCCGGAACAAGGTTATCCTTGGTTGCGCGAAAAAATTGCCGCCCACGACTTTCAAGGGCGCGGTTGCGAGGTAGACGCCAGCGAAATCTTTATTTCCGACGGGTCGAAGTGCGACACGGGTAACATCCTCGATATCTTCGGCAAAGATAACAAAATTGCCGTCACCGATCCGGTTTATCCCGTTTATGTCGATACGAACGTGATGGCGGGACACACCGGTCCGGCGAACGACAAAGGCGAATATGAAGGGTTAGTCTATTTGCCAATTTCGGCGGACAATCACTTCACTGCTCAAATTCCCAGCGAAAAAGTCGATCTCATTTACCTGTGCTTCCCCAACAACCCCACCGGGGCGACGGCGACGAAGGAACACCTCAAAGCTTGGGTGGATTATGCCAGAACAAACGGGTCGATTATCCTGTTCGATGCGGCTTACGAAGCGTTTATCACCGACAGTAGTTTACCCCATTCGATTTACGAAATTGAAGGGGCCAGAGATTGCGCGATCGAGTTTCGTTCGTTCTCGAAAAATGCCGGATTTACGGGAACCCGTTGCGCCTTGACCGTGGTTCCCAAAACCTTAACTGCGAAAGCGGCGGACGGGTCGGAAGTCGAGTTATGGAAGTTGTGGAACCGCCGCCAATCGACGAAGTTTAACGGGGTGTCCTACATCGTCCAACGCGGCGCCGAGGCGGTTTATTCCGATCGCGGACAAGAACAAGTCAAGGCATTAGTCGGATTTTACCTAGAAAATGCGGCCATTATTCGCGAAAAACTGACGGCGGCGGGATTGACGGTTTACGGTGGCGTCAACGCGCCCTATGTTTGGGTCAAAACACCAAACGGTCTGTCGAGTTGGGATTTCTTCGATAAGTTGCTGCAAAATTGCCACGTTGTCGGTACCCCCGGATCGGGTTTTGGGGCCGCAGGCGAGGGCTATTTCCGCATTTCCGCGTTTAACAGTCGCGCGAATGTCGAAGAAGCGATGAAGCGGATTACGGCAACTTTCAACGGATAGAGGCGAACTCAAAACCTGTGGGGCGGGCAAAATGCCCGCCTTTCAATTGGCAATTGTCGATGAAGCAATAAAATACAATTGCCCCATTTTCAATCACTACAATGAAGCGATTAACTGTTGAACCCGATCGCGGATTTCTTCACGAACGCGGCGGAAGGTTTCTAAAGGTTGTCCGTCGGGGTCGTCGAGTTGCCAGTCTTCAAATATTTCTCGCAATACCCACACTTCGGGTAAATTGACGCCGCAACCGCATAGAGAAATCACGATATCGTAATCTTGAGGATTGAATTCAGTTAAAGGATCCGAGGTTTGGTCGCCAATATCGATTCCGACTTCGGACATGACGGCGATCGCCGTCGGATGAACGCGACTGGCTTCGAGTCCGGAACTACTGACGTTAATTTTACCTTGTCCCAACTGTTTTGCAAAGCCTTCCGCCATTTGAGAACGGCAGGAATTACGCTTGCAAACAAACATTACTTTTTTGGTCATTTTTCGATGTTTCTCCCTTTGATATCGGTCACGAGATTAGCCGAGGGGATGGATACAACGCGGGTCTGGTAAAGAGGCTTTTTCCGGTTCTCTGGGGAACCAAAAAGCCGTTCGCTTACACAGATCGACGAGCATTAACATTACTGGAACTTCGATTAAAACGCCGACGACCGTAGCTAAAGCAGCACCGGAATTCAAACCAAATAACATTACTGCAGTGGCGATCGCGACTTCAAAATGATTGCTCGCACCAATTAAAGCGGCGGGGGCGGCATCTTCGTAAGTCAAATTGAGCTTTAATCCGACAACGTAGGCGATCGCAAAAATAAAATTGGTCTGAATAAACAAGGGAACGGCGATTAAAACAATATGGAAGGGATTGTTGACGATCAATTCGCCTTTAAAGGCAAATAATAGCACCAAGGTTAACAGCAAAGCACTCGTAGCGACGGGACTGAGATATTTCAAAAAGCGCCGTTCAAACCATTCCCGTCCCTTATGTTTGAAAATCCAATAACGGCTGTAAGTTCCCGCCGCCAGGGGCAAGCCGACATAAATTAACACCGATAAAACAATGGTTTGCCAGGGAACAGTTAAATCATTGGCTGCTAACAACCAGCGACCCAAGGGGGCATATAAAAATAACATGGTTAGGGAGTTAATCGCCACCATGACCAGGGTATGCCCTTGGTTACTATAAGACAGATATCCCCACATCAAGACCATGGCGGTACAGGGGGCAATTCCGAGTAAAATTGCTCCGGCAATATAGGAGTTGACGAGGGAGACTTCCGCACCGCGTAGCAGTTCGGTTCCTTGGAGGAAGGGACGGAACAGCCAGCCGAGGAAGAATTGGGCAAAAATAACCATGGTAAAGGGTTTGATCGCCCAATTGACAATTAAAGTCAAAAGTACGGGTTTGGGGGTTTTAATCGCCTGTTTGGCTTGGCTGAAGTCAATTTTTACCATGATGGGGTACATCATGAAAAACAGGCAAATGGCGATCGGAATTGATACTTGATAGACACTCATCGAATCGAGAGTGACGGCAAGTTTCGGAAAGATGCGTCCGAGGGCGATTCCGGCAAAAATACAGGCGAATACCCAAAGGGTCAGATATTTTTCAAACGCGTTAAGTTTGCTCCCGGCGCGGACGACGGGAGGGTTAGAATCGGAGGTGTTCATGAGTTGGGTTGAAAGGTTGACAGATGGGCGGGCGATCGCGCCTTCAGAATTGGGCTTCTTGCTTCAAGAGTTCGCCAATGGTCAAGTTAAATTGAGATTTGCCCCCAAAAACGGTGCCGACTTTACCTCGATTGAAGTTAATTTTTATGAGGTTATAGCCTTCCTTGGGTAAGGGAACGTAGCCGATGGTATTGACGATTTGAGGGGCGTTATCGAGGTAAAAATCGACAAATTCTTTCATGGCGGGATTCTTTTGTGCTTCGCTGAGATTGATGTAGATAAAAAGCGGGCGCGAGAGGGGTTGATATTGATTGTTTTCGACCGTTTCGCGCGATGGGGAGATCGCCCCTCGACCGCTATCGACGGCGATCGCTTTCATGGCGGCGGCTTGCTGTTCGTAATAGGCATAGCCGAAATAGCCGAGGGCGTCGGGATCGTTGCTCACTCCTTCGACCAAGACGGTATCGTCTTCGCTGGCGGTGTAGTCGTCCCGACTGACTCCGGAACTGCCGAGAACGGCTTCGGTGAAGTAGTCGTAGGTTCCCGAGTCTTTTCCCGGTCCGTAGAGTTTGAGGGGGCGATCGGGCCAGGTGGGACGCACTTGATTCCATTTGAGGATCTTGCTTTGGGCGGCTTTCTCCCAAATGGTTTTTAACTCGTCCAAAGTGATATCGGCAGCCCATGTGTTGCGATCGTTGACGACGACGGTTAAGGCGTCAAAGGCAACGGGCAACTCGATATAGGCGACTCCAGCTTGTTTGCATGCCGCCATTTCGTCGTTTTGAATCGGTCGCGAGGCATTATTGATGTCGGTTTCTCCGGCACAGAATTTATCGAACCCGCCTCCGGTTCCGGAGAAGTTGACCGTTATGTTGACGGCATCGGAAACTCGATCTTGATAGGCTTGGGCGATCGCTTCGGTGATGGGATAGACCGTACTCGATCCGTCGATCGCGATCGGTTGGCGGTCTTGGACTGGGGATTGAGAGCAAGAAATTGTAGCGATCGCCGCGATCGCCGTCGCGGTCAATGGGGATATCCATTGCCAAATTTTGATATTCATAACCTTTGCCCCCGAGAGCTGAACTGGTGGGGTACTTCTCTATCATTTCAAAAAAAATTGATTTGTCAAGAGGGTTTGGCAGGGGCGATCGCCCCTAGGCAATCGGGGGTAAAAACGGGAGTATTATCGAGATGTAAGCCAATAAGCCTCAAATATGGTTCAAAAATCCTGGGATTCTGCCTGGAGTTGAACGAAGGATGCAACCTACATCAATCAATTTTACTTGATGCAACTTCAGACGGGGGATTCTCCTGGGGAGACCCTACGCGATCGCCGTGTCGGAGGTGGAGATTTAGTAGAAGCGACCCGTCACGTACTCCTGAGTTGAGGGGTGTTTGGGGTTGTGAAAGATAATTTCGGTGAGGTCGTATTCCGAGAGGTAACCGACTTTGATCCCATTCGGCATATTTTTAATATTAAAAAACGCAGTCATGTCCGATACCCGCGAAGCTTGTTGCATGTTGTGGGTGACCATGACGATCGTGTAATGTTGTTTGAGTTCGTAGAGCAGATCGTCAATTTTTGCCGTGGAAACCGGATCGAGAGAAGAACAAGGTTCGTCCATCAAGAGGATTTCCGGTTTGAGGGCGATCGCCCGTGCAATACAGAGGCGTTGTTGTTGTCCGCCAGATAAAGTCAGTGCATTGCGATTGAGGTGATTTTTAACTTCATCCCACAAAGTCGCCTGACGCAAAGAATATTCGACCACTTCATCGATATCCCCTTGATAGCCATTAATTCGCAAACCCAAAGCAATATTTTCGTAAATCGATTTAGGAAAAGGATTGGGTTTTTGAAACACCATGCCGATGCGGCGGCGGATTTCCACCGATTTAAAGCGATAAATATCTTTATTTTTAAATAAAATCTTGCCTTGAATACGAGTATTAGGAACTAGATCGTTGAGTCGGTTAAAACAGCGAAGCAGCGTACTTTTACCGCATCCCGACGGACCGATCAAGGTGGTAATCTGATGGGCGTATAAGTCTAGATTGATATCTTTTAAAACTAGACTGTTGCCATAATAAACCGACAGTTCTTGACAAGATAAAGCAAGTTCAGAGGATTCGGGCAAAATAGGTTGGAGATTCATCGACAGTGACCTCTGGGGAAAACGAGGGATAGGAGATCCTCGGGGAAGTAAAAGAGAAAAAAGAGGAAAAAGAGCGAGAATCGAGTGGTGAAACCGAGGGCGATCGCCCCTCGATCCATCTATTTTGATTCATTCTTGTTTTTGGCGGGAGCGATCGCGCAAGTAGACGCCAACGACATTGAGCAACAACAACAAACCGACCAAAATCGCACTCGCCGCCGCCGCCTTATCGTGAAACCCTTGTTGCGGTCGCGAGACCCAATTAAAAATTTGAAAAGGCAACGCCGTAAAGCGACTGTAAAGCCCTTGCCAAGACAACGACGGTGCAAAGGAAACAAAAGGTAAAGCCCCCACCGCAATCAAAGGAGAAGTGGCCCCGATCGCCCGGGCCGAAGACAACAACAGCGCCGTCACCATCCCCGGAAACGCCGCCGGAAGCACGATATGCCACAACACCTGAGTGCGGGTCATCCCGATCGCGTAACCGCCCTCGTAGAGGCTATTTGGCACCGATCGCAACGCCGCGCGCGTCGCCACGATCGACATCGGCAAAATCACCACACTCAACGTCATCGCTGCAGATAAAATACTCGCCCCTCCAGTCATCGGTTCCAAAAGGCGAACGAATAACTCCAAACCTAACAAGCCGTAAATAATCGACGGAACGGCAGAGAGATTGGCAATATTAATTTCAATAACTTGATTGAGCCAATTATCGGGACAATATTCTTCTAAAAAGATAGCCGTTCCGATGCCGATCGGAAAAGCAAACACCACCGTCAACCCCCACAACCACAACGTCCCCATCAACGCCGGATAAATCCCCGCTTCTTGGGGCTTGCGGGAGGGCAATCCGGTCAAAAAGTCCACATTGAGATGGGTCAAACCGCGATTTAACGCATCGAACATCAGCAACGCGAGAACCAAGAGGGTCGCGGCGATCGCCCCCACGGAGATCGCTTGAAATAAGTAGTTCAAACCCTTGCGAAAACTCAAGCGGGTGCGAAAGCGATCGACCGGAGGGGACGGAAACCAATCATCGACCCGCCGCGTGGCGTGAGGGGACGAACTGAGAAATAAAGGCGCCCCACCGACCGACAGGCGAGTGAGAGTCGATCCGCCAACGTCCTCGTCCGCCTGTCGGTCGGAACTCGGTTCGGGCAGTTTTGGGAAGCTTTGCACGATTCCGTCACTGGGGACGACCCCCTCGGACATGCGTTGCTGATGGCGCCGAACCAGCCAGTGACCGAAGCTGTTGAGGGATAAGGTCAGTAAAAATAACACCATTCCCACGGTGAAAATGGTGTGGAAGGCGAGGGAGTCGAAGGAAACCGTCCCCAAACTGACCTGAATGATAAACGAGGTCATCGTCAGGACGGGAACCAAGGGATTGAGAGTAAGTTGGGGGGTTTGGCCCGCCGCGATCGCCGCGATCGTCGTTTCCCCGAGGACCCGGGATGCTGCCAGGGTAAACGATGCCATAATCCCGGGAAAGGCGACCGGTAAGACGATCGTCCAGATCGCCTCAATTTTTGTCAAGCCCAAAGCGTAGCCCCCCTCGCGCAAACTTTGGGGAACGCTGCGAATGGCGTCTTCACTCAACGAAGACACGATCGGCACTACGGTGATTCCGGTGACGATCCCCGCACTCAAGGCGCTGAAAGCGGATAATTGAGGGATTGCTCTTTGTAATAAGGGGGTGACTACCAGTAGGGCAAAGTAGCCGTAAACTACCGTCGGAATGCCGGAAAGGGCTTCTAAAATCGGTTTAATCGCGAAGCGTAGGCGATCGTTGGCGTATTCGGCGAGATAGATCGCGATTGGCAGACCGATGGGAATGGCAACGAGGAGGGCAATCCCACTGACGAGTAAGGTGGCGCTGGCGATCGCGACGATCCCGACTTGACGAGATGGAAACAGGGGAGTCCATTCGGTATCGGTGAAAAACCGCCAGGGGGAAATCTCCTGGAAAAATAAGGTGGTTTCGTAGAGTAAGATCGCGACGATCGCCACTAAAATAGCGATCGGAATCGCCGCCACGACCGACAGGACTACCCGGACGATCGCCTCGATCTTTTGACTGCTTTGCAAATTTCCCCGCCACGACGGGCGGGACTCTTCCGGTAAGGAGGAGGGGTCGAACTCCATGATAGACCTCGATAGTTGGCGCGACCGATCGCGGCGGTCCGCTTCAGCCCGCGATCGCGCCAAACCGAGAAGAGGGGAAAACGAGCAACGGTACGAACCGATACGCGGCGATCGCTACGATCGATATTTTAGAGCCAGTTTGCGTCATCCCCAAGCGGTTTGGCGTCCTCGTTACGGCGATCGTCCCTCGGCGCCGAAGCGATCGAGCAGATCCGTCCCGACGACGGTAACGCCGTTAAATATCGACCCGCTTTGAGCCTCTTGATAACGCTGTCGGACCGCCTCCATGGTTTCTTGAGAAAGTGGAACGTAACCGACTTCTGAAATTAAATATTGATTCTCCTCGGCGAGGATAAAATTAACAAATTCTTGAATATCCGGGCGATTGGCGAGGGCCCGATTGATATAAATAAATTCCGGACGCGAGAGGGGGGTGTAACTCCCATCGGCGATCGTTTCTTCACTCGGCGTCACGCAACCGTTACCGTTGTCAATGGCGACGGCTTTGAGTTTTTCGCGGTTTTCTTCGTAATAAGCATAACCGAAAAAGCCGATCCCTCCCGGATCGGTGGCAACTCCTTGGACGATGACGTTATCGTCTTCGCTGGCGGCAAAATCGCCACGACTACCTTGATTTTGACCGACGACGGCACGGATAAAATAGTCGTAAGTTCCCGAATCGGTTCCCGGTCCGTAAAGGGCGAGTTTGACCGGGGGAAACTCCCCGCGAATTTGATTCCAATATTCGATTTTTGCTTGGGCGTCGGCTTGCCAAAGGGTTTTTAGATCGGCAACGGACAAACAGGAGACAAAGTTATTTTTCGGATTGACAACGACGGTAATCCCGTCAAAGGCGATCGGCAATTCGATATATTCAATTTGATTTTCTTGGCACAATTCAATTTCTGAGGGGTCGATCGGACGGGAGGCATTGGAGATATTGGTTTCTCCCCGACAAAACTTTTTAAAGCCACCGCCCGACCCGGAAATACCGATCGCCACGCGCACCTCGGGGTTTTGTTTCATGAATTCTTCCGCCATTGCTTCGGAAATGGGAAAGACCGTACTCGAACCGTCCACGACGATTTTGCCGTTATTCTGACTGTTAGGGTCGTTGAGGGCATTGCGATCGCCACTCTGGCAACTTCCGAGGGCGATCGCGCTCCACAGAGCCAACAGACTCACGATTTTAAATGAGCCTTCCGATTTTAAAAACATATTTTTTAGAGAATGAGTTGATTTATAAAATCGAGCAATTAGGGTGTTTATTTTTTATTCATAAAGGCAAGAGACAAGGAAAAACTAAGAAGTTGAGAAGGAAAAGGGAGTAATAAATATATTTTAGGGACGAAAAAATAACTTTGGAGTTTATTCGTGGAGTAACCTTTTTAAAAAAAGTTACCAAAAAAAAAGGTTACGGGTTATGGACGTGCGATCGTCGATCGCACGTCCATAACTCCCCTGGCAATCACCCGCCTGTCTGTTGCCCAAACCTTGCCCAAACGTTGCCCAAACGTTGTATTGTTAATGTCTATCTTAAAGTCTGGATCGGCGATCGTGCTTTAAAATTGTAATAAAAAAAGACTAAAATCAAGTTAAGAAGTGATTAACGCCCGCTCCGGCGATCGCTTTCGTTAGAAGATTTTAAAAATATCTGTATTAAACAATACCAACTCGAAAAAATTCCCCCTAGGGGCGATCGCCGATGTTCGCGGGGCGATCGCCGTTGGTCATGAATGTTGCGTCGTCAGGGACAAGACCGGGCGGGTAAGACGGCGCTAAAGCGCCTGTATCCGGCGAGATATTCTTCTAAAGTAATAAATTGAGCTAAATTCAAACGATAGTAAATCCAGCGTCCCTCTTGACGGGTCAAAACGAGCTGGGCTTCCTTGAGCGTTTTCAGGTGAAACGACAGTTTCGACTGACTGACATCGAGGGCGTCGCACAACTCACAAACACACAATTCGCGATCGCGCAACCGCTCTAAAATTTGCAAGCGCAAGGGGTCGGAAAGGGCATGAAAACCCGATAGGAGGTCTTCGGAGGCGATCGTTTGCGGCGATCGGGCAATAGGCTTGGTCATTGGGCGTTAGGGTTGATGAGGCTTCTCCCTTATCCTAACCAATCCGGGATCGCATCCCGATCGCCACTCGCCAAAATACGTTACAACTCAGATAAACTCGCACTCAAACATCCCCAGTCCCCGAAGACTTCACCCGTATTATTCCACAGGCGATCGCCGCCATGTCCACGGAGGAATTCTCAATGCAATGGCATCTCAATCCACTCAAAGGCATTCTCTGGCTGTTTGTCGTCACGACCTTCGCCTTATTAAGTGGTTGCCGCGATCGCCCCAGCGACCGACAACTGAACGAGTGGCAACACGAAGCCATTCGCGAAAACGCCCAATTAGTCGCGCTTTACGGCAATGGCGACACGATTGGAGATTGGGAATTAGTCGTCGAAGGACAGATCCGTCAAGGGCGCCTTCGCTTCAACTGGGCCGAATTAGACGCCTTAGCCACGAAACACATTCGCACCAGCGACCCGCACTATACCCCCGATCTCAATGCGGTGTTGGACTTTCGCGGGATCGTCATCGGCGACTTGCTCGATCGCTTGCAAATAAAAGGCGAAACCAACGAAATCACCTTTGTCTCCTTTGACAGCTTTCGCGCCACCATTTCGATCGCCGATATCCAACGCTACCCGATCGCCCTCGCTTTGGAACGCGATCGCAAGCCGATCCCGCGCAGCGAAGCCGGACCGTTATATTTAATCTTCCCTCAAGAACAATATCCAAAGTTAGCCCAAAAATACACCGAACAGTTTTGGGTATTTTACGTTACCCACGCAATCGTCGGAACCGAACCGATCGACGTACGATTGGGCGATCGCCATTTCGACGCCGCCAGACTCGAACAACTCCCTCAAACCACCCTCTACGAGCGCGTCGGTTACAAAGCCCATTGGCCCAGCGAAAAAGTCAAACTCCACGGAGTCCGCTTACAAGAGGCGATCGCCGCCGCCGGATTGAACCTCCCTCCCGGCGGTTCGGTCGTCATACGGGGTAAAGCCGCCGTCGATCGCGATCCGGGCAATCCGATCCGCTTGGACGCCCGCAACGTTCGCAACTGCGACATCCTGCTCGCCACCCATTGGGGAGAAGATCGAGAACCGATCCCCGCCCGTCTCGGCGGTCCGGTCACCCTCGCCTTTCCCAGTACCTGCCGCGATCGCACCACGGGAGAAGAACATCCCTACCCCACTCAACAGCTTTGGGTCACCTTCGTCGAGGAAATCGACATCTACCCGCCGGAAAACCCCTTGCAATCTTAAATCTTCGTGGAGCGCGCCGGAATTTTGAGAAAACCGAATCCATCTTCCCCAGGTTTATCTACTGTTGTTTCCCGGTGTTGCGATCTGATGAAGTTCCGCTCGATCCGTACCCGCATCATGACCACCACCACCCTCCTCATCGTCTCGATTGTCGGTGCGATCGTCTGGCTGTGGGCGAGCAGCGAACGCGAACTGTTTCGGGAACAAACCCTCCAGGAAGCGAAAACCCTCACCATGCTCCTGTCTCAATCCTGGAGTAACGAACTGAGCGATAGTAACTGGAACCAATTACGGTTGAGTTTGGATTCCCTACTCAGGCACAATCCGGATTTTATTTATATTCTCATTTCCGACGATCGCGCCAACCACCGCATTATCGCCGCCTCGCCGATGGAATTTCAAGACCGTTACATCCCCGATCTCGTCCCGGTCTCGGTGACGACCAAAGCCCTCCAAGCCTCTGAAGGCTCCCGCGCCCAAGATACTTATCTGTTACGAACTATCGAATTTCCCGAAGGGGAGGTGCGAGCCCGGCGCGGCGAGCCGATTTTAGAGGTCGCCTCGGACATCCGCCTGGTCTCGGGCAGTAAAATCGGCACTTTGCGGGTGGGAATTTCCCTGGGGCGGATCGAACGAGCGGTCGCCAACGCAGTCGGTAAAGCCTTGTTGGTGGGGACGTTTGCTTTGGGAGTCGGCTTGGTCGGGGCTTACATCCTCGCCAAACAAGTCAGCGATCCGATCCGTCGTCTCCAAGAAACGGTGGCGAAAATTGCCGCCGGGGAGTTGGACCGCCGCGCCGAAATCTATCGGGCGGATGAAATTGGGGCGTTGGCTGCTGCGTTTAACGAGATGTCGGCGGCGTTGCAAGGATCGTTCGATCGCCTGCAAGGGACGATCGAATCGTTCCAGCGTTTCGTCCCGGAAAAGTTTTTAGTGGCGATCGCCCCGGAAGGGATCGAGAATATTCAGGTGGGGGTAGCGGTCAAACGGACGATCTCGATTCTCTTTTGTGATATCCGGAATTATACATCACTCTCGGAAGCGATGACCCCGTTGGAAACGTTCTCTTTTTTAAACGATTATTTGGAGATCGTCGGTCAAGAAATTGCCCGTCACGGCGGCTTTATCGATAAGTATATCGGCGATGCGATCATGGCCCTGTTTGACGATCGCGCCACCGACGGCGCCGTGCAAGCGGCGATCGCCATGCGACGGCGTTTGATCTCGTTCAATCAAGCCCGCCTGGAACGACAACTCCCGCCCATCGAAATCGGGATCGGTATCCATCGCGGCGAGGTCGTCATGGGAACCGTGGGGTTTGTCTCCCGGATCGAGTCTACGGCGATCGGCGATGCGGTGAATGTGGCGGCGCGGGTGGAAGGGTTGACGAAAGAATATGGCTGCAACGTGTTGGTAACTGATGCGGTAGTGGACTCTTTGGGCGATCGCGAGGCGGTGCAACTCAATTTAATTGACGAGGCGGTCAAGGTCAAGGGCAAAGATGAGGCGATCGCCGTCTACGAGGTTCTCGAACGCACCAGTTGCCGGGAATCGAACGAAAACTTTTTTAGATTTTAGCGGGTCGCGACCTTCGTCAGTCCTGGGCGATCGCCCAGGACTGGCCAACGAAATCTTACTGCTAATTTTTAGCAGTAACTTCGGTGAAAATAGCCGGGCTTGGCCGTTGCAAAACTGCCCGAAACGCGCGAAAATATTGACAATTTTCACAAAATACGATCGAACCTTCTCGGAAGAGTTCGATTGAAATGAACTGATTTCGTAAGTTTTCAGTTGTTGTAGATATTTTTAATAATTTTAAAAGAATTCAAAACTTGTCGGAGCGCTCAATCAAGAGAAAAAACCGCGATCGCGATCGAAATTGGTGGGGCAACTTCTGCCCCATCAAATTTACCCCAATTCTCTCGCGACGATCGCCCCTGTCGTGCTTTCACGCTTATTAACCTTATCTTTACCGTAAAGCGGTATGCTGCTAGGGTTATCCTCGGAAAACAGGAAGCTCGTCAAAATACAGTTATGGTCTTACTTCACCAATCGACCGCCCGAACTCGCTTAGGGACTTGTTTGTCGGCCCTCGCCCTCAGTGTCGGTCTGGCCGCGTGCAGTGGTGCAGATACAGGCACCGGATCCCCTCCCACCGGAGACAATGCCACGGAACAGGGAGCCGCCAACAGCAAACTCGCACTCAACAGCAACGTCACCCTCAACGGTGCGGGGGCTTCTTTTCCCGCCCCCTTATACCAACGTTGGTTTCAAGAGTTCAGTCAACAAAATCCCCAACTTCAAATTAACTACCAATCCGTTGGCAGTGGCGCGGGGGTGAAACAGTTTACGGCGAAAACTGTAGACTTTGGCGCCAGTGATGTTGCCATGAAAGATGAAGAGATCGCCGCCGTCGATCGAGGTGTTTTGTTACTGCCGATGACGGCGGGAAGTATCGTATTAGCTTACAACCTCGAAGGCGTCGAAGGGGAATTGAAGCTGACGCGCCAAGCCTATGTCGATATTCTGTTAGGGAAGATTACTACTTGGAACGATCCGGCGATCGCCGACGCCAACCCGGGAGTGACCTTACCCGACGAGCCGATTACCGTCGTTCACCGCGCCGATGGAAGCGGAACCACCGGGGTGTTTACCAAACACCTCAGCGCCATCAGCGAAGAATGGAAAAATAGCGTCGGCGAAGGCAAAACCGTCGAATGGCCCACGGGAGTCGGCGCCAAAGGCAACGAAGGGGTCACCGCCCAAATTCAACAAACCCCCGGTTCCATCGGCTACGTCGAATACGGTTACGCCAAAAATAACAATCTGAAATTTGCCGCCTTAGAAAACCAATCCGGTCAGTTTATCGTTCCGAGCGAAGAATCTGCCTCGCAAACCTTAGCGGCGGTGACTTTACCGGAAAACTTGCGCGCGTTCATTGCCGATCCGGAAGGGGAGCAATCTTACCCCATTGTTAGTTACACTTGGATTCTGGCTTACGAAAGTTACGACAACCCCGAAACGGCAAAAGCGGTGGAAGCGGCGATCGAATACGGGTTGACGAAAGGTCAAGAAGTCAGTGCCGAATTGGGTTACGTTCCCCTACCGCAAAATGTTCGCGAAAAAGTGGCCGCCAAAGCTGATGCGATCAGCCCCGATTATCAGATCGAGGTTCAATAGTCGCGACAGGTACGGACGGGCGATCGCCCACTTGAGTCGAACTCCCCTCGGCTTGACGGGGTGGTTTCGATCTTAATGTCCGTCGATCTTAACCAATTTCGGGCAATTTTGGCCAATATTTGGCAATTTATTGGGTTCGCTCCTTTCTTTTCTAGATGTTATTCTCTGGTTGACTTTTTTTCTGCCCTGCTTTATCGTTTGCTGCCCTTGTATTGGTAATGACTACAGAATTTCCCCTCAACGAAGCGCCTCGGCGTTTGAGTGCGCGATCGCCCCGCGAGCAGATCCTCGATCGCGGCTTCGTCTGGTTGACGCGCATTTTTGCCTTATCGGTGGCTGGGATCTTAATTTGGATGGCGATCGAAGTCGGGATCGAATCGCTCCCGGCCATGAAGGAATTCGGCTTGGGTTTTTTAACCAGTAGTGCCTGGAACCCGGTTGAAGACGAGTACGGCACCTTGCCGATGATCTACGGAACCCTGGTCTCGTCGGCGCTCGCCCTGTTACTTGCCGTCCCGTTAGGGGTGGGAACGGCGATCTTTTTAAGCGAAAATTTTCTGCCGCGATCGATCCGAACCACCCTGATCTTCCTCGTCGAACTCCTCGCCGCCATCCCCAGCGTGGTGTACGGACTCTGGGGCATCTTCGTACTGATCCCCGCCATCCGACCCGTCGGCCAGTTCCTGCACCAAAACCTCGGCTTCATTCCCTTCTTTTCCACCCCTCCCATCGGACCGGGAATGTTACCTGCCGGGATCGTCCTGACCGTGATGATCCTACCGATTATCACCGCTATTTCGCGCGACTCCCTCGCCTCTTTGCCTCCAGACTTGCGTCAAGCCTCCCTCGGCTTGGGAGCCACGCGCTGGGAAACCATTTTTAGAGTCTTAGTCCCTGCCGCCTTTTCCGGGATCGTCGGGGGTGTCATGCTCGCCCTCGGACGGGCAATGGGCGAAACCATGGCAGTCACGATGTTAATTGGCAACTCGAATGACCTGAACGTTTCCTTACTCGCCCCCGCCAATACGATCGCCTCCCTCCTCGCCAACCAATTCGCCGAAGCTTCGGGATTGCAAGTTTCCGCCCTCATGTATGCCGGATTGGTGTTATTTGCGATTACCTTATTGGTCAACATCGGCGCCGAGTATATCGTCCGTCAAGTCAAAAAATTCTAACGCCGATCGCCTCGTCCTCTTGCATCGATCGCCCTATTTTACTACTGTTCTATGTCCACTTCTCCATCGGATCGATCCCTGTCTCGCTCCCAACCGTTCGATCTCAGCCGCAATTATCAAAGTCCTCGGGCCTGGTTCGGCGTCATCATGACGATCTTGTCCGGCGCCTGCTTGGGCATGGCTCTACTGCCTTTATTCGCGGTGATTTACTACGTTATCAGTAAAGGAATTAACCGTCTCAATCTCGACCTGTTTACCCAATTGCCTCCGTCTGCCGGAACCACGGGCGGCGGTATCGGCAACGCGATCGTCGGCACCCTGATCGTCGTCGGTTTGGCCGCCTTAATCAGCGTCCCGATTGGGGTGTTCGCCGCCGTTTACTTGTCCGAATTCAGTTCGGGAACACTGGCACGCTGGGTTCGCTTTGCCACCAACGTTCTCAGTGGCGTCCCTTCGATTATTGTCGGGATCTTCGCTTACGGCATTATCGTGCTGACCACCCAGCAATTTTCCGCCTTCGCCGGAGGGGTCGCCTTAGCCGTCCTCATGTTGCCGATTGTCGTCAAAACCACCGACGAAGCCCTGCAAATTGTCCCGCCCGAAGTGCGTTGGGCCTCCGTCGGCGTCGGCGCATCGGACTATCAAACCGTGTTGCGCGTCGTGCTTCCCGCAGCCCTACCCGCAATTATTACCGGAGTGACTTTAGCCGTCGCCCGCGCTGCGGGAGAAACGGCTCCGTTAATTTTTACGGCGTTGTTTACCTTTTTCTGGCCGCAAGGTATTTTTCAACCGATCCCGTCTCTCGCTGTTTTGGTCTACAACTTTTCCACAGTTCCTTACGCAAGCCAACAGGAATTGGCTTGGGCCGCTTCTTTGATTTTAGTGTTGCTCGTTTTGATTAGCAGTGTTCTCGCCCGCTTGGCCACTCGTCGCGAAATTTATTAACGGTGGAAGGACTGTGAAATTCTCCGAGTTTTGGCATAAGAAATTGGTAAAATAGGAGACAATTCCGTTTGGCCGTTTGTTGTAGCAAGTAGCCAGATTTTTGTTTCCTCTTTGGCGATCGCTTTCGCGTTCGTCGTCTCTAAAGTCTGTGGTTCACTCCGCGATCGCTTTTCTATTTTTCGATAGACAAAAGCATCCCCAAGGGCAACAATTGCCGCGATCGTCTCCCAGGTCGGTCGAGTTTTTCGGATTGGTTTTGTGCGAGATTCGATCGCCACAAATGCGAAAAACCTGCGAGTCAAGCCGTCAGTTTATGGGTTAAGTGTAAATTTAGAAACCGGATCGAGTTATTGTATGCATTCAGATAGCCAATCAGCAAATTACACTCCCTCGGTTGACAACCAACCCGAGGTCGTCTTGAGGACGAAAAATGTCAGCATCTACTACGGTGATTTTTTGGCGGTTCAAAACGTCTCGCTGGACATCCAAAAAAACCGGATTACCGCCTTCATCGGGCCGTCGGGTTGCGGTAAAAGTACCTTGCTGCGCTGCTACAATCGCCTCAACGACTTGATCGAAAGTTTTAACCTGGAAGGGACGATCGAATACCAAGGTCAAAATTTGTACGCTAAAAATGTCGATCCAGTGGAAGTTCGCCGCCGCATTGGCATGGTCTTCCAAAAGCCCAATCCTTTTCCGAAGTCGATTTACGACAATATTGCCTACGGAGCGCGGGTTAACGGGTATAAGGGGGATCTCGACGAATTGGTCGAAAATTCCCTCCGTGCGGCGGCTCTGTGGGATGAAGTCAAAGATAAGCTGAAAACTAACGGGATGGCTCTATCCGGCGGTCAGCAACAGCGTTTGTGTATCGCCCGGGCGATCGCGATCGAACCGGATGTGGTGCTGATGGACGAACCCTGTGCGTCTCTCGATCCGATTTCGACGCTGAAAATTGAGGACTTGATGCAAGAACTCAAGGAAAAATACACGATCGCGATCGTGACCCACAACATGCAACAAGCCTCGCGGGTGTCGGATATGACCGCCTTTTTCAACGCCCAAGCCTCGGAAGACGGCAAACGCTGCGGCTATTTGGTGGAGTACAACCATACGGAAGCGATCTTCCACAATCCCCAGGAAGAAGCGACGAAAGAATATGTGAGCGGACGGTTCGGTTAAGGCGATCGCCCCTCAAGAACGTTCCACTGATAACTCGGGGTGGCGTGCGGCGCCGATCGCGATCTCCCGGTTCTGGCTGACGGGAATTGGCTTGAGCGTTTCCGTCTTTCCCTCCCGGGCGATCTCGCTTCCCACTGGATTGCCCCCAAATTTTTTATACTAAGTTTTATGCAAAAACTACATTAATCCCAAAACCGAATGGCTCGCCTCTTGTGGCGCTGGCGCCCGTTTAGGGAGTAGCAACCCGTTGCCGAATCGCCGCCGTGCGATCGCGGCTCTACGCAAGCAACAACCCAAGAGCAAGGGGCGATCGCCCCTTTACTTTTTCTAGCGCTTGAAAAACGTCTCCAAGCGCGTCGCCAGTTTTTCAATTAAGCTGCGATCTTTGCGCTTGAGACTGTCTCGGGCTTCAGCTTCGACGCGCTCGACTACTTCCGGAGCCAATCCGAGAAGCGCCACCAGTTTTTGATAGGCTTGCGCTTCTTCTTCATTGATATTCGGTTCGTCCGGGGTACGTGCACTCGACGCGATCACCTCGTAACCGAGTTGCAAAACGACTTCGCGCGCTTCTTGAGTTTCGAGGTGAGGAATGAGTTCTTCTAAGGGAATATTCTGCATCATGTAATCGTGCAGTTCCTCGCGCAGTCGTTCTTGTTGTTCGGTCGTTTTACCGAACAGTTGGCTGAAGCGATCGAGCATCAAATCGACTTCTTCCGTTGCCAGTTCGCCATCAGCCCACGCCATTGCGGTGACCACCCGTAATAAGTTCATTTGACGGGGGGTAATCGAAGGCGGTGGGGGAGGTTGTACAGTCATAAGTTTGCCCTCATTCGAGTTGGACCAGATCGGGGCGCGAACCCCGAGTTTGGCCACACCCTAACACGTGCTCCTTGTCGTTGCCTCGGCTTTCACGATCTTTTAGCGATCCTGATGGCTCGACTACAGGCGATCGAGGGTCGTTTCCAACCACCCTTTAAATAACTTCTCCTGTTCCACCGTCGGATTGCTAACGGGAACGAGTTGATAGCTTTTCGGACGGGGTTCGGCGAGGGTAACTGGGTAGGTTCGCAGTTCTTCTTGATGAAATAAGCTAACTTCGACGCGATCGCCCGGTTGATAATCTTTGAGCCGTTCTTCGAGGGTTTCCGCCGTGACGCGAAAGCCGTCGATCGCCAGTAACTCGTCATCGGGGTCAATTCCGGCCCGTTGCGCGGGGGAACCGATTTCGACGAATTTGACGATCGCCTTGCCGTTATCCGGTTGGGCGCTCAACCCCAGATAGGGGGCGCTGTCGTTCCCGTTCCCGTTAGCTTTGAGTTGCAAGCCAAACGGCGCCAGATACTCGTCAAAGGGTAATTCTTCAGTTCCGTGGAGGTAGCGATTGAAAAAGTCCGTTAAATCCGTGGCGGCGACGGACTCGATAACGCTTTTAAGTTGTGCGTCGGTAAAACCGATTTCACTCTTGCCAAATTGCTCCCACATTTGCTGCATGACATGATCGAGCGATCGCTGGTTGTCGTGGCGCGATCGAATCAGCAGATCGAGCAGCAACGACACTAATTCCCCTTTCAAATAATAGGAAATTTGAGCGTTATCGCTGTTGCTGTCGCGGCGGTAAAGCTTGATCCACGCATCCCAACTCGATTCGCTCAACGGTTGCACGCGCCGTCCCGGGATCGTCTGCAGTCGGGTAATGTCTTTGCTTAAATTTTGCAAGAACGTTTTGGCGTCGTAAATCTTGGCGCGTAGGGGAATCACCGCATCGTAATAATTGGTGGTCCCTTCGCAAAACCACAGGGCCTCAGTATAGTTTTCGCCTTCGTAGTCGAACTGTTCGAGGGCTTTGGGGCGAATTCGTCTGACGTTCCAGAGGTGGAAAAACTCGTGGGCGACCAGTTGCATAAAGCGATTGTAGCGGTCGGGCGATCGCAAAGCGAAGCGGGGATAATTGAGCGAACAGCTATTTTTATGTTCGAGTCCGCCGTAACCTTGGGCGGAGAGGTGCAGTAAAAACAGGTAGCGATCGTAAGGTAAGCCGCCGAAGAGCTTGGATTCGACTTGAATGATTTTTTCGATATCGGCGATCGCCCGTTCGACTTTGAGGTTACCCTTTCCCCAAATCGCCAACTCGTGGGGCAATCCTTCGACTTCAAAATGATAGGACTGTTGGGTGCCGATCTCGAAGGGGCTATCGACTAATGTATCGAAATCTTCGGCCCGGAAGGTGTTCGGGGTTTCCGTGGGGGGTAAAGTGGTGGTCACGCGCCATTCCGGTTTCGGCGGGACGATTTTAATGTGAACTGGGCTTCGTTCCCATCCGGGGATGTAAAAGAAGAGGGCGGCGCCGTTGAAATAACCGTGGGTGCGATCGAGGTGGTTGGTTCGCACGGATAACTCGTGAGCGAAGACCCGATAGCGCACGACGATTTCCGAGGTCTTGGCGGTGTCGATCTGCCAGTGATTTTTACTGCATTTGCGCCAGTTCAGAGCATTTTCGTGCAAGTCGCACGCCGAAAAATCTTGTAAATTTTTGGCATATTCGCGCACCAGGTACGATCCGGGGGTCCATACGGGCATTTTTAAGTCCAGTACCGAGGCGTCCCATGTTTTCACCCGCAGCATCACCTCGAACAAATGCGATTCCGGTTCGGACATCGACACCTGATAGAACAGGCTGGGCGAGGTTTCGGACAGGCGATCGGTACTCGGATTCGTCTTGGCTTGGGTCATTTTCAATCGCTAAGGGGCTTGACGGCAAATAAATCTCAAAAAGGCTCGATGGCGAAAGCGGTCGCTAAAACGGCTGTTTTTCCACGGGAAAATGCGGGACGATCGCCCCAGGGAGAGCGCGCGCGATCCGCCGGAGGTGTCGCTAAGCGATCGCCCGTCAGAGCTCGCCGGGGAGTCGGTTCAAACGTGTCCGGCTAAATGGGTCAACTGTTTGAGGTTGATCAAGTACATGGCTTGGTTGGCTTCGTCAATTTTGAGCCACCCTTTACTCTGCAATTTTTCGACAATTTTGGTGGTTTCTTCGACACCGATATCGGTCACGTCGGCTAAATCTTTCAAGGGAATGTTAAAAATCTCCGTACCTTTTTCCGTCGGTTGACCGTAGTTTTCTGCCAGGGAGACTAAGGTGTTGGCGAGTTTGACCGCCGGGGGACGGTTCCTCAGTTGAAAGCGGATGTTGGTTTGTCGCAGTCTCCTGACCATCAATTGCAGCATTCGATGGTGCAACTGGGCGTCTTTAAACAGGGTTTGGATAAAGCGTTGGGCCGAAACGCTGAGCAATTCGACGGGAGACAGGGCGATCACGTCGGTGGATCGAGGAGATTCGTCGAGAATGGCCATTTCACCAAAAAAGTCACCCCGTCCGAGAACCGCAAGGGTGACGACGTTATCGCCGTAAAGTCGTCGAACTTTAACCCAGCCGGACACGACGAAGTAGACGGCATTCCCCCAGGCATCTTCCATGAGTACGGCTCGACCTGCCGGATATTCGTGTTCGACGGCAACGGACAGGAGCCATTCCAGCGTCTCTGGGTTGGCGGCACTAAAGAGTGGGAAAAGCTCGCTAAAGGCTTCGGTCTGCATGAATAATATTGAGGATAGGGAATCAGTAGCGATCGCGCGATCGCCGCTCTTGCAGGTCAGGAGTGGCAACCGAGATCGTAATCTTATTGGTCTCTATTATTGACAATTTCACGGCTGAAAACACCTGGGATTTTGCACGATTTCGCACGACCCACACCGATCCGATGTTACGGCCATTGAGATTCGCTCTCTCCTATTGCCAGAGAGCCAGTCAAAGTCCCAGCCGATTTCGGGGCGTTTGATTGGGAACGTTAATGGCTCCTATTTTCTCACGATTTTGATGAGTTTCAATCCCAGCACTCTCCGAAGATCCCCTCTCTAGAGTGTTCGGGAGATCTTCGCGGAAAACTATAGGAAATCTTTAGATTTTTAAATTACTATTTAGCTATATAGTGTTAATATGGAACGAGAACCGACGATCGCAGCGATCGAAAAACGCGATCGTCCGCAGCTTGTAGGAGGAGATTTGATGTTATTCCGTCAATTATTCGATGAACATACCTGGACTTATACCTATTTAATCGCCGATGAAACCACGAAAGAGGCGGTATTGGTCGATCCGGTGTTGGAACAGGTGGATCGCGATCGCCAGCTCTTGCAGGAGTTGGGTTTGACGCTCAAATACGGCCTCGAAACCCACATTCACGCCGATCACGTCACCGGAACTGGGAAATTGCGCGAATTGACGGGATGTTTGGGAGTCGTCCCCGAACACGCCCAAGCGGCTTGTGCCGATCGCCATTTGGCCGATGGAGAAGTGTTGAAGGTCGGCGCCGTTGAAATTCGGGCGATCGCGACTCCCGGACATACCCAGTGCCATAGTGCCTATCTCGTCAACGGCGATCGGGTGTTAACTGGAGATGCGTTATTTATTCGCGGTTGCGGGCGCACGGACTTTCAAAGTGGCGATCCCGGCAGCTTGTACGATGCGATCGTCGGCAAACTGTTTGCATTACCGGATAACACTTGGGTGTATCCCGGTCACGACTATCGCGGTCATAGCGTCTCCACCATCGGCGAAGAAAAGCAGTGGAATCCCCGGTTTATAGACCTCGACCGGGGGCCGGGAACCCTACGCGATCGCGCGGCGTTTATCGAATTAATGAATAATCTGAAGCTTCCCGATCCCAAGAAAATTATGGAAGCCGTTCCCGCGAACCAACAGTGCGGTAAGGTGGCGAGTTGAGCGACCCCCTCCCATTTTGGCAAATTTGAGGAAAGATTGAGGAACGATCGAAATGATTGCGTGGATCGTCGGTCACATTTTAGCCGCAGGGATTGGGATTAGTTTGGGTTTACTCGGCGGCGGCGGTTCGATTTTAGCCGTCCCGATTTTGGTCTACGTCATGGGGGTGGAACCGAAAAGTGCGATCGTCATGAGTTTGGCGATCGTGGGAACGGTGAGTTTGCTCGGGACGATTCCCCATTGGAAGCTGGGCAACGTCAATGTCAAAAAAGCGGCTATTTTTGGCTCCGCAACCATGCTAGGAGCCTATGGCGGTGCTAAATTGGCGACTTTGCCCTTCGTAAGCGGTACGTTTCAACTGGTGTTATTTGCGATCTTGATGCTCGTCGCCGCCGGATTCACGATCCGCAAGAGTTCTCAAAAAGGGCAAAGCGCATCTGTAGAACCAGACGACCTGACGATGTATCCGCGCCCGGTGTGTCGTTATTGTTGGTTGTGGCTGCTGACGGAAGGTTTGGGAGTCGGAGTATTGACGGGATTGGTCGGCGTTGGCGGCGGTTTCGCGATCGTTCCGGCGTTGGTCTTGTTGGGTAAAACGCCGATGAAAGAAGCGGTGGGGACATCGTTAGCGATTATCTCGCTCAATTCCGTCGCCGGATTGATGGGGTATTTTGGAGAAGTGGCGATCGATTGGAGGTTGACCCTTTCTCTGACAGTCGCCGCCAGTTCGGGAATGGTCGTCGGGGCTTATTTGAGTCGCTTCGTCCAGGCGAAGCATTTGCAAAAGGCGTTCGGTTATTTTTTGCTGGCGATGGCGGGATTTATTTTATTTCAGAATCGCGGCGCTTTCAGTTCCACGGGGGCGCCCGAAAGCGGGCGATCGCCTGCCACTCAGGGGCGGGTCGCGGTCGTTCGCAAGTCTTAGGGTCGAGAGGTCGCCAACACCGCTTCGCGGATCGGCGATCGCCACGCCTCGATATAGCTGGGCCATCCGATCAGGATTGGTTGCAAGTGAGCCAGGGTATCCGGGGCGATCGCCTCCGGGTCGAAGCTGAGGGGATTGCCGTCTAAATCGCAACAGGTCAAGCCTGCAGCGCGCGCCAACGCCACCGGTCCGGCAGTATCCCACACTTTGACCCGACCGTTGAGATAGATGTAAAGACCCGCGCGACCGCAGATCACTTCCATGACTTTGAGTCCGAAACTGCCGAGGGAGTAAAACTCGACCCCTCCGGGAATCTGGCGGGCGATCGCCTCGCCGAAATTGCGCTCGTCCTTATCCCCGATGACCATGCGGCGATCGGTGCGAGCCGGGGCTAGAGGTTCCACGGGGTCTAGGGTTTGGGGATCGCCGTCTCCTCGGGTTTGCCACAACCCGCGATCGCCGTCCCCGTAAAATAGCTCGTCAGTCGCGGGGGCGTAAATCCATCCCGCCACGGGTTGCAACTCGTGCAGCAACCCCACCATCACCGCGTAATGGGGTTCGCCGTGAATGAAGCCCTCGGTACCATCGAGAGGGTCGATACACCACAAATTGCGATATCCTGCGGTAAACGCAGCGCGCGATCGTTCGTTTTCCTCCGTAATCGTGCCGTCCTCGGGGAATAACAGCGAAAATCCCGCCGAAAGCTGTCGGTCCAGCTCGCGATCGACACTCGTCACGTAATCGTCCGGTCCTTTCTGCGAAACCCGATAATTTTCTTGAGCGAGTTGTCGCGCTTGTCGACCGCACTGACGAATCAGTTGGCGGATTTGTCGATCTACCTCGGAGCTGAAAAATTGCATAGAAATGGATTTTAGACTTGAGATTTTAGAGTTGAGATTAGACCGATTTATTCTAACTCCTGACCCCTGACTTGTGTCTGAAGAAGCGATCGTTACGAATGCCTTTTGCCTTCTAACTCCCCAAAAAAAAACGGGTTAACCCGCTTGGTTAACCCGCTCAGTTTGGGAACGCGCTCTGTCAGATTACTTTTGGACGACGAGCTTGACGTTGGCATTCTGTAAGCCGGGACGACGCACTTCGGCTAAGGTCTTATTGACGGCGTACTTCTGATTGATCGAATTGATCAATTCGGTCTGGTTGTGCTTCTTCGCAACACCCCAGAGGTCGGCAATCAGATCGAAAGAACCGTCGCTGTTGCGAGACCAGCCGAGATCGTATTCGCCTTCGAGGACGGCCACCAAATCGGCACGCACGCGCTGACCGTTGTATCCACGGACGTCGGCATTCGTCTTAACGGCAATCCCTAAATCGCGCAGAGAGGTTTTCAGGATTTCGGAATCGGTGATTTTGGTACGAAGAGTGCTAAAGTGAGACATTGGGATTTCCTCCAGTAGGATTTCGAGAGAAACGACAACGTTTTGATTATCAAGGGAGCCGCTTATTGAGGGCGGCGTTTTTTGGGAACTGCTAGCAAGTTATCCTTACTAGCCTTTACTCCTGATTGGGAAGTCAGGAGAAAGCTTTTAGAACTCCAATCGCTGGTATTCGGCGACGGAGGATGCAGCCGGACGGGCGCGCTGCCGGGCCCATTCGCGCAAGGCCGTGACTTGTTCGGTCATGGTCTTGGACAATGGCAGCGTCGATTTGATCGCGGCGATGATGTCCAACTGCGTGAATTCTCTATCTTGAGCAAATGCCTCGTACATCGCGGCAATGACGGCTTGCTCGATTTCTGCGCCGGAAAATCCGTCGGAGACTTTGGCCAGTTGTTCGATATCGAAGCGAGAGATATCGTGACGGCGTTTGCACAGGTGAATGTTGAAAATATCTTGGCGTTCTTCGTTGTTGGGAAGGTCTACGAAGAAGATCTCGTCAAAGCGGCCTTTTCTGAGAAATTCGCCGGGGAGGCGTTCGACGCGGTTCGCCGTCGCCATCACGAAGACGGGAGAGGTTTTTTCTTGCATCCAGGTCAGGAAGGAGCCGAAAATGCGGCTGGAGGTTCCTCCGTCGGAGTCTGCCGACCCGGTGCTTCCCGCAAAAGCTTTGTCGAGTTCGTCGATGAACAGAATGGCTGGCGAAATCGATTCGGCGGTTTTGAGAGCGTTGCGTAAGTTCGCTTCGGACCGACCGACCATCGAACCGTCGTAGACGCGGCCCATATCCAGTCTCAGTAAGGGCAAGCTCCACAAGCGAGCAGTGGTTTTCGCGATCAGGGACTTTCCACATCCCGGGACGCCGAGGATCAACATCCCTTTAGGTTGGGGTAAACCGTATTCTCGCGCCCGTTCGGTGAAGGCATTGGAACGTTGCCTCAGCCACCGTTTGAGTTCTTCGAGTCCGCCTACGGAGTCGAGGGTTTCGTCTTCTTCGATATATTCGAGGATGCCGTTGCGTCGGATGAGCTGTTTCTTTTCGGACAGCACGATCTCGACTTCGGAATCGGTGAGTCGTCCGTTGGTGACTTGGGCTTTCCGATAGACTTTCTCGGCTTCGTCTCGGGTCAGCCCTAATGCCGCTTTGAGTAGCTTTTCGCGGGTGTCGGTACTGATGCGCCGATTGCGACTTCCTTCGAGTCTTTGGCTGAGAACTTCGTTGAGCTCGGAAAGATTGGGAAGGGGAAAGTCTAAGACGATGACTTCTTTTTCGAGTTCGATGGGAACCTGCTGGATGGGCGACATCAGGATAATCGCTTTTTGGGTGCCTTTGAAGCTCGCGATCGCATCTCTGAGCCAGCGCGTGGTTGCCGGAGACTCGATAAAGGGATGCAAGTCTTTGAATACGTAAAGACCTGGCTCTCTCTGACGGATAACCCACTCGATCGCCGCTTCCGGCGATACGGTGTTGTGTTGGGTCGTGTTCAAGGGTTGACCGTACTCAACTATCCCGTGGGTGACCGTCCATACGAACAGCCGTTGCTGGGGCTTGACCTGAGCGATCGTCGAGATAGCTTGCTCGGCCCGCTCTTCCTCGGAAGTGACGAGGTAGATCAGTGGATATTGAGCTTGGATTAAGATGCTGAGCTCTTCTTTCATGACGATCGACCTAATTAGAGACGGTGCCTACAGTGCGCTTATCCTAATGCCCCTTCTCGGTAGTCAGGAGCAAACATCTCCTCGATTGGAAGATTGAGCCGTTAGCAAGGGACGAGTTGTTCTTCTCCTTGCTGGTCGTTTTTGGATTTGACGGTTTCCACTTTATCTACGGGTAACTCGTCGTCAGCGATGATGCTCGGTCGGTTCCCTAGGGAGACCAGTTCGCCATCGCGAATCACTACGGAGCTGGCACAGTCGGGGCAGTTGTAAACCTGGTGGGTTCGCCCGTAGTAAGAAGATTCCAATTCTTCGATCGCTTCGGAATGAGTCATGTAAAACTCGATCGCCCGTTCGGCGATCGCCGACATCGGTTCGGAATCTACTGCCGCTCGTATCTTGAGCTGACGATGCAGTTCGGGAGGCAGATACAATGTAACCTTTTGCTTATCTTGCATAGGACGCAGAATTGATTTACCCGGGTATGAATCACACCATAGCGGGGGGATCGGTGGCTGTCAAGATGGCAAGACGCTTTAACGTCATTATTGTAATATTTCGTTACATTAACCGGGCGATCGCCGGGGCGGGGGACTCGCCGTGGGAAGAGAAAAATTAGCCGAAATTGCCGCTCCCGATAGACTTACAGCGCGATCGCGCGATCGCCGCGAAACCGAACTAATGCCAAGATCGACCTAGAGATCTAGAGATCGACGGGAGCAACTATACGGGTCATGAAGGGTTCTGCCAGCTCCAAATGGATAGAGAAGGTGACCGAGGTCGGCTGTTTGCTCGGTCTGGTCGTCTTGTTGAGTGGCTGTTCGCCTTCACAACACAGATCGGAAGCGATTCATTGGAAGACCTATCATAACGAGCGCTACGGTTTCGAGTTTCCCTATCCGAGCAATTGGATTGTCGGGCCGATCCCCAGTAATGGGGACGGACAAGTGTTTTTCGACCCCAAAAACCCCACCGTCGAAATTCGCGGTTGGGGAGGATACAACATCCAAGGTTTGAATGCGACCCAAGACCATCCGGCGCCGCTCAAACCGGAAAACTTTACCACCGCACAGGGTTTACACGGCGCCCTCGCCGTCGAGTTGGGAACCAGAGAAAGTTCGATGACGCTCACCATCGTTCGCGATGACATTCGCTATCAATGGCGAGGGCGATCGCCGAGCGAAGTTTTTGACGATTACTATCGCTTTTTTTATTACGTTGCCACTCAATATCGTATCGAATTATTACCGACAGAAAACTAAAGCGATCGGGGCGATCGCCCCAATTCCCAGAGAGAGCAAGGGTCAAATCGAGAGAAAAAGAACAAAAAAAGGCACGCGATCGCGTGCCTGCCATTCCTTGTTAGTTCGGATACGATAAATTTTGAAACTTGAAAAAGGGCGATCGCGCCGTCAAAACCTCAAGCACTGCGTTTGACAGAACCATCGGCGTACAATTCCATCGGAACGAGTTGCATTTTGCCATTTATGTGGACTTTAGAATAGACAATGCGGACGAAAGGAGCATTGTGTTCGTTATAGCGAGAAGACATAGCTATCACCTCAGATTTAACAGGCTGGGCAAGATCGCCCTTGGCAATAAAAAGAAGAAACGGCTCGTGATTTCCCTCTCCGTTCGTAGACTGAGGGCATCCAAGCCGGAGAGTGTGACAAAAGATTGTCTTTAACTCTATCTTCTAAAGATATTGCTATTTACCCCCCTTTGTGGTAAAGGTCAGGAAAAGATGGTTGCAATTTTGATAAAGATTTGGTATAGATGCCTGGCCGGGGTGGAGGCGATCGCCGCCATGGAACCCGGCGCGATCGCGAGGTTTAAGGGATGGGATAATACACTTGAGGCCGGACAGGCGATCGCGCCGATTCCGTTCCGCCTTCGATAGCTTCACTGTTAAATTCTGTTCGATCTTTCCCCTTCCCACACCCGATCCTCCGGCAACCACCGAATAAACCTCATGGCCTTACCGACCGAACAACGTCAAGCACGTCTAGAGTATTACTACCGTCAAATTCACGACATCATCCTCGTCCGCCAAAATCCGATTACGGGCTTACTCCCCGCCAGTACCGCAGTCAACGCCCACGGCGATTACACCGATGCTTGGGTTCGAGATAACGTCTACAGTATCCTCGCCGTTTGGGGGCTAGCCCTGGCGTATCGCAACAATAAAGATGTAGACGGGCGAACCTACGAACTCGAACATAGCGTCGTCAAACTGATGCGCGGCTTACTCTTCTCGATGATGAGTCAAGCGGACAAAGTCGAAAAATTCAAAGAAACCAACTCCCCTCTCGACTGCTTGCACGCCAAATACGACACCCGAACCGGGACCACCGTCGTCGGCGATGACGAGTGGGGACACCTGCAACTCGACGCGACCTCCTTATTCTTGCTGATGTTAGCCCAGATGACCGCCTCCGGGCTCAACATCATCTATACCCTCGATGAAGTGAACTTTATCCAAAATCTGGTTTACTACATCGGACGCACCTATCGCACCCCGGATTACGGCATCTGGGAACGGGGCAATAAAATTAATAAAGGCAATCCCGAACTCAACGCCTCCTCGGTGGGGATAGCCCTGGCGGCGTTAGAAGCGATTAACGGGATCGACTTGTTTGGGGTGCGCGGTTCTCACTTATCGACGATCCACGTCCTCGGCGACGAGATCGCGCGGGCGCGGATGACCTTAGAATCGCTATTGCCGCGCGAGTCGAGTTCTAAAGAAGTGGATGCGGCGTTATTAAGTACGATCGGCTTTCCCGCGTTTGCCGTGGAAGATGCAGAGTTAATCGATCGCACTCGCAATAAAATCATCGACAAACTGCAAGGGAAATACGGCTGTAAGCGGTTTTTGCGCGACGGTCACCAAACGGTTTTAGAAGATACGGAGCGGCTGCATTACGAGCCGTGGGAACTGCAACAGTTCGAGCATATCGAATGTGAGTGGCCGTTATTTTTTGCTTATTTATTGTTAGACGCCCTGTTCCGGGGCGATCGCGCGGCGATCTCCGAATACCAAGAGCGCCTCGAATCCGTCTTGGTCGAACGCGACGGTTATCGCCTCTTACCGGAACTGTACTATGTGAGCGGCGATCGCGTCGAAGCCGAACGCGCCAACCCTCACTCCCAAGAACGACTCCCCAACGACAACATCCCCCTCGTTTGGGCTCAAAGCCTCTATTTTCTCGGTCAACTGCTCGCCGACGGCTTAATCAATCGCGGCGACCTCGACCCCCTCGGACGCCATCGCCACGCCACCGGACACCGCAAACCCGTGGTACAAATCGCCTTACTGGCCCAAGACGAAGACCTGCAAGCGGAACTCGCCTATCACGGAATCGCCACCCAAACCCCCGCCGAAGTCGAACCGATCCAAATTCGGCAAGCACGAGAACTCGCCGCCGCCTATACTCAGATCGGACGTAACGACAAACTCGGACTGAGCGGACGTCCCCTGCGGCGCTTGCGGAGTTTAACCACCTCTAATATTTTTCGCATTCGCGGGGAAACGATGGTGTTTTTACCGTCCTTCCTCGACCAGCAGGAATTTTATCTCACCCTCGATTATCATTTCCTGGTCGCCCAAATTAAAAGCGAACTGGCTTACATTCACCGCCATTGGTGGCGCAAACCACAAATCGGCGGTCAGGGGGTCGGACGTCCCACGGTGACCTTGTTGCTGACCCCCGCCATGCTCGAAACCAGTGGCGCCGGAGAAGGGATTTTACCCGCGTTGCTCGAACTGATGAAAGAACTGCGAAGCGGGAACTGTCAGGGAACCCCGGTGCGGTTGGGGCGGCTCAATCAACTGATGCTCACGAGTAGTATCGAGCGGATCGAATACCTGCACGATTTCGAGTTTCCCGAAGCTCCGGTACAAAAAGCCGAGCCCGCCTGTTATTTCCTGGCGTATCATCCGGGTAAAAACCAGCCGTTGAGCAATACGCAAGAGTTCGCAATCGAATGCGAAACCGATTTGAACCTGTTGATTTCTAGTTTGCGCCAGTCGGAAAACTTGTACGAACAAATCGAATGGTTGCGAACGTTATCGCGCCTCAAAGGGTTGGAGTTCGATACTGGATTGGGTCGGGGCGATCGCCCGGTCACCGTCGCCGATTTAATCGAGGAAGTGTATTATAAAGCAGGTAACGGCAGGCCGATGAGTTCCGAACTGCTCGCCGAACGAACCGCCGGACGCGATCGCCTCCCCTCGGAAAAAGACAGTCCCGGCGAACCGAAAATTCATTGGGCCGTCGTCCGTCACGCCGCCGGATTGTTGAAAAAAGTCGATATCGGCTTATCCGATGCGGTCACCGATATTCTCGTGCGCCAGAAATTGATTGCGGTCGGTAAAGCGTTTAGCGAAGATTCCGCGATCGATCGCCCCATGTCTCACACCGAAGTCGTCGAGAAAATCGCCGAATTTTGCAGCGAAGACATCCGCGAACGGGTTTTAACCCAGGAAATCCTCATTTATATGGGTTTGCTGATCAAATCCGACCCCCATTTGTTTAAAGGATTTTTGATCTTGCGGATCAGTTATTTCATCTTACTGTTGACCAGCGAACTCGCCAAAGAGTTGAAGTTGACCCAGGACGAAGCCTACGAACGACTGATGGAGTTGAGTCCGTTCGAGATTAAAACCCGCTTGCGTCAAGTACTCGAAGGCTTCGCCGGGATGAATCAACTGTTGAAGCAACAGGAATCTTTACACGTGAGACAGCCGGAACAGGAAATCGATTGGGTCGTGTTACCCTCTCCTCACGACCCCGACGAAACCCTAGAAAGTTGGCACCGCCGTCGCCAGTTGGACGGGGCCGCCTGTCGCGTTCCCAAGGATTTTTATCCCCGGGTGTGGGAAGTGCTGCGTCACTGCAAGGGGATTGTCGTCGGGGATAAGTTAGAACGGCGCAACCGCATCGACAGCGAGCTTATTTTGGCAGAGATGACACCGGGTGAGAAAAATTTCGCCCTGCGGGTGGAACATCTGCTCAACAAGATTCAGGCCCCCGCCTACCGCCAAGTGAATATCGAGACGCTGATGGAGTTGGCGGCGATTTGCGAACGCAACCCGAGTTTGCAGATTGAAGAGTATATCGTCCTCGACGTGTTGATCGGTCATGCGGTACGCTTGGCGTGGTTGGACCGCCATCCCGAACGCGGCGATCGCTACGACGAGGATAAAGCCGCCGCGTGGCGCGCCTTTTACGATACGTCCCCCTACGTTTGTGCGACGGCGATCGTCAAAGCTTTCCGCTACTTGACCCAGTTCGGCGCGACCACCGCCGCTTAATCCATCCCTATTTGAAATATAAACTCTCGGGATACGGCGCTGCCGTGTCCTTTTTTTATGAAAATAAGGGGAAACAGAGAAACAAAATCCAACCGCCAACGAAGAAGATCCCGAACAGAATCAACATGAATTCCAGGGATCCTTTGATGTTAAAGGATCCCAGCAACGGCGTTGCCGAAATCAGCAGCAAGACAAAGAAGACGAGAAATAGCCAAAATACAGCCATTAGCATTCAAACGGGTTTAACCCGCTTTGTCGGTACAAATCTCAATCTAGCGCGATCTTGCTGTGGAGGAGTGCAGTTTGAGAACTCGCTCGCCGCTTCCAGAGAGGCTACAGGTGCATAAAAAAATGCCTTCCCAGAGTTAACACCTGTAGAAACACGCACAGCAGGAGCGCAACCCTCCTCAAGGAGTTCAACCTATGGCAACCACCCTAACACAAATCGCCCATTTTCTAGATCGTCGCAGTTGGTTCTACCACCTCGAACCGGAACGCAACCGCATTGTTACTGGAGTGAAATCCGAGGTAGTGGAAAACTTCATGATTGTTATCCAGTTACACGAGGGAGGGGAATATTTAGAACTCTGTGCACCCCAACTGCTATTTCTCAAAGACCACGTCTGTAAAGGGGTCGCCTTCCAGACCATGTTAGCCATTGCCTGGGAGGTGAAATTACTGCGCTGGGAGTACGACCCCGACGATGGCGAAGTACGAACCAGTGTAGCCCTGGCGTTGGAAGATGCACCCTTGAGCGAAAACCAATTCAATCGGCTGTTGAGTGCCTTGATTCAACTGACCGATCGCGCGATCGAGCGGTTAAACACTGTCTTGGTCACTGGGGAAGACCCGGGCTTTCAACCCCTGAGTACACAGATCGCATGAGTACGCAGATCGCACAAATGGCAGCAGCCCTACGAGAGATCTTGCCCGGCGAGAGTCTAGCCGAACTCCAGATGCAGTTGGAACAGTTACAGGAAGGGGAATAGCCGACCCACCCGGTTCTTAACGGGATCCCTGCCTAGAAGCGATCGCACGCCCTCCCCTCCAGGCAGGGGTTAGGGGTGGCTTCTTCGGCGAGGGTGTGATGCAAAAATTCGTGATTTCACCATAGAAACAACTAGGAACAATAAAGATGCGATTTAACCAAATTTGTGAATTTCTCGACCGGGAAAACTGGGAATACGATCCGAACGCGGACGAACAATGGCTCGTGTTGCAACGGAAGGGGCTCAGGATCGCGATCGCCGTTGACGAACACGGAGAATTTATCCGGTTTGTGGTTCCCGAACTCTTGAGGATCGCTGGGGACGAACCCCATGGGCAAGCGGCATTACAAAGCTTGCTGCATCTCGGTTGGCGATCGAAACTGGCGCGATGGCAACGAGATCCGGCAGACGGGGAAGTGCGCTTACAGGTAGATCTGCCGATTGAAGATAGCGAACTGAGTGCGCGGCAGTTTTGGCGGATCTTGCACGGGACCGTGACGTTGGCGCAGCAGGGACGGGAACAAGTGCGCCAAGTATTGGCAACTGGGGAAGCAGGAGCGAGGGACGCCGGGGAAAAGATCCGATTAGCTGCAAGATCTGGGTTATTGTCACTGTTGCTGCAAGCGCAAATGAGCGGGGGAGCGGAGTCAGTCAATCGAGAACTGGATCGGCGAGGGGGACAACTCGACCCGGACCTCGCCGATGATGCCAGGCACATGCTTGAGGTCGTTGCGGCATCGGAGGGCCGGGAGTTGCAAGAGCGGCTGGCTGGAGCGATCGGAAACATCGCTATTTGTCTTCAAGACTATCCCCGAGGAGGTCGAGAACAAAATCTACGGATGGCGATTCGGCTCTATCACTTGATTCTGGAAGCCTACCCCCACAATCGCGCCCCCTTAGAGTGGGCCACGACCCAAAACAACCTCGGCAATGCCTACTCCAAGCTACCCACAGGCGATCGCGGGGAGAACCTGGAACGGGCGATCGCCTGCTACGAGCAAGCCCTCACGGTCTGGACTGAGGACCGCGCCCCCTTAGATTGGGCCACGACCCAAAACAACCTCGGTACTGCCTACTCGGACCTACCCACAGGCGATCGCGGGGAGAACCTGGAACGGGCGATCGCCTGCTACGAGCAAGCCCTCACGGTCAGGACTGCGGACCGCGCCCCCTTAGAGTGGGCCACGACCCAAAACAACCTCGGCAATGCCTACTCCAAGCTACCCACAGGCGATCGCGGGGAGAACCTGGAACGGGCGATCGCCTGCTACGAGCAAGCCCTCACGGTCAGGACTGCGGACCGCGCCCCCTTAGATTGGGCCACGACCCAAAACAACCTCGGCAATGCCTACTCGGACCTACCCACAGGCGATCGCGGGGAGAACCTGGAACGGGCGATCGCCTGCTACGAGCAAGCCCTCACGGTCTGGACTGCGGACCGCGCTCCCTTAGATTGGGCCACGACCCAAAACAACCTCGGCAATGCCTACTCCAAGCTACCCACAGGCGATCGCGGGGAGAACCTGGAACGGGCGATCGCCTGCTACGAGCAAGCCCTCACGGTCAGGACTGCGGACCGCGCCCCCTTAGATTGGGCCACGACCCAAAACAACCTCGGCAATGCCTACTCGGACCTACCCACAGGCGATCGCGGGGAGAACCTGGAACGGGCGATCGCCTGCTACGAGCAAGCCCTCACGGTCAGGACTGCGGACCGCGCCCCCTTAGATTGGGCCATGACCCAAAACAACCTCGGTACTGCCTACTCCAAGCTACCCACAGGCGATCGCGGGGAGAACCTGGAACGGGCGATCGCCTGCTACGAGCAAGCCCTCACGGTCTGGACTGCGGAACTGTTCCCTTTAGAATGTCTGCGGACTGCTCGCAACTGGGGAAACTTAGCCTTCAAAGAGGGAGATTGGCAACAAGCCTTAACCCAGTATGGACGCGCGATCGCAGCGATTGAGGGTTCGCGCCGTTCGGCAGTCAGCGAGGAGCGCCGCCAGCAGATCGTGGCCGAGTCGATCTCTGTTTATGAAAACGCGATCCAAGCTGCGATTAACCTCAACGACTTTGCCACTGCCCTCGAAATCGTCGAGCGAGTTCGTGCCAAACGCCTTGTAGACTTAATGGCCACGGCGGACCTCTATGCCGACGGTGAGATTCCCCCACAAGTTCGAGACAGGTTGCAACAACTCGACAACCTCGATCGGCAGATTGCCCAATGCCGTGCAGAGCATCAGCAACAACAACAAGAGGGTAAGGCTTCCCCTTCGTCCCCGGAGGATCCGGTAGAGGCTTCCCCGACGGAGCCAACTCACCCCAACTCCGGAGGGGCGACAACGGCAAAGCAGCCCAAAGGTTCCGTACTGCGGTCTCGCCAGCGTGCCGCCATCTCTGCCGCCACTGCGGAAATCGAGCAACTGGAACGACAAAAACAAGCCATCCTCGACGAACTGAGCCGTATCGACGAAGTCGTCGCCAAACTACAGCAAGTCCAACCGCCGCAACTCCAGGATTTTGAACGTCTGCGGGCAGAAAAGACTGCTTTACTCAATTTCTATACCACCGACGACCATACTCACATCTTGATTTTGCGTCCGGGAAGCGATCGGCCTGAGTGCTTCACCTGCCGAGGACAGGGTTACCGGAACTTACAACAGTGGTTGAGGACAACGTGGGCGATTCCCTATCTCAACAAAAAAAACCGATGGCGGCGACATATGCCAGAGACCCTCGCCGAACTGGCCCGACGCCTGGAACTCGATCGCCTGATCGAGGAATACTTGCAAGGGATTGAAGAATTGGTCGTCGTTCCTCACTTGTTCCTGCATCAAATTCCCTTCGCTGCCGTACCCATTTCCGGGGAGGAGCGCTATCTCGGCGATCGATTCCGCCTGCGTTATGCTCCCAGCTTACAAGTCCTGAACTTCTGCCACCGTCGCGAACCCCTCTCCTTGCCTCAGTACGGCACGGTCGAAAATACGACGGATGATTTGCTGTTCAGTTCTTTTGAGGGAGAGACCGTCTGCCAGTTGTTCGATGTCGATCCGACGCGGCGGTTGATCGGTTCCCAAGCCACGGTGACGGCTTACCGCCAGTTATTGGCTCAAACCCATCGTCTGGTCAGCTCTCACCACGCCCAAAGTCGCACGGACAATCCCCTAGAGTCGGGTTTACGCCTCAGCGACGGCACGATTACGGTCAGTCAACTGTTTGCGCCCGGTTGGCGTTTTCCGCAATTGGAGGAGGTGTATCTCTCCTGTTGTGAAACCGGGTTATTTGTCCCGAATAGCGCCGTTGACGAGCCTGTCGCGCTCAGTACCGGATTCCTCTGTGCGGGGGCGCGGGGGGTCATCGCCAGTCAGTGGTCGATTTACGATTTCTCATCGGCGTTGTTGTCGAGTTTGTATCACGAACAACGTAAGGCGGGGCTCAATCGTCTGCAGGCGTTACAAAGCGCCCAACGCCACCTGCGCGAAATGAGTGGGCAAGCCTTTGAGGAGCAGTACGGCGAACCGTTGCGGGAGTTTCTAGAGGCGGAACAAAACCGAATTGCTGATTTACCGAATCACGACCCCAAACAGTTGATGGAGATCGGAAATGCGGCCAAACTCATCGATAAGTTTGGCGCAGAAGAGCGTCCGTTCGAGCATCCCTGTCATTGGGCGGGATTGGCTTGTTATGGATTGGGCTAAGAGGGCATCCAGTGGGGATTGAGCGGTTGTGTGATGTCAACCCTCCCGTGCAACGACCCGAACCCAACTCCTCCCCGGCGGGCTGGGGACGGGTCATACCGTTTTTCAAAACCCTCGATCTCTCTCCTTATTTTTGAAAACCGGTATAAGGCCCGCAGTAGATTTTTGATTTCTGTAATTTGGAGGTCAACTATGCGATTTGTGAGAGATAATCATCTCCAGTCCAGTCCGTTGAGGAAGATTGAGATGACCCCGAACGAATCCCATCCGATTCACGAACAGTTAAAGGAGATTTTTCGGCAAGCGCTGCATACCTCGTCACCGAAGGAGCGCAAGCGCCTACGCCGCAAGGGGTTACACTTGATGATGCAGGCGCCAAAGAAGTGTTTTTGGCGCGGATACGCTCCGTTGTTTGACAACGATCTACTTTATCTAGAAGCTTCGGACAAGGCGTGGGAGTATATAGAGCACAAAATCAATGGCCGGATTCGCGGGAAAGGTACGGCCCAAGAAAAAGCCTACGACCCGGATAAAGGCGATGCCAGTCCCCTTACGCTTTGGAATCGACGCTGTAAAGGGATCTATAAAGATCTGCGCCAACAAGAGAAAGAATCGATTCACCCAAATCCCAAAGATCCGAGAACGGGGGAAGCTCTCGATATTAATGCGGTGGAGGCTGAACCAGAGAGCGTACCCCGGTTAGAACGGGTGCGTGAGGAGTTAGAAACCGATCCGACGGGGGTTTTGAAGACGACCTGGGTTCGTAAAACGCCGCCGCCGCCAATTACGGCTCAACAGGTGTTGCTGAAGTTGTACGATTTTGCTTCTTGCGGGGAAAAGTGGACTTTGAGCAAGTTGGCTAAAGCGTTCGATATGCCCGCAGGTTCGATGAATTCCATTTGGGAGAGAAAGCTAAAACCACTCTTGGAGGAGATGGGCGATCGGCTTCGGCGACAACTTTAGCCAAGATCGGTTAACTACTGTAGCCGCTTCATTTCAATGAAAGATCTGGAGTCATTTTAACAGAATTTAGAGAGTTTGAATAGTTGAATAGGGGAATCATGATTGGCGAACTGAATGAAACATTTGGACAAAGAGTGGCGATTCCGCCGAGTTTCTACGCACAGTTAGACCGCTCCCTCGTTCGGCTGAGTCCGCAGCAAGCTGAAGGGGTTCGTCAACGGGCGATCGCGGTTTGGGTAGTGAGTCGCTATCTCAATCGTTTAGGTTATGATTGCGCGATCGAGAAAAGTAGTCCTTGGAATCCTTGTTTACAGGTTTTGAGCGATTTGGCAGATTTGCAAATCTTTGAGGAAGAGCAGTTTTTAGGAACGGTTGAATGTTTGCAACTGCCACCGAATGCAGAGTTTTTTGAAATTCCGGAACAAGCGGTGATGAGCGATCGCATTGCATATCTTGCCGTGGCTGTCAACGCCGAGGAAACCTGGGGGGCGATCGTCGGTTTTGTTCCTGCGTTGAATGTAGACTTTCCGAGGCTCAAAATTAAGCGGAATAAGTTACTCTCAAGAGAGCGGCTGATCGATTTATTAGAAAATGCAGAAAGATTAGGAAGAAGCGATCGGCTCGGTGAGTTAGAAAGGTATTGGCAACGTCACGGCAACTGGTCTGAGCAGGAACGTTTGGCGGCGATCGCTCAACTAGAAAGTGCTTTATTATTACAAAGTAAGGAACCCCTACAAGTGGAATGTGCCGCCCAGGAACTGGAATCACTCATGGCTCACTCTATAGGTGGTCGTCGAAAAATTGATTTGCAATTAAAGGAGGAGGAATTAACCCAAGGCGATCGTGAGGAGTTACGCTCTATTTTGCGCCGAATTATTCGATCTTTGAGGGAAGGAACGGATGAGATAATTTAAAATGTTAGGGGTGGCGTTAGGGGTAGGTTCTCTCAGTTTGGGTAATCCCTACCCTTGCCGTCGGAAAACCTCTTGAGGGAGGGGTGCAGTTGCCGGAGAAAGCCAAACTATGACCTGAATTGAATACGGTTTGCATAAAAAATACTGTATTTGACGGTAAATAAAATAACACCGGAAATCCCCCGGATGTCAATGGCTTTATCGATCTGAGAGGTTGAAATGAACAGCTCGAATCAATCTTATTTGTTTGCCCCTTCTTTGAACTTGGGTGAGGCGATCGCTCCCGTTTCTCTGGAACCGCAAAAATTGCAGGTTTGCCAACATTATAATCATCACCTGCGCGTCCTCATTCCTACAACAGTTGATGGCGATCGAAAAGCAGATACATCGGCTTTTCTCGATCGCGCTAATTTACTATTCTCTCAGCAGTTTGGCGGAACAATCTGCAAGCGTTTCTTTGGTTTTTACGAAAGTGAAAATTACGGTTTAGTAAAAGAAGTTATCTTTGAGATTGAAGCGTGGACTAATGATTTAGGATTGAAACAAGCAGAATCATTTCTTGAAAATTTCTTAGTTGAAATCTTGCAGGAATTGCGCCAAGAAACTGTCTTTTTTGCAATTGATGGTAAAGCTCAATTATTGACGTTAGAATCGCGTTAGCTACAGCATTTCTCAGTCTGCTGAGGTATGGCGGAATCTCTTGATTTCGGGATTGGGTTGAGTTTGATGTACCTCACGGGCTTAAAAAACGCTATAGATCCCCCTAAATCCCCCTTAAAAAGGGGGACTTTCCTCGTTCCCCCCGAAATCCCCCCAACCCCCCTTGAAAGGGGGGCGAAGGGGGGATAGGGGGATCGGCACTGTACCTCATCAGACGCCCGAGTGCTGTATAAGGGATAAAATCGTACATTTTAAGTATTTTTAGACTTCAAATGCACGATTTTATCCCATTTTTCTAAAATAATGAGAGAGATCGAGGGTTGACAACTATAGTATAAAATTTTGTATTCAAAGCCCTAAAGGGTACAATACAAAAATACAAAGGTAGAGAGATTCAGGATAACCCGATCGCAGCCCTTTGTCCTTTGATTCTGCAGCGATTGCCTCCTCTCAAACAGGGTCGATCGCCCCTCACTCAAATTGGATCGCCACAATTGCACAAGCTTAATGCTTAACCTCATCCTAACCCCAAAAGTGAGGCAAAGCTTGCCTCACTTTTGGCCAAAACCCTCACACCCGAGCCATTTTGCCGTGTTCGATGCGGGTTCCCAAGACCTTGAGGAACTCGGCCAACCAGGCGGGATGGGCGGGCCAGGCGGGGGCCGTGACCAAATTGCCATCGACGACGGCGCGATCGACCGGAGTGCTGACATAAATTCCGCCAGCGCGCTCGACTTCCGGACCGCAGGCGGGATAGGCGGTGCAGCGCTTGCCTTCGATCGCTCCCGCAGCCGTCAACACCTGCAAGCCGTGGCAGATAGCGGCGATCGGCTTGTCATGGGTGGCGAAATGTCGCACGATCTCTAACACTCGATCTTCTAACCGAATATATTCCGGCGCTCGTCCGCCGGGAACGACCAAAGCATGGAACGCCGAGGGGTCGATCGCCTCAAACGAGGCATTGAGCGTAAAATTATGTCCCGGTTTTTCGCTATAGGTCTGGTCTCCCTCAAAATCGTGAACCGCAGTTCGTACCGTTTCTCCGGCTTTTTTGTGCGGACAAACCGCCTGCACCGTATGACCGACCATTTGCAGGGCTTGAAACGGCACCATCACTTCGTAATCTTCGACAAAATCGCCGACGAGCATCAAAATTTGTTTGCCTGTCATTTTGCGAGTCCTCTGGGAAAATTTACAGGGCAATCGATCCAAAAAATGGGGCTAACTTTTGTGCATTAAGCTAGCCCCAAGACAATGGAGGGCGATCGCGCGAGGCGCGACCCTCACGGATTCGCCCGTCGCGATCGCGATTTAGAAGCCGTTACGACCCCAAACCACGAGGGAAATCGAAAAGGTAAACACCACCAACAACGAAGACCAACCCAATGTCAAAATATCCATAATCTTATGTCGAGACCCGAAATAGCTAATGATTTCAACCTCTTATCATAATCCAATCCGCGACCCTCGCCCATCCGTCGGCTCAGCTTTCCTCCACCAGCACCTGTGACGTCGGTAGGGGCTGCACTGAAGCGGGAAGGGCGATCGTAAACGTCGATCCTTTCCCCAACTCGCTGCTGACCTGAATCGTCCCCCCCATCATCTGACAAAACTTTTGAGTAATCGTCAGTCCCAACCCCGTTCCCCCATATTTGCGCGTCGTCGAAATATCCGCCTGAGTGAACGGCTGAAACACCTGTGCCAGATGTTTCGGACTCATGCCAATTCCCGTATCGCTCACCTCGAACACCACCAACTCGCAATCGAGGCGGGGCAACTCGTCGGCGAACTCCTCCCCCAAACAATAGCCGTCTTTGACGCGGCGGATCGACAATTTAACCTCGCCATTTTCGGTGAACTTCGCCGCATTACTGAGCAAATTGAGCAATCCTTGCCGGATTTTAGCCACATCCGCATAAAACTCCCCAATGTCATCGGCGGTATCGATGATTAACTGATTGCTATTTTTATCGATCGCGGGCTGGATCGTATTGACCACTTCCCACACTAACTTGTCGATCTCGATCTTTTCTAAATCCAAACTCATGCGACCCGCTTCGATTTTAGATAAATCCAAAATATCGCTAATCAAGGCGAGCAACTGTCTCCCCGCACCGTGAATTTTTTTTAGATCCGGGACGAACTCTTCCTGTCCCAAATCTTCCGCATCTTCCTGTAAAATTTCACTGTAACCAATAATCGCATTCAGGGGCGTGCGTAATTCGTGGCTCATATTCGCCAGAAACGCACTTTTAGCATAATTCGCCGCTTCCGCCGCTTCTTTCGCCTGCCGCAGTTCCTCCGCCCGCTTGCGTTCGGTAATATCGCTAATCATCGTTAGAATACAGCGCTCCGAGCCGAGATCGATCGCCTCCATCGACAGCAACCCATCGCGCACTTCCCCGGATTTGGTACAAAATTTAATTTCATAATTGCTCACCGAACCGTAAGTTTCGAGGACTTCGAGCAGTTTCGCCCGTTGCTCGTTATCGTCGAGCCAAACTCCCAACGAGAAAGAGGTCTGACCGATTAATTCGTCGCGTGGGTAACCGAACAAGCGCAAAAAACTATTGTTAACATCGACAAACTTGCCGTCGATTAAGGTACTGATGGCAATGCCGAGGGGACTGGCATCAAAAGCTTTAGAAAAGCGCTCTTCACTCGATCGCAACGCCGCTTCCGATTTTTTGCGTTCGGTAATATTTTGTACCGTTCCCGTCACGTTCGAGCCTTTAATTTCGCACTGTTCGTAAACGATTTGCTCGTCGCACGACGGCGGGACGATCCGATATTCGATCGCGTAAGGTTGGTAACCTCGCACCGCATTGTCAAAGGAACGCTCGACTAAGGGGCGATCTTCGACATGGACGTATTTTAAAAACTTCTCCAAACTCGGTTCAAATGCCTGCGGTTCTACTCCGAGAATCCGATAGAGCTCGTCAGACCATTTCAGTTGTTGTTCTTTGAGGTCTAAATCCCAGTTGCCGACTTTGGCTATCCGTTGGGCGTTCGTCAAACTCGCTTCTCGCTGTTGCAACAAGCGCTCGAAATGTCGCCGTTGTTCGACCACGGCGCCCAAAACTAAGGCGGTTCCCGCCACTACCGCCATAAAAACTTGTAGGGAGACGATCGCCTGGGTAATATTGTCCGCATGTTTCAGAAACGGTCCGCTATCGCGCGCCACTCCCCAAATCGCCATCCCAGCCACCATCAAGTTGACCACGGCGGTACCCCGTTGTCCGAACCGCAGGGCCGCCCACACCATGAAGGGAAAGGGTAGATATTCGAGGGGATATTCGGCGACGTAAACCCGGGTACGCGAACAAAAGACGATCCAACTGATCGGTAATAGAACCGTGACTAAGGTGGTCGCTTCGAGAATCCGTAAAACCAGTTTTTTCCAGTTGTGGCGGGTTGCGATCGGCGGTAATTCTCGCCAGGAGAGCAACAGGGGCGAAATTAGCAAAATCCCCATGAAGTCCTCGATCCACCAAATCTGCCACGTACTGGAGAGTTCCTCGGGGGCGATCGCGCCGCCCCAGTAAAGATAGCTCGCTCCCAAACCGGACCCGATCGCGGTGGACAACAATCCCCCCAGACTTAAGAGTAAAACCACATCGCGCAGGTTTTCCAGGGCCGGATTGAATTTGCAGCGTTTGAGCAGTTTGACGGCGATTAATGCTTGCACGACGCTGCTAAATACCGCACCGATTGCCAAACTCAGGGATATCGTTTGACTTTGAACGAACACAAACGCCGCGATCGCAATCCCGGGCCACAAGTTTTCTCCGAATAAGACGAGAGCAGCTAGGGCTATCCCCGTCGGTGGGCCGAAGGGTAAGACGTAGCGATCGAGTCCGGGAATCCAAGTGGCTAGAATGGCGCTGCCAAAGTAGCTAGCGGCGAGAGCTGCTATGCGGGTCAAGTATTGCCCGTACCGTGTCTGGCTTGCAATCATAACCTGCTTTCGTGAACAAATGGACTGTTTCCAACGAGCACAGACAAAGGCGATTCTCTAGTTCGCTAACGCTCCCCCAATATCGTCTTTCCCATCATAAAGTTTTCAGCCGAGTAGTCAGGAATATTTTCTCAAAACCTTCGTGTTAGCGTCGGTTCGCACTCCACTCTGCTTGGGGTTACGGATCGAGCAAACACGGCGGTTATTGAGAGATTCGTGAGATGTCGCTTTGTTGTCTGTCTCTGCAAGCAATGAGGCTTACCTATATCAAGAAGCCTCCGATCCTACCCATTAGATTTCCCCTGATTTTGCCCGAAAATAAGGGCAATGCTGCCAAAAAGCAGCACTTTTGACATCGAGAGCGAACCGTCGATCGAAGGGGGTAGCGAGCCGGAAATCGGGTTGGGGTTACAGGTGCGATCGCGGAGAATCCCGCGATCGATACTTATGCTATCCGCAAATCTATCGATCCTGCCAATGTTCTTTTTGGCGATCGCCATCCCCACCCAGGAACTCAATCGTTATTGAAACCTCGTTTTTTAAGGGGGAAATTGCGATCGCGATCGCCAAGAATTTTATAATTTTAAAAAACCAATAAATCCCTGTATTTTAATTACTTGTTTTTTCATTCTTAGGGATTATCTACTGTTTTTATAGCGAAGATTATCGGTGATTTCGATCGCAAATGGAACCGTCGATCGCCCTTGTAAAACCTTTAAAATCGGAGGCGGACGGGATCCCTAAAGGCTCTGGGTCGAAAGTCGGGAGGCGAATCGGGGGTGCGATCGCGATCGCCTTTGCACGCGATCGCGATCGCCATATTTGACCGATCGAATTCACAAATGAATTCCCGCATCGATCGCAGATCGATCGTCAATTATCCTCCATACTAAGAATAGAAGAATTTATAAAAAATGATGATAGATACCGCCCTTCTCCCCCAATCCCAAATTGCCGAGCTATTTTTCCAGGTCTATCGCTACGGGCAAATTACTAAAGAACAACGTCAGTTTCTAAAAACGTTTCTCCTCCAAGAAACATTGCCCTATGAAGAACGCACCGCGATCGATCGCATGATTTATGCAGTGCGGCGCGGCTGGCTCAAGATCGCCGAGTAAGGCATTCTCCCTAACCCGTCGTCTCGTTGACCCACCGTTTAACTGTAATGCTCGGATCCTTCAATGAGTTCAAATATCGATCGTTTGCAACCCGTTTTCTGCTAGAAAGCGGGTTTGTGACATCCTCCCGACGCTAAATCAAAGATTACAGCGCGGGCTTCCCAACCTCGCGATTGGGTATTCGGGCCCCACGCCACTTATCTAGGTCATAGACCCCCGACAGACCGACTTGACAGGCGGTTTCCGTTCCCCAGAGTCCCTGGGATACTACATTCTCTAGTCCACGATGCAAAACCATCTCTGCGGCGGCACGATCCCGATGAGTCCGATACCCACACTCAGGACAATGATGCTCTCTGACTTCCAACCCTTTGCTCACCGTAGCAAAACAGTTGGGACAGGTTTGACTGGTGCCGTTGGGATTGACTTTAGCAAAGTAGACTCCTCGCTTCCAGCACACCCATTCTGTCAGAGACAGGAATTGTCCGAAGGCAGCATCAACACAATCTGTTCGCAACATCCCTCGCGTCAAGCCTTTGACGTTGAGATCTTCTGCAAAGATGGTTGGCGCCCGGTCGCAAAGCTGATGAGCCGTTTTCAGATGGAAGTCTTTACGACGGTTCGCAATTCGGTGATGCATTCTAGCCACTTTGATTTGCGCCTTTTCCCAGTTTTGAGAACCCTTCTGTTTTCGTGCGGCTCTGCGTTGCAGCAATTTCAGCTTGCGTTGCATCGACTTGAAAAACTTAGGGCGCTCTTGGAAAGAGCGATCGGAAGCGGTCAAGAATCGCTCCAATCCCAGGTCAATCCCGATCGTCCGACCGTGAACCGGGACATCGGGAACCGAGATATCCGATTCAATCGTGACGACAACATACCATTGTGTACCCCGTACCCTGGACAGTACCCTTACCTGTATCCCCCCAACCCCCCTTTGAAAGGGGGGCGAAGGGGGGATGCAGGTTGATGGGTACTTCCCCGATCTTTGGCAACTTGATTGTGAAGCCATTGATGGGATTGTTCTTGAATTGGGGAAACACAAAGGATTTGAACTGACCGAACTTTTTGAAACGCGGGAATCCATATCCCCGTTTCCGAAATACTTCCCAGGTATCGTGCAGTCTGCGAATCGTGGTCTGCAATACCTGAGAATGCACCTTACCCAGATGCGGGAATTGCTTCTTCGCTTTGGGCAGGTTATTCTGCTGACGATGGTAAGACGGGAATGGCTCATCGGCGGGAATGATGTATTCCTTTTCCAACGAGCATCGGTCTACCGAACACTTACGCGAAGCAATCCAGTCTTTGAGTTCGCGCAAAGCGTAGTTATATACGCCTGTGCACGTCTCAAGCCACGACCGCAGTTCAGTCTGCTGTACGACATTTGGATAGATTCGGTAGGTGTAGTTCACGGTCAGCATGACTATAATTTACTACAGACTATAGCTGCTGATAAATGCTGGTCTCATCCCCATCGTAGGGCTTGACCCTTCCCGCAGGGTGGGGATGAGACCAGCTCGGGGAGTCCATGGATCCCGACGCTGATGCTTCGTACAGCGCGGGACTTATAGCTCCCCGAACCCCTCAAAAGTTAAACTACAATGTTGCCGGATTGGCAGGACGCGCGATCGCCTCATTCCAAGGCGCCTGCGTCTCGGAGCGCGCGAACCACACTGTTAAACCCGTTATATTCGGCGATCGCCAGAGCCGTATAACCCCCTTGATTCCTCAAATTGACATCGGCCCCCGCTTCGATCAGCCGCTTGACGATCGCCAGATGACCGCGATGTCCCGCCCACATCAGGGCCGTGGCCCCCGAGCGATCGCGTTGGTTGACATCGGCCCCCGCCGCGATCAGCCGTTCGACGATCGCGATCGCATTGCGATCGCCCGCCATCATCAACGCCGTTTTCCCTTCCTCGCTGGGACGGTTCGGATCGGCCCCCGCTTCGAGCAGTCGGGCCACGGTTTCCTGACCGCCTTGGGCGACTGCTAGCAATAACGGCGTTTGTCCCAAGTTACTGACATTCGGATCCGCTTGTCGGTCGAGCAAGGCGGCGACGATCTCCGCCCGGTTGTGGAGCGCCGCCACTAACAAGGGGGTATCGCCCAAGTGGTTGCGAGTTCGGCACTCGGCGCCGCGATCGAGCAACAGTTGCACCATATCGGTATAGCCTTCGACCACGGCCAAATTTAACGCCGTTTCCCCATCGCGATCGCGGCGATCGATCTCGGCGCCGCGATCGAGTAAGGCGATCGCGATCTCCAGATGACCCCCGGAGGCTGCCGCCATCAACGGCGTCACCCCATCCGGGTTCGCCGTATTGGGATCGGCGCCTGCATCGAGTAAGGCGGCGACCACATCGAGATAGCCGAGATCTGCCGCCACGATCGCGGGAGTTTCGCCGTCGCGATCGCCGTAATTGGGGTCCGCTCCTGCCGCCAGTAACGCCCGCACGATCGCCGTTTGTCCGGCTTCGCAAGCCGCGAGTACGGCGGCGCCGCAATCGACCTGCTGGCAGTCGATCCCGCGCGTTAACAACAGTTCGACCATCGCACTGTTGCCCCGTTCGACCGCCTGCTCGAACAAACGATCGCAGTCGGCGATCGCCTCTACCGCCGCCCCTGCTTCCAATAACATCCGCGCGATCGGGGTATGACCTTGGGCGATCGCCAGTCGCAACGCCGTATCCCCATCCCGGTCTTGAATCGTGGGATCGGCCCCACAGTCGAGCAACCGTTGCACGATAAACGGATTGCCCCTCAACGCCGCCACCATCAACGCCGTGCTGCCGTCGTCATTGGTCGCATTGACATCGGCTCCGTTGTCGAGCAGCATCCGCACCACATCCGCTTGATGGCTGGCACTGGCAAACATTAACGCCGTGGTGCCGTGTTGGTGACGGCTTCGGTTGACCTCGCCCCCCGCCGCCACGATCGCCCGGACGATTTCTACAAATCCCCGTTGTGCGGCGACCATTAACGCCGTGGTGCCGTTGCGATCGCTCGCGTTCGGATCCGCTCCCTCGGCGATCGCCCGTCTCACCTCGTTAATTTGACCCTTTTCAGCCGCCTGCAACAGTAAAATATCCTGGTTCGAGGCCATCACCCACGCCCCATTTCACATAAAAATAGCACTGTCAACTTACCGCTAAATAAAACCTTTGCAAACCGAGCTTGGGTCGCGATCGTGCTAAGTTTTATTAAGATTCTGAAACCTTGAGATCCTAGGAGAACCCATGACGATCGAACTTCCTGCCCCCCTACAAACAGTCTTACCGTTCTTTCACCCCCTGATCATGTGGGTGCTGTTCGCCACCTCAGTATATGCCCTGTTTCTCGGGATCAAAGTCAAGCGGACCCGCCAAGCCACGGGGGACGCCAAAAAAGAACTGATTAAGGGCAAATACAACATCAAACATTACCAAGTCGGTTCCGTGCTCTTAGCCTTTATGGTCTTCGGCACCATTGGCGGGATGGCCGTCACCTATATTACCAATGGCAAACTGTTCGTCGGCCCTCATTTGCTAGTCGGACTGGGAATGACGGGTTTAATTGCCGCTTCTGCCGCCCTCGCACCTCTGATGCAACAAGGCAAAGACTGGGCGCGCTTCGGTCACATCGGCCTCAATATGAGTTTGTTACTCCTGTTTGGCTGGCAGGCGGTCACCGGAATGCAAATCGTTCAAAAGATTCTCAGCAATATGTAGTCGCTAGAGCCGCGTGGTGGCGCACGAGCGGTTCGTTCGCTTAAACGTGGCTCGAACTAGGGGGAATGAAAATAGCGCCCGAACTGACGAAGCCTCCTTGTGGAGGCTTCTGAGGGGGGTGAGAACAGAATCGATCGCGAGCTCAAGCCTCATTGACCGACTCGATCGCCTCTGGAGCGATCGCGCCGTTACTTTCGTCCGTGGGGGTGCATTCGTGACAGACCTCCCGACGGCGGTTTTTCGACCAGATCTTTTTAAATAACTCGAACGTCGCCTCTCCTTGGGATTGATGGAAATCTTCTTGCACTTTATAAGTCAAGCGTCGCGACACTTGCTTGACAATTTGAGCGAGGAGGCGATCGCCCGTTTTCTGAATCAGCGATTGGGGTAAAGCTTGGATGAATTTCGGGAAAAAGACGGCCACTTTCAGGTCTAAATGCCATTCCACCCGGGTCATGCGATCCGGCAAAGAGTCAACGCCATCGAGCTTGTAGTCACTATAGTCCGGCATCGCTGCGATCAACCGTTGGGCCGCTTTAAAATCGACGTCGTAACCCGGCGGGGTGTAGTCCGGAACGGGGATCGTTTCGATCAGGTAGAGTCCTTCTTGTTGCGGTAACAGGTGCAGACCGACTTTCGGCTCGACTTCGTAGCCAAACGAGCCAAAACGCCCGATCGTCAGTGCGTAACCGTTTTCTCCAATGCGATCGGCACTCATCGGTTTGGCGCAGCGTGGAAACCACTGTTGATGGGCGTCGAAATAGTCCGCGACCACCGACGTATCGGCATACATTTCCATACAACCGACAAAATGAACTTGAAACCAAGTCGGTTCGCTCGCTATTTCAGTCGCTGCCTCGCTGCGATCGGCGTCGATGGCATTTGGCATTGCATTGGCAAAATTCGACTGCATAAACCCTATTCCCTACCTTAAATGAATCGTGGCAAACCCGCTCGACAGATTTCACCTAACCCTACTTGTTTCTACCTTAACGTGTTGCCATCGGCTCGGATCTCCGTAATTTCGCGATAATTTGTGGCAAAAACTTGACGATCGCGCGTTTGGTAAAATCCGACAAGATGGATTTAACTGCGATCGTAAACCGAAATCGGCAACCCCACTGTGTTCGAGCTATCCCGAGTTTGGCGATCGAGATCAACGTAGCAACGGCGAAATGAGGGTATCGAACTTGATTAAGATCGAGTCAGGGGTCGATCGCTCCGGCTTGACACCGTATTTTGGATAGTAACCCACTCAATCGGTCAGGAACCATAAATCCGTGAAAGCATTTGTAGCCGGAGCCACCGGAGAAACCGGACGTCGGATCGTCCAACAATTGGTCGATCGCGACATCCCCGTGCGCGCTTTAGTCCGCAATCTCGAACTCGGTCGCCAACTGTTACCCCCCCAAGCGGAGTTGGTCGTCGGCGATGTTTTAAATCGGGATAAGTTAGCCGAGGCGATCGCCGATTCTACCGTACTGTTGTGCGCTACGGGGGCCAAACCCAGCTTGAATTTTACCGAACCGTATCTGGTCGATTACGAAGGGACGAAAAACCTCGTCGATGTCGCCAAAACCCAAGGGATCGAGCATTTCGTCCTCGTTTCTTCCTTGTGCGTGTCGCGCCTCTTTCACCCGTTGAACCTTTTCTGGTTGATTCTCGTCTGGAAAAAACAAGCGGAGCAGTACCTACAGCAAAGCGGTCTGACCTACACGATCGTCCGTCCGGGAGGCTTGCGTAACGACGAAACCCCCGAGGCGATCGTCATGTCGTCGGCGGATACTTTGTTTGAAGGGAGCATCCCGCGCCAAAAAGTCGCCGAAACTTGTGTTGAAGCGCTGTTTCAGGTGGAATCGTACAATAAGATCGTGGAAATTGTCACTCGTTTGGAGGCGCCCGATCGCCCGTTGGCCGAGTTATTTGCTGGGGTAGCCGCTTCTGAGTAATCTTGACGGAGGAAGTCCCACGGGTGGAAAAAACCCTCAATTGGCAAAAATTCAAGCAAATGGCGCTGTTAGGCATAGCCGCCAGCGCCTTACTCTTAGCTTTGCAATACTGCCAGGGCGATCGTCGCGATCGCCTCGAACCCTTTGACGGCGAAATCGCCCCCCTAGTCATGGAGGGGGGCGATCCTTACGTGCGCGCCCTCATGCGGACGATTTCCGCCAGCGAATCGAATGTCAGGCGCCCCTACGCGGTACTCTACGGCGGCGAGTACATCGACGACCTCAGCGAGCATCCGGATCGATGTATTCCGATCGTCTCCGGCCCGAACTGGGGGGACTGTACTACCGCCGCCGGACGCTATCAGTTCATTACCACGACGTGGCTAGAGGTGGCCGATCGCTATCACCCGGATCCGTCCCACTTTTTGTTCTGGATCTCCTACAGTTTTGAACCGGAATATCAAGACCGGGTGGTTCATCGCTGGTTGAGCGATCGCGCCGCGTGGGGGGCGGATATTCCGGCCCTGTTGCGCCAAGGGAACTTAGACGAGGTGTTTTGGTTGCTCTCGGGAACCTGGACGAGTCTCAGTTACGGGATCGAGCGCAATTCGATGACTCCCTACCTCTTTGAAATTTACTGGGAAATGTTAGACGAGGAGTTAGGAACGGCTCGCAGTTCTCGATCGCAGACTTAATTTACACTTTGTAGATGCGGTGCAACCAAATCGTGCGGCTGCTTTCCGCCTCTTCCGGCGTCATGCTACGGTAGCATACTTGCGCTTCGCCAAAGCTCCAACTGTCGCAACACGAGGCGATCGCCTTGCAGGAATAATGCTGGTTTTCGCCTTCGTTCGGACTTGAAGCATCGTTCGTTTTGTAATACCAGGGGAACCACTGCCCGTAAGGGTCGTTGACGATAAACCCTTTTTGGTCGTATCCCTTGATGACGATAATATGTCCCGGCGCGGTAAAATAGCCGTGGACGATACAGAGTTTACCCTCGTCGATCGCCCGTCGGATATCGGCGAGACTCCCTTCGCTGGTGAAATCGTCGCGAATCCCGGGACGGTCCTCGGCGAGTTGTTTGAGTCCGGCGGTCGAGAAGCGGCTGCACCCGAGGGTTTGAGCCCGCCGAAACAGCCAATCTTCGAGCTGTTGGTGAGCTACGGGCGATCGCACTCCGAACGCCGCCAAGCACATCGCCAACGAAGTGACATTACACGATGCATAAGGTTCGAGTTCGTTGTCGAGTTGGGAGAAGTACGGCACGTTAGCGATCGCTTTCGCCCCGCGATCGCCGCTTTCGACGGTACAACAGCCCGCCGTGGTCGGATTTTCGATGCGATCGGCGGGGGTCGCTTCCCCGACTATCGCATCGACCGCTTCTTCTTTCCCGTTCAAAACCAATTCTTTAAACCGATCCCAGGGGAAGAGTTCGCCGGGATCGTGGCGGCGATCGGGGTCGAGCTTAGCGTGAGAAACAACGTGCTTGAGGTTGGGATATTTCGCCCAGCAATAGCGCACGATCTGTGCCGTGGCTTCCACCTGCCAATCGGAAAAGCGATCGCTGCTGCGTTGGGTGTTGACCACTTCGATCCCCAGGGACCAGTGGTTGACTTTTGGATGGCCGTCCCAAACGTCGGGATGGGAGCAAGCATTGCGAACGTGCCACGCAGCAAGGGTTTCTGGCGCACACGCCCACACGATTTTACCGTGTTGCGCTTCGTCTTCGTCGGGTACTAACCAGTGAAAACTGGCCCGTCCGTCGCGCATGACCGAGACGGCGCCTTCCGAACTCGATCCCGCCGTGGCGTGAATGACGATCGCCCGGATCCCTTCGATTGGGTGGTAGTCTCGTTGTGAGGTACATTGACTCCAGTAGTCCCGAATTCCCGGATACCAGCGTTCGGGAACTGTCGCGTTTTGCGGACGGCGATCGCCCGGTAAGTCGAATTGATAGGTTTTTGGATCCATCTTTCAATAGAAGTGATTGATTATTTGTTTATTTTCAGAATAAGTCACCAACTTTCCGGACAGTTTAAACGAATTGCGATCTGGATTTTTGCTAAATTTACAATGCGTAAAATTTGCTGTCTTTTTTAGTCATAAATTATTGCTTTGTGTTTAAAAAACTTCATATTTTTGAGAAAGTTCTAGGGAGGGGAGACCTCCCCGATCGCCGATGGCGCGATCGCCAACAGATCTCCGCTCAAATGGTCGGGGTCGTCCTTGATTTCGATCGCCCTAATTCGAGCAAGAGTAAGACGGCATTGACCTGTAAAAAAACATTGCGATCGCCCGAAATATAAGACCCTCGATGAGATACTGGAAAAGAAAGATAAAAATTGAATAACTTTAACATTTTTCGATCGGAGCGAATGAAGCCATGCCAGTAGGGGGGAACGGCAATGAACGCTCGGAGTTTTCCATCAATGGCTTGTGGGGATTTAGACGAGTCATTGACCTCATTTAAAACGATCGGCGATCGCACCTTAACTGAAAAAAGAATAAAAAAAACAAAAAACAACACTTTTTTACGCTTTTTAATTCTTTTTAGCTTATTGTATCCCAGCCTTACCATTTTGATAGCGAATTCGCCAGCGATCGCCCAGTCGATCGTCCCGGCGGCGGATGGTACGGGAACCGCCGTAACGCCAGAGGGAAACCGCTATGAAATTACGGGAGGACGGCGATCGGAGGATGGAACTAACTTATTTCACTCCTTCCAAGACTTCGGACTCGATACGGGGGAAATAGCCAACTTTCAAACCTTACCAGAAATTGAAAACATTTTAGGACGAGTGACCGGAGGACAAGTCTCTTTCATTGACGGTTTAATCCAAGTTTCTGGGGGGTCGTCTAACCTGTTTTTAACCAATCCCGCCGGGATCGTTTTCGGACCCGATGCCCGTTTAAACGTTCCCGGAGACTTTACGGCGACGACGGCGAGCAAAATTGGTTTTGAAACGGGTTGGTTTGACGTTTGGGGCGCCAATAATTACGCGGATTTAGTCGGTACGCCGACAGCGTTTTTTTTCGACCCATTCCCTCGGGCGATCGCCAATTTTGGACAGTTGAGTGTTCCAGAAGGTCACCAACTCGGTTTATTGGCGGGCGCAATTGTCAACGCAGGGATTTTGTCGGCGCCCGGGGGAGAAATTACCCTAGTCGCCGTTCCCGGAGAAAGTACGATTCGACTGACTCAACCGGGACATTTACTCAGTTTAGAAATAGATGGAAATGGGTTAGGCGAGTTGGGGGCGACGGATGTCCCGAAATTGTTGAGTGGGGGTGGAAGTCACGCCAGTCAAATGACGGTCAATCCCGACGGAACGATCGCCTTAACCGGATCGGGAATCACGATCGATCGCGGCGATCTGGCGATCGCTCCCCCTTCGCCGAATCCCGAGTCGGTTGCTATTTTATCTCACAATAGCCGTTTCGATGCCCGTCATCACTTGATTTTAGAGAGTGCGAACCTACAAAGTACGGGCGATCTGAGCTTGAGGGCGGGGGATACCTTGCGAATGCGCGATCGCGCTACGGATCCGGCGATCGTGCAAAGTGGCGGAGTGCTTTTACTGCAAGGCGATCGCGCGATCGACCTGGCGATTTTGAACCATCCCGACAGTGGCTTATTTTCCGGCGGCGATTCGATCGTGCGATCGCCCAATCCCGTGGGAGGGGACGCCCATTACTCCACAGGCGGCAATTTCCGCATCGAACGCCCCGACGGCAATTTAGGCAGCTTATTCAGTCCTCAAGACCCGATCGTTCGTGCGAGTGGCGATGTGAGTTTCGAGAGTTATACGGGTGCATCTTTACATATTTTGGCCGGGGGAAGCGTGACCATTACCGGAGGCGTCACGATTAACGGAACCGATACCGCCGCCAACTCCCTTCAGGAAAACGTCACTCTCTCCGACGGAACCACCGTCGTCGCCATCGATGGGAGTACGCAAGCGACCCTCGACATTCGCGCCGGAACCACCGCTTATGGAACCCCGGGTCTGACCCCCGCCACTCCACCCGGGTTTACGCCGGGACCTCCGGGAACCGGGGGAACGGGAACGAGTGCGAATATCGCGATCGGAGATATTACGATTAACAATGGTGGACAAGCTTTTTTAACTAATCAATATTTTCCCGATCTTTCCCTTCCCGGCGGGTCAATTTCGACCGGACAAATTACGGCGGGTCAAGGTGGGGTAACTTTGGACGGGCGCAATGGAATTGCGATCGGTTCCATCGCAGATCCTGCGGGAATTCAAACACCTGCAACCATCGGAATTGGGGGCGATATTCGTTTGTTGAATCAAACGGCGAATATTACAGTAACGGGTAATCTTGATAGTTCTAGTGAAACTGGGGGTGGAAATCTTACAGTTATTAGTAATAACGGCAAAATCACAACAGCTACAATTGATGCATCTTCTGGATCGGTGGGAAATGGTGGGGCAATTTCCCTATATGCTACTCAGGATATTGTTATAGAACAGCTTTTTACTGTAGGAAAAAATAGTGGTGGAACGATTGAAATTACCAGTGATGGAACTGTTACGATAACCTCGATTGATGCATCATCCATGTCGGGAACGGGTGGCGCGATCGCCCTGACCACAAATGGTAATATTACGGCAACCGACTATCTAGATACTTCCGGTTCAACTGGGGCGGGAAATATTGAAATTACCAGTAATAATGGGGATATTTCCTTGGGTAGCTTCAATACAACTACCTCAGATGGTCTGGGTGGTTCGATTAATGTGAGTGCAAATAATGGCAACATTTCTAGCGGTTTAATTGAAACTGGACCATTAGATCTGAATGGAGAAGTTCGTCTCGAAGCGACAGACGGAATTACCCTCGATGGTTCTGAAGATCTTGCCTTACAAATTGTCACCCCAGATGGTGGAGTTCCGGAAGGGTTGCTATCTGTAAATGCCGACAGCGATGGTGACGGAGTGGGTGATTTTTCCACTCAAGGAGATGACATTCAAGCTGAAGCCGTCGATATTGATATTTCTGGTGCGAATGTCACCACTGGGGCGATCGATACTTCTACGTTATCGTTCCTAACTGATGGGGGAAATATCAAAATTACGGCAACTCATGGCAATTTAAACGTTGGCGATCTCGATTCCAGTTCTAGTAATCAATATGAAGAAGCGGGAAACGGTGGTGACATCGTTTTAACGGCGATCGCTGGCAATATTGACACGATAAATATTACCTCGATGTCTGAGTCGGAAGGAGATGCCAATAATGCTGGAAATATTACCTTAACTGCCGAGAATGGCGATATTACAACTAGCCTAGGAAATCTGAATGCATCTTCTTATGGGGGTGTGAATTCAGGAAATGGTGGCAAGATCGAGCTGACGGCTACGAATGGGGCGATCGCGGTGATGGATCTCGATTCTAGTTCCGAAGCTTATCAAAATGCTGGAAATGGGGGAGAAATTCGCATCAGTGCTACCAATGGCTTGAATCTTATGGCTGATGTCGAATCTTTTTCTCACGGACAACTCGAAGCAGGAAATGGAGGAGATATAACGTTAACTACGGTTGACGGTGATATTAATCTTTGGTCATCGATTCGATCGACTTCCGACTCGGAAGGAATGGCGGGAAGTGGGGGTGCGATCGCGTTAACTGCAACTAATAGCAGTATTATCAACCTGTCGGAGTTTCCTCCAGACAAACAATTAGATTCCTCAGTTTTTGCTGAAGGCGATGCGTTCGACGGCGGAAATATTACAATTTCTGCCACGAATGGAGTTGTCCGTCTCGGAGGGATTGACAGTCATGCAGAAAGCTTTTTAGGAATAGCGAATAATGGGGGAAATATCGACATTACGGCAACCGATGGAATTACGATTGATGGAAGTTTAAATAGTTCGGCAGTGAGTACGGATAGTACGACAGGTTCGGGAGGAAGTATTAATTTAGAGGCGATCGCGGGAGCAATAAATATCGAAAAGATCGATAGTTCTTCAACGACCGGAACCGGAGGGACGATCGCTTTAAGCGCTAACGCAGATATTTCAACCCAAGAACTGTTAACCTACAGCCCAGCAGAAGCGGGAGATGTTAAAATTACTAGCAATAATGGCGGGATTACCACGACTTGGATCGATGCTTTTTCCGAGTCGGGAACCGGAGGCGCGATCGCCTTGAACGCCTATGGAGATATTTTAACCGAACAAATCGCAAGTTACGGCGAAATAAGCGGTGGGACTGTCGAAATTGATAGCGATAATGGCACGCTAACAACCCTTTTAATCGAATCGTTTTCTAACTCGGGAACCGGAGGGGCGATCGCCTTAAGCGCCTATGGAGATATGGCAACTGAAAACATTGCCGCCTATGGAGAAACAAGCGGTGGCAATGTCGAAATGACTAGCGATAATGGCACGGTAAATACTGGATGGATTGAAACATTTTCAGTGGCAGGAACGGGCGGCAATCTCATTATTAATTCTGCCAACAATTTACAAACCGATTATCTTTCTACTTCTGGAGAAATCGGCAGTGGTTCGATTACAATAACCAGCGATCGGGGCAATCTGACAACAGGCGAAATTGATACCTCTTCCTGGTCTTCAGGAACCGGAGGGGCGATCGCCCTAGATGCAGCCAATACCTTAACCATTAACGGCCCGATCGCCGCTAACAATAACGCCAATCTGACCCTGACGGGCAACGAAATCGACCTCAACGGCGGCATCGCTTCCATACAAAGTGCGGGTGGAACCCTGTTAATTCAACCCCACGACGGCGATCGCGCCATCCACATCAACCCTACTGCCAACCTTCCCGATGCTCTCACGTTGACGACCGCAGATTTAGAGGCGATCGCCGATGGTTTTGCCAATCTGACCGTGGGACGCAGCGACGGAAGCGGCGCGATCGCGATCGCCCTCAATGGCGTGACGTTCGCCGATCCGACTCGCTTGCAATCTCCCTCGGGAACCATTTCGATCGATGGATTTCTCGCAGGAATCGACGACGCCAGCTTGACCTTAAACGCGGCTGAAATTACCCTCAATAGCAACCTTCGCACGGAAGACCAAAATATCACCCTCGGACGATCCGATGCGACAATAACCTTACAAAATAATATCACGATCGCCACCGGAAGCGGAAACGCCGACATCGAGCTAACGGGAGCCTTGCAGGGGTCTCACAATTTGACCTTACAAGCGGGAACGGGGGATCTTTCCCTCGCCATCACTCCCGGCAATTCGCCATTAGGCATGTTGCGCGCCTACAGTAGCGGAACCACCCGCTTAAACGGCGAGATTCGCGCCGCCGAACTCAGTACGGACAGTCCGGGACAAACCGAACTCGCCGCAACGATCGCCACGACCGGAACCGCCGGACAAACCTATAACGATCGCGTGGACTTAACCGGAAATACGATCTTACAAACCTCTGGGGGCGACCTGCGCTTTGCGCGCAATCTCGACGGTCACGCCGATCTCACTCTAGATGCGGGAGTCGGTAATATTACCTTTACAGGTCGGGTGGGCGCGAGTACACCTTTGGGCAAGGTGACCGTCGCCAGCGTCGCCGATCTGACGGCGTTTGAGACGATCGCCGCCGACACGTTTATACAACAAGCCGGAACGGGCAACAGTCAATTCAATGCGATCGCCACCGCCGATCGCCTCGCCATCGACACCGACGGCGCGATCGCGATCGCCGAAATTGTCACCGATGGGGGTTCGGTCAGTTTAAACAGTCGAAGCGATGCGGTGTCCCTCTCCGGGGCGATCGATACCCGCAATCCAAGTGGCGGCGGGGCCGTGGCGATCGCCGCAGGTTCCGAAATTATCGCTCGTGAGGTGATAACATCCAGTAGCGAGGGCGACGGCGGCAACGTCACGATGACCGCTTCCGAGAGCATTTCGACCGGGGAGATCGACACCCGCGCCTTAAGCGGATCGCCTGGAAACGCCGGGGGGATAACCCTGACGGCGACGGGAGAAAGTAGCAGGATAGCTACCGGAGATTTAACGGCAAGTGCGGATAGTGGCGATGGCGGCGATGTTGCTCTCACGGCTCAAATCGAGACTGCAAGCGGGGCGATCGATACCCATTCCGTGTCCGGCGATGCGGGATCGGTGGCGATCGATCCGGAGAATGTGAGAGTCGAATCGATTCGGGCGGAAAGTCAGACCGGACGCGGTGGCAATATTGAAATTGTGGCGTCCGATTCGTTGCAAGTGACCGGAACCTTTACCGCCATTGACGGGACGATCGCCAGTCTGTCCTCTCAAGGGGGGGCGGCGAGTGGCGCGATCGCGATCGCTCACGGCGGCGACGCCAACGGACCGTTTATTATCGGCGATGCCAGCCAAAATGGAACAGCCGGAGCCATTTTAGCCGGATCTGACCCGGGCGATCGCATTTTACCGCCGTTCTCGATTCCTTTCCCGCCCGCCAACTTTACACGCGGTCAAATTGGGATAACCAGTTCGGCGCTACTTCCTCCGGAACCGGAACCGGAACCCGAACCGGAACCCGAACCCGAACCACAACCGGAACCGCAACCGCAACCGCAACCGCAACCCCAACCGCAACCGCAACCGCAACCGCAACCCCAACCGCAACCGGAACCGGAACCACAACCACAACCGCAACCGCAACCGCAACCCGAAATTCAACCGATCGCGATCGCGCCAACTGGGGAAATCGTTCCCCCAAGTTCTCCTGTAGAAGCGCAAGACGTCAAACCAGAAGCACCGAAAACCTTAGAACCGATCGCGATCGCGCCAACTGGGGCAATTTTCCAACCTACAGCGTTTCTTGAGTTCCCAACGGATAATCTCAGTCCCACCGATCCAGATTCACCGATCCCCCCCACGGTCCCACCAGACCATACCAACGGTCCGGATATTCCTCAAGCAACGATCGCCCCATCAGTCAGTCCCCCCGCAATTTCCCCAACGACCATCGAAGATCCGCCACAGGATCCAACCCCCGAACTCGTCAATCAAATCCTCACTGGGGTCAGGAACAACTCATCGCCGATCGCCTTTCCCCAAGCTAGCGAAGTGACCCTAGGGTTGCAAGGCGAAACCCCGAACCAGCAATCCTCAGACGAGGAACCTTCCGAACTGCTTATTCCACAAGCATCGTCAGAGGTTGAAGTCGATCCGGGAATGGCCGAAATCGATCGCGCCTTTAGTGCAGAAGTGATGCAATATTTCGGCTATCCTCAAGCCAGCAGTCCCCAAACTCCCACGGTCAGTTTGCCGCAAGCGCGTAATATCCTGCACCGCATCGAAGACGCCACCGGGGTTAAACCTGCGTTAATTTACGTTAACTTCGTCCCGTCCTACGTCGGTGCCGATCCGGGGACGGACGAGTTAGATTTGGTTTTAGTCACCACCGACGGAAAAGCCGTGCGATCGCGCGTTGGCGTGACGCGATCGCAAGTTCTGGCGACAACTGAACGCTTGCAAGCAGAAATTACCAACGTCCGCAAGCGTCAGAGTAACAGTTATTTAGAACCCTCGCGACAACTTTACAACTGGATTATCGATCCGTTAACGGCGGAATTAGACGCAAGGGCGATCGATAACTTAGTTTTTATTATGGATTCCGGTTTGCGATCGCTCCCACTCGCCGCTTTACACGACGGCAATAACTTTATCCTCGAACGCTACAGCGTCGCCCTGATGCCCAGTTTGAGCTTGACCGATACCCGCTACGGAACGGTCAAAGGGACGCAAGTTTTGGCAATGGGGGCATCTATTTTCGCCGATCAAAACGCCCTACCTGCAGTTCCGACCGAGTTACGGGCGATCGCCACCGAGTTATGGTCCGGTCACTATTACCTCAACGAACAATTTACCCTGGAAAATCTCAAGAACAAACGACAACAAGGACGTTTCGGCGCCATTCACCTGTCCACCCACGGTCAATTTTCTGCCGGGGAACCGGGGGATTCTTATATCCAGTTGTGGGATACAAAATTAGGCTTAGACCAATTACGCGAATTGGGATGGAACGATCCCCCAGTCGAACTGCTCGTCCTCAGTGCCTGTCGCACCGCTCTCGGCGACGAACGGGCAGAATTGGGTTTTGCGGGGTTGGCATTCCAAGCCGGGGTTAAAACCGCCGTGGCATCCCTCTGGTACGTCAGCGATGAAGGCACGTTAGGATTGATGACGGAGTTTTACCGTCAGTTAGACTTGGCGCCGATTAAAGCGGAAGCCCTGCGGCGCGCCCAATTGGCGATGATTCGCGGCGAGGTTCGCATCGAAAACGGTCAGTTAGTCGGGACTGGCGAATTGGGTCAGTTACCGTTACCCGAGGAAATTGCCGATCGCGGCGATCGCCTCCTGTCCCATCCTTATTATTGGTCGGCGTTCACGACCATTGGCAATCCCTGGTAGGCGCGATCTCGCCGCCTATTGCGGTAAAAACAGTTCTGACAGTGAAATATCGAGCCATGGGAACGCCAGAGAACAAACCGAATCGCTAGCAGTTAAAATTGCCTCAGAACTGTAGCCGCGATCGTTGGGGTTTCGTAAAATATAGGCTTGTTGGCGGTTTACATCTAAAATCCAATATTCGCGGATTCTAGCCCGAGCGTACACCAATGCCTTAATCTCGCGATCTTTACGTAATGTGGTGTCGGCAATTTCGATCGCCCAAAAGATATCCTCAACTCCGGGATGGCGATCGCCATATGCATTGGCATCGAGGCGAACGATCGCAATATCTGGCTCGGGTTCCGAGTTGGGTAAAAGCGTAATCGGCAGTTGGGTGCGGACATCGGCCAGATTGTCTAAAAGGCGATCGAGATATCGGGAGGCTCGACGGGTGGTTGCTGCATGGGGAGGTTCTTGAGGACTCATTTGTAAAATAGATCCAGACAGCAACTCAACCCGCTCGTCAGATGTCAAAATGCCCGCTTGTAACATCTGATGATATTCGTCTACGGTCCAGGTTCGTGCTTGTGTTGAACTCGACATTTGAATGACCTAGCGCCTCACCTACAGCATCACGATCGCGCCATAGTTCGATTTTACTTCCATCCTCGGACTCTCATTACCCCGCGATCGAAGAAGGGAAGCAAACCATAAAAGTCTGCTTCCCTTCTTTTTAGTGCTGAAAGTCGGAGCGGCGGGATTTGAACCCACGACCCCTACCACCCCAAGGTAGTGCGCTACCAAACTGCGCTACGCCCCGTCAGCCATTGCTAATCGTAGCATAAGGTCGAGGATCGAACAACCCCCATTTGGCAAAATTGTAGAAATCATCGGAACCAGGGAGATTGAGGGGGCTATAAAACCCCATCCTCAACAACGAGCGAGTCGTCCAGACTCGTGACCTCGATCTTGCTATAGCCTCTCGAAAACAGCATCACCAGAGAAACTACCAGATTGACGGTGGCGGTGGCCAAAGACCGGGCCGTTGAAAGTTTACTGCACAGTGGCAATCCTTTTGTTCGCAATATCCTGCCCGAAGGCAAAGTTAACCCGATTATGAAACAGTTTTTTCAGCCGTTTGCTGCTAGGGAAGACTCGTCATGGGGACACAATTCTAATGACTCCGTTGCGAAAAGAGACTCGTTTACTTGGCAAATCTAAACTAATATATTTAGCCCAAGTCATGTTAGTAATGGTGGTAATGCGATCGCTTTTTTGTGTTCCAATACTTAACATTTTAAATGAAGGAGATACAGTGACTTTTATTCTTTACTAATTTTAGTTTAGATTGCGCGAAGTTGCTATATTTAAGAACCCCGGTTTCTGGCTGCAAATTTTAACTTTGCTGTCTCAGCAGGTCAGAAACTGGGGTTCTAAAGCTTTACTACTTTACCGTAATGCTCCTAAAGTTATACGGTTATTCATCTTCCTTGACACAGAGTTTTCCGTAGGTCGTTACTTGTCCGTCCGTCGTGCTAGCAAAATACGCAAAAATCCGGCAATAGATACCTTCTTCTCGAAATTGCCAATCGTACATCAGCGTTTCAACTGGCCATGTCGGTTCTCCTAATTCCCGTCTAATGTATTGTAAAGCCGCTTGAGCGTTCATTCCTAGTTCTAAGCGTTCTTGTAGCTGCTTAAACTCAGTCGGAGCGGCTATAATACCGTCACACCCGTCATTTTCTCTACAATCTATGGATTCGCCAATGGTCAAATCCTCCAACTCGTTATTTGAAAATGTGGCGCTTAACGTAGAAGTATTCTCAGCTATCCAAGTGTATGAAGAAGATAGATAATCTAGTTTTCCCGGACGACCGATGAGGGTAGCAATATCATCGTATGTCATATCAGGATCGAGTTGTTGGTAATACTCTGAAACATGGGCGCTGAGCGAAGTTTCTTCATCAGCAGTGAGAAGCGGGAAATCTGATGGGTCTGGGTTTAAGGAACAGTATTGGGCTTTTTGTTTCTCACTCAAACCTGTAGTAGAAAGTTGTTGGAGGCGATCGCGATATTCTGCCAATGTATTCTGACTGTTCGGATAATCTAGCATTGCATTATCAAGAATCGCGATCGCGCCGTCCCAATCTTCGCTACAAATAGCCTGATTCAGTTGGTCAGTACTATCCTGGGCTTGACTGGGTAAGCCCATCAAACTCGCCAGACTTCCCAGTAAAATACCGCTACAGACTTGTTTCCAGTTCATTATTGCGTTTTTAGTAATTGATAGTTTTGCCAGCTACAACCGTGAGAACGTCTATTCTGCGATCGCCCAAGATTCAAGACGATAATTCGTAACTATTCAGAGGGTACTGGCAGGAGAGAAGGAGACTGACTACGTAAAGCCTGAATTAAAAACCCGATCGACTGACAAAAGTTGAGTGGGAGGGGCTAAAGGTGTTGCGACAAGAGGATTGAGGCGCCTAGGGAGAAAAAAGGGGAGCCAGCATTGTAAGCTTTATACTATTTTTATACAAACTCGATCTCTCTCATGATTTTTGAACCGTCAAACCCACGCCAGCAAAGGAGTTCGCCCCACCCTAGAGTTTGAGCAAATCTGCATCGCCGGGTTTGGGAAGCGGTGGCGGACCGGAAGGACGAGTCGGGGTGGAGGTCGCCTCCCTAGAGGGAGTCGATCGCGAATTGGCTTCCACCAGTTTGTTGTAATTCGGATTAAAGATATTGACCAACACCGAGATCAACTGCTCCCGTTCTTGGCGGTTGAGTTGGCTGAGAATGGCGCGATCGCCTGCCAACGGGTTTTCCTCTAAATCGAGATGACCCGGGTAGTTCTCCGGATCGATCGCCTCGTTGGCGCCGAGATAGTCCGCTAAGGTCAACTTCCAATCCAGGCGAAACATCGGCAGCCGATTTTTGACAAACACGTGATAGGAAATCAACCGACCCACTAGGGTATTTTTGTCATCGACTTCCCCGGTTTCGCGATCGATATAGTCGTTCCCCTGGGGAAATTCCGGCAATTGCTCGTAAACGCGCGGCCACACGATGCGCGGATTGATCTGGCGGCGCCAGTCCGCCTCTGGCTCTTGCCCCACGGCGACCGGGATCGATCCGGGTAAAACGCTTGAGCCCAAGCCGAGAAACAATCCGATCGCGATCGCCCACCTCGTCCGTCGGCGCCAGGCGATCGCCGTTCGATCCCGATTGGAGTACATCTCAGGGATATTCGATCTTTCTTGGTTCATTGCGATCCTTCCCAAACGATTGCTGCGATCGCGGGGGTGGCGATCGCCGATTTTCGCTTAAAACTGCACGGTGGGACGCTCTTGGGATCCGGCGAGATCCCGGACCGAGCGCCCCGCCGCCGGAGTTAACCCCCCAATTTATTCATCCTTCAATCGCCGATAATTTCCGGTTGGGTTAACTCTTCCGACATCTCTAAAATCGCCCGCATCACGGGTTTGACCGTCGGATCGTCCATATCAAAATCTTCATAACGCCGACGCTTCGCGCGATTGGCCACTTGCACCGTAATCCGGTAGCGATTAGATGCAGCATCGATCAGGTCTTCAGCCCGACGCATCAACGGAGTCGTATCAACTGTAGGACGTTTGTGCATAAGTATTTGCCATTTGCAAGGTACTGTCTAGTTTACCAAAGCAAGCCAGTATCCCCCATTGGCGGCACTGCGATCGCCCCCTAACAATTTCGTGGCGGTTTCTCCAGTTGCACCGCCATAATACACGTAACTGCTTATATATTTCAAAAAGATTTGTTAGTTTTTATTTCGATTGTTATAGTTATGTAAAAACTCTTTACATTCATCCGAGCCGAGAAAGACTCAACTATGCAGGTTTTAGAACGCTCTGAGAAACAGGTCATTGCCGCCAAACTCTGTCAGCCACTTAAAATCGTCGCACTTGGAGATAGTATTATCTACGGCTTTGGCGATCCGGTCGGCGGGGGTTGGGTCGAACGGTTGCGCCGTCATTGGATGGAACCGGGGAGTGCGGGTCACGTGCTTTACAACTTGGGGGTTCGCGGCGATCGCGCCGCCCAAGTCGCCCAACGCCTCGAACAAGAATTTCGCCATCGCGGCGAACTGCGCAATCAAGTCCCGGATTTAATCGTACTATCCGTCGGCGTCAACGATTCTGCCCGTCTGGGTCATCTCAACGGGCGAAACTTCACCGATTTTGACCGATTCAGTCACGATATCGAGCGCTTACTCGATCGCGCCTCCAGTCTCTGCCCGGTATTAGTCGTCGGCATGGTTCCCGTAGACGAAGGAAAAATGCCCTTTTCCGACTGCTTGTTCTTCAATCACGACGATCAATATCGCTACAAAGAACGAACCCGTCAGGCGTGTGCGGCGCGTCAAATTCCCTATTTAGATATTTTTGAACGCTGGTACGATCGCGGTTCGGACTGGTACAGCTCCCGCATCGGCGAGGACGGACTGCATCCCAACGTTTGCGGTTATCAAGATTTGCTCGCAGAGGTCCTTGATTGGGACGCTTTCCACCGTTCAACCGCAGGCGATCGCCGGAGTGGCGCCCAGTAAAATCCACAGCCACGCCAGCAGTCCGACGGCGAGGATCGTGAGGAACCAGCGTAGTAGTTTTGTTAAATTTTGGGACATCCAAAGTTTCATCGCCTTTCCTCATTTTCCAGCCATTTTAGATCGGCGTTCGCTGAGGGGTTAGACCCCTCATTCGTGGGGCAAACAAAAAACCCAGAAATCGTTCAGTTTGTGAGTTGACCGCGACGGGAGCGATCGCGTTGCGAAAGAAGGTAGCCAAATGGGAGAGTGGCACGCGATCGCCCGAGTTTATTTCCGTCAAAATTGTTCCGATCGACCAGCTTAAAAATCTCTGTAAAGGGGCAGAGTTAGCTACGACAACGAGAAACGCGATCCGGCGTGGGGGAAGTCTTTTCATCTCGTCAGGACGCCCTAACATGCCGTTAGAAAGAGCGGCAGTAAGGGCGGCGATCGCGACAGCGAAACAGGTTTAAATGTTTGCCAAATTCGAGCGAGTTTCAATCGGCTTGAGACCGTTTTAAATCCCTCATCTTAGAGCCGGGCGATCGCGCGGAAAGAAAGCGAGTAAATAGGCGCGATCGCCACGATCCTTTCCATCTTTTTAGCCCCAGTAAAAACGAAGAATTTCGGGCAAAAAAAATCCGGCTCTCGCGAGCCGGAAAACGTCAATCAGGGTGCATCTACCACTGTAATCTACTCAACTGGACTACCCGATCCGGAAAATTTGCTGCTAGAATAGCGGCTAGCTAGATCCCTCGAAGCAGTTCTGTAAGGCGTCAGCAAGGGTATAGAGCGGGGTGCAAGCGATCCTCGTCGGCGCCGCAAGAGAAGAAAGAACCGAGTTGAATCTAGCCGTCTACCGAGGAATCACAACATTCCTCATCGAATCCTAGGGGTGGATACAAGGGTGCTAGGAGCGTCTGCCCAGGGTGTGTTAAAACTCGAACAAATCATGGGTGCATGGAATCTGGGAAACGTCAGTTAGGGTGAATGCGCCCTCGCGGAGGAACACAGCCTGACATCGGGCTTTTGATATGGCAAAAAAAAACCCGGCACCCCAGGAGCCGGGAAGATGAATCAAGGTGCATCTACCACTACAGAGTTCTTTTAAAAGAGAACTCGATCCGGAGTATCGGAAACTTTTTTAAGTCCGTTAGCGATCGTCGATATTTTCCAAGATAGAGAGGAAAACGAACGGCGATCGCACCCGAACCGCATCCGAGAGGGCAAAAAAAAACCCGACTCAGAGGAGCCGGGGAACGTCAATCAGGGTGCATCTACCATTTCACCTTTCGATAACTCATCGCTCAATCCGGAAAGTTCGCCAACTGATTTGCTATTTCCCGAAACCATGACCCGAAAGGGGCGATCGCAAAAACTTCAAGAAATCAGACAATTCAATCGAGATCTGTTGCCATCCGGATCGTCAGGCAAGCCGTTCGTGAATAAGGTTATGGTGAAAAAATTTTCCTTTTCCGGTAACTTTTTCAGCACGAATGCGTCTGAAGATCGAGAAGGTGCAATCGAGGTTCTCAAAAACCCAGCACCTTGCCAACCTAACTCCTCCGAAGGGAACGAACAGTAACCCGATCTTCTTACAAAGAAAGAAAAGGTAAACCCGCGAACTTCCCAACTTTTGGAGGGAGAAAAGGAGGAAATCAGCCTCTTAAATACCAAGTCATCGAATGGCCGTCCTTCGAGAAGAGAAATTCAGGGAGACGAGGGTAAAATTGTCGTCGGGGATATGACGATTTAAAACTTCAAACCCGGGCGATCGACGGCTCAGTCGAACCCCTTGCCAAAAAAACATCTACGAATCGAAAACGACAGAACTGGAGCGACGGTACCGCGATGCGCCTCCGGCGTCGCCGTGCGAAGGCACCAGAGGTCTGTTTGAGAACTGGCCGACTCAGAAAATTCTCACGTTCGGGGTGTAGACAATAATTAATACACAGATCGGACAGGTCACGATCGACGTCGAGCAACAGATTTCGGAGTGAATATCGATTCGGGGTGCGAACGAACCCAAGACCATTTGAGGAGCGAGCAGGAGTGCAGTAAAGCTGTGACCCATCAATTTGAGGAATTACATATTTCCGTAACCCCGTTCGGGGAGGATCGATTTTTAGTCCGCACGGAACACTCGCCCAAAGGCGTGCTTCCGGCTGAAGAACAAGTGATCTGGCCTGTAGAACAATGGTTGCAAGAAGCCGCCTACCTGATGGACGATCCCCTCGTCGGCTTGCTGCGGCGCGGGGTCGTCGGTCCGGTGAGGGAAAAGCGATCGACGCGAAACGTCCGAGGGGGACAATCAGAGGGATACCCCTCGATCTCCGGGATGGGGCGATCGCGAAGCGTCTCCCCAGGAGAATCGCGTAGCGACTCCCCAGGAGTATCGCCCAACCTCGTCGATTTCGGGCAGCAATTGTACGAGCAATTGTTTCAAGGTAGCTTGCGCGATCGCCTCAGTAACGCCCAGGCGATCGCTCACAACCGAGGCAACCTGTTGCGATTGCGCTTGGGCGTCAAAGGGGACAAACTGCCGCGTCTGCCGTGGGAAGTCCTCCACGAAGACCTCCGACCGATCGCCACCGGGAAAGATATCGTCTTTTCGCGCTATCAACCCAACTGCGCCTCTCTCAATCTCCCCCATCCCACGGGAGAACCCTTGAGAATCTTAATGGTACTCTCGGCGCCGACCGACCGCGACAACCTCGCGCTCAAACAAGAAGCCATGCACCTGCGCGAGGAATTGCAAAAACAGTGGCGCGGCGGCACCCCCGGACGGGGCAAACCGCCAAAAATCGAGCTGACCCTATTAGAACAACCGAATCGGGAAAAACTCACCCAAGCTTTAGAACAAAACCAATATCAAGTCTTTCACTACTCCGGACATAGCACCGTCGCCGCAGGTGGGGGACAACTTTACCTCGTCAACGATAAAACAGGCTTGACCGAATTTTTAAGCGGGGACGACTTAGCCGGATTGCTGGTCAACAACGGCATTCGCATGGCCGTCTTCAACTCCTGTCGGGGATCCCACAGTGCCACCGACTTAGAACTCGGCAACGGCAGCGAAGGGCGCACCCTCGCCGAAGTCCTCGTCCGGCGCGGCATTCCCGGCGTCTTGGCGATGGCGGAACGGATTCCCGATAACGTTGCCCTGATTTTGACCCGCTTGTTCTATCGCAATATCAAACAAGGTTATCCCGTCGATTTGAGTCTGAATCGGGCGCGACAGGGGTTGATCTCGACCTACGGTTCCGGCCAACTGTATTGGGCCTTGCCCGTGCTGTACCTGCATCCCGAGTTTGACGGCTATCTGGTCTCCCAGAACGGCAGCGAGACCACGGGAAGCGATGAGCCTCTCAAAAAACGACCAACGGCGGCAAGAAAGACCCCCGAGGAGGTAACCTCACCACCGATGTCCGGGCTGGTCTTGAAAGACGAGGACGATCGCGACGAGCTGGCGCCCCCAGAATACGACGACGCCGATCTCGAACTGGAAGAAGAGGAAGATTTAGAAGCGGTGTATCGGGATCTGGCCAAAGAGGACGACGAATCCGCCGCCGACATCCAGAATTTATTTCGGGAAATTGCCGTCGTTTCCGGTAGTGAGGGGAAAGCTGCCGCAGTCGCTCCGGCGCCAACGCCGAAGGAACCGGAGCCAAAGCGCCCGCGTCCCGCACTCTCTTGGCGCGGGTGCCAGCCTTCGTTTTGGAAGTCGAAAGGGGTTGCCACGATCGCCTCGTTGGGGGTGCTGGCGATCGCCCTGGTCGGGGGCTGGACTGCCTACAAACAGGGGAATGGCAGCGAACCGCAACCGGGCGAGTTCCTCCCCTACGAACAGCTCGACTTACCCCAACACTTCTCCCCGGAATTGGTGCAAGCCAACCTCTCTACTGCACCGAGTGGGGACATCGCCGGATTGGCGATCGAGCAGTTCAATCGGGGTCAAGTGTTGGAGGCTCAAGCGGCGATCGAGGAACTGCTCAAACCCGAACGCAGCGCCCTCGTTCATGCCAGCGCCGTCTTAGCCGGGGTACCGTCCGAGCAACAAGACCAACCGGGGATCAACTTCCTGCGCGGTCGTCTGGCGTGGCAGTCGTTGCACGTGGGCGATTCCAAATACAGCTTGGACGACGTGCGCCGTTATTGGCAACGGGCCGTGGAACAACAACCTCAATCCCCGGTTTATCGTAATGCTTTAGCCTTTGCGTACTATGCCGACGGCCAACTCCAACAGGCGCAGAGCAATTGGTTTGAAGCGCTCAAGTCCCTTAAAAGCTCACCCGTGGACACCACCCCGGTTAACCAAGGGGGTCAGCCGACCGTCGCTTTGACGGCAACCGGGGCGATAACCGCTCCCTTAGAAAGTCCCGAAGCCCTCACCGCTTATGCCGGGTTGGCGTTAGTAGAGATGAAATTAGCCCGAACTCAATCGCTACCCCACCAAGAGAAGCGGTTGAGTCAGGCTATAGAACAGCGTCAATATATCCTGTCTACACAGCCTACGGCCTTCCAGCCGGACGCTCTCGGGAAAAATTGGATGTGGCCGGAACAAGCGGTGCAAGATTGGCGATCGCTGTTGCAATTGCAACAGAAAGCGGCAGCCAACCCGGGGAATTAAGAACCCGATCGCGACGGGTCGTTTCCCTGCAACCATCGGGAGACGACCAAGGAACCGCCCGCACAACCGACGGCGATCGCCCCGAACAGCCACGGCGGTAAATCCTGCTGGGTTTCCACCGGACTCGGAGCGATCGCCCCAGCCGTCGGTTCGGTAAAACGGGGATTAATCAACATCGCCGCCGCCACCGCCGCACTCAGCACGCACGCCACCCACAACCCGGTCCAGTACACCCAACCGTGGTGGACCAACAGGTGCAACATCACCGACGGACGGGAACGACGGGGGCGCGGTCGCGGCGATCGCTCGGCGACGGGGAAGCCGTATCGCCTCGGTGGGACGAACGAGCGCAGGCGCTGCACTTGCCGCTCTTGCATCGGCGTCAACTGGGTGGCGATCGCCGGGGGGGTTCGGGGCGAAGACTCGGGGGGAACAAAACGGCGCAATCGTTCCAGTTGGCGGCGATCTTTGGCTCCAGGTAGGTGAGATTGGCGAATCGCCCCTACCGAGCGAACGCTTGTTTTCAAGGGCTTAACCGATCTCGAATACACGCTCTTCCTCTCCTTATTCGATTCGCGGCACGATCGCCCCCGCCGATCGAGGCGATTGGCGAAGCGCCCCTACCGAGCGGAAATTTTGCTGGGGTCTTGCCAATCTTATCAAAAACCGCTCTCTAAAACTTACTCAAACTTAAGTGTATGATGTTTAGTTCCTAGCTTGGATCTTCCGAGACCTTTCCATCACGCTTGCTTACACGGCTGAACTCTCCGCGTTTTCCAAATTAATTGCCGCATTTAAGTCACGATCTATGGAGACGTGACAGCTCGGACAATCATACTGTCTTTTGTCCAGGGGCATTTTTTGTTGGTGTCCGCAGTTGGAACAGATCTGCGAACTGGGATACCACGGGTCAATCAGCGTTAATTTGCTCCCGTACCACTCGCATTTATACTCAAGCTGACGACGGAATTGATAAAACCGGAATTGATAAAACCCACCATCCGCAATCGCACCAGCCAGCTTGTGATTTTTGAGCATCCCTGACACATTTAAGTCTTCAATTTCCCCTTTCCCCTTTTCACTTTTCACTTTTCACTTTTTACTTCGCCGTGGTTCTTGGCTAAGTAAGTTGTTAACTTGTGTAGATGGTCGGCTCTAATATCGGCGATGCGTCGGTGGGTCTTAGCTAACTTGAGTTGCGTTTTTTCTCGGTTTTTACCTCCTTTTTGACGGCAACTTAGTTCTTTCTGGAGTTTGGCTAGTTTTTTCTGAGCCTGACGATAAGCTTTCGGATTGGGATAGGTTTTACTATCGCTCAGAGTGGCGAGAGTTTTAATTCCTACATCTACCCCAATCCGCTCTCTATCCCCCCTTCGCCCCCCTTTCAAAGGGGGGTTGGGGGGATGGTTCAAAATCAATTTTGAAGGCAATATACCAGTCCCCTGCTCGTTTACTTATGGTGACGTTTTTAGGATGGACTGGCGGTAACTGTTCGTGGCTTTTTACCCAAGCGATCCGAGGTAGCTTCACCCAATCACCGGAAACTTTAATGCTTCCTTCCAGGTAAAAACTATCTTTGACCTTCTTTTTCTTAAACTTGGGAAAACCTGTTCCGTTGACTTGCCCAACTCGCTTAAACGCTTTATTTAGGTTTCGCAACGCTTCTTGAGGGCTACATTTAGAGACTTCATAGTACCAAGGATTCTGACTTTTCACCTCGGCGACTCATCTTTTGTGTAAGTCTATGGCGGTTGGCAGTTTACCTCCGGCTTCTAATGTTTCCTTACAGGTAGCGAGTCCCCAATTCCAAGCGTGTCGAGCAACTCCTGCGTGTTTCGCCATCAGCGTTCGTTGTCGGTTATTTAAGTCTAGCTTGGTCTTAAAGCCTTTCACTGACTTTTTTAACTTCTCAACAATCTTTTTGTTCGGCTAACTTCAGCTACCATAAAGACGAGCAGAAAACAATGGAGATGGTGAAATCCGCGATTTTTGCGACTTCAGTCCTTCTAAACTTACTCAAATTCTTATTTTAGCATAAAAAGTGAGTAAGTTTAAGAGAATTTAGGGAGAAATTTAAACCCTGTTTTTAACCCCTTATTTGAGGGAGCGATTCTCCTCGGCAGACGTTGCGCGATCGCCCGATGACGCCGACTCGGGCAGCCCTTCCCCGTGCCGTTCCAGTGCCAATCGGATCAGGCGATCGACCAACTGGGGAAAACTCACCCCGGACGCCCCCCACAGTTGCGGATACATACTCAACGCCGTAAACCCGGGCAACGTATTGATCTCGTTAATCAACACCTCTCCCGTCGCTTCCACGTAGAAAAAATCCACCCGGGACAGTCCCGCCGCATCCACGGCCAAAAACGCCCGGATTGCCATCTCCCGCAGCCGTTCGGCCACCTCTGCCGGAAGTTCTGCCGGAATTGCCAAATTTGCCCGTCCGTCGGTGTATTTGGTCTCGTAATCGTAGAAATCGCTGTTAAAACTAATCTCGCCGACGACGGAGGCTTGCGCTCGATCGTTGCCCAACACCGCACATTCGACCTCTCGGGCCGTCACCCCCGCCTCGACGATGATGCGACGGTCGTAACTGGCGGCATTGTCCAGGGCGGTTTCGAGTTCGGCGCGCGATCGCGCCTTAGAAATCCCCACCGACGATCCCAAATTGGCAGGTTTGACAAAATAAGGATAATCCCCTAACTGCGCTTCGATGTCATCGCACAATGTCGGAAACACGCAAGGATTGGACCAGATTTGCGATCGCGTCACGCCGACATAGTTCACCTGAGCCAATCCCGCCTCGGCGAAGGCGGTCTTCATCATCAACTTATCCATCCCCACCGCAGATCCCAAGACGCCACTGCCCACAAACGGCACCCGCATCAAGCTCAACAGCCCTTGAATCGTGCCGTCTTCGCCATTGGGACCGTGGAGGATCGGAAACCAAACGTCGATCGAAGCGGTTTCCGGGGGAAACTGCCACAAAGCTGCCGCCGAGATCCCTTGCACCGCCAGGGCTTCCCCGGAGTCGAGGACTTGACGGGAGACCTCGGGGGAATGCCAACATCCCTCTTTATCGATATAAAAAGGAATCGTCTCGTACTGGGTCGCGTTCGACTCCTCCGCCAGGGCTCGGGCGATCGCCCGTCCCGAGACGATCGAAACCTCGTGTTCTCCAGAACGCCCGCCAAACAGCAGACCGACTCGCAATTTTGCCATCATTCAAACCTCTCACTCTCAATTTTATTCCTACACTGGATCGGTCTATTTATCCGCGTCGGTTCCGCCGATCACATCCGACGCACTCCGAAAATAATCGCCGACAATCTTTAAAATCCGTTCGGAGGCGCGACCGTCGCCGAAGGGATTGACCGCCATCGCCATCGTTTCGTAAGCGTCGCGGCGGTCGAGCAAGGTGGCGGCTTCGGTGGCGACGCGATCGCCGTTCGTTCCCACCAGCTTCGCCGTTCCCGCTTCGATCGCCTCCGGTCGTTCCGTCGTCTCGCGCAACACTAAAACGGGTTTTCCCAAGGCGGGGGCTTCTTCTTGCAAGCCGCCCGAATCGGTCAATAACAAGTAACAGCGCGCGATCGCCCCGACTAACTCGGCATAATCTAACGGTTCGACCAGAAACGCCCTCGGATGCTCGCCCAATAACCCTTGTAGCGGTTCGCGTACCGTCGGATTGCGGTGGAGGGGCAGCAACAGGGCCGTATCCGGGAAGCGCTCTAAAATTTGTAAAAACCCTCGGGCGATTTCTCGTAACGGGTCCCCCCAATTTTCGCGGCGGTGGACTGTCGCCAACAACACCCGATGGGCGGACCAGTCCAATCCCGGAACCTCGCACGGGGGCTGGCGATCGGCGACGGAGAGCAACGCATCGATCACCGTATTTCCAGTCTGGTGGATGGTTCCAGTCACCCCGGACCTTTGCAAGTTTTCCACGGCCCGCGCGGTCGGTGCAAAATGGAGTTGAGCGAGTTGGGAAATCAGGCGCCGATTGGCTTCTTCCGGATAGGGATCGAACAGGTGGTTGGTTCTCAATCCCGCCTCGACGTGACCGACGGGAATTTGACGGTAAAAGGCGGCTAAGGCGGCGGCGAAGGCGGTGGTGGTATCCCCTTGGACGATGACGAGATCCGGGGGATCTGCCTCGAAAAAGCGCTCTAACCCTTGCAAGCTGCGACAGGTAATGTCGGTCAGGGTCTGTCGGGGTTGCATGATCGCCAAGTCGCACTCGGCGCTGAGGTCGAACAGGTCCATCACTTGGGCGACCATTTCCCGATGCTGACCCGTTAACACCACCCGAACGTCAAAGGTGGGCGATCGCCGGAACGCTTGAATGACCGGAGCTAATTTAATCGCTTCGGGACGAGTTCCCAAAACAATACAGACACGGGTAGCGGGATTGACCATCGGATTCGACCGCAGACAGCAAAGGACACGGGCAACATCGTGACACGAACCCTCACCATTTGGAAAGAGCACGCGATCGCCCGTTGGGAATTTTCCTCATTCGAGATCCTCTATCGGGATGGCGATCGCGAATTCGCTGCCTTCCCCGGGAATACTGTGACAGGTGAGCGAACCCCCGTGCCGTTCTTCGACAATTTGTCGCGAAATCGACAGCCCCAACCCGGTTCCTTTTCCTCTCGGTTTGGTCGTGAACATCGGATCGAAAAGGCGATCGCAAATCTCCGGTTCGATTCCCGCTCCGTTATCCGCAATCCGAATAATCACGCCGCGATCGTCGATCGATTCGGTCCCAATCCAAATGGTCGGCGGTTCTAGTGTTTTATCTCTTTTTAGCTTTAATTGTTTGTCCTCTGTTTGATATTTTTCTTCCAACGCATCGATCGCGTTGGCTAACAGATTCATAAATACTTGATTGAGTTGGGCTGGATAACAGGGAATGGGCGGTAATTCGTTATACTCTTTTATAATTTTAATCGACGGGCGATTTGAATTGCCTTTCAACCGATGTTGGAGAATTAACAAGGTACTTTCAATCCCTTCGAGTAAATCTCCCAACACTTTACTTGAAGTGTCGGCGCGGGAAAAATTTCGTAAAGATATGCTAATATTGCCGATCCGATCGACCCCCAATTTCATCGCGTGTAACATGTGGGGAATATCTTCAATTAAATAATTGAGGTCGATTTGTTCTTCGTGTTCTTTAATTTCTGCGTTCGAGGGCGGGCAATGGTTTTGATAAAGTTGTAAATGGTCGAGAATTTCACCGATCGCCTCTTCTAAATGCTTTAAATTTCCGGCAATAAACCCAATCGGATTGTTGATTTCGTGGGCAACTCCTGCCACGATTTCGCCGATACTCGCCATTTTTTCCGTTTGAATCAGTTGGGTTTGGGCGTTTTGTAATTCTTCAAAAGAATTTGATAATTCCAGAGTTCGATCGCGCACTCGTTGTTCTAAGGTACGGGCGAGTTCTTGTAAGGCGGCTTCGGCTTCGATGCGGTCTTCAACTTCTTTTTGCAGTTGTTGATTTTGCTCTTTTAAGGTCTGGGTGAGCGATCGCAGTCGTAAATGTAGCCGAATTCTCGCCAGCACTTCTTCTTGCTGAAACGGTTTAGTTAAATAATCGACCGCCCCGAGATCGAAGGCTTTCACTTTATCTGCCGGGTCGGAAAGGGCCGTCATAAACAAAATCGGGATATCTTTAAAGTCAGCAGAAGCTTGCAACCACTTGCAAGTTTCAAACCCATCCATTCCCGGCATGATCGCATCGAGTAAAATGAGGTCGGGTTTTTGCACTTCGATCGCCTCGATCGCACTTTTACCATCTTTCTCCAGACGGACGCGATAACCATCATTGGCTAAAAATTCCGAGAGAATTCCTAAATTCGCCGCACTGTCATCGACAATTAAGATGAGCGCTTTTTCTGGGGGTTCAATACTCATTTACGTTTTCGGTTATTTTGAATCTAAAAATATTCTTCGATCGAAGTTAAACCGACAACCCGAGGTTAAGGGGCGATACGCCGGAGGCGTCGCTAAACGAACGGCGGATGGCGATCGAATGACTCGATTTGTGAGTCTCGGTCGCCGAAAATCTCCGTAAAATTTCTGAGGCTCTCGGTCGATCGCCATTTTGGAGGAAAACCGTTACAAATTTAAAGGGAACGGTCGGCCTACTTCCCCAATCTAACTGCTATTTTAACTGAGCCTTTTCTCCGGCGATCGTCCGAGGTAATTTGTTACTCGTCGAGGCTAAGAACGTCCCCGTTTTCACCCCCGATCGCGGCGGACAACTGAAGAACTGCGCGCCCGCGATCGGTGCGATCGAAGCCTCATTTTACCGAGAAGGATTTCAATCTTTTTTAAAGATAACCTTAAAAAATCGTGGTTGGGGGTTGGGGTTCGATTCCGGGAATCTCTCCCCCGAGCTCGGCAAACTGAACGTCCACCATCGTCGCTCCATGTCGGGCAAAAACTTGCAATAATTCCCGTTCTGCGCGCCGTGGAAGCATGGTTTTCCAGGATTTGAGCGCTTCGAGTAATCCCGGATCGCCGACCCCCGGACCGTCCCGATAAACGGCGATCGCGCGTTCGTCGCGCTGCCAATTTTTGGGGATATATCCCAAGGGAAGCAACACCGAATGCTCTAAATCGGCGAGTAACCGTTCCAGTCGTCGGAAGCGCCGGGTGTGGTAACGGTCGGGATGCGATCGCAGCCACTCTCGTACTTCGGGATCCTCCAACACTTCGCGGCGCAAGCGGACGATCGCCCCATATAAGGCTTGATTGGCATCTTTGACGCAAGAAACTGCCGGAGTGACCACGGACGCACCATTTCCCGGTCCGGTGCGATAGCGCGCTTCCATCAGCGCTAATTCTTGTTTGATAAAGGTGAGGGGGTCGAAGCGGCGATCGCCCATTTGGTAAGGGACGGTTAACTCTGGAAGGCGCACCATGACGTCGGAAATCGGCAGGGTATACATCCACCCCCGTTCCAAACTGCCGAGATAGAGTTCGGAACCCATCGCCCCGGCGACGATTCCTTCCCGATTGTGGGCGTACACTTGGCGGTAAACGACGTCAAACCGTAGCTTTCCGGTGAATTCGTCCCGCACGACTTCCGCGAATCCAAAGGCAAAATGTCCGGTGACTAAGCCCAAAATCGGCGGGTCTCCCCGTTCGCCGCCGCGCCACCCGAAGGTATGCAACACGAGGGCGACATCCCCCAAAGACCAGAGTTCTCGGGTGCGCCGTTCGATCGAACTCGGCGTCGGAACCGATCCGGCGAACGCGGCGCCGTTGTTGTCTAATAAGGTGGTTTCGATCGCGTGAATCGGAATCGTCTCCCATTTAAGATCGAGAATATGCTCCCGGGTGGCGGCGCGTCCGATCGCCATTTGACTCGGATCGAGTTCGTATAGGGCTGCAGGTTGCAGCGCTTCGACGTTAAAGGTCCCGGAATCGTCCCGGCGTCCGTAAATATACCACCCTTCGGCGTTGAGGGGCGATCGCTCGATCTGCTCGATGGAACTTTGCTCGACTCCCTGTCCGGGAATCACGGTTCCGGCGTCGGGAAGGGCGATCGTTTCGAGGGCGGCGTCGAAGCGTCCGTCACTCGGATCGTAATGTCGCACCCGATAGCGGCGATCGCCCACGGGTTCGATAAACTGAATCAGGGCTCGATCGATTCCCGCAATTTGGATCGGTTCGTCCCCAATTTGCAAGACCCATTCTTCCCCTTGCCGTTCTACATTTCTCACGTCGAGTTCGACCCGGACGTTATCTCGCGATCGCCCTCCCGCCAAGGATTCTAAGGGACTGACCCGCGATCGTCCATTTAAACGGGTCGGGTGTACGTTCCCTTTTTCCATACTTTCACGGGTCGTTTGGTCGAATTCAAGATCGACGGTCGCCCGTTCTAACCACCCCTGGTGGATCGATTCGGGATGCCAAGTGAGCCACACCCGCTCGCCGATTAAGTGGCGGTAGGTCTCGGGAGCATTTTCGACTTCGAGATAGACTCCCCCATCGTCCCTTCTCACGGAGGGTTCCGGCAAAATTAACCGTCCGCTCCACGGCGCGATCGCCCGGTATAATTGCGTTGGTGCTGCCGGGATCGGCTCCGCACTCCGCCCGGGTTCGCCCTCCGCTATCCCTACACAAGTCAGCATCACCCCGCACAATCCCACCCCAATCCCACGGACGATACGGCGGATCGGGCGGCGGGGAGAACGATACCCTGTTTGCATAACTTTCTCTCAGTCGCGATCGGTTAAAATGCGTCGTTTTTGAAAAATTTTCAGGTTGACGACGGCTTTTTTTATTTTATCTCGCCAACGACAACCCTCTTTTTCATGGGGAAATGTCAAGCCCAATTCGAGATCGATTCGGCGATCGCAAGCGGTAAACGAAAAGAGGAGATTTTTATTTTTGCGGTTTATTTCTTTTCTGCTTGGCGATGTTTCTAAATTTCATTTCGATTGGCTAAGACTTTTGTAAAACAGGGGGTAAATCCTGTTTCATAAAAGAGCAATATGCTAAAATTATGAGGATTAATCACCTCAATTTATGGACTTATAAAACATTGTTCGATCTTTCTTGACAAGGAGAGAAATACTTTTAGATTTCCAGCATTTCTAAGATTTTTAACCCCACTTTATCAATGGCATATCGTCCGAATAGGCTGGCGAAATCATCCCCATAATTTGACAGAACGACGACCCCCGTCTGAGTTTCCGCGATAAATCCGCAAAATGCCCGATGTCCGGCAGTTCCGCCTGTATGAGTACAAACCTCGCGATCGCGCATGGGTAAATATTCCACCATCCATCCCAAGCCAATTCCCCTGGTTTCTCGCTGGACTAAAGGTTGACCCCGCCATTTTTGTACCCAATTTCCCACTTTTTCGATAACGCCGTATAAACCGGAATTGGGGGCAAATTCTCGATAACGTAATTCACGAGTTTTGAGGGTTGCGAAGGATGGGGATTGCCAATTTGCGGCGACAAAGGTTAGTAAATCCGTCGCGGTGGAACGCAAGGCTCCGGCTCCTGCTAAAGTGGGTAAATCCCAAGGTTTGACGGGTTTTCCATCTTCGTTGTAGCCGAGGGCAAATCGCTGTTGTCGTTCCGCATTTAAAGTAATGCAAGTATCCGATAAGTTCAAAGGATTACAAATATACTGCGCGATCGCCTCTTCATAAGATTGTCCCAGTTGTTCGCTGAGAATATGTCCTAACAGTCCCACCCCCAAGTTAGAATAACTGATTTTTCCTGTAGTTTTCCCCGGTTGATTGTCCCAGGTTTGCAAGTATTCGTACAAATCCTCAATGCTGTAAGCGTTATAAGGATTATTGGGATCTTGACGGACGGATTTAGCTAAGTTTGAGGGCAATCGGGGCAACCCGGACGTATGGGTTGCTAAGCTTTCTAAAGTGACTGTATCCGGTAATTTTTGATAAGCCGTACCCAATTGATTCACGGGGGTTTCTAAAGCTAACTTTCCTTGTTCGACCAACATCGCTAACAGAGTTGTTGTAAAAACTTTGGTCACTGAGCCAATTTCAAACAAGGTTTTGTCATCGGTTGTTTTTCCAGACGGCTGTAAGGTACCCCAAGCGGCGATTTGACGCCGTTCGCCTCGAACCACACCGATCGCTAAGTTAAGATCGTTTTTACGGGTTATCCAAGGGGTAATTAGGGGTTCGAGTAGAGTTTTGAGATCGGTTGCAGTTGAAGTCACGCCGATTACCTCGCGGGATAAGTGTGTCTGGAAAGCAGTATATATTTACTGTAGTTAGAACCCTTGGGTTTTGCCTAGGGTCAAAGGTCACGATCGCAGATGACTTTGGTCGTGGCCATGATTTGGTTTTTGGCGTATTGGTTTACTTTGAGTTTTGAGCTTTTATTGGTCGATACTCTCGCACTCAAGTGAGTCCTGAGTCCGAGCATTTTTGACGAAGGCGATAAAAATTCAAGAAAACTTTACAAAAAAGTCAGTAAAATTAGTCCTTTCTTGTCGGATGATTGCAGCAGCGATCGGTATAATTGTAAAAACGGAAATACAGATCGAGTAGTAGACAGTTCGCGAAAATAGAAAAACTGTCCGCCCCCGTCTATTACAGGAAAGATCGCCGCTAAGATACTGGTGCATTGAAAAAACAATATCGGATAGTTAGCCACGATTAAGAGAATCAAGATTTGGAGCCTGGTTTTATGATCCTCAAGTCCCGCAAACTCGCAACACTTCTCTCCGGAACGGCTTCGGTCGTTCTGCTGCAAATGACGGGTGCCCATTGGAATGGGTCCAACCTGGGGGGATTGACTCCAGCAGCGATCGCCCTGGAAACGAACCTGAGCTATTCGCCGCCCCAAGATTTAGATGCGCCGAAAGCCTCGCGGGGTACGGGTTCGAGAGGCTGCAACGAAGCGGTGACCGAGGCGGCACCCCTGTCGCTCACCTTGCTGGTTCCCGACGACCACACCGGACTGACGGCTTCGGGACATCCGACCTTTTCCTGGCACCTGTCCGAAGCGCCGGAAGTGGCGGTAGAATTTAGTTTGGTCGAGCCGGGAGTGGCTCAACCTCTGTTGACGAAAACCTTAGACGACGTGAAAGCAGGGGTCGGCAGCGTGACCTTACCGGAAGAGTTACCTCAATTAGAAGCGGGTAAAAAATATCGGTGGTCCGTTACGGTAATTTGCAACGAAAATCGTAGATCGAGCGATATTTTCGCTCAAGCATGGATCCAACGGGCGGACCGTACCGAGGCGGTGGAAACAGAGGTCACCCCACAGATGAGCGCGGGCGATCGCGCCGAAGTGTATGCGAAAGCGGGCTTGTGGTATGATGCCCTCGCCGCGATTTCCGAAGCGTACCGAGCCGATCCCGAGAATCAGGCGATCGCCGCCCGACGCCAATCCTTGCTCGAACAAGTCGGTTTGAATCAAGTGGCGGAAGCAGCGATTTCCACATCCTCGACCCCGGCTGACTAGTAGCGATCGCTTCTGCCAAATGCAATTGTGAAAATTTCTGAAAATCTGAAAATCTGAAAACTTTCAGTTATCTTTTCCCACGCCGGACCCGTCGGGTTCGGCGTGGGTTGTCCACTGGCTAAAGATCGGACCGTCGCTCAAACCGATTGCCGTTCCTCCCTGGGAAAATTCGATCCTTTCACGATCTTGTTACACTGGATTCACCCCAAACAAGTAGAGAACCGATTTCGATTTGCCATCCCCCTTCAGGATGAATTCGCCAAATTCTCGATCGCACGATTGTCAGGCATGGCGCGATCGGTTCCGGTCAACGTCGTGGGGCGTTCATGGCGGCATCTTCTGTTTTCCTTAGCTCCTCATTTATGAATCCATCAGATCCTCGGGAGGTTTCCCTGTACGATTGCGCTTTGGGTGCGATCGCTCCTCCTCAACCGCTACAAATCAGCCCGCTCACCTTCAAAGCCCTAGTGAGTGCCACCCTCGATTTACTCGTCGAGCAGAAAATTGCGGCGACCTTGTGGGTCAAACTGCCGTCGTGGTGCGAGTGGCAAACGGCGATCGCCCGCTATCGAGAATGGGTCGATAGTTGCGAACCGATTTATCTGTGCCAAAACGAGGCGATCGGCGATCCTCCTGCACAGAGGCTAGGCGATCGCCCGGGAGCTGGCGCCCCTGGGTCTGAAGACCCCCTCGTCCAGTGGCATCACCGCCACATTCAAGACCAACTTAACGAAACCTCCCTCATTGGCGACGAAGGAACCATCCTCATTCCCGAAAAACACCTCTCGCCTCTGTGTCAAATCGAGTTACCCGTCGGGAGTGCGCTCAGTCGAGAATTTTTTTTAATCGTGCTGTCGCCGAAACTGCACGTACTCATTTTGGCCTACCAGCATCCCTCGTTAGCGTATTCGCGGTTGCGAGACCGAGAATCCCCGCCTTTAGATCCCCAATTACCTCTGTTAGGCATCCATTGTTTCGATGGCGAAACGATTCAACGGGTTCTCGACGGTTTGAAAGACGCCCTAACTGAGATGCAGTGCATTCCGCTTTCAGACCGAGAGTCCGACCCCTCAGAAAATGAGTCATCCAGCAGCGAGGGACAGGAGGTGAATTCGGCTCAAATGGCGTGCAATGCCTTGAAAGAGAAATGGGATAAGCGCTTTGGGGAACTGGTAACGCCGATTCCCGATTTAACCTTGTTGGGACAACTGACCAGCAAACAGATTCAATGTCAAGAGGAACTCTGGCGTCAGGAATGTTTTAATACGATTTCCGTGCAGGCGTTGCAACAGGAAAATCAAGAACTGCACCAAAGTCTTCAATTAAAAAACGAACTCCTGCACAATTTGGGTCAGGAGTTGCGAACGCCGTTGACGAATATGAAAACGGCGCTGACCTTGCTCAATTCGCGCAAGTTAAAGGTCGCCCAAAGTCAGCGTTATCGCCTGTTGCTGCAAGAATCGTGCGATCGCCAAACGTCGCTGATCGACGGTCTTTTAGAATGGGTGCAGCTCGAAAGTCACGTGCATCCGAAGCGCGAACCGTTGCGTCTCGCCGATTGGATTCCGCCGATTGTCAGTACCTACCAACCCTTAGCCCAAGAAAAAGGGGTGATGGTCGCCTACACGATTCCGAACGGACTGCCTCCGGTGGCTTGTGTCGGCGAGTGGCTCAAACGGATCGCGATCGAGTTACTGCACAACAGTATTAAATTTACGCCCAGTGGGGGCGAGGTGTGGGCGATCGCCAAACAACAAGGGGATTACATCCAACTGGAAGTCCGCGATACCGGAATCGGGATTCCCCCGCAAGAGGTTCAGAAAATTTTCGAGCCGTTTTACCGGGGCCGTCAGGCGATCGAGGAATATCCCAACAGTGCTGGATTGGGATTAACGTTAGTCGAACAGTTATTACTGCACTTCGGCGGTTCGATTTCCGTGCGCGCTCAAGTGGGGAAAGGGTCGAGTTTCAAGGTGCTGTTGCCTGTGGCGCACAACCCCGGGCGTTCGCCCTCCCCGTAAATTGCCGATGCCGCCAACCTCCCGGCGCGATGTTTTATACAACTTTTTGTACTTTTTGTATACTTTACCCCAGTTCCAAGGGTAAGAACATGGCGATCACCTCCCCTTGTTGGGGACGGTGACGCACGATCAGCTTGCCGCCGAGGACTTGAAACAGATTTTTCGTCACGTTGAGATTGAGGCTGAGGTTGCCTGTTTCCGGTTGAAACATCAGCAACTGGCCGATCGATTTTAGGGTCGGTCGCGAGCTAAAGGGCATCGACCACGGTTGAGTCTGGGCGTCCGGGTTCGGCTCGCACTCCAACTGTACTTTGAGTTGATGTCCGGCGAGGGTGACTTCAACTCTCACGTGGTTCCCGGCAGGCAGGGTACAGGTAAAGTTTTCGATCGCCCCAGTTAACACTCGTTCTAACAGGTTGGGGTCGCTGACGACCGGGGGCATTTTTTGCGGGACGACGACATCGAGGGTGAGGTTGCGACGGCTCGCTTGTTTTTGCCAGCGCGGAATGCAACTGTCGAGTACGAGATCGAGGGAAGTGGAAGTCAGGTGAACCGGAGAGCGCCCGCTATTGGAGGTTTCCAGTTCGACGGCCCGGAAAATGAACTCAAAGCGATCGATTTGTTCGGTGCATTCGCGATCGATCGCCTGCAAGCGCGCGATCGCCCGGTCGTCGAAATTCTCACTGCGTTTGAGCAGCAAGCGGGTCAAGGTGCGGATCGTCGCTAAGGGGGTGCGCACTTCGTGGGCGATCGCCTGGAGTAATTCGAGATCGGCGGCCTCAGTCTCAGTCCCACTCCCCGGGCGTTCGCTGTCGTCTGCACTCGCCGGGGTCGCCACTTTCGCCGCCGTTCCATTGCGATTCGATTTGTGCGTCGGACGGGAGATCGCGTTGCCCTCGAACTCCGCGCCCCCGTCGCTGCGGGCGTTCGTCCCGTCGGACCACTGGGCGATCGCGTAGCGGCTCCTTTGGAGCATCGCCGATGCCAACATCCGCGAGCCTACCGGAACCAATTTCGCGCCGCCCGGGTGCCGAATGGTCTTAGAAGGACGTTCGCCCTCGTAAACTGCCACGGTCTCGATCTGCTCCGAAGGCCGATCGTACAAGTTATCGAGGAGGAGTTGGCTGAAGGTCGTCACCAGTTTGTAATCGGGAGCCACCGGGGTAAAGCGGGCGAAGGCGCGATCGAGTTCCCGGGCGATTTCCGGGCGCCCGCTCAGGAGAACCCGCGATCGCAAGACCTGCCATCCCAGGGCGATCGCCTCGGGATCGAAGGAAAATTGAAACGGGCGTTCGCTCCCTCCCGCTCCCTCGACCACGATCGCACTCCAGCGCGAGGTCAACACCAAACAAAACTGCTCTCGGGCTAACGGATCCCCCGCCAATAACGGCAGTACGGATCGTGCAGACCGACCGACGCCCGTACCATTGGCTTCGCCGCTCCCCGTCGGTAACAGTTGGGACGGTAACCACGCCACCCCTGGGAACGGTTCCCCGGAAAATGTCCAGGTTTCGTAATCCGCCAACACGCGCCGATCTTCGAGGACTGGAAGCGGACCGCATAAAACGATTCCCCGAGGCGATCGCCCCTCGGATCGATCCCCTTCGCGGTCGGCTTTGCGCCCCAGTAATTCGCTCAGGGCCGCGATCGCCGCCCGCCATTGTCCCTCCGCTTTAACTCCCTCGGGGCGATTCTCTTCAGAGTCCCTTGCTACCCATACGCTGTCATCCTCGCCCCAGCCTTCCCTCTCCCGGGCAAATGGATCCGACGGCGATCGTAGACGGTCGCGCTCGGCTTCACTCATCCCTAATATTTCACTGAGGGTCGGTAATGGCCAGTTGTACATCAAAATCCATCTCCTCCAAGGCTTTGGCGACGGTCAACTCTTTGACGAGCAATACAGGTTCGGTCTGCACCCTTAATTGAGAGTGTTCCCCAAAATGAATGCCTTTAAAGTTAGTACCAGCCTATCGGAATCTGGAAATTTTATAGATTCGTAGAACCGAACCAATCGGTCGCAATCTCCGAGCCAACGGTCGAATCCCTGGAGGCGATCGCCTCGCTGTTCTACTAATATTCGTAAGGATTTTTTGGCTGTTCGATCTGCGCGATCGCCTCGGCTTCAATGGTCAACTGGCGGCGATCGTCAAAGGTTTCCGTGATCATCTTCCCTCGAACCTCCAGCCAGCTATCCGACGGATACGCCGAGCGGTTTTTCGGCAACTTTACCGGAAGTCCGATCGGATAGGCATCCGCCGCACAACAGGTGATGATATAACGCGCCAATAACAAATATTCTTCCCCTAATTCCGGCGGGTGAATCACAAAACCCGTCACTTTCACGGGTTGACCGCTATAAGCGTCCGGTTCCGGATACACGCTCAAGGTTCGCACCCAATCCACCAGCGATCGATCTTCCGGCGAAGTCGCTTTGCCAAATGCCTGCGCCTTCACTTGCGTAATCGGCATGAAATCTTCGATCCCTCGATTGAGCGCTTTGTCGCTGCTGAAAACACGCGGCTCGAAGATCAACCCCATAATCGCCGCCGTCAGCAAAATCGCCGCACTCCACCCCGGCGGAAACAAGCTGATATGTTGGAGCTGCTCATTTCCAGACGCCGCCGCTCCGTTATTCCCACTGGTGCGTCCCCAGCGCGATCGCCCCCAGGCGATCCATTCCCAAACTTTCCAACCCGCCAACACCAGCAACACCACCCCACCGATGACGGTCAGGGCGAAATAATTCGGGTGAATTAAAATATTCAATTCCCCCGTTACCCAATACTTGACAAGCAGAACGCCCCACAATAAAACTGCCAGAAATTCGACGGCAGCATTCATGCGGAACCATGAAGATAGTTTAGGAAAAGGTGCGCTCATAGATTAGACAGACTTTTCGCTTGTTTGGCTCGGTTTTAATACTATACGATCGATGTCTTTTATCAATGAAGTTTCCATAAATTTCATCGTTCGCTCCTTTTTTTCCCCATCCTACCGAACCTCCTTGCATTCCACAGGCGATCGTCCCCGTTATCTCCCCGTTATTCTGTATGATTTTATTCACCTGTATTCTCTTCTACCGGATTCTCTTCCACCGGACAACCGCGCTCCCAAACGATCCCATTCGGCATCGTCGCCCCGCACAAATTAACATCTCCTAAATACGTCGAAAAAATATTAGCTCCCGTTAAATTGGCTCCGCTTAAATCGGCGCCCGTTAAAATGGTATTCGTAAAATCTGCGTGACTTAAATTAGCTCCCCTTAAATCTGTATCTCTAAGATTGGCATGAGCGAGGGTCGCGCCACTTAAGTTGGCATTACGTAAATTCGCATTACTTAAATTTGCATTTCCCAACGTTGCATTTTGTAAAATCGCATTAGTCATCAATGCACTCGTCAGGGTAGCTCGCGTTAATTTAGCGCCGGATAAATCCGCATCATCTAAAAAGACTCGCTGTAAAGAAGCACTTCTTAATTCCGTTCCTCTTAAATTCGCATTGGATAAAATCGCATTATCCAAAAAAGCACTATTGAGAATTGCCCCGCTTAAATTCGCTTGATTGAGATCCGCAGAATTAAACGAAGCACTTTCTAACATCGCATCTTTTAAATTCGCCGCCCCCAGTTTAGAACGGCTGAAATTCGCCCGGCGTAAATTCGCCCGTTCTAAATTAATGGATTGTAAATTTAGATCGTTGAGGGTCGCCCCACTCAGATCGCAACCCGGACAGGAACTCGTTTCGATTAAAGTTCTAAAATCTTGCGGGTTTCCAGCAATTAATGGATGGGGAAACGACAAGATGGCAACGATCGCCGCCGTCGCTATCAGGTTTACTCTCACGCTAAAACCTCACACCACAATGATTGAACATCGGACGGTCGCGCCAATGGTGGCAAACTGCCGATCCCGTAGTAGACTATACCCCAGGATTGCCCTTGAGTCAGGTGATTTGGCGAGTGGCGATCGCCCCGAACTAATTGCCGACCCCCTTTTCCCGTAAATTGCGATAGAGGTTCTCGAACTCTCCCACCACCGCCGCCGGGGCAGTTCTCCCGTGGGTGTCGCGGTAATAGTTCTCGAATTCGGCGATCGGATCGAAGCGATCGCGATCGCGCGGTCTAGACCGTCGGAAATAGCGTTTTTCGGGATAATTCGGTACGATTTGCAGGGTTTGCGGGCAAATCTGGCGCACGCGATCGCCCAATCCCATCACCGGACTGTCTAAATTGACAATAACTTTGAGAAAACCGGGATGGTAGCGATTCGCTTCTAAGGTTTCCTCTAAATTGTCTAAATCACAAAACAATTGTTTTAACGGTCTTTGACATAAAACGGGTTTGAATTCAACTTTTGCCTCCCCTCCCGGTTCGACTTCAATCAAACAAAAGCCTTTTTCTTGTTCCGCCTCGCCGAAATCAATTTGAATCAAAGATCCGGAGTAATAAGTCGGCGCACTGGCGCGAACTTGTTGGTGAATATGAATATGTCCGAGGGCGATATATTGCGCTTGCTCGGGCAATGTTTGCTCGCCGAGGGCGTATTTATCTTGACTGTAATACATCACTTCGGATTCGGCCAGTTTTGCTCCTTCTATCGCCAAGTGTCCCATGAGAATATTAACGCGATCGGGCGCAAACCAACTCGTTAAATCTTTAAAAAGAGCGGCGATCGCCGAGCGATAACTCGCATTTTGGACTTCTTCATCTTCCATCCACAAACTGGATGCATCTAGCATTCGCCGTTCCGAAGCAAACGGCAGCGCGCCGACGCAGAGTTTACCACTTTTGGTATTGAGAATAATTGCCCCTCCATCTTCGGACGGTCGCGGTTTTCCCAAAGCACGCACTCCCGCCAAAGAGAGTAAATTGGCTAAACCGTCGATGCGGGTGGCGCTATCGTGATTTCCGGCGATCGCCACCGCAGGAATTCCCGCTTCTTGCAGCCCGCAAAAAAACTCGTAAGCCACTCTTTCTGCATAAGCTGGGGGATTGGGAATGTCGAAAATATCTCCCGCAATCAAAACCGCATCGACCTCTAATTCTTTTGCCGCTACGAGAATTTGTTGTAATGCTCCCGCGACTTCTGGCGTGCGATCGATTCCTTTCAGTCTGCGTCCTAAATGCCAATCTGCTGTATGAATAAGTCGCATAAATTTACGGATCGACGGGTGAATATTATTTTACATGATTTTATACTATATTGCCATGGTTGGGCATTCAGAAGGTTTAAAAGCGACGGCGATCGTTGTTTTGATAATGTTAAAATCAGAAACTTGCAAGTTTAGGGCGATCGAAAACACATTGAACAATACAGAACCTCTCATTACCCCCAAGTCCCGCCACTCAACATCCGGGAAACAACAAGTTCACTAAGTTAATGATATTCTTAAAAGTATTTATTTTGTAGATGGGTTTTAAATTCCACAAAATAATCTTATTTATAATTGACTTTAGGCTCAAATATACAATTATCGCAAATACCTTTTATATACATATTTATTTTAATGATGTTAAAAGGCGATCGCCTTTCCCAGAAGTGTTGAATGATAGGAGAAAAATAAAAACACGCCAGAAACATTTATGATTTCTTGGCCGTCTAAATTATAAATATATAAGAGTAATAGATCGATCGAAGTTTCCCAAAATTGTCAAGAAATATCTCGGCGACCTCCCGCAAAATAATTACCCGGCTCTAGACACCTTTACTTTTGTCTCCGGCTGGCTGAGCTTTAGTCTCGACCCAAGCTGACGCTTGGCACCATAAATATCATCAAGTCAAGCTTTTTTCTGGCACGGATAACGAGCGGGGAATTGTTGACGGAGTTCAGATTTATTTTTGTCTTGTGTATATGCAACTTAAATGTCAAACAACTTAATTATTCCTTTTTAATACAAAAAATAATTATTCTTAAAAATAGCAGACAAGCTGTAGGGTGGCAAACAAGTTGCGCACCCTACCCGTGAAGGTGGTGCGGAAGTCTTGTAGTAAAAACCCTCCCGACCATGAAGATCGTCCATCAAACCCGCAAAATCCCGTTAAAACAGAAAAATCGTTCGCAGATTGCCGATCCAAATTGCATCGTTATCTGCATCGTGTTCCGGATTGACGATCGCCAAAAAACCCGGTTCGATCGCGATTCCCGGAGCGATCTGATACCGATAAAACCCCTCGAAATGAAACGAAGTATCCTCATCCGACTCCCCACCGTCATTATCCGTCACCTTTGGCGGCTGTCCGAGGACGATGCCCGCACGCGAACCGCGATCGTCCAAATTGGGAGCAGCTAAGGTCACCGCCCAATTAAAAATCGTTGCATCATCCCCCTGGCGAACCCCAACCCCTTCATCTTCAGCGCGAGCCAGGGTCAAACCCGCCCATCCGCCGAGAATCAAGTGAGAACCAATCCCCACAGAAGTTTGCACGCCGAAATGGTCTGCAGAAGTTGCCGTTTCACCGAATGGCCGATTTGCCAGTTGGCTGCCGATCGCCCCAGAGACCGCCACCTGCGACCCGGGGGCGTAGGAACGCACGTAAGTCACCCCCACTCTGAAGCGATCGCTCGGTTTAAACGCCACCTGTCCGAGTGCCGCAAAGCGACCGTCAAATAGGCCATTTCCCCCAGTCGGTTCGCTGGCATCCGGGGCGAGATATCCCAAAGATAAAGAAATCGCCGAATTCGGTGAATAAGTCAGGGTCAAACCCGACCCGCCCAACCCTTGGCGATAAATCGGATTGAAGCGACCAAATCGAGAAAGCGCTCCAGTAATTTCCGGCGTAAAAAACTCATTAAACGTCGGCACATTTGCATTAAATCCCCCACCAACTGCATCCACATTCACCCGCCAGTTATCCCCCACGGGAAACCGATAAAACGTCTTCCCTAAAATAACCGAGCCATTCGTATTTACATCAAAAGCCAACCGAGTCATATTCGTTCCGGTCACCTCTCCACCCAGTCTGGCTGAATTGGCAGAAACCAAAAACGTTTTCAACAGATCTTTCCCGGTAAAACTGGTATTAAAAATCAACCGAGACCGATAATCCAACGTCGTATTTTCCTGCACTGATTCTCCCGAATCATTGGCTTTTTCGTCCCCCAGTGCGCCGCTTAGAAAAAAGCTAGCTTCGCCGACCAATTGGGTAGTGGCGGAAAACTGATTGGCGGCCAAAGAATCCGTGCGGATTTCTAAAGCATCGACGCGACCTCGTAATGTCGCTAATTCTGAGGAAAATTCGGCTTGCAATCGCCGAATGCGGGATAAATCTTCTCCTTCTAAATCGGCGCCACTGTTGCCAATCGATTCAGCGATCCGATTGAGACAGAGATTCAATCCCGCCGCAAATTCATAGCGGGTCAGGGAACGATCGCCCTGATAGCGGTTGTCGGGATAGGCTAACAAGCAATTGTACCGTTGGGCAAGGGACTGTAAAGCTGCAAACGCCCAGTCTGTGGGTCGAACGTCACTGAGATCCGACACCGAGTTCACCTGTTGCAGGGGGGAGGGGGTTTGCTGGGACAGGTGAAGGAGGTTCGAGGGTCTCGCTGACCCCCTCGGATCGCGATCCGGGGAAGACCCCGAGTGTGCCGATCCGGGTACCGGAGTCGAGAGGAACAAAGTTGCCACGATCGTCCCCGTGGCGATCGCGGTTCTCCTTGATTTTTGCCAGAACACCCAAAATACCATCTAATTTCCTCACACTACAAGGTTATCCCCCAAGCCCATCGGGTTTGGATCTAACAAGGCGGGAACCCATCGGCGATCGCCTTTTTTTTGGTAGGCATCGCCAACGACTCGTCTTTCAAGTATGATAATCATTATCAAAGTAAAGTCAATCAAAATTTCCGATGAAAATCCAGCGATTATTTTGGATCCATGCGTTCCGACGGAGGAGTGGAGAGCGCGAAACTCAGTCCCCGCGCCTACAAAACTCAGTTGCCCCTAAGCTGGCGAGTAGGAGGAGGATGAAACCCTGTCGGCTTGCGATCGCCGTGCTGTGTTTTGCGGTGGCGCCCCTGGAGGGATGCCAACCGAATCCAAAATCGGAATTGAGAGCGCAAACGGATCCATTAGACATCGCCGTCAGCATTTTGCCGCAGAAATACTTTGTCCAGAGGGTTGGCGGCGAAAACGTGAGGGTGAATGTCTTGGTGGAACCGGGGGCTTCGCCAGCAACCTACGAGCCAAAACCCTCTCAGTTGCGGGCGTTGAGCGAGGCAGAGGCGTACTTTCGCATCCGCGTCCCCTTTGAAAATGCCTGGATGGACAAAATCCAGGCGGCTAACCCGCAGATGCGGTTGGTAGATACCACACAAGATATCGAGCGGATGCCGATGAGCGCCCATTCGCACCACGGATCCGGGGGTCATCAACAGGATGCCAATCCGGATCCGCACGTATGGCTCTCACCCGCATTAGTCAAGATCCAGGCACAGACAATTTACGATACCTTGGTAGAACTCGACCCGCCGCGACAAGCAGAATATCGACAAAATCTAGAACGGTTTATCGCCGACATTGGGGGACTCGATGCCGAAATTCGTACCTCCCTTGCCAATTTGCAGCAGCCGAAATTCATGGTTTTCCATCCCGCGTGGGGTTACTTCGCCCGGGAATACGATTTAGAGATGATTCCCATCGAGATTGGCGGTACCGAACCGAGTGCGGCGGAGATGGCACAGTTAATCGCACGGGCGAAACAGGAGGATATACAGGTTATTTTTGCCCAGCCTCAGTTTAGCACCAAAGCTGCGGAAACGATCGCCAATGAAATAGGAGGGGAAGTGATTCTCATCGATCCCCTCGCCCCGGATTGGCTGGAGAATTTGGGCGCGATCGTCAGTACATTCTCGCGGGTCTTAAGCGAGGGGCGATCGCGCATTCGCGTCGGAGTGTTACCCTTTCCCCGCCAACCGCGTCCCGTACCAATGAACCTTCGTTAGGGGACTCGGTTATGCAACTAGCACAAAAAACCACACTTAACTCCCTCAATCCACCCGCGATCGCGATCGAACATTTGTGGGCGGGGTACGATCGCCACCCAGTTTTAGAAGACATTACCCTGGAGGTCAACCCTTTAGACTTCATCGCCCTCAACGGACCGAATGGCGGCGGCAAAACTACCCTTATCAAAGTGCTGCTGGGGCTGCTCCAACCCATGCAGGGGGAGGTTCGTATTTTGGGCAGGAGCGCGAAACAGGGGCGACGATATATCGGGTACGTGCCGCAAACCGTGGAATGCGACCGGGATTTTCCGATTCGGGTGTGGGATGTAGTGAGAATGGGACGACTGGCAAAGCGTGCCTTGCTGCATCCCTACAATCGGCAAGACGATCGGATTGTGGCGGAGTGCCTGCAACAGGTGGATTTGTTCGATAGGCGCGATCGCCCGTTTGGCACCCTTTCCGGAGGACAGCGCCAGCGAGTTTACGTCGCTCGCGCCCTAGCGACCCAACCGCACATCCTGCTGTTGGACGAACCCACCGCCAGTGTGGATGACGGGGGGCGGACGAAGATTTACCACTTGTTACAACAACTCAACCAGTCGGTGACGATTTTAACGATTTCTCACGATTTGGAGGAAATTGCGCCCTATGTGAAGACGATCGGTTATTTGAATCGCCGATTGTTTTATGACCCGAAACCGATCCAAGACCCGATCTTGCCCTCCGTCCCAGACGCAAATATCCAGGAGAGAACAGAGCCATGATGGAAGCATTACAGTACGATTTTATGCGAAATGCCCTATGTGCGGGGGTGTTAGTGAGTCTTGCTTGCGGCATCATCGGCACGTTTGTGGTGGTCAATCGCATCGTGTTTATCGCCGGGGGAATCGCCCATACCGCTTACGGAGGTATTGGTCTGGGGTATTTTTTTAATTTTAATCCCCTGCTAGGTGCGGTGGCATTTAGCACCCTCGCCGGGTTGGCAATGGGAATCGTGCAGCGCCAAACCCGAGAGCGAACCGATACCACCATCGGCGTGATGTGGGCAGTGGGGATGGCGGTGGGAATTATCTTGGTGGATCTGACGCCGGGATACAAGGCGGATTTGATGAGCTATCTATTCGGGAGTATTCTAAGTGTTCCCACGGGCGATTTGCAAATCATGCTGGGGTTCGATGCGATCGCGATCGCCCTGGTGGTGTTGTTTTACAAAGAGTTAGTGGCGATTTCTTTTGACGAGTCCTTCGCCACGATTCAAAATGTGCCAGTGAATGGGATTTATTTCTTGCTCCTCGGGGAGATCGCCTTGACGGTAGTGATGATGATGCAGGTGGTGGGATTGATTCTGACCATTGCGTTGCTTACCATCCCCGCCGCGATTAGCACTCAGTTAGTGAGAGATTTAAAACAGATGATGGCGATCGCATCTCTTTTGGGGGTGCTGTTTACTTCCATTGGATTATGGCTGTCATATACCCTGAATTTGACCTCCGGGGCCACGATTATTTTGGTCTCCGGTACGGCGTATTTGTCGATCTTACTGCTGAAGTGGCGATCGGGTCGTTCTGCCTGTGGGCCAATTGTTAAGTAAGAAGAGTCGGCTTCTCACGCTATGGATTGCCATCCACCGAAGAGCGAACAAAAGTTAGAGTAGCGATGAACGAAAATTTTGCCTTGATTCCTTCCAAAATCGACATTGCCATAATTGGCGCGGGGCCACAGGCGCTGACCCTGGTGGCGCATCTGTTGCAAAAGCGCAAAAGTATGCGCCGTCGGTTTGTGGTGTTTGACCCCAGTGGGCGATGGTTGACTCAGTGGTGTCATCAGTTTGCGGCTTTGGAAATCCCGCATTTGCGGAGTCCGGCGGTACACCATCCAGATCCGGATCCGTTTGCCCTGCGTCGGTTTGCCCAGACGCGCGATCGCGAGTTATTCCCGCCTTACGATTTGCCGGGAACGGAGTTGTTTCAGGACTTTTGTGAGGATGCGATCGCCCGGTGGCAGCTTGAAAATCGGGTAGTGACGGCGAAAGTGAGGCGAATCGAACCCCTCGTCGGGACGCGGGGCGATCGCTTTCGCTTGGCGTTAGAGGGGGGGACAAGTGAGGTGGTGGCGCAACGGGTGGTGCTGGCCACGGGAGGCGGTACGCCGCATTTCCCTGACTGGGTGAGTCGCATCCAAACGCCCTATCCGAGCGATCGCCTGTGTCATTCCCATCAGATCGATCTGCGTCAATTGCAGTTGCACGGAGAGCGGGTTTTAATTGTTGGTGGCGGGTTAACGGCGGGACATCTGGCGATCGGCGCATTAAAGCGAGGTGCGAAGGTGATGTTAATGATGAAGCGCCAATTGCAAGAAAAACTATTTGACGCCGATCCGGGATGGTTGGGACCGAAGTATCTGAAGGAATTTAGCCGGGAAGCGAATTGGGTCGCACGTTGGCGGGCGATCGCCTCGGCGCGCAATGGCGGGTCGATGACGCCAGAAGTTGCCACTCAGTTGCGACGGGAATCCCATCGGGGAAATCTGGCCATTTACGAGAGTTGTGAAGTGGTAAGTGCCCGTTGGGAAAATCGCCAATGGCAGATTATGTGCGATGATGGTGCAGTGTATGAATGCGATCGTATTGAGCTGGCAACTGGTACGCGGTTGGATGTGGCCGCCGAACCGTTATTGTCGGAAGTCTGCAAAGTATATCCACCGGAATCGGTCGGGGGTCTGCCCGTGTTAGATGAGTATTTGCGCTGGCCAGGTTGCGAGTTATTCGTCATGGGTGGGTTGGCGGCTTTGCAGGTAGGGCCAGTGGCACGAAACCTGGCTGGGGCGAGGATGGCCGGCGATCGCATTTCGGCGGCTCTGAGGAAGCCGAGTTTGAGGCGATCGCTAGGGCAGTCCTATACTTTAGCGGCCAAGTAAGAGAACGCGATCGCCTATTATGAGAATAAGACACCGCCCTGTTCTAACTTAACTAATGCAGGGTAGCGAACATAAATGGCCAGCTTATACTATCTTTTTTTTCAAAAAACATGAGATTCTTAGATTGGGAGTAAATAAAAATAAAAAATGACAAGAGTTCCTCAAACAAATAAGTTAGCCCGGCTTAACACCAACAATGAAAAGGGTATTCGCATTCAAATTTACGAAAATTTAATTTCATATTAAATTCTTCAAATAGTTTTAATGTCGCAATTTTATAACAAAAAGAGAGTAGACAAATTGTGCGAATTGCAAAATTTTATACTTTATGGCTAAAAAATACTTATGTTAATTAGCCTTGAGAGCTACTTTCTAGATGCTGAATTTGGAATTTCACAGGATTCGTGTATCTATTTATAGGGTTTTAGGTTTTTCCGCTCAACAATTCTGCGTTCTTCGATAGATTGACCAACTCAAATTTAGTGCAATTTACAACAATTCGAGCTATGATAAAATCTATTTGAGTTTTCATGGCTCGTTTCCGGCGATCGCACGATCGTCCCTATTACCCACTCTAGATGATTAGTTGACGCAAGGAACTTCGAGGGATATGGCTAAGAAGAACAAAGCTAAAAAATTGCCATCATCTGGAGGCAAAGGATTTGGCAGCAGTGCCAGCCAATTAAAAACGGGTCTCCTTCAAGTCGAAAAATCCTTAAAACATGACAATTATGATAAAGCAGAGAGTTTATTAGACGAACTCAAAGAAAAATATCCAAATTCCATTGATGTTCTCAAATCTTATCTCGAATATTACACTAAAATTAATGATTATCTGAATCAGGAAGAGATCTGCGAGCAAATTCTAGAAATCGATCCCAATAGTCAATCCGTTTTATTACACCTAGCAAATAGTTATCTATATAACAGCCGTGCTGTTGCAGCCCTCAGCACTTTACGCACTTATCTGGAGAAATATCCCCAGGCGAACAAGGCTCCTGAAATCAAAAATAACATCGCAAAGATCGAGCAAGAATTAGCAGGTTGGATAGCAGATAGTGGTCTTTCTGGTGAACCCAGAGCAGAAGAAATCTTGACATTGCAAGACAAAGGTCAAAGTTTAATCGAACGGGGTCACTACCCCCGAGGAAGAGAGCTTTTCGAGGAAATTTTACAAATTTGCCCGACCTACGTTCGCGCCCTCAACCATCTCGCCCAGTCCTATTATCGAGAGGAGAATAGCGAAGCCGCCCTAGCCACAGCCCGGGAGGCGATCGCCCTCGATCCGAATAACTTTCACGCGCAAGGAAATATCACGCAATTTTTATATCTTCAAGGAAAAGTTGAGGAGGCTCAAACCGAGTTAAATAAGCTCCTAAAAATGGAGTCGGAGCACCCGGAATTTCTGCTCAAGGTAGTCGAAACTCTCTCGTATTTTGGAGACAACAAAACGATTTTAGAGATCGCCGATCGCCTCAAAGCTGAAGGAAGTTTTTACGACCGAGAGCAACCGATGTTTTACCACTTGGTTGCCGTAGCTGCCTTACGAGAAGGTCGCGAAACTGAAGCGCGTCAGTATTGGCAAAAATCCCTCGATCTTTCACCGCATAACGAGCTGGTGTCGAGCAACCTCAGAGATGCCAATCGACCGATGAGCGATCGACACGCACCTTGGCCTTTTCCCATCTCTAATTGGATTTGCAGAAAGGCCGTTGACGATCTAACTTCCTTAATTCAAGGTCGAGATCTAGACGATGAAACCACCAAGGCTGAAATCGCTCAAAGTTATTTTCAACAGCATCCAGAGATCGAAAAGATCGTTCCCATTTTACTCGATCGCGGCAGTCCCGAGGCCAGAGAATTTGCGATGATGTCGATTTCTATGTTGCAAACCCCAAACTTATTAGAAAGATTGCGTGAGTTTGTCTTCAGCGATCGCGGTCCCGATCGGATGCGCTTGAATGGAAGCCAAATTTTAATCGATCGTCAAATCCTAAAGCATCGTCAATCCGTTCGCCTGTGGATTCAAGGAAAATGGCAAGAGATTATATTACAAAGCCTGACTATCGATTACGAACCCAGAATTTCTCACGAGCCTCATATTCAAGAATTGCTAGAAAAGGCGGTTCTCGCCCTGAAAAACAACCAAGGTGTCAAAGGAGAAAAACTACTCAAACAAGCCTTACAATACGCGCCAGATGCGCCGGATATCCTGTACAATTTGGCCGGATCTTATCAACTACAGGATCGCGGTGAAGAAGCAGAAAAACTCATTCGAGAAATTTATCAAAATCATCCCGATTATCTGATGGGTCGTTTGGGTTTGGCTAACCTAGAACTATTGAAAAATCGGATTAAGGAAGCAAAAGCACTTCTCGAACCGATCCTTGAAGTTGAAGAATTTCACATTTTTGAATACACCACTTATTGCCAGATCTCAATTAATCTTGCTTTACAAGAAAAAGACTTGACTGCCGCTAAGAGTTGTCTCAAGATGTGGCGTGACGTCGATGACAACAATCCAAAAATTGATAGTTACCAAAAGCGGATCGACTTGTACGAGGAACTCGCCGAGTTAATGGAAGAAGAAGACGATCTCGATGCCGAGGAGATCTTCCTCAATCGCATAGAACAAGGATCGTTATTTCAAGATGACTGAGAAACTGGAGTCGTGACCGCAATAAACTGCTCTATAAATCGATCGGCCATGGTCTGAAATTCTGATAAATTCTTGGAGGTTGCTTTCTGAATTGGATAAGGAGGAATTTGTTGCGGTACTGGATGGCGCTGGTTGTGATTGACCAACCAGCGCTGAATAATTTCTTCAGTCACTTCTAAATGAAACTGCAATCCCCAAACGCGATCGCCATAGCGAAAGGCTTGATTTTCATACTTGCTAGAACTGGCTAATCTCACCGCCTTTTCCGGTAGATCGAATGTGTCCCCATGCCATTGCAAGGCTTTAAATTGGTGGGGAAATTCTTTCAAGAGTGGATCCTGTTGGGCGTCGGGAGTTAACACCACGTCATACCATCCAATCTCGGAACCGCGATCGCCCTTTTGTACTGAAGCGCCGAGGACTTTGGCAATTAATTGAGCGCCCAAACAAATCCCGACAATTCCTATCTCCCGTTCCAATGCATATTCGATCAAATCGCATTCGTAACGCAGCCAGGGATATTCCCGTTCTTGATAGGCGCTCATAAATCCGCCTAAAACGATCAAGTGGGTATAATTGTTTAAGGTTAGGGGAAAAGTTTCGCCACTCGAAACATCCAAATAATCGAAAGGAATTTTGAGTTGACGCAAGACCGTTTCAAAGTAACCGAGATTTTCACAATCGGCGTGTTGGATGGCCAAAATTCTGGTGCCAGTAGGGTGCTGTTGCATCTTTATCTATGACAAATTGAGCGGGGACGACAGATGCTCTCTGTATTCAGAGAGCTTAGCGCGATCGGGAGACGATCGCCCGTCTCGCCATCCTCTATCTTAAAGGATTTCGCCAAAATGCTGCTGGAGTCATCCATTCATCAAAGAACGGTGATTTCCAATGCGATCGGCTCAGAGAGATGGCGCCAATCCGAAGGCGATCGCCCCTCGCTATTCTTTAACCTTCCGATCCGTTTCAACGTATCTTGAAATTTTCTCGATAAAGAATAGAAAATCTCGTTCCAATACTCCGAAAAAGTATGGCGGTCGACGAATTTTTCGTCCTTTTAACTCTTCATTCTCTTGAAGATTTTTTGTTGTTTCCAGCGCCTGTTTATCCAAAAACTCGCAGTAGTTCGCTTCGCCCAATCGGGCGGTTTAATGGGGTTCGCAACTGGAGCGATGGCGTTGAGATTTGGGACAGACCCAATCTTCGGGAAGACAATAAGGCCAACCTTCCTCAAAGGCTTCTAAGCAAACACAATGAAGGGTTAGCTGACAGTCGAGTAATTCAAATTCGTTAGATTTGGCTTGGTTTTTCGCAATTTTGGCAATCCAATCGCTTTTAAATTCCACGGTTTGGCGACATTCGACACAGATGAGGTGATGGTGGAGTTCGGAAGGTTTGTTCAGTTCGTAGTGTTTGTGTCCTTCGGCGAATTCGAGTTCGCGTAAAATTCCCATTTTCGCCATCAAGTTGAGGGTACGATAAACCGTAGAAACGCTAATTTTTTCCCCTTGATGTTGGAGAATATTGTACAATTCCTCCGCATTGAGATGCTTTCCTTGGGGAATAGTTTGAAAGACCCTCAAAATGGTTTCTCGTTGGGCTGTCATCCGAAAACCCCGTTGCCTGAGTTCGGCTTTCAATGCCGCCGCATTGTATATGCTCATAAGTCGCTCTTCGGTCTGGATATCTGGTCGGTCGAGGAACTGGCAACCGCAATCGCCAGGGCTTTCTAGGGAACGGCGCGATCGCGCCCTACCCCGCCATCGGCGCGATCGCGCGAGGGTCTCCCGGAGCCAAGGGGAAGTTGTTGAGAATATTCTGCAACAAGCTCCTTAGTAGCTTAGAGGATAATTGGGGCTTTATTGCAATAAAAACTCATTAATTTTCCAGAAGTCTAGAAAACTCAGGGGCGATCGCCTCTCCCGGTCGATACCTGGAACGGGGATTGTTGGGGGAGTTGGCGTTCGCTTCAGCTTGCAGTTCGCCGCAGATCGACGGTCAAAGATCGCATCGGGGGAAGTCTCGTTATCGATCTCACTTCCCCCGATTTGGGAGGCTGCGGCCTAGCATGGAGCAGCACTGGGCTGGTTAAAACGTCGGTTTGGAGTCTTGACGGCGATGCCACCAGCGTTCTGGTGTTCGTTCGGGGTCGTCTTCATCTAAGAAATGGGCGATCGTCGGTTTAAAGCGAGCCACTTCTTTTAAGGGTGAAGACCCCGGATCGACCGTCTGGCGGGGAGGAGCGGCGACGTCGCGATGCTCGCTAGCAGCGATCGCACGCGGGTCTGTTGTCCCCTCAAATAATTCGGACTCCATCCCGTCGGACTCGACTGGGGATGTAGGCGAAGACATGTTGACAGAACTCCTTGACAAAAAAATCGAGGCTGGGGATGTTATGGCGGTGGAAGCGCGATCGCCCGTCCATCCGACCCGAACCGATTGGCCGCCGAGATCGAATCCCCGACCCCGCAAGTAGATGACACGCCTATCGAAAGGGGCGATCGTCAACGAGACACGGCAACGGCACAGAAGAGGGAAAAACTCTCCCTTCTGTGCCCGGGTGTTCTCTTCTCGAAAAGATCGGGCAGTTCGGGAAGTTCGGCCCTGATGGCCTGTTCTGCCTCTAGCTTAGCCCAACCTGCCCCCTTTTACCCCAGGATCGATCCCCTTCCATGGACATCGGAGCCCTAACGGGCGCCTCCCCCGGGTGCATCTAGGGCGCCATCATTCTGTAGTAATGTAAAGTTTTATTAAATCCTCTCGTCAGGTAGATGAGAATATTTATCAGTTGATTTATGGTGGAAAGGAAAGGAGCGATCGAATTTTCGATCGCGAATGGGGAGGTGCTCAACCCCAGCGTCCTGAAACGCCCAAGAGCTATCGTGAATTTAATTAATGCAAATTTTTCTCAAATTTTACCTCGAAAATTTGAGTTTCGGACACGGCGATCGCCCCGTCTGCGATCGATCGCTCGGTTTAAAACAAACCATCGAAAACCACGACCTACGACGAACCACAATGGGTAAATCTCATCAACAAGTCTCGAAATTTGCTTTAGAAGGACGCTTACTCGGTTTTTTCGATAAAAAAAATAAGAAAGCCAAACAGCTTGGCATCGCCACCACCGAGGGCATCCAAACCATCGATCTGAGCCTGTCGAAGAAAGAACGGGCCAGCTTGTCCGACGCCCTCAATCGGGGAGATCGCATCCGGGTAAGCGGCAAACGCAAACTCAACCTGAAAACCGGGAAACTCAAACTCAAAGCCCGTCAGGTCTTGCCCGCCAGTCCAGCCGAGATCTGCCAACAGTACACCAGTGCCAGTCCCTGCCAGTTAGAAAGCGAAACGGCTCCGGCGCCGGATAAACCCGTTAAAATTCTCATCTGCCAGAAATCCGACTGTCGCAAGCGCGGCGGGAAAGCGGTTTGTCAGGCGTTGGAAGAGAGCTTGCGCGAGAGTGGTTTGCAAGATCGGGTAAAAATTAAGGCGACCGGGTGCATGAGTCGGTGCAAACTCGGGCCGAACGTGGTGGTCATGCCGGATAAAACTCGTTACACGAAGTTTAAACCGAAAGAAGTTCCCGAATTAATCGCAAAACATCTTTAAAATTTGCCGAGAATTTGCCTAAAATTTGCCAATTTTCCCTTGCTTTGTCGTTCTCTTCCCCCCTCACCACGCGATCGCGGGAAGAGAATCTTTTTTTGTTTTTTTGGCCGTCGTGTATCGGTTGCGCGATCGCCGCGATCGAGATTCGCCCTTCGCCGGAAACGGTAATTTTCGTAACAAATAAGGTCATATTTGTCAATACTTTATTTATAAATATTTGCAACAGTAATTAGGTCAATTGCTCAACATCAAAGTTAATACAGCAAAAAATCGATTTTTTGAGGCTAAAAAAGCTTAAAAAGCGATGTTTGGGATGATTAAAGCCAAATTATCCTGTTTTTACGGCGATTTCTTCCTAAAAATTTGGCGATCGACCCTAAACCTCCCAGAAACCTACCTTGATTTTCGAGAATTTTTTGCAGTAAGCTTGACGGGGTTGTCTAAATCCTCTATTCATAGATTTGGAGAATTTCCAAGTAATTGAGACTTTTTCTAATTAAGCCAGGTTGAGTGACACCGTAAGGAGAAGGGCGTGAAAAGAAGAAAAATATTGAGTTTGTTCGGGTTAACAGTTGCCAGTGGTTTCGTGGCGATCGCCTGTTCGAGCAACACCGTCACACCGCAAGCCGAAAATACCGCAACCTCCGGCAGCGAAGCCACCGTCGCCAGTACGCCAGCCGAAGGGGGACTCGTCATCTATTCCGGACGCAGCGAAAAACTCGTCGGCGAACTGATCGAGAAATTTGAAACCCAAACCGGAGTAGAGGTCGAAATCCGCTACGGAGACACCGCCGAACTCGCCGCCGCGATTCTCGAAGAACAACAAAACAGTCCCGCCGACCTGTTCTTCGCGCAGGATGCCGGAGCCCTCGGCGCCTTGCAAAAAGCCGAGCGCACCACCGCGATCCCGCAAGAATTGCTCTCCAAAGTAGACGAACGCTACCGCTCTCCCGAAGGGGAATGGGTCGGGGTCACCGGACGGGTGCGAACCGTGGACTACAACACTGATTTAGTCCAACCGGAAGAATTGCCCGCCTCGATTATGGATTTGACCGATCCGAAATGGGAAGGAAAAATCGGTTGGGCGCCGACCAACGGCTCCTTTCAATCCTTCGTGACCGCCTTGCGCCTCAGCGAGGGGGAAGAAGCGGCCCGTCAGTGGCTCGAAGGGATTAAAGCGAATAACCCGCAAGTGTATCCCAAAAATACGCCGATTGTCGAAGCCCTTTCGCGGGGGGAAATTGCCGTCGGGTTTGTCAACCATTATTATTTAGAACGGCTGAAAGCGGAAAATCCAGACGTTCCCGTGGCACACCACTACACGAACGATGTCGGTTCCTTAGTGAACGTGGCGGGGGTTGCGATTCTCGACAGCGCCAAAAACCCGGAAGCCGCCCAGAAATTCATCGGCTTTCTGTTAGAGGAAGACGCCCAGAAATATTTTGCTACCGAGACTTACGAGTATCCCTTGGTGAGTGGAATAGAGGCGGCGAAAGATCTCAAACCCCTCGCAGAGATCGACTACAAAACGATCGATTTGAGCAATCTCGACGATCTCGACGCCACCCTCAAACTGTTGCAAGACTCGGGAGTGCTCTAAAACGGTACCGGGCGATCGCCGTCCCCGACGCGAACAAACCGAGGCAATTGGGCATATTCTAGATCGGGTCGTCGGTCAAACGGTTCGCTAGTGGGGGCGATCGCGAAGCGTCTGCAAAGCAGATTCCCCTGTCGGTCGCCCACGGGCCAAGGCCGAGGGTCAGACAATACCATCCAGGCTGGCATGAAATTCGCAAAAACACTGAAAATTTGGGGGGGGTACGGGTATTCCGGACCGCCCCTGTTGCTCGTAGCGGCGGCGGCAACCGTCGCGATCGCCATTTTTACCCCCTTAGCATATTTGTTCGTGCGCGCCGCAGGAGCGGGAGGCGATCGCATTGGGGAACTGCTCTCGCGCGGTAAAACCATAGAAGTGTTTGCAGGCAGTGCGACCCTCGCCCTCGGAGTGACCCTCTGTTCCGCCGCGATCGCCATTCCCCTTGCCTTTCTGACCACCCGTACCGATCTCCCCGGACGGCGCTTTTGGGCGATCGCCACCACCTTACCCCTCGCCGTCCCCAGTTACGTCGGCAGCTTCGCCTTAATTGCCACCTTCGGCACCCGAGGCAGTTGGCTGCAACTGTTACTCGAACCCCTCGGCGTCAGCGAACTGCCTTCCATTTACGGCTGGCCCGGAGCGCTGCTGTCCCTGACCTTATTTACTTATCCCTACTTGCTCATTTCCGTGCGTTCCGGCTTGCAAGGGATCGACCCGGCTTTAGAAGAAGCCTCGCGCAGTTTGGGCCGCAATCCTTGGCAGACCTTTTGGCAAGTCACCTTACCGCAATTGCGCCCTTCCCTCGTCGCCGGAGGCTTGCTGGTCGCCCTTTACGCCCTGCGCGATTTCGGAACCCCGAGTTTGATGCGCTTCGACTCGTTTACCCGAGTCATTTTTACTCAATATAAGACCAGCTTCGATCGCCACTCCGCCGCCGTCCTGGCGTTGGTGCTCGTGTTACTCGTCTGGCTGATTTTGTGGCTGGAATATCGCGTCAGAACCGGGGCCGCTTACTACAGCCAGAGTTCCGGGAGTAGTCGGGTACCGCCCACGATTAAATTAGGACCGTGGAAAGGGATCGCGATCGCCTTGTGCGCGATCGTCTCCGGGCTGGGGTTACTTCTTCCCCTCGCCGTCACCGTCTTTTGGCTCGGTCGGGGTCTGAGTGCCGGAAAAATCCCCGTCGATACCTGGGAAGCCGCCTTTAACTCGATCCTCGCCGCCGGATCTGCCGCCGTCGTCACCACTTTATTCGCCCTTCCCGTGGCAATTCTCGCCGTGCGCTTCCCCGGACGCCTGACCACGGCGATCGAGCGGTGTACTTACATCGGCTTCGGACTCCCCGGGATCACGATCGCCCTCTCCCTCGTCTTTTTAGGCGCCAATTACCTGCCCTGGCTGTATCAAACCTTGCCCATGCTGGTATTCGCCTATTTAGTCTTATTTCTGCCCCAATCCGTGGGAACGATCCGCAGTTGCTTGTTACAAGTCAATCCGCAATTAGAAGAATCCGCCCGCAGTTTGGGGCGATCGCCCTGGCAAACCTTACGCGAAATTACCCTACCCCTCGTCAGTCCCGGCATCCTCGGCGGTGCCGTTCTGGTCTTTTTGACCGCGATCAAGGAGTTACCCGCCACCATGTTACTCGCCCCCATCGGCTTCAAAACCCTAGCCACTCAAATTTGGCAAGCCACCGAAGATGTTGCCTTCACCGATGCGGCGGCAGCTTCCTTGACGTTACTCCTCGTTTCCGCCGCGTCCACCTTACTCTTGACCCGACAAAAAGTTTAGAATTTTAGACTTTGAGATTTTAGATTTTAGATGGGTACTGATGGCTAATTTTCCAGAATATTCCGGAAAATTAGCCATCCAAAGTGGTAGGATTAAATTGTGAATTTTTACCACCAAGATGCCGAAAAAATATGTCACCCCGAAAGAAGCGCAAGCAATTCTCGGAGTCTCTGAGAAGACCCTGCGAAATTGGGACAAACAAGGAAAAATACATGCAATTAGAATTCCCTCTGGACATCGCAGGTATGACATATCCTCGATTGCCGGAAAGAAAAATAGAGCAAGGATCATCTATGCCAGAGTCAGCAGTCACAAGCAAAAAGCAGACCTTGACCGGCAAGCAGATTACCTACTTTGCCTCTACCCAAGAGCCGAAGTCATCAAAGAAATCGGGTCAGGACTCAACTACAATCGAAAAAAATTTAAAGCCATTCTGGAACGAGTTATGTCAGGAGATGTCGAACAGCTTGTGGTCGGGCACAAAGACAGATTGGCAAGATTTGGATTTGAGTTGCTCAAATGGATTTGCGAACTCAACCATACAGAACTCGTGGTTTGCAACAACACAGAACTTAGTCCAGAAAGAGAAATGGTGGAAGACATACTGGCAATCGTTCACGTCTTCTCTTACCGACTCTATGGACTCAGGAAATACAAGTCTCAAATCAAAGAAGATCCGGGTTTACCCTGAAACCAAATTAAAGATGACTTGGCGCAAGTGGCTGGCAGCTAGCAGATATTGCTATAACGCCGGAATGGCAAGATTACGCGATACTTACTTTGAAGGGCTTAAATTACCTAGTGCTTATGACTTGCGTCAGGTGGTGATGTCGAAGATCCCGGAATGGGTAAATTCAACTCCCTTTAATTTGCGTGGAGCGGCGGTGCTCGACGCTCATGCCGCCTTTAAAAACACTCCCAAAGAACACAAGCTGAGGCCAAAGTTTCGGAGTTGCCGTCAACCCGTTTCATCCTTTAAGTTACAGTCTCAAAACTGGAGAGGGGACACGACCTACCCAACGCACAAAACCGAGTCAGGAATTAAGCTAAAGGAGCTAAAAGTCAATGCCAGTGAAGAAATACCAGAAGCGATTCCGAGCGATTTTAATGTCATTTTGGATCGAGGTAGATGGTTTATAACTTACACCGTCGAAGAGGAAAGGCTGACCAATCCTCATCAACAGGCGATCGCCCTAGACCCTGGAGTGAGAACTTTTTTGACTGGTTTTGACGGCAACAAGATCATTGAACTAGGCAACGGCTCAATCTCGCGCATTGTCAAGCTCTGTAAGCGTTTAGATCGGATTCAGTCAGAAACTGCTAAAGCTAAAGGTAGAGACAATAAGCGCGAAAGATTCAAGCTAAGAAAGCTGGCTCGGCAGCTAAGAATAAAAATTAGAAACCTGGTTGATGAATGTCACAAAAAGACTGCTGCTTTCTTGACCTCTAATTACTCCCAGGTCATGATTCCCGACTTTAAGTCATCGTTCATGGTCTACAGAGCCAAGCGAAAGATTAACCATAAAACAGCACGTTCTTTGCTCACTTGGGCGCACTACCGCTTTAAACAGAGGCTGGTTCACCAAGCGGTTAAACGAGGCTGCCAGGTAATAGAAGTCACGGAAGAATATACAAGCAAAACCTGCTCAAAATGCGGGCAGATTCACAATCGGCTAGGCGGTTCTAAGAAATTTGTCTGCCCCAATTGCTCCCATAGAATCGACCGGGATGCTAATGGCAGTATCAATGTCTTTTTGAAAACAATCTCTGGCAATTAGCCAGAGCCAGGTAAGATAGCACCTAATACACAGTATTACTAGGTTTTACCAGTAATTACCGGGTTAAAGACTATCTGTTCCCACTTGCCTTTAGCTTTTTGCCTCTTGCCTTCCTTCACCTGCAATGACCAACTCTCCCATTCTGACCTTAGACCGCGTTAGCAAGACCTTCTCTAAAAGTTTCGCCCCCGCCGTCGATCGCATTTCCCTGAGTTTGAATAAGGGGGAAATCCTCGGATTGCTCGGGCCGTCCGGTTGCGGTAAAACGACCTTATTGCGCTTAATTGCCGGATTCGAGCGACCGGACGACGGCGCGATCGCCATTAACTCAGAACCCGTTGCGGCGCCGGGAGTTTGGATTCCCCCCGAACGGCGTCATTTGGGCATGGTGTTTCAAGAATACGCCCTCTTTCCCCATCTCGACGTTGCCGCCAATATTGCCTTCGGACTGCAACCGGGAGATCGAACAGAAATTCGCGAACGGGTTGCAGATGCGATCGCCCTGGTCGGACTCACCGGACTCGAACGGCGCTATCCTCACGAACTCTCCGGCGGTCAGCGTCAGCGCGTCGCTTTAGCCCGCGCCTTGGCCCCTTCTCCCGCCCTCGTTTTGCTGGACGAACCCTTGAGTAATTTAGACGTACAAGTGCGGCTTTACCTGCGCGAAGAAGTGCGTAAAATTCTCAAAACGACCGGAACCACGGGGATTTTCGTCACCCACGATCGCGAGGAAGCATTAGCGATTTCCGATAAAGTTGCGGTGATGTGCGGCGGACATTTGGAACAGTTGGGAACCCCTGAAGAGATTTATCGCCACCCCGCCTCCCGTTTCGTCGCCGGATTTGTTACCCAAGCCAATTTTCTGCCCGCCCAACGCAACGGTCAAGTTTGGGAAACCGAGGTCGGATCCTTCGTGGCGAACGTGGCGAAGGATGAAATTGACAGCAAAGAGACCGGGGAATCGATGGGGATAGGGGATGGCGAATTGATGATTCGCGAAGAAGATTTGCACTTGCAACCGGACGACAGCGCCCCGGTCGCGATCCGCGATCGCCAATTTCTCGGACGAGAACATCGCTACTGTTTGATCGCCCCTTCCGGTCGGGAACTGCACGCGCGCACGACGAGCGAACCCGCATTGGCGATCGGAACTCGGGTCAAGTTAATCGCCCCCCAAGAGGCGTTACGGGTCTTTCCGGCTCAAACTCCCCGGAGATAGGTCGCATTAGGAGCGCTAGATTTTTGAGGGTTCGCCCCTACGGTTGCTCTATCATTGATGCGATCGATTGGGTAATCACAGAGGCGATTTCCTATTTCTTGACCGATTTAATCGCCTCTTCTAAATCTTTTTTACTCAAATTGGTGATAATAAAAACTTCTTGCACGGTTTTTCCCTGACGGGCGATCGCCTTGTAGCCCCCGCGAATCGGAACCGACACTCTCAGGCGCAGGTGGGGACAGTGACCTTTTGCCCGTCCGATAACGCCGGGGGTGACTGTTTGAACTCCGGAAACTTTTACCAAGCGTTCCAGAACCGGAATTAAACCGGGTAAATTTGTGGAATGGTTGAGGACTAAACGCCCGCCGCCGGGATTACTCATGTTAAAGTTTACTCACATTACGCCAAGAGAGTGTTACCGGGCGATACTCCTAGGTCGTCACTGCGCGATCGCCATTCATGCCTGTTCTAAAGGCGCCATGGTCAACCCGGCTCGACTCAGTTGTTGGTGATATAATTCCGCCTGTTCTAACGGCCCGACCCAGACAGTCGCCTGACCTTCAAAGTGTACTTGATTGGTCAGTTTCCAGGCGCGATCGCCCGTCATTCCGGGGATATATTGCATCAAACAAGTGGCCACATGTTCGAACGTATTGAAGTCGTCGTCAAGGACGATGACCCGATAATTCGGATAAGGTTTTCGAGTGACTTGAGCGGTGCGATCGGGAGTAACCGTCGGCGCTATGGCCGACACGGGCAAGACTGTAGCAATCACCTCATTGACACTCCTCGGGCTAAAGGCGTGAGGATTCTCAGTTCGTTGGGTGCCCATTAGCATTGCCCTCCCTCGTAGCACGACAATCGCATGACCTAGATCGCAGTTGTGCACAAATCTTTACCCTCCAGTGTACCAGCGTCTGGGGGAGTCGCGGGGGGCATTTTAGATTTTAGATTTTAGATTTTAGATTCAGGAATTTTTCCCTCTTCCCTCTTCCCTCTTCCCTCTTCACTTTTCCCTCTTCACTTTTCACTTTTCCCCACCAATAAATACGTCACCATTTCCCCTTTCCCCTTCACTTGAATCGCACCGCGTTTCTCGAATAAAAATCGATCTTTGAGACATTGATAAGTCGTTTCCGTGACTTGGATACAGTCGGGAATCCCGTGAGATTCCATCCGGCTGGCCATATTGACCGTATCGCCCCATAAATCGTAACTAAACTTTTTCGTACCGATAACCCCAGCTTCCACCGGACCGGTGCCGATTCCGATACGCATTCGCACACTTTCGCCGTATTTGGTGCGGAATTGCTTGATATCGACGAGCATATCGAGGGCCATTCGGGCGATCGCCTCGGCGTGATCCGGGCGTGGGGTGGGCAATCCGCCGACGACCATATAGGCGTCGCCGATGGTTTTAATTTTTTCGAGTCCGTAATGGTCGGCGAGTTGGTCGAACTGGGAAAAAATCTCGTTGAGAAATTCGACTAACTCGGCGGGAGACAAGTGAGCGGACAATTGAGAAAAGCCGACAATATCGGCAAACATCACCGTCACTTGAGTAAAATTATCGGCGATCGTGCGTTCGCCTTGCTTGAGTCGTTCGGCGATCGGTTTGGGCAGAATATTGAGTAAGAGCCGTTCGGATTTTTCCTGTTCTTCCTTCAACTGCTGCAAAAAGGCTTGTTCTTGGTCGCGCAGGCGCTTTTTCTCCAAACAGGCACTAATCCGAGCCTTGAGTAAAACGGGATTGAAGGGTTTGGGTAAATAATCTTCTGCACCGAGTTTAATGCACTTGACGACACTATCGATATCGTCTACGGCGGAGATCATGATCGCCGGGATATGACGTAAATTCGGGTCGGCTTTGAGCTCTTCGAGAACCTGATACCCATTCATTTGGGGCATCATGATATCGAGTAGCACCAAATCAAACGGTTCGGCGCGAATCAACTCCAGTGCTTTGACTCCATCTTCCGCCACCTGCACGGTGTAGCCCTGCCGTTGGAGCCGACGGCAGAGCAAATCTCGGTTTGCTTCAACATCATCTACCACAAGCACTGAAGCTTGGTCGAGTGTCATGGTACAGCCTCTTTATCTAAATCGATCCCGAATTGAATGGGACAGGGTTGATTCCAGAAGGAGAAGATCGCGATCGCCTCAGTTGCGAAAGAGTTTAAAGTTTATAGTCTAAAGTTTAGAAGATCGAACCTCGCACGGAGGGGTTGAGAAGCCTACAAAATCGAGGCCGACGGTCGAGAAACGGGACGACGGGCGCCGTGCGTTAGCGAAGCGACGCCTTCGGCGTATCGCGAGCCGTAGAGCGGACGAACCCATCGATCGCCATTTGAGAAGGGGGAAATTCTCCAGCAAGCAAAGGGGTTCATCTATTGGATTCTAGCGAGTTGAAGGGGTCTTGTATTATTTTGTTTATCCTCAAGACTAACGGTTAGATCCGGGTGTTGTCGGGCTTTCGACGACAGCACTCAGACGGACGGTAAAGGTAGAACCGCGATCGCATTCGCTTTCCACAGAAATCTCACCGCCCATCATTTTGCAGAATTCATGACAGATTGCCAAACCCAAACCCGTGCCGCCGTATTTGCGCGTGGTCGATGCATCCCCTTGGGAAAACGCTTCAAACAGTTTGGGCAATTGATGGGGGGCGATGCCGATCCCGGTATCGCTGACGCAAAAAACAATCGTATCGGCGCGATCGCGCGATCGCGCCGCGCGCAAGGTAGTTTTTTCCCGGCGGACGCTCAGGGTAATCTTCCCATTCGTGGTAAATTTCGCCGCATTTCCGAGTAAATTGACTAAAATTTGTCGAACTTTGGTGGCGTCGGCGTACATCGAGCCGAGATGGGGGCCGTAAATAATTTCGAGTTGGTTATTATTTTTGGCGATCTGCGGTTGAGTGCTGGCGACGATTTCCTCGACGAGGGACTCGATCTCAAAACTTTCGAGTTCCCACTCCATCTTTCCGGCTTCGATCTTGGAAATATCCAAAATGTCATTAATCAAACTGAGCAAGTGCTTTCCGGCGGTTTGAATCCGTTGTAAATCGGCGATCGAGCGATCGTCGCCCAACTCTTCCCAATCTTCTTGCAACAGTTCGCTATAGCCGACGATCGCATTTAACGGCGTTCGCAGTTCGTGGCTCATATTCGCCAGAAACGTACTTTTCGCTTGGTTGGCGGCTTCTGCAGCCGCTTTGGCTTGCCGTAACTGCTCCTCGGCGCGCTTGCGCTCGGTGGTATCGTTGAGAATCCCCGCACTGCCGACGATCGCCCCTTCGTCGTCGAGACAGACACGGGCGTTGACTTCCATCCACCGCATTTCTCCCGCTTTGGTCAAGTAACAGACTTCATGGGGGCGGGTAAAATCGGGTACTCCATCCCCGGGGGCGATCGCCTCGTCGTCGTCCCCGGGAACCCTCGCCATCGCCCGCGCAAACATTTGGGCATACTTGGGGCGATCGCTCGGATGCACGTAATCTATAAAAGAGCAGCCCAAACTCTCGCCCACTGCATATCCAGTCATTTCAGTCCACGCCGGATTGAGAAAGGTCAGCCGTCCGGCGCGATCGGTTTGAAAAATTGCCTCGCGCACCCCCTCGACCACCGAGCGATATTTCTCCTCGCTTTCGCTCACCGCCCGTTCCCAGCGCTTGCGCTGGGTAATGTCGCGCACGATCGCCAACACTTCATTGTCCCCACTCGCCACGATCCGACTCTCGTAACTGCACGGTTCGCCGTCGAGATTCAATTCATACTCGAAAATCTCGATATCCTGGCACTTGAACGCCCGTTCCAGGGCTTTCATGCACAGATCTGCCACCTCGGCGGGAAATAGTTCGGCGAGTGGGCGTCCGACAAACTGCACCGGACTCGTTCCCAACTCCACCCCTTTGACCGCCTTTAAATCCAACACGGTTCCGGCGCGATCGAAGCGAAACATCAAATCCGGAATCGCATTGAGCAAGGCACGATTTTTGGCCTCGCTTTTACGCAACAAGTACATCGTATGCAAGGTCTGGGCTTCCGATCGCTTGCGATCGCTGATATTGCGAACCGACCCCAAAATCTGCCCGTAGCGCCCTTGCTCTTCGTCCCACACCCATTTCGCCGTATCGCGCAACCAGCACGCCTCGCCATTTTTAGCGAAAATTCGATACTCCCCGGACGCCGATCGCTTTTCGAGCAATTGCCGTTGAAACTCGGCATAACGCCCTGCGTCCTCCGGATGCACCAACTCCCGCCAGCCCCCTCGGCGAACGATCTCCGCGACGCGATAGCCCGTCATCCGCTCGAACGAGTCGGTCAGCCACCCGAGTACCTCTCCTCCGTCGGCGTCGATCTCGAAAGAATAAACGAAATCGGAAACCATCTCGGAAATGGCCCGATAGCGCGCCTCGCTGCGCCGCAGAGCCTCTAGAGACCGCTTGCGCTCGCTGATATCCCGGATCGCCGCCACTCTCACCGTTTCTCCTTGGAAGGGTAGCGATCGCCCTTGAATTTCTACGGGAAAGGTCGTGCCATCTTTTTTCAAGGCGGTCACTTCGTAGGGCCGCTCTTCTCCCCGAGCGATTTGCTCGCGCACGAAGGCGCGAGAGTCGGGATGGAGTAACTCGAAGCCGTCGATCCCGATCAATTCTTCGAGGGCGTAGCCGCTCATGGTGGCGAGGGCTTGGTTGGCGTCGAGAATCGTTCCCCAATTGTGGATGAGAATGCCTTCAAAGGTAGCTTCGGCAAGGCGGCGAAAGCGATATTCCATTTCGCGGCGAACGGCTTCCGATTCGACTTGCTGGCTGATATTGCGGGCGAGGGCGACGACGCCGACCAGTTCGCCGTGGGGGTCGATCAGGGGGGTGTTGTACCACTCGCAAACGGCGATTTTTCCCTGTTTGGTGAGGTTTTGGTAGGTGGTTTGACTGGTCTGTCGCTCTTCGAGCAAATCGTGCCACAGGCGCTCGAAGGCATCGTGAAAAGGGGGCGCGACTAATAAGGGGGCGAAGGGGCGATCGATCGCCTCGCGATCGCCATAGCCGAAGATCTGCTCGGCGGCTCGATTCCAACTGACGATCCGCCCGTCGAGGTCGAGTCCGATCGCCGCTAGGGGCATTTGTTGCCAGTAAAGGGCGACGCTGGCGGCGTTCCAGTGGGAATCTCCGTTCGGTGGTTTCGCCGCCGCCCGTCGGGGACGATCGTCCGGGTTGCCGGGGCTGGCGGCGATCGCCTCGCCGGGATCCGCACTGAGGTAGGCACGGTCCGTTTCTGGGGTCGCTCCGGGATGGGGCGATCGCCCCAAGCCGTGCTGGTAGACTAACCAGCCGAACAAGAAGGGGAACAGGTCTAAAAGCCAATAACTCGGTTGGGAATCGTGAAGGGTGGCGATCGCGGTGACGGATAAACCGAGATCTTGGTGGGCGAGATCCCATACCCAACAGCCGACGGTCAAGCCGCAGCCGAAGGTCATCCCGAGGGAGGTATAAATCCAGACGAGACGGGATGGGGATTTCTCGAAGTGGAGATCCATAACTGTACAGACCTTCTGGGTTTGCGGGGCAACTCCTGCACGAATTCGATCGCACGACCTTCGACGCTTCGGGGCGATCGGGTCGATTGTTCCCCGAGCGAGAATCGCGATTTCTTGTAGGGGCGTTTCGCGAAACGCCCCTACAGGTTGCAATGTGGAGGGTTTCAATCGGCGAGGGTTTGGGTTGCTTTTCAGTTTAACAACTATTTTTTGAAGGCAATAGCGACGAATTTATACAATTAGAAAAAAAGAGGTTCTCTTGACCCTTGCGCTTCAAACCTCGATTTTTTTGCAATTCTATCGCAACTTTTGGGGAGCCCCCGGGGAGGGCGAACCGCGAGTTTCCCCGTTGCCAGGGCTTGGGAGGGCGATCGCTCGCCGAGAAGACGGGACGGGCGATCGCGCGGCTCTTAAAGCCGTGGATGCGGCCACGATCCCTCGGTCGAGAGCGCCCTTACGGGGTGGCTTCTTTGGAAATGAGAGATTTAATTTTTTCGAGCAATCGGGGAAACTCTACAGGTTTGGTGTCGTAGTCGTCGCATCCGGCGTCCAAGCATTTCTCGCGATCGCCGGACATCGCATGAGCGGTCAGGGCGATAATCGGGATGGAATGAGTTTCTGGGGCGGCTTTGATGCGCCGCGTCGCTTCCCAACCGTCGAGGACGGGTAAGCTCATATCCATCAAGATCAGATCCGGAGCTTCCGAGGTCGCCATGTCCACTCCCTGGCCTCCGTCAATGGCGATCGCCACGTCAAAACCGCGCCGTTTGAGGCGACGTAACAACATATCCCGATTCATTTCATTATCTTCAACTAATAGAATCTTAGGCATCTTTCTTGCGCTCCATCTCCTCCCCTTGCCATCACGGCAAATTAACGGGATTCTCAAACTGTTCCCACCACGAATACGAGGGTAACCGGGTTCGACCCGTGGCGATCGCCTCCAGTCGGTTTACAGCCCCCCTTGACTACTCTAAAACTGAATGGAAAATCTTACCAAAAACAATAGTTTTAAAGCTTTGCCCCCCTTCGGCTTCGCTCCCAACAGGGTTCGACCAGCTCCGGACAAGCCTTGTAGAGCCACTTTGCTAGGGTAAGCTCCGGATGGGGTTGCCTTCACAGGACGATCGCCGGACTTGACGACGAGATCGCCTCCCTTGTCGGATCCGGTGCAAAATTACGGTTAAAAATAGCGCATCGCCCCGCTCTACTCGTTCCGATTGAGGGGTTATTTTACTCTCTAAGAATATCGTCAATTCACTGTAACTTAATCTCGTGCACTGCGATGATGCCTATTTCTCTAACCGCCTGTTTCTCTCCGGTACTATTCTCTCCGGTACTACTGCCGATGCAGACTTCGAGCAGTTGCATCTGAGTTCCCTCCTCGAACCGCTTCCCCCATCGTCTCTCTAGTTTTTAAAAGAAAATTTTGCGATGGACTTGCAATTCTATTGCATTATTTTAGACGGAAAAGTCTCTCAATTTCAGAGGGGATGTCTTTCTGGAAACGATGATTCTGGAAAAGATTTCACGGTTTATTTCTGGGAAGCCCCCCTCGATAATCCTTGCATAAAAACTAAAAAAAATGTATAATTTCCAGGGTCGCTGTTCGGTGTCGTGTTGCAATCGATCCAAGCACCGAATGCCTCGCACGGGGCGAAGCGTTGAATATAGAGATTGAAGAGAACTAAAGAATTATGTGTGGTATTGCCGGGATTTGGGGCGATAAAGACCAAACAAGCGTTAAAGCGATGATGGATTCCCTGATTCACCGGGGACCCGACGCGGAAGGGATGTTTGTCTCCACCAGTGTCGAGGGGATCTTGGGTCATCGTCGCCTGAGTATCATGGATCCGGAAGGTGGCAATCAACCGATTTACGGTCGTCAAAAAAGTCGGGCGATCGTCGCCAACGGGGAAATTTACAATTTCAAACAGTTACGCTCGGGTCTGAGCGATCGCTACGACTTCAACACCAGCAGCGATACGGAAGCAATTTTACACCTGTACGAAGAAAGCGGTACGGACGTTTTACAGCAGATTGACGGGATGTACGCTTTTGCGATCGCCGACGGGGATTCCCTGTTTGCGGCGCGCGATCCGATCGGGATCAAACCCCTGTACTACGGCGAAAAAGACGGTTCTTTCCTGTTCGCCTCGGAACTCAAGGCGATCGCCCCCCATTGTCGCAACGTCCGCGAATTTCCCCCCGGGAGTCTGTTCCATTCCGACTCCGGATTTTCCTCGTTCTACAGCGTTCCGGACCTCGACCCCGAACTCGCTACCGATGCGGACTACTGGATTCCCCGCCTGCGCGAAACCTTAGAAACGGCGGTCGTCAAGCGCTTGATGAGCGACGTTCCCCTCGGCGCCTTTCTCTCCGGCGGACTCGACAGCAGCCTGATCGCCGCGATCGCCCGCCAGCATCAATCCCCCCTGCACACCTTCTCCGTGGGGATCGAAGGCAGCAAGGACCTCGAAGCCGCCCGCTTAGTCTCCCGGCATCTCGACACGATCCATCACGAATACACGATTACCGCGAAGGAAGTTCGCGAAAAACTCCCCGAAATCATCTATTTCCTCGAATCTTACGACCAAGACCTCGTTCGCAGCGCGATTCCCTGTTACTTCACTTCCCGTCTCGCCGCGCAACACGTCAAAGTCATCCTCACGGGAGAAGGGGCCGACGAGCTGTTTGCAGGCTACACCTACTACAAAGATATTCCCGACGAAGCGACCCTCCATCGCGAATTGCGCCGTTCGGTGACCTCGTTACACAATATCAACTTGCAGCGCGTCGATCGCCTGACGATGGCCCATTCCATCGAAGGACGAGTTCCCTTCCTCGATTTGAAAATGATTGAATTGGGACAACGCATTCCGGCGAAATTAAAACTCGTCGGTTCCCCGGTCACCGAAAAATGGATTTTGCGTAAAACTTTTGAAGACTTACTCCCCGAACAAATTGTCTGGCGCGTCAAAGAACAATTTGACGAAGGCAGTGGTACCGTCGATTTGTTGAGCGAAATGCTCGCCTCGGCGATCGATCCCGAAGCAGCACAAGGCTACGCGCGGCAGCATCCCGATGCAAATCTGCGATCGCCTGAAGAATGTTACTACCATCAAATCTTTATGGACGTTTTCGACCGTCCGGAACCAATTTTAGATAACGTCGCCCGTTGGTCCGAACGCCCACTCTAGGGTTTGAAGTCAAGACAAACGTCAGACAAAAGCCAGACAAAGGTCACACAAAAAACCGCTCGCCACGAGCGAAATGTTCGCTTGGCGCTTAACAGATAGCCCGATAAGTGCTTAGATGGTCTAGGCAGACCGCCCAAGCCGTAGGATTCCTACGATTTATCTTAGCAGTCAAATCGGGGCGATCGCGCAGAAAATGGCAAATTTTCAACCACAATTCGATCTTTCAACATCAACCGAGGGAGTCGAACGACTGTAAAAAGCCACAGGCAAAGCGGTCAAAATCTAAAACAAAATTCGTCACTTGTTCGCGGGTGGCCACAAACAACACTGAGGGACAGAGTGTATGAAGCAACTTGATGTTCTCAAAAACTACGCCAAAGCTGTTGCAATCGGGGCCTACGATAGCGATTCTCCGGGTCTATTTGGCAAACACGACAACGTAAGAAGATATTGGGAAGACCGCTTTAATCGAACCGTATTAAGTCAATTTCTCGAACCGTTGGTGGAACGCCAACGAGAAGCGAATAGCGGCATTCGAGTCATGGATTTGGGCTGTGGCGCGGGTGAAGGACTCGGAATTCTCACCACCCTGCCGAAACGCCCTCGCAATCTCGATTCCGAACCGGAACGGGTCTTAAGTTACCGGGATATTAGTTGCTACAAAGGTGTAGACATCAGTCCCGCGATGATCCAAAAAGGCAAAGAAGTTCACGCCAAGCATTCTCAAGCCTCATTTAACGTCTGCGATCTCAACGAAGGATTGCCGATGGAACCGGGAGAAGCACCTTACGACGTGTATTTCTCCTCTTACGGTTCTCTTTCCCACCTCAACGACGAATCTTTCGAGCAACTGATCGGCCAAATTTGCAAAAATGTCGAAGATCGCTCGATTTTCGTCGCCGATCTGTTGGGACGCTATTCTTACGAGTGGCCGTGCTACTGGGGGGAAAATAAAGATAACGGCTCGATTATGAAAACCTATTCGATGTCGTATATCTACCCGCCCGACGCACGGGGCGAGATCGAAGTCGAACGCTTCCCGATTCGCTTCTGGGGTGGGGAAGAATTCGATCGCTTCGTGACCCAAATTGCGGCGAGTAAAGGGGTCAAAGTGGCGAAACGCCGTCTGTGCGATCGCTCGATCCTGGTCGGACGCCACATGAACACTCGGGAATTCAATCCGGAAGCGCCACCCCTGCGCGCGGCGGTCAACTCCTTACACCAAATCAACACCCGCACGGATTTATCTCAGTTACTGTTCGAGTACCATCCCCATCCGGATCACCCCCATCTCAATCGCTTTTTCGACAAGCTGCAAGATTCTTGGAATGCGGTAGTTTACGCCTGCATGGATGCCTTGGAACACTGGCGCAACCCGCACAAACTCCAAACCGAACCCCCGGCGGGAGAACCGCCCCTGGTTCAAGATGCGATCCGCACGATTCGCAAGGCGGTGCGCTGCGCGCCGAATATGCGCTTGGACGACCCGCGCGCCAATTTGGTCGAACCGCAATTGGCCTATCTGTTGCGAGAGCTAGAATGGAACTTGCAACAGGGGTTGGGCGCGTCCCACGGTCTGTTAGCGGTGTACGAATTCAAAAAGTAATTTGATGTCACGGGAAAACGAAAACGCCGTCGAGTTTTTCGACGTGTCCTTCCGCGTCAACCGTCGCACGTTGGTGTCGAACTTGAATTTCAAGATCCACCAGGGCGAAACACTCGTCCTTCTCGGACGCAGTGGAAGCGGCAAAACGACGACGATGAAGTTGATCAATCATCTCTACGTCCCGACGACGGGGGAGGTGTTGGTCGAAGGTCAGCCGACGACGCGCTGGGATCCGATCGCCCTGCGCCGCCGCATCGGTTACGCGATTCAAGGATACGGGCTATTTCCCCATTTCACGATCGCCGAAAATGTGGGCTTGGTGCCGTCGTTGCTCAATTGGGAGCGCGATCGCATTCAAGCTCGGGTGGTCGAGTTGCTCGAATTGGTCGGACTCGATCCCCCGGGACAGTTCTTACACCGCTATCCCAGACAATTGTCCGGAGGTCAGCGCCAGCGCGTCGGGGTCGCCCGCGCTCTGGCGGCGGACCCGCCAATCATGTTGATGGACGAGCCGTTCGGCGCCCTCGACCCGATTACTCGCTTGGAATTGCAACAGGAGTTTTGCCGCCTGCAGCAACAACTCGGGAAAACGGTCGTTTTCGTTACCCACGACATTCAAGAAGCGTTTATCTTGGCGTCGCGCATCGGCTTGATGCATGGCGGTAAAATGGTCGCCCTCGGGACTCCGGCAGAGTTTCTCGAATCGGAGGATCCGGAGGCCCGGGCGTTTATCAGTTGTTTGCGATCGCTCGAAGATGTGGAAGCCTCGGCGTTCGCCCGGGAGTCTCAGGGATGAACGACTTTTTTTTAATACGATACGGATCGGAAATTTTGCTGCGATCGGGCGAACACCTGTTTTTAGTGTTCGTGGCGATTTTGGTGGCGACGGCGATCGGATTGCCCCTCGGAATTTTAATCACCCGCAAGCCCGGCTTATCTCAAACCGTGTTGACTTTCGCCAATATCGTGCAGACAATCCCGAGTTTGGCGATGTTCGGTTTCTTGATTTCCGTTCCCCTCCTCGGCGGGATCGGCAAAGTTCCGGCGATGGTGGCGTTGATGCTCTATTCCCTGCTGCCGATTATTCGCAACACCTACACCGGGATTACCAATGTAGACCCGGCAGTGCGCGAAGCCGGACGCGGAATGGGAATGACGGACTGGCAGTTATTGGTTCAAGTCGAGATTCCGTTGGCGTTAGGGGTGATTTTGGCCGGAATTCGCGTAGCTACGGTGATTTCTGTCGGGATCGCTACGATCGCGGCGGCGATCGGCGCCGGAGGGTTAGGCGTGTTTATTTTTCGAGGGATCTCGATGGTCAATAACGATTTGATTCTCGCGGGGGCCGTTCCGGCGGCGTTGATGGCGTTGTTGGCGGATTTCGCGATCGGCTGGCTCGAAAATCACATCACCCCCAAAGGAGCGGCGAACGAATGAGTCGAGTGTTTGCGAAGAAAAGCTGGCAGACGATCGCCCTGTTGTTGATTTCCGCGATCGTCGCGGTGGCGGTGGCGGCGTGCAGTACTTCGATCTCCGGGTTCTCCGGTGGTGGCGACCTGGCGATCGGCTCGAAAAATTTTACCGAACAAGTCATTTTAGGCGAACTGCTCGCCCAACATATCGAAAACCAAACCGATTTAAAAGTCCAAAGACGTTTAAATTTAGGCGGAACTTTTATCTGTCATCGGGCGATCGTTGCCGGACAAATTGATGCCTATGTCGAATATACCGGAACGGCTCTGAGTGCAATTTTAAACAAAAAACCGATAAGTAATCCCCAAAAAGTTTATCAAATTGTTGCCGAAGAATATCGACAGCAATTTAATTTAGAAGTGGGTCAATCCCTCGGCTTTCAAAATACTTACGCTATCGTCGTTCGGAACGAAGATGCCCAAAAATATCAGTTAAAAACTATTTCCGATTTAGCTCGCTACGCCCCCGAATGGGAAGCAGGCTTTGGTTACGAATTCATCTCGCGCGAAGATGGTTTTCCCGGCTTGTCGGACACTTACAACCTCAAGTTTTCCAGCAGTCCGGAAATTATGGATTTAGGGTTAATGTACCGCGCCTTAGTCAACAATAAGGTAGACGCGATCGCCGCCAACTCCACCGACGGCTTGATCGAAACCCTCAATTTAGTCGTTCTAGAAGACGATAAAAAATATTTCCCTCCATACGAAGCGATCCCCGTCATTCGCCAAGAAACCTTAGAAAAATATCCCGAACTTGCCGAAGTTATCGGCCAAATTTCCGGCAACATTTCTGCCGCCGAAATGCGCCAGTTGAACTATCAAGTCGATGGTGAATTTCGCAAAGTTAAAAATGTAGTCGCCGAGTTTTTAGCTGAGAAAAATTTTGGCCAATAAGAGATTATTATTATAAACATTAAGAGCCTTGTTTGAGATTGTAGGGCTTTGGTAACCAAACCCCTACTTTATATTTATCTTTGTAATCTCTAAAAATCTAAAATCTAAAATCTAAAGTCATTTCAATTTAGATTGAGACAGATTCTGGCATTTACAGCGCCTTTAAGAGTCAGTTTACCCACACCCTGTAGAGGTGATTCGCGAATCACCTCTACACAGATATTGTGTCTCATTCTTATTTGAAACCACCATAAAATCTAAAATCTAAAATCTAAAATCTCAAATTCCTACTTCCGTTCTTTTTCAATCTCCGATCGCCTCAAGCGCAACTGGATTTCTTCGAGTAACTTGCGATTCACCGCCATTAAATCCGCCACTAAGCCCAACATCCATAATTGAAAGCCCATCAACATTAAAATCGCCGCCAGAATTAAACTCGGAATCCGCGTGCGTTCCGTTCCCATCAAAAAATAAACAATCCAGCGAACGCCGAGAATAAATCCCAACCCAAACGGAAAACTCCCCAAAATGAGGAAAAACCGTAAAGGTTTGTACGTCATAAAAATCCGAAAAATTGTAAAAATCGATCGCCGAATATAGGCGGGAATACTTTTGACTAAACGCGACGGTCGTAAAAAACCATTCGTGCGGATGGGAACCGAAGTAATCGCCATTCCCTTTTGTCCCGCTTGAATAATCGTTTCCAGAGTATAAGTATATTCATTAAAAACATTGAGACGCATCGCCGCTTCCCGACTGAAGGCGCGAAAACCACTCGGAGCGTCGGGAATCTTCGTATTGCTCGCCAAACGAACGACCCAACTCCCGAGGCGTTGGAGCGCTTTTTTAGTGGGTGAAAAATGCTCGATATCGGCGATCGGACGTTCGCCAATCGTGATTTCCGCGTCTCCCAATAAAATGGGTTCGATCAGTTTGGGAATATCTTCCGCACAGTATTGATTGTCCGCATCGGTGTTCACAATAATATCCGCTCCCGCTTTTAAAGAGGCTTCCAAACCTGCCATAAAAGCTTTCGCCAACCCTTGGTTACTTCCGAGGCGGACGATGCGATCGACCCCACAAGCTTTGGCGACTTCTACGGTGCGATCGCGACTCCCATCGTCCACGATCAACCATTCAATTTGGTCGATTCCGGGCAACTGGCGAGGTAATTCGCTCAAGGTGACGCCGAGGGTTCGTTCCTCGTTATAACAAGGAATTTGGATAATCAGTTTAGTCATCCGCGCGCTTACCGATGGATTGAGAAAATTAAGGGCAAAGTTTTAATTGTACGGGAAATTGCGACTGAGGAACGGGCGATCGGGTCTGCGCGATCGCTCAACCGCAGAAGTGGCGATCGCCGTTGTCCGATCTAGTTTTTTGACCGTAAAACCCCTCAAAAAATGATTAATTATTTAAAGTTTTCGAGAAAAGGATGAAGTCAATAGAGTCATTTTATCCAATGGTTTACCATTTTTTATCTAAAGCCCTAGATTGACGACTTGGGGGAGTTATTGCTACGATTCAATTGAGGAAGATTTTCCTAAAAATCGTCATACCCTAAACGTCAATCGAGTTATTGCCATGCCCATCTACAGTTATTTGTGTCCGAGTAATAACCAAAAGTTGGACGTCATGCACGGGATGAACGAGAGAGCGCAAACCTGGGGCGAACTCTGCCGTTTTGCCAAATGCGATCCGGGCGATACGCCGGAAGATACTCCCGTCAAGCGTTTGATTACCGCACCACATACGATCGTCCCGACGGGGAATAGCGATCTGAAGAGTCACGGGTTTAGTAAGTTAGTCAAACGCGAGGATGGCGTTTATGAAAACGTCACGGCGACGGACAACGAAAGTCGCATTGTCCGACCGGGCGATCGCTCCACTTACCCGGATATGAAAAAGAAATTTGGCGATTAATTTTGCCATTAATTCTATCTTTTATTTCGCCATCGATCGAGCGATCGGGATGTTTATGGGTTGAGCCGATCTCAAAACCCGATCGCCCCTCGAAACAGCGATCGATCGCGATCGGACTAGCGGTGAGGGGGGTTGAGTTTGAGCATTTCCCAAGTCGTATAAGTACCAATCGGACTCCAAAGTAAATAAGGAACTAATAACAACGCCGCCGACTGGGAAACCGACCAGACACTGACGGCGAGTAAAGCACTCAGTACGGTTCCCGTGGCGCCGACGATCGTTCCGACGAGCAAACTTCGCAATTTGGTCAACAGAATCGTGTAGGAAATGGTCACGATTTCTAAACCTAAATAAAACCCCATCAATACCCAAGTTTTAATCGTTCCCGGATCGCTTTCCCAGGTCACCACCGCCGACCACGCACCACAGATAAAAATAACAGTCCAAATGAGGGGAATGGCGGCTTCAAAGGTCAGCCATTGGGGACGACGCAGGCGATTGAACCAGCGTAAATCTTCTGAAGAATTGAGGGAACTTCCACCGATCGCCACCAGTAAAGTGACGACAGCAACAACCATCCAAGATTTTAACATTAGTTTTCGGCGCGATCGCGCTTTCAAGGCAAATTGAGCGGTTAATAATGTTCGATTTTGAGAGATTTTGCTGGTTTGTTTATAACATTTTTAGGCGATCGCGCGCTCTACCTCCAGTTAGATTCTTTCTATTTTTGGTTATCCTACAGCAATTGGCACTGTCATGAGGTACGAGAGGCAAAGATCCCCCCAACCCCCCTTAAAAAGGGGGGCAGTGAAAGTCCCCCTTTTTAAGGGGGATTTAGGGGGATCGAAATGTACCGCCCAACAGCGAAAACTGCTGTATTTGGGTTATCCTAACGTATATAACCAACCATCGCGACCGCACAGATAAACGCGATCGTTCCAAACAATTGGAGTGGCTTCAAACGAAACACCAGGTTTAAATTCCGCGATTTGTTCGACCTTCAAACGATAAAATTCGCCTCGGGAATTGACCGCCGCTTGGCGATCGCCCGGATTGCTTTTTTCCCAAATAAACTCAAATAAATAAACTCCATTATATCCGGCGGCGATCGCCCGATTGCCCTCGGTAAAAATTGGTGTAGAAATCGACGCACCTATTTTCTGTTGGTACAAAATTAATGGCGTATCGTATTCACCTTTCCCGGAAAAGCTTTTAACTTTTTCCCCGGTCACTGTATGTTGCGATCCGAGATAAAAATAGCCGTCGAGTGCGTTCGTTGCAAAAAGCGGCGGAAACTCTTCCCCGGAACGATAGCGATCGTTTAACGCCACCGAACCGATCACCCCGCCTTTCCAACTTTTTAAACTGGCATTTCCTGTGGGTAAAAACCATTCGATCGCCGCTTGCGGTTCTTGAGTCGGATCGAGTTTTAAGATGCCTCCCGAACCAGAAATATATTGTTTTTCTACCGAACAAAAAAGTTTTCCATCGTCAGAAATCGCCACGGTTCCATCGAGATCGGATCCGGTAAAGAAATCCCAAACAATTTGGCGATCGGTCACACTAATGCCATAAATATGACCGGAACCAGAGGCAATATAAAGGCGATCGCCGAGTCTGGCGGGAGAAGATTCAGTCACGAGATTTCCCCCTTGACGACTCCGATCTCGTTCCTCGTAGAGTTGGACTTCGCTCAAAATTTCCGGCTGCAACAATTCCAATTTTTCCGAAACCGCTTTGGTCGAACTGTTGAGAAAATAACCGATACTATTTTCCCCTGCATTAAATAATAAACCGTTCCCCAAATCTAAAGGGCTGCTATCATTATCCCGGCTGTAACTGGCTGTTTTTTTAATATTTAATTTCCAAATTTCTCGACCCGTTCTAAAAGAAATGGCGCGCAAACTCGGAATCGGTTTTGAGGTAGAGACAGAATTTTTATTCCCCAAGCGACTCCCTTGTAAAATCACGATGCGATTGTCGTCTGTGGCGGTCGGATCGATATAAATTGTCGCCGTTCCTTTAAGAACGTCATCAAATTGATATTTCCAGATGAGTTCGTTGGTGTCGAGATCGATTTTGCGTAAATGATGGTCGTAAGATCCGATGGTTAAATAGAGTTTTTCGCGATCGCGGGTTAAGGTCGGTTGTCCGGTCCACCCCGCACCACTCCAGGTTTTCCAGGTCGAGCCTACTTTTGTTCTCCCCGTTCCTAATGGGAATTTATCGAGGACTTTGAGGTTTTTAGGAATACCTCGTCCGTAAAAAATGCGGCGATCGTTTCCGAGAAAGGTGGGGATGATTAAATCGATTTCTAACCCGGGTTCGGGAACTAATTCGTTAACTTTGGAAGTTACGGCTTTCGAGAACAGTGTTTGAGGGGCGATCGCATCGGAATTGCTGCGCTGACAGGCGTTAATCGTCGGTGGAATGGTGCTGGCGAGTAAAAATTGCAACGCCAGTTTATTAAAATTTCGTCGCGCTAAAGTCATCAGTCGAGTTGATGGAAGTAGATACACGGATCTCTGAAGTGCCAGAGATTAAAACTGACAAGCGATCGCGCGATCGCCCTCCGGTTTTCTCCGATTTGGAGATCGGGGAAGCGCGATCGCTCGATGTCTCAAATTATATCCGGCAATTACAAGATCGTGGCCATCAGAAGGGCGATTTTTATTTAATGGGATGGAGATCGGGAGTTGCGATCGCCTTTGATGTCTGAGTAAGGCTTAATTTTAGCGCGATCGTGCTTTAGTAATCTTAAATGATTTGTAACCTAAGTAGGGATCGAGTGTTCCCGAGCGTACCTGAAGGATGCTCCTACTCTCAAGGGTTTCAGGTGAACCCCCCTGACTCAACTAATTTAAACCTACTATAGGGATTAAAAAAAAGAAATAGCTTAGGCATGTAAACAGCATGAGTCAAACCAGTGTTTTTTCTAAAAATATCATGCAATAAGGGTTTTGGTGGGACAACGATCGGGTTTACTTCGTAACTTTTATCCATTTGGAAATAAAAACAGCTTAGCTATAGAGCAACATAAAAAAAACTCCAGCTAGCTACTGGAGTTTAAGATATAGAAAGCAGCAGGTAAAAATTTTATAGCCTTGCAAGATATCCGGTTTAGAAATAACGAACAATTAAGGGAAGTAAAACTTCCAAGACTTCGCCCGTAACGGTATCTTGAACCCTAGCTTTTCTAAACGCGGTTCGTCCCATGTAAGAAAAAACACTCTGCGAACTCATATCCCCGATGAGTTCGACCAATTCATAGCGACCGTCATCGCTAGTTTGAGGACGAATAATATCCCCGACGCTTCCCAAGCCACCTGCTTTGTTTAAAATCACAGGCATAGAACGAATAATCGGGTATTTTTGACCTTGTAAAAGTAACCAAGTTGCCGTCAAAGCGGGTTTGGGGATTTGCGCGTTGGCGGCGTGAGGAAAGATGAACCCTGAAGACAATGCAAAACCTGCACTGAGTGCGAGAACTTTCGCCGTGAGAGAAAGATTCATAGATTTGATGTCTCCAGAATAGGATATTTTTTCGCCGATTCCAATTAAGAATCGCCGAATTTCTCTGACATTGACTCTCGCGAGGGGGCAGATGTTCCCTGGGGAGGAAAAATGGAGCGGAATCGATTGAAGCGACTAACTTCTATGACTGAGTTCTGAGTGCCGATTTTTGGCTTTTGTCTGTTCTTTGTTGCCTGTTCGATGTCTCAAATGAGCTCGGGAATGAGATCGGGATAGCTGGCTTACGAACTTCTACCTTTGCTTAAAAGTCAAGCTGTTTTTTGCATCACTAAAATCCGCTCGAATTTTGTCATTTTTGTTTGGCGGCGCGATCGCCGATTGTCGGGAATCAGATCGTCATAAATGGTTTCTATACGGAAGCGATCGCTCGTAACTTTTAGGGCTTCTTCGGCTAACAGTTCTGCCGTTCGCCGAGTTTTGCCATTTTGACGCACGTCTCCTAAAACTAAAATGCAATAACTGCCGGGTTTGAGAACGCGATACATTTCTCGCAAGCAAAGCGACATTTGTGGTAAATATATTTTAATTTTCGCCGTTAAAGAGCGATCTAATTGTTGCCAATCCTCACAACCGAGAAACCACAAACGCAGTCGATTGTCGCGGGCGTAGTCCAGGGCGCCAAAGTACGGCGGGCTGGAAATAATAGTATCGACGGACTCGTTATCGATCGCCAAACTCATCGCATTCTCTTGCCAAATCTGATAATGGCGATCGCCCCAATGGTCTGGGAGTAAAGAACGGCGATAAGCCCGCTTAATTTTAGCGAGCAACCGCGATCGCAAATCCCGATAAGCGTACATTTCCGGGAAGCGATCGCGGGGATATTTCGAGGTTCGTAAATACGGGACGAGGTGGCTAGCTGGATAGGACAAAAAACCGGGGCGAACGTGATGCAAAATTCCTAACAAACAGCCCGTGAGAAAATACTCTTCTCGTTCTTTTAACCAGCAAAAGGCAACGATAATTTCTCGTAAAGTATCTGGGTGAAAAAAGTCTTTTACCCATTGAGGAATTAGCGTTAAATCGATGTTAGGAGCTTCTCGTTCGACGGTTTCGAGTAAAATTTCGGCGCGGGCGATCGCCTCGGCTTTTGTTGATGGCGCCTCCAACTTTGCCCGGGAAATTGCGTAAGCGTAGGGGCTGAGATCGTTGGCCCATACCCGGCGTCCGGCGATCGCCGCTTCTAAGGGAACCACTCCCGAACCGCAAAACGGATCGAGTACCGTATCTCCTGTTTGAGAATACAGTTGTAACAAAACTTGCACCATTCCAGTTTTTAGCTTTCCTACATAAGGAGAAAGTTGCTGTAAGGTACTCTCTTTGTTATTAAAAGAACCATGCCACAAGGTTGCATCAAGTTTCATTTCTAGATCGCATTTTTAAAAGAAAATAGCGATCGCCCTAAATTTATATATTTTATTCCTACATCCGAAAAAGAAAGGACAGATCCAACGACGACCTGCCCTTTATTGAATTTCTAATTGTCTTTTCGGTTCGATGCAGTCAACTAAAAAATACCGAGGACAATCACAAAGGTAAACAGACACAAAACAATAATTGAGAAAATCAGCAAGTCGGCTACACTTTCATCGGTATAGGTTGGAAACTTTTTACCAGAGTCATCCATGAGAGACTCTCCTTGACGTTCTTGACGCTTGAGTTAGGGATTTTCCTTAATTATAGTCAGAGTAATTAAGGATTTTTGACAGGTAACATAATAGTTTATGAATGTTTATCAAACTTTAAAAGGTTCTCTTTATTTGCCGAAAAAAATAAGCAAACTTACCTGTATCGCCATTACCCTGGCGCCATCGCGATCGTGGCGATCGCCTCAACGATTATCCGTCGAAGTCTCTATTCCTAACTTTTTTTCTAAATGGCGACTGACCCAAGACATCCCATAGCAAAATAGCCAATAAATTAAGGTAACAAAAATATAAACTTCCGCGTAGTGTCCGATAAATTCGGGTTGGGCGACAATCGATCGCGCCATCCCCGTTAACGCGACTCAACCAACAATCGACAGTAACGACGTATCCTTAAATCAGCCGATAAACTGACCGACCATCGCGGGAACCACCGCCCGTAACGCTTGCGATAAGACCATTAAGACGACAATTAACGGCGAAGACAAGCCCAAGGCTGTCGCCGCTTCCAGTTGAGTGCTAGAGATCGATTGCAAGCCTCCACGTACATTTTCCGCCATATATGCCGCACTAAGTCGCACTAAATAGAGCCAATCCGGCGATCGCGTTCTATATTGGCAGGCAAAAATAAGGGTAACATTTATTGTGCTATAAATACAATTCCAATCAAGGGAAATGCCCGAAGAATTTCGATGTAGACAATCGCTCCCCAACTCACGATCGGTAAGCGACTTGGTCGCCCGAGGTTCAGCAAGACCCCCATCAGAAACGAAACGACAATACTGACCGTCCCCGTCAGTAAAGTTAAGCTTTTTCTCTTTTAAAGTTACGGAACAAAGCCTGTGGTGAACTTTTCAAGCCCACCGAAAGACAGGATTCTTAATCCGTAAAAAGCTTATTTCATAAAGGTTTTAGGAACGATTCTACTCGGTCTACACTTTCGCGTTCGCGCTCTTTGACTCATGCAGTTTAAATGTCTAATATGGCATTTTCCTCTGCTATGCAAGACATTTAGATCCCCCTAAATCCCCCTTAAAAAGGCGGACTTTCCTCGTTCCCCCCGAAATCCCCCCAACCCGCCTTTGAAAAGGGGGTTAGGGGGATCGTCACTGTACCTCATCAGACGCCCGAGTGCTGTAAGTGATCTAACAGCTTCACTCCGAACTAAAGCGATCGCGATCGTGGGGTTCGTCTAAATTAAAGATCGGCCCGATAGGAACGACACGAGTGGGGTTTACTTTGGGATGACTTTGATAGTAATGGCGCTTGATATGGTCGAAATTGCAGGTTTCTTTCACTCCGGGATATTGATATAACTCTTTGAGATAATTCCAGAGATTGGGATAGTCTTGAATCCGGCGTAAATTACATTTAAAATGGAAATAATAAACCGGATCGAAGCGCAATAAAGTTGTGAACATGCACCAGTCTGCCTCCGTGAGGCGATCGCCGCATAAATAGCGTTGTTTCCCTAAAATTTCTTCCCAATTATCCAGGGCTTTAAATAAATCGGCGACCCCTTCTTCATAGGCCATTTGAGTGGTTGCAAATCCCGCCCGATAAACGCCGTTATTAATCGGTTGGTAAATCGCATCGATCGCGCGATCGACCTCCACTTTCAAGTCCGGCGGACAAAAATTAACCGAATTTTGGGCAATCCCTTCAAATTCGGTATCTAACATCCGAATAATTTCGCGAGATTCGTTATTGACGATCGCCCCAGTTTTCTTATCCCACAATACGGGAACTGTAACCCGTCCGCTATAATCGGGTTGGGCTTTAAGATACAGTTGCCACAAATAATGACAGCCGTTGACGCGATCGGGAATCATCCCCGGTTCGTCGCTAAATTCCCAACTATTTTGGTCGATAACGGCGGACACGACCGACAGAGAGATCGCCTTATCCAGTCCTTTCAATTGGCGCATAATTGCTGTTCGATGCGCCCACGGACAGGCCCAAGAAATATAGAGATGATAGCGTCCGCTTTCGGCTTGAAAGCTACTGGAACCGTCGGCAGTAATCCAATGGCGAAAGGTCGTAGAAGGACGAATAAATCGACCTTGGTTATCTTCTTGTTCCCGTTCGGAAACCCATTTACCGTCAATCAGTAAGCCTAAACCCATGATGATTTTAGATTTTAGATTTTTGATTTTAGATCGAGAAAATGAGGGAATCGAGACTCCAGACTGAGTGAAAGCTTAAAACGTGAAAGCTCAAAACCCTGTGTCGTTTTGCCGTTTCCCTCAACGAAAGGGCGGGACCTATGAGATTATTGGCTTGTTCCTCGATATTTTTAGAGGTAATGCCGAGTTTTTCGGCGTAGGTGACGTAAATGAACCAACGCCGAACGTACCTCCACCGGGGGTCTGCGTCGCTGACGACGGGGCGAGGGGTTGTTTAGAAATGAGGTTGTCGAAAATTTGGTGGTCTTCGGGTTGGGAAAGCGCGATCGCCGCGAGAGGAGTTGGGATCGATCGCAGGTGAGCGCCTGAGAGCGACCTTCGGCGTAGGTGGCGTAGGCGACGTTGACCGACCGCGCCACGAAAGTTGTCGATCGCTCGTGGCTCAGGTCTTATCTTACAGCGTGATGAAGCTCGCAGAGGGGAAAGTCCTCGGCCTCCCGGTCGAGCGAGAATCCCCGTCCCTTTAGGTTGGGGACTGTCAAGAAGCGTGACCGAAGGCGATGGCGCGTTTGACGGCCAGGATCGCCGTCGGATCTGGCGCCGGGGAGATTGGCTGACGATTCTGAGCGATCGCGCGAGGGAAGAAAGGGGGAGGGCGATCGCGATCGGAATCGGCGCAGGATTTTAGCCCATGCTTTCGGTTCCGATCCGTTCTTGGGCGATGTCGCGAATCAATGACAGTTTCGTTCTCAGGTAATTGTCGATCATGTTGGTTTCGTCTTGATTCAGGGATTGCTCTTGCTTGAACTGCTTGATCAACCATTGAATCAAACTCGTGTCGTCGAGGCTCAACAGAATATTCACCTGAGAATTTTCAATCGACGACCACAGTTGACGGAGCATTAACGGGTTCATCAAAACCTCCTTTGCGGTTACCCTCTTGGATGTCCATCCGGCAGAAGGGAGGAGCAAAATAGTGATTTTGGATACCTTGCGGCCAGGAACCACCAAACCTGGAGGATTCCCCTACGGTACGCGCATCGAGATGCCTGGGTATCGGTCGGGGAAATGGATGTTTCCCTAACAGAGGGCTGGAATTGGGGAAAGATTCAGCCCTTCGTTTTCGGTTCTCGTTCGAGGGATCTTCCGACCCGGAAGGGGTAGAGTCAAGCCCTCACCCGCGATCGCCGTTGCCAAGACTCAACAGTGGGTTAATTGACCCAAACCCGGAGCTTGGAGCGGCCATCTCCAGTCTACTTTGACGCCGACCTCGGAGACTGGAAGAACCCGAGGTCTAGTACCTTTAATTTTTCCTTTATATTTACACCATAGCTTATCTGGTAATAGCAGATTCAACAACACATAAGATGCAACAATAATTACAAAAACCTTACATTGGCGTTATCATAACTTTACCTTATAAATCATCGACAAGAGCATAAACCTTTATGAAGAAAAAGCGAATAGATTACATTGCAGCGTGCTTTATTTTTCTTAAAGTTAAGGCGGGGGAGTGGCGAGCTTTAGGAGTCGGCGAATAGAGCGATCGCCGATCCCAAACCCTTGTCAGAGAAGGGGAGGCGCCGATCTCGATCGAAAGAGACGCTAGGATCTCTCGCCGATAAAAAGGGGTTAAAAAAACGGCAACATCGCCAAACAGAAGGAAGTTGCGGATCCATCGATCGCCTCAGTTCTACGATAAGCGATCGCGGGATAGACGGGCGATCGCTTTGCAGAAATTGACAAAGATCGAGAGTTTCGATCGTAAAAATTCACAAGAAGATCGGGTCAGGAGATCGAAGCTTTCTTCTCGCCGACCCGAAGTAGCAAAACAGGCAAAAATGACCAAAATGTAATCTATTCTACCGTTACAGACTTGGCCAAATTGCGCGGCTGATCCACGTCCAAACCGCGACGGGCCGCAATGTGGTAAGCCAAAAGTTGTAACGGAATCACCGATAAAATCGGCGAAATTAATTCATCCACCACCGGAACGGGTAAGAGAGTATCGAACACGTCCGTCGCGTGCTTGCCATTTAAAGACGTAACGCCGACAATGCGAGAATCGCGGGCTTTCGCTTCTTGGGCGTTAGAAATCACCTTTTCGTAGACCGTCCCGGGCATGGCGATCGCCACCACCGGAACCTTAGAATCGAGCAAGGCGATCGGGCCGTGCTTCATTTCCCCCGCCGGATAGCCTTCCGCGTGAATGTAACTAATTTCCTTGAGCTTGAGGGCGCCTTCGAGAGCGATCGGGAAATTAATCCCCCGTCCGATAAAAATAAAATCCTGAGTTTCCACAAACTCGTGGGCCAACTCTTCGATCGCCCCATCTTGAGAACTGAGCAACATCTCAATTTGAGCTGGAAGTTGCCGCAATCCCGCAATAATCTCCTCGATGCGCGCTTCCGTTAACGCTTTGCGCCGGTAACCCAGATCCAGGGCCAAAGCGTAAAACGCCATCAACTGCGCCAAAAAAGTTTTCGTCGCCGCCACCCCGATCTCGATCCCGGCGTGAGTATCGATCAAATGCGGCACCAAATGGCCCAAAGACGATTCCGGACGGTTGGTAATCCCCACCAAGCGGGCGTGATAGGCGGGGTCGAGACCGTTGCGGCGCTGTTGTTCCGTCGCCAACGCCGCCAGGGTATCCGCCGTTTCTCCCGACTGAGAGATCCCGACCATCATCACGTTCGGTCGCAACGGCGACGGAGCGTAACGGAACTCCGAGGCATACTGTACGTTGGTGGGAATTCCCGCCAGTTGTTCGAGCAAGTATTTGCCCACTAATCCGGCGTGCCAACTCGTCCCGCAAGCGAGAATTTCGATCTGTTCGAGATCCGCATATAACTCCGGGGGAATGTCGAGGGTGACCGGGGGTTGTTCGTGGTCTCCCGCCTGCCAGTCGTTGTTAAAATAAGCTTCCAAACAGGTGCGAATGACGCCGGGTTGCTCGTAGATTTCTTTGAGCATGAAATGGCGGAAGCCCTGCTTTTCAACCAGTAAGGGATTGAGGTTGAGCAAGCGGGGAGATTTGCGGAGGCGATCGCCCGCAAAGTTGTAGATTTCGACGCCTAACGGGGTCAGACGGGCGATTTCTCCATTTTCAAGCGCCAACACCGCCCGGGTGTGGGAGACGATCGCCGGAGTGTCCGAGGCGCAGAAAAATTCCCCCTGACCGAAACCGATGACTAAAGGCGCTTGCTGGCGGGCTACGATCAGTTCGTCGGGATGGTCGGCACTGATGACGGCGATCGCAAAAGCTCCCTCTAAGCGATTCACCGCTTGGCGTACCGCCTCCAATAACGGCGAAGTCGCTTGCAGCGCCGCATTGGTGCGATCGCTGCCGTCCAACTGGGTCAAGATTTCCGCGATCGTGTGCGGGATCGTTTCCGTATCCGTATCCGAACGAAACTGGTGTCCGCGTTCTTGCAGTTCGGCCCGCAATTCCCGATAATTTTCGATAATCCCATTTTGAACCACCGCCACGCGCTGGTGATTGTCCATGTGGGGGTGGGCGTTGTGTTCTTCCGGTTTGCCGTGGGTCGCCCACCGCGTGTGACCGATGCCGAGTTGAGCCGGATTTTCCAACCCTTCGAGCTTGTCTCGCAGGTGATGGAGCTTGCCTTTGGCGCGAACGCACTGGAGTTGACCGTCATGGACGGTGGCGACGCCTGCCGAATCGTAGCCTCGATATTCCAGTTTTTCCAATCCGGATAGTAAAATTTCGCTCGCGGTTTGCGTGCCGATGTAACCGACGATTCCACACATGTAACCGATCGCTCCTGTTGAATGCGGTACTGTTTATATTATTTTGCGTTTTCTAGAGTCGGTTGGGAGGCGATCGCCGTTGGCTGGGTTCTGGAGGGAAATTCGACATCGACACCGATGCGATCGTCCCGGAAAGGCGAGGGTTGAGTTGCAAAGGTCCTCTCGACTCCGACTCGACGATCGCCCCACGGGACGTTATACGGGGGGCGATCGTCCTTGAGAGTTGTCTTCCGACGGCCTGCCGTGGATTCCGGAAACTCGACCGTTCCCCCGCTTGCGCGATCGCGCGCACCTCGCTTCAAAAAAGTTAAAACAAATGAGAGTTCAAAAAGAAGTTAAAAAAAAAGAGAGAGCCGTTTGCTCCCTCTTTTACAACAAAACCTTGCGTTGAAAACAAGGTATCGAGTCGAATGACTTTAGTAAGCCAGACCCATGCTCCGAGTCGTTTCGGCGCCGAGATAGACGCGGACGCTTAAGAAGTCAGTCGGGCAGGCGGTTTCGCAGCGCTTGCAGCCGATGCAATCTTCGGTACGCGGGGAGGAAGCAATTTGTCCGGCTTTGCAACCATCCCAAGGCACCATTTCTAATACGTCAAGAGGACAAGCACGGACACATTGGGTGCAGCCAATGCACGTGTCGTAGATTTTGACGGAATGAGACATGGAATCAATACTCCCAAAGAATTCTCAACAGGATTTCAGATCGATGGTAAATAGCTTTAACGGTGAGGTTTCACCGTTAAGAGATATAAATCTTGGCTTAGTTTATCGCAGTCGTTCTGAGTCCTCTCATCAAAGGGCCGATAACTTAAAACATCGTAATATTCCGACGGCAAAACGGGCGATCGCTCGGATCGAGCTACAGGGGCGCGATCGCCTCGGAAAGGCCACTTCCTCGCTCCCCTCGGGGATCGCTTCCCCTTGCCCTCCCTCGTCCTAGAATGCTAATTTTTGTAACAAAGAGCGCGTCGAAACCACGTGACGGTCTAAGCCGAGTTGTTCCGGTTCGAGTCCCAACGCCAGAGCCACCAGTTGCGGTAAGTGCAGCACGGGTAAGTTGAGGGGTTGGCCGATCTGTTGGGCGACCTCGGGCTGACGCGAGTCTAAATTCAGATGGCACAAGGGACAAGGAGTGACCAGACAATCGGCCCCGGCGGCGATCGCCTCTTGGATGTGGGTTCCCGCCATTTGAAACGACTGTTCGGTAGCGTAACTCGACAACGGCCAACCGCAACATTGAGTCCGCCCTCGATAAATCACCGGAGTCGCCCCCACCGCCTCAAACAGGTTTTCCATCGAGCGCGGGTCGAACGGATCGTCGTAGGGGAGGGTGCTTTGCTTGCGTAACAGGTAGCAGCCGTAGAACGCAGCACACTTGAGTTCCGACAGGGGACGGCGCACGCGATCGCGCAACGCCTCCAAACCGTAATCCCCCACTAACGCCCACAGCAAGTGTTTGACTTCCGTGGTGCCGCGATAGGGAGAGCAGTGTTGTTCGCTCAGTAATGTATCGATTCGGTCGATATAGGCGGGATCTTCCGTTTTTAACGCTTTCAGCCGCTCGTCTACATGACCGATCACCCCCTGACAGGTACTGCAGTGGGTGAGCAGGGGTAAATTGAGTTGTTCGGCGAGGGCAATATTGCGCGCGTTGACCGCATCTTCCAACAGTTGGGAATCTTCCTTAAACGTGCCGGAACCGCAGCAAGACGCTTTTTTTAGTTCCACCAGCTCGATCCCGAGAGCTTCGGCCAACGCTCCGGTAGACTGATACAGTTCGCGACAAGCGCCTTGGGCAACACAACCGGGAAAGTAAGCGTATTTGAGCGATTTAGATACCATGAGAGTGCCTGGTCCTAGGAAACAAAGGCGGGCGAAGTGCGCGAGACGCCCATCTCTATCATCCCCTGTTGCGAGCCTCGTGCAAGGGAGCGGCGATCGCACCGAAGCGGTTTTTTTTGGATGAAAATAGAGGATCGATTCCCTCCCGCGCCACCTCCCCGGGAGCGGCGGCGATCGCTTAAACCGTTGTCGAGCGCCGAAAGTCAAGGATTTTTCGCCATCGAGGGAACTCGACCCTCGTCAACCACGGACTCCGAGACAATCCAACTCGCGTTGTCTTTCCGTGACAACAATCGGATAAGATAAGGAAATGTCCAAAAGCGATCCCGCGCCGAAATTGCGAGGACAATCCCGCAGCAATCTTGGCGTCGAGGAGTTCCGCAAACGAGACATCGAGCAAGAACCAAATCCCTATACGATTGAAGCTACGGCATCTAAAGAGGAAAAGCTAATGAGTCAAGAGGACATTTTCGAGAAAGTCAAGAAGATTGTCATCGAACAATTAGAAGTCGAACCCGACCAAGTCAAACCCGAAGCCAATTTTGCTAACGATCTCAACGCCGATTCCTTAGATGTCGTTGAATTAGTAATGGCTTTAGAAGAAGAATTTGATATTGAAATTCCCGATGAAGCGGCAGAAGACATAGCTACGGTGCAAGCTGCCGTGGACTATATCAGCAGCAAAGTGGCAGCCTCTGCGTAAATTGCCTGCCTCCACCTGGGTTCTGCGTTTAAAGTGTGGAAGCTCTCGATACTGAATCATGACCAACGTCGAACGAAAACGAGTTGTTGTTACGGGTCTTGGTGCGATTACCCCGATTGGAAATACTCTCCAAGAGTATTGGGAAGGATTGTCGAGCGGGCGGAATGGGATCGGACCGATTACCGCCTTCGATGCCTCCAAACATGCCTGCCGAATTGCCGGAGAAGTCAAAGGATTCGACCCGCACGATTATTTGGATCGCAAAGAGGCCAAGCGCATGGATCGCTTCGCTCAGTTTGCCATTGCAGGCAGCAAGCAAGCGCTGGCGGATGCAAGCTTTGAGATCGATGACCTGAACGCAGGACAGGTGGGGGTCATCATCGGCACGGGCATTGGTGGCATTAAGGTGATGGAAGACCAGCAGACGGTCTATCTCAATCGAGGACCCGATCGCTGTAGTCCGTTCATGGTGCCGATGATGATTGCCAACATGGCTGCCGGACTGACGGCGATCCATACCGGAGCCAAAGGGCCCAATTCCTGCCCGGTGACCGCTTGTGCGGCGGGGTCGAATGCGGTCGGCGATGCCTTCCGGTTAGTTCAAAGCGGTTATGCCAAGCTGGCGATCTGCGGCGGTACGGAAGCGGCGATCACGCCCTTGTCCGTGGCTGGATTTGCCTCGGCGCGGGCGCTTTCGACCCGCAATGACGATCCGACCCGAGCCTGCCGTCCGTTCGATCGCGATCGCGACGGCTTCGTTATGGGCGAAGGCACGGGCATCCTGCTGCTCGAAGAATTAGAACACGCCCTCGATCGCGGCGCCAAGATTTATGCGGAAATCGTCGGGTACGGCATGACCTGCGATGCCTATCACATCACCTCTCCCGTTCCCGGCGGCACCGGAGCAACCCGGGCGATGGAACTGGCGATGGCAGATGGCGGGATCGCTCCCGAACAGGTCAGCTACATCAACGCCCACGGGACGAGTACCCCCGCCAACGATAAAACCGAGACCCTCGCGATTAAAAAAGCTTTGGGCGATCGCGCCGCCGAGGTGGCGATTAGCTCGACCAAATCGATGACCGGGCATTTACTCGGCGGATCCGGCGGGATCGAAGCTGTGGCAACGGTGATGGCGATCGCCAACGATCGCGTCCCCCCGACCATTAACTTAGAAAATCCCGACCCCGAGTGTGACTTGGATTACATTCCCGATCGAAGTCGCGCCCAAACGGTGAACGTCGCCTTGTCCAATTCTTTCGGGTTTGGCGGGCATAACGTCACCTTAGCGTTTAAAAAGTTCGCCTGAAACCTCACTCGCCTCCCGTCGAGCGTGAAAGTCGCGATCGGTTCGTCGCCGATACCGCTTTCATGCTCCCTCGGCAGTGATTTTGAGCCGATCCCCTTGTCGGTATATCCCCCTAATGGGATCATGAGTCTATCCTTTAGGGCAGACTCGCTTTGAGACTCACTTGAAGCGAACGCCCTCCAGTACAAGAGCGTCGTTAAAAAAAAAGAGACTATGGCCGTTGCAACCCAATCCCTCCAAGAACTTTGCATCAACTCCATTCGCTTTTTAGCGATTGATGCGGTAGAAAAAGCGAACTCAGGCCATCCCGGACTGCCCATGGGCGCCGCCCCGATGGCCTTCGTCCTCTGGGACCGCTTGATGCGCTACAACCCCAAAAATCCCAAGTGGTTCAACCGCGATCGCTTCATCCTCTCCGCCGGACACGGCTGCATGTTGCAGTACGCCCTGCTCTACCTGACGGGTTACGACGGTGTAAGCATCGACGATATCCAGCAATTCCGCCAGTGGGAATCGAAAACCCCCGGTCACCCGGAAAACTTCCAAACCGAAGGGGTCGAAGTCACCACCGGACCGCTCGGTCAAGGGATTGCCAACGGCGTCGGGATCGCCATGGCCGAAGCCCATCTGGCGGCCAAATTCAACAAACCCGACCTCAACATCGTAGACCACTACACCTACGTCATCCTCGGTGATGGTTGCAACATGGAAGGGGTCTCTGGAGAAGCTTGCTCCCTCGCCGGACACCTCGGCCTCGGCAAGCTGATCGCCTTGTACGACGACAACCACATTTCCATCGACGGTTCCACCGATATCTCCTTTACCGAAGATGTCGGCAAGCGCTTTGAAGCCTACGGCTGGCACGTCCAACATGTCGAAAACGGCAACACGGACCTCGACGCCATTCAAAAGGCGATCGAAGCAGCCAAGAAAGTCACCGACAAGCCCTCCTTAATTAAAGTCACCACCACCATCGGCTACGGCTCCCCCAACAAAGCCAACAGCCACGACGTTCACGGGGCAGCCCTCGGCGCCGATGAAGTCAAAGCTACTCGCGAATACTTGGGCTGGAACTATCCCGAGTTTGAAGTTCCTCAAGACGCCCTCAGCCACTTCCGCAAAGCGGTAGAACGCGGCGCCAGCTACGAACAAGAATGGAACAGTTTGTGGACGCGCTACAAAACCGAATACGCCGAAGAAGCCGCCCTCTTAGAACGGATGATGAGCGGTAAACTTCCCGAAGGGTGGGACAAAGCCCTGCCGACCTACACCCCGGAAGATAAAGGAGACGCCACCCGCAACCACTCCGGTAAAGTCCTCAACGCCCTCGCTGGCGTGCTGCCCGAACTGATCGGCGGTTCGGCGGACTTGGCGCCTTCCAACAAAACCCTGCTCAAATGCTCCGGCGACTTCCAGAAAGGCGCTTACGAAAACCGCAACCTCCGCTTCGGGGTGCGCGAACACGGCATGGGCGCCATCTGCAACGGCATCGCCCTGCACGGCTCCGGCTTAATCCCCTACGGTGCGACCTTCTTGGTGTTCACCGACTACATGCGCGGTGCGATTCGCCTATCTGCTCTGGCGGAAGCGGGGGTCATTTGGGTGATGACCCACGACTCCATCGGCGTCGGCGAAGACGGCCCGACCCACCAACCGATCGAACATGTCGCCACCTTGCGCGCCATCCCCGAGTTGATCGTCATGCGTCCGGCGGATGGTAACGAAACTTCCGGCGCCTACAAAGTCGCCGTCGAAAATCGCAAACGCCCGACCTTGTTGGCCCTGTCCCGTCAAGGACTGCCCAACTTGGCCGGAAGCTCGATCGAAGGGGTGAGCAAGGGGGGTTACATCCTCTCCGACAGCGACGGTACCCCGGAGATTATCCTCATCGGGACGGGTTCGGAAACTCATCTGTGTGCCGAAGCGGCGGAAAAACTGCGCGCTGAAGGGAAGAAAGTTCGCGTGGTGTCGATGCCGAGCTGGGAAATCTTCGACGAGCAAGACGATGCCTATCGCGAGTCCGTGCTGCCGAAAGCGGTCACCAAGCGTCTCGCGGTGGAAGCGGGTTCGAGCTTCGGCTGGTGCCGCTATGTCGGTTCCGAAGGGGATACGGTCTGTATCGATCGCTTCGGCGTCTCCGCTCCCGGCGGCGTGGCGCTCAAGAACTTTGGCTTTACTGTCGATAATGTGGTCGCCAAAGCGAAAGCGCTCTTAGGTTAATTCTCTAGGTCGCGCGGCGATCGCCCCGGAAGGCTCTCTAGTTTCTAGGGAGCCTTTTTGTTTGACATTCAACCGGAATCGAACCCGTCTCCGTCCGCTCCAGCCTTGCTCGGGCGAGTAACCGTACTGGATCGACGATCTCGAACATAAGAAAGTCGATCGATTAAGGTGATTATAAATTAATGTAAAAAATTAAACCTCGGGAAAACCCATCGGTTAGAGTGTTTGTCAAGCTTTGTTTTTCTTCGTTTTCAGACCAGTTTTTTAATATTTTCATAATCTTTTAGGAAACACGGCCAATGACAAACCTTAACTATTCATTAACTCCGGCGATCGCCTTTTTAAAACAAGAATTATCCCTCTCCAATGCCTCAATTGAAATGGCCTTGCGCTACAGCGATCGCGAATGCGGGCCGTTGCCGACGATCTTGTTAAAATATGGCTTAATCTCCGTGGAGCAATTCGATCGCCTGTTCACCTGGCTGCAACGCGAAGGAGCAGAGATCGCCGCTCCCGTGTCCGCCGCTTGGAGCGGCGAGCCTCCCGCAGACCCCGAAGGGTGGTAAAGTCCCGCCTGCGGACGAGAACGCAAATCTAAGAGCGTCGTGCAATGATCCGTAAGCTTGCCTGGAACAGCCTTAACGTCAGCTTGAAATTTCTGGTCATTCTCGGGCTGGTATTTCTCGGTGGCAGCGTCTTGAGCTTTGCAGTCCTTTCCAACTTGCACAATCGGACCGCCACCGACCAGGTTTCCCAACAGGCGATCGTCCTGATGGAAACGATCGATTCCGTGCGGCAATATACGAACGCCCAAGTCAGCGACTTGTTGGAACAACCCTTGGAATCGCAAGATCGATTCATTCCGGAAGCGATCCCCAGTTATGCGGCGCGGCAAGTGTTCGAGCAGTTTCGGGGAAAAAAGGGGTTTGAAAATTATCTGTATAAAGATGCAACCCTCAACCCGACCAACTTGCGCGATCGCGCCGACCCCTTTGAAGCCGAACTGGTCGAGCAGTTTCGGCGTCAGCCGAATCTCGAAGAACTCCAAGGCTTCCGCAACATTTTAGGACAACAACATTTTTACGTCGCGCGCCCCTTAGTCATTCGTCAACCCCAGTGTTTGCGCTGCCACAGCACCCCGGAAGCGGCACCGAAGAGCCAGATCGCAATGTACGGGGCCGAAAATGGTTTTGGCTGGCAACTCGGAGAAATTATTGGAGCGCAGACGATTTACGTGCCCGCCAGTGCCGTTTTCGATACCGCCTTTCGGGATTGTTTGACGGCATTGAGTGTATTTATCGGGATTTTTGCCCTGGTTATCGTGATTGTCAACCGTTTGGTGCGCCAGCTCGCGATCGCCCCGATCGGCCCGATCGCCCAACTAGCCCGTAAAATTAGCAACAACGAACTGAGCGGCGAGAGTGAAGCGGGAGTCGAAGAACTGCGCCAGCTCGATCGCATCGCCCGCCGTCAGGACGAATTCGGGCAACTGTCCCGACTGTTTCGCGAGATGGCTCAAGCCATTTACTCGCGAGAACGCAACTTTTTAGAACAATTGCAACGGTTGCGCCTGGAGAGCGATCGCGCCCGCCAGAGCAAAGCGGGCCGCGAAGCCGAACTCAAGCGCCCTCGGGACTGGCGCTCTTTAGTCGATCGCGCCCGACAACTGCGCCAGCACGGCTCGACCGAGGACTAATGCCATTCGCGATCGACCGATGGCGAAGGACTCGCCGAAGTCAAACTCGTTCCCCCCATTTCCTGATGGCGGTTCCATCGGATCGAGGCCATCAAAAAGCGCAACCAACTGCGTTCCGCATCGGAGGTATGGGGGTCTTTAGCCAAGCGGCGGACGAACTCCAAATCGGTCGTACTCAAGGCGCCCACGGGCAAACGGCTCAACCGCGCTAACTGCGGCGTCCACAAGCGCACGGTTTTGTCGGCGCTGCTGGTCGCCAGCACTTGGCCGTTATCGCTAAATTGCAACCCCATCACCCATTCTTCGTGACCGCGCAGTTGCTGGATGGCGGTCGCGGTCGCGGTATGCCACAACCGCACGGTACGATCCCAACTGCCCGTGGCCAGTAGTTCCCCAGTCGGGTTGAACGCCAAGCAGGAAATCGATCCGGTATGGCCTTCTAACGGGGGTAAAGGTTCGGCGTCGGGGAGTTTCCAAAGGCGGACGCTGTAATCGTTGCTCCCGGTGGCGATCGCGCTGCCGTCGGGACTGAACGCCAGACAGGCCACGGAACCGCGATGGCCGCTTAAGGTTTTGAAGGGGGCGCCGACAGGCAACCACCACAAGCGTACCGTGGTATCCCAACTGGCAGTAGCCAGCAGTTGGCCGTCGGGAGAGATGGCCAAACATTCGACCGGTCCGGCATGTCCGGTCAGGGTTTGGATCGCTTCGCCACTGGGAAGCAACCAGAGGCGCACGGTGCCGTCGGCGCTTCCAGTGGCGAGGAGTTGGCCGTCGGGACTGATCGCGAGGCAGTTGATCCAGCCCGTATGCCCGGTGAGGGTGGCTTGCAGGCTTCCGGTCGGCAGGCGCCAGAGGCGCACGGTGCCGTCGGCGCTTCCGGTGGCGAGCTGTTCTCCGGTGGGACTGATCGCGAGGCAGTTGATCGGTCCGGTGTGTCCTTTGAGTTGTTGCAAGGCTTGGCCCGTGGAAATGCGCCAGAGGCGGACGCTGCGATCGTCGCTTCCCGTTGCCAGTAGCAAGGTTTTGCCGTAGGCGCCCACACCGGGATGGCTGAAGGCGAGACATTCGATCGGCCCGCCGTGTTTGACTGGGGGGCGATCGAGGTCTCCGGTGCGGCTGTAGGGCTGACCGAGGGTGTTGACGCGCTCCCCCGTGGCGGTATTCCACAGTTCGACGGTGCCGTTGGCGAGGGCGATCGCCAACAGGGGCGGTTCTCGCACGTAGCCCACACTGGTCGGCCCGATCGCGAAACAGGTCACGGGTTGGCTCGTCGGACCGATCGCGTGGGAACAGTGCATCCGTCCGGCTAAGGCGGAGACATCGCCGATACATTGGCTCGCGAGCTTGTGCAGGACCTGCCACCCGGATAACTCGTTGGGGGTCTGCGGTTGCCACTGGGGTTCGATCTGGCGCAAGAGGCGCACGCTCCAGGCGGGGGGCGCTTGTTGGGCGAGTTTCCACATGCTCGACCACGATCGCGAGCGGGCTAAAATGGCGATCGTATTTTCCCATTCGCGATCGCTCATCTCCCCGAGTCGGCGGCGGTTCGGCGGTCCGACGATCGTTTCGACGATTTCGAGGCGTCCGGCTTTGCGGGCTTTGTCGGCAATGCGCGATCGCACCGCTTCGTCGGCATCGAGATAGGCATTTTGTAGCAAGCTGCCGTCGATGTCGAGCTGGTCGTAATCGGCCCACTGTTCGGTGAGGTAATAAAATAAGGCGCGTTTTTGCGGGTCGCTGGGGGCATATTTGGCGGCGATCGCCGCTTCGCTCGCTAAAGGATGGTCTCGCTCGATCGCCCAGCGACAGACTTCCTCGCGCGCTTTCGGTCGTTGCAACTGCCGCAACGCTACCAACGCTTGCATCACGATCCAGCCGTCTACATCGCGACAGGCAATCAGCAACGGTTCGACCACTTCCCCCCCTTCTTGGGTCACCACTTGCATCTGTCCGACTTTGAGGGCGCTCAATACCCGGATTAAAAGCGGTTGGCGGGCGATGTAACTGCCGCTTAAGAGCACTTGTTCTAAAAAGGGCGTCCGGGTCATCGCCCACTGCTTGCACAAGGCATCGATCGCCTCGGGATTTTGCAGGCGGAACAAGCACTGGCGCGCCGCATGGGCGATCTGCACGTCGCGATCGCGGCAGGCTTTCAGGAGGGGCTTGATCGGATCGGGGATCTTCTCGATCGCCTGCTCGACCTGCCCGACTTTTAACGCCGTCAGCAAGCACAGCGCCAGGGGGTGGCGGGCGATCCAGCGCCGTTCGAGCAGTAACTGGGTCAGTCGTTCGTGGCGCGTACTCGCCCAGACCGCACATACCGCATCGATCGCCTCGGGCCCTTCTAACTTTCGCAACGCCTCGATCGCAATTTCGTTCAAGCGCTCGTCGTCCGGGGCGATCGCCGCTTGCGCCAACAGTTGGGCCGCCGCCGCCGAGCGGTCTTCTACCAACAGTTGGGCCGCCTGCTGCCGCAACCATCCCCCAATCCCCGGCAGGGGTTTGTATAACCTCATTTCCAGTTTGGCCAGTTCGCCGGGTTCCATCAATCCCTGCCTCCGTTTAGATTTTGGTTCCAGGCTGTCTCTCACTATCCTCCTTAACGCTTGGGTATTTAAGATAAATTCCTGCGCTTCCCCCGACCCGATCCGGCGCCCTTTTCCCCTCAGACGGCTCCCCGATTTCCCCGTCTTTTCCCCCACGTTTCCCTTGCAAATTCCTCTCGGTCAACCGCACCGCGATCGCTCAGATCCGATCGGACAATCGCCTCGACCCTGCCTCGACAACAGGGCCATTCTCTCTAAATTCTACCCGTAACGGCAAAAATAAAAACTGAGATTCCACCCCTCACGCGCAATTGCAGACCCAGCAAGGACTTTCCCCCTCCCTTTCCCCCCAGGGTCTCCCTCAAATTAATTTCACAAGTCCGAATCGGCGATCGCACGCCCCACGATTCAACGGCGGTTCGTTTTCAAACTCCCTTCTCCAAAATTTCCCTCGCAGACTCACCCACTCCCTAAGAACCGATCTCAGAAACCGGGAAGGTCTATTCCTCTCCACTCGGGGGTCAATGAAATACTTTGTGTTATTTTTGAACGAGTTTGTTTTTCAAACAACTTGAATATAAAACAAATATGCTTCAAAATACACTTAAATTATGTGATTTTCAACCCTGGCGATCGCGCCCCCCCGAACCGCCGACGCACTCACCGAACAAGAGAGCGCAACAAGCGGCGATCGCCCCGTACTGGCGCGTCTGGCATAGTATGATGGGGTTTCCAGAGGAGGCGATCGTCCCTGCAACCGCGATCCGAACTCCCCCACCGACGTGCAAACCGGAGACCCCCAATGATTGAAACAACCGATCGCTACGGCATCGTCCTAGTCACCGCCCCCTCCGAACGAGACGCCAAAACCATCGCCCGAGGCTTAGTCGATGCGAACCTCGCCGCCTGTGTCAGCATCAGTGCGATCGAGTCCATTTATACCTGGAAAGGAGAAGTCAACGAAGATCGAGAATGGCAATTGATCGTTAAAACCGATTTAACCCACTTCGATCGCTTAGAAGCCAAAGTTCGGGAACTTCACAATTACGAAGTCCCCGAAATTATTGCGATTCCGATTATCGCCGGATTTGAACCCTATTTAAACTGGATAGGCGAACAATGTCGCCCCAGTTCGTGCTAATCAAACCCACTGGTAAACTTCAAATACAGTGCGATCGCACTGAGTGCATTCGCCGCAGGGTTTGGGAGGCGGCAGTTGGCGAACCCGACCCTTACGCACCAACTTTTTCAACATCGGTTCTAAGGCGGCGGCTTCCACGTGAAAATGAGTAGACAGTTCTGCTAGAGACGCCGTATGTCGTTCGGCGAGATAGACTTGCAAATCGCGAAGAATCATCACCCTTCCTCCTAAATCACTCGTCCCATCCGGCGCATTCCCAAGATCGTCCCCGCCAATAGGGCAATGGCGCCGAAGATCCAAACCGTGGAGAATGCCGGATGGCGTGCAAACGTTGCAGCCTGATAAAACACCGTCGCCACCCAATACGCCAACCCGGTCGTCCACACCCCGGCGAATACGGTCCATCGCGTCCCGGTTTCGCGGTAAATCGCGGCGGTGGCAGCCAAACAGGGAAAATACAATAAGACAAATAAGAGATAAGCAAACGCCCCGATTTTGCCGTCGAAGCGGTTGACCATTTGGCCGAAAGTTTGCGAGGCGACCCCCTGACTTTCGGCGGCAATTTCGGTGTTTTCCAGATCGCCGACACCGACTCCCAAAGGATCGAGTAGTTGGTTGCCTAAATTGGCGAGATTGGCGGGGATAGAGGCGAAGGCATCGCGGATACTGCCCCAGAATTCAAAGGGGGTATCGGGTTCGGGGGGAATGTCTTCCCGGGCCAGTTGTCCGTAAAGGGAATCGAGAGAACCGACGATCGCCTCTTTGGCGAAAACTCCCGTGAAAACGCCCACGGTGGCGGGATAATTCTCTTGGCGAATCCCCATCGGCGCGAAGACCGGGGTGACGCTGCGGCTGACACTACTCAACACCGAGGTTTGGGAGTTGCCCAAGGATCCGTCCCAACTGACGTTATTGAGTAATCCGAGAACCATCACCATTAAAACAATAACTTTTCCGGCGCGAACGATAAACTCGCGCAGGCGGTCCCACGTCCGCCACAAGATCCCCCGTAACGTCGGGAGGTGATAGGGGGGGAGTTCCATGACGAAGGGAGAAATATCGCCGCGCAAGATTGTATGTTTGAGAATCAGTCCGGTGCAGATCGCCGCCCCGATTCCGACGAGATATAAGGCGAAAACGATATTCTGACCGCCGACGGGGAAGAAGGCGGCGGCGAAGAGGGCGTAAACGGGAAGCCTTGCGCCGCAGGACATGAAAGGATTCATTAAAATTGTCATCAGCCGATCGCGCGGACTTTCTAAGGTCCGGGTGGCTAAAATGGCGGGGACGTTGCAGCCAAAACCGACTAGCATGGGGACGAAGGATTTCCCGGGTAAGCCGATAAAGCGCATCAGGCGGTCCATGACGAAGGCGGCGCGGGCCATGTAGCCGGAGTCTTCGAGAAAGGCGAGAAAGAGGAAGGTACAGGCGATGACCGGGATGAAGGTGGAAACGGTTTGCAGCCCGCCCCCCGCGCCGTTCGCCAGCAAGACGACCAACCAATCGGGGATTCCCACGGTGGTTAACAACCGTCCGAAGCCGTCTACGAAGATCGTTCCGGTGAGGATATCGAAAAAGTCGATAAAGACGTTGCCGAAGTCGATCGCGAACAGGAACATCAGATACATGACGGCGAAAAACAGAGGGATGCCCAACCAGCGATCGAGGACGATGCGATCGATACGCTGGGTGAGGTTGAGGCTGACTTCGCGCGATCGCGCCACCACTTGTTCGCTGAGGTGGCGGATGAAGGTATAACGGGCGTCGGCGATCGCGATATCGAGGTCGTCGCCGAGTACGTCGCCGACTCGTCGTTTCCAGTGGGCTAAGACGCGATCGAGTTCCCGTCGCTGCAAGGTGGGAACGCCAATATCGTCGTATTCTAACAGGCGCAGGGCGGTCCAGCGCGGATCGACGACCCGGGCCGGATTGTCTAAGTAGGGCATCAGATCGGCGATCGCGTCTTCGACGACGGCGGGATAGGCGACGAAGGTGGACGGGATCGGGCGATCGCGCAATCCGCGATCGATCGCCGCCCTTAACTCGCTCAATCCCTGGCTTTTGGAGGCGACCACCGCCACCACGGGACAGCCCAGGTGTTGGCAAAGGCGATCGAGATCGATGTCGAATCCCCGTTCTCGCGCCACGTCTACCATGTTTAAAATGACGACGACGGGCAACCGCATTTCAATTAATTGGGTGGTCAGGTAGAGGTTGCGTTCTAAGTTGGAGGCGTCGATGACGTTGGCGACTAAATCGACGGCGCCGGAGAGGAGGTAATCGCGGGCGATGCGTTCGTCAAGTCCGGTGTCTTGGTCTTCGGCGTCGAGGGAGTAGACCCCCGGTAAATCGATGATGGTGACGGTTTGTCCGTCGTGGTTGTAGGTGCCTTCGACGCGATCGACGGTGACCCCAGGCCAGTTTCCGGTGATTTGGTTGGATCCGGTCAGGGCGTTGAAGAGGGTGGTTTTGCCGCAGTTGGGGTTACCGATGGTGGCGATCGTGGCGCGGGCGGTGATGGTGGAGTTCATAGGCGGGGAAGGGGGCTAAGGGCGATCGCCCCCGGTCGAGTTCGGGCGATCGCCGATCTTTCTACAGGACAATCGAACAAACTATACAACTCAGCGCACGAGTTCGACCAGTAAGGCGCGCGCTTCATCTTTTCGCAAACTGAGGCTAAATCCTCTCACGTAGATTTCGACGGGATCGCCGAGGGGGGCGTGACGGGTGACGGTGAATTCGGTTCCGGGGGTCAATCCCATGGCCAGCAGTCGTTTGCGGTAGCCCCGGCGCGGACAGTCGTAGCTGAGAACGCGCCCGGTTGCCCCGATTTTGAGGTCGTGCAAGTGCTGGGAAGGAAATGTATTATCGATTTCCAGGATGGGATGGCGCGAAACCGCGATCGATCGCGCCTGATTGCACCCCAAACCGAGGTATTGACCGTTGACTTCGATCGCCGCCGAACCGCTTGGGGTCAAGCTGACTACGTGCACTTCGTCGCCAACTCGCAAGCCGTGGTGCCCTCGCCCCGACCCTACGGCAGCTACCCACAGGCGATCGCCCATTTGCGCGCAAGATAGGGGAAATATGGCGTTTTCTGAGGATTGACCATCTTCGGCGTGCCAATGGGGGCGATTCTCCGGGGGAGACGCTTCGCGATCGCAACGACCTCCGAGGAAGGTAAATCCTCTTTTGAGGTGGTTTTCAGACCGATGGGTTCGCGATCGATACGGCTGTTTCATTTCCCTGACCTCTCTATTAATTCGGAGTTATTCTCATTACTTGTAGGGGAAAAACTCTTGATTTATTACCCTATCACTATTTGACAATAAAAATCGTTTAAAGCCTAAAAAATAACAATTTTTAGCAATTAAGATCCCGTCTTCGCGTCTTCTACAGCTATAAAGCAATGAAATAAACCGTTACCTTTTGACGGATAGTAGTTGATAATAATTTTCAATTAATGAGTTCATTGTAGGAAGACTCTCTTGACTTGGCAAGAGCGCGATCCCGGCATTTATGGGCTTTTGGCGGCGAAAACAGTCAAAAGTTGCCAGTTTGAGAGGAGATTTGCGCGATCGGATCGTTTTAGAGCGATCGCCAATCGAGGTAACTGCGCGATCGCCCGGTGCTTCGGGTGATTGACGCGCTGGGGCGATCGTGACTCCCTCAAACTTCTTACATTTATTTACACTTATTTAGTAAAGTCAATATTTTATCTTTAAGTGTAACATATATATATTTTACACAACTCTCCCTAAAAAGGGACGGGCGATGGCACGACCCGCCCCGCGATCGCGCCATCGCTCAACTTGCAAATTGTCGTCTCTTGTTCGCGCAGAATTTTCGTTTTCGATAAAATCATTGAGATCCAGTGCCAAGTTACCCAAGATTCTAATTGCCTGATATGTCTAACCCGCCCGCACCCGAGTCAAACCCGATCGATACAGCCCCAGACAAAGCGCAACCGACGGACAACACCCGACCCCCCGGGAAACCGGAAGAAAATCGCAGTGCCAAAACCCGGCAAATGTTGGGAATGAAAGGGGCCGACGTCCGCGAAACCTCGATCTGGAAAATCCGCCTGCAGTTGATGAAACCGATCACCTGGATCCCTTTGATTTGGGGGGTCGTCTGCGGGGCCGCCGCCTCCGGGAACTACGAGTGGAAACTCGAACACCTGTTAATCGCCGCCGCTTGTATGCTGATGTCCGGACCGTTGCTGGCGGGGTACACCCAAACGATCAACGATTTTTACGATCGCGACCTCGACGCCATCAACGAACCTTACCGTCCGATTCCCTCCGGCGCCATTTCCGTTCCCCAAGTCGTCACCCAAATTTGGGTCCTTCTCCTCGGCGGGATCGGCGTCGCCTATGCCTTAGACTTGTGGGCGGGTCACGAATTTCCCACGATTACCGCCTTAGCCATTGGCGGGTCGTTCCTGTCCTACATTTACTCCGCGCCGCCGCTCAAACTCAAGAAAAACGGCTGGTTGGGGAATTATGCTTTGGGTTCGAGTTACATCGCCTTACCCTGGTGGGCCGGACAAGCATTGTTCGGGGAACTCAATACCACCATCATTGTCGTCACCCTGGTTTACAGTATGGCCGGATTGGGGATTGCGATCGTCAACGACTTCAAAAGTGTGGAAGGAGACGAACAACTGGGCTTAAAATCCCTCCCGGTGATGTTTGGGGTGACTACAGCCGCGTGGATTTGCGTACTGACGATCGACCTGTTCCAGTTTGCGATCGCCGGATATTTGATGAGCATTCATCAGAATTTGTACGCCGCGATTTTGATCTTGTTGGTCATTCCTCAAATTACTTTCCAGGATATGTATTTCTTGCGCGATCCCCTCGAAAATGACGTTAAATATCAAGCCAGCGCCCAACCATTCCTCGTGATTGGAATGCTCGTCACCGCCTTGGCGATCGGACACGCCGTGTAGGGGCGATCGCCCTTCGATTCTCGATAGCGACTGATAACTTTTTTAAATTTTACCCTTGCCGGAACTTAGCCGTTCCGGCTTGGTATTTAAAATTGGCGAGATTGAAAAATGCAAATCTCCAAACGAGGTTCTAAAATAAAACCCAATAACGGGTTTGCTCGTGGTTGGCGTGTGAGGAGTTGACGTGGCTAAGTTTTTCTCTAGGATGAAAGAGTTTTCAGCAAAATTCACTCGAACCCGATCGCCCGAAGCATCAAAAGATCCAACCGCCGATCCAACCGCAGCCGAACCCGAACCAATTATGAGCGAATCTGCTGAATCTAGCGTTTCAGTCGATCTTAGAGACACGCCGCCCGCGACAGCCGAGGGTCAATCCAGCCCCTCCGAACCGACCGATTCCCTCGAACCGAGCGATCGGGACGAAGCGAGTGCCGACGCTCCCGAGACCAATTCCGATAAAAACTCAGATAAACCGGGAAATCCCGCTCGACAGTGGCTCGCGCGCCTCAAACAGGCGTGGAAACCCCCTCAAGGACCGCCCCTGTATCGAAGACCCCGTTTTTGGGTCGGCGTGGGAGTCGTCACCGTCGCCACCGGAACCGGAAGCGGGGCGATCGCCCTGTGGTATCTCAACCGCAACCTGCCCGATGTCGCCGAAATTTTTACCTTCGTGCGCGACGGAACGATCGCCATTCAAGCCGCCGACGGCACCATTTTGCAACAAAGCGGTCCGGCGACCCGGGACAAACTCGAAATCGAAGACATCCCCCAACCCCTGATCGACGCCTTTATCGCCTCCGAAGACAGTCGCTTTTACGAACATGACGGCGTGGACTACCAAGGCATTTTTCGCGCCGTCGTCTCCAACCTCCTCGCCAGAGAACTCGTCCAAGGCGGCAGCACGATCACCCAGCAACTGGCCCGGGTCGTCTTCCTGACCCAAGAGCGCACCATGGCTCGCAAATTGCGCGAAGCCCTGCTCGCGCGCAAGATCGAGCAGAAAATGAACAAGGAGCAGATTTTAGAGCGCTATCTCAATATTGTGTATTTGGGATCGGGCGCTTACGGCGTCGCCGATGCCGCCTGGGTCTATTTCAGTAAAAAAGTGAGCGAACTGACCCTGTCCGAAATGGCAACGATCGCCGGACTGCCCCCCGCACCGAGCGTGTATTCCCCGCTCGTCAACCCGCAACTCGCCGGAGAGCGACGCGATTTAGTGTTAAAACGCATGGTCGAAGTCGGCAGCCTCGACCCCGCCGAAGCCGAACGCGCCAGCCGAGACCCCCTCAAAGTCAAAGCCAGCGTCCCCAAACGCCTGCAAGTCGAAGCGCCGTATTTTGCTTCCTACATTCAGAAACAGTTACCCAAACAGCTCTCCCCGGAAATTCTGGAAATGGGAGGATTGACCGTCGAAACTACCCTCAATCTCAAATGGCAGAAAATCGCTCAAACTGCCGTCAGAGAAGCCGTAGAAATCGACGGAGCCAGCCAGGGATTCGATCAAGCCGCCTTGGTGGCGATCGACCCGCGCAACGGCCAAATTAAAGCCATGGTCGGCGGTTACGATTACGAAGACAGCGAATTCAACCGCGTCACCCAAGCCCAACGGCAACCCGGTTCTACCTTCAAAGGCTTTGTCTATACCGCCGCGATCGCCTCCGGATTAAGCCCCACCGACGGCTACGAAGACGCCAACTTTACCGTAGACGGCTACAAACCCCGCAACTTCGGCGGCACCTATCGCGGCTGGATCTCCATGCGCGACGCCCTCACCAGTTCGATTAACGTCGTCGCCGTCAAAGTCCTCATGGATGTAGGATTCGAGCCGACCATCGAACTCGCCCACAAAATGGGGATTAAATCCGAACTCAAACCGGTTTACTCCCTCGCTCTCGGCGGCAACGAAGTCAACTTACTCGAACTGACCAGCGCTTACGGAACCTTAGCCGCCAAAGGCAAACATGTCGAACCCCACGGCATTACCCGCGTCATCGACCGCCGAGGTCAAGTGCTTTACGAAGCCAAACACCAACCGCAACAAGCCGTCGATCCCGAAACTGCCGCCATTATGGATTGGATGCTCGAACCCGTGGTGCAGTACGGAACTGGAGCCGCCGCCCAACTTGTAGACCGTCCCGTCGCCGGAAAAACCGGAACCTCGGACGAAGCCCGCGACCTGTGGTTTATCGGCTATATTCCTCAAATGGTCACCGGGGTTTGGCTCGGCAATGACGACAGCTATCCGACCTGGGGCAGCAGTTCGACCGCAGCGTTCACTTGGCGGCAGTTTATGAAAGAAGCGGTCGAGGAAATGCCCGTGGAAGAATTCCCCGAACTGCCGGAGAATTTGTACGATCGCCAACCGACGATTAAAGCCCAACCCGTCCAACCCAACAGCGTCATTTACGGGGATACCACCCCCGATAATGCCCGAGCGCAGCAAGAATCTACCGATGGATATACTTATTCCAACTACTAAAGAAGTATCCTAGGTAAAGAGGAGCTTCTGTTTTTGAGTCAGCCTCGTGCGGCTCTAGAGCGTGGCGATCGTTGTGGGTCTGTTGCTCTCCGTTTGGTGAGGGCGCGAGACTGACTTGGAGCCACGCCGACAGATGCTCGAACCGCTTAAACATTTTGCGATTAGGAGGTGCGGCTACCACCCAGAAGGCAGTCATTGCCCGCCCTGGGGTTTGCGTCGCAATCGACGATTTTATGAACATTTTGATGCCATTCGCAGCCGCTTCATCCGGCGATTTTCTCCCGTTTACTGCCGTTTACGTCGTCGGCTTTATTGCCGCCGTGGCGATCGGTTCGATCGCCTGGTACAACTCCAAACGTCCCCCCGGTTGGGAAGGAAAAGACCGTCCCGGGTTTATTCCAAAAGTGGATAAGGATGAAGGTGATAACTCGTAAGGGAGTTGGCAGGCAAAAGGTAAATTGTCCGTAGAGCGGGCATCTCGCCCGCTTTCCCCTTGAGAATTTACTCCGATGCATCTGGGGCTTTCCGAAGTCGCACCATGAAAAAACCGTCGAGATCGTAACGATGGGGCCAGACTTCGAGCCAACCTGCGGACGTGACGAAGTGTGCCGCCGGGTTGCTCGCGGGAGGGACTTCGATCGCCCAGTCCGGATGAGTCGCTAAAAAGTCGCGTATCGGTTTTTCATTTTCCAGGGGGTGCAAGGTGCAAGTCGCGTAAACCAGCACTCCACCGGGTTTCACCCATTGAGCCGTTTTGGCTAACAGTTCCCCTTGCAGTTGGGCTAACTGTACGAGATTGTCGGGGGTTTGGCGCCAACGGGCATCGGCGCGACGGTGCAGGGTTCCCAATCCGGAACAGGGGGCATCGAGTAAGACGCGATCGGCCCGACGGTCGAATTGAGCGAATTCGCGACTGTCTCCGGCTAACACTTCGATCGCGTGCAAGCCGAGGCGATCGCTATTTTCTTTCACTTTTTTCAGCCGAGAGGGCGTTTTATCGCAAGCGTAAATCGTACCGCGATCGCCCATCAACTCGGCAATATGAGTAGTTTTCCCCCCGGGAGCCGCACAGGCATCGATAATCAGTTCTCCGGGCTGCGGGTCGAGTAAATAACTGGTCAATTGGGCGCTGCTATCTTGAACGGTCCACCAGCCCTCGTTAAATCCGGGCAAATTGGCGATCGCCCCCGCCCCACTTTTGAGGCGCAAGGCTTGCGGTACGTGGGGAACCCGCATCACTTCGATCCCCGCCCCTTGAAAGGCCGATTCTACCGTGGCGATCGCCGTGCGTAGGGGATTGACTCGCAGATCGATACTCGGCGATCGATTGAACCATTGCGCCAATTGTTCCGCTTCCTCCACCCCCAACCGTTCCACCCAATTCGCTACGATCCAATCGGGGTAACTGTGAGCCACTGCCAGCCGGGCGATCGGCTCCTCGGGCAGGTGTAGGGGATCCCCGGAGGCTGCCGCCTGCGCCGCCCGCAGGTACTGACGTAACAAGCCATTGACAAAACCCGCCAACCCTTTCAACCCATTCGTTTTCGCCAACTCCACCGTCGTATCCACCGCCGCCGAAGCCGGGATATCGTCGAGATAGCGCAGTTGGTAAAGGCCCAGATGCAGGATCCACCGTAAATCCGGCGGTTGGCGATCCGCAGGTTTTTTCGCAAACTGGTCGATCGCCGCATCGAGCGATCGCCGCCGTCGAATGCAGCCGTAGACCAATTCAGTCGCCAAACGGCGATCGAGGGGCAACAAGGCGCGATCGCCCGTCCCGGAGACCTTTTTCAAGGCGCGATCGAGGGTCACATCGGCAAACGTCCCCCGGCGATCGAGATCGCGAAGGGCTAAGAAGGCAATTTGGCGAGGATTTTGCATGAGAAAGGGGAGTAGGCAAAAAGGTAAAGTTCACAATTCCTCCCACCACGGTGGGACACTCATCCAACCCGCCTCCCTCCTCCCCATCTAAACTCTAAAATCTAAAATCCCAAATCCGTTCCCTTCCCCGCGTGAACTAATGCCAACTTCTCATACTTGCGTGCGTGTTCGATTAACTCGTTCGCTTCCTCCTGCGAGACCTCGCGAACTCGCTTCGCGGGAACGCCGACCACCAGAGAAAATGGCGGTACGTCCTTGGTGACGATCGCCCCCGCCCCCACAATACTGCCACGCCCCACCCGGACTCGATTGAGGACGATCGCCCCCATGCCGATCGTACAACCGCGCTCGATATAGGCACTGTGAATCACCGCGCGATGACCGACGGTGACATCCGCTTCTAAAATTGTCGGTTCGCCGGGATCCCCGTGCAGGACCGCCCCATCTTGAATATTCGTGCGATCGCCGATCGCGATTTTATCTACATCCCCACGCAACACCGCCGAATACCAAATACTCGCCCCTTCGCCCACTTCCACCACCCCCACCACCGTTGCATTCGGCGCCACAAATGCGGCACGGGACAGATCGGGAGGCGCCCAAAAATTACCGGGGGCCGATGAAATCGATTGGTTGAGATCGCTCACGAGAGTTCCCTGGTCTATTAGAATGAACTGCAACAGCCGAATTAACCTAGTTATCGTTGAAAACTGGGTTTAAGACCTCGCCCTTACAGGGTGACTTTATGCTATAATATACAGCATAATACCTAGAACACCATGCACGTTTTAGAGTTTAAAATTCGAGGAAAACCTTGGCAATGCCAAGCGATTGACGAGGCCATACGGACAACACAGTTTGTTCGGAATAAATGCTTGCGTTACTGGATGGACAACAAAGGGGTTAATAAGTACAAACTCAACAAACATTGTCGGGTATTCGCTCAAGAATATCCTTTCGCTCAAAAGTTAAACTCTCAAGATAGGCAATCTGCTGCCGAACGTGCATGGGCGGCGATCGCTCGATTTTCCGAGAATTGTAAAAAAGGGATTCCTGGTAAAAAGTTTTGTATTGATATTGAGGTCAAACTTAATTCTCAACGGACAGGAAAAGCAATTGGTTTAGATAGAACACTGAAAGAGTTGTATACAGACTCTAACGGTCACAGCAAACCTAATGCTCGTTTTTGCCGTGAAAGAGAGCAACGGTTGAACTTAAATCAACGTCGCGTTTCTCGCGAACAGAAAGGCTGCTCGAATCGAAACAAAGCGATTAACTGCCTTGGACGGACACACTTCAAAATAAGTAGCCAACGTCAAGAACACGCCAAGAGACTGGCGCGTTGCGTAATCCAATCTAACGATTTGGTCGCCTATGAAAATTTGAAGGTTAAGAGTTTAGTTAGAAACTACTGTCTGGCCAAGTCGATTAATGATGCTCCTTGGGATCGATCCAGAAAGGGGTTGGAGTATTTCGGGCAGAAGCTTGGCAAGGTAACAATTGCTGTTGACCCTGCTTTGACGTCCCAACAATGCTCCAGTTGCGCTACAAAAGTGCAAAAACCCCTATCCACGCGCACCCACGTTTGCTCTTGTGGATGTGAAATGGATAGGGGTTGGAATGCTGCAATCAATATTCTGAAAGAGCCTTGACTACGTAAGGGCATTGCGGAACTTGGGTTGTAAACCCGAACGCTTCTGGAGATTTGACCGCTACTGTGGCTGGAGTAATCCTATCTGAGCAAGTCGAATCGTCGAAGGTTGAACAACAGAAGAATCCCTTCACCTTTAGGTAAGGGAGTGTCAAAATAAAATCAATCTCCGGCAGAGTCCAAACATGTTGGCACCGATTGGCACATGATTGATATCGCCTCGCAATATCCTATTTTCGGCCCTGAGATTCAGTGTCCCCATTGTCGTCAAACCATTTCGGCGCTGACCTTAACCGATACCTATCTCTGTTCTCGACACGGTGCATTTGAAGCGAACCCCGAAACTGGGGAGCTCATACACCTGCAATCCGGGCGTCATTGGCGCCGTTGGAATAACGAATGGTATCGCCAGCACACCCATCCCGACGGCATCCGTTTTGAAATTCACGAAGCACTGGATCGACTCTATACCCAAGGCTACCGCGCGACCCGAGTGGTGATCGCCCAACGCTACGAGCCTTTAATCGGGGCGTATTTGGAGCGTAGCACGCCGTGGAGAGGGCAATCGAATGACTCGCCTCTCCCCCGCCTTTACGGTCTTCCGGTCGAATTCAGTCCCGATCCCAAAGAGGAACCCCGTTGGGAAGTGATTAATTTCGATCTCGAAAAGGAACCGGGGGTTCCGATTCGTTATCCTTATTTTCGATTATTTGAATGAAGGGGGAAGGAGTTAGAAAAAGGGAGGAGGAAAGAAGCGAAAGGAAGTGGGGACTGGGATCGAAACCATGAATTACTTCATTTCTAAAATCTACAATCTAAAATCTACAATCTAAAATCTACAATTCTATGCATCACGCTTCCATCCGCACGGCAGATATTCACGGCGCGATCGCCTTTTACGAAAAACTGGGTTTTGAAGTTTGCGATCGCTTTACTACAGGAATGACCCTGGCGTGTTGGATGGAAGGGTTGGGGGGTCGGATCGAGTTAATCCAAGTCCCCCAACCGCGATCGGCGCCGGATGCGTTTGGAGACGAGCATTACACCGGGTATTACCATCTCTCCTTTGATTTGACCGAAACCACCGAAGATTTAGAGCAGTGGTTGGAGGAGTTAAAAGCGCGTTTCGATCGCCCCGCCACGGCGGACGATCGCACGGACTCCCCCCTGAAAGTCCTGCTCGAACCGACTCAGCAAGTTATCGGCGATCGCGTTTACGAAGTCACGTTTATCGCCGATTCCGACGGACTCCCCCTCGAATTTATCCGCTCGATCGGCCCGATGCAAGGCTGAGTTGCGGCGATCGCTTTTTTTCCACCCACAACCCGGTACCATCGAGGATAGTTTTTTCAAACTCTACCCTCGATTACCTTCATGCTGAGTTTGTATTTATTTGCCGTTCTCGGTTTCGTGGGAAGCGGTCACTGCATAGGAATGTGTGGCCCGTTCGTGATGAGCTACACCCGTCCCGGTCGCAATCGGTGGTATTCCCACGTGCTTTACGGGTTGGGGCGATCGACGACTTACGCCTTGATGGGATTTATTGTCAGCAGTTTCGGACAAGTCTTGCAAGGTTGGCTGGGGTTGCGAGCCAGTTTGCTCGTTTTAGCTGGGGTCGTGATGATTTACCTGGCGTTGGGACAGTTGCGCCTGTTGCGAATTAAATTACCTGCGATTCAAAATTGGCGGCTTTATCAAACCAGCCTCGGGCGCCTGTACGCCAGCGATCGCTGGTATCGAACCTATCCATTAGGCACCCTGTTAGGCTTCATTCCTTGCGGGTTGACGGCGATCGCCCTCAGTCTGGCGATGACCCAACCGATCGCGATCGCCACCATCGGGATGTTCCTGTTCGGTTTGGCCACCCTCCCCGCAATGGTCGGCTTCGGACTGCTGATCCAACGCTTAAAAGTCCCCCGTTTGGAACGCTACATGGCGGGCGTCATGGCGATTTTGGGTGTTTTGACCCTCTGGATGGGAATGCACCGCTTGGGCTGGGTCAGCCCGCCGCCACAAAGTGCCTTACTCATGCGGCTGCATCCGACTAGCCTCCCGGGCGCCCCGAATGGCGGCCACCTGCCCGGACATCCGCCCCACCATCAATCGCCGACTCCCCACGGGGATCGCTAAGGCACTACCCAAGAAATTCTCACTTGAAATGATAGAGTTTTGGAGAACACCCTAGACGAGTCTATCGTATTGCTATGACATTCGTGCAATTGCTCAACTCGTTTTTCGATCGCTCGGTTTCAGCCTTTTTAACTCAAATCCGGCCATTCGGCGCGATCGCGGCGATCGTCGTCTGTGTCGGGCTAATTCTCGGGGCTGCCCCGGTGCAAGCCTCGAAATTGTCCGGAGGCGATCGCTTAATTGCCCGCCAACCTTCCACGGAAGTTCGAGTCAGCTTAGGCAATGGCAGCGACGCACTCAAATTTTTCCCCGACCAGTTCCAATTCGTTGCCGGAAAGCGTTACAAACTGGTTTTAAACAATCCCAGTCCTCAAAAACATTACTTTACCGCCAAAGACTTTGCCGATTCGATTTGGACTCAAAAAGTTGAAGCGGGCAAAGTCGAAGTCAAAGGTGCCATTCACGAATTGGAACTCAAACCCGGCGCTGAAGCCGAATGGATTTTCGTACCCATGAAACCGGGAACTTACAGCTTGCGTTGTACGATTCCCGGACATGCGGAAGCGGGAATGGTCGGCACGATTACCATTACTAGTGATAGCCAACAGGCTTAAACGGGTAAAAATCCCTCTCCCTTGCGGAGGGACGATGGCTTTGACCTCATGTTTGGCGATCGCCATTGGCGATCCCGCAAGGAAGCAGGGAATCTTTACCTTGTTTTAACTAATGTTTGTTTGAATGGCTTTGTCAAAGGGAACTTCCCCAGATTGCCAAGCTCAATCCTAATGGTTCGCTTTGGGAAAAATGGGCGATCGCCCTGGATTCGATGAGTGAGTTCTTTGGGTTAACTGGAATTCTCCCAAAGCAGTCCCCTTTGAAAAAGCAGCTTTTGAGGTTGATTGAAACTGGAACAAATTGGCGACATCTTTTAGTTTGGCTTCTGAAAATGTGACCGAAATCGCACCTGACTCGGGGACGGGAGTTCTACACTAGAAATAGAAATGCGATCGCGCGATCGCCGACATTGCATAGATGCCTGCCTAGGGTTGCAGCTCCTCGATTTCGGTCCATTTTCGCTTTCAGTTTGATGCGCCCGACCCGTCAACTGAAGCTCGCCGGAATCACTGACAGACTCCATTCAGATTCAAATCGTTTTTCCCCCACAAGACGATCTCGATCTGCTCCCGTATCCGAACCGAGGGAGGGATGAAACCCACACTCATCGATGACCTGACGCGGACTGACCACTCACCGCATTTTAATCCCTTGCCTTGGCGAGTTTAGGTGCGATCCTCACAGCGCTGAGTGAAACGCCACAAATCGCCATCAAATCGATCTTTGAAGTCAATTCCAACCACGTTTTTCACAGAAGGCCGATGTCAAGTAGCGTCAATTAATTCAATTAATTCATTTTATGGTGAACTTATTTCACCACTTTGGTGTCCGAAATTGTAGGGTTAACACTGGATAGGTCGGCTCTCCAGGAGATTCGCAAAAATTCAATCGTTCGCAGTTCCGACTGCTCTAGACCAACACCAACATGACACCTATAGATGTAACCAAAAATATTCTCTTAGTTGAGGATCAACTCAGCCATCAAGATTTAATTCTTGAAGCTTTAGAAGAAAGTCACTTCCAACCTCAAGTTCATATCGTTAAAAATGGCGAGGAAGCTTTAGACTTCCTTTATTGTAAAAACAACCATGTCCGATCTCCTCGCCCGGATTTGATCTTGCTGGATCTCAATCTTCCGAAAATGGACGGTCGGGAATTGCTTTCTATTGTCAAGCAAGATTCTCAACTTCAACTAATTCCCATCGTTGTTTTTACGACTTCAACGGCGGAAGTAGACGTAATTAAAAGTTATTCTCTCCATGCGAATTGCTATATTACTAAGCCTTCGGATTTAGATAAATTTTTTAATTGCGTCCGGGCGATCGTCGAGTTTTGGCTGATGATTGTCACGCCCCCACCGCAATAACAGCGATGCTTTCCGAAGTACGAACGGGCGCCGTTCATGCCTCGGTCGGGGTGGGTAAGTGCAAGCAAATCTGTTAAGTTAGTCAAAGGATTCAACTTCGATGCAGTTGCCATTGTCAACCCCGCCACCTCTGGCTGAGTTGCACCGGGGTTCGATCCGTGCACGGACGCGCGATCGCACTGTCCTCCAGATGCCGCACTCCCCTACGAGCGTGGCCGACACTTAACTCTGTAAAAATACTCCATACCTCCACCAGGCAATCAGCCCATGAATATTTTAGGAAATCTGCTTCCCCAACCGTCCGCTCAACCTCGGAAAAGACAGCGACGCACGATCGAACTCAAGTCAAAACGCGAAATCGAAATCATGCGTCAATCGGCCAAAATTGTCGCCACCGTTCTTAAAGAAATTTCTGAAATGGTCGAACCCGGGATGACGACGGCGGACTTGGACGCTCATGCAGAGAAGCGCATTCGCGAAATGGGCGCCACGCCGAGCTTTAAGGGGTATCACGGATTTCCCGCCTCCATTTGTTCGAGTGTTAATAATGAGGTGGTTCACGGAATTCCTAATAAGAAAAAAGTTATTTGTGAGGGCGATGTCCTCAAAGTTGATACGGGGGCTTACTATCAAGGATTTCACGGCGACTCGTGCATTACGATCGCCGTAGGAGAAGTCACCCCGGACGCCGCCGACTTGATTCGCGTCGCCGAAGAAGCGCTTTACGCCGGAATCGAACAGGTGAAAGCTGGAAACTACTTGCTCGATATTGCCGGGGCGATCGAAGATCGGGTCAAAGCAGGTGGCTTTAGCGTCGTCGAAGATTTCACCGGACACGGGGTCGGTCGCAATCTACACGAAGAACCTTCTGTTTTTAACTTCCGCACCCGCGAAATGCCTAACGTTAAATTGCGCGCCGGAATGACGTTGGCGATCGAACCGATTGTCAATGCCGGATCGAAATTTACCCGCATTTTAAAAGATAAATGGACCGCCGTAACTGTGGATAATTCCCTTTCCGCTCAATTCGAGCATACGGTGTTGGTCACTGAAGACGGTTACGAAATTTTAACCGATCGCTCCAAGGTCTAATTTCTCTTCATTGTCAATAACAGCCTCCTGCCCTTCACAGGAGGCTCGTTCGTTCGGTTTTAGCGTTCTTGTTCGCGTTACAAAATTAAAGCCGTTCCGACAATTTTCGCCACCCTCACTGTCGGTTCGATCAGACGTTCCACTCCCTTCAATCCCTTTTCTAAGGCGGCGATCGCCTCCTCGATTAAATCTTTATCCGGTTCCGGTCGGTTCAGTTCCTGCTCGACCACAGAAATTGCGCCTTGACCGATCGTTTTTTGCAGCTTATTTAACTCGCTGGCGCGATCGACTTCCGTTTTAAGCATTTTCAGTAATGCCAGCGCTTCTTGCAAGTCTCCTACCTCACCCGTCGCCTGAATTTGGGTTTGACTTTTATCTAAATCGATCGCCCCTTCTCCCGACAATTGTATATTGTCAAATTCGCTGCGATCGCCAAGGGTAATATTCCCAAAAGATTGCGATTGCTGGGTCTGCGCTTGTAAGGAAGCATTCGGAATCCCTCCACTCCCTAAAATCGGCTCCAACCGTGCTTTCAGTGCTATTTTTTCCTCCGGTTCGAGATTTTTGACGATCTCAATCACTTCATCGATTGTATATTTAGGCATGGTTTGTATTTATCCTCATTTATTCAGGTGAATTTATTGGTGTCAACAACTAACGATTACCATTAAGCTGTCGAACATTTAAATTGCGTATCCGAGAGCGATCGAGTGTTCCTGAGTGAAGCTGAAAGATACTCGCTCTCCCTGTATGCTGAAATTTTTTCACCATCTAAATATGGCGAACAGCTTATTTTTTTAAGATCGTCAGGATCGTGTCGATTCTGGCCGACACGATCGCCTATGGTTTCGAGAATTAGCCGTTTAACTTAGCCGTAACTGTGGCTAACTTACGTCCCAATTCTTTGACCGCTTCTTGTTGGTCTGGATCTTTCAAATTCCCCTCGTTGTCGAAGAGGTCGTAAGCATTCGGTAGGGTTTTTTGTTCCGGCAAAACTACAACGCCGATATTGCTGAGAATCGATCGCACGTGTACCAGTCCGCGCAATCCTCCCAATCCTCCGGGAGAGGTACTCATTAATACGGCAACTTTGCCTTTAAAACAGGTCAGGGCTAAAGGAGGTTCCCCAGGTTCGGAACGAGACGCCCAATCGATCGCATTTTTCAGCAACGGCGTAATCGAACTGTTGTATTCTGGAGACGCAATTAAAAAGCCTTGATGCTCTTTCATCAACGCTTTGAGCTTGAGTGCGTTTTCCGGTAACCCTCGTTCTTGTTCTAAATCTTGGTCGTACAGGGGCAGGGGTAAATCGCGAAAGTCGATATAGGTAACCTCGGCGCCTGCTTCTTTGGCTCCTGTAGCGGCGATGGTGACCAATTTTTTATGGAAGGAAGCTTCTCGCGCGCTTCCCGCAAAAGCAAGAATTTTTGCTGGGTGACTCATCTGTTAATCCTGGGTGAACAAAGGAGAGAGGATGGAGTGAAGCGAATCAATTCGCTGATTTCTGGCTACTTTAGTCATAGGGCGATCTTATTGTATTGGGGAAAGGGAAGGGAAAATCAGAGATCCGGCGTCCGGTAGTTGGCGACGTCTCCCAGGATTACCCGCTCAATCTAGAATCTAAAATCTAAAATTAATTGACGGGAAGGTAGAACTCAAATACAATTAATCACTATATAGTTGTTTAATATTTTAAACGAGACTGCCATTTAGCCGAGGGATTGCCATGTCTACGCCTCACTCAGATACTGCTGTCGTCCCGGAACCGGAACCGAAACGGGGAATTATCGGACAAATCACGGCGTATTTTATCAATTCTCAGGTCACGGTGCTGGCGATCGCAGCCGTGGTAATTTTCGGACTGGCTGCGGTGATTTTGACGCCGAAGGAAGAAAACCCACAAATCGTGGTTCCGGCGGCAGATATCTTTTTGCGCTATCCCGGCGCCCCGGCTGAAGTGGTCGAGAAAACGCTGACGACGCCCGTAGAAGCGAAGATCCGGGAACTCACGGGGGTCGAGCATATTTATTCAGTATCGCAGAATTCCGGGTCGAAGGTGACGGTGCAGTTTTTCGTGGGGGAAGACTGGGAAGATTCGTTATTCAAACTGCAAAATCACTTATATAACTGGCAAGATATCTTTCCGCCGGGGACGACGTATTTAGTCAAACCCGTGATTATCGACGACGTACCGATCGTGACCCTGACGGTGACGGGGAAAGATTACACGGACAATCAGTTGCGACGGGTGGGGGAACGGCTGTTAGAGGATTTACGCAGTATTCCGAATACGGCGAATTTGACGATCGCGGGAGGACAACCGCGCACGATTCGCGTCGATTTAGACCCCGATCGCCTCGCCAGTTATCGCCTGTCCCCGGCGGCGATCGCCCAACGCTTGCAAGGGGAGAACGTGCAGCTTCCCGCCGGAGATCTGGCGATCGGAGACAATCGCTTATTTGTCGAAGGCGGTAGCCTGTTCGAGTCGGCGGACGACCTCAAAGAAACGATCGTCGGCTTTGGCGAGAACCGATCGCCGATCTACCTGCGCGACGTAGCAGTCGTGAGCGATGATTTCGGCGATCGCACCACCTATTCGCGCATTCATACCCGGGAAGATTGGGACGTCTCCAACCCTTACCCCGATCGCGACTTGCAGCCGACCGAACCCTTTACAGAACAAAACGCGATTACGATCGGCATCGCCAAGAAAAAAGGCACCAACGCGGTGACCGTCGCCAAACAAATTTTCGACCGGATCGACGAATTAAAAGCCGACTTACCCAGTGGCATCGAAATCGCCGTGACTCGTAACGACGGACGCACCGCAGCGCGCGCCGTCGGCGACCTGTACACCAGCTTGTTTCAGGCGATCGCGATCGTCGTCGCCTTGCTGGTGATCTTCCTCGGGTGGCGCGAAGCCTCGATCGTCGCCTTCGTGATTCCCCTGACCTTAGCCGGAACCCTTGCCGTCGGCTGGATCGCGGGACAGACGATCAACCGAATTACCCTGTTTGCCTTGATTCTCGTCCTCGGAACCTTGGTAGACGACGCGATCGCCGTCACCGAGAACATCCACCGCCGCTTCGAACTGCGTCCGGGGATGAACTTCAACGAAAAAATGGAAGAGGCGATCGCCGCCGTCAGCGAACTTGGCGCCCCGGTCATCCTCTCCACGATTACCGTGATCCTCGCCTTCATCCCCATGCGCTTCGTCACCGGGATGATGGGGCCGTACATGGCGCCGATGCCGTTCAACCTCCCGGTCGCCATGCTGATCAGCACCTTCATGGCCCTGACCGTGACCCCGTTTCTCGCCTTGCGCTGGATTAAATTAAAAGCGAATCACCACGAACCGCCGCCGTTGGAAGAAACCGCAACCTATCGCTGGTATCGGCGCCTTATCGAACCCTTGCTCGATTCGGCAACCCGCCGCCGTTTCTTTATCCTATTTATCGTCGGCATTCTCTTAGCGACCTTTAGTTTGCCCTTAACCCAGGCGGTGCAGTTTCGGATGTTGCCGAAAGCCGACAAAGACCGCTTTTTGATTCAAGTAGACATGCCTTTGGGGACCGAACTGGTGCAAACCGATCGCGTCGTCCGCCAAATGGAAACGGTGTTGCAAGACGACCCCGCCGTCACCAACTTCGAGACCTATGTCGGTATCGGATCCCCCGTCGATTTTAACGGCTTGTTGCGCGGGTCGAGCGATCGCACCGGGGAACATTATGCGGATATTCGGGTGCATTTAACTAACTCGGACGCGCGCAAAGAGACCTCAGAAGACGTGGTATTCCGCTTGCGCGAACCGTTGAGCGAAATTGCCCGCAATCATAACGGGATTGTTAAATTAGTCGAAGATCCCCCCGGACCGCCCGTGCGATCGACCATGTTAGCCGAATTGTACGGACCGGATTATCCGACGTTGCGATCGCTGGCGAAAGACGTGCGCGAGGTGTTCGCCGAAACCGATGAAGTGGTCGATATCGACGATTCCGTTAAAAATCAGATGCCGCAAGTGGAGTTAGCCGTCGATCGCCAAAAAGTGAATCAGGCGGGACTGACGACCCAGGAAATTGCCCAAACGTTGAATATGGCGATCGCCGGGGCCAACGTATCGACCCTCAAAGTTCCCGGCGAACTCACTCCCGTAGCGATTCAAGTGCGCTTTGCGGAAAAACACCGTCAGGCGATCGAAGATTTGGCCCGCATCCAAATTCCCACCGCCGCCGGAGAATTAGTTCCCCTGACGGAATTGGTCCAGTTTACGCCGACCACCGTGGACGAACCGATTTTCCATAAAGATCAGCGTCCCGTCGCCTACGTGATGGGAGAAATGGGCGATCGCTCCAGCGTTTACGCGGTCATCGACCAGTTAATTTATTTTTGGAAAAACCCCCTTCCCGAGGGCTATTCCATTAACTGGGACGGGGAATGGAAACTGACCCTAGACGTGTTCCGCGATTTGGGGTTGGCGATGTTAGTAGCGGTGATGTTGATTTATTTTATTTTGGTCGGTCAATTCGGCAGCTTTAAAATTCCCCTGATTATTTTAGGGAGTATTCCCCTGGCGTTAATCGGGATTTTAATCGGTTTTTCGCTCAATGGCGTTTATTTTAGTGCGACGGCGATGATCGGCGTGATTGCTTTGGCGGGAATTGTGGTGCGTAATGCGATCGTTTTGTTGGAGTTTGTGGGAGAGAAATTAAAAGAAGAAGGCAACGATTTAAAATTGGCCATTCTCGAAGCAGGCGCCGTTCGGTTTCGTCCGATTTTATTGACGAGCGTAACGACGATGTTGGGAACGCTTTCAATTTTGAGCGACCCGGTGTGGTCGGGGTTGGCCTGGACCTTACTTTGCGGGATGTTAACCTCTTCGTTTTTAACGTTGGTCGCGATCCCCTTGATGTATTACGGCGATCGCCTCGGACATTTGAAAGCGAAAAAATATGAGGCAAAATCCCTAGCCTTAGAAAGTTAAGCGCGTTCTTTAGGCAGTCGAGATGCCGGGAAATTAGGGGGTGTGGGGAGGCAGTAGAAACGAAAGAGAAAGGCGATCGTCAAGGGTCTCCCCAGGAGAATTCCCCCCGAGTTTAACAAGGAGGCTAAAGGGTTTTCATCCACAAATTAAGAAAACCTTTAAATTCCTTATGTGAGCCTTTCTTGATGGTTGAATAAGAGGTAGATCGACGCTTATCGATCGCAGTAGATGAACGATATCGATAACGGCGATCGAACGAAAGGGGGATCGCCTCTAAATGTCAGCACCCCGCACGCTCAGTGATGGGGCTTCATAGCTCAACTTCAGTAGGGACGTTTCGCGAAACGCTCCTACCCAGCCTAAGTCTTGACTGACTAAGTTTTTAAGGTGAAGTCCTTTAAAAACTCCTCCGGTTGCGATCGTCGCGCCGCCAGCCGTCGCACTGCCCCCGATCGAATGTTCCGAGTCTGAGCAACTACCAGACTCGCTCGCGTGAGGTTCAGGCCATGTTCAAACCGACTGCAGACCCGATCGCGTCTCCCGCCACCGCTTCCAAACCGACCTTAAAACCGTCCGGGGGAGAATTGTGCCACACCCTCCAGGGTCATTCCCTGGCCGTCACTGCCGTAGCGGCGACCCCGGACGGCAAATGGGTCGTGTCCACCTCCGACGATCGCACGATCAAAGTTTGGAACCTGGAAACAGGGGAAGCGCTACATACCCTCACGGGTCATCAAGACTGGGTACGAACCCTGACGGTCACCCCCGACGGCAAACGGGCGATCTCCGGTTCCGACGATCGCACCCTCAAAGTTTGGAATTTGGAAACCGGGGAAGCACTACACACCCTCACGGGTCACCAAGACTGGGTGCGCGCCGTAACCGTCACCCCCGACGGACGGCACTTGATTTCCGGTTCCTCCGACAAAACGATTAAAATCTGGGACCTCGACAAGGCGAAAGAACTGCACACCCTCACCGGACATTCCGGCGCCGTGCGCGCTTTAGTCGTGACGCCAGACAACAAGCGCCTGATTTCCGCCTCCTTCGACAGCACCCTCAAAGTTTGGGATTTCCACAAGCGCAAACTACTGTTTACCCTCACCGGACATACGGACACGGTGCGGACCGTCGGCGTCACCCCCGACGGCAAAACGGCGTTTTCCGGGGCGCAAGACGGCACGATTAAAGTGTGGGATCTCGACAAACGCAAATTGCGCTACAGTATTCCCGCCCACGAAGGCACGGTCAGGGCCGTGGTTTTGAGTCGAGACGGGCGCCAGATGATCTCCAGTTCCGACGACCACACCTTAAAACTGTGGGATCTGGAGACAGGGAACAAGCTATTTACCCTGACCGGACATCACGACGTGGTGCGGACCGTGGCGATCGTCCCCGAGAGCGATCGCGTCATTTCCGGTTCGGCGGATCGCACGTTAAAAATTTGGACGTTGAAACCGGGAACGGCGTTAGTTTTGTTGACCCGTCACGGCGATCGCGTCATGGAAGTCGCCTGTACCCCGGATGGTAAGCGGGTCGTCTCGGCGTCCTTCGATAAAACCTTGCACGTGTCCGACCTCGAAACCGGGGAAAAACTGTTAACCCTCGCCGGACATACGAAAGAAGTACAGGCGATCGCCGTCACCCCGGACGGGAAACGGGCGATTTCCGGCGGACGCGACTGCAAGATCAAAATCTGGGATTTGGACACCGGGAAAGAACTCGCCACCTTAACGGGACATCAAGCTTGGGTACGCGCCCTATCCGTGACCCCGGACGGCAAATACTTGATTTCCGGGTCGTTAGACCACCTGGTCAAAGTCTGGGATTTAGCGACGGGAACTGAGTTGAGGACTCTTCAAGGTCATCAAAGTTCGGTGCAAGCGGTCGCCGTGACCCCAGATAGCAAATATGCGATTTCCACCTCGGTAGATAAAACGGTGAAAATCTGGGAAATCGAGACCGGAGAGTTGTTTTTAACCCTTTACGGTCATCAAGGCACGGTGCGCCCCGCGATCGCCACCCCAGACGGACGGTGGGTGATTTCCGGTTCCACGGACCAGACGATCAAAGTGTGGGAGTTGGAAACGGGTAAAAATCTGTTTACACTTACCGGACATCAAGGACGTGTCCGGGGATTGTCGGTCAGTCCCGACGGCAAACGCCTGGTTTCCGCCTCGGAAGACCGCACGTTAAAACTGTGGGATTTGGAAAGTCGCGAACTACTGGCGAGTTTTACCGGGGCCGATGCCTTGTGGTGCTGTGAGTTTGCGGCGGATGGCGATACGATCTTGGCCGGGGAACGGTCGGGACGAGTGCATCGCTTGAAGTTGGTTCACCCGGATTAGGCGGGCGATTCTCCTGCCCGGATGCTCCGAGATCGTGCCTTGAGGAGGTTTCGGTCGTGAAAGTTGAAGAGGAACCCGCAACTGTCGCCACGGCGGTGAATTGGGGAACGGTATGCAGTGTGCGCGGTAGTATTATCGAGGCTCACTTTGACGAAAGTCTGCCCCCGATTTATACCAAGTTGGTCGCCGGAGAAGACCGCGCGATCGCGATCGAGGTCTTGGCCCATTTAGACCCGCATACGGTCCAGGGCGTGGCATTAACCCCAGTACGCGGTCTGGCCCGGGGCGAGGCGATCGCCGATACCGGGCATCCCTTGCAAGTCCCCGTGGGCGATCGCCTCCTCGGACGCATGGTCAACGTGTTCGGCGAGGCGATCGATCGCGGCGAACCGATCCTCGGCGGCGAATGGCGATCGCTCCATCAAGCCCCCGTTCCCCTCACCGGACAGGCGACGGGTTCGGAAATTCTCACCACCGGAATTAAGGCGATCGACGTTCTGGCGCCCCTCGAACGCGGCGGCAAAGCCGGACTGTTCGGCGGCGCCGGAGTCGGCAAAACCGTGTTAATTACCGAAACCATCCACAACACGATCGCCCAACACGAAGGGGTCAGCCTCTTTTGTGGGATCGGCGAACGCTGTCGCGAAGCCGAAGAACTCTATCGCGAAATGCAAGACGCCGGAGTCCTCGATCGAACCGTGATGGTCTTCGGTCAGATGAACGAGTCTCCCGGCGCCCGCTTCCGCGTCGGTCACGCCGCCCTCACCATCGCCGAATATTTCCGCGACGACGCCAAACAAGACGTTCTGTTGCTGATCGATAATATCTTTCGCTTCGTCCAAGCCGGACAAGAAATGTCCGGTCTGATGGGACATTTGCCGTCTCGCGTCGGCTACCAACCCACCCTCGCCACCGAACTCGCCGAATTAGAAGAGCGCATTTGTAACACCGCCTCCGGCGCCATCACCTCCATTCAAGCCGTTTACGTCCCCGCCGACGACTTCACCGACCCCGCCGCCGTCCATACCTTCGCCCACCTCTCCGCGTCGATCGTCCTGTCGCGCAAACGGGCCAGCGAGGGCCTCTATCCCGCAGTGGATCCGTTGCAATCCGGCTCGAAAATGCTGGCGCCCCACGTGGTCGGCGATCGCCACTATCAAATTGCCAAAGCGATTCGTTCGACCTTGGCGAATTATGAGGAGTTGAAAGATATTATCGCCATGCTCGGTATTGAAGAATTATCTCAAGAAGATCGCCAAATTGTCTATCGCGCCCGACGGCTGGAACGGTTTTTAACTCAACCGTTTTTTTCTACCCAACAGTTTACAGGCAAACCGGGCCGATTGGTGTCTTTAGAGGATGCTTTGGACGGGTGCGATCGCATCCTCAACGATGAGTTTTCTAACTATCCGGAAAGTGCGCTGTATGCGATCGGGAGTATTGATGAAGCAAAGGAAGTTTAGAGTTTAGATTCTAGATTGGATTTGGAAGTAGTAAATCGGGGATTGATTAAATTTAAAACCGGGACGGGCGATCGATGGAATTTAAAATATTATTGCCGACGGAAATCTTAATCGAAACTTCAGTTAAAAAAATTATTGCTGAAGCTGAAAACGGCTATTTTACTTTACTTCCCAATCACATCGATTGTGTCACCGCTTTGGTTCCGGGGATTCTAACATTTTTTACTTCTTTGACTTCCGACTCGGACAAACAATCGATCGCCGTTGATGGCGGGATTTTAGTCAAGTGCGATCGCCAGGTCTGGCTGTCAACCCGAAATGCAGTCAGTAGCAAAGATTTAAACAGCTTGCGTCAAACTGTCGATGAGGAGTTCAAACGCCTAGACGAACAACAGAAAAAAGCCCGTTGCGCGATCGCCCGTCTGGAAGCAACAATTTTACGCCAATTTATGGCATTAGAAAAGGGAGTTTAGATTTTAGATTTTAGATGATTTTAGATTTTAGATGATTCGATCTTTGATGGATTGCAAATATTTGATTTCGATCGGTACACCTCCCCCATTTTTTGTTTATTTACTGATGAGAATATGAATTACATAGAAGTGGGGAGGATGCCCGTATCGTAAATTTATTTTTTATTTTGTTTTCTTTCTATTAACTTTTGGCTTTTGCCTAGCTGATACTCAGGACAAATATCTATTTTATCGACTCATAGAAACAAGGAAAATTTACCATGAATCACGATCGCGATCGCCCGGAACCTTGGCAAGAATTTCGCGATACTGTCGATAAAAAAGCGAGGCGAAAATTAGCAGCCCGCCGCGATCGCTATCGCAGTATTTGGTATGGATTGGGAATGTATGGTTTAGTCGGTTGGTCTGTCGTTATTCCCGCATTACTGGGAATCGCGGCGGGGATTTGGATCGATACTCATTTTCCCAGTCCCTATTCTTGGACGTTGATGGGATTATTTATCGGCATTGTTTTAGGCTGTTTGACGGCGTGGTATTGGATCGAAAAAGAACGTCAAGGATAAATGATTTAAACTAATTTAAAATCGGGGGATGGAATGTTATCTACAACGGATTTACTCTGGAGTATGGCGATCGCGATCGCGGGAGGACTGGCTTTTGGTGGCTTCTATTTTGGGGCGTTGTGGTGGACGATTGGCTATCTGAGAAAAACCCGTCATCCTTATCTGTTTCTCGTCGGTAGTTTTTTGATTCGATTTAGTTTTGTAGGTATTGCTTTTTATCTGCTCATCGGCGATCGCTGGGAACGAATTTTCCCCGGTTTGTTGGGGTTTATCGTGATGCGAACGATTTTAGTTCGTTGTTTGAGTAAACCTCAATTGATTTCAGTTTCTAAAAGTTATCGATAACCCAGACCGTCTTAAGCAGGTCAGATCGAGCGATCGGGTCTGGGGAAATAGCGAATTTATCCCCCACCCGGTACCGAAGAAAATTAAGAATTGTTATCGATAGGAAGATTCGTTAATTTTTTAAAACAAAAACCGATCGCCTATCTCGTTTCGCATACAATAAGAACACGGCAAAAAATGAAACTCACTCCGGATCAAATTTCATACTGGCATTGGGGATCGATCGATATCAATGCAACCTTAGTCTTTACCTGGTTGGTGATGGCGACGATCGCGGTTGTCGCCAGTTCGATCTCTCGTAAACTTTCGAGTTCTACGGACTTGTCCGACGGACAAAACTTACTCGAAGCGATTGTCGAAATGGTCAGCCAACAAATTCGCGAAGTGGCGCAACAACCCGCCGAACCTTTTTTGCCGTTTGTCGGGACGTTATTCTTATTTATTGCGGTTTCTAATGTTCTGGCGATCGTTCCGGGATATTACCCGCCAACGGCTTCTCTTTACACGACTTCGGCGTTAGCGACTTGTGTATTTTTTGCCGTTCCAATTTATGGAATTTGGCAACAAGGAATTGGTGGGTATTTCAAACATTATTTAGAACCGACGCCGTTGATGTTACCGTTTAATATTATTTCCGATTTTTCGCGGACTTTGGCCTTGGCGGTACGCTTGTTCGGTAATATGTTAAGCGGTCAGTTAATTGTCGGCTTGTTAATTTCGTTGACGCCGTTATTTTTCCCGATCGTGATGCAAGCGTTTGGGTTGCTGACCGGGTTAATTCAAGCTTATATTTTTGCGATTTTGGCGATTGTTTATATTGCTTCGGGGATGGAGATAAGCGATCGAGAGGAACGGTGAACGATGGGATTTTGCTGATGATGTATTAAAGTATCAAAAAAATGGGGAATTATTTTATTTTTATTTTTATCGGTAAGACTTAACTCAAGGTTATTAACTGTAACTCGGTAAAACAATGGATAATTTAACTTTGGTGGCAATGAGTTCGATCGTGACGGCGGGACTGACCATCGGGATTGGGGCGATCGGTCCGGCGTTGGGGGAAGGGCGCGCCTTGGCCCAGGCGTTAAGTGCGTTGGCGCAGCAACCGGACGAGGCGAATAATATTACCCGAACCTTATTTGTGGGGTTGGCGTTGGTGGAATCGACGGGGATTTATTGTTTGGTGATTTCGTTAATTTTGCTGTTTGCCAATCCGTATTGGAATTATTTTATTAAGTTGGGAGGGGGCTAAATTGTGGAGATTAATTGGTTTACCTTTTTCGCTCAAATTATTAATTTTTTAATTTTAATTGCCTTGTTGAGGCGCTTTTTGTACGGACCGATCGCGCGGGTGATGGCCGATCGCAAGCAAAAAGTGAAACATCGGTTGCAAGAAGCCGATAGTAAAATGCACGAAGCGATCGCCGAAGCGGACCGTTATCGAGAGAAACATCGACAATTGGACGCGCAACGGGAAGAACTCTTAAAAGAGGCGCGAGAACGAGCGCAAGAAGAGCGCAAGATGTTATTACAAAAACTGCGCGAGGAGGTAGAGACCAGTCAATCTCGCTGGTACGAGGCGATCGCCGCCGAACGAGAGGCATTTCTCGACGAATTGCGACGACGGACCACGGAACAAGTTTGGGCGATCGCCCGCCAAGTGTTAAGAGATCTAGCCGACGCGCGCCTCGAAGAACAAGCGATCCGGGTCTTTCTCGATCGCCTGCAAACTAGCGACCGAACGGCCTTGCAAGCCGCGATCGCCGAAGGAAACGGGCAGATCGCGATCGGGTGCGCCTTCGAGCTCTGTGCAGAACGACGGCAGGCGATCGCCGACTACGTGCATCGAGAACTCGACGCGGAGGCGACGGTAGAATTTTACCTTTTACCCGAATCGATCTGCGGGATCCACCTACACGCCGGAGGGCGAGAATTGAGCTGGAGTGTGGGTCATTACTTGCAAAGCTTAGAAGAAACGATCGCCTCGGCGATCGCCCCCGAACCCGAAAAAGCCTTGAACTGAATGGCGATCGATGGTGAGAAACAGTCATGACAGTGCCGACCCCTACTCCCCCCAAACCGATTTGGTTCGATACGACCTTGCGCGACGGCGCCCTGATGCCCGGTGTCAGTTTCAGCATCCACGAGAAAGTGCGGATTGCCAGCTTACTCGACGCGATCGGCGTTGACGCGATCGAAGTCGGCTATCCGGGACGCTACCCCCACGATCGCGAGGCGATCGCCGCCGTCGCCGGGGAAGTCGAACGGGCGGCAGTTTGCGCGTTGGCGGGGGACGATCGCGCTCAAATCGAAGCGGTCGCCGAGGCGATCGCCCCGGCGAAACGGGGGCGCATTCATACTTACACCAACGTCAACTTACCCGATCGCCGTCGCGAACGAGCCACCCTCGACGCGATCGAGCGCAGCATTTCCTTAGCACGCCATTACTGCAGCGATATTCAATGGAGTGCGTTCGACGCCACCCGCGCCGATCCGGACTTTCTCGACCGGGCGATCTCGGTGGCGATCGCCGCCGGGGCGAAGACGGTCAACCTACCCGATAGCTTGGGAATCGCCACCCCAGAAGCCTTTCGCCAATTCTTAGCCGCGATCGCCCCTCGCCACGGGCCAAATCCGGGCGCCATTTTCTCCGTCCACTGTCACGACGACCTCGGTCACGCGACCGACAATGCGATCGTCGCCTTGGAAATGGGCGCGAGACAATTAGAATGCGCGATCGAAGGCTTGGGCGCCCGCAAAGGCAATACCGATTTACGTGAGCTCGTCTATCGGGTCCGCGATCGCTTCCCCGAGGCGATCGATCTCAACCTCGACCTGCTCGAACAAACCTGCGAATTCGTGCGGGCGATCGTGCGGCGAACCCCTTCGCGACCGCGATCGTAAACGGCGATCGTCTATTGTTCCGGCAACTTCCGTGCTTCTTCCTGGGCCGTCTCGCTGTAACGACGATATAACTCCGTGCGGTTTTGCGCCGTCTCGTAGCGGGGATGGTCCGCCGGAACCGACGCCATCAAATCGGACGCCTGCTGCCACTTCGCCGCAATCACCAACCAATCCGAACGAGTTTCCGCCTGTTTCCCCTCCGCCGAAGCCTGTTCCGCGAGGCGAACGGCCCGTGCAAATGCATCGGGGGCTTCCACGTCCGGCGAAGCGGTGACGTCCGGTTGGGGCGACTCGGCGGGTTGACCCCGAAACTGCTCGAACCATTGCGTTTGAGAAACAATCGCAAACGCCAACAGCAAGAACAAACTCGCCGCAATTCCGCCGACAATCCCGCGCTGAAACTGGCGCCGTTCCCGTAACTGGCGTTCCGAGGGGGTTTTTCGCAAGCCGGACTTCGACCGGGAGGCGCGATCGATCTGGAGATCTTCGACAAAACGGCGCAGGATATTCGGTTTTTTGAGCGTAATTTCTTCAGACCACAGCAGTTGATTTTCCGGGTCGCGGCTGATTTCTTCCAACCACAGTAACTGCTGTTCGCGCACCAGACGACTGTTAATATTGACGCGGCGGATATTGCGCGGGGCGAGGGATTCGAGCAGGGTACGAATGCGATCGACCAGGAGCGAGCGATCGAGGCGATCGGCACTGACCGCTTCGCACAGCAATTGCAGGACGCCATCGGCTAATACCGCCCGAGTGCGGACGCCGGAAGTCGCCAGTTTCTCGTTGAGGACTTGAATGATCGCCGCGACGCTGCCCTGGCGAGCTTGCCTCGCGATATCGTCCATCGGATCTACCATGTTCTGCTCGATCGTTTGAAGAGGTTTCAAGTCTGGCTGTTGCAATTATACGGTTTGGGATTGGCAATATGTAGGAATATAGCGTATCGGATCGGCGATCGCGAAACCGTTGACTCCCGCAATCCAAATAGGGAAAGCTCTCAACAGCGACGCGGGCCGATTTCCGGCGATCCAAACCCTCAATCCCAACTCCAAAATCTAAAATCTAAAATAGTTACGATCCCAAAGGATCACCTCAATTTGTTAACATGCCTACTTATACCGGAATTTCCAGCGAAGCCTTTCGCCATCCCCTCGATCGCGAAGCCGAGCAAAGTTTGCGTAGTATTCCCGGATTCGATCTGGTCGCCCGTAAATTTATCGAATTTTTAGTCGAACGCCCGCAATACGTCTTTTTGATGGGCAATAGCATTCAAGTCGGACCGCGCCAATATTCGAGTATTTATCGCATTTTTCGCGAATGCGTGCGCGACCTCGACATTTACCCGGAACCGAATTTATTTATTTCCCAAACTCCCCTCGCCAACGCTTACGCTTTGGGTCAGGATTATCCCTATATGGTTTTAAATACCGGGTTGCTCGATTTACTCGAAGAAGACCAACTGCGCGCCACCATCGCCCACGAACTCGGCCATATTAAATGCGGTCACACCACCTTAATGCAAATGGCCACTTGGGCGATTAGCGCTACCTTTTTCCTCGCCGACCTGACGATGGGAATGAGCCGCATTGTCAGTACCAGTTTGGTCTTGGCGTTTTACGAATGGTTGCGTAAAGCCGAACTGTCTGCCGATCGCGCGGCGTTGTTAGTGGTCGATGACTTAAATCCGGTGATGCACACGATGATGCGCATGGCAGGCGGTTCGACCCGCTACGCCCACGAATGCTCTCTCGACGAGTTGGTGCGTCAGTCGGAACGCTACCAACATCTCGACGAGGACGGACTCAATCAGGTTTATAAATTTTTCCTCTATAACAATATTTCCCAAGGGGTGTTTATGACCCATCCGTTTACGGTCGAACGGATTACCTACTTGCGCGATTGGGCTAATTCCAACGAATACGCCCAAATTCGCGCCGGGAACTACCGCCGGGAAGGGTCCCGAGGGTCCGTGGACGTGGAGGCGACGCCTTCCGAAGGGCGATCGCCCCGTGGCGAACGAGTCGAGCAATTGCGGCAAGAAATCGAACGCCTGCAAAATGAGATCGATCGCATTAAATCCGATCGCTGAGGCGATCTCAACTGCGATTGCAGGTCGTTCGTGCCCCTGTCCGAGGCGACCCGGTCGGGATCGGGCGCGATCGAAAATTTCGGAATTGAAATCCCCGTCCCCCTTCGGTTTCGCTCGGGACAGGCCCTTGGGCTTTGTTAAGATGGACTTCAGCCAACATGCCGACCGAATCCAATCTTTTGGGTGGTGGGACACACCGTTACAGCCTGTGGAGTGAGTGTAAGACTTGAAAGACATTGTTCCGAAAAGCAACTGCGAACAACTCCGAAGACAAGGAAGTAGGAACCCCAATCGTGAGGTTGGGGAATCGCCGCCCTTCCACGGCGGCGAGCCTGTCAAGCCTAAAGGGTTACGTTGGTTCGAGCGGGTGGCGGCGATCGCGGCGATCGCCCTTTGCACCGGGTGTTCGCCGTCGGAAGGCTTCAATGCTGCCGCGTCTACGCCGTCGTTGTTTCAACTCGCCCAAAATGTCGGTTTTCCCAACAGCGCCGATCCGTTTGGGGAGGCGGTCAGTGCGGCGACTCGGGCGGCGAATTTAGCTCAAACCGCCAGTTCGGCGGCCCAATGGGACGAAGTGGCGAAAGCCTGGTTGCAGGCGATTTACTGGATGCAGTCGGTTCCGCCGGAAAGTCCCAAGCGCGCTTTTGCTCAGAAAAAGGTGCAAGAGTACATGCGCTATCTGGCTTACGCCCAACAACAGACGGCGCGCAGTTCTTCCCTGTACTATCCCACGTTTGGTTCGACGGTCCTCGACACCCAACTCGAACTGTATTTGTCTTATTCGGCGGCGATCGGTCCCCCCGACGTCCTCATTGTCGGCAGTTCCCGCGCCTTGCAGGGGGTCGATCCGCAAGCGTTACAACAAGCTCTCGCGGCGCGAGGAAAACCGGGGTTGAAGATTTTTAATTTCAGTATTAATGGCGCGACGGCCCAGGTGGTTAATTTTAAATTACAAAAACTGCTCGGCCCCGATCGCCTCCCGAAGATGATTCTCTGGGCCGATGGAGTCCGCGCCTTTAATAGCGGTCGGCTCGATCGCACCTATAACGAGATTGTCGCGTCTCCGGGCTATCAATTGCTCGTCTCTGGGGTGCGCCCCAGTCTCGGCGACGCGGTGGCGGGCGATCGCCTCGCTACGGCGCTGTCTGAGGATCTCGAACGGTCCGCAACTTTTAAAGGAGACTCGTTGAAAGCAGACGACGGCGCGATCGCCCCGGTCAAACTGGCGTCAGTTCCTCAAGCCCAATTCGTCGAATTTCGCGATCCGGTCGCGGTCACGACCCTGGCGCGGGCGATTCCCGTGGAACGGGCGATCGACGCCAACGGCTTTCTCAGTGTTGCCACCCGCTTCGACCCGACCCGCTACTATCGCAATTTTCCTCGGGTTCCCGGCGCTTACGACGGCGACTATGCGGGTTTTTATCTCGGCGGATCTCAAGATGCGGCGTTGAAAGCTGTCACCCAATTCGCGCGATCGCGTCGAATCCCGATGACGATCGTCAATCTTCCCGTGACCTGGGACTATCTCGACCCCACCCGGGAATGGCGCGAGGTTCAGTTCCGCCAGTACATGCGTCAAGCCAGTCAACGCGCCTTTCTCTGGCGCGACCTCTCGACCCAAAACCGTTTGATGCGAAACGACTATTTCGCCGATCCCAGTCACCTCAACCGTTACGGGGCCGCCGCCGTCGCCCGCGCTTTGGCTGCCGATGCTTACATTCCCTGGCCCCAACCCGGTTCTTAGTCGCTGCGGGGCAATCTGGGGCGATCGCCACCCCCTAAAAAAACGATGTCCCCATCTTCAAGGACATCGTTTTTAAGCAATCTTGTTAACAACCTTTCGGCTTTACCAGAGGGCGCGCACGGGTTGAGGCTGTTCGATATTGTTGACCACTTTGCGCTCGTCGGTTTCTAAGATGACTCGCGTTCCCGGACGCAGCCAGGTTTCGTCACACTGAGCCGGAGTCACGGCATAGCTTTCGATGGTGCCGTCATTCAAGCGCAGTTGCAAGGTGGTTCCGTCGCACGAAATCACTTCGCCATCGACGCGCATCATCCGAGGGGCGCTCGTCGTCGTGGTCGTTCTCGTGGTCGTCGTCCGGTTCACCGTCGAGTCGTTCCCCATCGTCGGATCGATTACGCGCACTTGAGCGACTCGATCCCCCGTGTCGTCCATCATCACTTCGATGGTCATCCCGGGAAGGATCCCGAGGCGATCGCGCTCGTCTTCGGAGATTTCGACCACCCGCGTTTCGCCGTTCGGCAATTCTAAGGTGACTTGATCGTTGCGAATACTTTGAATCGTACCGCGTACCATTTCGTTCGGCATCATGTCCGTTTGGGCGACCAGTTGCGCTTGACGCCCTTCAACCACGGGACGCGCCATCGCCGGAGCGACCGTAGCGACGCAAAAGGCCAGCGACAGCACGCTACCCGTTAAGACTTTCATGTTTTTAATCCGCATAACATCCTCACGGAAAATCTTCGCTCTTGTTTGGAAACCCTGTCGCTTTAGCGCAGGGAGGAAAAACGATACGGGCGGTTTTAACCGCCGTCCCCTCGTGGGGGGGGGGAGCGAAAAGAGGTGCAGTTTTCGCTCGCTCCTGTTAGCCGGAGCCGCCTAAAGTGCACGGCGTCATAGCGCCTCGCCTAGGCTGGGTAGGGGCGTTTCGCGAAACGCCCCTACGAAAGGAGAGGCACGAAGCCCCGTCTCTTTAAAGCGGGGTGCTGACTTCAAGATAAACGTTCTGGACAGCTATTCCCCGATCGCGGGAGATCGACAGCTTTCGTGTTAAGAATACTGAATCGACGTGGAACCTTGGCAACAGCCTAGTCGTCCCCGCTTCCAGTTGTAATCTATCCAGAGATATAGACTGTTGTCAGAGCAACCCTGTAAATCTTTTGATTTTTTTGGTACTTTTCTTGGGCATCCGGCTTAAACCGGAACCCTGAAAATACTCAGGTATAATACTATCAGGTTTTCTCGAAATAGATTGGAATAGATTGTTAAGGATTAAAAATCATTAAAAATGGTGCGAGGAGAATTTCTATTTCAACGTTGGCTTGGCTTGAGTTTCACCGCCCTATTTCTGTTGCTATCGGGGCTAGATTCGGCTCGGGCCCAGACCGATCGCGAGGCGGGCGATCGCCTGGCAACAGCCAATATCCCCCTAACAGATTACAACCCCCAATTACCTCCCCTCGGCGACTACTCAAAATTTATTCCTTTTGAGGAACATTATCGCGACTCCTATCGTCTGGGAACGACTCGATTGGTGATTAAATTAAGCGAACGTCGCGTTTACGTTTACCGTAACGAAAAAGTCGCTACGAGTTATCCGATCGCCGTCGGAAAAACAGGATGGGAAACGCCGACCGGAAGTTTTCAAGTGATTCAAATGTTACGGGATCCGATTTGGGAACATCCCTGGACGGGGGAACTGGTTTATCCCGGTCCGGACAACCCCTTGGGCGCACGTTGGATCGGCTTCTGGACCGATGGAAAGGACTCGATCGGCTTTCACGGAACCCCCAATGAAAGTTTAATCGGACAGGCTGTTTCTCACGGTTGTATTCGCATGTACAACAAGGATATTTTGAGTTTATACGCTCAAGTTGATGTCGGGACTCCGGTGATTGTGGAACCCTAAGTTAGGGAGTGAGTGGAGCAAAAACAACAGGGAAGAGGCCAGAGGCGATCGATAAAAGGGAAGTGCGAAACGTTCTCTGGGGCGGGCATCTTGCCCGCCATTTCAAGAGTTTCAGGAGTCAAAAACTGGACGCTTTTATACGAATTTCCGATTCTCAACTCCCCCAATTTCCAATGCCAAAAACCGTATTACTCCAAAAATTCCCGATATTTTTGCAATAATTCTGGAATGTAATCGTAGCCATCGACCCCGATCGCGGGGAGGAATTGAGAGCGCAATTGTTGCAAAGTTTCCTGGAAACCTTCCGCACTCAGTTGTCCTTGCACCACGGTCAACAATCCGGCGATCGCGCGCCATTCTACCGCCTCAATTTGCTCTAGCAAATACATCCCCAACGACCCGGTAAAAATGGTTTTTGGAAGGTCATTTTGATGGTAATAAGCGCGGGCTAAATAGCTTAAAGTTAACCCTTGTAAATATAGGTCGCCGGAAATTTGTGCCGATTGCCAAGCTCGTTCGAGATGGGCGATCGCCTCCTGATGGCGATCGACGGTCACGTAAGCAATCCCCAAACTGCTAAAACATAGGGCTTGACTTTGGCGCAAGGCCGAATTGGCGGCGAAGTTATCTCCCAAACGCTCTAACAATTGCAAGGCTTGTTCCAAGTAGTTGACCGCACTTTCGTAAACGTCCGGGTTGAGTTCTTCTCGCTGGCGCGCTTGGAAGACCTCGCTAAAGCCTAAATTGGCGAGGGCGTTGGCTTCGCCCAAACGATCGCCCCCCTGACGGGCTAAAACTAATGCTTGCTGACTGTAGGCGATCGCCTCGCCGTACTCTTTGCGGCTCACGTGAGTGCGACTTAGGTGATTCAGGTTGGCAATCTCACATACACGATCGCCTTCGGAGCGCGCGATCTCCAAGCTTTCGCGGTGAAAGGCGATCGCGCGATCGTACTGTCCGATGGTACGCATGGAATAGCCTAACAGGGTCAAAATCCGGGCTTTTTCCTCGGTTCCTTCCGCGTGTTTGAGCGGTGCGTCTAGATATTGCAAGGCGCCGCGCAAATAATCTCCGCTAAAGGCGGCAAAAATTCCGCCGTAGAGGGGGAAATACTCCCGTCCGGCGAAGGCGCGCAAAATTTGCAAGGTCATTTGAAAACAGGCGCGGACGGCGCGATCGCGGGTGGTGGAACTGACCGTCGTTTGACTCTGAAAGCCGTGACCGAGTTGGGACCAGATCGTCGCAAAGGTCAGATAGGTGGCAATCGACAGTTTCGCGCCGATTTTGGAGTCGTAAACCATTTTGTCAAACCAGGTGACTAAACCCAGTTGTAAATCGCGCAAAATCAAGACTAATTGCAAAAAATCGGAGATTTCCACGCGATCGCGCCCTTGGACGAGATCGGCGATCGGACGATCGAAGGAAAGGTGACGGAACAGATCGCGCGCCAAGGAACTATCGACTTGTTTTTCCCAAGTGGCCCACGGTCCATCTTGTCCGGGAACGCCGCCGAATCCGAGTTGTCCGCGTCCGCGATCGTAAATCCAACTGACGAGATGGGGTTCGATTTGCGACCAGGATTTTAAACCGCTTTGCAGTCCGGCGGCGATCTGTTGCAGTTGCGATCGCGTCTCTTCGTCGGCGATCTTTTCACTTTTTTGCATTAAGGTTTTGGCAACTTCCCGGATTTGTTCTAAGGTTAAAATCTCGGCTTGATTGGGATCGATCGCCTCCAAAACAACGGTGAGGCAATCCTCCGGGGAAGCGGCTTCGAGACGATCGCAAATGGCGGCGATCGCCGCCGAAACTCGATTTTCTTTTTGCCAGCGTTCCCACTCTTTTTCGACGGTCTGCAAGGCGCGCAGTTGCCGATTGGCTTTCGCTTGTTTTAACTCGTCCGTTTCCTTTTTCAGTTGCCATCCCACGCGATTGAGGCGATCGCTCAAACATCGCTCGAAGATTTCCCCGGTTCCGCGATCGATCTCGCGCAAGAGCATTTGATAAACTTGTTCTTTCGAGCGAACTTTACCTTTGAGGGTCATTTCGACGATGCGATCGATCAGTTCGAGATAGCGATCGCTTAGAGAAGTAGATTCGGTCATAAATTTAGATTTGAGCTTGTAACTTTAAACAAAAACTTCAATCTAGTGTAATTCGATTTTAGATTTTCGATTGATGTTCGATTCTGGATCTGAGTGGGTAGACGATCGCTTCTAGATTCTCCCATCATCCTCGAATCGCTCGATCGCGGGCGGATCGCCGTCGAGGGTCGTCAGCTTGGTCAATCGGCGATCGCCCAAGCCCTAGAATTCAAAATCGCTCGATATTTTAGCGAAATGGCGAGTCAGGCGATCTGTCGCCCCTGTTTCTATCTAGAGTTCTATCTAAAGAAAGACGGCAATCGCTTATTTTTTCAAGTCGATCTCGATTGTTCTGCCTCTAGATAGATGGTCAACCCCACTTAAAATTGATAGCTTAGGAATGTGTCGGCCAAAGTAATAGAATTTGAATAAAGGAGCTTAAATTTATGATTAGCCTTCTATCTTGGATTATTTTAGGACTCATTGCTGGAGCTTTAGCAAAACTCATTTATCCCGGCAAACAAGGCGGTGGATTTTTAGCCACTACTGGCTTGGGAATCCTCGGTGCGTTAGTTGGAGGCTGGATTGGTAAAACTGTCTTGGGGGTCAGTTCCGCCGCAACGGGATTGAGTATTGCCGGAATTGTTACCGCCGTTCTCGGCGCGATCGCCGTTATTTTCGTCTGGGGTTTAGTCACGCAACAATCTGCCTAAACTTCCCTAATTAAGGATTTAGAAGGGTGAGCCACGCTCATCCTTATTTTTTTTTGACTGCGACCTAGGGGCGAAAATTGTTTCGCCCCTACTGGCTTTAATTCATGTTTTAATTGTTTTCATCGAGCCATAGCTATCTTTTCGCTCTTTGAGTCTGGCGATCGCCCCACTCCCTAAAAGAACCCATTTCTCAAAATATCGATTAACAAATTCGTCGGAATAATAAAATCGCCGACAAACTCGACAATCTCACCGCGTGTACTTTTGGGAACGACAATTACATCCCCTTCTTGGATCTGATAATTATCGGTTAAGTTGCTAATATCGATTTCTTGCTCTTCAATACTGCCATCTTCCCCGACTCGGATAAATTTAACTTCTGCCAAATCCGCTTTATCCGTCGGTCCGCCCGCGATCGCCACCGCACTCGAAATCGAACTGTTCGGCGGGACTTGCATTTCTCCCGGACGGGTGACCTGTCCCACCACCCGCACCCGCACGGTCTCCGGCGCCAGGGAACTTTGAGCGACGAGGCGCGGGTCGATGCCTTCCCCCGCTTCGATCTCGGGAATAAAAACAGCATCGCCGTCTTGTAAGAGCGTCTCGCGCGGTACTTCGGCAGACGATAGGGTTTCCCAAAGGTCGATCGTGAACGAACGCCCCTCCCCGGTGGGACTGTAGCGAGTGAGAACGATCCGGCTAATATCCGCTTTGCGCGTGACGCCACCCGCTTTTAAAATGGCGGCACTCAAGGTGGGCAGTTCGATGGCGAAGGTATTGGCATTTTCGGTCAATCCGGTGACACTGCTCAACTGTACCGGGCCGGGCCGTCGGACTTCTCCGGCGACGTTGATGCGGACGGGTCGCAGGCGCATGAGATCGATGCTGACCACGGGATTGACGAGCCATTCTTGAAGCCGGACGGTTAATTCCCGTGCTAATTGGGACGGGGTGCGATCGGCAGCTTGTACCGATCCGATCGAAGGCAGGGAGATCGTACCGTCGGGGAGAACGACTTGGGGGGTACTGTATTCTTCGTAATCGAAAACGGTGATTCGGATTTGATCTCCCGGACCGAGGAGGTAATCGGGATTGACAACTTCCGTGGGTAAAGTTTCCGGGGATGGCGGGCGTTCGCGTAGTGTGTCCCCAGGAGAATCGCCGGGTTGCTCCAGCTCTGGCGGGACGGGGCGCAACTGTAGCGGTAATTGTGGTTGTGACTGTGGCTCTGTTTGTGGCGACAATTCTGGAAGCTGACTCGCTCCGGGGGCGCTAGTGAAGGGAACGGCGAGCAGTAGGGAAATTCCCAAGCAATGGGAGAGTCGGGCGATCGGACTATTCATCGGCTTGCGGGACTTGAGGGGGTGCGGACTGACTGGGGGCGACCATCTTTTTCATCGGGATGGGATGGTCTTGCTTGTAGTAGGCTTGGGCGTGGTGGAAGTAGCTATCGGGTTCGTTCTGCATGATGACGCCGTTGACGACGATGCCCAATACATTGACGCCGGACTGTCGTAACAACTGTTGGGAAGCGGCGGCGCTGACGCGATCGATCGCCCCGGGACGGACGACTAAAACGATGCCGTCGCTCATTTTACCGACGGTCAAGGCATCGGCGGCCATCACTAACGGCGGAGTATCGATCAGGATGAAATCGTAGTCTTGCGCAAATTGCTCGATCGCCCCGGCCATCCGCTTAGAATCGAGCAAGGCCAAGGCATTTGGTGGAATCACCCCCGAGGGCAACACGTCGAGATTGTCGCTGACATCGAGGGTGGCTTGGTCGAGTTCGACTTGACCGACGATCGCATCACTCAAGCCTGCAATATTGGTTAAATCCCAGATGTGGTGTTGGATGGGATGGCGCAAGTCCGCATCGATCAAAAGAACCCGGCGCCCGAGTTGGGCGATCGCCAGCGCTAAATTCGCCGCTACCGCAGATTTTCCTTCTTTCGCCATCGAACTCGTGACGACGATCGTTTTGAGTTCTTTATCCGGACTCAAAAAGCGCAAATTTGCCTGTAACATCCGATAGGTTTCACTCACCACCCAGTGGGGGCGATCGCGCACGGGCAAATCCGGTGTAATTTGGTCGATTTTATTTTGAAAGAAAAACCCTTTTTTGCGATATTTGGGAATCATCCCCAACACGGTATAGCGGAAAACCTCGCGCACTTCTTTCGCCGTTTTAATCGACGGATCGATTAACTCCAATAAAAATGCCGTGACCACATACAACATTCCCCCGGCCACAATCCCCGCCGCCAAATACAATTTTTTACCCGATCCGACGGGAAATTCCGGCGGACTCGCACTCGCAATCACCCGCGCGTTCCCGACATTTTGGTTCTCGACGATCTGCACTTCTTGCAGATTTTTTAATAAAATTTCATACGTCGATTGAGCCGCATTGACTTTCCGTTCTAACTCGCGCAATCCTTCTTGCAAACGCGGCAAAACATTCGCCCGTTGCTGCTGCGAATACCTTGCCTCTTCTAAGGCTCTCACTTGGGAAACCAAGCCGAGACGTTGAACTTCAGAATCGACTAAATCTAATAACAGTTGTTGTTGGACTAAACCAATTTCAAAACTTTCTCGGGGCAGTTGCAGTTGACTGCCGAGAATATCTCGAATTCGCTCTTGTAATAATGCTTGCAAACTCACGCGCTTGCGCGTCAGATTGGCAATAATCGGGTGTTTGGATTGATAGCGGGTGCGCTGTACGGCTAAGTCGTTCTCGACTTGTTGCAGTTCCCGGAACAGGTTCTGTACTGCCATCGATTCCCCGATCGCCCCCAAGGCGATCGCCTGTGCGGAATTGAGGCCCATTTGTTGCTGTAATGCCGCACTGCGCGCCGTCGCATCGGCGAGAGCCGCTTCTTTTTTACTTTTTTCGGTCTCGATTTCGCCCATGACGAAAACCGCCGATCTCGCTTCTTCTTCTAGCTCGACGATATTATTTCGCTCTTTAAAATTGCGTAATTCGGCCTCCGCCCTACTCAATCTCGCTTCGATTTCGGGGAGTTCTTTATTAATAAATTCTCGGGCGGCGGCGGCTTCCGACCGATTGACGAGAATATTATTTTCGATGTAAACTTCCATCACTTTATTAACGACGGTTGCCGCTTCTTCCGGATTTCCCGCTTGATAGGTAATCAGCAACACGTCGGTGCCTTTAATCCCTTTGACCCCCAGTCCACTTAACAACCCTCCCGGGGGGATTAAATTGCCTTCGGGACCTTTTAATTGCAGTTCGGCGATCGTCTGCTCGATAATCGGCGTCGAACTAATAATTTCCGCTTCCGTATCTAGGGGAGAGTTGAGTTGGTAAACGGAATCGAGTTCGCCTAATTTGGCTCCGGCTTCGGTGACTAACGCCGAGGTGGTGTTCCGTTTTTTAATCAGTAACTTGCCACTGGCTTCGTAGGTCGGTTTGCGGGTGTAGGCAAATGCAAAAGCTAAAGCAAAAATTAATAAAAATACGCAGGAAGATGGAAGCCAGTGTCGTTTGAGAACTAGCCAATATTTCTGAAAATCGATGTCTTCGGTGTAAATTTGGTTCTCCATAAGTCTGTTGTTAACCTTCGGGATTGGGTCGGCGTTCCCCCAGCAATCTCGACTTGTTCCGCCGCCCGATCTACAGAACCGACGATCGCCGAACGACGGCTAGTACGAATCGATTGTACCCAAACGACTTTTACACTTCGACTATTCTAAGGCTATTCTATTTTACAAAATTGGATTTGTCTCTTGTGGGGAGCGATCGCGACTCCATCGGGGGGCGATTCGATCGCTGGCGAGGGAATCACTCACCCCCGATTCCCCCCTCCCTCTCTCTTACGAGTGGGTCGCTTCGGTTTTGCGCAAGACGGCAATAAAATCGGTCAGTTCGGCGTCAATTTGACCGAAGGTTAAGGCTTTAGTGACGGTGGCGAGAACTTTCCAGCTTGTATCGATCGCCGGGTGGCGATTTCGCAGGCGTTTTTGACGGGGATTTTCATATAAATAAAAATGTTCTACATTCAGATTGTGGTGGCGCGCAAATTCTTGGATCGCTTTGGGTGAAATCGTCTGTCTTAAAAATGTCCGGAAGGGGACGCGATCGTCTACTCCGGCGAGTTGTTCTCCAAAAATATAGCGGTACACCCAAACGTGAAATTGATGGGGAGTATATTTCGTCAGCAATCCTTTGAGGGACATGACGTTAGGAACGGCGACAATTAAAATCCCATCTTTTTTCAACGCTTTTTGACAGTTGGCTAAGGCGCGTTCCGGGCGATCGAGATGTTCTAAGATCCACCAACAAACGATGACATCATATTCGTTTTCGGGGAAATTATAGGTTTCGACATCTCCTAAAATTTTTTCGTCGAGAATGGTATTGCGTTCGAGTTGTTTCTCGGACAGATCGATGCCGACGAGGTAGGTGTTCGCTCCCATATCCAGATAGCTACAGGAACCACAGCCGACTTCGAGAACTTTTAACTGGGTTTTGTCCCGTACCAGGCGATCGAAAACAGATTGCAATTGCGGATCTTCTTCGAGCATAGAATTCCCCTAATCTTGCGAGGCTTCCGAACACGAATTTACACTCAATTTATCGTAAAAACACGATCGCTGTACGATATTTTAGTGTAAAAACATTTCTATTTTAATTAATGTTCTATTTTCGTTAAATAATACACAATGGTAGCACGATCGTTGACCGAATTTCAAAAAATAGAAGCAAGGGAGCATTTTTGATGGACAGTTCGTCGGCAATCGCCCCAACTCGGCTGCACGTGACGATGTTAGGCCCGACGTTACGGCAAAAAGGCGGTGTGGCTGCAGTGGAGGAGGCGATCTTTCGCCACGCACCCCCGGAGTTAAAGATCGATCACATTGTCACCCACGAGGAAGGATCGATCGCCCGGCGCCTCCAGGTCTTCGCTACGGGGTTGAAAGAATTGGCGGCCCAGTTAGGACGCGGCGAAACCGACCTGGTTCACATTCATTTTGCCGAACGGGGGAGCGTGTTTCGCAAGGCGATCGCCCTGTCCGTGGTTCGGCGTTTTGGCAAACCCGCGATTCTGCACGCCCACGGTAGCGAGTTTCACACGTTTTACCAAAATTTAGCCCCGGTTTGGCGCTCGGCGATCGCTCGCATTTTCCGGCAGTCTAGCTATTTAATCGTCCTTTCCGAAAGTTGGAAAACCTTCTACGTCGAACAGTTGAACTTAGACCCCGACCGGGTTATCCCGATCCCGAATCCGGTGGAAATTCCCCCGGAGGTTCCCGACCGCCGCGCCCAAACAACGGTCAATTTTTTGTTTTTGGGGCGCATCGGTCAGCGCAAAGGGGCTTTCGACGCGATCGAGGCGTTCGCCGCGTTACCGCCGGATCGTCGCGATCGCGCGACTCTCACTATGGCGGGAGATGGGGAGATCGAGAGGGCGCGCGATCGCGTCAGCCAGTTGAATTTAGGCGATCGCATTACCTTCCCCGGTTGGGTCGATCCGGTCCGACGCGCTCAATTGTTAGCTGAAGCCAGTGTGTTTGTGTTGCCCTCGTATAACGAAGGCTTACCGATGGCATTACTCGAATCTATGAGTTGGGCGCTTCCGGCGATCGCCACTCCTGTCGGCGGGATTGCCGAAGTGCTAACCCCCGACGAAACCGGATGGCTGGTTACCCCCGGCGCCATCGCCGAGTTAAGTGCGGCCATGCAACAGGCGATCGATAACGAACCGTTACGAATTCGCCTAGGTATAAATGCTCGGCATCGGGTGGAACCGCTCGATGTGAAGACGTATTGCGATCGCCTTCACCATTTGTATCGATCGGCACTCGAATCTCCCTCGAAGTAACTCAATGCTTCACTGAAGGGTATCGATGGCTTCTGGGGTGAAATCGACAATTTCAAACCCCTATTGCACCTACGGGCGATCGCCTTGTAGCGCTCTTCCCTGCGTACCGAAGACTGGGGGCGCGATCGCTCAAATCATCCCCTCGAAAAATTAAGAAAATATTTAATTCTGTAAGACCTCCGGACCCAACGGTTCGCAACTCTCCGAAGACCCTAACAAAGGAAAGAGTTTGAACAACTCGCCTTCTCCTTCCATCGCGACTTTTTGTTTCAACACCAGCCATAAAAACGGCAGGTCATCTAATAAATAGCGTTTCCACAAGCGTTGCGGTTCTGAAACTAATCGGTGCAGCCATTCCACACCCATTTCACTCATCCATTTCGGCGATCGTTGCTTGTGTCCGGCTTCAAATTCGATTGTCGCTCCAATCGCCAAAAAGATTTTAATATTCGGCATTAAATGTTTGTAACGAGCAATCCATTTTTCTTGTTTGGGCGCTCCCACGCCGACCGCCAGAACCGTCGCTCCGGAACGGTTGATGCGATCGATAATCGCCAAACATTCTTGCTCGTTTTTCTCAAATCCAAACGAAGGCGAAAGGGCGCCGACAATAATTTCTCTACCCACTTTCCGATTGATTTTTCCTTGGGCTTTCAGGGCAACTCCGCGACCCGCTCCTAACAAGAAAATCTTGATGGATTCGTTGTTTTTGTGATGGTTATAAAACGCCGGAAAGAGATCGGAACCGGAAATTTTTTCTTTAACAGGGGTTCCTAAGAACTTGGTGGCATATTCGACAATTTTACTGTCGCAAACTTTATAATCTGCCGACTCATAGCACTTGCGAAAATCCCGATCTTTTTGAAGCTTCATTAAGTGATCGACATTCGGAGTAAACACCACTCCAGATTCGAGTTGTTCTAGCAACTCTTTCATTGACAAGTTATCAATTAAAGTATTGAGGATTTTAATTGTTTCCATCACACACCTCCCAAATGTTCGACACCTTAAATGTAGCTGTAATTAATTTCCTGGCTTTTTAGATAAACAGACCGAGGCTTTCTCTCCGGACGAGCTGTCGGGTTAACCCCCCCGCACAATTGCTTTCTTCCTCTGGAAAAAAACAGATTATTTAGTTATGCTCTGGCTGGAATTCTGGGGCGATCGAAGTTAACTCGTTCTCCCTCAATCGAGGTTGAGTGGAGGTTTTCAGTTGTTCTTCTCACGCCTTCAAGGGAAACTCACTGGCTGAATTGGACTTCCATGCAGTTTGTACCTCTTTCGATTAAGTCTATTTACTTAAAAAGAGGGGGTATGCTTTCCCCGTTGTCCCCGTTAACGAAGAATACACCTGCATCGAAGACGAAAGATATTTTAGATTCGCTGAATCTTTAATATAGTTTACGAGTATAGAAGAAGCGCTTCCGTATGGAATAGGTATTTACCGAATATTTATAATGCTCGGGAACTTTATGAAGATTACGTAAAGATACTCGGTCAACTTGCATAAAAATGCGGACGCAAATCTACGGAAAAATCCCGAAAAATACGGATTGGCGATTCCGAGTCACCTTCCGATCTCGCCGCAACGACCCCAGAACGAGCCAGGAAGGGGCTTCAATCGGGAATTATGAAGGATTAGACGTGACAGACCCCTCGGAGAGCTTCTAGGGGTTTTAGCGGTTTTGCTTCCGATCGCTATTCCCGCGCTCCGTGATTTTGCGGTGGCGCCGGGGGAGCTGTCCCGGGCGATCGCCCCCCGAAATAAACCCCGGAAGGGTAAAGCCCATGAGGGGCTAAACCCCTTTTTAGCTCTCGATCGCCGATGCGAGCCGCTTAGCGCGCTTCAAAGGCGTAAATCTTGCGGAAAACCCCGAGCCAAAATGGCCGAATTCAGTAGCATTACTGATGAGAAATCAGGATTAAAAGAGGTCACACATTTCGTGAAATGGGGCGATCGCCGCGCGCCGTTGTAGAACAAAAATGAGGCGATCGCCCTCGATTCCCTTAAATTTTTGGCGACAAAAAAACCCGCATCGATCGGGTAACGGAGTAGAACAAAAATTGTAATCAAAAGATTGCGGTCGATCGTTGTGCCTCAATCTCGACGGCGAGGGGAATTGTTACGCGAAGATCGTCAGTATACCGCCCTCGTCAGGGCGTTTCAGATAAAGCTAGAAGCATTTTATCGGCGATGGTCGGCCAGTTTAATCGCGTTTTTATGGTTTGTTTCGCCGCTTGCGAATATCTTTTTAATTGCTTTAGATTGCCGAGCACTTCGATAATATACTCCGCCAACAGCTCCGGATCTTGTATCGGAAGCACCCGACCATTGTCGCGATCGTTCACAATTTCCGGCATTCCATCGCGATTGGAAACGATGCAAGGCACCCCGTGACTCATCGCTTCCATCACAAAAATGGGGAAAGGGTCGCAATAGGACGGCGACAACACTAAATCCGATCGCACGAACAGCTCGCGCATCGCCTCTCGCGACCCGATCCGTCCCGGATTGCTCACTCCTTCACTCAACGGGAGATTCAATTGACGACCGACGATCGTTAAGGTCGCGTTGGGTAACGCTTTTTTGACTTGAGGGAACGCCGCTAACACCAAATCGCCTCCCTTGCGTTTAAAGTCCGAGGCATTGAATAAAATTTGCTGAGAACCTAACGGTTTTTCCAACTCGTAGGGTTCGTTAAAATTAGGAGCCGAACCGACAACAATAATACGATCGCCCTCGATGCCATAATCTTCAATTAACGAAGATTTCACCCGTTGACTAATCGCAAAAATACGATAGGCTCGTCGGTACGTTTGCCGTTCGCACGCCATCCAGGCGGCTAATGCTTCGGGGGTCGAAAATGGCGCCCACTGCGGCCAATTTTGGGCGGCCAAGGCCATCGTGTAATCTAAATAAAGGGTGTAGGGAATCTCAAATGAATCCCAAAAAGGGGCGAACAGTCCGAACACGTGAAAGACTAAATCGGGAGGAGGTTGTAATTGTCTGATTTTGCGTTCGGCGTTCCGAGATTTGATCCGATAGGCTCGGGGATTTTTCTGAAACCAGCGATCGGCTTGACTGACGGAAAAGCGATAGGCAACTTTAAACAAAAAATTGGCAATTCGATCGAGGAGTTCGAGGGAATAGAACTCGCCACAGGGTAAAGTGTCGAACCGATCGAAATGTGGCGATAAGGCTTGAAACAGATATTGGCGGCGATAGAGGAAACCCGGTTCTCCTGTGGCGACAATGCGTTTAAATTTCATGTTATTTTCTACGAAAGGCTGTAGGTTGAAAAGCCAGCGATCGCCGAATCGTTTGGGAAGCTTAAGAGCGCTTTTCAAACACTTCACTGTTTTGACAGACGGTCATTTTTTGCCGCATCTCGGGGCTGAGGCGATCGTACTGGTGTAAGACGTTAACGATACTGCCATCGGCGTTTACCAGCCATCCGTCAGGGTCGAATTGCAATTGTTCGGCATTGGCATAGTGTAATGTCAGCACCGGACCGCAAAAATTTTCATAAAAAACTACATTTTTTAATGTTCCCATTTGCACGGTGTAGTTGTGAACCGCTTGATCGATCCCCCAAACGTGTTGTTTGAGTTCGATGGTATTATCGACAACGGTTTCTAAATACTCTAAAATGGCACGGCGAGAACCGATAATCGTTCCGGCACAAGAAATACGACGATCGCCGATTTCATCGAGGACGTGTTGTCCGTATCCTTCGCGCAACCAAGTCGAATTGACCTCACACGATCCGAGGCTTTTGGTTTCGTCTTCGAGAAAACAGCACAGGCGATCGCCGATCTCGAAATCAAAGGGATTGCGTTGAAAAATAACATCGCGAACGTCCGTTAACATCACGTTATCGTAAGGTTGAGAGCATTCGCTCAAATATAGATAATACAACAAGTAACGTGCCGAAAACATGTTGACGAACTTCGCTGCAATTTGAGCCCGCGCTCGGATAGGGTTATTGAGGCGATCGCTCACGACTTTGACGAGATAAGAATTGAGGCGGTTGAGAGGGAAAAAGTTCGCAACGAGCAAGTGATAGAAATACGCTTTTTTCACTTGCCATCGTCCTTTCTGATACAGGGGGACGTTAATGTACCACTCGTTCATCGGGATTAATTTGACGCCGAATTCGGCGATCGCGTCGAGGGTTTTTTGGCTCAAATCCGAATAAACAAAGCAAATATCCCCTGCATAACCGCAGTTTTTTAAAGAAATCAGAAAAGGTTTGATTTTTTCAAATTCATAGCGCTTGACTAAGCCGAGAATTAAATTGTTATCGTTAGCAGAGCTGGGTTGATTCATGAGACCTTTTCACCCAAAATGGCAATTTTTTAATGAATGAATCAAGTTTCGATCTTAAACAGCGAGTTGTTCGGCCAATTTAGCCACCGCGTCGGGCGGTAGGATGGCTCGTAATTCCCGGGTAGCATTTGCGGCGCTCTCGTTCCCAAATTTCAAGGGGAATTGGCGGCGAATTCGGCGGCCAATTGTAAACATTGATACCCCAGCGATCGCCCAGTTGTGCCAGGTGTTGGGCGCTACGCGATCGCAGAAGTTCGCAACCTCCCCAAGCGACCGAGCCACTGGTGGAAATCGATGCAATTTTTTGCATAAAATTTAGGGTAAAAAATGGGGATATTTTAATCTTGCATCATACAATATCACTCTTCGAGGTCAAAACATACCGATCGCACCTCCAAGGTAATATAGGATGCAATTTTTCAAGGCGATCGGCAGATGGATTCCCCCAGAAGCCTCCGGGGAAATCCACCAATTCAAATCACAGGGAGAGACAACCCTCTACCCGATCCCTCAATCGAGGAAACTCTTATCTCGTACCGCGCCTTTATCCGCACTGGTGGCGAACTTCGCATACGCCTTGAGCGCCGTACTCACCTTGCGGGGACGCGCTTCGGCGGGTTTCCAACCTTTCGCATCCTGTTCGGCGCGACGGCGGGTCAACTCCTCATCGTCGAGTAAAACATTAATGCGACGCTGGGGAATGTCGATCGCGATCGCGTCCCCATCTTTCAACAAGCCGATCGCACCGCCGGACGCCGCCTCGGGAGAAACATGACCGATCGACAGACCCGAAGTTCCCCCGGAAAAACGACCGTCGGTGAGCAGCGCACACACTTTACCCAAGCCTTTCGATTTCAAATAAGACGTCGGATATAACATCTCTTGCATTCCCGGGCCGCCTTTGGGTCCTTCGTAACGAATGACCACCACATCCCCCGGTTGGACTTCATCGGCCAAAATGCCCTTGACCGCGCTATCCTGGGATTCAAAGATTTTCGCTTTCCCTTGAAAGACCAAAATCGACTCGTCCACTCCCGCCGTTTTCACCACGCAGCCATCTACGGCAATATTGCCGTAGAGTACCGCCAAACCGCCTTCTTGGGAGTAGGCATTCTCAAAATTGCGGATACAGCCTTCGGCGCGATCGCGATCCAACGAGGGCCAGCGCGTATCTTGGATAAACGCAGTTTGGGTGGGAATTCCCGCCGGACCCGCCTGATAAAACTCGACCACTTCAGGCGCCGGATTGCGCATCACGTCCCACTTGTCCAGCGCTTCTTTCAGCGTCGCACTGTGGACCGTCGGTAACTGGCTATGCAGCAATCGAGCGCGATCGAGTTCGCCGAGAATTCCCATAATTCCCCCGGCGCGGTGAACGTCTTCGATATGATATTTCTGAGTATTGGGGGCGACTTTACACAACTGAGGAATCGAACGAGAGCGGCGATCGATATCTTTGAGATCGAAATCGACCTCAGCTTCCTGCGCCGCCGCCAGCAGGTGTAAAATCGTATTCGTCGAGCCGCCCATGGCGATATCTAACGAGATCGCGTTCTCGAACGCCTCGAAACTGGCGATCGCGCGAGGTAATACCGACTCGTCTCCGTCTTCGTAATACCGCTTGGCATTTTTGACGATGAGTTGCGCTGCGTCGAGGAACAGTTGCTTGCGATCGAAATGCGTCGCCAGAGTCGTTCCGTTCCCCGGTAGCGACAACCCGATCGCCTCCGTCAAGCAGTTCATCGAATTCGCCGTAAACATCCCCGAACAAGAACCGCACGTCGGACAAGCACTGCGCTCGTATTCCGCCACCACCTCATCCGAGACGCTGTCATCGGCTGCAATCACCATCGCATCGACCAAATCTAACTTATGTTCGGCCAACTTCGTCTTACCCGCTTCCATCGGGCCGCCAGACACGAACACCGCCGGAATGTTCAATCGCAACGCCGCCATCAGCATTCCGGGGGTGATTTTATCGCAGTTAGAAATACACACCAGCGCGTCCGCACAGTGAGCGTTGACCATATATTCGACCGAATCGGCGATAATTTCACGACTGGGTAAACTGTAGAGCATCCCATCGTGACCCATCGCAATGCCATCGTCTACCGCAATCGTATTGAACTCCTTCGCCACACCGCCAGCCTTTTCGATTTCGCGCGCGACAAGCTGTCCGAGATCCTTTAAATGAACGTGACCCGGGACGAATTGCGTAAAAGAATTGGCAACCGCAATAATAGGCTTGTGGAAATCCTCGTCCGTCATTCCCGTCGCACGCCACAGCGCGCGGGCCCCCGCCATATTCCGTCCGGCGGTTGACGTTTTAGAGCGATATTCAGGCATCATTCTCCTCTCTCTGCCTAGAAAAATAGGTCTTATTGTAGCAAAAGTAACTGTCTGAAGTTTAGCTAGACTCGCACTCGTTCCTTTTCTTTATCTCTCTTTTTCGATAACCAATGTTGCAAAAACTCACAGAAAAAGTTAACCAAATCAGCCCGGAATTGCGGAAAATTATCAGCAATATCGGCTGGTTATTTACCGATCGCCTCTTGCGGATGGGAGTCGGAATTATCGTCACCGCTTGGTTAGCGCGCTATCTGGGAACGGAACAATTCGGACTTTATAATTTCGCGATCGCCTTCGTCACCTTATTTCATACCGTCGCTACCCTCGGACTGGATCAAATTGTCGTCCGCAATATCGTCAGCGATATCGAGCATAAAAATACCATGCTCGGCACCGCCTTAACCCTACGACTCAGTAGCGGAATTTTACTATTTTTGAGTGCGAATCTCGCGATTTTCTTTTTGCGTCCCGACGACCCCCTCACGCGCTGGGTCGTCGGCATTATTGCGGGGGGGTTGATTTTTGAAGCCTTTAACACGATCGATCTGTGGTTTCAGTCTCAAGTTCAATCAAAATATACCGTTTTAGCCAAAAATATTGGATTTATTTTAATTACCACCGTCAGAATTATTCTAATTTCTATCGAAGCGCCTTTAGTCAGTTTTGCTTGGGCCGCATTAGCTGAAACCGGAATCTTTGCGATTTCTTTAACCGTCGCCTATCACGTAAGCGGTCAAAAATTATTCGATTGGAAATTCGATCTCGATCGCGGAAAAACCTTATTGCAAGAAAGCTGGCCCCTGATTCTGTCTGGATTGGCGATTATGGTTTATCTCAAAATCGACCAAGTGATGTTAGGACAACTCGCCGACGATGCTGCCGTCGGGATTTATTCAGGGGCAACCCGCATTTCTGAAGTGTGGTATTTTGTGGCAATCGCTATTGTAAATTCCGTCAATCCTTCAATTTTAGAAACTAGAAAGGTTAGCGAGTCGAAGTTTTATCAGAAGTTACAAAAGCTGTTTAATTTAATGGCTGTTTTGGCTTACGCGATCGCCATTCCAGTGACCTTTTTATCGCGATGGATTGTCGTTGTTATTTTCGGTGCGGAATATGCAGCCGCAGGCTTGGTTCTTTCTATTCATATTTGGGCGGCTTTATTTGTCTTTTTTGGATGGTCTAAAGGGATTTGGATTATCGCCGAAAGTCAAACATTATATTCTCTAGTTTCGACCTCGGCGGGCGCTGTTTTGAATATTGTTCTAAATTTTTGGCTCATTCCTCAGTATCGCGAAGTCGGCGCCGCTATAGCTACCGTTGTTTCCTATGGATTTACCGATTACGTTCTCTGTTTTATTTATCCTCCCGCGCGAAGATTGGCGCTGATTATGACAGAATCGATTACCTTAACTTTTGTAGTCAAGCGACTGTTTAGACGTGCTTGACAAGAGACGATCGAGAAAATATCAAAAAATCTTGTAGGGATTTGGTTTCCAAGCCCGAGACTTTATCCTTCAAAAAACACCCATCACTCGCAGGTATTCATCGGCAGATTTAGCGAGAGAAAACTCCGCACCTCGTTGTTTTAAAATATCGGAGGCGATCGGATTTTTTAAACTGTCCTCAATGGCGATCGCCATTTTCTCGACATCGCCAATTGGTACTAAACGACCGTATTCGCCGTAGTTTAAAATTTCTGCCGGACCGCTTTTACAATTTGTAGAAACAACCCTAGTTCCCGCCGCCATTGCTTCAATCAATGCCGTGGGTAATCCTTCAAACAGGGAAGATAAAACAAAAAGGTGAGCGCGCGCCATAAAGCGATAAGGATTGCTGACAAATCCAGGTAAATCGACCAATTGAGTTAACTTTAATTCCTCGATTAATGCTTCTAATTTTGAGCGATCGCCCCCTTCCCCCAAAATCATTAATTTAGCGGGAAACTTTTGACAAACTAAGGCAAAAGCACGAATTAAAGTTTCAAAATCTTTTTGTTTTTCCAAACGACCGACCCCCAAAATAACGGGAGGTTCGCCGGGAGTAAACCAAGGATGATTTAACGGTTCTTCGATCTTTTGAAAAAATTCGGGAAGAATCACGGGATTGTAAATTGTTTTAACTTTGTTGCGATCGAATCCCATCTCTAATAAGTCTTCCGCCGCGCCTTGAGATACCGTAATAATCGTATCTGCCATTGGATAAAACCATCGAGCTAAATAAGGCGCAAACCGCCGTTTAAAGGTGGTCGCATTTTGCGACTCTTGAGACATGGTATTGTGAACCGATACGGCGATATGGGTCGAAACTTTAGCGAAATAGCGCGACCACAAAGCGATGACGTTGGCATCTTCCAAGGCGGAGAGTAAAGCGACGGGTTGCTGTTGTTTTAAATAGCCGATTAAATCGGGAATACTGTTGACTAAACGTTTTTTGTTTAAGTTGACCAAATTCACGGACTCGGGAATTTCCGATAACAACGGTCCGACGGGTTTCGCTAAAACTAAATCGACCTCGTGACCGCGTTCGGCAAAACCGCGACCTAAGTAAAGCATCACTCTTTCGGCGCCGCCGCCATCCAAAGCACTCAAAAAAAGTGCTATTTTTGCCATTTTTTGAACTCCATTCGATTACATTGAAACTCATCAAATCAGTTCTCGAAACTGTTTTAAATAGAGATAAATAGCCCGCAAATAAATTTCAAAACGATCGCGCCAAGAGATTGAGGCGAGATGGCGATCGATTAATTCTTGATACGTCGGTTGGATGGCGTCATAATGTTGTCCGATTCCCAAACCAGCAGCGATTAAATAGTTGGATAAGTTAATAAACTGGGGAAAGTTGGCGTAAATCCAATATCCGGTTAAAATCCGAATTTGGCATTTCCGTTGTTGTTTTTGCCGATTTTTTTGGGCATAATCGGCACTTCCGGGAACGAGGGCCGAACCGTAAGCATTATGTTGATGGATGCGATACCATCCCAACTCGTGAGGGAGAAAGATCCCGGGAGATAATCCCATTGCGGTAAAAATGAGATAACTATCATTGAGCAAGATTTTTTCTGTTTCTGGCATCGGCAAGATTTGCGCGAGAAGCGATCGCCGAAAACACAATCCTGAGGTGGGTGGATAGGGAAAATTCTTGACAGAACCACGTCTGATATCATCACGTAAATCCCAAGACTCGACCGTTAAATCGGCTGTTTTTGGAGGGATAAAATTAATAAAATTATCCTCAATTTTTTGCGTTTCCATAAAGTTAACGGAATGAAAACACCATCCCATTTCCGGGCGATCGCGAAATGCGGAAACTACGGCTTCGCATTTGTGCGGCAAACATAAATCGTCCGCATCTAAAAAGCAAATAATTTCGCCACGACTGGCGGCAAATCCGGCATTAAAGGCGGAAGCTTGACCGCCATTTTCTTTCAACACAGCAACGATGCGATCGCCATATTCGGCGATAATTTCTCGGGAACCATCGGTGGAACCGTCATCGACGACAATCACTTCTACGTTGTCATAGGTTTGATTGAGGGCGCTGGCGATCGCCTGTTTTAAAAAGCGATCGTAGTTGTAGTTATTAATTAAAATACTGACGAGTGGAGAGGCTTGCATCGATGGTTACAACTGGCTAAAATAAAAAGCGACCGAAAGGGCTATCGCCGAACTTTCAACAGTTAGATGACTGTTACTGTTTCAATTTCAAACAATTTAATCGGTGTTTAATCGGTTCAATTGTCCCCAACTTTCGCTCACGAAGAGCGCCGAAAAATCATCAAGTTATCGTCGTAATCGCGAATCATTTTCCCGTCAAAGGATTGACGCATTCTGGCGACCGCTTCCGGGTCGTAAGTCATCGAAAACGATCGCATGAGTTCGATCCAATAACTTTGGGGTTGTTCGTTTAAATGTAAATGTCCTCCTTGTCCGGGAGGGGCGGCGGTAAACACCAAATTGGGGGCAGCTTCTGAAAGTAACTGACACAACTTACTCGCCGCCGATTCGGGCAGGTGTTCGGCGACTTCCAAACAAATACAAACATCCCCTCGGGCGGGAATTGTTTCGGCTTGAGTTAAATCGATTTGTTCGACAGAGGGCAATCCTTTAGAACGGGCCATTTTAACCGCATCTAAAGAGTAATCGAAGGCGACAATTTCACCGCAGCCCGCTTTCATCAAAGCTAAGGAAATTCCCCCCGAACCGCAGCCGACATCCACTAACTTTTTCGGGTTAAATTCGGCGACGATCGTGCGGGCGAGGAGGTCGTAGCATTCGGTATTGAAGTTTTCGATGTTTTCGTAAAAGGCGCGATCGTAACCGTGGTTTTTATCTTTGGCGATGTAGGTGTAGTAAAAATACATCCACCGATTTTTGAGTTGACCTTTGAAATCCCGCCACTGTTGTTGAATGTCGTGATAACGGGGTTCTCCGAGGAGACTTTTTAAGGTTTGTTTGCTGGCAGATTTAATCATGATGCACGCTTTTGTTAAGGTCGGATGACATAAACTCGATTTCGCGGAAAATGGCGATACTCCTTTGAAGTTACTACGCGATCGCCTCGGCTTTATTCTGAAAATTTGGCAGAGTTTAAAGAAGGCGAGGGGGAACTCGGCGTTTCGTTCATGGCGGCAAAATAAGCTTGTTTGTCTCGATATTCTCGGACTTCCGAGGGGGAGAGCTTTCTCACGTAGCCCAAAGACAGACTGACGGCGACGTGAAGGATCCAAAAGAGGTTGTTATGTTGAATAATCGTGCTTTCGGTTTGATTGTACAGTAGCAAAAAGGACGCATACAATAAAGGCCACATTTCCGCCGGACTTTTTTCGATTCGCAATAAAGCGATTCCGCGCACGAACATCGTCAGAAGACTCATGACAAAAAAGAATAACCCAACTAAACCGAGATCCAAAGAGATGTTAATAAAACCGTTGTGCGAGTGGGGGGCGACGTAGCGAATTGCCAGCCAAACTTGATTGGCGGCGCCGGTCCCTTGCCAAAAGGCTTGATAGCCATAGCCGAACCAAGGACGCAGGCGGATCATATCGATAGAGGCTTGCCAAAGATAAGTGCGACCGCTCAAACTGGGGTCTTTTCCCAATCCGTAGAGAAAAGGTTCCCAATTTTCGGCGAGGATGGTGGTTCCACTGCTGACGACAAAGATCGCAAAAATCATCACGGGAATGGCAATTCCCCCACGAGATTGCAAGATTTTAAAGAGGGGAACGAGCATCATCAGGGTGAGAAAAACCATCAATCCGGTTTTCGATCGCGTGAGCAGAACCAGTAAGACGGTGATGATAAAAACGGCCCACAACCGTTTGCGATACTTGGGAGGGCTGTGAATGGCGGCGAGACAGGTGGGGAGAGAAATTAAGGCCGTCAGTTGTGCTAAAACATTTTTATGGACCAAAGGCCCGCGCCAAGCGCCGGAATGAATCCCTTTTTCGATTCCCGACCCGGGGAGGGCGAGGGTATATAAAAAGCTAAAAACGGCGGTAATTCCTAACGCCCAAGTGACGATATCGAGCAGTTCTTTGCGATCGTAACGGGAGGCGAGATAAACGCCAAACATAGTGGTTTGGAGGGTCGAGATCCCGCGTTTGAGTGAAAAACTGGGAAAATCCGACCACACGAACGAGATCGGCGTCATCAATACCAGTCCCCACAAAAACGGATCGCGCCAGACGACGCGGAAAGCACTTTTAGGGCGCAAAGCCAGCAAAATCAAGCTGATGCCGATCGTGGCGTATTGTAGCAAAACCACGGGTCTCTCAAAGGGAGACGTGCCACCGCCGCCGACGCCTTCTGACGGTACGTATCGACTACTGAGGGTTAAAATGCCAGTAAATACGATAATACCGAAGATGGCGTAAACTTTCTCTAATTTGAGAACATCGGAAAGAATCGAGAAAACATTCATAGGCGAGTCGAAACTGAGGACTCGGATCGAGATTGTTCTATACTATCTCCTGTTTTTTGGAGTCGCCAATGAGGGGAGCGATACGCCGGAGGCGTCGCTAAGCGATCGCGCAGATGGGGTTTGCAGGGGGTGCGCCCCAGTCGGGATGTTGAAAGTGGGATAAAAGTTATGGCTAAAATCGAACGGTGGATCGCGATCGCCTGTTTGGTCGCGGCGGGAATCGTGACGTTGAGCTGGCAAAAGGTAACGTGCGACAATCCCCCAGACGTGGCGATCGCGCGCAGCACGAACCTTCCAGAATCGGGCTATCTCTGGCAAAATGTGGCGGTCGGCGGTGCGGGATTCGTCACCGGAATCGTCATTCACCCTCAAGATCCCAGTAGCATCTACATCCGCACCGATGTCGGCGGCGCCTATCGCTGGCATGGCGCCGAAGAACGCTGGATTCCTTTAATGGAGAGTTTTTCAGAAGACGAAAGCCATCTCTACGGCGTCGCCAGTCTCGCCCTCGACCCCGACGATTCCCAGCGCGTTTATGCGGTGGTAGGGGAATATACGGACGAACGGGCCCGAGGTCAAAAAGGGGTGGTCTTGACCTCGGACGATCGCGGTGAAACCTGGCGTCAGTTTCCGCTTCCCTTTTTTGTCGGGTCTAACGAACTGTGGCGCTGGAATGGGGAACGCCTCGCCGTAGACCCCCATCAACCGAACCTGCTCTATTTGGGATCGCGCCACGAGGGACTGTGGAAAAGTACCGACCGGGGAGCAACCTGGCAACGAGTCGGCGGAGTTCCCTCGGGAACCGCGAACCGGGGCGTTGCTTTCGTGGCGTTCGACCCGATCGCCGGATCCGAGGGAGAACCGACCCGCCGAATTTATGCGGGGGTCGCCGGAAAAGGCGTCTATCGCAGCGAGGATGCGGGGCGCACTTGGCAGTTATTACCCACGGAGGAAACCGACCCGCAACGGGGGGTCGTGGCGTCGGACGGGACGCTTTACGTGACCTTCGACCAGCCGGGAACGGTGCGCAAGTGGCAGGAGAACAGGTGGATCGAGATCTCGCCGGATCCGTCCGTGGAATCGTATAACGCGATCGCCGTCGATCCGAACGATCCCCAGGTGGCGATCGCCGCCGAATGGTTTTTCAACCACGGCAACCGACTGTTTCGCACCAACGACGGCGGCGAAACTTGGCGCGAGATCGAGTATAAACGAACCGATACCGTCCCCTGGCAGCACGATGACGAGCGCTTTTGGGCGGCGGGGATCGCCAGCGTGGCGATCGCCCCGGACGATCCCGAACGGGTTTGGTATACCGACGGTTGGGGCGTGTGGCGAACCGACGACATTTCGGCGCGGCGATCGTTGTGGCGTCGCGTGGTGCGCGGTTACGAAGAAATTGTCAATTTCACCCTCAAAAGTCAACCGAATAGCGGGGCACTGTTACAAGGATCCGGGGATATTGGCGGGATGCGCCACGGCAATTTAAACCGCTATCCGAGCAAGTTATTTCAAGATCCGAGTTGGATGGCGAGTGATTTCGTCTCGATCGCCGCCTCGGAAAAAGACCCCCAATTCGTCGTCGCCGTCGGGGGACGACGCTGGACCAGCGACCAACTGCCCACCCCGGGATACGCCCTCTATTCCACCGACGACGGTCAAAGTTGGCGGGAATTCCCCGGTTATCCCGAGGGCGATCGCCAAGCGGTACGCGGTCGGGTGGCGGTGTCGGCGACGGACCGCGATCGGATCGTCTGGCTGCCGGAAGGGAGCGATCGCCTCCCTTACACCAGCGCCGATGGCGGTAAAACCTGGACCGTCTCTAAAGGGGCTCCGGGAGGGATGGTCGTCTCGATTTGGCAGTGGAACCAGCCCCTCGCCAGCGATGCGGTCGAAGGCAATACCTTTTACCTCTACGACGAGGGGAAAGTTTATCGCAGCCGTGACGGCGGACTGACCTGGGCCGCCACCGCCGCCGAGTTACCGAAATTAAGCATGGACTGGCAGAAAGGCACCTGGAGTTTGCTCAAAACGCCGCCGGGAATGGCGGGGGAACTGTGGGCGAGTTTCGATACGGACGGCTTGTATCGATCGCGCGATCGCGGCGAAACCTTTACCCGGATCGAATCGGTACAACGCGCCCACTTATTCGCCTTCGGTCGCAATGCGCCCGATCGCGATCGGCCCAGCGTATTTGTTTACGGAACCGTCAACGGCGAAGCGGGGATTTTTCGTTCCGACGATTTTGGCGAAACCTGGCAAAAAATCGACGTTCCCGGACAGGCGATCGGTAAAGACCCGCGCACGATGGAAGGCGATCGCGAAGTCTTCGGGCGCGTTTATATCGGAACCGGAGGACGCGGGATTTACTACGGACAACCCGTGGGAACCAGAGGAGAAGCGCAGCCCGCAGACACGACCTTATTCACCTGCGGGATGCGCTGGATCTCTTCTCAATGGCGGTAGGGCGAATCCGTTACAATTCTCCCCTCCTGGAGATTAGACTTGCGGATTCGTTTTCGCGGCGAGGGTCGGTTGGAGAGACAGCAGCCAGAACGCGGTTAACGCGGTTAACACCGCCCCACTGGCGAAACAGACGCCGTAACCGAAACGGTTGGCTAACTGTCCGGCGATCGTGCTGCCGACGATCGCCGCCACGCCGAGAATGGCGTTATACAGGCCGATCGCCATCCCTTCCTGACCCTTGTTCGCTAAAGCGGCGATCGCCGTCGTACTCGATACGTTAATCGCCGCCCAGGTGACCCCCGTCAGCAAGTGGGTCATCCCGACGAGTACTAAACTCCCCCGGGTCGGTTCCCCCAACGCCACCGCCGTAAAAATCACGAAAATGACCACCCGAACCGCCGTGGCTTGCACTTGCAGGGTAATGCCCGATTGCTGCTGGACCAGGCGACCGACGGGCATGTAAAATAAGGCTTCGACCGCCGCTTTGCCCAAGGTAATCAGAAACACTTGAGCGTTCGTGGCATCGAGAACGTCGGTGAGAAAAATCGGAAAGGGAATATAAACTAAGTTAATCGAGAAGAAAAAGACGGCGGCACAGCAGTAATAGAGGATGAGGGGGTGGCTGAGGCGATCTCGCCAGTTCGCCCCCCCGGCCCGATCGCCGAGAAAATACAACATCCGCGACGGATAAAATAAGGCTCGTCGTTCGATAATCGCCACACTCAGACGCCCCAGAAATTGGCGAGTGTAGCGGCGCTGCGAGTGAAACTGTCGGGCTTCGCGGACTAAGACGATGCACAACAAGCAACTGACGAAAGCAAATCCCCCGGCAAACAGCAACAGCATTCGCATCGCCTCGGGGGTTTCGAGATTCGCGGGTTGCCACGTCAGCCAACTGGCCCCTAACAAGACTCCGCCGACGAAACTCCACGCGGTGATTTGATAGAAGCGACCGAAGGAGGTTCCCCGTTCCCGATCCGGGATACTGTCGAGAACCAACGCAGACGCCACCGGGGTAATGGCGGCAATGAAAAATCCGGCAATCGTCGCCAAGAGGAGGACTTGGGGAATCGTTTGTCCTCGGGCTAGGGCGATCGTACAGAGGGCAAAGCCGAGAAAGCCTAAGAAGAGGAAGGGACGGCGGCGGCCCAGGCGATCGGACAAATTCCCCCACAGGGTGAAGGCGAGAACCCCCGCGAGGGCAATGGAAGAGTTGACTCGTCCGACATCGGCGAGACTGCCGTGGGCGACTTGAACGACGTAAAGCGGTAAGAGGGTAATGAGCAGCCCTTCACCGAGTTTGAAGGGGACGAAGGCGAGAAACCAAGGCGGAATATCGAGGCGGGACAAGGCACCGAGGCGGGAAGAAACGGCACGCATGGGGCAGGTTCGGGGTCTGTCCGCAGACAGAGGTGAGGGGAAGGGGCGATCGCCGCCGTTGAAGATCGTCGGATCTTGGGGGGCGATCGCGATCGTTTACATTTAGATACATTTTGACGCAAACCGCAGCGATCGGTGCCAGCGATCGCCCCCCAATTTTCCCAATTTTGGTGGGGAGATCCCATCGAACAAAACAAACGGCGCGATCGCCTCCCCTGCCGAGGGTTGCGGTTTTCATCCCAGTGTTTATCCCAGAATCAACCGCAGGCGATCGCGCCGTTCGCGGGGGTTCGCAATCAACTTAGATCAATCTAGATCAACTTGACCGCACGCAACGCGAACATCAAACCGATCGCCGCGACCAACGCACCCCCTAAGAGGACGAAATAGGTCACTGCTCCGCTTGCCGTAATTCCCATGAATCATTCTCCATTAAAATCCGTTAACTTTTGAGGGGTTTGGGGAGCGATAAGTCCCGCGCTGTACCTGAAAGGTCAGTGTCGGGATCCACGGACTCCCCGCGTCGATTGAGGGGTTCAATGCCCCGAAAATCGACACACTACCTATAGTCTAACGGAAAGCGCAAATCAGTTAGACTATAGGTATGTTGAACTTGACCTACAACTACCGAATCTATCCAGGACTTGACCAGAAAGCTCAAATGCTCGATTGGTTGGAGCAATGTCGTCGCGTCTATAACTACGCTTTGGCAGAGCGCAAGGACTCGATCGATTCGCGTAAATGTCCGGTCAATGCTTGCAGTATCAAGCAGGAATATATCATTTCTGCCGATGCACCCTATCCCGACTATTACAAACAGCAGAATGCGCTGACCAAAGCGAAAGATGAGATCCCAGAACTGAAGGCAGTTCATTCTCAGGTCTTGCAAGATGCCTTGAACAAAAAGAGCGACGCATTCCCCGACCTAGGAACAGGTGGGGGTCAAGGAGCGGCAACAACTCAAGATAGAGTTATCATACCGTTATGAGAATCCAGAAACCTGGCCCGATCGTTCGTACCGATAAATGGAGTCTTAACCCCACAAAAGAACAGCGACGGCTGTTTCGCGAGACGGTTAAGGTCTATCGTCGTGGGTGTCGGCACTTGGTCGGAATTTTGTTGACCCATTGGTCTTCTCTAGCAGGGTTGTCCAGCCAAAAACGAGTACTGGCGGTTGAGAAACTGATTCACCAAACCGCAGAGAATCCCCACCCTAAATATCCTCAGTTCGACTCGACCTTTTACAAATTCCCCAGCTACTACCGAAGAGCCGCCATTGTCTTCGCCGCCGGACAAGTCAGTAGCTACATGACCCGGTATCGGGAATGGCAAAGTGGCATTCGCCGACATCGCCAGGCCAAACCCCCCGTCCTGAATGCGAATACCGGATGTTATCCCGTATTGTACAAAGGTCAATGCTACAAACTACAGGGCTACGATCGCAGCTCCATCAAAGTATTTAACGGGACGGATTGGGTCTGGACGACCGTTCAAATTACTGGTCTGCGAGAACGACATACGGTAGACAGCAACAAACTGCTGTCACCTTCCCTCATTTTTAATGAGGACAAGAATGCTTGTCACCTCTCGATCCCGTTTGAGTGCCATCCACCCCAGCGACAGGTGAATGGCACTGTGATTAGTGTTGATTTGGGTATTAACACCACCGCAACCGTGGCAGTCGTGAATTTTGACGGCACTGTAATCCATCGTGAATTTATTCACCCAGGAAGAGACATAGACCGTCGAGACCAACGGCTGAAATCGGTATCGAAACGAGCCAGTAAGACAATGGGAAAAGGCGGAAGTCTTCAAAAAGGCTTCTGTTCTAATACCTATCGCAAATGCCGTAACATCAACCGTCAAATCGGGCAGATCGTCTCGAAGCGTATCGTGCAAATTGCCCGACAATTCAAGGCCGATGCCATTATTTTTGAGAACCTGAAAGGATGGAAAGCCAAGGGTGGACAAAAACGGTCTAACCTGCGCCAACGCTTTCACGGGTGGCTCAAGGGTATGATTCGAGATTTTACCGAGATGAAGTGGCAAGAGATGGGCGGTAAGGTCGTGGATGTCGTTGCCGCCTATACCTCAAAGCTTGCCTATGACGGGAGTGGAGTGGTGCGGCGGGACTCCAAAAACTATGCGCTGGCCAAATTTTCTTCGGGCAAGCGGTACAACGCCGACCTCAATAGGGCGCTGAACATTGCTGCACGGGGTATTCTTCAGCTCACTTGCCGAAAGGACAGTGAGGAACGTTCCAGCCAAAGTTCTGGACGTTCGCCTAGAAGCTGGGCTTGTTTGTGTGACCTGTGGACTAGCACCGTTCCAGGTTAGCACTGACACCTCCACCTGCCTTCGGCGAGGTGGGGAGAGCTTCATGCATGGAGTGCGATAGAATACAGCCCACAATGCTTGTTGATTTGGGTTGGACTATGCAGTCAGTGATTCACGTAGATCTTGGGGAGCGTTCTTACGATATTGAGATCGCCCCCGACGCGATCGACCAACTCGGGGAACGGATGCGATCGCTCGATTTGGGTAAAAAAGTCTTGCTCGTTTCCAACCCCGTCGTCTTCCGCCACTACGGCGATCGCGCGATGGCGTCGTTACGAGATCGCGGCTTCGAGGTCGCCCATTGCATCATCATGGCGGGAGAACAGTATAAAACCCTCAATTCCATTCAAAAAATCTACGGTCAAGCCCTCGAAAACCAGTTAGAGAGATCGTCTACCATGGTCGCCCTCGGCGGTGGCGTCATCGGCGACATGACCGGATTTGCGGCGGCGACCTGGTTGCGGGGGATGAACTTCATCCAAGTTCCCACGACCTTGTTGGCGATGGTCGATGCGTCTATCGGCGGTAAAACCGGGGTCAACCATCCCAAAGGGAAAAACTTGATCGGCGCCTTCTACCAACCGCGTTTGGTGTTAATCGATCCGAAAGTTCTCAAAACATTACCCGCCCGCGAATTTCGCGCCGGAATGGCTGAAGTGATTAAATACGGCGTCATTTGGGACGAAGCTTTATTTGAGAAAATGGAACGGTGCGATCGCCTCGACCAGTTGCGGTTTCTCCCGGAAGAATTACTGCACGACATCCTCGTTCGTTCCTGTCAGAGTAAGGTCGATGTCGTCGTCCAAGACGAACGCGAAGCCGGATTGCGCGCCATTCTCAACTACGGTCACACCATCGGTCACGCCGTCGAGAGTTTGACCCGCTATAAAGTCACCAATCACGGCGAAGCCGTGGCGATCGGCATGGTCGCCGCCAGTCGTTGTGCCGTACAATTAAAATGCTGGGACGAAGCCTGCGACGCCCGTCAATTTGAGTTAATTGAAAAAACCGGATTGCCGACGAAATTACCCAGTAATTTAGACATCGAAAAGATTTTAGAAACCCTCAAAACCGATAAAAAAGTCAAAGACGGCAAAGTTCGCTTTATTTTACCCAAACGGATTGGCGAAGCCACCATCAGCGATCGCGTCACCTCCGATTTACTGCGCGAAATCTTGCCGACTTTGCAATAATTTCGCGAACCTCGGGAACTCGGGAATCGGCAATGGGCAATTCACCAATCCGATCGTTTTTGACGGACGGGTAGTACGATCTGGAATTCCGTTCCCTTTCCCAGTTCCGAGAGGCAGATCAAACTGCCCTTATGTTTTTCCACCACAATTTGATAGCTAATCGACAATCCCAAACCCGTTCCCTTCCCCATAGGTTTTGTCGTGAATAGGCGATCGAAAATCTTTTCTCGAACCGATTCCGGCATTCCCATGCCATTATCTTTAATCGAAACGATCGCCCTCGGCGGATGGTCTCCCTCACCCCCTTCCCAGCGCGTTTTTATCCAAATTTTATTCGGATTGGCGACCACGCGATCGTAAGACTTCCCCCGATTCGACTCTTCCACCGCATCGATCGCGTTAGCTAAAATATTCATAAAAACCTGATTCATCGGCCCGGGATAACACGGAATATTCGGCAACTCTCCATAATCTTCAATCACTTTAATATCCGGACGATTTTCATTGGCTTTCAACCGATGTTTTAAAATCACCAAGGTACTCTTAAGTCCCTCATGCAAATCGACCGGAACCTTAGACGTCGCATCCGATCGCGAAAACGTCCGCAACGACACGCTCAATTGGCTGACGCGATCGACCCCCGCCGTCATCGAATCGATAATTTCCGGTAAATCTCGCCGGACAAAATCGAGATCGATCTCTTCCGCATGATCTTTAATCTTATCGCTCGGATCGCTCAATTCTTGACGATATAATTCTAAATGATCTAATAAATCTTTAATATAAGCTTGCGCGTGTTTGAGATTCCCTTTTAAAAAGGTCACCGGATTATTAATTTCATGGCCGATACCCGAGATTAGTTGACCGAGAGCAGACATTTTTTCGCTTTGAACGAGTTGAACTTGAGCCTTTTCTAATTGTTTTAACCGTCGTTCTAACTCTTCATTGAGGATTGCTTGTTCTCGGTTCGCTCTTTCTAACGCTAAATTGGCTTCTTGGAGTTGGCTGTTCGCTTTTTGCAGTTCTAGAGTGCGTTCGTCAACCTGTTGTTTTAAATTTTTTCCGAGTTCTTCTAATTGCGTTTGAACTTCCTGTCGTTGGCTGACTTCCCGCTTCATTTCCTCATTGGCTTTTTGCAATTCTAAGGTCTGTTTGGTGACCGTTTGTTGCAGTAATTCTACCGTCGAATAGAGTTCGACCGGATCTAACGCTTGCAATAAGGTACTTTGAGTCACAATTCCCGCCAAACCTCCCTCAAGATCCACCGCGACTAAACGACGGATGCAATGTTCTTGCATCATTTGGTTGGCTTCCCATAATGAGGCGTTGACCGAAATTGGAAACAGTGGCGTACTCATCACCGCTTCGGCGGGAGTGGTGAATAAATCTAATCCCATGGCTTTGAATTGGACGATGTCTCGTTCGGTGACAATCCCGATGGGAATTTGGCGATCGCCGTTGTTGCTTTTTTCGCAAATGACCACGCAACTTTTGCGTTGTTCGACCATAATTTGCGCCAATTCAAACATTAAGATCGAAGGCGATGCATTCACTACTTGCGTGACCATTACATCTCCCACTCGTCGGATTTGTAGTAAATCCGTCGGTTTGAGAACTTGACGCAAACTTTCCGGGGTAATGACGCCGACGACTCGATCGCGATCGTCGAGTAAAGGAAGGTGGCGAATGCGGGCCGATCGCAGTAAAGATAAAACGGAAAAAATATCTCCTTTTTCCTCTAACGAGAGGGTAATTAATTGGGAAGTCATGACTTGAGCAACGAGAATTTCGCTCCAGTCCATCGGCGTCGTGGTCAGTTTGACCACATCTCGTTCGGTAAAAATGCCGACTAATTTTTCATTCTCTAGAATTAAAATATAACTCGCTCGATTTTGACTCATGGCGACCAGCACTTCGACCACCGGAGTGTCCGGCGTAACGGCGATCGGTTCGCGGTCGATCGCGCGATCGAGTAATGCGGAAGGTTGGCAATCAGAAGAAGATAAGTGTTGCGGTTGTTGCATAGGAGAACGGAATTTTAGAGTTTAGACTTTAGAGTTTAGATTTTAGATCGAAGGAATCGGGAGAGTCGATTTTAGAGTTTAGAGTTTAGATCGAGGGAATCGGGAGGACTGGGAAAAAGAGTGCGGACGTTCGCGCAGTTGAGACCCCCGCATTACGGGTTGCTCACGCCTGGTTTCCGACCCCTAACTCCCTCAATAACTATGATTGGCAAAATTAATGCGATCGCTCAACTGTTGTAAAGTATTGGCTAACTCCGGATCGTTCTCTTTTAATTGAGCGATTTTTTCGCAACTGTAGAGTACCGTCGTATGATCTTTGCCGCCAAATTCTTCGCCAATTTTCGGCAAACTCAATTCTGTATGCTGTCGCATTAAATACATGCCAATTTGGCGCGCCTGACTGATTTCGCGACGGCGAGAATTGCTTTTGAGATCGTCAACCGACACGCCAAAGGTATCGGAAATGGCGACGACGATCGATTCCGGCGTCGCTTTGACTTTTTCCATTTGGGGATGGAGAATAGGCGCGATATTCTCGACAGTCATCGGTAAGCCGGAAATCGACATATAAGCGACGACGCGAATTAAAGCGCCTTCGAGTTCGCGAATATTGGACGTGTAATGCGCGGCAATATATTCGACAATGTTGCGCGGGAGACGCACATTTTCATATTCGGCTTTTTTCTGTAAAATCGCCATCCGCGTTTCCAAGTCCGGCGGTTGAATGTCGGCGATCAATCCCATTGAAAATCGCGAACAGAGTCGTTCTTGCAGACGCGGGATTTGGTTCGGGGGGCGATCGGCGGCCAAAACTACTTGTTTTCCGGCTTCGTGGAGGGTGTTAAAGGTATGAAAAAATTCTTCTTGGGTGTATTCTTTGCCTTCGATAAACTGGAGGTCATCGACGAGTAACACGTCGGCAGCGCGATAATGTTCGCGAAAACTTTGCATTCCATCTTTACGAATGGCAGCAATTAAGTCGTTGGTAAATTGTTCGGTAGAAACGTAAAAAACCCGGCAATCGGGACAAATTTCGAGGCGATAATGACCGATCGCCTGCATTAAATGGGTTTTTCCCAAGCCGACCCCACCACATAGAAATAAGGGATTGAATTCGCGACCGGGAGACTCGGCGACGGCGAGGGAAGCGGCGTGGGCCATGCGGTTGTTGGAACCGACGACAAAGCGAGAAAAGACGTATTTGGGATTGAGCTCGCTCGGACGGGGACGGTGGGGCGCCGGGACGGGAGGAACGTTGGCAATCGGCGAAGACCAGAGAATGTCACTATTTCCGCCGCCGTTGGTTTCCGTCTCTTGAATGGTTTTGATGCTAATTTCGACGGGACGCCCGAGGACTTCTTGGACGACGTCGGCGATCGTTTTTAGGTAATATTTCTGCAACCAATTGCGGGCGAAGGGATTGGGGGTACAAATCACTAAGCAATCGTCGGCGAGTTGTTGCGGACTCGCCGTTTTGATCCAGGTTTCAAAGGTGGGGCGGCTCAGTTGTAGTTGCAATCTCTCAAGGACCCGATCCCAAAGTTGTTCGAGGGGAATTTCCAC